>NZ_JABGBN010000001.1 GCF_013133795.1 Pelistega suis
TACACCAATCGTTAAAGGTTCTGCTAAATTAGCGTTAGAGGGCGACGAAGGTCCTTTAGGTAAGCAAGCGATTTTAGCGTTAGCTGAAGCGTTAGACTCATACATCCCAACACCAGAGCGTGCAGTTGATGGTACATTCTTGATGCCAGTAGAGGACGTATTCTCTATTTCAGGTCGTGGTACAGTGGTAACAGGCCGTATTGAGCGTGGTATCATTAAAGTGGGTGAAGAGATTGAAATCGTAGGTATCCGCGAAACAGCAAAAACAACGTGTACAGGCGTTGAGATGTTCCGTAAGTTACTAGACGAAGGTCAAGCGGGTGACAACGTAGGTTTATTACTACGTGGTACTAAGCGTGAAGACGTAGAGCGTGGTCAAGTATTAGCGAAACCAGGTTCAATCAAGCCACACACAAACTTCTCAGCAGAGGTGTATATCCTTTCGAAAGAAGAGGGTGGTCGTCACACACCATTCTTCCAAGGTTACCGTCCACAGTTCTACTTCCGTACAACGGACGTAACAGGTACAATTACATTACCAGCGGACAAAGAGATGGTATTACCAGGCGATAACGTAGCGATGGAAGTTGAATTAATCGCTCCGATCGCGATGGAAGAAGGTCTACGTTTTGCGATTCGTGAAGGCGGTCGTACAGTAGGCGCTGGCGTTGTATCTAAAATCACTAAGTAATTTATACGCTTTAGTATAGTTGCTTAGACTAGCACGACCATCTTTCGGGATGGTCGTGTTTGTCACATAATAAAATCGTTCTTTTATTATTGTTCTTTAAATCTGTTCTTTAGGATTATTCAAATGAAAAACCAAAAAATTCGTATTCGTTTAAAAGCGTTTGATTACAAATTAATCGATCAATCAGCTGCTGAAATCGTTGATACAGCGAAACGTACAGGTGCAGTAGTTCATGGTCCAGTACCACTACCAACACGCATCAAACGTTACGACGTTTTACGTTCTCCACACGTAAATAAAACATCACGTGACCAATTCGAAATCCGTACACACCAACGTCTAATGGACATCGTTGATCCAACAGACAAAACAGTTGACGCATTAATGCGTTTAGACTTACCAGCTGGTGTTGACGTAGAAATCGCTTTACAATAATCCTAATTATTGAAGCAATGAGCCGCACAAATTGTGCGGCTTTTTTGTTTTTAGACGAAGGGATGCTCAGAATAAGAGTATCCTGCATTGATAAGAAGAATATATTTGCTTTAATTATAAAATAACTATATGGAAAATCCTTATAGTTAAATGTTATTGTATCAGTTACAATTGGAAATATAAAACTATATACACATGCAATAACTTTAAGTTTGAATGATTGAGAGGATTGATATGTCACAACAAACATCTAAAATGCGGAATCTAGCCGCTGCTATTATCGGGAATGCCTTGGAATGGTATGACTTTTTAGTCTTTGCCTTTATGACCCCGATTATTTCTAAAGTCTTCTTTCCTATTCCTGAAGGTGAAGCCAATAGTTTAAATGAAATTCTTTATATGACGGCTATTTTTGGTGTGGGATTCTTTATGCGTCCTGTGGGTGGCGTACTCATTGGTCTTTATGCCGATAAAAAAGGACGTAAAGCAGCGATGGTATTAGTGACAACGCTGATGGCGATTTCCTTAGCATTGATTACGGTGACACCGTCTTATGCGACGATTGGGGTATTAGCTCCCTTGGTTGTGTTGGTAGCACGTTTGATTCAGGGTTTTTCTGCTGGTGGTGAATTTGGTACAGCGACCGCGTTATTAATTGAAATGGCTCCACCTAATCGTCGAGGATTTTACGGCTCATGGCAAATGACCGGTCAAATGATGGGCTTACTCATTGGTGCTGGAGCAGGTACCTTAACGACGGCATTGTTTACACAAGAAGAAATTCAAGCATGGGCATGGCGCATTCCTTTTCTGTTTGGTTTATTGATTATCCCAGTAGCCGTCTATATCCGTAACCGTTTAGAGGAAACAGATACGTTCAAAGAAGCTCAAGCAGAAAATGCGCAGAAAGGCATGCAACAACGTGTGACAATGACTGAGGCATTAATGCAATCGTGGCGTGAGATTCTTATCGGTATTGGTTTAGTCGCCGCAGCGACGGTAACGGTATATATCACCTTTACTTACTTGGTTACCTTTTCAACGCGTATTTTAGGTCTACCTTTACAAGAAACCTTCCAAGTGCAATTATTAGGCGCTTTATGGGTGGTGATTCTGACGCCATTATTTGGTTTATTATCAGACAAGATAAGTAAAGCCTTAATGTTAAAAGTCTCATTAGGCTTATTTTTGGTGTCGATGTACCCTGTATATTCATGGTTGGTAGCGGCTCCTTCTATTGAGCGATTAATGATTCTTCAATTAATTGTGGGTGTCTTTACGGCGTGCTTCTTCTCAGTGTTTAGTACCGTCATGGCGGTATTGTTCCCAACCAAAGTGCGTTCTCTAGGGATGTCAATTTCTTATAATGTAGCGGTATTGGTATTAGGCGGATTTGCGCAATTCTTTGTGACTTGGTTGATTCAACAAACCCAATCACCTTTAGCGCCTACTTATTATGTAATGGGTGGTTTGGCTATTGGTTTAATCGCGGCTATTATTCTTGGTAAGCGAGCGGATGCTGAGATTCCTCATTGAGTAGGGGCATAGCACCTTTCTAGACGAAGTCCTGATGACTGGAACTGACTATTAAACTTCCTCCATAAGTTGGATGTTTATGATGGGTAGTTCAGACCATCAGGGCTTTTTTATGAGTAAAACTAATATATAACTTAAAAGAAAATAATAAATAATTGTTTATTTCTTTTTGTTATATGCAAATAGTTGAATATATTACTAGAGGTGATAATATACACCCAACTCATTCAATAAAGTTATACGTTGTGAGAGCCATGAAGAAGAGTAAAAACTCTCACACACATAGCATATCAGTAGGGTTTTATCTTGATTCAGATTAAAAATATTCATAAGTACTTTAAGACGAAAGAAAAAGTCTTACATGCTTTACAAGGCATTGATTTAAATATCGAGGCAGGTAAGGTCTTTGGTATTATCGGTCGTTCAGGTGCGGGTAAATCAACGCTTATCCGCATGATTAATTTATTAGAGCGCCCAGATCAAGGAGAGGTTATTGTTGATGGGACAGATATTACCAAACTGTCCGTTGATGAATTGCGCAAATTACGTCATCAAATTGGGATGGTGTTCCAGCACTTTAACCTATTGAACTCAAGAACGGTTTTAGATAATGTTATTTATCCTTTACGCATCGCCGGTGTGGATAAAGAGAGTCGTAAAGCGCGTGCTTTAGAGTTATTAAAGCTAGTCGGTCTAGAGGATCATGTGCATAAATATCCTCGCCAGTTGTCAGGTGGTCAGAAACAACGAGTTGGTATTGCACGTGCTTTGGCAACTGAGCCTAAAATTTTATTATGTGATGAAGCAACGAGTGCATTAGATCCTGAAACTACACAATCTGTGTTAGCGTTGCTCAATGAGATTAATCAAAAGCTTGGCATTACGATTGTTTTAATTACGCATAGTATGGATGTGATTCGTAATGTGTGTGATGAGGTGGCTGTCATCGATGGAGGTAAGATTGTTGAGCTAGGTGAGGTGGTTAATGTATTTTTACACCCACAACATAGCACGACAAAAGCCTTACTGAGCGAGAGTGGTGTGGATGCAGATGCTTGGAAGCTATTTTCTGACAATGTTCATGGTGATGTTATTCGTTTAACTTATCATGGCGTTGCCGCTGCAGAGCCTCTATTAAGTCATATCAGTCGTGAACTTGAACTTAACCTCAGTATTCTTCAAGGTTCGGTCGGTAAGATTAAGGATACACCATTTGGTCAGTTGGTGATTGTGGTGAACTACCCTGAGCATACCCCAGCAGAACAAGCTAAGGCTAAAATGAAAGCCTTTTTTGAAGAGAAGAATGTAGACTTTGAGGTATTACAAGCATGAATTGGTCAAACATTAATTGGAGCATCGTTGGTGAAGCGACCATTGATACCTTGTTAATGACAGGGTGGTCGTTATTATTTACTGTGATTATTGGTTTACCATTGGGCGTTTATTTATTTCTGACGAGTGAACGACAATTGTTGGAAAATAAGCCGGTTTACCAAACATTGTCATTTATCGTCAATGTGTTGCGGTCAGTACCGTTCCTGATTTTATTAATTGTGCTTATCCCATTCACACGCTGGATTATGGGCAGTGCTTTAGGTGTACCGGGATCGATTCCTCCGCTTGTGGTAGGTGCAGCGCCTTTCTTTGCTCGTCTTGTAGAGAACGTATTGCGTGAACTGGATCCAGGTATCAGCGAGGCGAGTAAGGCGATGGGGGCAACACCTCGTCAGACAGTATTGTGGGCGTTATTGCCAGAATCACTTACAGGTATCATTAGTGCTGTTGTGGTGACAGCTATTGCATTAGTCAGTTATTCGGCCATGTCAGGTGTTATTGGCGGCGGTGGCTTAGGTGATATTGCCATTCGCTTTGGTTATCAACGTTATCAAACAGACATGATGGTAGTGACCGTCATTATTCTGATTGTGTTAGTGCAACTCATTCAGATGATAGGTGACTTCCTTGTAAAAAAACTCATGCGTAAATAAATCTATATTTAAAGTATTTTTAATTCAACATTATTTAAGGAGTAATTCTATGAAATTATCACAATTATTTGGTGCAGTAGCACTAGCTGGTTTCTTAGCAACTGGCGCACAAGCAGCGACAAAATTAAGCGTAGCTGCAACACCAATTCCTCATGCTGAAATTCTTGAGCAGGTTAAACCTGTTTTAGCTAAAGACGGTATTGAGTTAGACATTAAAGTATTTACTGACTATGTACAACCTAACCAACAAGTATTCGATAAAGCCATCGATGCAAACTTCTTCCAACACCGTCCTTACTTAGAAACGTTTAACAAAGAGCGTAAAACTAACTTAGTAGGTGTGGGCTTAGTGCATGTAGAACCTTTCGGTGCTTACTCTAAAAAGTTGAAAAAAGGTGATGCTATCCCTGAGGGTGCTGTAGTGGCAATTCCTAATGACCCATCAAATGGTGCTCGTGCATTATTATTAATCCAAAAACAAGGTTTAATTAAGCTAAAAGACCCAAGCAACTTATTAGCAACAGCAGCTGATGTGGTTGAGAATCCTAAAAAATTAAAATTTAAAGAGTTAGAAGCGGCAACGTTACCGCGCGTATTAGACGATGTAACATTCGCGTTAATCAATGCTAACTATGCTTTAGAAGCGGGTCTAAAACCAACTCAAGAAGCGTTATTTATTGAGGATGCAGAGTCTCCATACGCTAACTTAGTCGCAACAACACCAGAAAAAGCGGAATCCGCAGAAGTGAAAGCGTTAGTAAAAGCCTTACAAACGCCAGAAGTGAAGAAATTCATTGAAGACAAATACGCTGGTGCTGTAGTACCTGCATTTGAATAAGTTGAGGTTACATGGGTGAGCTAGTATAAGTAGCCCATGCCTTTCAAAACACAATAGATTGACCGCTGAGGAGAATAACTTCTCAGCGGTTTTTGTATGAAACTTTCTCTGTAAAGTGATGAAGTTCTCTTTGCTTCAGAGTAAAAGCCAAGAAGATTTATGCTTATGTTGATTAAAAGGATTGACTTGTCATCGTCAAATAGTGAAAAGCTTGCTTTATAATTTGTTTTTTATAAAAGGATAAACAATGAATATCGAACGTTTAGATCATTTTGTATTAACAGTAGCTGATATTCAACGAACCGTTCAGTTTTATACAAGCATTTTAGGTATGCAAGCAAAAACGTTCGGTGAGGGTAGAGTTGCCTTGCATTACGGACAGCAAAAGATTAATTTACATCTAAAAGGTCATGAGATTGAGCCTAAGGCACAGCACGCTATTTGCGGAAGCGCTGACCTTTGTTTTATCACTAGTACGCCTATTGAAAGTGTATTGCGTGAGTTGCAGGAAAAGCAAGTGGATATCATTGATGGGATTGTTCCGAGAACAGGTGCTTTGGGTCCTATCCAGTCAATTTATTTTCGTGATCCAGATGGGAACCTTATTGAAGTGAGTGCGTATAGTAAATGAAACTCTCCATCCAAGACTATATCAACCAGACCCCTTTTTCAGGCTATCAAAAACTGATTTTTATCATGACTTTTTTAGTGGCTTTTTTTGATGGCTATGATACGGCTGTCATAGGCTATATTGCCCCTAGTCTTGTGCAAGAGTGGGGGATATCGCGACCAGATTTGGCGCCGGTATTAAGTGCCGCTTTATTTGGTTTGGCTTGCGGTGCGATTAGTAGTGGTCCAATTGCTGACCGTTTTGGACGAAAGTATTTATTGATTGCCTCAGTGGCACTTTTCTCCATAGGTAGCTTGATTTCTGCTCAGGTAGATAGTTTGGTTGCTTTAGAACGTTGGCGTTTTATCACGGGGATTGGCTTAGGGGCAGCGATGCCTAATGCGGTAACTTTACTATCAGAGTATTGTCCTCAACATCAACGTGCGCGTATTGTGAATACGATGTTTTGTGGTTTTCCACTAGGTGCGGCATTAGGTGGTTTTATCGCGAGTTATCTGATTCCTGCTTTTGGATGGCGTTCTACCTTGGTTTTTGGTGGTGTATTTCCTCTGGTATTAAGTGTTTTGATGCTTTTTATGATTCCCGAATCCGTGCGCTTTTTATCATCCAAGCCGAATATGCAGTCACGTATACAAGCGATTTTGAGGAAATTTAAAGGGCATGATTTGGATGTTGTGGACTTCAGTTTACAAGAGCAAGGAAACGTTCTAGGGCAAGGAGTAAGACTTGTCTTGTCTCGACAATATATTATTGGTTCAGTGCTTTTGTGGATTTGTTATTTTATGGGCTTAATCATCTTTTATGGTGTGATTAATTGGATGCCCGTATTGTTAGAGCAGGTGATGAGTGCTGCAGTGGCTAAACAAATCGTGGGTTTATTTGCGTTAGGTGGACTGGGAGCGATTGCAAGTGGTTATCTCATGGATCGCTACAATGTGAATTATTTAAATGCTTTTCTTGCACTATTAACCATGATGAGTATTGCAATGATGGGGTGGAGTTTGCAATGGGGTATTGTGGTTTTAATTGTGGTGGTGCTGTTTGCCGGGATTGTGATGAATACTTTACAGGCTTCGTTGCCGACGGTGGCAGCTTTATTCTATCCTACGCAAGGACGGACTACCGGGGTGTCGTGGATGATGGGGATTGGTCGCTTTGGTGGTGTCGCAGGTTCTTATTTAGTGGCAGAATTAGTGCGACGTGAGTTTAGTATTGAACAGGTGTTTTTGAGTTTAGCGGTTCCAGCGGCGATTATGGCTATATGCTTGTTATTGAAGCAATATTTGTATCAACGATAGAAGGGAAGAGAATGAGCTTAGATAGCTTTTTGCAGGCAAATTACCTAACCTTATTAGCGGTGCTATTGCTGTTGGTAATCTTACTCTTTTTTTGGCGACAATTAAGTGTCGCAAGGGCTAGAACACAAATTGCTGTTTTAGAGCGTGCGTTACAGGATACTGAGAATGATTTATTGAGTGCACAACAAACCTTGCATCAGTTGCAACAAGAGCAACAAGCACAAAAAAATATTCAACAGATTTTGCAGCCATTTAAAGAACAGTTACATCAGTTTCATCGACGTGTTAATGATATTCATACACAGTCAATGATGGGACAAGCTGCTCTACAACAGCAAGTACAGCAAATGATGCAAGCCAATATCAAGATGGGTGAAGATGCTCAACAACTGGCACAGGCACTAAAAGGGAATAAGAAGGTCTTAGGCAATTGGGGAGAGTTGCAGTTAGAAACTGCCTTGGAGCATGCAGGTTTGCAGAAAGAGGTGAATTACTTTACACAGCCGCATTTTAAAAATCAGCAAGGTGAACGCTTAATTCCTGATGTAGTGGTTGCGTTGCCAGAAGGTAGACAGCTGATTATCGACAGTAAGGTTTCTTTAGCAGCCTATCAACAAGCAGTTGCTGAAGCTAATTCGCAGAGAGTTGAGCGTTACTTGAAGCAATTAGTAAAAGATGTTCGTGCACATGTTGATGATTTGGCACGCAAAGATTATGCCGGATTGCCTGATATCCAGTCTGTCGGGTTTGTGATGATGTTTATGCCGATTGAAGCGGCTTATGTTGAGGCGTTACGTCAAGACGAGGAGCTTTTTCAATATGCTTATGCAAAAGGTGTTGTCTTGGTATCGCAGACTAGTTTGTTGCCGACTTTGCGTACAGTAGCAAATGTGTGGATGCTCTCTAACAGTCATCGAGAATTACAAGAGATTGGAGATAGGGCCGTGGATACTTATAATCAGTTGGTAACGGTGGCAGAGCATTTATCTAGATTAGGTACGGCACTTAATAATGCCAATAAGGTTTATAACCAAGCGATGACAAGCTTTGCAGGACAACAAGGTCTCGTATCTAAGTTAGATAAGTTTCAGCGGCTCTCAGCTAAGAGTGTCAAAGTAATGCCCGAGCTGGGAGGTATTGATATTGTCGCCGAAACCGATAAACTGCAGTCATTATCAAAAGATTGAGTTAAAAGAGGTCAGAGAGAGATCACTTTCTTATCACCAGCACCTGATAAATTGCTCAAAAAATGCCCAACTTTTTTTGAGGACTTCGATAAAGTATTGAAAAAAAGGGATTTTTACAACAATTTTCGATACTCTCTATTGTGGAAAACTAGGAAAAGTGTTAAATTAGTAGGCTAACCATTAAGGTTAGATAAGTAATATTGTGCTTTTTTCTTATGATTGTCTTTTTAAATCATAGGCTTAGGTGCTTTAATTAATTAATATTTAGAGTCTCACCAATCGTAGTGAGATATTGGAGAAAATGATGTCGAATACGACACCTACACCTGCCGCTCATCGGTTAGGACTAGTGGGTCGCAAAGTTGGCATGATGCGTATTTTTACTGAGGAAGGCGAGTCTATCCCAGTAACAGTATTAGACGTATCAAACAACCGCGTTACTCAAGTTAAGTCTGTTGAAACTGATGGCTATGCAGCAGTTCAAGTTGCTTACGGTACTCGCCGTGCAACTCGTGTGACTAAAGCTCAAGCTGGTCACTATGCTAAAGCTGGCGTTGAAGCTGGTTCAATCCTTAAAGAGTTCCGTTTAGATCCTGCTAAAGCAGCTGAATTCACAGCGGGTGCTGTTGTGCCTGTTGAAAGCGTGTTTGAAGCAGGTCAAAAAGTAGACGTTCAAGGTACAACAATCGGTAAAGGTTTTGCAGGTACTATCAAGCGTCACAACTTCGGTTCTCAACGTGCTTCACACGGTAACTCTCGTTCGCACCGTGTTCCTGGCTCTATCGGTCAAGCACAAGACCCTGGTCGTATTTTCCCTGGTAAGCGCATGTCAGGTCACATGGGTGACGTGACTCGTACTGTTCAAAATCTTGATATCGTTCGTGTAGACGCTGAGCGTGGTTTATTATTGGTTAAGGGCGCTGTTCCTGGCCATAAAAACTCTGACATCGTTGTTCTACCGGCAATCAAAATGTCTGCTAAAGGAGCCAAATAATGGATCTTAAGCTCCTAAATGAACAAGGTCAATCTAGCGCAACTGTTAGCGCTCCAGATACAATTTTCGGTCGCGAGTTCAATGAAGCATTAATCCACCAAGTCGTAGTAGCTTACCAAGCTAATGCACGTAGTGGTAACCGTGCTCAAAAAGATCGTGCGGACGTTAAACACACGACTAAAAAACCATGGCGCCAAAAAGGTACAGGCCGTGCGCGTGCTGGTATGTCTTCTTCACCATTATGGCGTGGAGGTGGTCGTACGTTCCCTAACTCTCCAGACGAGAACTTTAGCCAAAAAGTGAACAAGAAAATGTACCGTGCAGGTATCCGTTCAATCTTGTCACAATTAGCTCGTGAAGACCGTATCGCAGTTGTGGATTCATTCACATTCGATACCCCTAAAACAAAATTGGCTGCAACAAAATTAAAAGCAATGGGTTTAGACTCAGTATTAGTGATTACTGATTCAGTAGACGAGAACACTTACTTAGCGACTCGTAACCTACCACACGTTGCTGTTGTTGAGCCTCGTTACGCTGATCCGCTATCTTTAGTACACTACAAAAAAGTGTTAATTACTAAAGCAGCTATCGCTCAATTTGAGGAGATCTTAGGATGAAAGCAGAACGTTTATTGCAAGTAATTCTGGCTCCAGTCATCACAGAAAAAGCAACATTTATTGCTGAATCTGGCGCGAAACCACAAATCGCTTTACGTGTGGCTTCTGATGCAACTAAACCAGAAATTAAAGCAGCTGTTGAAATGCTTTTTAAAGTAGAAGTTGAGTCTGTCTCTGTTCTGAACCGTAAAGGTAAAGTTAAACGTACTGGCCGTTATGTTGGTCGTCGTCGTAATAACCGTATCGCTTACGTTTCGCTCAAAAAAGGTCAAGAGCTTGACTTTTCGGAGGTGAACTAAGATGGCATTAGTTAAAATGAAACCAACGTCAGCTGGTCGCCGTGGCATGATCAAGGTAGTTACACCTGGTCTACACAAAGGTGCTCCATTTGCTGCGTTATTAGAGTCTAAAAAACGTAGTTCTGGCCGTAACAATAACGGTCATATTACTGTACGTCATCGTGGTGGTGGTCATAAATCTCACTACCGTATTGTTGACTTCCGTCGCAATAAAGATGGTATCCCTGCTAAAGTTGAGCGTATTGAATACGATCCAAACCGTACAGCACACATTGCATTAGTTTGCTATGCTGATGGTGAGCGTCGTTATATCATTGCTCCTCGTAACTTAGAAGTAGGTGCGGTTGTTGAGTCTGGTAAAGAAGTGCCTATCCGTGTAGGTAATACAATGCCAATTCGCAACATTCCAGTAGGTTCTACTATTCACTGCATCGAATTACAACCAGGTAAAGGTGCTCAGCTAGTTCGTTCAGCAGGTGCTTCTGCTGTATTAATGGCTCGTGAAGGTATCTACGCTCAAGTACGTTTACGTTCAGGTGAAGTTCGTTTAGTTCACATTGATTGCCGTGCAACGATCGGTGAAGTGAGCAACGGTGAACATAGCTTACGTCAAATCGGTAAAGCCGGTGCAGTACGTTGGCGCGGTATCCGCCCGACAGTACGTGGTGTAGCAATGAACCCGGTTGATCACCCACATGGTGGTGGTGAAGGCCGTACTGGTGAAGCTCGTGAACCTGTTAGCCCATGGGGTACTCCAGCTAAAGGTTACAAAACTCGCCGTAACAAACGTACAGACAATATGATTGTCTCACGTCGTAAGCGTAAATAAGGGACGGTAATATATTATGTCACGTTCAATTAAAAAAGGTCCTTTCGTAGATGCTCACCTTATCAAAAAGGTAGAAGCTGCTATCGAAGGTAAAGATAAAAAGCCGATCAAAACTTGGTCGCGTCGTTCAACCATCCTTCCTGATTTTATCGGATTGACAATCGCTGTACATAACGGTCGTCAACACGTTCCGGTTTATGTTAACGAAAATATGGTTGGTCATAAGCTTGGCGAATTCGCGCATACTCGTACATACAAGGGTCATGCTGCGGACAAAAAGTCTAAGAGGTAAGCGATGGAAACAACAGCTGTAGTTCGTGGTGTTCATATTTCAGCGCAAAAAACACGTCTTGTTGCGGATTTAATCCGTGGTAAGTCTGTGGCTCAAGCGTTAAATATCTTAACATTCACACAGAAAAAAGCCGCTGGCATCATTAAAAAAGCTTTAGAGTCTGCAATTGCAAACGCTGAGCACAACAATGGTGCTGATATTGATGAGTTAAAAGTAACAACAATCTATGTTGACAAAGCTCAGTCAATGAAGCGATTCTCCGCTCGTGCTAAAGGCCGCGGTAACCGTATTGAGAAGCAAACTTGCCACATCGTGGTTAAAGTTGGTGCTTAAGGAGTCATAATGGGTCAAAAAGTTCACCCTACAGGGTTCCGTCTCGCTGTAACCCGTAACTGGAATTCTCGCTGGTTTGCTGAAGATACAGAGTTCAGCTCAATGTTAGCGGAAGACATTCGTGTACGCGAGTACTTGAAGCGCAAACTTAAAGCAGCTTCAGTTGGTCGTGTATTAATCGAGCGTCCAGCTAAGAATGCTCGTATTACTGTATTCTCATCTCGTCCTGGCGTTATCATTGGTAAAGGCGGTGACGATATCGATTCACTAAAAGCAGATTTGCAACGTTTAATGGGCGTTCCTGTTCATGTGAATATCGAAGAGATTCGTAAACCAGACGTTGATGCGCAATTAATCGCGGATTCTATTGCACAACAACTTGAAAAGCGTATTATGTTCCGTCGTGCTATGAAGCGTGCTATGCAAAATGCAATGCGTGCTGGTGCACAAGGTATCAAAGTAGCTGCATCTGGTCGTTTGAACGGTATCGAGATTGCTCGTACAGAATGGTATCGTGAAGGTCGTGTACCTCTACATACATTACGTGCAATTATTGATTACGCTACATCAGAAGCTCAAACTACTTACGGTATCATCGGTATCAAAGTATGGGTTTACAAAGGCGATTTATTACCAAATGGCGAAATGCCTGCTGAAGTAACAGCACCTCGTGAAGAAGAGCGTCGCGCTCGTCGTCCTCGTGGTGAGCGTACTGAGCAACGTCGTCCAGGTGGTCGTGGTCGTGGTCGCAAACCAGCTGCTGACGCAGCACCTGCGGCAGAAGGAGAATAAGCATGTTATCACCAGCGCGTAGAAAATACCGTAAAGAGCAGAAAGGCCGTAATACTGGTCTAGCTACTCGTGGTACTGACGTAAACTTTGGCGATTTCGGTCTAAAAGCAACTGGTCGTGGTCGTTTGACAGCTCGTCAAATCGAATCTGCACGTCGTGCAATGACTCGCCATATTAAACGTGGTGGCCGTATTTGGATTCGTATCTTCCCAGACAAACCAATTTCGCAAAAACCTGCTGAGGTTCGTATGGGTAACGGTAAAGGTAATCCAGAGTACTGGGTCGCTGAAATTCAACCAGGCAAAGTTCTGTACGAAATGGACGGTGTGAGCGAAGAGCTAGCACGTGAGGCATTCCGTCTGGCAGCTGCCAAGTTACCTATTTCGACGACATTCGTTGTTCGTCGTCTAGGTTCTTAAGGGGATCTTTATGAAAGCTAGTGAACTACGTTCAAAAGACGCAACCGAGCTAAATAAAGAGCTCGAGGACTTGTTGAAAGCACAATTCAACTTACGTATGCAGCGTGCTACTCAACAACTTTCTAACACAAGCCAGTTAGGCAAAGTACGTCGCGATATCGCTCGTGTACGCACTGTATTGACCGAAAAGGCAGGAAAGTAATATGAGCCAAACTCAAACTGAAAAACGCCAACGTACTTTAATCGGTAAAGTGGTAAGCAACAAGATGGATAAAACAGTGGTTGTTCAAGTTGAGAACCGTGTTAAACATCCAATCTATGGCAAAATCATCATCCGTACTAACAAGTACAAAGCGCACGATGAAAACAATCAATACAACGAAGGCGACACAGTAGAAATCGCTGAAGGTCGTCCAATTTCACGCTCAAAATCGTGGAGTGTTGTACGTTTGATTGAAGCTGTTCGCGTAATCTAATTTACGCCTAATAGCGAAAAGAAAAGAGCCGCCAGAAATGGTGGCTCTTTTTTATTTCGGCGTATCGCCGGAGAGTGATGGGTTGGTGTAGTCGGAGGCGATACGCCAAAACCCTTTAGGGGTTATGCGGGCTGTTACGCCAAAACCCTTTAGGGGTTATGCGGGCTGTTACGCCAAAACCCTTTAGGGGTTGTGCGGGCTGTTACGCCAAAACCCTTTAGGGGTTGCTGGAGGGTAATTTGACAACTTACGACAATATACTTTAAACTTATATTAATTTTCATTAATTGCAGTAAATTTCAAAAAATCAGTATAACACTGTTTACAGTGGATGACTGTTGTCTTTTTCAGTTTACGCTGACCTCTTTCAGTATTGCTGTGTAAGTACAGCAATGTATTTCACTAAGCAGTGTTTCAATAAGTAAATTTGCTTATCCTATTCGGTCGATTATGACTGAACAAGAAATACATCACTTAAAGAGGTATCTTATGACAATTCTCACTGCTTATATCAATGGTCGTTACGTTGAGCAAGATAGTCAAGCAGAACGATTCAAGAATATTAATCCTGCGACTGGTGAGGTACTTTCAGAAGTTCAACAATCATCAGAACAAGAAGTTAATCTTGCTATTCAATCAGCTAAAAAAGCCCAACGCATATGGGCGGCGATGACGGCGGTTGAACGTAGCCGTATTTTATTAAAAGCCGTTGCTTTATTACGTGAACGTAATGATGAGTTAGCACGTATCGAAACCTTAGATACAGGTAAAGCCCTTTCTGAAACCCTTTATGTAGACATCGTTACTGGTGCAGATGTGATTGAGTATTATGCAGGTTTGGCAACGATGTTGGAGGGACGTCAAATTCCTTTGCGAGAAACGAGTTTTGTGTATACCCGTCAAGAGCCACTTGGTATCGTTGCAGGTATTGGTGCTTGGAACTATCCTATTCAGATTGCAATGTGGAAAGCTGCCCCTGCATTAGCGGCAGGTAATGCCATGATTTTCAAACCGAGTGAAGTGACGCCAACAGGTGCCTTAAAGCTCGCCGAAATCTTTACAGAAGCTGGTGTTCCTGATGGTCTATTCAATGTCGTACAGGGTGACTGGCGTGTAGGCGCAGCCCTAAGTCAACATCCTGATATTGCTAAGGTATCTTTTACCGGTGGCGTGAGTACAGGTAAAACAGTCATGTCACAAGCGGCATCGTCGAGTCTTAAAGAGGTGACGATGGAGTTGGGTGGCAAGTCTCCTCTGATCATTATGGAGGATGCAGATTTAGATTTAGCTGCGGATATTGCCATGATGGCAAACTTTTACAGCTCGGGTCAGGTATGTACAAATGGTACGCGTGTTTTTGTACCTCTTACTAAGAAAGAGGCGTTTGAGCAAAAGGTCGTAGAACGCGTCCAACGTATCCGCATGGGTAATCCCCTTGATGAAAATACGAATTTTGGTCCTTTAGTGAGCTTTCCTCATATGGAAAAGGTCTTGGCATATATTGAGAAAGGTAAGCAAGAAGGGGCTACTTTATTGATTGGTGGGGGACGAGCAGGTGGTGACTTAGCCAAAGGGGCTTTTATCGAGCCGACTGTTTTTACAGATTGCTTAGACGAGATGACCATTTGCCGAGAAGAAATCTTTGGCCCTGTGATGAGTATTCTGACCTATAGTACAGAAGAAGAAGTGATTGTCCGAGCAAATAATACAACGTATGGTTTAGCCGCAGGTGTTGTCACACCTAATATTCAAACAGCCCATCGTGTTATTGGGCAAATTCAAGCAGGTATTTGTTGGATTAATGCATGGGGAGAGTCGCCAGCACAGATGCCTGTGGGAGGCTATAAGCAGTCAGGTATTGGGCGCGAAAATGGTGTGCAAACGCTTATGCATTATACGCAGACCAAATCAGTGCAAGTGGAATTAGCGAGATACTCCTCTGTATTTTAATCAAGACATATAAGGGTCTATCACTAAAAATCAGATGGACAGACGAGGTGTATTCGCAGACAAAGAATAGGAGAAAAAATGCAATTAAAACCCGCTTATGATTATGTCATTATTGGTGCAGGGAGTGCAGGTAATGTATTAGCTGCACGCTTAACAGAAGACGAAAATGTCTCAGTATTGTTGTTAGAGGCAGGTCTACCTGATTATCGCTTGGATTTTAGAACGCAAATGCCAGCCGCTTTAGCGATGCCTTTACAGGGAACGACCTATAACTGGGGGTATAAAACAGATCCAGAGCCTTATATGAATAATAGGGTGATGGATTGTGGACGAGGCAAGGGTCTTGGAGGCTCATCCTTAATTAATGGGATGTGTTATATCCGAGGCAATGCGTTAGATTTTGACCATTGGGCTAAAAAACCGGGTTTAGAAAATTGGACTTATTTAGATTGTTTACCTTATTTTAAAAAAGCAGAACAACGTGATGCTGGAGAAAATGACTATCATGGTGGCAATGGTCCTATCCATGTGACGACAGCCAAAGCCGATGTTAATCCCTTGTTTGAGGCGATGATTCAAGCAGGTGTGGATGCGGGTTATCCACGTACAGAAGACTTAAATGGTTATCAACAAGAGGGCTTTGGTCCGATGGATCGTTTTGTAACCCCTAATGGTCGTCGGGCATCAACAGCGCGTGGCTATTTAGATATGGCAAAATATCGCGACCGTTTGACGATTGTGACGGGTGCGTTGACTGATACGATTTTATTTGATGGTAAGCGTGCTCGAGGTGTTAAGTTCCTGCATAAAGGCGAAGCTTATAGCATTGATGCCAACAAAGAGGTTTTGCTATGTGCAGGAGCCATTGCTTCGCCACAAATTCTTCAGCGCAGTGGTGTGGGGCCAGGTCAATGGTTGCAAGAAGCCGGAGTGAATGTCATTCTTGATTTGCCGGGTGTGGGCAATAATTTACAAGACCATCTAGAGTTGTACATGCAGTATGAGTGTACGCAACCGGTATCCATTGCACCAGCGACACATTGGTGGAATAAGCCTAAGATTGGTGCAGAATGGTTATTTAATGGTACGGGGCTTGGTGCAACCAATCACTTTGAAGCCGGAGGGTTTATCCGTACGCATGAGAAATTTGCTTGGCCAAATATTCAATATCACTTTTTACCGATAGCGGTGCGTTATGACGGACGTAATGCAAGTAAGTCGCATAGTTTCCAAGCTCATGTGGGGTCGATGCGTTCTTTGAGTCGTGGTCGTATTAAATTAAAGTCACGTAATCCAGCAGAGCATCCGAGCATCTTATTTAACTATATGAGCCATGCGCAGGATTGGGAAGAATTCCGAGCTGCGATTCGTATTACACGAGAGATTATGAATCAGCCTGCACTTGATCCGTATCGAGGCAAAGTCATTACACCCGCAGAGCATTTACAAAGCGATGCTGAGTTAGATGAATACGTGCGTAATCATGCGGAGACCGCTTATCATCCTTCATGCACATGTGCGATGGGTGAAGGAAATGATGCGGTGACTGATGCACAAGGACGCGTGCATGGTATCGAAGGATTACGTATTGTGGATGCATCGATTATGCCCGATATTATTACCGGCAATCTGAATGCCACGACGATTATGATGGCAGAAAAAATTGCAGATGTTATGAGAGGACGTGTGTTACCTAAATCGACAGCCTCCTATTATGTCGCTAATGGTAGTCCAGTGAGAGGGACACCTCTAAGAAGTGTTTAAACATAAACACAAAGAATAAGGAGAAGACTATGCAAATGAGTGTATCTAAGGGAGATAGCACCTCCACGGTGAATAAAACTGTTTTTATTACTGCCTCAGTAGGAACTATCGCTTTAATTTTAGGGACCATTTTATTTCCCGTGACGAGTGAAGCGATTTTAGGTAATGCTTTACGCTGGGTATCCGATTATTTTGGCTGGTATTACATGCTAGCAGTGGCGGCTTATGGAATCTTTGCTTTGTTTATTGGTGTATCACGTTATGGTGATATTAAGTTAGGGCAAGATCATGATAAGCCAGATTTCCCCTTTTTAGCATGGGCAGCTATGCTTTTCTCAGCAGGTATTGGGATCGATTTGTTGTTCTTTGGTGTATCTGAGCCCTTAACACATTACCTTGCTCCACCAATGGGAGAGGGAGGAACCTTAGAGGCAGCAAGAGCCGCTTTGCCTCAAGCTTTTTTACATTGGGGGCTCCATGGATGGGGGATTTACGCCTTAATCGGTATGGCCTTAGCGTATTTTGCGTATCGTAAGAATATGCCTTTAGCCTTACGTAGTGCTTTAGTGCCTTTATTTGGTGAGAAACGCGTCAATGGGGCATTGGGTTATACCGTTGATACATTTGGTGTGGTGTGTACCTTATTGGGTATTGCCACGAGTTTAGGTATTGGCGTATTACAAGCCAATGCGGGTCTCAGCCATATGTTTGGTATAGAAGACAGTAAGACAGTTCAGGCGCTGATTATTATCAGTGTAGTGGCTGCCGCTGCTTTGTCGGCTATGTCAGGTGTGGAAAAAGGGGTGCGTCGTCTATCTGAAATTAATATGCTGGGCGCTACCGTTTTATTAATCGCTTTGCTGGTGATGGGGCCAACGGTTTACTTACTGAATACCTTTACTGAAAATATCGGTGACTATTTCCAAACACTTATCAGTAAAACATTCCAAGTGTATGCGTATGAGGGTGAAAAAGGCGCTGAGTGGAAGTCTTGGTGGACCATTTTCTTCTGGGCATGGTGGGTAGCTTGGGCACCATTTGTTGGGTTGTTTATTGCACGTATTTCGCGCGGTCGTACCTTACGTGAGTTTGTGTTTGGTGTGATGTTTATTCCGTTAGGCTTTATTTTTGCTTGGTTCTCTATCTTTGGTAATAGCGGTATTGAGTTGGTTGCTAATGGGGCTGCAGATCTAGGTAAAGTAGCGCTAGAAGAGCCGGCAATGGGGATGTTTGCCTTATTTGAACATTACCCTTATGCTAAATTATGGTCAATGATGGGAGTCATTATCGGTCTAATTTTCTTTGTAACATCAGCAGACTCTGGTGCATTGGTTTTAGCTAATTTAAGTTCTAAAAATCTATCAGCAGAAGTGGATGCCCCAATTTGGTTGCGATTGTTTTGGGCAGCAGCAACAGGATTGGTCACCTTAGGTTTATTATTCGCGGGTGGTTTTTCATCTTTGCAATCGGTCTCTGTCGTGGCTGGTTTGCCATTCTCTTTTGTCTTAATTGCCTATATGATTTCAATGTGGGTGAGCTTACGTCAAGAGGGCAATAAACGAAAAGCAGTTCATGTAGATAAGGCACTTGTGTTGGATAGTGGTAATAACTGGCGCAATCGTTTACATCGCTTGGTATCATTCCCAGGTAAGAAAGAAGCCTATCGCTTTATGGCGAATTATGTGAATCCAGCCTTAGAGGATGTGGCTTCTGAGTTGGAGAAGAAAGGGCTGACGATTAAGCTACTCAAAGAAGAAGATCGTTTGGAACTTGAAGTATTACATGGTGAAGAAGTGGATTTCTTCTATCAAGTACGTTTAGTCAAAGCGATTAAGCCGGTATTTGCACTGGGGCAATCGGCAAATATTTCTGCTATTCATGATGAGGATATGTATTATCGAGCAGAGGTTTTCTTAGCTGAGGGTAGCCAAGACTATGATATTCTTGGTTGTACTAAGGAGCAAATTATTATTGATGTACTTAATCAATATGAGCGCCATATGCAGTTCTTGCACTTTGAACGCTAATCGTTAGTCTATAACACTAGAGCCAACAAGATTGTTGGCTCTAGTACTGAATAACGTACTGTAAAAATTTGCTGGACTGAGTTTTCTGTGGTGAGGCGTCAGTCGATAGAGTTTTGGATGGGACATTTCTTCAACCTGAATTGTTTGCAACTCTTTAAAGGCATGTAGTAGGGGTTTTTATGCTCTTGCTTGATTGTGTTAATCTGATTAAGATATGAGTATTTTTCAGAAGAATATTCTTTAGATTTTCATCATAGGAGACGGAGTGATGTCGCGAGCCCCATTTAATTGGCAAGACCCTTTTTTATTAACGGATCAACTTACCGAAGAAGAACGTATGGTATCGGATACCGCAGAGGCTTTTTGTCAAGAAGTGCTTATGCCAGGTATTCGTGAGGCTAATCGACAT
The DNA here is from genome assembly GCF_013133795.1 of Pelistega suis. Taxonomy (GTDB): domain Bacteria; phylum Pseudomonadota; class Gammaproteobacteria; order Burkholderiales; family Burkholderiaceae_B; genus Taylorella; species Taylorella suis. The sequence continues at coordinate 19,809 of NZ_JABGBN010000001.1, forward strand.
GAACATTTTGACCGTGAGCTGATGGTTAAAATGGGTGAGCTAGGCTTATTAGGATGTACGATTGAAGGTTATGAATGTGCAGGGATGTCTTCGGTTGCTTATGGTTTAATTGCGCGTGCGGTTGAACGCGTAGATTCGGGATATCGTTCTGCCATGAGTGTTCAATCTAGCCTCGTGATGCATCCTATTTATGCTTATGGTACAGAAGCCCAAAAACAAAAATATCTCCCTAAATTAGCTAAAGGTGAATGGGTGGGATGTTTTGGTTTAACAGAGCCAAATGCTGGGTCTGATCCGGGAAGTATGCAAACACGTGCTCGTAAAGTGGAGGGAGGGTACTCATTAACAGGCAATAAAATGTGGATTACTAATAGTCCAATTGCTGACGTCCTCGTCGTATGGGCAAAGGATGATGAGGGTGAAATCCGAGGCTTTGTACTAGAACGAGGTATGAAAGGTTTAAGTACCCCTAAGATTGAAGGCAAATTTTCTTTACGTGCCTCTATTACAGGTGAAATAGTGATGGATGAAGTCTTTGTCCCAGAGGAGAATGCATTCCCTGAAATCCGAGGATTAAAAGGTCCTTTTGGTTGTCTGAATAAAGCACGTTACGGTATTGCATGGGGTGCTATGGGGGCTGCCGAGTTTTGTTGGCAGGCTGCTCGTCAATACACCTTAGACCGTATTCAATTTAATCGCCCATTAGCTGCTACTCAAATTGTTCAATTGAAACTCGCTAATATGCAAACAGAGATTGCTTTAGGACTTCAAGCGGCGCTACGTGTAGGTCGTCTGATGGATGAGGATCGTGCTGCACCAGAGATGATTTCATTGATTAAGCGCAATAACTGCGGCAAAGCATTAGATATTGCCCGTATTGCTCGTGATATGCATGGTGGTAATGGTATTTCTGACGAGTTCCATGTTATCCGTCATGTGATGAATCTAGAAGCCGTCAATACTTACGAAGGAACGCATGATGTACATGCACTGATTTTAGGACGTGCTCAGACAGGCTTACAAGCGTTTGCGTAGAGTATTAGTTCTACGTAGTTTATAAAGCAAGGCGAGAGATAGTGTTAATCTCTCGCCTTTTTGCTGGTGTGGTGAGGGAGGAGAATTTACCCCATGGTGTTGAGTATGTTATTCAATACGCTCAATAATTAAAGCAATACCTTGCCCTACACCAATACACATGCTACAAAGTGCATATTTACCTTTGGTACGCTCTAGTTGATGCAATGCCGTAGTGACTAAGCGTGCGCCTGAGGCACCTAGAGGATGACCAAGAGCAATAGCTCCACCATTTGGATTCACATGTGATGCATTATCAGGTAAGCCTAAGTCACGTAGCACAGCTAGTGCTTGTGCCGCAAATGCCTCATTTAATTCGATGACATCCATCTGTTCGATAGTCAGGCCAGTTTGTTTGAGGAGTTTTCTTACGGCAGGTACAGGGCCATAGCCCATAATACGAGGAGCAAGACCTGCGGTTGCCATCCCAATAATACGTGCACGAGGTTTTAATTGATAGGTCTTAACTGCCTCATCAGAGGCTAATAAGAGCGCACAAGCACCGTCATTGACACCCGAGGCATTACCAGCGGTAATGGTACCGTCAGGTTTTGTAATGGGTTTTAATTTTGCAAGACCTTCTAAAGTAGTTTCTGGGCGAAGATGCTCGTCATCTTTGATGATGATAGGATCTCCTTTGCGTTGAGGGATAGAAACTGGCACGATTTCTTCAGCAAAAATACCAGCCTGTTGAGCACGGGCAGCACGTTGTTGGCTTTCTAGTGCAAATTTATCTTGGTCTTCGCGATTAATGTTATAGTCCGTAGCAACATTTTCCGCTGTCTCGGGCATAGAATCAACACCGTATAAGGACTTCATTCGTGGGTTGATGAGTCGCCAACCAATCGTCGTATCTTCAATTTTCTGCTCACGACTAAAAGCTGTATTGCCTTTGCCCATGACAAAAGGAGCTCGTGTCATGCTTTCAACGCCACCAGCAATGACTAGGTGTTGTTCACCTGTTTTGATGGCTCGAGCGGCTGTACCGATAGCATCTAAGCCTGAACCACATAAACGGTTAATCGTATTGCCACCGACCTCTACAGGGAAACCTGCTAATAATGCAGCCATACGAGCAACATTACGGTTATCTTCACCTGCTTGGTTAGCACAACCGAGAATAACATCATCAATTTGAGACCAGTCAATTTGAGAGTGTTTATTTTTAAGGTATTCAAGAGGGATAGCCGCCAAATCATCAGCTCTCACCGTTGATAAACCACCGCCATAACGACCGATAGGTGTACGAATAGCATCAATAATATACGCATTGTTTAACATAATAAGTCCTTTTGTTATTTGGTAGCATTAATTAAAGGGGCATCGGTGAGTTGTTGAAGTTCTTCAAAAGACAGTCCCGGCACCATCTCAATGACGACGAGCCCCTCGGGCTTGACATCAATAACGGCTAAATCTGTATAAATGCGATCTACGCAAGCAAGACCTGTTAATGGATATGAGCATGATTTCACAATCTTTGGCTCTTTGTTTTTGGTGACATGTTCCATCGCGACATACACCTTTTTCGCACCAACGGCTAAATCCATCGCTCCACCGACAGCAGGAATAGCGCCGGGTGCACCTGTATGCCAGTTAGCCAAGTCGCCACGTTCGGATACTTGGAACGCACCGAGAATACATAAGTCGAGATGACCGCCTCGCATCATAGCAAAAGAGTCTCCATGGTGGAAAAAAGCCCCACCCTTTAGTAGCGTAATATATTCTTTACTTGCATTGATTAAGTCCATGTCACGCTCTTTTTCATGCGGTGCGCCACCCATTCCCAGCATCCCATTTTCACTATGAAGAATGATTTCTTTATCGGCAGGAAGATAGTTAGACACGCGAGTAGGTAAACCAATACCGAGATTAACGTACATGCCTTCTTCAATATCTTGTGCAACGCGCTTAGCAACTTCGTCACGGGTAAGTGGTTTAAAAGTCATAATGAGGTACTCCTGTTTCGACAACGTGCTGGACAAAAATGCCCGGTGTGACGATATGTTCTGGGTTTAAATCACCAAGAGCAACAACTTCTTGGACTTGAGCAATCGTGCATTTTGCGGCGGCTGCCATGATAGGACCAAAGTTACGTCCTGCTTTGCGGTAAGTCAGATTACCCCAGCGATCGCCTTGGTAGGCGCGGACAAGGGCAAAATCAGCTTTGATAGGATATTCGAGTACATAATGCTTGCCATCAATTTCTCGAGTTTCTTTGCCCTCAGCGAGTAGTGTGCCATAACCTGTTGGTGTAAAAACGGCGCCTAATCCCATCGCCGCTGCTTCAATGCGGCATACTAAGGTTCCTTGGGGAACGAGTTCAAGCTCAATTTTATTAGCACGATAGAGTTCATCAAATACATAGGAATCGGCTTGACGAGGATAAGAGCAGATGATTTTACGTACTTGACCCGCTTTTAATAGTGCTGCTAAGCCATACTCTGCATTGCCTGCATTATTGCTGACAATGGTTAAATCTTTGGCACCATGTTGGACAAGTGCATCAATCAGCTCAAAAGGCTTACCTGCAACACCGAAACCACTCGTCATGACAGTAGCACCGTCATGAATTTGGCTGATGACAGCACGTATATCTTCACTGGTTTTATCTATCATTATTATCTCCTTACACCATTTAAGGATGGTTTTCTTAAATAGTTTTTTTGTTATGATTTAACATTAAAATACATTATGTTTGATATTTTTTTAGATGTCTAATATAGATTTAGCAATAAATCATAACTAAAAGGTTATTTATGCTGAACTTAAGAAAACTAAAATATTTTGTGACATTGGTTGAGAAAAAGAGTTTTACTAAAGCGGCAGAAACGCTTCGTATTGCTCAGCCAGCATTAAGCAAGCATATTAAAGAGTTAGAAGACTTTTTAGAGGTTGAACTTATCGTACGCAATAGTCGACCCATGGAATTGACAGATGCAGGTGATTTTTTCTATGGTAAAAGCAAAAGTTTATTAGCGGCGGCCACAGAAGCTGTGGTGATGACCAAAAAGATAGGTGGCATGGATAAGGATAAGGTTGTGACGATTGCCTTTGTCGCTTCCTCTTTATATACGGCTTTGCCAACAGTTTTTAAAACAGTTAAAGAAGAGCTACAAGATGTAGATATTCATTTGCAAGAAATGACGACGATGGCTCAAATTGCAGGCTTAAAAGCTGGAACGATAGATGTGGGCTTTGGGCGATTGCAATTACATGATGCTAGTGTGTCTAGTGAGGTATTGTTTGAAGAGGGTTTATATGTCGCTATTCCAAATCATATGACCGAGCTATTGGATAAGGAAGAGGGTATCCGTTTGGTAGATTTGGTTGAGGTACCCTTAATAGTATTTCCCGAGCATCCACGCCCTAGCTTTGCTGATATTGTTTTGCGAGTTTTTCAGTCGGTAGGATTAAAGCCGCAAAAAGTAATTCAAACAAGGGAGTTACAGTTAGCGTTAGGTTTAGTGGCAGCTGGAGAAGGGGTATGTATTGTGCCAGCCAGTTTTGAAAAACTTCAACGATCCGATATTACTTATCTACCGCTAACAGAGGCAGCCGCCAAAGTGCATGTGGTGATGAATACGCGAGCCTTTGATAAAAGTCCTATTGTGCAGCAAATCAAAGATATTGCTAAATCGGTTTATCGTGCTGAGGAATAGTATTTGTAGGCTGTTATCGCCTCATAAAGTCGCTTATAATGAGGCTATTCGATTACTTGATAAATATTCTTCTGATGAACGCTTTTATTTCTCAACTCTCCTTTATTTCTTCCATTACAGATATTGATCAACTGCAAAAATATACAAGTGATAGTAGTGGCTTTACATCAGCCTTACCTGCTATTGTGTTGCGTCCTGCTTCTACAGAGGAAGTGGCAGCTTGTATAAAAGCGTGTGTTGCACATCAAAAAAACTATACCATTCAGGGTGGCTTAACGGGATTGGCAGGCGGAGCATGTCCTGATGAGGGCGATGTCGTTATCTCGTTAGAACGAATGAATCAGATTGAAGAAATTGATACGGTAGGCGGGACAGCGATTGTTCAAGCAGGTGTTGTCTTAGAACAATTACAACAAGCCGTGTTAGAACAAGGCTGGTATTTTCCGCTTGATTTAGGGGCGCGTGGTTCTTGCCAGATAGGCGGTAATATTGCAACTAATGCGGGAGGGAATAAGGTCTTTCGTTATGGGACGACGAGGGAGTTGGTCCTAGGGTTAGAGGTGGTGTTACCTGATGGTACGGTACTTAATATGCTAAATCGAGTCATCAAAAATAATACTGGTTTAGATTTAAAACATCTCTTTATTGGAACCGAGGGGCGTTATGGTGTGATTACCCGTGCTTGTGTGCGCTTATTTCCAAAGCCTGCAGCTGTGTATAGTGCCTTAGCGGCGTTAAAGTCATTTGCTGACGTGACGGTATTATTGAAAGAAGCGAGAGCGAGTATGGCGGAGTTATCCAGCTTTGAGGTGATGTGGGATAATTATTTAAAAACTGCTGCCCAAGTGGCGAATAAAGCAATTCCGTTTGATGGGCAATACCCTATTTATGTGTTGTTAGAGGCAGAAGGTGCAGCGGAGGGACTAGATACCAAGTTGACGACTTTTTTAGAGCAGCAATTGGAGAGTGGTTTATTGCAAGATGTTATTATTCCGCAGAGTGAGGAACAAGCAAAAGGTCTTTGGCATATTCGTGATGCGAGTGGCGAAACCTTACGTATTATGAAACATTTTGTCGCCTTTGATATTGGTATTCCTTTAAAGCATATGCAAGAGTTTATTGAAAAAACGGAGCAAGCCTTACAAGCTAAATACCCCCATGCGATGAATTTATTTTTCGGTCATTTGGGTGATGGTAATCTGCATTTATTAACAGGGAAATTGACTGAGGAAGAGTTATTGCCTGTCGAGGATTTGGTGTATCAATTAACCGCATTGTATGGTGGTAGTATTACAGCAGAGCATGGTATTGGTCGTATTAAAAAGCCATTTTTACATTACAGCCGCAGTCCTGAGCAAATTAAATTAATGCAAAAAATCAGAGAGTTAATCAACTCAGATAATCTATTAAATAAAGCTCGAGTAGTAGAATAGTTTAAATTTAGAGGAACAAAATGCATAACACATTAACCCCAACCATCCAAGAAGAGTTCGAAAAAGCTTTTGGTACACAGTTCGTGACGAGCTTATCGGTGCGAGAGCATCATGCACGCGATGAGTCGGCTTATGATAAAACACTGCCTGATGCGGTGATTTTTGCGCGCTCAGTTGATGATGTGGTTAAGGCGGTAAAGTTATGCCATACACATAGTATTCCTGTGGTGGCGTTTGGTGCTGGTACTTCTATCGAAGGGCATATTCTTCCTATTCATGGGGGGATTACATTAGACCTAAGTGAAATGAATAAAGTCTTATCGGTGGATGATCAAGACTTTACTGTCACGGTAGAGCCGGGCGTTTTACGTCATCAACTCAACGATGAAATTCGCCATACAGGTTTGTATTTCCCAATTGATCCTGGTGCTAATGCCTCTATTGGGGGGATGGTGAGTACACGAGCGTCAGGGACGACTGCCGTCAAGTATGGAACGATGCGAGAGAATGTATTATCACTCAAAGTGGTCACAGCAAGTGGCGAATTAATTCGTACCAGTAGTCGAGCAGCAAAATCATCCGCAGGTTATGATTTGACGCGTTTATTTATTGGTAGTGAAGGTACATTAGGGATTGTGGTTGAAGTTACGCTGAAAGTTTATCCCGTTCCCGAAGAAATTATCGCTGCGGTATGTGCTTTCCCAAGTTTAGAAGACGCTGTTAATTGTACGGTAATGATTCGTCAAAGCGGTACGAATATTGGGCGTGTAGAATTTTTGGATGCTAATGCTATCAAAGCGGTTAATCAATATAGTCATTTAGGCTTAAAAGAATTACCGACCCTATTCTTTGAGTTTCATGGGTCTTCGACGGGAATCCAAGAGCAAATCAGTTTGATTAAAGAGCTGGCACAAGAGTGTGGAGGGGCTGATTTTGAGTGGGCAAACAAAACAGAAGAGCGCTCTCGTCTTTGGACGGCTCGGCATAATGCGTATTTTGCGAGTCTACAATTACGTCCTAATTCACGGAGTATCACAACCGATGTATGTGTACCTATCTCGGCTTTGGCTCGATGTGTGAGAGAAACAGCAGAGGATTTGAAAGCAATCCAGTTTCCTTGGACGATGTTAGGTCATGTAGGGGATGGTAACTTTCATGTCTTGATGATGATTGATCCGAATAATGATGAGGAACGTGCACAAGCAGAAGCATTAAATCATCGTTTGGTGCAACGAGCCATTGCAATGGATGGAACTTGTACTGGCGAGCATGGAATTGGCATTCATAAAATGGAATTTTTAAAAGAAGAATTGGGTCTGCCGGTTGTTGATATGATGCGACGAGTGAAGCATGCTTTAGACCCAAAAAATATTTTAAACCCCGGTAAAATTTTTTCTTGGGAATAGTTGTATAACCATTGCGTTATAAGTGAATCGGAAAAGGTTATGGTAAAAGTAGTGACATTATTGGCATATGGACAGCTTTTACAAGTGGTTCCTGAATTAGGTGCAGCGATTAGTCGTTATGCTGTTGAATGTGATAATGTCTGGTATGATTTTTTACGTCCAGCGACCTCTCAGGCGATAGCACAAGGGGATATTAGCGGAATGGCCAGTTTCCTCATGGCACCTTGGGCTGGGCGTATTCAGAATGGTCGTTTTGACTATCACGGCAAAACGATTCATTATCCTAGCCGTATCACTGGATTAGCCCATAGTATGCACGGCTTTACGCGCGATATGCCGTGGCAGATTGTTGAGCAGACGCAGGACTGTCTAGTATTGCGATTTGTACATCAAGCTACTGAGGAGTGGCCTTTTTCATTTGACATGGTGCAAACTTACCATTTGACTGAAGATGGGCTTTCTATTGATGTAGAAGTGCAAAATACAGGATTAGAGGTAATGCCCTTTAGCATGGGACATCATCCGTTCTTTCCGATTGATGGAGAAACTACGCTTTATGCCCATGTTCAGCAAGCTTGGTTTAGTGATGATGAATTAATGCCGACGCATTTAGACAATCATCCGTTAGTGCAACGACTAGCGATGGGGTATCCGGTGCAAGAAGGCTCTTGGGACACTATTTTTACGGGTTGGGATAAGTCTGCGACGATTGAGTGGTCCAATCGTCGATTGTCTTATACCGTTAGTACTCCGATGGATTTTTTTGTGCTTTATAACCCAACCGGCGAAACTTGGTTTTGTGCAGAACCTTTTGGCAATATCACCGATAGTTTTAATTTGCGTGAAAAATTTCCAAGGCAAAATATCGGTGGATTAGATATAGCTACAGGCAATAAGCTTAAAACTTATTTTTGTTTGAAGCCAGCTTTTTACTGATTTTTGCTACTTTTTTAACAGAAAATCCAGCCTGCTCGGTACTTTTACCGATAGTTTAGGGAATATTTTTTTAGTATGCTAGACGGTTGTAATCTGTTACAGATTTTTGATTAATTCCCGCTGTATAAGGAATAAAGAATGATGATTAAACACCAGCAAAACTTTTGGTCAGGTATTATGTTTGTGGTACTTGGCTTTTTCTTTGCTTATCATGCTACTAGCTATAACATGGGTACTGCTGCTCGCATGGGGGCAGGTTATTTTCCATTTTGGCTAGGGGTTTTATTAGCTATTTTAGGGGCTATTTTAACTTTGGGTGCCTTAAAAGGAGAGATAGAAGAAGAGCATAAAATAGCTAAGTTTGATTTTGATATTTTATTTTTAATCATTGGTTCTTTATTTGCCTTTGCATTAATGATGAATTATCTTGGCATTTTTGTTGCATTAGCCTTTTTAGTGCTAGTAAGTAGCTTAGCTAGCTATGAATTCAGCCTTAAAGTAGCTATTGGTAATGCTATCTTTTTGTTGGCATTTACCTTTTTTGCCTTTGTTAAGGGCTTAGGGCTAGTGTTCCCTTATTACCCTGTGGCTATTTCTGAGTGGCCTGTCTTTGCACTGATTTTAATCCCTGTGGCACTAATTATCGGTGTTGTTCTTATTGTGCGCCGTGTGAGAGGTTAATGATGGTAGATTTATTTTCTAACTTAGCACTAGGCTTGTCTGTTGCGATTACGCCTGAGAATCTTTTATATGCCTTGTTAGGCTGTTTGTTAGGTACATTGATTGGGGTATTACCCGGCATTGGTCCAGTACCGACCATTGCGATGTTATTGCCATTAACGTATGTGCTTCCTCCGGTTGCTGGTTTGATTATGCTAGCGGGTATTTATTATGGTGCACAGTATGGTGGATCAACGACAGCTATTTTGGTAGCCTTACCTGGAGAGACTTCCGCCGTCGTTACCGTGCTTGATGGACACCAGATGGCAAAACGAGGACGAGCAGGCGCGGCATTGGCATTGGCTGCTTTGGGTTCTTTCTTTGCAGGTTGTGTGGCTACCTTATTATTAGCAGGTTTTGCACCTCCTTTAGCTGAAATTGCCTTCAAGTTTGGTCCTGCTGAATACTTCTCTTTGATGGTATTAGGATTGATTGGTGCCGTCGTTCTTGCTTCTGGCTCATTGTTAAAAGCCGTATGTATGATTGTGCTTGGTTTACTACTCGGTATGATTGGTACGGATGTAAACTCGGGTGTGGCTCGTTTTGACTTTGGTATTCCTGAGTTACAAGACGGTATTGATTTTGCTGTAGTGGCGATGGGTGTCTTCGGTTTAGCAGAGATCATGAATAATCTTGCGCAACGGGAGCAGCGAGTTGATATTACCGATAAATTGGGTTCTTTATATCCAAATCGCCAAGAAATCAAAGAAGCAACACCAGCGATTATTCGTGGTACAGCCTTAGGTTCTGCTTTAGGTATCCTGCCTGGTGGTGGTGCGGTATTATCGGCCTTTGCTTCTTATACACTAGAAAAGAAACTATCGAATGAGCCACAGCGCTTTGGTAAAGGGCATCCAGCAGGTTTAGCTGGTCCAGAATCGGCCAATAACGCAGCAGCACAGACGTCGTTTATTCCTTTATTGACACTAGGTATTCCTGGTAATGCTGTCATGGCATTGATGGTTGGTGCGATGACTATCCATAATATTCAACCTGGCCCCCAGGTGATGTCCTCTCATCCAGAACTTTTCTGGGGGTTGATTGTGTCAATGTGGGTAGGTAACTTAATGTTAGTCATCTTAAACTTACCACTGGTGGGTTTATGGGTCAAACTCTTAAAAGTACCTTATCGTATCTTATTCCCTGCCATCCTTCTATTCTGCGCTATTGGCGTGTATTCACTTAACTATAACGTTTTTGATATCTATATGATGGGTATCTTTGGTGTGATTGGTTATATTTGGAGTAAGTTGAAGTGTGAGGGTGCACCGTTGCTATTGGGTCTTGTGTTAGGCCCTATGATGGAAGAAAACTTCCGTCGCGCATTGCTCTTCTCTCGCGGTGACTATACAACCTTTATTAGCCGTCCATTATCGATGGTGCTATTGTTGATGGCATTGCTCTTGGTGCTTATGGTAGTCTCACCGACTATCCGTAAAAAACGAGAGGAAACATTCGTTGAAGAAGACTAAAAATTAACAGTTTCCCCTGAAGTACATCTGAGTATTTCAGGGGTTTTAATTTGGGGGTTTTACTAACTGTTTTAAATCTAAAAAATAGGTCAAGATATAAAAAGAATATTTTAGATATAAATCAATCATGGAGACAGCATGAATAAAACAATTCAAAGAGGATATAAACGTATCCTTGGTAGCTTAGCATTAAGTCTTATCCCAATGACAATGAGTATGGCGAGCGATACTTACCCAGAAAAGCCCGTACGTATTGTCGTCGGATTTAGTGCAGGTGGCACAACAGATGTATTGGCGCGACTTGTTGGTAAAGAACTAAGTGAAACCTTAGGTCAAAGCTTTGTGGTAGAAAATAAGCCCGGTGCAGGAAGTAATATCGGTACTGAAGAAGTCAAGCGTGCTAAGGGTGACGGCTATACCTTATTGATGATGGCGATTACCTCAACAATTAATCAGTCTTTGTATAAAAACGTTAAGTTTGATATTAATAAAGATTTTGATCCTGTTGTGTTGGTCGCTAAGATTCCTAATGTGTTGATAGTTAATCCTAGTGCACCTTTTCATTCAGTAAGTGAGTTGGTGGATTATGCTAAAGCGAACCCAGAAAAAGTCATTTATGGTTCAAGTGGTTCCGGTTCTTCGATTCACCTAGCGGCGGAGTTGTTTAAACAGCAAGCTGGTATTGATATGCTGCATATCCCTTTTAATGGTAGTGCGCCAGCATTGACGGCTTTATTGGGTGGACAAACACATTTGAACTTTGAGAATATGCCAGCCGCTGCGCCGCATATTCGTTCGGGTAAGCTTAAGGCCTTTGCGGTGACGACAGCACAACGTTCTGATACTTTCCCTGATGTGCCAACGTTAAAAGAGTTAGGTTACCCAGAATACAATCTTAGTTCATGGTTTGGATTAGTTGCGCCAGCAGGTACGCCTAAAGAAATCAGGGAAAAGATTAATCAGGTTGTGCATAATATGCTTAAAAAACCAGATGTTCAAGAAAAATTAAAAGGCTTAGGCGTCGTTTTTGAGCCTAATACCCCAGAACAATTTGGTCAATTTATTTCATCAGAAATTAACCGCTGGTCAGATGTTGTCAAACAAGGCAATATCAGCGTTGATTAATACTGAGGAGCATGATAGATGAGTGAGATTGCTATACCGGCAGGATTTGAGAAACTAGATAGAGATAGTCCTTTTTCGGATTTATCCGGACCTTATTATGAAAAAAAGGAGAATGGTAAGCATATCGCGTTGGGGTTACGGGTAGGGCATCATCATTTAAATAAGATTCGCTTAACACATGGTGGCGTTTATATGACATTGGCAGATAATGCGTTTGGTGACGCCATCCTTAGCTATTTTGATATCCCTGTCACGAATGTCACTGTTAGTTTTTCTGGACAATTTCTTGCCTCTTCTAAAGAGGGAGATTGGTTAGAAGCTACTGTGCAGTTTAATAAAGTGGGAAAAAAGCTTTTGTTTGCCACTTGTCGTATCTTAAATGGAGATACATTGGTGTTTACAGCAGACGCGATATTTAGCGTCATGCCTAAAAAAGAATAGGAAGTACAATGATTAGAGATTTAGAGACACAGAATATTTTGGAAAGTACGATTGAGCGCTTTGTTCAAGAGGTGCTTGTTCCTGCTGAAAACATTGTCGCTGAAACGGATGAAATCCCAGCGGATATTATCCAACAAATGAAAGAGTTGGGACTTTTTGGTTTAACCATCCCAGAGGCTTACGGTGGTTTAGGCTTGACGATGGAGGAAGAGGTTAGATTAGGCTTTCTTTTAGGTCAAACATCCCCTGCATTCCGCTCTTATATTGGTACTAATAATGGTATTGGTAGTAGTGGTCTGGTGATTGATGGTACCGAAGAGCAAAAACAAAAATATTTACCTCAGTTAGCAGCGGGAGAGTTAATTGCATCTTTTGCATTAACAGAGCCAGACGCGGGTTCTGATGCTGGTTCTGTGAAAACTACCGCTGTTCTAGAGGGTGATTATTATGTGTTAAATGGTACCAAGCGCTTTATTACCAATGCCCCACATGCAGGTATTTTTACGGTGATGGCGCGTACCTCTAATGAACCGGGAGCGAAAGGTATTTCGGCGTTTGTGGTTGAAGCAAATACTCCCGGGGTGTCTATCGGAAAACGAGATGTTAAGATGGGACAAAAAGGCGCTCATACCGCTGATGTGATTTTTGAAAATTGTCGTGTACCCAAAGAACAGCTAATTGGACTAAAAGAAGGACAAGGCTTTAAAACAGCGATGAAAGTCTTAGATAAAGGTCGCTTACATATTGCCTCTATTGCGACCGGTGCAGCTAAACGTATGTTAAAGGATGCTTTAGCATACGCCAAAGATCGTAAACAATTTGGTCAGGCGATTGTCGATTTCCAATTGATTCAAGGTATGCTGGCTGATAGCAAGATGGAAATTTATGCCGCAGAGAGTATGATTTTGGATGCAGCTAGACGTCGTGATACAGGAGAGAATGTGTCTACATTGGCTTCGTGTGCAAAATATTTTGCGACAGAGATGTGCTGTCGTGTGGCGGATAGAGCAGTACAAATCTTTGGTGGTGCGGGCTATATTTCTGAATATGGTATTGAACGCTTTTATCGTGATGTACGTTTATTTAGATTATATGAGGGTACATCGCAGATTCAGCAGGTGATTATTGCTAAAGATTTGATTAAGAATGGGGTGTAGATTAGGATAGGGAAAAGAATAAAAAATCCTTTTAATACTCGAGATATAAAAACTCTTATCTCAAATGAATTTAATTTTATTATGTAATCTAGAGTAACCCAATAGGCTTAATCACAAAAACAGGAGGACCTCTTGTGCATAAGAGGTCCTTTTTCTAATGGTAAGTTAATTAATCAGCTTTAATCCCGGCTGTGTCAATGACCTTTTTCCAACGCTCTACCTCTTGAGCAGTATATTGTTTAAGTTCTTGAGGATTCATATATACTGCCTCAGCTCCTTGTTTAGCTGCTTTTTGTTTGTAATCCTCACTTTGCATAATGTCCTTAATGGTGGAGCTTAATTTTTCCAGAATAGGAGCAGGTAAATCTTTAGGCGCATACATGGCAAACCATGAAGAAATTATTAAATCAGGGTATCCTGCTTCAACTGTTGTTGATGTATTAGGCAATGAGGCTATCCGTTTATCATGAGTGACGGCTAAGGCCTTTAAAGCCCCTGCCTCAATGTGTGCTAATAAAGGAGGCGGTGTAGTAATGGTAAAGTCAATACTTCCAGCGAGTAAATCGGTTAGAGCTGGACCTGTACCTTTGTATGGTACATGCGTTGTTTTAATACCGGCTAATTGATTTAATTGTTCGGTGGCGACATGTTGGAGAGCACCGTTACCAGAAGAGGCATAGTTTAGAGCGTTAGGACTTTTTTTAGCCATTGCAATTAATTCTTCGAGCGAATTAACAGGTAAGTCTTTCTTCACCACAAGTACTTGAGGGGCAGAAAGTACATTCGCAACAGGTGTAAAGTCATGAACAGGATCCCAGTCTACTTTCTCAACGCTTGGCGTAATGACTTGGAAGCCTGAGTATTGAAGAAGTAAGGTATAGCCATCAGCAGGTGAGCGTAATAATTGTTGTGTAGCGATTTTACCGGCTGCGCCAGGCTTGTTCTCAACAACTACGGATTGGCCTAATGCTTTTCCTAATGGTTCAGCAATCATGCGGGCGGCAATATCTGTTGTACCACCAGGTGCGGCAGGTACAATTAGGCGAATGCTTTTATTGGGATAGTCACTTGCTATCGCTGATGATGAGAGGGCAATGCATAGTGTTGCTAAGAGAGGTTTCCAGAGTTTTTTCATGACAAATGTCTCCTATAAAATGAAATCTTGCTTATTGAACGGGAGCAGGATGTAAAGTTAATCGAGGCCCGGCTTTGATAATTTGGCTATCCGTAGGGTGTCCTATGAGAGTAGGAAGTTGGCGGCTAGTCGCCATAATCTTTTCCAAATGAATACCAGTCTCTAAATGCATCAGTTCTAACATATGTACTAAGTCTTCGGTGCTGGTGTTACCTGAGGCACCGGGAGCATAGGGACATCCTCCAATACCACCTAAGGAAGCATCAAAGTGGGTGATATTACTTTCTAAAGCAGCAAGTGTATTGGCTAATGCAAGTCCACGGGTATTATGAAAATGTGCAGTCCATTCGATACCTGTTATCGCTGTTTGAATCTCTTGAAAAAGAGCTTTAACTTGGCTGGGGTACGCCATGCCTGTCGTATCGCAAAGTGTAATTTTGGTCACACCAAGGTCTGCAAAGTACTTCGCTAAATTGATGACATCAAGAAAAGGAACATCGCCTTGCATTGGGCAGCCAAAGGCAGTAGAGAGTGAAAGATTAATTTGGCATTGTTGATTAACCGCTTGAATAATCGCCTTTAATTGTTCTTGTGATTGTTCTCGACTCATGCGCAAGTTACTTTGATTATGAGCTTCGCTACAAGACATGACTAAATTGATTTCATCAACTTGACAAGATAATGCTCGTTCAGCACCTCTTAGATTAGGTACTAAAGCAGAATAAATAACGTCAGGATGGCGATGGATATTATGCATCACATATTCCGCATCTTTAAGTGCAGGAATCGCCTTAGGCGATGTAAATGAGGTGACTTCAATTTTGTGGTAACCACATTGACTCAATTGATTAATGAAGGCAATTTTTTGTTCACTTTCAATAAAGACTTTTTCGTTTTGGAAACCATCTCTAGGTGAGACTTCAGAAATATAAATTCGCATAGTTTTACACCACTTCTATTTAAATAATGCCATTCTTTTGCCAATTAGCTAGAGTGTCTTTATCAATGCCTAATTGACTAAAGAATTCATCGTTATCTTGACCTAGCGTAGGTGCTTTATGGTCTACACGTCCTGGTGTTGCACTTAATTTTGGAACAATACCTGGTAGTGTAATAGGTGTACCGTCTTCCAATTCGCCTGGAATAAGCATTTCTCGAGCAAGAAAATGTGGGTCTTCAGCGATATCTTTTGCATCGTAAATTTTGCCTGCCGGGATTTTTGCTTCATGCAGTTGTTGCAATACGCTTTCCAAAGGTAGTTGTGCAGCCCATAATCCAATGACACTATCGATGTATTCTGCATGTTGTGCGCGACCATCATTTTGAGCAAAACGCGGGTCTTCTGCCATATCATCGCGACCTATTAATTGCATTAGACGTTTAAAGATACTGTCGCCATTGCCTGCGATGAGGGCATATTTATTATCGGCGCATAAATAGGCATTGCTTGGTGTGATTCCAGGTAGGCTACTACCTGCAGGTTGACGGATTTCATTAAAAAAGTCATATTCAGGAATGAGACTTTCCATCATATTAAAGACAGACTCATAGAGAGCAACATCGATAACTTGCCCTTCTCCGTCGGGTTTGTCACGTTCTCTTAATGCCAATAAAACACCGATAACGCCATGCAAAGCAGAAAGGGAGTCGCCAATGGATACGCCAACGCGGACTGGAGGACGACCTGGTTCTCCGCTTAAGTGACGTAATCCTCCCATGGCTTCACCGACTACCCCAAATCCAGGTCTATCTTTGTAAGGGCCAGTTTGTCCATAACCAGAAATACGTAGCATAACGAGTTTAGGGTTGATTTTTTTAAGTTCATCAAACCCGAGTCCCCATTTTTCTAAGGTACCGGGACGGAAGTTCTCCACGACAACGTCAATATCTTTAATGATTTGACGGATGAGGTCTTGACCTTCTTGGCTATGCAAGTTAAGTGTGACGGATTTTTTATTGCGAGATTGAGATGCCCACCACACAGAAGTGCCATTGTGTAGCTTACGCCACTTTCTTAATGGGTCGCCTGTAACAGGGGGTTCAATTTTAATTACTTCAGCTCCGAACTCCGCCAAGATTTTCGTTGAAAATGGACCTGCAATGAGTTGCCCAAGTTCTAGAACACGAATGCCATCAAGAGGACGACGATTAAAAAAAGACATACATTACCCTTACTATCATTGATAAATATAGTTGTAATCATGCAGTAAGGTAAGTAAAAAGAAAATTAATTTTTTATGAAATAGACTTTCCAAAATCTCAAGTCTACCTAGGGAAAATCCTATTGTGAAGGTGATTTTTTCTTTAAGAATTCGAATAAATTCAAGGCTTCGGGGGTTAAGCGCCTATTGCGATTAATGCCTAACCACAATGTACGATTTGACCAATCATCCAGTAGCTCTACAACATGCAATGACTTTCCTATCATACCTTGGGAAATTGATTGAATTGGCAAAACACTAATTCCTAGGCCGATAGCTACCATACGACAAATGGCATCAAAGCTACTCACTTGTACGCGAAATCGGACAGATAAATCGGTATTCACACTAGCTTCATGAATAAGGTGATTTAATGAACTCCCTACGGATAGTCCAACAAAGTCATAAGCAAGGGCTTCGCAAAATGCGATGCTTGTTCGTAATGCTAAGGGGTGATTGATAGGTGTTAAAAGGACTAATTTATCTTTGCGATAGGTGATTGTTTGGATTGATGAAGGGACAATCGATGAGGCAAAAATACCAATATCAATTTGTTCTTGATTTAGTGATGAAATAATTTCATGGCTATGTTTTTCTTCTAACGCAATCTTTATATCGGGTTGCTGTTGTGCAAAGTCTGTTAGGTCTTGAGGTAAGAATTGAATAATAGCAGAGGTGTTGGCCCAGATACGAACAAGTCCTTTCTCTCCATTTGCAAAAGCTTTCATATCTGAAGATAACTTATGGATATTAAAAAGAATCTGTTGTGCGTGTTCTATAAGTGCTTGACCAGCAACAGTTAGCTCTAATCCCCGTGCTTTTCTATGGAAAAGAATGCAACCAGTTTGATGTTCAAGCTCAGAAATTCGTTTACTGACGGCTGACAAAGTCATATGGACTTCTGTCGCTGCACGTGTAAGATTGAGATGACGAGCAGCAATAAGAAACACTCTGAGGGTAATGGGGTCAATATGATAAGGATTCATTTATGATTAGCTAAAGACTGTGCATAAAAAATAAGACCTAGGTCATTATATAACCTAGGTCTTGTATTACTGCTATTTGAGAGGGGTTATTGTAATTCTAAACCACCTTTTTTCACGACTTCATGAGCCCAGTCGTATTGCTCTTTAATCTCTTTAGCGAATTCTTCAGGTGTGTTACCAGAGGCAAATGCACCTTGTTTTAATAGAGATTCTTTAACGGCTGGGTCTTGGAGTGCTTGAGCTGCTGCTTTGTAGATAGTATCGACCACTTCTTTTGGTGTATTAGCAGGTGCTAATAAGCCATACCATACAGGACGATTTAGCTGCTCGTAACCAAGCTCTTTAAAAGTAGGTGTATCTGGAAGTTCTGTTAAGCGCTCTTTCCACGCCACCGCTAAAGGACGTAGATTGCCGGCTACAAGGTGTGGTAAAGAAGAAGGGATGTTATCAAAGATAGCTTCAATATGACCACCTACAGCATCAGCGACAGCAGGGCCTGATCCTTTGTAAGGTACGTGCGTGATATCGGTACCAGTTGCTTGGCGGAATGCCTCGCCGAATAAGTGTAAAACACCGCATTGTCCAGAAGATGCATAAGAGAATTTACCTGGATTATCTTTAAGTTGTTTTAGGAATTCATCCAGCGTTTTTGCTTGGAAACTAGGGTGAACAGCTACAACGTTGGGTACATTAGCAAAGTTGGTTACTGGGGTGAAGTCTTTAAGTGGATCATAGCCTAGACCAGTAGGTTTACATGCAGGGTTAACAGCTAATGTTGAAACCGTTGCAATGGATAGTGTGTAACCGTCAGGTTTAGCGCGAGCAGCCTCACGAGCACCAATCGCACCACCAGCACCGCCTTTGTTATCAACCACGATAGATTGACCTAGGATTTCACTCATTTTTGAGGTAACGATACGAGTAACAATATCCGTTGAACCACCTGGTGCGAATGGAACAATCACGCGAATAGGTTGCTCAGGGTAGGCAGCATGGGCAGCTGAAGATAAGGCTGCAAAGCTAAATGCCACAAGCGAGGCAACTTTAAATAAGGTCTTTTTCATGGTACTACTCCATTCATTTGAAACAATTGCCTGAAATGTAACCGAAAGAGACCTTATTTGCTATCAGTAATAACGCTAATATGTGGTTTTATTGGAGTTTCAGCTTACCCTCTGATACCACTTTATGTGCCCAATCAAATTGCGCTTTAATTTCCTTAGCGAATTCTTCTGGTGTATTACCCGAAGCAAATGCTCCTTGTTTGAGTAGCGCTTCTTTAACGGCGGGGTCTTGTAGTGCTTTGGCTGCAGCTTGATGTAGGGTATCAATCACTTCTTTTGGTGTATTGGCGGGTGCTAATAGACCATACCATGAGGGCTGATTGAGTTGCGCATAGCCTAGCTCTTTAAATGTAGGGACATCAGGTAAGTCTTTTAAGCGTTCTGGCCAAGCAATAGCAAGAGCACGTAATTTTTGAGCTTGAATTTGAGGGAATGATGACGGTAAGTTGTCAAAAAGAATTTCGATATGACCCGCCACCGCATCAGCAACTGCTGGGCCTGCTCCGCGATAGGGTGCATGTGTAATATCGGTATCTGTCGCTTGTCTAAATGCCTCACCAAACAAATGGCTAATGCTGCATTGACCAGCGGAACCATAAGAGAATTTATTAGGATTATCTTTCAGTCTTTTAATAAATTCGTTAAGGTCTTTTGCCTGAAAACTAGGATGTACAGAAACAACATTAGGTACATTGGCAAAGTTAGTGACAGGAGAGAAGTCCTTAAATGGATCATAACCTAAACCTGTGGGTTTACAGTTAGGATTGACTGCCATACTAGATACGGTGGCTGCTGATAATGTATAACCGTCAGGTTTTGCACGAGCAGCTTCTTGAGCGCCAACAGCACCACCTGCGCCAGCTTTATTTTCAACAACTATCGGTTGTTCGAGATACTCGCTCATTTTGGTACTGACAATACGAGTCACAATATCGGTTGAACCGCCAGGCGCAAAAGGAACGATAATACGAATAGGCTGCTCAGGATACGTAGCTAGAGCAACTGAGCTAACGAAAGGGGTAAAGAGAGTGGCAACTGCAGCCATTTTAAAGAGGGTCTTTTTCATGGTGCTTCCTTTTTGTGGTTGATTATTTGACAAATCTAATTAAAAAAGAAGTGTGTTGCCATTCGTAAAAACGCTAATGAACTAGCGTATTAGCACATTAATTGCTGGTGGACGTTATGGTATGGCAATTTTAATTATTCAGAAAATCTTGCAGATTAAATTCTTTGAGGATTTCATCTGTATGCTCGCCCAATAAGGGAGGGTGTTTCTTATACTGAATCGGTGTATCAGAGAATCTCATTGGACTTGCTACAGTTGGAACAGTCCCTGCTGTCGGATGAGGTAATGTTTGCCACATTTCTCTTGCTTGTACTTGAGGCATATCAAAGACTTGCTTGATATTATTAATTGGACCACAAGGTACTTTGGCAGCATTTAGCTTGTTTAACCAGTTATCTCGAGTATCGGTTTTAAGAATATCGGTGAGTATACCGACAAGGAGATCACGATGAGCCAAACGAGAGGGGTTGGTGATAAATCGTTCGTCTTGTGCCAATTCTGGATGGTTAATGGCCTGACAAAAATCTCGATATTGCTTATCATTGCCTACTGCCACAATTAAGTGTCCGTCGTTGGCAGGAAATACTTGATAGGGGACGATATTCAGGTGTGCATTGCCATAGCGTGGTGGAATATTACCCGATGTCATATAGTTAAGATTTTGATTGGCTAATAAAGCGACATGTGAATCCAATAGGGCGATATCCAAATATTGTCCAAGACCACTGCGGTGTCGTTCATGCAAGGCACCCAGAATAGCGACCGTAGCATACATCCCCGTCATTAAATCGGTGACAGCAACCCCTGCTTTTTGAGGACCTCCGCCGGGCAAATCATCTCGTTCACCCGTAATACTCATTAGCCCACCCATCCCTTGGATAATAAAATCATAACCAGGGTCTTGAGCCATAGAGCCAGTTTGACCAAAGCCTGTGATAGAACAATAGATGAGTTTAGGATTAATGGCTTTGAGGCTTTCATAGTCCAAGCCATATTTTTTTAAGCCACCTACTTTGAAATTCTCAATAAAAATATCGCAAGATTTTGCTAATTCACGAACAAGAGCACTGCCTTTAGGTGAGGCAATATCAATGGCAATAGAACGCTTGTTTCTATTGGTACTTAAATAATAAGCGGCTTCAGTTGTGTTTTTACCTTGTTCGTCTTTTAAAAAAGGAGGTCCCCAAGCACGGGTATCATCACCGGTTTCAGGGCGTTCTACTTTAATAATGTCAGCACCAAGGTCGGCTAAGTTTTGTGTACACCAAGGACCAGCTAAAACACGCGTTAAGTCAAGAACTTTAACGCCATCAAGAGGGGGTTTACGAGTATTCATCATTTTTTTCATTTTAAAAGTTAGTCTCTCTACGTATAGTAGGCTATTTTTTTCTTTTTGTTGAGTATTTTGTAAAAAAAATGGTTTGGGAGTAGAATGAACTCACATCTAACAGATGATTTTTTGTGAGGTTAGGATGAAAACAGTCGTATTTAATGTAGAAGGTATGACCTGTGGAGGTTGTGCAAAGAGTGTGACGCGTGTGTTGACAGAGTTATCAGGCGTGCAAAGTGCTCAGGTTAATCACAGTGAGAGAAAAGCTGAAGTGGTTTTTGATGAAACGGTGGTGACAGAAGCTACATTAGTTGAGGCGATCGAGGACGCAGGCTTTGAGGTTATTGCGTAGTAGTAATGGAAAAATTGCAGTTTTCTATCGAAGGGATGACATGCCAAGCGTGTGCGACTCGAATTGAAAAAATATTAAATAAAAAAGAAGCCATTCATCAGGCACAAGTCAATTTTGCTTCAGAAGAGGCACAGATTGTTTTTAATCCTCAGTTGATTGATACTGAGGGGCTTATCGAGCTAATTAGAAAAGCAGGCTATAACGCCGCTATAAAAAAAGAGCCGATGATTCAGCAAGCCCATATGACCCCTCGCTTGTGGTTGTTATTAGTGATTAATATTCCCTTTCTTGTGGGGATGCTGGGGATGTTGTTGGGGCAACATCAATGGATGCTGCCGCCATTATGGCAGCTTATACTCGCCAGTATTGTTCAATGGCTATTAGCGATTCCTTTTTATAAAAGCGCTTGGGCCGCGATTAAAGGTGGCTTAGCAAATATGGATGTTTTAGTGACATTAGGGACAGTCGCTATTTATCTTTATTCGATTTATCAGCTTTTCTTTAGTCCTCATGCAGGACATCATGGTAGTAGTATGCCTCATGTGTATTTTGAGGCGAGTGTAATGATTATTGGTTTTGTCAGTCTAGGAAAATACCTAGAGGAGCGAGCCAAGAAAAATAGTCTAAATAGTTTACGTTTGTTATTGCGATTACGCCCGACCAAAGTACAGCGTCAGCAGGGAGTAAGTTGGGAAACGATTGCTTTAGATGATGTGAAAGTGGGTGATATTCTGCGAGCCAATCACGGTGATCGTATTGCTGCTGATGGTGTTGTATTGCAAGGTAATGCTTGGATGGATGAGAGCCATTTAACTGGAGAATCACGTGCAGAGGAAAAACTATCTGGCTCTGCGGTATTGGCAGGGTCATTAGTGAATGACGGTAGTATTATCTATCAGGCACAGCAACTAGGCTCACAGACCTTGTTAGGTGATATGATGTCAGCGCTATCTGAAGCACAAGGCAGTAAAGCACCTATTGCTCGTTTGGCAGATAAGGTTTCAGCGATTTTTGTCCCTGTCGTTGTGGGGATTGCGATACTCACGTTTATCCTTACTTTTTGGTTAAAAGGTGATGTAGAGTCTGCGATTATGAATGCCGTCGCTGTTTTGGTGATTGCTTGTCCTTGTGCGCTAGGTTTAGCGACACCTGCAGCCATTATGGTCGGTATGGGTCAAGCTGTTAAGCGTGGTATTTGGTTTAAAGATGCAACAGTGATGGAAGAAGCGGCACATGTTAACGCCGTCGTTTTTGATAAGACAGGGACATTAACTGCAGGTAAACCAGAGTTAGTAGCAAGCCATATTGAGGATGTGACTTTCTCAGAAGATAAGTTGTTGCAAATAGTCGCTAGTGTTGAGCAAAGTGCCACACATCCTTTAGCAAAAGCCTTAGTTAGCGCTGCACAGAAGAAAGGCTTAGTGTTATTGGAAGCATTTAATGTTACCAATGTGGTCGGTCAGGGCGTGATGGCAGAGCTGACAGATATTGGCGTTATTCGTGTAGGTAAACCTGATTTCTGTGGTTTATCCATGACTAATCTAAGTGATAAGGTCTGGGGTATTGCGAGTATTGTGGCTATTGCGATTAACGACAAGCCAGTCGGTGCTTTTGCATTAGCCGATGGATTGAAAGAAGATACTCGCCTTGCCATTGAACGCTTAAAAGACCATCAAATTGATATCTATGTCATGAGTGGTGATCATCAACAAGTGGTATCGTATATTGCACAACAATTAGGTATTACGCATGCTTATGGTCAATGTAGTCCTCGAGATAAGGCTGAGCGTATCCGAGCTTTAAGGCAAGAGGGGAAAGTAGTGGCTATGGTAGGTGATGGCGTTAATGATGCGCCTGCATTGGTTGCAGCGAATGTGAGTTTTGCTATGAAAGGAGGCTCTGATGTTGCAGAATACTCAGCTTCTGCATCGCTTATGCAACAATCAGCCAATCAGATGGTGGATGCCTTATTGGTGTCGCGAGCGACCTTAAAGAATATTAAACAGAATCTATTTTTTGCCTTTATTTATAATGTGTTGGGTATACCATTAGCTGCACTCGGTTTTTTAAATCCTATTATTGCAGGTGCAGCCATGGCATTAAGTTCTGTTTCGGTATTAAGCAATGCTTTAAGATTAAAACATTTAAGATTAAATTAGTAGCAGATACTATTATTGCTACCCATCCGTAATGTACCGCCCATCACAACGCCGCGTACAGGCATGGGCTCTAGCATTTCGCGTGTGCGAATATCAAAACGAAGTACTTGTGGAGGTCCCTCATCGACGGTTACGTAGAGCGTTTTACTATCACCTGTTACCCACATATCAACGACTTCGTATGGGAAGCGATAGGTTTTGTGATTGTCAGGGTTATCAAAATCATGGAATCGAAGACCCTTGTCCCCTCCGATAATCCATGTGCTTTCTAGCCAACCACTGCGAATGAGTCGAGGTGAAAAATCCACTTTATAGCGAGTTGGCTTTTCATCTCCACGCTCGAGGTTGAAATAAGCCATATTGCCAGAAACATCAGCAAATAAAACTCGTTTGGAATAAGCATCAATATAGGGTGATACCATTGGGCGATAAGTTGATCCTACGGTATACATATCTCCTGTGTGTAGGAGTTTATCTTTCTCAGGGAAGTAGATAAGTCCTTCAGAGCCATCTAGCGTATTAAAAGCAATCATATAGTCTTCAGGACTCGCTACCCCTTTATCTAAGCCAGAAGACGTATTTAAGCGCTTAGAGAAATCAATAGTACGCCATGGGGTATCCATAGAGGCTTCACCATAATTGTGATAAATCACAGGTTTTGTTTTATCTAATACCCAGAATGATTGGCTAAAAGAGCTGAATAATAAGGTGTAGTACTGATAAAGAACTGTTTCTCGTTTATTTGAATCAAATTTCTGAGGGAAGATTTTCATTTCCCCAGAGACATAATTAACAATGCCCACCTGATCTCTCAATGCAACAGCGAGTAGTTTGGATTGAGGGATAAAGAAAATTTGATAGACAGGTGAAGGAGTCTTCACCACTTTGGTTTCTTGCGTTTTTAAATCAAATAGATATAGTGCAGAAAGCTCAGGATTGCCCAATGCTAACATGCTGTCATCACGAGCCATTTCAATAACTTTAGGGCGAAAATTGAAATTTAAATGACCCACACGCTTACCAGTTACTGTATCAAAGACAGCAATGTAATAGGTAGAGTTATCCGTGATGAAAATATAGCGAGTAGGGGCATGAAGAGATGGTGTAGCTTCACTCGCAAAAGTATTGGCGCCTGATAGGCCTAATGCTAGGCTACCAGTTGTCAAGGAAAGAAAATCGCGTCTATTCATGACCGTACTCGCTTGATGAGATTAGTGTTTATGGTGATTTTGCTGATGACCATCTGCTTTTGTGGCCTCAATCACTTCTTTTGCTGTTTTAACAATGGCTTCACAACTTGCCGTTGAGCCGTCAGTGAAGCTAAATGTCATTGTATGCTTTTCACCCGCTTTAGGGAGTTTGTCAGTAGGGATTTGCATTAACATGACATGATCCCCCCCTTTGCGGAAGATGCGCTCACCATCTACGACGAGGTCAGTCATGGGGCTCATTGTCATGACATTATCTTTCATTGTCATGGTGTGTAACTCGGCATTAGCAGTGATGCTGGAGACATCAACCTTGCTAATTGTGACAGGGTTGCCATGACGGATTAATTTTAAAAAAGCACCCGTCATGTGTTTACCCGGAATCGGTTCTTGAATAATGCACTCTTCAAGATGGATGCCTGTATGCCCTTGATGTTGAGCTAATGCAGGTACTGTGGCACTTAAGGTAAGTGCGAGTGTGATAAGTGTTTTTTTCATGGATTATTCCCTTGATGATTATTTTTTCACAAGAACTTTATTTAAAGCTGCCGCTAAATCATCAGCACCGATTTGATAGTCAAAGACATCAACGAGCTGACCTTCAGGGTTGATTAAGTAAATGAGGGAAGTATGATAAACCGTATAAGCGGTGCCTTTTTCAGGTATATCAATACGTTTGCCATCGAGTCGGTAACCAAAAGTCGCGCCTAACTGATCGGTTAAGGCTTTAATATTTGCCATTGAACCTGTTAAACCAACAATGCGTTTATCAAAGTATTCGGTGTAGGAGAGTAGAGTCTCTGCTGTGTCATTGACTGGATCAATCGTCACAAAAATGGGAACGATAGCATCTGGTTGTTCTAATTGTTCTAGTGTAGCAGCGTATTCGTATAAGGTCGTAGGACAAATATCAGGGCAAGAGGTATAGCCTAGAGACAGTAATAGATATTTACCCGGATAACTGGCTTGTGTGACTTTACCTTGGATATTTTCTAAATCAAATGAAATTTGACGTGCGTAGACTTGTGTTCCTGCTAGCATTGATATGACTAAAAACATGCGAACAAACAAACGAAACATTTTTGATAGGCCCTTTAAGATAAAAATGGCTGCTAATTTTTGAGAAAACTAGCAGCCACCTATTTATTTAACAAATTTCAAAGAATTATTCTTTGCTTTTTGTTGGTGGGAGTGTTTGCTCCATTAAATCGTTGTTCCATTTACCATCAACTTTAATTTGAGCTAATGCACCTAAGTTCACCGCTTCAATTAAGTTGTGGTTGAGGTAAACGTACGTACCTGGTTGTTTGAAAGTATACATGGCTGCACCAGCAGAACCTGCTGCGATTACCCAGGATTCTAAATCTTGTGCAGGTGTATCAGCTAAGTTACCACGCTCCCATACGTACTCACCGTGACCACCAATTAAGTGTGGGTAAGACTGACGGTTAGCTTGTGAATGGTAAATCATGATAGTTTCACCAACTTTTGATGTTGGGGCATTATCACCAGTATAAGCACCCTTACGCTCACCGAACACAACGTGTGTTGGGATTAAGCCATCCATCACTTTCTTGTCGTCAGCGAAAGAAAGAGCAGCGCTTTCGTAACGTTTGTAATTGCCTTTCTCATCTTTTGGTAAGTAGAAGTCTTGCTCACCGATGTAAATCGCTTTGTCGTATTTTAACTTGTTGCCGTTTTTGTCTTTTAGACCATCTTTTGGTAGGACAACAATCGCACCATTCATACCATGTACAACGTGCCAAGGAATCATCGCACCGCCAGGAGCGCAGTGGTAAACGTGGATACCAGGTTTAGTTGCTTTCCAACGTACTTTAACTTCTTCACCTGGAGCAACGTGAGTTAATTCACCAGCACCTAACGCACCTGTAGACGCGTGGAAGTCGATGTTATGTACTAATTGGTTTTTAGAAAGGTTTTTCAATGTTAATTCAACGTAATCACCTTCGTGAACGATGATTAGCGGACCAGGAACCGAGCCGTTGAATGTGAATGCCCACATAAACACGCCTGGTTCAACTTCGATTTCTTTTTCTTCGATAAACATTTCTACTTCAACAATACGTGGAGCAGCGGGTGCATCTAAGCTATGCTCTGGTACGTTTGGTGGAGCAACGAGTGTTTGTTTAACGCGTTCTAGTTTAGCGATGCTCTCTGGTGCTTGAATAACATCATAGCCAGGTAAACCACCTGTTGTTGATTTAACAGGGTCAGCAGCATGAGCAGCTGTAGCACCAAATAAAGCAGCAAAAAGGGCTGTTGCGACAAATTTTTTATTCATTTGAAACTCTCCTCTAACGGAATAAAAGTGTTAATGAAGCCAGTATAAACCCTAGGCATAGAAAGGGTAATTGATAAAAATCAAGATAGCCGAGAAATTTACTAGGAAATAGTTAAAGAGAGTAAAAATAGGTATAAAAGCAACAAAAAGGGCTTTACTAGATTTGGATAGTAAAGCCTGGTTTTGAGTGGTGAGATGGTGGAATCGGTCATAAGAGTAAGAAATTTCTTATGTAATATATTTTTTACTTAAAATAGAAGAGTTAGAGCTTATTAAGAAGAACAATACTCCAGATAAATTCACATGGTTGATTACTTATATTGCTAAAAGCATGAGGGAGATCTGTAGGAATTCTGAAACTATCACCCTCAACAAGAGTGAAATGATTGCCGTTTAGAGTGACGTGTAACTCTCCTTTGAGCACATAACAGAACTTTTCGCCTTTTGCGATATATTTAATATCACCACTATTCGCATCAGGCAAAAGGTGCACTAAATAGGTTTCAATTAATCCGTTTTCATTAGGTACGATTAAGTGCTTTGATAGTCCATTTTTAAGCGTAACACGGCGTCGAGAATTATGCCGGACAATATAATTTTCAGGCTGTGCTATTTGCTCTTGCTCATCAAAAAAACGTGCAATAGGGATATCTAGTGCTGTTGCTAATAAGCGCAAAGACCTCATCGATGGGTCTGTGAAATTACGTTCAATTTGGCTAAGTAGGCCAACAGACATACCAGTCGCTGTTGCTACCTCTTGCAGGGTGAGTCCTGCTTTTTTTCGCAGATGGCGAATCTGTTGTCCAACAAGTAGATTGTCTGTGTGTTGATTAGTATTTGTTTTTTCTGTCGTGGTGATAGTCATAAGAGTTGTTATATAAGGATTAACTATACAAAAAGTGATTTTGACTACTTGTCGAATAAGCCTCATTAAATATTACTAAATATTATTGACATGAAACATCTAGTGTACTAGTATTTTAGCAGGATTAAAAAAAATTCAAATAAATTAACTTGTACTAAAATTTCTGCAGGAGATAACAGTATGTTAGTGACTAATTGTAATAATCAAGTAATTAAGACTTTTAAAGCAAATAAAGTTTTCCGTCAAGTTTTAAATTTTGGATTTGGTATAAGTATTTTAGGTGCGGGTCTAGCATTTCAGAATGTTTGGGCGAATCCCCCTAAGACACCGACAGGCTTGGCGGTGATAGGACTTTCTCAAGAGCCAACAGTATTACATCCATTGCTTTCTGCTATTGAGGTTGATCATGGTGTATGGTGGAATTTATACGACCCATTATGGGCAGTAGATGCTGAAGGTAATTTTTTTCCAAAATTAGCAGAAGAAGTACCTACTGTAGAAAATGGGGGAATCTCTGCAGATGGATTGACATGGCATATAAAGTTGCGTAAAGATGTGGTGTGGCATGACGGTGAGCCTTTTACAGCTCATGATGTTGCTTATACGTTGAATCTCATTAAGCAGCCTAACTTTAATACTCGTACACGTCAAGGACATGAATTAATTGAGTCTATTGAGGTCATTAATGATTATGAAATTAAGTGGACAATGAAAGAGGTTTATGCTCCTTATATTTCTCAATTATCATCAACTTTTATTGTGCCCAAACATGTTCTTGAGAAAGATGCTGATCCTAATGCATCAAGTATGAGTCAAAAACCTATCGGTACTGGCCCTTTCAAATTTGACCGTCGTGTATCTGGTGATAGGATTGTATTGGTAGCTAATGACAAATACTATGGTGAAGGTCCTTACTTAGAACGATTGGAGTTTAAATATATTCCTGATATGAATGGTTTATACACTCAGTTCAGAACAGGTCAGATCGATGTGGTAGGGATTCAGGGTGTCCCTCATAACTTCTACGATGAAATTAAAAACTCAAAAACTGTAGATGTTAAGCTGGTTCCATTGGCTTCAATGGAAGTGGTAGCAGTTAATCACGGACATCCTATCTTACAAGATAAAGCTGTACGTCAAGCACTTTATCATGGAATGAATAGAGATGCCATTGTAAATCTTATTTATTATGGTATTCCAGAAAAGACCGAGAGTTTTTTACCTAAAACTTCATGGGCATATGCTAAGGACTTGCCAGCACAAGTTTATGATTTAAATAAAGCAAATCAAATTCTAGAGGAGGCTGGCTGGAAGAAAGGGCAAGGAGGAATTCGAGAGAAAGACGGTCGTCGTTTAGCCTTTACGATTAGTACGACATCAGGTAATGAGTTGCGAGCACAAACGCAACAGTTAATTCAACAGGATTGGAAAAATATTGGTGTTGAATTAAATATCAATAATATGCCAGCGGCAGTAATGTGGGGTGATAACTGGACCAAATCAAAATTTGAAAGCGCATTGGTTGGTGTTAACTTAATAACAGGGAATGATCCTGATGCAATGCATCGATTTGGTAGTAAATCCATTCCGGCTCAGGGCGGTGCTGGTAGCAATGTTTTCCAATATAAAAATCCACAAGCTGATGAGTTGTTGGTTAAAGGGCGACAAACGTTTAATCTTGAAGAGCGTAAGGAAATTTATCGTCAACTTCAGCACGTACTACGTGATGATTTAGCACTTTTGCCTTTGTATCAAATGGTGAGAGTTGAAGGACATAAGAAAGGTCTATCAGGTTTTGAGCCTAATGTAAACGTCTTGTCTAATGCATGGAATGCAAATACTTGGTATTGGAATAAATAAAAATGGCGAGTTATGTTGTACGGCGCTTGTTAATAGCGGTAGGTATCCTGCTTCTAGTCACAATGATAGGCTTTGCTGTATTGCATGCGGT
The DNA here is from genome assembly GCF_013133795.1 of Pelistega suis. Taxonomy (GTDB): domain Bacteria; phylum Pseudomonadota; class Gammaproteobacteria; order Burkholderiales; family Burkholderiaceae_B; genus Taylorella; species Taylorella suis. The sequence goes on from NZ_JABGBN010000001.1 coordinate 49,851, forward strand.
ACCGGGCGGACCTATGGCTCAATTTGCAGCCATGGGCGAGCTTAGTGCTGCGGATATTGCAGCTATTGAAGAGCGTATGGGTTTAAATAGACCAATCTATATTCAATACTTTGACTGGTTAGGGAGTATGTTGCAGGGTGACTGGGGAAAATCATATCGAGATCAGCAACCAGTGTTGCATGTGATAGCCTCTCATCTAGGAGCGACTTTTCAGTTAATGATTGCGGCTACTATTTTGGCCGCATTGATTGGTTGTTGGATTGGAATAGTTGGGGCTATACGCCGTAATTCATGGTTTGATTCTTTGTCTACTATTGTATCTATGGTGGCTATTTCAATACCAACTTTTTGGTTTGGATTGATTGTGATTTATATTTTCTCCATTGAATTGCAGTGGCTTCCTTCCGGCAATCGTTATACGCCCGGCGATGAGTCTTTTTGGAATTATATTCATCATTTAATTGCTCCGACAATTGTTTTGGCTTTAGTATCTACAGCGACATGGAGCCGTTATATGCGATCATCTATGCTAGATGTCATTAACATGGATTTTGTTCGTACAGCACGTGCCAAAGGGGTCAGTGAACGTGGCATATTATTTGGGCACATTCTAAGAAACGCTTTGTTGCCTATGATTACTTTGGCAGGTTTGCAATTACCTTCTTTATTGGGAGGAGCTTTAGTAACTGAAACTATTTTTGCTTGGCCGGGTATGGGAAGGTTGTTTTTAGACTCTATTGATTATCGTGATTATCCTGTCGTGATGGGGATATTAATGTTCACGGCTATTTTAGTATTGTTAGGAAGTTTGTTGGCTGACTTACTATATAGCATTGTAGACCCTCGAATTAAGAACCATTAAGGAGAGTGAGATGCAAGCAACAGTTTCATTAGCTTCTCCAGCAAAGAAGAATACAGCTTTTCGTCGTTTTATGAGTCATAAATTGGCGATGTTTGGCATTTTTACTATTACCTTTCTTGTATTAGCATGTTTTTTGGGACCATGGTTAATTACACATAATGATACACAAGTGAATATCTTGGCTAGATTTACTCCACCGTTCAATAGCGAGTATTGGTTGGGTACTGATCAATTAGGTCGAGATATGTTGGCGCGATTATTAATGGCTGGACGTATTTCATTAGCTGTTGGTTTTGGCGCTATGTTATTAAGTATGTTAATCGGTGTATTGGTTGGTCTAGTTGCTGGTTATTTTGGGGGAACCATCGGTACTGTATTGATGAGGTTTGTTGATGCGATTCTTTGTTTTCCCACAATCTTTTTATTATTGGCCTTAGCAGCTTTTATAAAACCAGATATCGATTCAATCATCTTCTTGCTTGCAGCGACAGGTTGGATGGAGGTGGCTCGTATTGTTGAAGCACAAGTACGCTCTTTAAAAACTCGGGATTTTACTGTGGCATCAGTTGCCCTTGGTGCAAGCAATATGAGAATTATCTTTAAAGAGTTATTACCAAATGCTATTGCTCCTATTGTGGTTGCGGCGACATTAAGTGTCGCACATGCGATTTTGATGGAGTCATATATTAGCTTTTTAGGTTATGGTATTCAGCCACCGACTCCTAGTTGGGGAAATATGCTTGGTGCCGCTCAGTCCTATTTGAGTAATGCCCCTTGGTTAGCATTATTACCTGGTTTAATGATTACTTTATCGGTGACGAGTATTAATTTTATTGGTGATGGGTTGCGTGATGCATTAGACCCGCGAGCTGAGGTGAATTAATGAGTAGTATTATGCAACCTATATTACAAGTGAAAGATTTATGTGTCCAGTTTAAAACTGTTAATGGCATAGTTACTGCGGTTAATCATGTTTCTTTTGATATTTCTCAAGGAGAAACCGTTGCTTTGGTGGGGGAATCAGGTTCAGGCAAGAGCGTGACTAGTCTGGGGATTATGCGTCTAACACCACCTACACCACGAGTAAGTTTAACTGGAGAGGTTTTATTTCAAGGCCCTCGAGATGAAGTTGCTGTTGATTTACTTAAGTTATCTGAAAAGGAAATGAGAGAGCGACGAGGTCGTGATATTGCTATGGTTTTTCAGGAGCCTATGACTTCTTTTAATCCATTGCATACGATTGGTAGACAAATTGCAGAAGGTGTGAGGTTACATCATAAAATTAGTAAGGCTGCTGCTTTAGACCGTGCGGTAGAGTTATTGGATATGGTTGGTATTTCTGCTCCTCGAGAGAGATTAAATAATTACCCACATGAGATGTCCGGTGGAATGCGTCAACGAGCTATGATCGCTATGGCGTTGGCTAATGACCCTTGTTTATTAATTGCTGATGAACCAACGACAGCATTAGATGTGACAATTCAGGCTCAAATTACGGAACTGTTGCTAGAGTTGCAGCAGAAAAATAAAATGGGTTTGTTATTTATTACGCATAACTTAGGGGTCGTTGCCGAAATTGCAGATAGAGTGATGGTGATGTATTGTGGACAAATTGTTGAGCAAGCATCCGTTGATGAGTTATTTGAACATCCTAGTATGCCTTATACTCAGGGTTTATTAAAGTCTGTTCCTAGATTGCAATTAGATGATGATCATCAACAAAAGTTACCTTCTATCCCAGGGTATGTTCCTAGCCCTTTTCAACTTCCACAAGGTTGTAAATTTGGTCCTCGCTGTGATTATTTTAAAGAGTCTATTTGCCATAAACCTCAGTCATTGGCGGAAATACGACCCTCACATTGGATACGTTGTGAACGCTGGGAAGAATTAGAAGAGGGGGCTTAGGATGAGTGAAATAGTTTTAGATGTAAGGGATTTAACAAAGCGCTTTACCATTGAGAAGGACTTCTTAGGCAGAACCAAGAAGGAGTTGGTTGCCGTTGATAATGTTAGCTTTTCGATTAAACGCCAAGAAATTTTGGGGCTGGTTGGTGAGTCTGGATCAGGAAAAACAACAGTTGGGCGTAGTGTATTACGATTGGTAGAGCCTACATCTGGTTATGTGGGTTTTAAAGGGCAAGATATTTTGCCGTTAAATAAATCTCAGTTGCGTCGCCTACGTCAGAAAATGCAATTAGTGTTTCAGGATCCGTACGCTTCTCTAAATCCACGACATACAGTGGAAACTATTTTGAGTGCTCCTTTGGAGATTCACCAATTAGCATCTTCTAGAGAAGAAAAACGTAGAAAAATAGAAGAAATGTTGGAGTTGGTGGGGCTAAGGCCAGATCAAATGAATAGATACGCACATGAGTTTTCTGGTGGACAAAGACAACGAGTGGGTATTGCTCGAGCGTTGATGTGTCAACCAGAGCTATTAGTAGCAGATGAGCCAGTATCAGCTCTGGATGTGTCTATTCAGGCTCAGATTGTTAATTTACTCTTAGAGTTAAAAAATAAATTAGGTATTTCCATCCTATTTATTGCACATGATTTGTCTGTTGTGGGACATATGTCGGATCGTATTGCCGTTATGTATTTGGGACGAATGATGGAGATTGCTCCAACTAAGGAATTGTTTACAAATCCTCAACATCCCTATACAGAGGCATTATTATCAGCAGTCCCTGTACCAGATACTAAGAAAACAAAGCAAGGAAGAATAGTATTGCAAGGCGATATTCCTAGTCCAATTAATCCTCCGTCGGGCTGTGCTTTCCGTAATCGTTGTCGGTATGCAGTTGATGCTTGTGCTAAACAAAAACCTGAGTTAACTGAAGTGAGTCCGGGACATTGGAAAGCATGTATTCGTCACGATTTACAGTTACGCCCAGCTGATTTGTAAGGTGATATCATTTTGCGTCTACAACATTATTATTGGGAATTAAAATGCCAGCAGATTTACTCACTATAGAAGTTGACCAACAATTGCCAACAGAAACTGATGTAGTTATTGTTGGTGGAGGGATTATTGGTATTGCTACCGCATATGAGTTAGCAAAAAAGGGAGTTAGAGCAATAGTAGTTGAAAAAGGTATTATTGCTGACGAGCAGTCGAGCCGTAATTGGGGCTGGTGCCGTAAACAGAATCGTGATGAAAAAGAAATTCCCTTGATTAAGTATAGCTTAATGCGATGGGCAGAGATTTCAGAAGAAATCGGTGCTGATATAAGTTTTAGAGCCACGGGAGTCACCTATGTTTCTGATAAAGAATCAGATATCGCCAAGTGGGAAGCCTGGAATAAGATGGCAAAGCCGTATGGTATGGATTGTCGGATGTTAAGTGCGCAAGAGGCGCAACAATTAGCTTATGGTACAGAAAAGGCATGGATAGGGGGAGAAACGTCTCCTTCAGATGGTAGAGCAGAGCCAGGTATTGCAACCACTAGATTGGCAGAAGCTGCAAGAAAGTTGGGTGTTAAGATTTTCCAATTTTGTGCAGCTCGAGGGGTAGAGGTCACAAATGGGCAAGTTAGTGGTGTTTATACTGAAAAGGGCTTTGTGAAATGTAGTAGTGCCGTCTGTGCGGGTGGAGCATGGTCATCACTATTTTTGCGTCGGATAGGACTAAGTCTTCCTCAGGCTAGTGTTTATAGCACAGCTTTCCGAACGGAAGAGGCACCAGAGTTTTTAAAAGGGAATTTATCCGTACCTGGATTAGCAATCCGTAGACGTTTGGATGGGGGATATACCTTGGGGTTAGCGGCACAAGGAAGAATGGATGTTACGCCCCAAGGTCTGCGTTATGCTTTTAAATTTTTAAAAATGTTGCAAGAGCGTAGAGGTAATCTCAAAATAGGTATCGGTAAAACGTTTTTCCAAGGGCCAGAAGCTTTTTATGGTAAATGGTCTTTTGATGAAAAGTCCCCTTTTGAACGTTACCGTAAACTTTCATTAGAGCCTGACCCTACTTTGGTGCATCGATTAATGTCTGTTTTAGAGGAAACTTTTCCACTTTTAAAGGGAGTGAAAGTAAAAGAGGCATGGTCTGGGTTAATCGATAGTACACCTGATGGGATACCTGTTATTTCTAAGGTAGATGAGATAAGAGGTTTGGTAGTTTCATCAGGTTATAGTGGACATGGTTTTGGTATTGGTCTAGGGGCGGGGAGGTTGACAGCCGATTTGGTTGCGAACGATAACCCTATTGTTGATGCAACACCTTTTAGATTCGCTCGTCTTGTTGATGGATCAAAGATTCAAAGACCAGGAATGATGTAAAATTTGGTGTGAGATAAAAGAGGTCTTGTTAGCTTATTTCAGAATGTTGAAAAAGGGTCTGCTTGAGTGGACCCTTTTTCTTATGACTGTGATTACAACACCATAGCCGCTATCCAGCCTGATACTAATAACGGTAAGTTATAGTGTAGGAACGTCGGGATAACCGTATCTCGCATATGATCGTGCTGACCGTCAACATTTAAACCAGCGGTCGGTCCAAGTGTTGAGTCGGAAGCAGGTGAACCAGCGTCGCCAAGTGCACCAGCTGTACCAATAAGAGCCACAGTTGCTGCAGGAGAAAAGCCCATCGCAACACATAAGGGTACGTAAATGGCAGCAATAATCGGTAATGTAGAGAATGAACTACCAATACCCATTGTTACGAGTAGACCAACCACAAGCATAGCAAGTGCAGCCATGCCTTTGCTATTGCCAAAAAGCGCAGCAGAAGCCTCTACTAAGGGTTGAATTTGTTTGGTTTCTTTCATGACTTCGGCAAAACCTTGGGCGGCAATCATAATAAAACCAATCATTGCCATCATCTTAATACCGTCATTAAAGACATTATCAGCCTCTTTCCAACGCACTACGCCTAAAGCCATAAAGACAGCAAAACCTACCATGGCACCAATAAGCAGGGAATCTGTTTTTAGTTGAACGATAAATGATAAAACAATAGCAAATAAGGCCACAAAACTACGATAACGGGAAGTCTCTGGTGTCTTTGTTTGTTGATTAGCTTGAATATCAATCTCTGTGGTGGTGTATTGGCGAGGCTTACGATAGCTAATAAATACGGCAATCAATAGACCAGCAACCATACCCAAGGCAGGGATTGTCATGGTATTAAATAGGTTAACGTCTGAGACATCAAGACCCGCTTGGGTAATATTACCAACAAGAATTTTTTGTAGGAATATTTTACCGAAACCGTAAGGAAGCCACATATAGGTAGTGACTAGACCAAATGTCATTATGCAGGCGAGTAAACGACGGTCTACTTGCATACGATTGAAGACAAGTAATAGTGGGGGGATAATGAGAGGAATAAAGGCAATATGAATAGGGATAATATTTTGGCTCATAATACTCATCGCGAGAATAACGAACAAAATCCCCCATTTCACCATGCCACCAGCACTATTTGAGCCATTTAATTTATTAATAACGTTATTGGCTAGCATTTGAGGTAAACCCGAATGAGCGATAGCAACAGCAAAAGCACCGAGTAGTGCATAAGAAAGCGCAATTTGCGCACCATTTGATAAGCCTGTTTGGAAGGCCTTCATCGTGGTCGTCATATCTAAGCCAGCGCTAAGTCCACCAGCAATTGCCCCTAGAATGAGGCTGAGTACCACGTGCACGCGAGCCAGCGACAGAATAAGCATCACTGCTACGGCAATAATAACGGCGTTCATTAAAAACTCCTTAAGAAAAATTAACATTTCTGAAGGAGTGTATCACGAAGCAATTATTTGTTACTAAAAAAAGTCATAAAGACGTTACTTAGCCACCACATGCGCCGCAGCAGCCGCTTTTTGTTGCTTTCTCTTGCGGAGGGGTTTGTTGTGGCTGTTTATTTGAATTCTGAGCGGTGGTTGAGCGCTGAACTTGTTCAAATTGTGGTTCTTGTTGGTTTTCTTGTGACATTGTCATCTCCAAGACGAGTTATTAACACCCTTTATTCTAGAGGAGAGTTAAATGATGGGGACTAATAGTCACAAGAAATAAAAGCTTTAAAAATGAAAGGGTATTTATACTTCTTTTATAGAAAAGTGGCGAACAATAAATCCTAATGTTCCTTGTAATACCCAGCCAACACCTAATGCAAAGACTAATGTACCAATACCAACAATACCACCAAGTAACCAACCCATAAAACACACAGTGGCTTCAATTAATGTACGGATGGTACCGATTTTCCAGCCTGTCATTTGATATAAACCGACCATTAAGCCGTCACGAGGGCCGGGTCCCATGTGGCAAGTGAGGTAAAAGGCGGAAGCTGATCCGATTAAGATCACACCAGCCAACATAAACACAATGCGCCAGAGCATTTCAGTAGGGGCTGGTACGATAGAAGCGGTAAAGCCTAAGCCGACAGCAATGAGAGAAATATTCAGAATTGTCCCTAGTCCAGGCTTTTGTTTGAAGGGTAGCCAAGTGAGCATCACTCCAACACTGACAAAAAAACTCACCCAACCAATGTGCCCCCCTGTTTTGTTTGCAATCCCTTGGGCAAAGACTGTCCAAGGCGTAGAACCTAGATGAGATAAAAGTAACAAACCATCACCAATCCCAAAAATCAGCAAAGAAATAGAAAGCACGGGCAATGAAGAGGGTGTGGGAATCCAGTGTGATTTCGCAGACCAAGGCGTTTTGGGTAGCGTATGTTTACGTTGACTCATGACGGTTTTTAAAAAGAGGGGGAGTTTTTGATTATGGATGAAAAATAAAGAGTAAGAAAGAAAGAGAGGTTTGGTCTAAGAGGAGATGTTGTAAAAATGCATTATTTGCAATAGAAGATGAAAATCATTCAGACAAAAAGAGGAAAAAATTCATAAAAGCTAAAAGTTATATTGTTATCACCAAAGCTTACTTTTCAGTTAAAAAAGAGTTTGTTATGCTTATTCCATATTTTTATAGGAAGGTTGAAATGAATAACAAAAAATTATTTAGCACACTTTTATTAAGTTTGGCTGCTGCGCACAGCGTTAGTGCAGCGGAAGAATTATCGGTAGCAGCTACACCAGTACCGGCGGCTGAAATTTTAGAGTTTATGAAGCCTGCGCTTGAGAAAGAGGGTGTGGATTTAAAAATTCACGTTTTTACGGACTATATTCAACCTAATCAACAGGTGGCAGATAAACAGGTGATGATGAACTGCTTCCAACATAAACCACATTTAGACGCATTTAATGCGCGTACAAACGCAGGACTAACACCAGTAGGTTATATTTATGTACCACCATTGGGGGCATATTCTCGCAAGGTTAAGGCGGTTAGTGAGTTAGCGGAGGGTGCAACAGTGGCTATTCCTAACGATACGACCAATAGTACGCGTGCATTGTTATTGTTAGAGAAGGGCGGTTTGATTAAGCTTAAAAATCCAGCAGATTTGCATGCAACGGCGGCGGATATTGTAGAAAATCCGAAGAAGTTAAAATTCCGTGAGCTAGAGGCAGCGACATTACCTCGCGTAGTGGATGATGTGGATTTGGCTGTAGTGAATACAAATTATGCATTGGAAGCGAAATTAAATCCAAAAACTGACTCGCTAATTTTGGAAGATGCTAAATCGCCATATGCTAATTTATGTGCAACAGATCCTCAGTATAAGGATCATCCTGCAGTCGCTAAATTGATGAAAGTCTGGCATGCACCAGAAACAGTGAAGTTTATCGAGGAAAAATACAAAGGCACCATTATTCCAGTAGCAAATTAATACTCAAATAGGGTGTCAAATATACGAAGGCTTGCTTAAATAGGCGAGCCTTTGTTGTTTTTTCAATCCTTAACGCAAAGATTCTTTGCTAAGGGCTTGAATAAAATAGAAAAAACGGATAGAATATCAAGTCTTCACCTAGAAAAGGCGAAGATAAATAAACAGAATCAATCCCAGAGTGAAGCAACTGGTATGGTGAGTTTTTATTGAAAAATCAAAAGCTTACTCATAATAAGTACTTAACTCATACGGGCCCAAAACTGGTTATATGTAAATGGGAAATCACTCATTTTGGGTGGTTAATGTAACTAAGTTGGAACAGGAATAATCATGATCCAAATGCAAAGCACGCTAGACGTGGCTGACAACACTGGTGCACGCCGAGTAATGTGCATTAAGGTGCTTGGCGGTTCTAAGCGCCGTTATGCTGCTATCGGTGACATTATTAAAGTTAGTGTTAAAGATGCTGCACCGCGCGGTCGCGTCAAAAAAGGCGAAGTATACAATGCAGTAGTAGTGCGTACTGCGAAAGGTGTTCGTCGTAAAGATGGCTCATTAATCCGCTTCGGTGGTAATGCAGCTGTATTGCTAAATGCTAAATTAGAGCCAATCGGTACTCGTATCTTCGGCCCAGTAACACGTGAATTACGTACTGAGCGCTTTATGAAGATCGTTTCATTGGCACCTGAAGTAATCTAAGGGGCTGGCAATGAATAAAATTCGTAAGGGTGACGAAGTAATCGTTATCACAGGTCGTGACAAAAAACGTCGCGGTGTTGTTTTAGCTCGTGTTGATGCTGATCACGTATTAGTAGAAGGTATCAATGTTGTTAAGAAACACCAAAGACCAAATCCAATGACTGGTGCACAAGGTGGTATCGTTGATAAAACAATGCCAATCCATATTTCTAATGTGGCAATCTTTAACCCAGCAACAGGTAAAGCTGATCGCGTGGGTATCAAAGAGGTTGACGGTCATAAAGTTCGCATTTATCGCTCCAACGGTGAAGTCGTTGGCGTTAAAGCTTAAGGAGCAATTTAAGAATGGCTCGTTTCCAAGATTTATACAACAACAAGATTGCTGGTGAAATCAAAAAGCAATTTGGTTATGAAAGTGACATGGAAGTGCCTCGCATTACCAAAGTTACTTTAAATATGGGTGTATCTGAAGCTGTTGCTGATAAGAAAGTTATCGAGCACGCTGTTTCTGACCTAACCAAGATTGCTGGTCAAAAACCAGTAATTACAAAAACTCGTAAAGCGATTGCGGGTTTTAAAATTCGTGAAAACTATCCTATCGGTTGTATGGTAACTCTACGCGGTCAACGCATGTATGAGTTCTTAGATCGTTTAGTTACTATTGCTTTACCACGTGTACGTGACTTCCGTGGTATTTCAGGTAAAGCATTCGATGGTCGTGGTAACTACAACGTAGGGGTTAAAGAGCAAATCATTTTCCCTGAAATTGAGTACGACAAAATTGATGCATTGCGTGGTCTAAACATCAGCATTACAACAACTGCTAAGACTGACGAAGAAGCTAAAGCTTTATTGAAAGCTTTCGGTTTCCCGTTTCGTAACTAAGGGGCGATGACGTGGCAAAATTATCACTCATCAATCGTGATATCAAACGTGCTAAATTAGTAGAAAAATTCTCTGCTAAACGTGCAGCACTTGTAGCGATTATCAACGATCAATCAAAATCAGATGAAGAGCGCTATGAAGCGCGCTTGAAGTTACAACAATTACCGCGCAATGCTAACCCAACGCGTATGCGTAATCGTTGTGTAATCACTGGCCGTCCTCGTGGCGTTTTCAGCAAATTTGGTTTAACCCGTCACAAACTACGCGAGATGGCTATGCGTGGTGAAGTGCCTGGTATGACAAAAGCAAGCTGGTAGGAGAAAGAATTATGAGCATGAGCGATCCAATCGCAGACATGTTGACTCGCATCCGCAATGGTCAGCAAGTCGAGAAGGTTTCAGTATCTATGCCGTCCTCAAAGCTTAAAGTAGCTATTGCTACTGTGCTGAAAGAAGAAGGCTATATCGAAAACTTCGAAGTTAAAGGTGACAAGACTAAACCTGAACTTGAAATCGAACTTAAGTACTACAATAACCAACCTGTGATTGAGCGTATCGAGCGCGTATCACGCCCTGGTTTACGTATTTACAAAGGTCGTGCAAGCATTCCTCAGGTAATGAATGGTCTTGGTGTAGCAATTGTATCTACTTCACGCGGTGTAATGACTGACCGTAAAGCACGTTCAGTTGGCGTGGGTGGTGAAGTACTATGCTATGTGGCATAAGGAGAACAAATATGTCACGTATTGCTAAGAACCCAGTTATCGTACCTAGTGGTGTTGAGGTAAAAATCGCTGCTGATAACATCAATGTTAAAGGCCCATTAGGTGAATTAAATCAAGCTTTAACAGGCGACGTAGCTGTTAAGTTAGAAGATGGTAAAGTAAGCTTTGCTGTTGCTAACGAAACTCGTCACGCTAAAGCAATGTCTGGCACTCTACGTGCTCTAGTTAACAACATGGTTGTTGGCGTGAGCAAAGGTTTTGAGCGTCGCTTAACACTAGTAGGCGTGGGTTACCGTGCTGCTGTACAAGGCGAAGCTGTGAAACTAGAGTTAGGCTTCTCACATGATGTTGTACATCCACTACCAAAAGGCGTAAAAGCTGAATGTCCTAGCCAAACGGAAATCGTTTTAAAAGGCTTTGACAAACAAGTGGTTGGCCAAGTAGCTGCTAAGATTCGCGCTTATCGTCCACCAGAGCCATATAAAGGTAAAGGTGTTCGCTACGCTGATGAAACAGTTATCATCAAAGAAGTTAAGAAGAAATAATAGCGCAGACAAGGAATTACTATGGACAAGAAAGTATCTCGTTTGCGTCGTGCAGTGGCTACTCGCCGCAAGATTGCTCAATTACGTGTACACCGTTTATCAGTGCACCGTACCAATCTGCACATTTACGCGAACATTATTTCGCCTGAAGGCGACAAAGTGTTAGTGGCTGCTTCTACTCTAGAGCCAGAAGTGCGCAAAGCATTAGCTGATGGCAAAACAACTGGTGGTAACGTTGCTGCTGCTACATTAGTAGGTAAGCGCGTTGCTGAGAAAGCGAAAGCAGCTGGTATCGAATCGGTCGCATTTGACCGTTCGGGTTTCCGTTATCATGGCCGTGTAAAAGCGTTAGCAGAAGCTGCGCGTGAAGCCGGTCTTAAGTTCTAAGGAAGGATTGTCAAATGGCAAAAGCACAAGGCAAACAAGCCCCTGAACAAGAGCGCGATGACGGTTTTCGTGAAAAAATGATCGCGGTTAACCGCGTCAGCAAAACTGTTAAGGGCGGTCGCACGATGAGTTTTGCAGCGTTAACCGTGGTTGGTGATGGCGATGGTCGCATCGGCATGGGCAAAGGTAAAGCACGTGAAGTTCCTGTAGCTGTTCAAAAAGCTATGGAACAAGCTCGTCGTGGTATGAAGAAAATCGCTTTAAACAACGGTACATTACATCACACTGTTGTTGGTAAGCATGGTGCATCTACTGTACTTATTTCTCCTGCGGCAGAAGGTACTGGTGTAATCGCCGGTGGTCCAATGCGTGCTATTTTTGAAGTAATGGGTGTACGTAACGTTGTAGCTAAGAGCTTAGGTTCTAGCAACCCTTACAACTTAGTACGTGCTACTCTTAACGGTTTAAACGCTAGCATGACTCCTTCTGAAGTTGCTGCTAAACGCGGTAAAACTGTTGAAGAAATCCTAGGATAAGATCATGGCACAAAAACAAATTAAAGTAACTTTAGTTCGTTCTGTTATTGGTACTAAAAGCGACCACCGTGCTACGGTACGTGGTTTAGGTTTAGGTAAAGTAAATAGCAGCCGAGTGTTACTCGATACACCTGAAGTACGCGGGATGATTCGTAAAGTGGATTATCTAGTGTCAGTTTCAGAAGCCTAAAGGAATAAAGATGTCTGAAATGCAACTCAACACTTTATCACCAGCTGCAGGTAGTAAGCACGCTAAACGTCGCGTTGGTCGCGGTATTGGCTCAGGCTTAGGTAAAACTGCAGGTCGTGGTCACAAAGGTCAAAAATCACGTTCAGGCGGCTTCCACAAAGTCGGCTTTGAAGGTGGTCAAATGCCTTTACATCGTCGTTTACCAAAACGTGGTTTTACACCTTTAAATCAACACTTATACGAACAAGTTCGTTTGTCTGATTTAGAGCGTTTAACTGCTGAAGAAATCGACGTTCAAGTTTTAAAGCAAGCTGGTGTGATTGGCCAAGCCGTAGCTTACGTCAAGGTTATCAAATCAGGTGAATTAACTCGCAAAGTAGCCTTAAAAGGCATTAATGCAACTGCGGGTGCACGTGCTGCTATTGAAGCAGCCGGTGGTTCTCTTGCTTAATTAAGGGGTAAATGTGGCTAAAGCGCAGACAACTAGTCAAGGTGGCGGTAAAAAATACGGCGACTTAAGACAGCGTCTTGTGTTCCTATTGTTGGCATTGGTGGTGTACCGTTTTGGTACACACATCCCAGTTCCGGGTATTAACCCGACTGTGATGCAGCAATTATTTGCTGCGCAATCAGATGGCATCGTAGGCTTTTTCAATATGTTCTCTGGTGGTGCGTTAGAGCGTTTCTCAGTGTTTGCATTAGGTATTATGCCGTATATCTCGGCATCGATTATCATGCAGCTGATGACAGCCGTTATTCCATCATTAGAAGCGTTGAAAAAAGAGGGTGAAGCAGGTCGTCGTAAGATTACCCAATACACTCGTTATGGGACAGTTGTTTTAGCTTTATTGCAGGCATTTGGTATTGCCTCTACATTACAAGCTTATATGGCATCGTATCCAGGGCTTATTTATAGTCCTGGTCCGATGTTCGTATTCACTACCGTGGTTACATTAGTGACAGGTACAATGTTTGTGATGTGGTTAGGTGAGCAAATTACAGAACGTGGTTTAGGTAATGGTATTTCAATCCTGATTTTTGCAGGTATTGTCGCTGGTTTACCAGCAGCCTTAGCTGGCATGTTCGAATTAGTGAGCCAAAATCAGATTGGTGCATTTGCAGCGATTGTGATTTTAGCCCTAGTTATTGTCGTAACGGCATTAGTGGTATTTGTAGAGCGCGGTCAACGTCGCATTACAGTGAATTATGCTAAGCGTCAAGTGGGTAATAAGATTTATGGTGGTCAAAGTTCACACTTACCACTTAAAGTGAATATGGCTGGTGTGATTCCTGCGATTTTCGCTTCATCGATTTTATTATTCCCAGCGACTATTGCGAATTTGTTCTCAAATGCAAATCAAATTCGTTGGTTAAGCGATCTGTCTGCAGCATTGCAACCTGGTCAACCGCTTTACATTACTGTATTTACTGCCTTAATCGTATTTTTCTGCTTCTTCTATACAGCGTTGGTTTTCAATAGCCGTGAGACAGCAGATAATTTGAAGAAAAGTGGTGCATTTGTTCCTGGTATTCGTCCGGGGCAACAAACGGCCAAATATATTGATAAAATTCTTATGCGCCTAACTTTAGTGGGTGCGGTATATATCACTTTAGTGTGTTTAGTACCAGAATTTTTACGTATGCAATGGCAAAATGTTCCATTTTACTTCGGTGGTACTTCGCTACTGATTGTAGTGGTCGTTACCATGGACTTTATGGCACAAGTACAGGCCTATATGATGTCGAACCAGTATGATTCATTACTAAAGAAAGCTAATTTCCGCGGTAATAATCTTCCAATGAGGTAACACACAATGGCAAAGGACGACGTCATCCAAATGCAAGGTGAGGTTGTAGAAAACCTCCCTAATGCAACTTTCCGTGTCAAACTGGAAAATGGACATGTAGTATTAGGACATATTTCTGGTAAGATGCGTATGCACTATATTCGGATTCTTCCAGGAGATAAGGTTACTGTGGAATTAACCCCATACGACCTAAATCGTGCTAGAATCGTATTCCGCTCTAAATAAGTGGAACTATTAGGAGTCTACCAATGAAGGTAATGGCATCGGTTAAAAAGATCTGCCGTAATTGCAAGATCATTAAACGTCACGGAATTGTACGAGTAATTTGTACAGATCCGCGTCACAAGCAACGTCAGGGTTAATCCCCTACGTTTTTAATATAACGAGGAACAGTCATGGCCCGTATCGCAGGCATTAACATTCCGCCGCATCAGCACGCTGAAATCGGTTTAACAGCTATTTATGGTATTGGTCGCACACGCTCTCGCTTAATCTGCGAAGCAGCTGGTGTACCATTCGATAAGAAAGTTAAAGATTTAACAGACGCAGAACTCGAAAAACTACGTGAACAAGTAGGTACGTTCACAGTTGAGGGTGATTTGCGACGTGAAGTACAACTTTCGATTAAACGCTTAATCGACTTGGGAACCTATCGTGGCATGCGCCACCGTCGTGGACTGCCAGTGCGCGGTCAACGCACTCGTACGAATGCTCGTACACGTAAAGGTCCACGTCGTGCAGCTCAATCGTTGAAGAAATAATCGGAGTAGCTAAATATGGCGAAAGCTTCTAGCAGCGCAGCACGCGCACGTAAAAAAATCAGAAAGGTAGTGACGGACGGTATCGCTCACGTTCACGCATCTTTCAACAACACAATCATCACAATTACTGACCGTCAAGGCAATGCCTTGTCATGGGCGACGTCGGGTGGCGCGGGCTTCAAAGGCTCTCGTAAATCGACGCCTTTTGCAGCGCAGGTTGCAGCCGAGTCAGCGGGACGTGTAGCATTGGAATACGGTATCAAAACTCTTGATGTACGTGTAAAAGGTCCAGGCCCAGGCCGTGAATCTTCAATCCGTGCATTGAATGCTCTTGGTATCAAAATTACTAGTATTTCTGATATCACGCCAGTTCCGCACAACGGTTGCCGCCCTCCAAAACGCCGCCGTATCTAATTTTATAGGGAACATACATAATGGCACGTTATACTGGTCCAAAATGTAAACTTTCACGTCGTGAAGGTATTGATTTATTTCTAAAGAGCGCACGCCGTCCTTTAGATTCTAAATGTAAATTTGAAAGCAAACCTGGTCAGCACGGTCGCACTTCAGGTGCTCGTACTTCTGACTATGGTACACAATTACGTGAGAAACAGAAGCTCAAACGTATGTACGGTGTTTTAGAGAAACAATTCCGTAAATACTTCGCAGAAGCTGAGCGTCGCCGTGGTAACACTGGCGAGACCCTGATTCAACTTCTAGAATCTCGCTTAGATAACGTTGTGTATCGTATGGGTTTTGGTTCAACTCGTGCAGAAGCTCGCCAATTAGTGAGCCATGGTGCGATTGAAATCAATGGTCACAAAGCTGACATTCCATCAATGATCGTTAAAGCTGGTGACGTAGTTTCTGTGCGTGAAAAATCAAAAGGTCAAGCACGTATTAAAGAAGCTATGGAATTAGCGACAAGCATTGGCTTACCACAATGGGTTGAAGTTGATTCAGCTAAATTAGTTGGTACGTTCAAACAAGCTCCAGATCGTTCAGATGTAGCACGCGACATCAACGAATCAATGATTGTGGAATTGTATTCTCGCTAATCTTGATTCTAAAGAGAACACAGTGGGTATTTTACTCACTGTGTTTTTCCTATTTATAGAATTTCTTATTCTTGTTGATTGTTTTGTATTGAACAAGAATAAACTAGGGTATAATCCCTCTTTTTAACTTATCCATCAGCCTTATCGGTGTAACGAGCCGAGGGTATTGAAAAGGAATTGATATGTCACAAGCTTTTTTAAAGCCACGTACTATTAACGTAGTACCTATCACAGAAAATCACGCTAAAGTTGTTATGGAGCCATTTGAACGTGGTTTTGGTCATACTTTAGGTAATGCTTTACGTCGTATTCTATTGTCATCAATGACAGGTTACGCACCAACAGAAGTACAAATTACGGGTGTTGTTCACGAGTACTCTACCATCTCAGGTGTTCAAGAGGACGTTGTGGATATCCTTTTAAACTTAAAAGGTGTTGTATTCAAATTACACGGTCGTGAAGAAGTCACATTAGTTTTAAACAAAACAGGTGTGGGTCCTGTGTTAGCGAGTGACATCGAATTACCGCATGATGTAGAAATCGTTAATCCTAATCACGTGATTGCTCACTTACAAGAAAATGGCAAATTAGAAATGCACATTAAAGTAGAGCAAGGTCGTGGTTATGTACCAGGTAATGTACGTGCTTTGCGCGAAGATCGTCAGCACACTATTGGTCGCATTATCTTAGATGCTTCTTATAGCCCAATCCGTCGTGTGAGCTACGAAGTTGAAAATGCACGTGTAGAACAACGTACAGACTTAGACAAATTAGTTTTAGATATCGAGACAAACGGCGTTATCACGCCAGAAGAGGCAGTTCGCCAATCAGCGCGTATCCTTATGGATCAAATTTCTGTATTTGCAGCTCTTGAAGGGGCGACAGAGACTTATGAAGCGCCTGCTCGTGGTACACCACAAATTGATCCAGTATTATTACGTTCTGTTGATGACTTAGAGTTAACGGTACGCTCTGCTAACTGCTTGAAAGCCGAAAACGTTTACTACATCGGCGATCTTATTCAGAAAACAGAAAACGAGTTACTTAAGACACCTAACTTGGGTCGTAAGTCACTTAATGAAATTAAAGACGTGCTTGCTGCACGTGGCTTATCTCTAGGTATGAAACTAGAGAACTGGCCTCCAATTGGCTTAGAGCGTCCTTAATTAAGAGATTTTGTGGTTGGAGAATATCGATTGTCTGACCACATTTTAAGCTTACCTAGTTATAGGTATATTTTTCAACCGGACCGCCTGAAAAGGGATAGAAGATCCGTTTAACAATTGAATAGACAACCGTTTATTCACATATAGATTCAAAGGAAATTATCATGCGTCACCGTAATGGTCTTCGTAAATTAAATCGTACTAGCAGCCATCGTTTGGCTATGTTCCGCAACATGTCTGTATCTTTAATTCAGCATGAAGCAATCAAAACAACATTGCCAAAAGCAAAAGAATTACGTCGTGTAATTGAACCATTAATCACTTTAGCTAAAAATCCAACATTAGCTAACAAGCGTTTAGCATTTGCTCGTCTACGTGACCGCGATGCAGTGGTTAAATTATTCGCTGAAATCGGTCCTCGTTATAAAGAGCGCAACGGTGGTTACACTCGCGTTCTAAAAATGGGTTTCCGTCAAGGTGACAACGCTCCTATGGCTTACATGGAATTAGTTGATCGTCCAGAAGTGACAGAAGCTGCTGCTGAATAATTTTATTCAGTCAAAAAGTAAGATTTTTGAACACGTCTAGGTTTACCTAGGCGTGTTTTTTATTGTATAGTCGGTGAAGTATATTGTACGGTAAGGAGATAGTGTGGTGGCTATTTTATTGGGCATATTAATGGGGTTTGGTGTGGCTATTCAAACGGTCATTAATACGCGCTTACGTATCTATGTAGGCTCTCCTTTATTAGCAAGTACAGTATCTTTTACCGTAGGTTCAGTGTTATTGGCATTGGCTTTATTCATTCTAGGAGAGCCTATTTTTCCAGAATTTCATCGTGTTGTCGCCTCCCCATGGTGGTTTTGGATTGGAGGCTTGTTGGGTGCCTTTTGGATTAGTGCGAATATTCTTGTTTTTCAGCAGTTAGGTGCGGTACAAACGGCTATTTTTCCTATTTTTGGTCAAGTGGTGATGGGTGTTATGATTGACCATTTTGGATGGTTTAATGTGCTGACAAAACCTGTGACGAAGGTTCAGTTACTGGGAGTTGTATTGGTTTTAACAGGTATTGTCATTGCGGTAGCGTGGCAAAGTATTCAGCAGCTGTTATTTAAGAGAGAACGGATATCACATATGGATGAGCCACCTGCGATGGGAGCATGGAAATGGCGATTATTCGCTTTGATTGGCGGGGCGATGATTGCTTCTCAAAGTGCCATTAATACACAATTAAGTCATTTACTCGACTCTAGCGTACAGGCCAGTTTTATTTCCTTTTTTGTAGGGATGGTGGCACTACTGCTTATTTTGCTTATCAAAGAGCGTCAAGTGAGTGGATTAAAACTTGCCATGGGTAAGCCTTGGTGGATTTGGATAGGTGGCGTTCTGGGAGCAGGTTTCGTGGTTATGAGCGTGATTCTTGTCCCTTGGATTGGTGTAGGTCAGATGCTCGTGCTGATTTTACTGGGTTTATTGCTCGGAAGTTTTTGTGTGGATAGCTGGGGATGGTTCGGTGTGACTCGTAAGCCAATACGGGCGTTTCAATGGGTAGGAATGATTATATTAGTATCGGGGGTTTTCTTAATTCGATTGACATAGCCACCTAATTTTTAACATAGGTTTTTGTGAATATGGAGCTTATTTTCGATTAAAATACGACTTTACCTTAATCAGAATTATGACCATGTCAGAGAATCATTTGCGTTGGATTCCAGCAAGAGTAGAAGAAATTAATGAAATCGCTGAGCAAACCAAGCAATTTCGTTTGTTTTTGCCTTCTTTTACCCGTTTTGAAGTACTACCGCCCAATGCTTATATAGAGATTAAAACAGCATCAGGTATGGCAAGACAAGTGCCAATTGTGACACATCACCTTACTAAGCAAGAAATTATGATTGAAGTAGCGCTAAAAGACGCAGAGGATGTGGCTTTACGCGACTTTTATGACAATACAGCACTTGAACAAATTATAGAATTGACTGCACCATTCTCAGTAGAAGATAGAGATGATGGTATTGATTTCTATGTCAAATTCGTACGACAAGGGATTACCTTAGCCATCCCTAAAGAAGTCAGCATTACAGATATAATGCGTGAGCATGGATTAAAGGTGAATACGTCTTGTGAGTATGGAATCTGTGGGACTTGTTATGCAGAGGTCCTTAAGGGAGAAATCCTTCATAAGGATACCTATCTTATGGATGATGAAAAGGCCAAGCAAGATTGCATGATGATTTGTGTATCAAGAGGCATACCAGGAAGTACGATAGAGTTAGACCTTTAGGAGGCAGGGGCTTTATCCTAAAGGTCTTTCATGAAGGGATATTTGATCGTAAATATAACTTAGGTAGCTTCGATAAAAGTCGTGTAGAACTTACTCGTTTGCCCAGAGTGCATCAGTTTTGGCTGCCATAATAAAATCATTACGGTGCAATCCTTTGATACTGTGTGACCACCATGTCACTGTCACCTTGCCCCATTCGGTTAGGATGCCGGGATGATGACCTTCACTTTCGGCTAAATCGGCAAGACGATTACTAAAAGCCATCGCTTGTTTAAAATTCTTAAAGGTAAATACGCGTTCAAGTTGCATAATGCCATCGACGACAATAGCACGCCATTCGGGCACCATACGAACGAGTTCAGCGAGTTCTTCGTCGGTTACACGAGGCGCATCGGCACGGCAGGCTTCACAAGATTGTTGATTAAGAGCTGTCATTATTTTCTTCCTATGATAAAAGACTGGGGTGAGGGTCAAAAAGCCCTTTTTCCATCGCGATATGAACTTGTTGCATTAAGTCGCTTTTAGCGAGTGTGAACAAGCTATCAATATCATCAAGTACATAATAAATGGGTTGAATACGATCAATACGATAAGGGGTACGCAGTACATCCATGAGATTGAACTCACGATATTCAGGCTCTCCGCTTAAGGCATAGATGGTTTCTGCGGGGGAACTGAGGATCCCTCCCCCATAAATGCGACGTTGATTAGCGGAGCCAACCAGCCCAAACTCAATCGTAAACCAATAGAGGCGGGCGAGGAAAATCCGCTCTTCCTTAGTCGCCTGTAGTCCTAATTTACCGTATGTTTCATTAAAAGTGGCAAAGGCAGGGTGCGTTAGCAACGGACAATGACCAGCAATTTCATGAAAAATATCGGGCTCTTGAATATAGTCAAAATCCTCTCGGCGACGGATAAAAGTCGCAACAGGGAAGGATTTATTGGCCAATAATTCAAAAAAACGACCAAATGAAATCAGTGCAGGTACAGGGGCAGTACGCCAACCGGTATTCTCGATAAGGACTTGGTCAATTTCCCCGAGTTGAGGGATGCGATTGAGAGGAAGATTTAATTTAGCGAGACCATCTAAGTACTCTTGGCAAGCATGTCCCGGAAGGGCGGCTTGTTGCCGAGTAATGAGGGCTTGCCATATAGAATGCTCATCAGCAGGATAACTGATAAAACCTGTTTCATCTGCCTGACGAGCGACATAGGTGTAGTTATCTCTTGTCATCATTGATTTATAAGTCAGGTGAATAAGACTGTCAGCGTAACAAAAAAAAACCTATGAGGATATGGGCATTTTCACTAATGCCACTGTGGAAATGTTTGACCGTTTCTAGGCTAGCTTGTATGATAGGCTCATTAAAGACGTGTTTTTGGAGATTTTATCAATGAGCACACAAGAAACGAATCAAAGCGTAGCAAACAACGATTTAGACTACGTTTTTCATTCATGGTCAGTACAAAATCAATTAAAACCGATGGCCTTTAAAACGGGTAAAGGTTGTTATCTCGAAGACTTTGAGGGTAAGCAATATCTGGATTTTAGTAGCCAATTAGTCAATACCAATATTGGACATCAACATCCTAAAGTCGTCGCGGCAATTATGGAGCAAGCCCAGTTATTGGCGACGATTGCGCCCGCCCATGCGAATAAAACACGTGCTTTAGCAGCTAAGAAAATTTTAGAAATTGCCCCAAAGGGATTTAAAAAAGTATTCTTCACGAATGCTGGTGCAGATGCAGTCGAAAATGCGATTCGTATGGCACGCCTATACACAGGACGCCGTAAAGTCTTATCGACTTATCGCTCTTATCATGGTAATACGGGGACAGCGATTAATGCGACAGGTGAGGCACGTCGTTTTAATAACGAATATGCGCAAGACCATATACATTTCTTTGGGCCTTATTTATATCGTTCAGAGTTTTGGTCAAGTACTGAAACAGAAGAGTGCCAACGTGCTCTACATCATCTACGCCGTATCATCGAATGTGAAAATCCAGCGAGTATTGCTTGTATTATTTTAGAAAGTTTACCGGGTAGTGCAGGTATCATGGTACCACCAGCAGGCTATATGCAAGGTGTTCGCCAATTATGTGATGAATTTGGCATTATGCTGATTCTTGATGAGGTAATGGTGGGTTTTGGGCGTACAGGTAAATGGTTGACCCTTGAGCATTATGAGGGTGTAACGCCTGATTTAATCACCTTTGCTAAAGGGGTGAATTCAGGTTATGTTCCTGCTGGTGGTGTGATTATTTCTGAAAAAATTAGTGATTATTTCGATGATAAAATATTCCCTGGTGGTTTGACCTATTCAGGACATCCATTAGCGATGGCGGCGATTGTGGCGACGATTGATGCCATGCGTGAAGAGGGTATGGTAGAGAATGCGGCTCGTCTTGGTGCAGAGGTTTTAAATCCAGGACTAAAAGCATTGGCAGCGAAGCATCGTGTTGTGGGTGAGGTTCGTGGTTTAGGACTTTTCTGGGCAATTGAGTTAGTCAGTGATAGTGAGAAAAAGACTAAATTCACTGCAGCTGATATGAATAAGGTTAAACAGCTTTGTATGGAAAAGGGGTTAGTGCCGTTTATCGCCGAAAACCGTATTCATGTGGCTCCTCCATTAATCGTTACAGAGGCAGAGGTACAAAAAGCCTTAGCAATTTATGATGAAGTGTTAAGCGTTTTTGCGTAAAACCTAGTTTATTTAATCTCTATTAAAGTTAAGTATCTCGCCAAGCTTCCATCAGTAAGGAGATTGGCGACACTTAACTTTTGATGTTTTTGCACAATGCTAAATAATGCATCATGGTATCAGCAGGACATGGATGCATTTGTAGCGTGAAGTACGGTTATGAGCCTTAGGTGGCACTAAACAGTACACGATAGTAATCTCTCAAAATCTTCTCATCTTATCAAGACAGGAAACTTATGCGTTTTCTCCACACATCAGATTGGCATTTAGGACGAACCCTCTACGGCAAAAAGCGTTATGAGGAGTTTGCTCAGTTGCTTGACTGGACCTTAGCGACGCTTAAACAAGAGCAGATTGATGTGTTGATTATTGCAGGGGATATTTTTGATACGACAGCACCGAGTAATCGAGCCCAGCAGCTTTATTATGATTTTCTGGTGGGTGTACGAGATACGCCTTGTCGCCACGTGATTGTGATTGGTGGTAATCATGACTCGGCGAGTTTCCTTAATGCCCCTAAAGCTGTTCTTAAAAGTCTTAATGTTCATGTCGTAGGTGCGATGGGAGAGCAGCTAAGTGATGAGCTCGTCTTGCTGAAAAAAGGCGATGAGGTGGAGGCGATTGTGTGTGCCGTACCTTATCTTCGCGACCGTGAT
Source organism: Pelistega suis (assembly GCF_013133795.1). GTDB lineage: Bacteria > Pseudomonadota > Gammaproteobacteria > Burkholderiales > Burkholderiaceae_B > Taylorella > Taylorella suis. The sequence continues at coordinate 72,843 of NZ_JABGBN010000001.1, forward strand.
TTGCGTGCTTCCGTGCTAGGAGAGAGCAATCAAGATAAGCAGTTAAAACTGGTGGAAGGATTAAAACAGCATTATGCGGCTGTATGTGTTTTAGCTGAGCAAAAGCGCGAGCAAATCTATCAAACACAGCCCCATCGTTATATCCCCATCATAGGCACGGGACACCTGTTTGCGGCAGGCGGGGAGACGATTGATGGTGATGGTGTACGCGATTTATATATTGGTACATTAGGTCAAATTGGCAGTGATGCATTCCCTGCTTGCTTAGATTATGTCGCATTGGGTCATTTACATGTCCCACAATATGTGAATAAAGAAGAACGAATTCGCTATAGTGGCTCACCGATTGCCATGGGTTATGGCGAAGCAAACCAACAAAAAATCATGATTGTGGTGGACATCGATGAGGCATTACAGAGTGCACAGCGTATGCAAACCCATGATATCACTATTCCACGTTTTCAAGCCTTAGCACGTGTCAAAGGCACTGTAAAAGAGATTCTAGCGACACTGATGTCGCTATGTAAGCGTGGAGAGACGGTGTGGGTTGAAGTGGAGTATACCGGTGAAGATATCGTCGGTGATTTACGTGAACAGATAGAGGCTGTAGTGGGTGATAGCACAGTCGAGGTATTGCGTATTCGCAATAATCGTATTGTGCAGCAAACGCTTGCCGCACAACATACCGAAGAAAGCCTTGATGATTTAGATCTTTATCAAGTCTTTGAGCGTCGTTTGGATGCCGCTCTGGTTCCTGCTGATCAACGAGAGAGTTTGATGGTGAGTTATCGAGAGATTGTGCGTGAATTAGACCAAGAAGATAGTCGTGCTGAGTAATAGGATAAGTTGATGAAAATTTTAAAATTAAACTTTCAAAACTTAAACTCTTTATATGGTGAGTGGTCGATTGATTTTACCGATGATGCTTATGTACAAAATGGTATTTTTGCCTTAACAGGTCCGACAGGTGCAGGTAAGACAACTATTTTAGATGCGATTTGTTTGGCGCTTTACGGACGTACGGCACGCTTAGATAAAATCACGAAATCGAGTAACGATATCATGTCGCGTCAGACGGCAGAGTGCCGGGCGGAGGTGATATTTAGCTCACAAGCAGGAGAGTTTCTCTGTCAATGGTCACAACGCCGTGCGCGTAATAAAGTTGATGGAGCATTGCAGGACACAGCACAGGAGATTTCGGTCTTAGAGCAAGGTGAGTGGAAGTTGTTAGCCACCAAGAAGAAAGACTTTGATCAATTGGTTGAAGAAAAGACTGGAATGGACTTCGACCGTTTCTTGCGCTCTATGCTGTTGGCACAAGGCAAATTCGATAATTTTTTGAAAGCCGATGTGAATACTAAATCAGCCGTACTAGAGAAAATCACGGGGACAAAAATTTACTCCGACATTTCTCAGCGTGTGCATAGACGCAGTGCTACCGAAGATGAGAAACTCAAACTATTACGTGCACAGATTGAGGGAATTCAACTCTTGAGCGAACAAGAGCGTGTGGAGATCAGCGAGCAAATCACCCAGAATCGACAGCAAGAGGTACAACTCCAAACCCAGCTCAAACAACTGGATGTAGAAATCCAATGGCACCGAAACGTGGAGCAGTTAAGACATGAATTAACTCAAGCAAAAGCACAGCAAGTCAGTTTAGAGACGGATAAAGAAGCTTTTGCTGCTCAAGGTGCTGTATTGGATACGGCTATCAGGGCAGATAGACTCAAAGATGCTTATGCCGCACTTCACACGATACGTGAGGAGCAAAGGAAAGCTCAAGTATTACAACAGCAATTGAGTCTGCAGGTGCCGCAGTTAATAGAGGCATTGACGACAAAAAACCACGTCTATCAAGTGACAGAAAATGCCTTGTTAGATTTAAAAAAACAATGGGAAACTCAACAACCTATCTGGAAACAGGTGCGTGCGCTCGATGTGCAATTAAAAGAACAACAGAAACGTCTGCATGAGGGAGCGATAGCTCTGCGAGAAGTGCAAGACAGACAACGACAATTTGAGCGAGAACAACAAAACTATCAAGAACAGCTTAATCATCAAGAGCAGCAATTAAAAGCGAGTGAGCAGTATCTTAGTCAGTATGCTCAAGATAAACATCTGGTGGAAAAACTCTCTGGTCTGGCGTTAAGTTTTCAACAGCTAAAGCAAGGTCGTGTCGATGTATTGCGCCAACAACAAGCACATACAACGCGTAGGGAGGCATTACAGACATTAGAGCAAGCCATCGCAAGTTTGAAAGCGGATAAACAGGCTTTAGTCGATAGACAGCAAGCTTTACAACAGCAGCATAGTCAAGAGCAGCAGAAGTATCAGCAGATGATGCAAGGTAAAGCCTTATCCCATTATCAACAAGAGTTAGACCATGCCCGTGAGAAAAAGGCATTGATCCAGAATATTCATGATGTGGCGGCCATACGTGAACGACTGGTAGAAAATGAGCCTTGCCCAGTATGTGGTTCAGAACATCACCCTTATCGTGTGTCCATTCCTGCTTTGAATACATACGATGATCAGATTGCTCAATTAAGTGCGATGATTCGACAGATTGAGCAGTTAGAAAAAAGCGTGCGTCATTTAGAGGATAAGCTGAAAGATAGACAGCATGAGATTAGCTTAAAGGATAGTGAGTTATTGAATAAAACGAGCTATTTCGAGCAGACAGCACAGTCGCTGAAGGAAGAAAAAGAGCAGATTGCGGCAATTGAGCAAGCCTTGCAAGTGCGTGAGCAGCAGCTATTAAGAGAGTTATCCGTATTCAGCGTTAATACACTTGATGAGACGAGTTTTGCACAGTTGGATTGGCGTGTTCGCCAGTGGCAATATCATGCTGAATTACAAGAAAAAATTCAGGCAGATTTACAGCCATTACGAGAGAAGATGGCTGCCTTACAAGCGGAACAGAAACTGTTACATACCGATATGCAGACGCGTCAAATGCGACTGAATGAGCAGCACGATGGCTATGCACAGGTACAACAAGAACGGTTTAAACTCTTTGGTGAGCAAGATGTTGATCAGCTTGAGCAACAGTATCAGCAACAAATGCGACATGCTGAACAACAGCAAAAACAGGCGGCAGAACAACGAGATAAGGTGAAATCAAGTTTAGAGGATGCTCAGGGGCGTTTGCAGCAAATCACAGAGGGGGTGCAGCAACGAGCTACGCAGTTGATTCACCAAGAAGAACGTTTTATCACGCAATTAAATCAGCATGGATTTGAGCAAGAGTCCTTGTTTATTCAGGCTTTATTACCGTCATCACAGTTGCTAGCCTTGCAAGCCCAAGCCAAGACTTTAGCAGATAGAGAAACGCAATTGAATGCCTTGATGGCGGATCGCAGTGAGCGGTTGAAGGTAGAAGAAAATAAGCAGTTGAGTCAGACAGATCTGGTGCAGTTAGAGACAGAAAAGCAAGCGTTGTTACCGCAATGGCGAGGATATATAGACCAGATTGCAGCAGCTGAGGAACGACTACGTCAAGACGATCGTCATCAGCTTAGCTTGGCAGATAAGCAAAAACAGATTATCCAACAAGAGCAAGAGGCGGCACGCTGGAAAACCTTAAAAGCACTGATTGGCTCATCGGATGGTAGTGCTTATCGTAATTTTGCACAGGGTCTGACGTTTGAATTAATGATTAGTCATGCCAATCAGCAATTACGCAAGATGAGTGATCGTTATGTGTTATTGCATGATCGCGAGAATGCCCTTTCCTTAAATGTGTTAGATGCGTATCAAGCGGGTGAAGTCCGTTCTGTACGTAATCTATCAGGGGGTGAGAGTTTTATTATTAGTTTGGCATTAGCACTTGGCTTATCGAAGATGTCGAGCCAAAAAATCCGCGTGGATTCCTTATTCTTAGATGAGGGTTTTGGGACGCTTGATGAAGAAGCCTTAGAAGTGGCTTTGGATACCTTGGCCGCACTACATGAGGATAATAAGTTGATTGGTGTGATTTCCCATGTATCTGCTTTGAAAAATCGGATTGGTACGCAAATCCAAGTTGAGCCTTTACATGGGGGGCGTAGTGCGTTGAAAGGGCCGGGTGTGTCGCGGGGGTGAAGTTATTGTTAGCCCCTCGTTGCGGAAGGGCGATGCTAGAACCACTTTTGAATGTTATAGAAAACCGCTAAACACGCCACGATGAAAATCATATAAGCAGCGAGCTTGGTAATGATCTGCATGCGATGACGCATGGTTTTATGAATAATGAGGATATACGCCAGTAGAATACCGAAATCACACACAATCCACCCAAGGGTAAGGATGGCTAGACTGAACTCCATCGAGGAGGTGATATGAATAAACTGGGGAAAAAGTGCCACAAAGAAAATCACGTCTTTGGGATTTGCTACACCAAGGAGATAGCCTTGCAACAGAATTTGGGAAAGTCTTTTTTGTGGTTTTTGAAGGTCTAATCCATACTCACCACTCGGTGCTTGAGGGGCATAACGACTTTGCTTCATCATCTTAATAGCGATAAAAAATAGCGCTACACAGCCAATAATACTGATGACTTCAAAGACAAGTGGGTGGATAATTAAGGCACCTACTAAGACTAAGGCCGCAATAATGAGTAGCGTGAGAGAGGCGATATTGGTAGCAATCGTCGTAATAATCGCTGTTTTCACCCCATAACGTCCTGAGATAAAAAGCACATAAGCAAGTACTGGACCCGGTGTGGCAATAAGTAAGGCAATTGTAGTGAAATAGGCAATGAGCAGCGAATAATTCATCGATGATGAGAGAAGATAAGGGATACTTTTAGTCTATCATTTTTTGCAAGAGAAAATGCCCTTCGGGTAAGGGAAGGGCATTGTCAAAGCGAAAGAGAGAGCGTGTTTTATTCTACGGTAACGCTCTTAGCTAAGTTACGTGGTTTATCCACATCTGTACCGCGCGATACCGCTGTATGATAAGACAATAATTGTAATGTGACGGTATGTAGAATTGGTGATAATTTACCGTAATGCTCTGGCATACGAATCACATGGATATTGTCGCTATTGACAATCTGTGTATCTGCATCGGCAAACACATATAGCTCACCACCACGTGCGTGGACTTCTTGCATATTTGATTTAAGTTTTTCTAATAACTCGTCATTCGGTGCAATCACTACAACTGGCATAGCATCGGTCACAAGTGCTAAGGGACCATGCTTAAGTTCACCAGCAGGATATGCCTCAGCGTGGATATAACTGATTTCTTTCAGTTTTAATGCACCTTCTAAAGCGATAGGATAGTGCATACCGCGACCTAAGAAAAGCGCGTTTTCTTTTGGTACAAAGCGATCTGCCCATGCCATTACTTGTGGCTCTAAGGCTAATGTTGCCGTAATGGCTGCTGGTAAGTGACGGAGCTGTTTGAGGTAAGATTCCTCTTTTTCAGCCGTAAGATTACCTTTTACCTTTGCTAAACACATGGTGAGCATAAATAAGCCCACGAGTTGCGTCGTAAAGGCTTTAGTCGAGGCTACACCGACTTCGACACCTGCACGAGTGATGTAATTTAACTTACACTCACGTACCATGGCACTGCTGGCTACGTTACAGATAGTGAGCGTATTTTCCATACCGAGACTACGCGCATGTTTAAGTGCAGCGAGTGTATCGGCGGTCTCACCTGATTGAGAAATAGTGACCACGAGAGATTTTGGATTAGGTACGCTATCACGGTAACGGTATTCACTAGCGATTTCTACGTTAACAGGGATTTTAGCGATAGACTCAATCCAGTAGCGTGCTGTCATGCCGGCATAGTAAGACGTACCGCAAGCGAGGATTAATACATTATCAATCTCTTTGAAGACTTGTTCTGCGCCCTCACCAAATAGTGCTGGTACGATAGCATCAACGTCTTGGAGCGTGTCGCCAATCGCACGAGGTTGTTCAAAGATTTCCTTTTGCATATAGTGACGATAAGGACCTAATTCAGCGGCGGCTGTGTAGGCAGCCACTGTGTGTACTTTACGCTCAACAGCTTGTAGATTCGCATCGACAATCCATACTTTAGACACTTGTAGGTCAGCGATATCACCGTCTTCTAAGTAGATGATTTGATCGGTAGTACCCGCAAGCGCTAAGGCATCAGAAGCCAAGAAGTTTTCATTTTTGCCTAGACCTAGTACTAATGGTGAACCTTGGCGTGCAGCTACTACACGATGAGGCTCTTCGCGAGAGAATACCGCAATTGCATAAGCGCCTTTTAGACGAGCGACCGTTTGTTGTACCGTGTCGAATAAATCACCGTTATAAAGGTGGTTGATTAAGTGTGCAATGACTTCCGTGTCAGTCTGGCTTTCAAAGACAAAGCCTTGAGCGATGAGCTCTTGGCGGAGTTCTTCGTAGTTTTCGATAATGCCATTGTGCACTAAACCAATGCGAGGAGAGCCTTTGTCTTGACCCGAAAAGTGTGGGTGAGCATTGTAAGTGGCTGGTGCACCATGCGTAGCCCAACGCGTGTGAGCGATACCAGTAAAGCCTTGAATGCCTTCATTTTTGACTTGCGCATCTAACTCAGCCACACGTTGAGTACTGCGAGTACGGCGTAATTCACCGTCCATATAGACCGCTACACCACAAGAGTCGTAGCCACGGTATTCAAGACGCTTTAGACCCTCTACAAGAATAGGGGTAATATCTCTTTGTGCAACAGCACCAACAATTCCACACATAATTAGATCTCCAAATAAGGAATTTTTACTATTGTGCAACAAAGAGCTGAAACTTAATATCAAAATATGGTTATAAATTGTTAAATTATTGCATTGTTTGTACTTGTAGAATATTATTTAAATTAACGGTTAATATTTGAAATTAAATTTCATGTTGCTGGATGTGAAACCTTGCTGAGGGTGGGAGTGGTTCGTGCCACGGAATAAAACGTCGCTAGAAAAATACACTGATAGGAGAGGTAATGATAGCGTTAGATGATTTAGATAAACGCATTTTAGAACAATTACAAGAAGATGCTTCACTGACAAATCAAGAGTTAGCAGAGCGAGTATTTGCCTCTGCACCGACTTGCCTACGCCGTGTACGCCAGTTGGAACAGATGGGTGTTATCCAAAAGCGAGTGGTACTGGTGGATGCCGATAAGATTGCCCCAAGCCTGACCGCTATTGTGGAGATTAATCTTATGCAGCAATCGGCAGAGGTTTTTAATGATTTTGAAAAACTCCTCGTGGCAGAGAGCGCTATCTTACAATGCTATCGCGTATCAAGCGGACCAGATTTTATCGTAGTGATGCAGGTAGCGGATATGAATGCGTATCATGAGCTAGTCAATCGCTTATTTACTAGTCATCACCATGTGCGCAATGTACGGACATTCTTCTCCACGCACCGCAGTAAGTTTGAGACAAAAGTGGCGGTGGAGTAATTGGATCGGTTGAGTAAACAAATTGGTTTAGTGAACAAATTTGCTCTTGTTGAATATGTATATTGACAGTTTCTCCGACAGTAAATAGTTTATCTTTTGATGTATTTAAGTAATCTACTAAAAGAATCTCGTCATGAACGAGAACCTTATAACGAATAATATTACTTAAGAGTTGACGTTTAGTAATAATACCTGTGCCATACTTTTTCTCAGCTGTTGGAGTCAGTTCATTGATAGGGCATAGCCATCACTCATCCGCCTCTTCTTTTTCCTCCACAGGCTCTTCCACCTTGACCAATAGACGGTCAATACGATGTTTATCCATATCCATCACTTCGATGTAGAAGTTTTGCCACGTAAAGGACTCTGCCTCTTTGGGAATGTGCCCTAATTGATGCATCACAAAACCAGCGAGAGTGTGGTAATGCTCCAGTTCTTCATTAGGGAAGTAAACTTTTGTATTAAAGACTTCACGGAAACGGTCTAATGTCATCGTGCCATCAATAAGCCAAGAGCCGTCTTTGCGCTGAATCGCATCGGATGTTTGGTCTTCATTGACAGGGAGATTGCCACCGACGAGAACTTTGAGAATATCACGCAGCGTGACAACGCCTTCAACTTCACCGTACTCATTAATCACCACAGCAATCTCTGAGCGATGTTGTTGGAGGGTCTCAAGTAAGTCCATGGCGCTAATGGTTTCTGGTACAAAGCGCGCTGATTTCATGACGGCTCGGATGTCCGTCGCTTCGCCACGAATTTGTTGTTCAAATAAGCTACCTGCATCGACAATACCGATAATATTATCTAGCTCATTTTCCACCACAGGAAAGCGTGAGTAAGGGCTATCTGCAATGATGGCTAATGTTTCTTCGAGAGGGGCATTAATATCAATATAATGCACTTCATTGCGTGGCGTCATAATTGAGGCAATATGCTTATCATCTAAGCTTAAGGCACGAGCAACGATTTCGTGTTCGGTTTTCTCGAATAAACCTGCACTGGCACCTTCGTGTAGGATACCGCTGATGTCTTCTTCGGTGAGGGAGTCTTGTTGTTTGCCTGACATACCGAGTAGGCGTAAGACGAAGTCGGTACTAATCGATAGTACCCAAACAAAAGGCGATACAATGCGTGATAGCCATGTCATCGGTAGAGCAATCAGCATGGCTACACGTTCTGGGTAGTGCATGGCGATACGTTTAGGCACTAACTCACCAAAAATCAACGAAGCAAAGGTAATTCCTATCACCACAATGGCGAGGGCAACTTGATAGGCGAAATCCCCAAAGATATGCTCAATCGCAGGGGCTAGCCGAGAAACCAATGAGGCCTCACCGAAAGCACCGTTAAAAATACCAATCAGGGTAATGCCAATTTGTACGGTAGATAGAAATCGGCTGGGGCCATCCGCAAGATTAAGCGCCGCTTTTGCCGCCTTGCTGCCTTCATCAGCGAGCTTTTGCAGGCGCATACGTTTTGATGATACAACGGCAATTTCTGACATAGCAAAAAGGCCGTTAATAAAAATCAGAAAGAGAATAATAAAAAGATCTAACATAGTTATTCTGAACTACCAAAACGTGTCGTATTGCGGATTAAGCCTTCTTGTGCCGTGGTCGCTAATAATTGACCTTGTTGGTTATATACTTTACCGAATGACAGTCCGCGAGCACCTGAAGCATTAGGTGACTCTAAGACATACACATTCCATTCATTAAGATTGATAGGTCGATGATACCAAATTGCATGGTCTAGGCTTGCCATTTGCATTTTGGGATCAAAGCTACTTTGTTGGTGAGGAAGTAAGCTCGTAAATAAGAGATAAAAATCACTCAGGTAAGCAAAGGTGACCTTATGCAATAAGGTGTTTTCAGGGTCTAAGTGCCCATTTGCTCTGAACCAGCAATAGGTGAAAGCAGGGTAATCCCCCCCTTTGAGAATGCGATCGGGATGCGCTGGGCGGATTTCAATCGGATTACTGTCCTCAATATGTCGTTTTGTGAGTGACTTAGGAAGGGGGAAAGGAATTTGTTTGACAAGATCCTTTTCTGAGATAAAGTTCTCTGGACCTTGGATATCGGCAGGCATCGCATCAAAATGCTCAAAACCGGGTTCTTCAATTTGGTAGCTCGCCGCCATGGTGAAAATATGCTTATCGTCTTGGTATGCAGCGACCAAACGATTAGAGAATGTACCGCCATCACGGACACGTTCTACTTCAAAACGGATAGGTTTGCTCACATCACCGGGACGGACAAAGTAGCTATGTAAAGAGTGAATTTGGCGTTCAGGTGGCACAGTGAGTGAACTAGCCATCAATGACTGTCCTAATACTTGACCACCAAAAATGCGACCATTACCAAAAAGATCTGTACTGTCACCTTGAAAAACATCGGGTTTTAATGGTTGAACCGAAAGTTGTTGAACCATTTTTTCTAATGCTTGACTCATTTTCTCTTCATAAAAAATCGTTAATGCTTTGATTTTAATGTTTTTCAGCGTAGGTGAGTAGTTTTTGTGGTTTGTATTAAAATAATAGGTGTCATATAAAGGAGTGAAATGATGTTAGCAGAAAACTTTAAAATCGTGACAGCACAATTAGTTGCGGCTTGTGAAAAGGTAGGGAGAGAGCCATCATCGGTCAGTCTTTTGCCTGTAAGTAAGACGTTTTCTGCAGAGGTCGTGGCACAGGCTGCTCAATTAGGTTATCGCCGTTTTGGTGAAAATAAAGCTCAGGAGCTAAAACAAAAAGCGCAGGAATTGGCAGATTTACACTTAAGTTGGGTGATTATCGGGCATTTGCAAACTAATAAGGCTAAGGAAGTAGCGAAATACGCCGATGAAATTCAGTCTTTGGATCGTATAGAGTTGGCGGTTGCGTTGGATAAACGCCTACAACAAGAGGGACGAGCATTAGATGCTTTGATTCAGGTCAAAACAAGTACAGAAGAAAGTAAGACAGGAATGCTACCTGAAGAAGTGCCTACTTTTCTAGACGCATTAAAAGGATTTGATACTTTACGGATTAAAGGCTTTATGACCATTGCCGAAAATAGTACGAATAGTCAAGTGGTGCGTGAGTGCTTTCGGCAAGTGCGAGAGTTGTCCGAAAAAATGCGACAACAGACAGGCTTGCCATTGCCTGTCTTATCGATGGGGATGAGTGGGGATTTTGAGTTGGCGATTGCAGAAGGGGCTACTGAGGTACGCATTGGTAGTGCGATTTTTGGGGCTCGCCATTATCCACCATCAGCCTAATCATGTTTATAAGAGTTCTTTAAGCGGTCTAAATCCAGCACATGTAATGCACCGTATTCGACACGAATAATATGTTTTTGCTCTAGATTTTTAAGTGCAATATTGGTGCGTTGGCGCGAGAGTTTAGCTAAGTAGCCTATTTCTTCTTGGGTAATGGCTAGTCGTAAACTAGTGTTTGGATAGAGGTCTTGGTTAAAGAGCTCAGCGAGGCAAGCGGCAACACGATCATCTGCATTTAAAAGACGATCACTCTCTGTACGACCAATGAATTGACTGACGCGAGCATTTAGTTGCTCAAGTAAAAAACGATTAAAGGGAATGCTATTATCTAATAGCCAATTAAACGTGGTGAGTGGTAGCTTAGCGATTTTTGAGTCGCGCAAAGCAAAGACATCATAGCGTCGAACCTCTTTTTTAATCAGACTTCCTTCGCCAAACCAACCACCAGCAGGAATACCTGTGAGAGAGGTAATTCTGCCATCAGCATTACCGACAGAGACTTTGACTAGTCCTTCTAAAACCCCCATCCAATTGGTCGCCAAATCCCCTTTTTGTTCAATCATCGTTCCTGCTGGTACAGCATGGATAACGATGGTTTGCAGTACGCGAGATTGCTGTTCTGTGGTTAAAACGTTAAACCATTTTGTATCGTAATTAGTGAAAATACTCATAAGGACTTACCCTAAAAAAGGCTTAAATTGTCACCAAGATGACAATTAGAGTAGCGTTAATACGGTACTTTTGCAATAAGTAGAAAAACTAATCCAAAAAGGAGACGCACATGGCGAATGCTATGGATAAGGAAACTTTCCCTAGATTGCTGCTCAAGCATGCAAAAGAGCGTCCTAACCAAGCGGCAATGCGAGAGAAGGACTTAGGGATTTGGCAGACATTTACATGGGCTGATGTTGCAGCGCAGGTAAAGTCGGTAGCGAATGCTTTTCTTGATTTAGGTGTCAAAAAGGGAGAGCACGTTGGTATTGTGGGTGAAAACCGTCCTCGTTTGTATATTGCGATGATGGCTGCTCAGTCAGTGGGCGGTATTCCTGTGCCTATGTATCAGGATGCGGTTGCCCAAGAGATGGTGCATGTTCTAAAGGATGCGGACTTACGTATTGTAGTTGTCGAAAACCAAGAGCAAGTGGATAAGATGCTTGAGGTGAGAGAGCAAGTGCCTGCTTTAGAGTTGGTGGTTTATGATGACCCACGGGGTTTACGTAACTATAAAGAGGATATGATTTGTTCTTTTGAGCAAATCGTTGAACGTGGTAATGCCTATGCTAAAGCGCATCCTGATGCGTACATGGCTGCTGTTGAGAGTGTTGAGCCTCAAGATGCTGCAGCGATGTTCTATACATCGGGTACGACAGGTAAGCCTAAAGGTGTAGTATTAACCCATCATGCCTTGATTAACCGTGCTCGAGTGATTGAGCGCATGGAAGGCTTGACGGATAAAGAGGAAGTGTTAGCGTATTTGCCACCAGCATGGATTGGTCAAAATATGTTCTCGTATGCTCAGGCGCTGACGACAGGGTTTACCGTTAATCATCCAGAGTCACCTAGCACGGTGTCTATTGATATGCATGATGTGGGTCCTACCTATTATTTCTCACCTCCACGGGTATTGGAAGAGTTGCTTACACAGGTCACTATTCGTATGGAGGATGCAGGTAAGCTTAAACAATGGCTTTATAAAAAATGCATGGGATTAGCTAAACGCGTTGGCACGAAGATTCTCGACAAAGAGCCTGTTGGTGCTTTAGACCGTTTGAAATATGCCTTAGGTGATTTATTGATGTATGGTCCATTGCGTAATGCCTTGGGAATGAGTCGTGTACGTGTGGCGTATACGGCGGGTGAGGCGATTGGTCCTGATTTATTTACTTTCTATCGCTCCATTGGGATTAATTTAAAGCAGCTCTACGGTTCGACAGAAACTTCTGTGTTTGTCTGTGTCCAAAAAGATGGTCAGGTTCGTGCGGATACTGTAGGTGCGCCAGTTGAAGGTGTAGAAATCCGTGTCGCTGATAATGGTGAAGTACAAGTGAAGAGCCCAGGACTGTTCCGCGAATATTATCGTAACCCAGAGTCAACGGCCGAGTCTTTTACGGAAGATGGCTGGTATCACACAGGTGATGCAGGTTTCTTAGATGCCAATGGTGATTTAAAAATTATTGATCGTGCGAAAGATGTTGGTCGCTTAGTGGATGGTCGTTTATTTGCACCGAAGTATGTGGAGAATAAATTGAAATTCTTCCCATTTATCAAAGAAGCGGTTGCCTTTGGTGCTAATAAAGAGTTTGTTACAGCATTTATTAATATTGATTTAGAGGCCGTAGCGAACTGGGCAGAACGTCGAGGACTCGCTTATGCAGGTTATGCAGACTTAGCATCTAAGCCAGAAGTCTATCAACTGATTGGTGAGTGTATTGATCAAGTCAATGTGGATGTGGCACAAGATGAGCAGTTGCAAGGCTTACAAATTCATCGCTTCCTTATTTTGCATAAGGAGTTAGATCCAGATGATGATGAATTAACGCGTACACGTAAAGTCCGTCGTAACTTTATTGCAGAGAAATATAAGGTGTTAATTGAGGCTTTATTTGAAGGCAAAGAATCTCAATACATTGAAACTGAAGTGAAGTATGAGGATGGTCGTAAAGGCAAGATTAGTGCGGATTTACGTATCTCTCCAGCGAAAGTAGTTAACACAGCAAAGGCGGTCTAATATGCATCAAACAAACGAAAAGAAAATCGGCGATGTTATTTTGGATATGCAAAGTATTTCGCTGTCATTTGGAGGCGTTAAGGCGCTGACCAATATCTCTTTCAATGTGAAAGAACATGAAATCCGTTCGATTATCGGTCCAAACGGTGCGGGTAAGAGTTCAATGCTTAACGTGATTAATGGCGTTTATACCCCACAAGAAGGCAAGATTGTTTTTGACGGTAAGAACTTTGACAAAATGAGTCCTCGTCGTGCGGCTGAAATGGGTATTGCGCGGACATTCCAGAACTTAGCCCTATTTAAAGGGATGAGTGTACTCGATAATATTATGAGTGGTCGTAATCTTCGCATGAAGAGCGGTATCCTTTCACAAGCTTTCCGTATCTTTGGTGCGGAAAAAGAGGAGATTGAACACCGCGAATATGTTGAGAACATTATTGATTTCTTAGAGATTCAAGCCTATCGTAAAACACCTGTAGGTCGCTTGCCATATGGATTACAAAAACGGGTGGACTTAGGGCGTGCTTTAGCAATGGAGCCTCGTTTATTACTATTAGACGAGCCAATGGCAGGTATGAACATCGAAGAAAAGCAAGACATGAGTCGCTTCATTCTTGATGTTAATGATGAGTTTGGCACTACAATTGTGTTAATCGAACACGATATGGGTGTGGTCATGGATATTTCTGATCGTGTTGTAGTACTTGACTACGGTAAGAAAATTGGTGATGGTACGCCAGAAGAGGTTCGTACTAATGAGGAAGTTATTCGCGCTTATTTAGGCGTAGAGCACTGAGGTCAATCATGGGATATTTTTTAGAAACATTATTTGGTGGTCTCATGAGCGGCATGTTATATGCGCTCGTTGGTTTAGGTTTCGTTTTAATCTTTAAAGCATCGGGTGTATTTAACTTTGCTCAAGGGGCAATGGTATTAGTAGCAGCCTTATCGATGGCACGTTTCTCAACCTGGATTCCTGAGTGGTTAGGTTTTGAGAGTATGTTACTTGCCAACATCTTAGCATTTGTGGTGTCAGCAGTTCTAATGTGTATTGTGGCGATTTTAATTGAGCGTTTTGTATTGCGTCATTTGGTTAACCAAGAGGCGACAACGCTATTAATGGCGACATTAGGGATTAGCTACTTCTTAGACGGTGCAGGTCAAACATTATTCGGTAGTTCAGTCTATTCGATTGATGTCGGTATGCCAAAAGATCCTGCCTTTATCTTAGATAGTATGTTCGAAGGTGGCGTATTAATTAATTTAGAGGACCTAACGGCAGCAGCGATTTCAGCGGCGCTTGTTGTGGTACTTGCCTTGTTCTTCCAATATACCACGACAGGTCGTGCTTTACGTGCGGTGGCTGATGATCACCAAGCGGCGCAGTCTATTGGTATTCCTTTAAATCGTATTTGGATCATCGTTTGGGCAGTGGCAGGTATTGTTGCTTTAGTGGCAGGTATTATCTGGGGCTCTAAATTTGGTGTGCAGTTTACCTTATCAACCGCAGCACTTCGTGCGTTACCTGTGGTGATTTTGGGTGGTTTAACTTCTGTACCCGGCGCGATTATCGGTGGTTTGATTATCGGTGTGGGTGAAAAGTTATCTGAGGCTTATCTAGGTCCATTCTTAGGTGGTGGTATTGAGATTTGGTTTGCGTATGTTTTAGCCCTTGTCTTCTTACTATTCCGTCCACAAGGCTTATTCGGTGAAAAAATCATTGACCGTGTGTAATCCACTCGAACGAAAAGGAAAATATTATGTTTTATCGTGAAAATGGTCAATTTAAAACAAGTTATCGGAGCGATCAGCAGATTTTTCCGATCTTACAGGACCGTGTATTTATCTTATTATTAATAGCCGTCGCCCTATTTGTTGTGCCGTTTGTGGCGAGTGATTATTTCTTGAGTGGTATTTTAATTCCGTTCTTGATTCTTTCGCTAGCCGCCTTAGGGCTTAATGTATTAGTCGGTTATTGCGGACAAATATCGTTGGGTACAGGTGCATTTATGGCTGTCGGTGCCTATGCAGCGTGGAATTTTGGGGTGCGTATTCCTGAGTTACCATTGATTGTGCAAATTCTACTCGGTGGTTTCTTCGCGATGCTCGTAGGTATTGTCTTTGGTGTACCGAGTTTGCGTATTCGAGGACTTTATCTTGCGGTAGCAACGTTAGCTGCACAATTCTTTGTGGATTGGACATTCTTACGTATCCCTTTCTTTACCAACTATTCAACGTCTGGTAGCGTTTCTGTACCACAGCTGGACTTCTTTGGTTTGCCCGTACAAACACCAGTTCAGAAATACATCTTTGTATTAATTTTAGTGGTGATTTTTGCTTTACTCATCAAAAACCTTGTGCGTAGTGCAATTGGTCGTGAGTGGATGGCCATTCGTGATATGGACGTTGCGGCTTCGGTGATTGGTATCCGTCCTATGTATGCCAAATTAACCGCCTTTGCCGTCAGTTCATTCATCGTTGGTATTGCCGGTGCACTATGGGGGTATATCCACCTAGGCTCATGGGAACCATTAGCTTTCGATCTTAACCGCTCATTCCAATTACTCTTTATGGTGATTATTGGTGGTTTAGGTTCTATTGCAGGTAGTTTCTTTGGGGCGGCGTTTATCGTATTAATTCCCATTTTACTCACGCGTATCCCTGAGTTTTTAGGTATTCCTTTAGCGGTAGACACGATTGATCATATTCAACATATGGTGTTTGGTGCCCTTATCGTGTTTTTCCTAATTGTAGAACCGCACGGATTAGCTAAATTATGGGCTATTATGCGCGAGAAACTACGTATTTGGCCTTTCCCTCACTAAGGTGATGGATGGTATTAATTAAAAGGTCGGCGTAAGACTGGCCACTATTTAAACTCTTAGATAACCGAAATCTTTCGGAGGAGATAAACTATGAAAAAGCAAGTTTTAGCAACAGCAGTCGCTTTAGGTACGTTATGGACAGGTACAGTTGTCTATGCTCAAGAGCAATTTGTACCGTTGATGACTTACCGTACGGGTTCATTTGCACCATTAGGTATTCCTTGGGCAGACGGTAAAATTGACTATTTACGTCTTGTTAATGAGCGTGACGGCGGTGTTAATGGTGTCAAACTCCGTTTTGAAGAGTGTGAGACTGGCTATGCGACAGACCGTGGTGTTGAGTGTTATGAACGTCTAAAAAATGCTAACGGCGGTGCATCAGGTTTTGACTCTCAATCAACAGGGATTACCTTTGCGGTATCAGATAAAGCGCCTATCGATAAAGTGACCATTCAAACAGTAGGTTATGGTCTATCACAATCAGCGGATGGTTCGGTTTTCAAATGGAACTTCCCATTATTGGGTACCTATTGGACAGCCGCTGATGTGATGATTCAAGATATCGCTCGTCGTGAAGGCGGTATGGATAAGCTTAAAGGTAAGAAAATTGCCTTGGTTCATCATGACTCTCCTTATGGTAAAGAACCTATCCCTCTTTTAAAAGCACGTGCAGAGGCAAATGGTTTTGAATTAATCATCTATCCAGTAGCTGCACCGGGTGTAGAGCAAAAATCTACATGGTTAAATATTCGTCAACGCCGTCCTGACTACGTCTTATTATGGAGTGCAGGTATTATGACACCGACGGCTATTCGTGAAGCTCAATCAACAGGCTATGCGCGCGATAAGATGTATGGCATTTGGTGGGCAGGCTCTGAAAGTGATGTTAAGGATCTAGGTGCTGTGGCTAAGGGCTATAACACAGTCACCATCCATGATACAGGGGATACCAGCGGCCGCGTATTCGAAGATATGCAAAAGCATGTATTTGATAAAGGTGTTGCGTCTAAAACAGACAGCTTTGGCACGATGGCGTATAACCGTGGTATGGTGATTTCGATGCTACAAGTTGAGGCTATCCGTACAGCACAAGAAAAATTTGGTGTTGGCAAACATATGACACCAGAGCAAGTACGTTGGGGCTTCGAAAACTTGAACTTAACCGAAGAGCGTTTAAAAGAAATCGGTTTTGATAAGATGGTTCGTCCAGTTCAAACATCATGCGCTAACCATATGGGTACTGACTGGGCGCGTATTCGTCAATGGGACGGTGCGAAGTTTGTCTTAACGTCTGATAACTGGTTCCAAGCAGATAAATCATTCGTTGATCCATTAGTGAAATCAGAAGCTGAAAAATACGCAGCTGAGAAGAAAGTTGAAAAACGTGATTGTTCTGTTGAACAGTCTTAATCATTGATGCAATGAGAGGGTGGGTGTGTAGTAATACATACTCACCTTATAAAAGCAAAGGATTTTTTATGACAAACACGCAAACTGTTGATACACAAGCACCTAAAGTTTTACTTGATGTAAACGGTATTGAGGTGATTTATAACCATGTGATTTTAGTGCTACGAGGAGTCTCTTTAGTCGTGCCAGAGGGAAAAATTGTTGCTTTATTAGGTGCTAATGGTGCTGGCAAAACAACGACCTTAAGAGCAATCTCTAACTTGTTGCACAGTGAGCGTGGTCAAGTGACCAAGGGCAGTATTACTTATCGTGGAGAGCGTATCGAGGATATGACGCCAGCGGATTTGGTAAAACGAGGCGTTATCCAAGTAATGGAAGGGCGTCATTGTTTTGGTCATTTAAGTATCGAAGAAAACCTATTAACAGGGGCTTATACACGCAATGCTAGTAAAGGTGAGATTGAAGCCTCATTAGATATGGTGTATCAATATTTCCCTCGCCTTAAACAACGTCGTACTAGTCAGGCGGGTTATACCTCTGGTGGTGAGCAGCAGATGGCAGCGATTGGGCGTGCGCTAATGGCAAATCCTAATATGATTTTATTAGACGAGCCGTCAATGGGTCTAGCACCACAAATTGTAGAAGAGATTTTTGAGATTGTGCGTGATTTAAATACACGCGAAAAAGTGAGTTTCCTACTAGCCGAACAAAATACCAATATCGCTTTACGTTATGCTGACTACGGTTATATTCTAGAAAGTGGTCGTGTGATGATGGACG
Organism: Pelistega suis; assembly: GCF_013133795.1. GTDB lineage: Bacteria > Pseudomonadota > Gammaproteobacteria > Burkholderiales > Burkholderiaceae_B > Taylorella > Taylorella suis. Next base: position 91,254 of record NZ_JABGBN010000001.1, read on the forward strand.
GGACGGCCGAAGATTTAGCCAATAATGAAGACGTTAAAGAGTTCTATCTAGGTTTAGACAGCGGTAATCGCAAGAGCTTTAAGGATACGAAGTTCTATCGTCGCCGTAAGCGTTGGTTAGCCTAGTATTGGGGGCGAGAATAATGTCTAAAGATTTTTATGACTCCCAAGAAACTTTATCAGCAGAAGAGCGAGAGTTACAGCTATTTAGCGTTTTGCGTGATAATTTAAGACAGCTCGGAGATAAGGTGCCTGCCTTGGCTAAGCAAATCGAGGGCATTAATATCTCTAACTTGAATAGTCGAGCGGATTTGGCCGCGATTCCTGTTATACGTAAGTATGAGCTATTAAAGGCGCAGACAGAAGCGAGACAAACGTTAGCCGCTACTGATGATGAGAAGCAGCGGATTTTTGGTGGATTTTCAGCCGTTGGTTGGGGGCAGGCTGCGCGTGTTTTTTGCTCTCCGGGCCCTATTTTTGAACCCGAAGTCGCACGTACCGATTATTGGCGTATGGCACGTGCTTTATATGCTGCCGGTGTTCGTAAAGGGATGCTAGTGCATAATTGCTTTGCCTACCACTTTACACCCGCGGGTTCGATGTTTGAGAGTGCTGCTTTAGCCATTGGGGCGACTGTATTTCCTGCAGGTGTGGGACAGACAGAAATGCAAGTCACTGCCATTCATGATTTAAAACCTCATGCTTATACAGGGACACCTAGCTTTTTACGGATTATTATTGAAAAAGCGGAAGAACTTGGTGTGGATATTTCCTCGATTAAGCATGCTTTATTTTCTGCTGAAGCCTTTCCTCCTTCATTGCAAAAATGGTTTGCTGACAAGGGGGTTGATGGTTATCAGGCGTATGGTACGGCAGATTTAGGCTTAATCGCGTATGAAACAAAAGCGCGTGACGGTTTAGTGATTGCAGAAGATATTATTCTGGAGATTGTCAAACCGGGTACCAATGACCCTGTGCCCGACGGCGAAGTAGGCGAGGTTGTCGTCACCACACTCAATCCAGACTATCCTTTATTACGATTTGGTACGGGTGATTTATCGGTCATTATGCCAGGGAACTCTCCTTGTGGACGTACGAATCGACGGATTAAAGGTTGGATGGGACGTGCGGATCAATCCGTTAAAGTGAGAGGGGCGATGGTTCATCCGAGTTTAGTTGATAAGGTGGTAAAACGTCATCCTGAGATTAAGCGAGCTCGCCTAGTCGTGACAGGAGCAACAGGTAAAGATGAGGTGAGTTTATTTGTAGAAACTAAACAAACACCTAGCGATACCTTGACTGCCGCTATTTTGGAGTCGATTAAAGAGTTTATTAAGCTACGTACGGCGGTTGTTTATAAGAATGAGGGTGAGATTAAGAATGATGGTCTAGTGATTGAAGATGCACGTTCTTATGATTAAGTTATCCTATGAATAAAGAATAGGCACCTTGTTCAAATAAACTAGGCTCATCTTAAATGAGCTAACCCCCCATAAGTTAAGCATCAACTAACTATGGGGGGTGTGAGTAAATATCGGTGGTTTTGCACCAATAAGCCGAGAGGACTTATTTACCGAGTAATTTATAGGCTTCAAACCAGTCTTGCATAGGTGATAAGCCTGCGCCAGCCGTAAGTGTACTATGACCTAGGCACGCCACAGGGTAGCTAGGTTTAGGTTGTTGCTGGAAGTGCATTTGTACAGAGTAATCCGCTATACGCGTAAAGGCACAAAAAATAGGGCTTTCTGCAACGCTAAAATTAGGGATAGCATTAATCGTTTGTTTTACACAGGCAAGATGATCACCACAGGCTACCTTAATACTGCGCAACCATTCTGAATGTAGCTGAGCTTTTTGATCTAAGGGCATATTAGGGGTTTGTTGTTCTGCCAACGCTGTCGCTAAATCACTAGGGGATTTTTGTTGTGCCGCTACCTGTAATGCCAAACGATAAGGATTACGAACTGTTTTATCGACTACGTTGACGTTTTCTGTACAGTTAGAAGGCAGATTAAGCTTACTTTGATTATTCGCCAACTGAGCACCTAAAGTAACGAGACTTTTAAATTGCTCATCATTAATTTCACTAGGCGCTTTGCAGGCAAATTCCACAGCACTTTCGGCTTGTGCACAGGCCACAAATAAAGTGGACGTTAGTGCAAGGGCAAGGGATTGGATAGAGAGTATTTTCATCATTACATATTCTGGCGAGCTTGTTTTTTAATCTTTGTCTTAATGCGACTTTGCTTTAAAGGGGATAAGCGTTCGACAAACACTTTGCCTAAAAGATGATCAAGTTCATGTTGTACGCAGACGGCGAGTAGACCATCGGCATGGAATTCATATTCTTCACCTTTTTCGTTAAGGGCGCGAACCTTGACTTCGGCATGGCGATCCACTTTGTCATAGATACTGGGTACAGAAAGACAGCCCTCTTCGTAGACAATCATTTCTTCACTACGCCAGATAATCTCGGGATTAATGAGTACACGTAGCTGATTACCTTCTTCTGACACATCAATCACAACAACACGCTCATGCACATCTACTTGGGTGGCAGCCAAACCGACACCTGAAGCTTCGTACATCGTTTCTGCCATATCTTTAACCAATTGACGAATACGGTCATCAATTTGTTCAACAGGTTTTGCCACAATCTGTAGACGAGGATCAGGAAAATGTAGAATAGGAAGAAGTGCCATAAGTAATTGAAACCAATAGGATAAAGATTAGATTATAGTAGAAATACGAATGGACAAGTTAATACTCCTATCATCAACAGAAATGATTTTGTCCTTATAATTAAAAGAATACATCAAAGGACTGTTTTTATGCAAAATAATGCCTTAATTGCTCATTCAGAAACTGAGTTATATGCTTGGTTGCGTTTAACCTTGGAGCCGGGTATTGGTTCTGTAGGAGCTAAGAATTTATTAGCCCGCTTTGGTTTGCCACAACAAATTTTTGAGGCAAAGTTTACGGAGTTAATGTCTATCGTGGGTGAAAAACTAGCGTTGCAATTAAGAGAGCCTTGTTCTTTAGCCATTCAAGAGCAGATTAATAAAACAGTGGAGTGGCTACAAAAAGACCCTGAGCATCATATTCTTACTTTAGCGGATAATGCTTATCCGCAGAGTTTATTAGATACCCATGATCCCCCTATTTTATTGTATCTGGATGGTCAGATAGAGGTTTTTCAGAAACAAGCGATTGCCATTGTTGGAGCAAGGCATGCTACTTTGGGTGGAGAACAAAATGCGCATGCCTTTGCTAAGTATCTTGCACAGCAAGATTGGTGCGTTATTAGTGGGTTAGCAAAAGGGATTGACGCAGCTGCTCATGAGGGGGCATTGGCCTCTGGACAGTTTGGCGCTACTATCGCAGTGATGGGTACAGGAATTAATCGTATTTATCCTGCTGAGCATCGTGATTTGGCGTGGCAGATTAAAAAAAATGGCGCTTTGATTAGTGAGTTCCCTTTGGATACGCGTTCCGCTGCACATCATTTTCCAATGCGTAATCGCATTGTGGCTGGTTTATCTCGAGGTGTCGTGGTGGTAGAGGCAGCTCAAAAAAGCGGTTCTTTAATTACCGCAAGATTGGCAGGCGACTTGGGGAAAGAGATTTTTGCCATACCGGGTTCTATCCACTCGCCATTATCGCGGGGCTGTCATCAGCTGATTCGCCAAGGCGCCAAACTCGTCGAAACAGGGCAAGATATTTTTGAGGAATTGGGGCATCCTGTGCGTGTGGCAGCACCTCAGCCAGATGAAATTTCCCAGAAGAAAGGGGATATCCCTATTGAGTTTCAGCAAATTTTGGCTATGATAGGGTTTGACCCAATAGTACCGGCCGTCTTACAAGAAAAATTAGCCATAGATGACGCACAGATGAGTCAATTATTAATCGCTATGGAATTGCAAGGGTTGATTGTTCGTTTGGTGGATGGGCGTTATCAGCAAAAACACGGCACAGCATAATTAGGAGATTATATGCAAGTATCTAAAGTAAAAATAGTAGAAGTAGGTCCTCGTGATGGATTACAAAATGAAAAAGAGTTTGTACCGACAGAAGTCAAAGTAGAGTTAATTAATCGACTGACGGATGCCGGTTTTCCCAATATTGAGGCAGCTTCTTTCGTTTCCCCTAAGTGGGTGCCGCAAATGGCGGATGGTGCAGAAGTCATGGAGCAGATTACACGCAAGCAAGGGGTTATTTACTCTGTATTGACACCTAATTTAAAAGGCTTTGAGGGGGCAGTTGCTGCTAAAGCGGATGAGGTCGTAATTTTTGGTGCAGCGAGTGAGGCGTTTTCTCAGAAAAATATTAACTGTTCCATTGCTGAGTCTATTGCACGTTTTGAGCCTGTCGCGGAGGCAGCTTTAGCACAAGGGATTCGTCTGCGTGCGAGTATTAGTACCGCATTTGGTTGTCCTTATCAAGGTGAGGTTCCTATTGACGCTGTACTTGATGTGGTTAAACGGATGAAAGCTTTAGGGGTGCAAGAGTTTGATATTGCTGATACGATTGGCGTGGGCACGGCGGGTCAAGTTTATGAGGTGATGTCTAGAGTGACCGAAATTGTGGATCCTAAGCAGGTAGCAGGTCATTTTCATGATACCTATGGTCAGGCCTTAGCAAATATTCTGTCAGCGATGCGTGCAGGTATTCAGATTTTCCATTCTTCCGTTGCGGGCTTGGGAGGCTGTCCTTATGCTAAAGGTGCAACAGGCAATGTAGCAACTGAAGATGTGCTTTATATGTTGCATGGTATGGGGATTGAAACAGGCATTAATTTGGATAAGGTAATTGAGGCAGGTGATTTTATTTCTCGACATCTGAATCGTGCCAATGCGAGTCGTGTCGGTCGTGCCATTTTAACCAAACGGGCTAATGCGGCATGTAGCTAATGCTATACTTGACGCTTTTATAGTCATAGGATAGACCTGTTATGATGATTTTTACCCCGTTGACTGCAGAGGAGCAGGCACAAATTAAAGCAACTATAGGTCGTTTGCCCATTAGTGGTGATGCTTGGCCAAAATGGGTAAAAGCGGCTGCAGTACTGATGCTAGTGGTGATTGTGATTCAAACAGGTCTGGCGATTTCAAAAGTAGGGTTTGATAGTCTTAAGAATATTGGGGGTTTGACTATTCTTATTGTATTTATTGCCTTATTGGTTATCACATACTATATGGTTAAGGCAAAAACAACCATCTCAGAAAAGGGTTTGCATCAGACATGGATTACGCAACGAGAAGTCAAATGGGAAGATGTGACGTTTGCGAAGTTTGTGCCGCTTTTAGCTTCTAAGCGCCTCGTTGTTTTTGTTAAAAAAGGCCGCCCTGTGGTATTTCAAGGCGGCACGAAGGAATTACAAATCGCTTTTGCCCATATCTCACTGCAATTTAAAAATCGCAATGTTTAAAATGCAGTGAAGAAGATAGAATAAGTCGATTATTTTTCGATAGGTTTTAAGACTAATTTCAAGTTTTTTGAAATAACATTAAGTAATAAATCGATATTCGGGTGATGGCCGACATTCTTTTTGGCCTCTTCAACGTGTTCAGCGAACCAAGTGATTCCTTGTTCTGCTGACGTGGCATTTAATTGATGGTTAAACTTCGTTGCCAGAGCATAATAAAGTTTAAGAGAGCCTAATTTGCCTTCAACAGCAGGAATATGGTGGACAGTATCACCCTTTTCATTAAGAATATCTAATCCTGATAAATGATCAATGCTTGGAAATGTGGCTAAATAATCTTTGAACTGCATAATTTCTTCCTTTGTATTCTGATAATGGCTATTTTACTACGCCCAGCGAAGGTGATCGTAGGGATATGACGCTTTAGATGGGGTCAAAGTGAGTGACTACTTCAATAATATTATGTTTCTTGGATTTTAAGCGATTACTCACGTCTAAAGCTATCTCATGAGCCTCTTTTACAGACATAGTCCCGGGGAATTCAAGGTGTACATCAATATGCGTAAAATCACCTGATTTGCGGGTGCGCAAATGATGAAATCCTGAAATACCTGGTGTGCTTATAATGGTCTGCTCAATGAGTTTGCGTTCTTCTTCATCTGTGGCATGGTCACTTAATTGATGTATAGATTTCCATGTAAACTCGCCACCCATTTTAGTAATCATAGCGCCTACAATAATAGAAGCAACAATATCTGCCCAATTGATACCCACGAGATTAGCGGCAATTGCAATTAAAACAATGAGTGAAGATAAAGCATCTGAGCGTGCATGCCATGCATTGACAATTAACATAGAGGAGTCTACCTTCTTACCGACAGCGAGTAAATAGCGAAAAAGAAGCTCTTTGGCAATTAAGACGATGCCGGCGACGATTAACGCCGAATAGTGAATTGCAGGGAGATTTGCCGTGCCACTTAGTAAGCGTTCGCCACCATTCCAAATCATGCTGACACCTACCGCGAGTAAAAGTAAACCAATAAAAAGACTGGCAATATTTTCAAAGCGATAATGCCCATAGGGATGACTTTCATCGGCAGGTGAGTCTGAGAATTTATTTGCAATGAGTACCGCAAAGTCTGACACTAAATCTGATAGAGAATGGATGGCATCTGAAATTAAGGCGGTGGAGGCGGAGAAAATGCCAATAATAATTTGTGCAATACTGAGTAGTAAATTCACTATCACACTCACCCAAGTGGATTTGGATGCCGCACGTTTACGTGCTAGGGCTAAATTGTCTTGGTGGACGGGAATGCTTTCCATCGTTGAAGTCCTTTTTACCTCTGTTGTATTGAGAGATGGTTACTTTATATATTTATAATGCATTAATCCTTAAGGAAGTCTTAAAATTGAGGAAAAGTGAAGATTTAGTAATGTAGAATTATTCTCAGTTTATAAAAAAGATTTGATGTATCTTTGCCACGATGAGAGTAAGGATACTTTAGTAAGAGAAGAATGATGAAAAAGTTAAAAGTGGTATTTGCAGGAACACCAGAGTTTGCACGCTTAGCTTATAAAGCGATTCTTGAAGCAGATTTTGAGGTGCCTCTAGTGATGACTCAGCCAGATCGTCCAGCAGGAAGGGGGATGAAGTTACAGGCGAGTCCTGTTAAACAAGAGGCTTTAGCACAAGGTGTAGAGGTATTACAACCGTTAAGTTTACGTTTAGATGGTAAGTATCCCGAGGATGCAGCTTATGCAAAAGGCGTATTAGAAGCTATACAGCCCGATGTGATGGTCGTTGCTGCTTATGGACTGATTTTGCCCCAATGGGTGTTAGATTTGCCAAAATATGGTTGTTTAAATATTCATGCAAGTCTATTACCGCGTTGGCGGGGCGCTGCACCTATTCAACGTGCTATTGAGGCAGGTGATGCTGAAACCGGGGTTGGCATTATGCAAATGGCGATTGGTTTGGATACCGGCGATGTATTACTTGAAAAGCGTGTGGCGATTGTGGAGCAAACAGCGGCCGAATTACATGATCAATTAGCAGAGTTAGGTGCGCAAGCGATTGTGGAGGTATTACATCAAATCGGTCAATTACCAGCTATTCCTCAGCCAGAAGAGGGGGTGACTTATGCCGCTAAATTAGAAAAAGCCGAAGGTCATTTACGTTGGGATATGGATACGGTGACATTATGGCGTAAAATTCGTGCTTTTAATCCAGTGCCGGGGGTTGTGCTGCCGTTGGCAGGTTTAGCAGAGCCAGTCAAAGTCTGGCGTGCACAAGTGTTGAGTACAGAATCGAAAGCGGAGGCAGGTACTGTGTTAGCGGCTAGCGCAGACGGTATTGATGTGGCGACGGCTAATGGCGTATTGCGTATTCTGGAGTTGCAAAAAGCAGGAGGTAAACGCCAGTTAGCTAAAGATTTTGTGAATGGTTATAAGCGTTAAGTATTGTTGTACCCGTTTATTTTTGTAGCGCTATAGTGTCAAAAGGATAAGCCCCAGTTTTATATGACTGAGGCTTGTTTTTTATGGAGTGACCCGCAACGATTTATAGGGCGCGAATGATATCTGCATATAAATCATATTCATCAGCATCGGTCACGATGGCACGCACTATCTCGCCAACTTTGACAGGGATTTCTTTGTCTAAGTAAACCAAACCATCAATTTCTGGTGCATCAGCGCTGGAGCGTCCGATAGGGAAACCTTCTTCATCAATTTCATCAATGATGACATCGATTTCTTTACCGATTTTTAGTTGTAAACGTGCAGCGGAGATGGCTTGTTGGTGTGCCATAAAACGCTCCCAGCGATCTTGTTTGACCTCTTCGGGAACTTGGTCTGGAAGGTCATTGGCACTCGCTCCTTCGACATCAGAGTATTTAAAACAGCCGACACGGTCCAATTGAGCTTCTGTCAGCCAGTCTAAAAGGTATTGGAAGTCCTCTTCGGTCTCTCCCGGAAAGCCAACAATAAAGGTTGAACGAATCGTAAGGTCTGGGCAAATTTCTCGCCATTGTTTAATACGAGCGAGAGTTTTATCCTCAAAAGCAGGGCGCTTCATGAGTTTGAGAATCTTTGGACTAGCGTGTTGGAAAGGAATATCTAAATACGGTAATACCTTACCTTCTGCCATGAGAGGGATAATATTATCGACATTTGGGTATGGGTAGACATAGTGTAAGCGTACCCATACGCCCATAGAGCCTAGAGCCTCTGCTAGTGAAATCATATTGGTTTTGAGAGGGCGACCGTCCCAGAAACCGCTACGGTATTTAATATCTACACCATAGGCGCTGGTATCTTGAGAAATCACTAATAATTCTTTTACTCCCGCTTTAACAAGACGTTGCGCTTCGTCCATCACTTCGCCAATAGGACGGCTGACAAGAATACCTCGCATAGAAGGGATAATGCAGAAACTGCAGTGGTGATTACACCCTTCGGAAATTTTAAGATAAGCGTAATGGCGAGGGGTAAGTTTAATACCTTGAGGAGGTACTAAATCGACAAAGGGATCGTGGTCTTTTTTAGGGGGAACGACGTTATGGACAGCACGTACGACTTCTTCGTATTGCTGAGGGCCGCTGACAGAAAGTACGCTTGGATGTACTTCGCGAATAGTATTTTCTTCTACTCCCATACAACCCGTAACGATAACTTTACCATTTTCCGCTAAAGCCTCACCGATAGCGTCTAGTGACTCTGCTTTGGCACTATCAATAAAACCACAGGTATTGACCACAACGACATCTGCACCTTCATAAGAAGGAGAAACTTCATAGCCCTCCATACGTAATTGGGTGAGGATACGTTCAGAGTCAACCAATGCTTTAGGGCAACCTAAGCTGACAAAACCGACTTTAGGGGTAGACATAGCAAACCTTTAAAAATAAATTGATTGGGCAATATTTTAGCAGATTGTTATCAGCGCTTTATTTGTTAAACTAAGGGGGATTTAATAGCGTAAGAAAAATTGTGATTACTCCTAAATTATCGGATGTTTTATTTCAGTCGGCACAAGCCGTTCGTCAAGTATTGGCGGGTCAATCCTTAACGGAGGCTTTAGAAAGCACGCCCAAAGAACAAAAGGCTGCAGTACAGTCGATTAGCTTTTATTGCATGCGTCATTTGGCGACTGCCCAAGCATTGAGTCAGCAGTTATTGAGTAAAAAAGCACCTAACCCCTTAGTTAATGCTTTGCTCTTGGTCAGCTTATGTCTATTGACGGTAGCTCGTCGTCCTATGCCAGAGGGAGAGTTGGTGCATAGTATTCCGCAATACCAAGACTTTACGATTGTGGATCAAACCATCAAAGCAACACAATTACATAAAAAAACAGCCGCTTTTAAAGGTTTACTCAATGCATGCTTGCGACGTTATTTACGAGAGCAAGAAACTTTGTGGGCTACTGTACAGCAATCCGAGGAGGTTCAGTTTAACTATCCGCAATGGTGGATTAATCTGATTCGAAAGAGCTATCCAACAAAATGGGAAAGTTTATTAAAAGTCGCCGATTTCCCTGGTCCCTTAAGTTTACGTGTGAATCGACGTAAAACCAGTCGGGAGAGTTTTTCTCAGCAGTTGAATGCAGCGAATATATCCCATCAACTTTATGGAGAAGACGCTATCATTCTAGATAAAGCTGTGCCCGTTCAACAGATTCCCGGGTTTGAACAAGGGTTATGTGCCGTACAAGATGCGGGTGCACAGTTAACGGCTAGTCTATTGCCTTTACGGGATGGTATGCGAGTCTTGGATGCTTGTGCTGCTCCAGGAGGAAAAACAGCCCATCTGCTTGAGAGAGCCGATATACAAATGACAGCTATCGATATTGAGCCTAAGCGTTTGGCAAGGGTAGCAGAGAATTTACATCATCTTGGGTTATTTAGTGATAAGGTACGTTTATTGCAAGCAGATGCCGCAACAACGCAGCCGTGGTGGGACGGTGAGTTATTTGATGTTGTGATGGCAGATGTGCCTTGTACCGCATCAGGTATTGTGCGTCGTCACCCTGATATAAAATGGTTGCGCCAAGAGAAAGATGTGGCTAAAACGGCAGCATTACAGCGAATGATTGTCAAAAACCTATGGTCAGTTTTAAAACCCGGAGGTTATTTTCTTTATATTACGTGTTCTATTTTTCCGCAAGAAGGGATAGAGCAAGCGGCATTTATTCAACAGACCTTTAGCGATGCGACAATGCTAGCAGCACCGGGACAATTATTGCCTGAGATAACCACAGGGAATTTGCGTCCTTTACATGATGGGTTCTTCTATGCTTTATTTCAAAAAGCTGTGGTGTAGATACTTTATTTTCTTAGCCTTGCTGTGGATAAATCTAATGGTTTTTATCATGCCGGCAAAGGCAGCGTTATCGTCACAGGCTAATTTTCGTACTGTAGAGATGACTGTACAAGAAGCTACAAAGGGTAATTTGGCCTTTGAGCTAGATTTATTATTGAGTGATGAGCTTAACGTCGCCTTACATAAAGGGATGCCTTTATTTTTTACCCTAGATGTACAGTTAAAACGTCCTCGGCAATGGTGGTTTGATCAAATCGTTTATGAGGGTTCTCGAACATTAGGTATTCGCTACAATATGTTGTTACGTGAATGGCGTGTTTCGCAAGATGAGCGTGAGTATCGAGAATTTTCCTTGGAAGATGCTTTGCAGCGGATTACCAAGGTGGATGATTGGGTGATTCCATTTAAACAAACTCTTATGAATCAGACAGTTTATGAGGGTAAGATTCGCTTAAGATTAGATACCTCCCTATTAGCGAGACCTTTTCAGATAACCGCACTCAATAATAGTAGTGCATGGTCATTTTCATCATCATGGAAAAATTTCAACTTTCATTCTTTGGTAGCAAAGCCCAATTCATAGTGAAATGGACCTTGCGGGTCAGTCTATTTATTGCTGTTATCGCAGTCTTTGTATTATTGGCATTGCTGATTGGTTCGGCAGGGAATACCTCACGATTTGCAGAGCAATTTGATATCTTATTATTGCTCAATGGTGTTTTGGCTCTGGCACTTTTTATCTGGGTCTTTAGTCTGGTATTAGGTTTATTAAAACAAGTACGTAAGAAGAAGTTTGGAGCAAAACTCACTTCTCGGTTTGCCTTTTTCTTTGCTGTGATTGCCATTGTGCCGGGGGTGATTATTTATTTGTTATCGGTACAGTTTATGTCACGATCAGTAGAGTCGTGGTTTAACGTTAAAGTCGATAGTGCGCTGGAGTCTGGTTTAACGCTAGGACAAGCTTCATTAGATACGATGCGAGAAGACTTGTTGTCGGCAACTCGTCGTTTGGCCATTAATTTAGGTAATGTAGACGATATGGAGTTGCCTGCGGCATTGACCCGTTTACGTGAAGATAGTCAAAATACAGACGTATTGGTATTCGCAGCCAATGGTACAAAAGTAGTGGCATTTGCCTCATCAACGTTTGGTTCTTTATTACCTCAACTGCCATCGGCAAATTTATTGAGTCAATTGCGTTTATCGCGTCAATATGCGGGTGTTGAGGAGGTGGTTTCTGAAGAGGGGGGACGCGAACGTCCTCAGTATCAGTTAAGGATTATTGTGCCTTTATTTACGAGTAGTCGTCTTGATACGAATTTAACTGGCACAACCGAACCACATTGGTTGCAATTAACCAAGATGGTTCCTGAAGCATTTTCCAATAACCTCAACGAGGTACAAATGGGTTATCGTAACTATGAGGAACTTGCTTTGTCGCGAGGAGGTATCCGACAATTATTTACGATTACATTGACGATGGCCTTGTTATTAACAGTCTTTGCCTCGTTAGGGATTGCGTTATGGTTAGCAAAACGTTTGGTTGAGCCTCTCCTTACCTTAGCAGAGGGGACACAAGCGGTGGCTGCAGGAGACTATCGTCAAATTCCCGAACCTAAACAAAGTGATGAGGTAGGACAATTAAGTCGTTCCTTTAACTTGATGACATCTCAATTAGAGGAAGCACGTTGTCAGGTACAAAATAATCGCTTGAAACTTGAGCAATCGAATTTGTATCTAGAAAGTATTCTTGCTGGTTTGACGACAGGGGTTATCGTGTTAGACCAGTTATTTAATGTAGTGCGGGTGAATAAAGGTGCTCAGACAATTTTGCACGATGATTTGAGTGATGTGATGGGTAAGTCTTTGGATGTTAAAGCACATTTACAAGCCTTTAATCAGCTGATTCGACGAGCATTTGCCGCCCATATAGCGGTAGGTTCTACACGTCAATATTGGCAAGAGCAGATTGAGTTGCAACATGAAGATGAACAAGGTCATCAGCGTGAGTTAACCTTATTGTTAAGGGGAACACATTTGCGACATGATGATAATAAGTTGAATTATCTTCTCGTATTTGATGATATTTCTGAGGTTATTTCGGCAAACCGTGCTGTGGCGTGGGGAGAGGTGGCACGTCGCCTTGCACATGAGATTAAAAATCCCCTCACGCCTATTCAATTATCGGCAGAGAGGATTCAAATGAAACTTTCTCCGAAATTGGATGAGCAAGATAGCCAGTTCTTGGACCGTCTAACCAATACGATTGTGAATCAAGTGTTTTCTCTCAAAACGATGGTGGATGACTTCCGTGAATATGCACGTACTCCTCCAGCGCAATTCCAAGAAGTGAATGTCAATGAGTTAATCACTGATATTGCTGTACTCTATGGTTGGACACCAGAGGGTAATGAGGAGGAATTGCTTTATCGACAATTGAAATTGGAGTTAGATCCTAATCTGCCGTTGGTGCAAGCGGATACTACACAGTTACGACAAGTCTTTAATAATTTATTATCTAATGCACGGGATGCGATGGAGGGATTGGCACTCTCTGGTAGTGATCCGGGTATTACCATTCAGACACAATGTACTTATATTGAGGACTCTTTAACAGACAATAGTCCAGCCGTACATATTGTGATTAAGGATAGAGGTCCGGGCTTTCCTTCCAATATTTTGCAAAAGGTTTTTGAGCCATATGTCACAACTAAACCGCACGGAACAGGTTTGGGATTAGCCATTGTTCGAAAAATAGTGGAAGAACATCACGGTAAAATTGAGGTCTCCAATATGCCAGAGGGTGGCGCTAAGATTTCCATTCTTTTATCGCGAATAGTGAAAAAATAATAAAACCCTTTGTTATAATCAAAAAAACAACACTTTTATATTTATCTAATGTGTTGAGTTTGTTAGTTAAGCTGTTTAATTTTATAGGCAGGTAATCATATGGCCAGAATCCTGGTAGTAGACGACGAAATTGGCATTCGTGAGCTTTTACAAGAAATTTTGTATGAGCAAGGACATACTGTTGAGTTGGCAGAAAATGTCGCTCAAGCACGTGCAGCACGTTTGAATAGTCGTCCTGATTTAGTATTACTCGATATTTGGATGCCAGATGCAGACGGGGTGAGTTTGCTACGAGAGTGGAACTCACAGGGTTTACTAGATATGCCAGTTGTCATGATGAGTGGTCATGCGACCTTGGATACGGCTGTTGAGGCAACACGTATTGGTGCAGCGGATTTCTTAGAAAAACCAATTACCTTAAATAAGCTACTAACAACGGTTCAACAAGTTTTACAACGCCCGATTGTGCGTCCAGCGGCATCAACAACAGGTAGTTTTGTGGCACCAACCTCAGTAGTGACAGCGAATACAGCAAATACTGTAGCGGTTAGACCTGTGGTTGCAACTCCAGTCATGTCGCATGCACCTACGTCAGTATCTGCGGTACAGACGAACCCATCAGTATCTGTGGGGACAGAGGACGTTTCTCGTAGTGGTTTCTTGGGGTCTATTCCTTTGGATCAGCCTCTGCGCGATGCACGAGATGAGTTTGAGCGCGTGTACTTCGAATATCATTTACAACGTGAGAATCACAGTATGACGCGAGTATCCGAAAAAACAGGCTTAGAGCGTACACACTTGTACCGCAAGCTACGCCAATTAGGTATTGATTCTCGTCGTCGTAGTTCATAATACACCATGAAAATCCTGCTGATAGGGGCAGGGCGAGTAGGCTCAAGTGTAGCCGAAAACCTTGTGTCTGAGAAAAACGATATCACTATTGTTGATACGAATAAAGAGCAGTTGAGTTACCTGCAAGAACGCTTTGATTTACGAGCGGTTTATGGAGATGGTGCATCGCCTGAGGTGCTGATGCAGGCAGGTGCAGATGATGCGGATTTAATTGTCGCCTGTGCAGCGACGGATGCTGTCAATCTAGTCGCCTGTAAACTTGCTAAAGATATGTTTAATGTCCCTCGCCGTATTTCTCGCGTGAGAGGGCAATATTATGCAGAACATCCAGATATTCTTTCTGAGCATTTTGGTGTAGATGCGATTATCAGTCCAGAAAATAGTGTTACCCAGTATCTACAAGGACTCATTGAATTCCCAGATGCCTTGCAAGTCGTCAACTTTGCCGATGGTAAAGTGAGTATTGCGATTATTAAGATTAGCAAGCGTAGTACATTGTTAGACTATCAAATTGATGAGAATCATCTTAATTTGCCACAAAGTCGTGGGCGTATTTTAGAGTTAGTGCGTAATGGTGAGTCTTTACCTTTAGATCGGTTATTTAATCTTAAAGTCGATGATGAGCTGGTCCTATCTATGGATACCACAGAGGCTTTAAAGGCGATTGCACGTCTTAATCGCGCTAATAAACGTGTGCGGTCTGTGATGATTGCTGGCGGAGGGAATATCGGTGCTCGTCTAGCAGCCTCACTAGCCAGAGCTGACTATAATGTACGTATTATTGAGAAAAACCTCGATCGTTGTAAGCATTTGGCCTCTATTTTGCCAGAAGAGGTATTAGTGCTTCATGGCAATGGTACTGATGAGTCTTTACTGGTCAGTGAAAATATTGATGAGATGGATACATGGGTGGCCGTTACCAATGATGATGAAGACAATATTATGTCGTCATTATTGGCCAAACGCTTAGGTGCGCATAAAGTCATTGCCTTGATTGCACGACATGCCTATGGTGAATTAATGCAAGGTAGCATGATTGATGTCGCCGTATCACCATCACAAGCCACGATTGGTGCCTTATTACACGAGGTACGCCAAGGTGCTATTGTACGAGGACATCGTTTGCGCCGCGGTGAGGCAGAGGTGATTGAATTTGAAGTCGTGGGTGATGAAAAGAGCTCCAATGTTGTGGGTAAAGCGGTCGAAGATATTCGCCTCCCATCCTCTTCACAAATTGCTGCGATTTTGCGGGATAGCGAAATTATTATTCCCAAAAACGATACAGTCATTCAAAGTGGCGATCATGTTATTGTCTATGCCGCTAATCGTAATGTGATGAAACGGATTGAGAAGTTGTTCCAAGTCTCTCTCTTATTCTTCTAGAGGACTGACGACGGTGAAGCGTTTCTTATATATCGCACATGCATTGGGCTTAGTTACTATTTTCTGGTCAGCGATTCTTTTTTTACCGTATGCTTTTTCACTTTATTATCAAGATGGTTGGGATAAGAATTTCCTTTATGCGATTGGTATCACCGCAAGCGTAGGTCTTTTTTTATTCTTAGTGGGATTTCCTTTTAAACGAGAGCTGCGGTTAAAAGATGGCCTATTACTGGTATTTTCGGTGTGGTTATTATTCCCCGCTATTGGTACGTTGCCCTTTATGTTGCCTTACCATCCCGGGGAATTTACCTTGGATTTCACGCGTGCCTATTATGAGGTAATGTCGGGTCTGACGACGACGGGATCGACGGTAATTGCGGATGTAACTGACTTACCTAAATCGATTAATGCTTGGCGACATTCGTTGATTTGGGTGGGTGGTATGGGTATCCTTGTCCTAGCAGTGGCTATTCTGCCTTTATTAGGTGTGGGTGGACATCAGGTGATGCGAGGAGAGGCGGCCGGTCCGATGAAAGAGGAAAAACTAACACCTCGGATTGCTGGTACAGCGAAAGCACTTTATGCAATTTATATTGGTAGCACATTGCTATGTGTCTTATGTTATCGTTGGGCAGGTTTAAGTTGGTTTGATGCATGGTGCCATGCGGGCTCGACAATGGGCTTAGGTGGTTTTTCAACCTATACCAATGGTTATGCAGATATCAATAAACCAGCCGTCGAGTGGGTGGCTTGTATTTTTATGTTATTTGCGGGGATTAACTTTGCTACACACTTCACCGCCTTCAGAACGCGAAGTTTAAAAGCGTACAAATACTGTCCAGAGGCATTACCTTTCCTAACGGTTGTATTGAGTAGTGCGTTTCTTATTAGTGTGTACCTCTTTTTATCGGGGTATTACACTTCGGTCAATAATGCTTTCCGTTATGGCTTTTTTAATACCATCTCCTTAGCGACGACAACGGGATTTGCTAATGCAGATTATTCTTTATGGCCGATTGCCTTACCGATTTGGATGTTAGTGATTGGTAATTTTTCCAGTTCTGCAGGTTCAACAGGTGGTGGTGTCAAAATGATTCGTATGGTCATTTTGTTCAAACAGATTGGGATTGAACTGAAAAAGCTGATTCATCCGCATGGCGTATTTCCGTTAAAAGTAAAAAGACGCTTAATTAATCGCTCTGTCATTTCAGCGATTTTATTATTTTTAATCGTGTATGCGGGCACTTTTATGTTTTGTGCTGCGTTATTACTCATTAGTGGCTTGGATTACGATACAGCCGTATCAGCGGCATTAGCGAGTATTAGTAATATTGGGCCAGCCTTAGGTGAGGTGGGGCCTATGAGCAATTATGGTGTACTTAATGATTTTGCCATTTGGGTTTGTACCTTTGCGATGTTAATTGGTCGTTTGGAACTCTTTACGGTGATGATTATTTTTGCACCAGAGTTCTGGCGTAAATAAGTCCATCATCTTGGTGCGGAGAAAGAATCGTCCATCAGGGTGAGACTATACCTTCTTTTAGACAGCCCCTTCAAACCCTACTTGTCGCCATGCATCATAAATCGTAATTGCCACGGCATTGGAGAGATTAAGGCTACGAGAGTTAGCTTGCATAGGTAAGCGAATCGCTGCATCCAAGCCTATCAATTCCCATTCTTCAGGTTTTAAGCCAGCAGTTTCTCGACCAAAAATAAAGCAGTCACCTTTCTGAAATGGTACCTCGCCAATTCGAGTTTTACCTTTTGTGGAGATAGCGAATACGCGGTCTTTACTGGCTCCTGTTGCTGCAATTGCCTCACTTAATGAGTCGTGCACTTTGAGGGAAGCATATTCATGATAGTCCAAACCCGCACGACGAAGACGTTTGTCGTCCAATGAAAATACAAAAGGACGTACGAGATGGAGTTGAACTCCTGTATTGGCAGAAAGACGGATGATATTGCCTGTATTGGCAGGCATTTCAGGCGAAACAAGAATAATATGAAACATAATTAAAAGGGTTTGGCTGAGCGAGCAATGACAATGGCATCTACTTGCTTCACTCCTGCACTCATTAAGGCTCTGGCAGCGCTTTCTAATGTACTACCTGTCGTTAGAATATCATCGACCAAGATAACTCTGTCGATGGGTAGACGACGTTGAGCATAGTACAACTGACTGCTATGGAGAAACCTATCGTGACGGTGGAGTGACTTTTGCAAATAAGCCGATTCATGACGTCGTAAAATTGTTAAATCTACGTCACATTGTAATTTCTTTGCTAGTGCTTTGGCAAATATACCTGCTGGATTGTAGTTCCTTTTTTGTAGTTGTAATCGACTGCTTGGAATGGGAATGAGTAGACTATCTGTGGTAATGGCGTTATGGTGATGTTGAGTTAGCTGTTCAGCAAAGAGATGGGCAAAATTATTAGCCAAGTGTGGTTGTTTGGCATTTTTAAAGCGTAATACGAGAGAATCAAGTGGAGGGACATAGTCAAAAAGATGGTAAATACGCTGTAGACTTAGACGATGATTGTGGCAATTGGGGCAAGGACTATGGTTTGGTAAAGCAAGTAAACAATGTGGACACCGATAAGGGTATTGCTGTTGCGAAAGTATATTGTCATGGCAACTAGTACAAAACTGTGCTAAGCGAGCAGAACATCCACAAAGAGGACATGGTGCTGTGAGGCTATTTGCCCATTTTTTTAACATAGTTCCCTCATCCACTAGAAAAATTAGAAAAGACACTACAATAAAGCTTACGCATAAAGTTGGTCTATGCCTAGAGGGCTGGATAAAAGTAGCCTAGTATCAAGGAAAGTATGATGAGCCAAAAACCGCAATCATTAGCGATTAACTCACGTCATGTCGCATTACAATTTGCTCGTCGTCCCTCATTGCAAGGGGCGCGTTTTGTATTAGATGAAATCGCACAAAGAATGATAGAGCGTTTGCAATATATTCGTATCACACCTACAAAAATCCTTGATATGGGGTGTGGTCCCGGCTTGCGAGTTGAGGCATTGCAGAACCTATACCCCAAAGCGAGCTATCTAGGGATAGATAGTTGTGAAACCTTTATTCAAGAGGCTCAATCAAAGTATACGGCTCGGGGCTTAGACATCCTATGGAAAAAATTTAATGCGCAAAAAACGCCAGAGTTCTTATTAAAGGATATGGCGACCACAGAACTTGCGCCGGAAAGTGCGGAGATGATTTGGTCTAATTTGGCTTTACATTGGCATCCGTCACCTGAGCAAGTGATGTTGGAATGGCGTCGATTATTGAAGGTTGGCGGTCTCTGTATGTTCTCCTGTTTTGGTCCACATACCTTTATTGAACTAAGAGAGGCCGTGACTCGGGCAGGGATACAAACGGCGATGATGCCTTTTGTGGATATGCATGATTTTGGCGATATTATGTTAGAAAATGGTTTTGTCGACCCCGTTATGGATCAAGAGATGATTACGTTGACGTATAAAACTCCCGAAAAACTCTTAGCCGATGTGTATCAGTTAGGAGGTAATCCGAGCATAGGACGTATGGGTGGTTTACGAGGTCGTCAGTGGTACCAGAAATTATTAAACGGGATTGAGCAGGGGCGTAAAGCGGATGGCTTGTTGCACCTTACCCTTGAAATTGCCTATGGACATGCTTGGCGTAGTGGTATGGTGAAGGGGGCTGCAGGGGAAACCCGAATCTCTTTATCTGCTATTGGTGGTCGTCGTTAAACTCTATTTATCATAAAAACTTATAAATAAATAAAAAAATACGGTTTGTCAGAGACTTGAGGATTTATTTACTATATAGTTATCGTCAGGTTTTCCAAGAGGAGGCAAACGTGAGTTTATTACAAGGCGTACACCACGTAGCGTATCGCTGCAAAGATGCCAAAGCAACGGTAGAGTGGTATCGTAAGCATTTAAATGCGGATTTTGTGTTGGCGATTGCCGAAGATAAAGTTCCTTCGACGGGAGAAGATGACCCGTATATGCATATCTTTATTGATATTGGCGGAGGCAATATCTTGGCATTTTTTGAGCTACCGACTAAGCCGGAAATGGGGAGAGATGAGAATACCCCTGTCTGGACACAACATTTAGCCTTAAAAGTCAATTCTATGGACGAATTACTCGCCACGAAAGAGCGTCTTATCGCCAATGGCATTGAGGTGATTGGTCCAGTCAATCATACCTTATTTCAGTCGATTTATTTCTTTGATCCGAGTGGTCATCGTTTAGAGTTGGCATGTGATACTGCTACCGATAAAATGAATCGTGCACTTAATCATGTTAAATGGGATATGCTCAATGAATGGGCAGCCACTAAGCGCGCCCCCCAACATGCGCGTTGGATGCATGACGGCTCTGAACCCCCAGAAGTTGAATAAAATTTAAAGGAGTAGAATAAGATGAAATTAGCGACATTAAAAAATAATACTCGAGATGGTCGTTTGGTCGTGGTCAGTCGAGATTTAAGCCGTTATGTTGAAGCAGATATTCAAACAATGCAAGCGGCATTAGATGATTGGGATAGTGCAAAACCTCGCTTAGAAAAACAATACCAAGCGCTTAATGCGGATACTTCTTTGGGCTTGCCATTTGATCCAGAAAAGGCACACTCACCTTTACCACGCGCTTATCAATGGGCGGATGGTTCGGCTTATTTAAACCATGTGGAGTTAGTGCGTAAAGCACGTCATTCGGAAGTGCCCGCTTCTTTCTATGATGACCCTTTAATGTACCAAGGTGGTTCAGATAGCTTTATTGGTCCTCGCGATGAAATCTATGCCAAGCCAGAATGGGGCATTGACTTTGAGGCAGAGGTCGTCGTAGTGAGTGGGGACTTAAAACAAGGAGCTACATTAGAAGAAGCGGCGCAAGCAATTCGTTTAGTGATGTTGACTAACGATGTATCATTGCGTGATTTAATTCCGGCAGAGTTGGCTAAAGGGTTTGGGTTTTTTCAGAGTAAACCGGCCAGTGCCTTTAGTCCTGTTGCCGTTACACCAGATGAGTTAGGTGATGCTTGGCAAGACACTAAATTACATTTACCACTTAAAGTCACTTGGAATGATCAGCTATTTGGTTTCCCAAATGCAGGTCAAGATATGACATTTAATTTTGCACGCTTATTGACGCATATTACTAAAACTCGAGATGTTGTTGCTGGCACGATTGTGGGATCTGGTACGGTTTCTAATAAGCAAGAAAGTTTGTATGGCTCTTCCGTTGAGAATGGTGGAGTCGGTTATTGTTGTTTAGCTGAATTGCGTATGTATGAGGTGATTGAAACAGGTAAGGCACAGACCTCTTTTATGCAGCATGGTGATGTTGTACAGATTGAGATGTTTGATAAAGAGGGTAATAATATTTTTGGCTCTATCATCAATCGCGTCAATACGGAGTATTAAGATGAAGCTTTATTCCTATTTTCGTAGCTCTGCCGCGTATCGTGTGCGTATTGCTTTAGGTTTAAAGCAGTTGCCATATGATTTGGTACCTATCCATCTTGTGAACAATGGCGGAGAGCATCGTAGTCCAGAATACATGGCATTAAATCCGCAAAAAATGGTTCCGTTATTACAGGATGAGGATGCTACCATTCCACAGTCGCTTGCGATTATGGAGTATTTGGAAGAGGCTTATCCAGAAGCATTGCCCTTAATGCCCCAAGATGCAGCAGCACGCGCAAGAGTTCGGGCTATCGCTTTATTAATTGCCGCAGATACACATCCATTAAACAATATGCGTGTTTTGAATTACTTGACGAAGACATTTGGCTTGAGTGAAGAACAAAAAATGCAATGGTATAAGCATTGGATTCATGAGAACTTTCTGGCATTAGAGCAGGTGCTGCAATCCAATCAAACGGGTAAATTCTGTCATGGAGATACGCCGACGATGGCAGATTGTTGTTTAGTACCTCAGGTTTATAACGCACGACGGTTTGATTGTGATCTTAGTGCATTTCCAACCATTGTGCGTATCGCTGAGCAATGTAATCAATTAGAGGCTTTTCAAAAAGCGGCACCAGAACAGCAAGTTGATTTTTCATAAGGGAGAAGACATGGCAGATTTATTTGATAATCCAATGGGTTTATGTGGGTTTGAGTTTGTAGAGTTCGCTTCGCCTACTCCGAATGTATTAGAGCCTTTATTTGAAAGAATGGGCTTTACTTTAGTGGCTAAACATCGCTCGAAAGATGTACTCCTCTATCGTCAAGGCGATATTAATTTTATTGTTAATCGTGAGCTACGCAGTGAGGCTGCCTATTTTGCGGCGGAGCATGGTCCTTCTGCTTGCGGTATGGCATTCCGGGTACGTAACTCCCACTACGCTTATGCTAAGGCATTAGAATTGGGTGCCCAAGGGATTGATATTCCTACTGGGCCGATGGAATTACGGTTGCCTGCAATTAAAGGTATCGGTGGTGCACCATTGTATTTGATTGACCGTTTTGAAGATGGTAAATCTATTTATGATATTGATTTTGAGTTTCTTAGCGGCGTGGATCAGCATCCAGTCGGACATGGCTTAAAAGTCATTGACCACTTAACACATAATGTCTATCGTGGTCGCATGGACTATTGGGCAAAGTTTTATGAGCGTTTATTTAACTTTAAAGAAATTCGTTATTTTGATATTAAAGGCGAGTATACAGGGTTGACGAGTCGAGCAATGACAGCACCTGACGGTTTAATTCGTATTCCACTTAACGAAGAGGCCAAACAAGGAGGTGGTCAAATCGAAGAGTACTTAATGCAGTTTGGTGGTGAGGGCATTCAGCATATTGCTTTGTTAAGTGATGATTTATTATCTACTATTGATAAGCTACGTGCGGCAGGTATCCCTCTGATGACAGCACCGCCTACTACTTACTATGAAATGTTAGATGAACGCTTGCCGGGGCATGGGGAGCCTGTCGCTGATTTACAAGCACGAGGCATTTTATTAGACGGTACGACAGAGGGCGGTCATCCACGGTTGTTATTGCAGATTTTCTCGGAAACGTTATTGGGGCCCGTATTTTTCGAGTTTATTCAGCGTAAAGGGGACTATCGAGAAGGCTTTGGTGAAGGTAACTTTAAAGCTTTATTTGAGTCGCTTGAACGTGATCAAATCCGTCGTGGTGCTTTAGAGGTTTAATGCGGTAATATTGTGTGAAGTTACCTTAAGTAGCGCTTTATGATAGAAATTGCCCTCTTGTGGATAGTATCCATAGGAGGGCAGTTTCATTAGGGTAAGAGTATTCGCTATTTGTATAAAATAACGAGGCAATCTTCTTTGAGTGCTTAGAGAACAGCAGCAAAGGCCTCCGCAACATAGTCAATATTTGATTCATTTAAACCAGCCACACACATGCGTCCAGAACCCACTAAATACACAGCAAACTCATCTTGTAAGCGTTGTACTTGTTCTGGATTGAGACCAGTATAGCTAAACATACCACGTTGCTTGATAAAGTAATCAAAGTTACGTCCTGGTAGCTTGCTGCTGAGGGCCTCGTAGAGTTTTTGACGCATGGCTTTGATGCGGTCACGCATTTGAGCAACTTCACTATCCCATTTGGCAAACAGCTCTGGTGTATTCATGACAGCTGCCGTTATATAGCCACCATGAGCAGGAGGGCTAGAGTAAACGCGACGTACGCCCGCTTTTAATTGACCAAAGACTAATTGGCATTCTGCTTCGTCAGGACAAACAACACTTAACCCCCCAACACGTTCACCGTAGAGTGATAAGTTTTTAGAGAAAGAGTTGCTGACAAATAGAGAAAGCCCCATTTCAACTGCTTTTCGGATAGCATAGGCATCTTTTTCTAAATTGTCCCCAAAGCCTTGGTAGGCGATGTCCATAAAGGGAATCAGTTTTTGTGTTTTGATGATTTCTAAGACTTGATCCCATTGCTCATGGCTTAGATCCACGCCCGTTGGGTTATGGCAGCATGGATGAAGAATGAGGACGGTATTTTCTGGTAAGGTCTTAAAAAAAGCAATCATCTCATCGAATTTGACACCGATTTTTTCGCTGTCATAGTAGGGATAAGTGCCGACTTCAAAACCCGCTCCTTCGAAGATGCTTTTGTGGTTATCCCATGTTGGATTACTCACATAGACTTTTGAGTTTGGAAACCATTTTTTGATAAAATCTGCGCCAATTTTAAGTGCGCCGGAACCGCCTAATGTCTGAATAGTAGCAATGCGTTTGAGTAGTTGTTGGTCATGACCGAATAATAAATGTTGTACGCCTTGACGGTATTCTGCTAGACCTTCCATAGGGAGATAGCCACGAGGTTTAGCTTCTTTGGCGCGCTCGACTTCGGCAGCACGAACGCTGTCTAATACAGGTAGACGACCTTGTTCATCAAAGTAAATACCAATAGAAAGATTAACTTTATGGCTACGAGGATCTGCCATAAACTTCTCGACTAAGCTGAGGATAGGGTCACCAGCATAAAAAGCAACGTGTTGGAACATGAAATATCCTTTTAAATATAAATTATAGAATCTCTTGCTTAGCCTCGCGGGTGAGCAGTTGTTGTACCGCGATGCGGGCAGGCATGTTTTCAAATAATACCTGACAAATGGCTTCGGTGATAGGCATTTCGATATGGAGCGATTGTGCACGTTTTAATGTATCACGAGCACTGCGTACCCCTTCGGCTGTCATGCCAGAAGCGAGAATCTCATTGAGTGTCTTTCCTTGAGCAATGGCCAGTCCTACTTGGCGATTACGAGATAGGTCGCCTGTAGCGGTTAATACTAAGTCGCCTAAGCCAGTTAGTCCTGCAAAGGTGGTTGGTATCCCTCCCATGGCGGTACCTAAGCGAGTGATTTCGGCAAGACCGCGTGTAATTAAGGCTGCCCGTGCATTATGACCTAGTGATAAGCCATCAGCAATGCCACAAGCAATGGCAATGATATTTTTGAGTGCGCCACCGACTTCTACGCCAATGACATCATCACTTTGATAAATACGACAAAAGTGGCTATGCAATATCTGAGTGGTGGTATCTAGCGTATGTTGGCTATGACTAGCAATAGTTAAGGCAACGGGAAGTTGTTGGACGACTTCGCGTGCAAAAGAGGGACCTGAGAGTACGCCGATATGAGGGAATTGGCTATGGGTCTGGACGATTTCGTGGGGAAGTTGTGCGCTATCTTGAGCAAAGCCTTTACATGTCCAAACAATAGGGATGTGCGATAGATTATGAGCTTGTAGTAATTGGAACCATTGAGTACAGGTCTCTACCATACCTGCGACAGGGACGCCGAGGATAATGAGAGATTGCTCTGGAGATTGACTTAAGTGTGTAACTGCCTCATCTAATCGATGAGTCGCACGTAGCGTATCAGGGAGTAGACAATCGCTAAGGTAACGTGGATTGTAATGCGTTTTATTGATGATATCTGCCTGCTCTGAATGGCGACACCAGAGTAAGGTATCGCTATTCAAAGAGGCGGTAGCAGCTAGAGCAGTACCCCAGCTACCCGCACCAATGACGAGAGTTTTTCGTGTTGATGCGGTACTTGTCATATTATTGCTTTGTTTCAGAAGCCGCTGCTTGAGCATTTTGCTCATAGAGGGCTTGGAAATTAACTTCGGCTAAATGTAGCGGAGGTAATGATGTACGGTTAAGTAAATCGGCTACATTGGCACGTAGGTACGGGAAGAGCATAGAAGGGCATACGATACCTAGGATAGGGTCTAGCTGCTCATCATCATAATTGGCAATTTCAAAGATGCCCGCTTGTGTCGCTTCGACAAGATAAACGGTTTTTTCTTCAATTTTTGCAGTCACTGTCGCACGTACAGTGGCTTCAAAGACGCTTTCTGCAAGACGTTGACCGCCAACACTTAAAGAAATTTCAATAGAAGGACCTTCTGGTTCTAAAAAGATAAAAGGTGCATTAGGCATTTCTAATGATAAGTCTTTTAAGTAAACGCGTTGTAAAGCAAAAGATTGTTCTGTAGATGCTTCTGTTTCAGCGACTTTGTTTTCTTCAGCCATGATAAATTCCTTTGAAAGTTAAATGGTGATTATGCGGTTAGCATAGGGACTAATTTGCCCTCTGCATCGAGTGCATGAATGTCATCACAACCACCAACGTGAGTGCCATTAATAAAAATTTGAGGTACGGTAGTGCGACCACCAGAACGCTCAATCATTTCAGCGCGTGCTTCACGATTAGTGTCGATACCAATCTTTTCAATATCGGTGACACCACGTTCTTTTAAAAGCTTTTCAGCGCGTGCGCAATAAGGGCAGGTCACTTTAAAGTACATCGTTACTTTGCTCATAGAATACCTCTTTATTTCTTTGTTGAAGAGCTTTTCACTGGTAAGCCTTCAGTTAACCATTCGTTTAGGCCACTCTTAAGCCAATAAACATTTTCCACATTATTTTTCTTAAGCTGTTGAGCAACTTGAGCGGCTGTTCGCCCATTATCACAGACTAAAATCAATGGTTTTTTAGGTAATGCACTGATTTTTTCGATAATGCTGTCTTTAGGAAAGTGTTTAGATTGGGGTACAGAAGATTTTTTAAAGTCTTCTTCGGAGCGGATGTCAATAAATTGCGCATGTTCAGTATTGCTCAGTTGAACAGCTTCCTTTGCGGACAAGGCTCCTTGGGCACTTGAACCGCGCTTATGGGTAAATAGCAGCATTAAGCCAGAAATAACGGCGAAAATGATGAAATAAATCGTATTTTGATAGTATAAGAATGATTCCACAATATGTCCTATTCTCTATTGTTTTAAAACTTAATTTAATGATTATAAATTAGCAACGGATTTATAGATAATACTTCGCTAAAATATAGGAAAATTGTTTTCATATTAGGGTGTGGATATGTATAAAATTGTACTTATGCGTCATGGCGAAAGCCAATGGAATCTAGAAAATCGTTTTACAGGTTGGGCGGATGTTGATATTACTGAAACAGGTCGTCAGCAAGCTTGGGACGCAGGTAAATTATTAAAAGCAGAAGGCTATCAGTTTGATGTGGCTTATGTGTCTGTGTTAAAGCGTGCCATCCGTACACTTTGGACGGCCTTGGACGCTATGGATATGATGTATTTGCCAGTCATTAAAAATTGGCGGTTAAACGAGCGCCATTATGGTGCATTACAAGGTTTAAACAAGTCAGAGACGGCAGCGCAATACGGTGAAGAGCAAGTATTGATTTGGCGTCGTGCTTATTCGATTGCACCTAATCCACTCGCGTTAGATGATGAGCGTCACCCACGTTTTGATCCACGCTATGCTAGTTTATCAGCAGATGAATTACCTGCCACAGAATGTCTCAAAGATACCGTAGCTCGAGTTATTCCTCTGTGGGAAGAATCTATTGCTCCTGATATTAAAGCCGGTAAAAAAGTATTAATTACGGCACATGGTAATAGTTTACGTGCTTTAATTAAGTACCTAGAGGATATGAGCGAAGAAGAAATTCTTAAGCTCAATATCCCTACGGGGCAACCATTGGTTTATGAATTAGATGCTAATTTAAAACCCATCAAACATTATTACCTAGGTAATCAAGAAGAAATCGCTGCAGCTCTAGCGGCGGTCGCAGCACAAGGTAAAGCGAAGTAAGTGAAACGCAGTATTTTCCTCTTGGCAACAATGGCAGTGACTGCTCCTATACAGGCGCAGTCTATTGCCACGTTAAATGCTCAACAAGCGCAAGTAGAAAAGCAAAAAGCCGAACTACAAACGCAAATTAATAAGCTCAATACACAAATTTCTCAGCAGGAATCGAACCGTAAGGATGTTTTAGATGATTTAAGGCAAGCTGAAA
The DNA here is from genome assembly GCF_013133795.1 of Pelistega suis. GTDB lineage: Bacteria > Pseudomonadota > Gammaproteobacteria > Burkholderiales > Burkholderiaceae_B > Taylorella > Taylorella suis. The sequence goes on from NZ_JABGBN010000001.1 coordinate 118,900, forward strand.
GTGCGATTTCGGATATGAGTCGTAAATTAGACCGTCTTTTGGATCGAGAGCAAGAGGCAAAAGAAGATTTGGCGGCTGTTAGAGAAGAGGAAAAAACTCAGCAACAGATTCTCAATGAACAAATTGAAGAACTATCAGATCAGTTATTCAATTTGTATGTTAGCGGTGTATCGCCATGGTCAGCTTTATTGTCAGGTAAAGATGTACAGAAAATTGGGCGAGATTTAAGCTATTTAGGTTATATTTCAAAAGCACGTGCCAAAGCAGTGACAGCACTGAAGAGCGAAATTGATCGCCTGAATAAGGTTAAGAAAAAAGCGCAAGATAAGCAACGCCATCTAACACAGCTGACTAAAGATGCCCAAAAAGCGAAAAATGATTTAGAAAAAGAACAAAAAAACTATCAGACTAAACTGAAAAAAATCGAAGGTGATATTAAGACACGCCGTCAACAAGCAGGTCAGTTAAAAGCAGATGATGCGAGACTATCACAAATTATTGCGGGTATCGAAAGTAATATCCGTGCTCAGCGAGAGGCATTACGCCAGGCGGAGATTAAACGTCAGCAACAAGCCGAAGAGCGCCGTAAGGTAGTCGCAGCCGAACGTGCACGCAAAGCAGCGACTGCAGCAGCAGAGGCGAAATTAGCTCAAGAACAGGCTGCGAGAGCGAAAGCCTTGCGTGAACAGGCGCGTAAAGCGCAACTTGCAGCAATTGCACAGCAAAGAGAGGCCATGGCGCGTGCACGAGCAGCCCAAAATGAAATTAAGAAAGCACAGAATGAGTTTAGTTTAGGTGGTCTCACGGTTGCAGAGCAAGAGCAAGCCAAAGCAAAATTACAAGCGGCGTTGAATGAACAAAAGCAAGTTGAACAATCGTTAAAACGGACGGAGCAAAATTTAGCCGCAGCCCGTCAGCAAGCAGAAAATGCAGAGATTGAGCGAGCTAAAGCACGTATTGCCCAAGAAAAAGCACGAGAGGCGCAACGTTTATTATCTGAAGCCAAAGAGGATGAACGTCGAGCACAACAAGCGGTCAGTAGCGGAGGTAATGGTGGTTTATCTCGTGGTTCTCCATGGCCATTGCGCGGTTCTCTTGCGGGTCGTTTTGGGCAAACACGACCAGATACAGGTGATGTATGGCGGGGTATTTTAATTAATGCTTCCGAGGGTGCCCCGGTTAAGGCGGTAGCCTCTGGTCAGGTGGTCTTTTCGAATTGGGTGCGTGGTTTTGGTAACCTCATTATTGTGGACCATGGGAACGATTATTTGAGCGTATATGGTTATAACCAAAGCCTATCGCGTAGCGTAGGTGATAGCGTCAAAGCCGGGCAAGTGATTGCTCGAGCAGGATCGACGGGTGGTCAGGTTGAACCAGCTTTGTATTTTGAAATTCGCCGTGGCAATCAAGCCGTTGACCCATTGCAGTGGTTAGCCCGATAGCTAGAAAGGATTCTCCTTTTATGTGGACGATAAAAAGTAAGAAAATCTTGTTGATATTGGGTTTGATTAGCTCAATCGCTTATGCTCAAGAACAAAATATACCGAGTGCTACTCAGGTACCCGAAGCTGTTCAGTCAATGAGAAAAGAGACCTCTGAGGCACAGCAGTTTTCGTATGAAGAATTGCGTCGTTTTGCACGTGCTTTTGCACTCGTAAAAAACCAATATGTTGAGCCTATTAGCGATAAAGAACTTGTCGATGCGGCTATTGCGGGGATGATGGATAAGTTGGATCCTCATTCTAGTTATCTAGATGCCGAGGATATGTTGGATTTGCAAGAAGATACTGACGGTGAGTTTGGTGGCTTAGGTATTGAGATAGGTGAAGAAAAAGGCTATGTCAAAATTATTTCTCCGATTGAGGGTACGCCTGCGGCTAAAGCAGGGGTATTGCCCGGTGATTTGGTAGTGAAAATTAATGGCGATAGCATGAAAGATAAGCCTATGCGTGAAGTGATTAAACTATTGCGAGGAGAGCCGGGATCGCTTGTTACCTTGACGTTAGATAGAGCAGGAATACCTATTGATTTAGATATTAAACGTGAATTAATCAAGGTGCGCAGTGTACGTAGCAAGATGATTGAGGATATCGCGTATATTCGTATTTCGCAGTTCCAAGCCAATACTTTAAGTGATTTAGCTACGCAAGTCAGAGCATTTAAAACTGAGCCCAAAGGGTTGGTGCTCGATTTACGCAATGATCCTGGTGGATTATTAAACGTCTCGGTTGGCGTTGTCCAGATTTTTGCGGATAGTAAGGGCACAATTGTGAGTACTAAGGCGCGTAATCAAGTGGTTGAGGAGTATTCACGCTATACCCCAGATAATGTATTGGGAGAACCAACTAATTTATCTGATTTGCCTAAGTGGTTGCATACTGTTCCTATGGTGGTGTTAATCAATGTAGGTTCTGCGTCAGCATCAGAAATTGTAGCGGGAGCATTGCAGGATTTTAAGCGTGCGACGATTATGGGTAATCGAAGCTTTGGTAAAGGCTCTGTCCAAGTGGTCTTATCGATTGATGATGATACAGGGTTAAAATTAACCACAGCACGCTACTATACCCCACATGGACGCTCTATCCAAGCAACAGGGATTGTGCCTGATATCTTGGTATCAGATACTGAAAAAGGTGATTTGCTGGGTTATCAACGAGAAGTTGATTTAAAAGATCATCTTAAGAATGATGTGAGTGATGAGGCTAAGGGTGTGGGGTCTGATACCCCTAAGGCGGATATTGAGAAAATGTATGAGTTTGGTAGTCCAGAGGATTTCCAATTACAACAAGCTATCAATCATTTGCGAGGTTTGCCTGTCAATCAAGGTGTGATTAGCCCTAAAGTTAATGAGAAAGAAATAATGACTGTAACGGATGGAACGGTTATTTCCGCTGCTCCAGATACATCGGCTAAAACAGCGACAGAGCAAGCAGTAGAGAACTTATCAACACCGACACCGAGCAAAACGAATGATAAGCCGAGTGACAAAGCGCTGGATAAGGCTTTAGACAAGGTATTAGATTCCAGTAAAAATGATTGATGAACAAATGCTGCGCTACGCTCGTCATATTATGCTTGATGAGTTTGGCTTTGAAGGTCAAGAAAAATTATTAAATAGCCGAGTTCTTGTATTAGGTATAGGAGGCTTAGGCTCTCCCGCAGCGATGTATTTGGCTGCAGCAGGTGTGGGTACCTTAATCATTGCTGATGATGATCGCGTTGAGCTGAGTAATTTACAGCGCCAGATTATTCATCGTAATGATGCCATTGGTTTGTCTAAAGTTGAATCAGCAAAGCAAACGTTATGCTCGCTTAATCCTGATATTCAAATTGAGGTGATTGACCATCGCTTATCCGAAGAAGAGGCTGCGGCAGTAATTGCCAATGTTGATTTGGTATTGGATTGTAGCGATAACTACCGTACCCGACATATTCTCAATAAGTTGTGTTTGCAAGCGCGTAAACCTTTGGTTGCGGCGGCAGCGATACGTTGGGAGGGTATGATAACGAGTTTTGATTTTCGTCAGGAACAGAGCCCATGCTATGCATGCATGTTTGATCCTGAGGATAATTTAAGCCCAGATAATTGCGCGACTTTAGGAGTGGTCTCTCCTTTATTGGGCGTGATGGGGAGTATGCAAGCGCTTGAGGCGATTAAGCTTTTAATCGGTGCAGGAGATACCTTGGTAGGCAAGCTAGCGATGTTTAATGCGAAAACGAGCCAATGGAAATATCTGGATATTCCCAAAAGCTCGTTTTGTGCGGTGTGCGGTTAAGGATTTAGTGTTCATTGCGTTTAACTGTAAAACTATGCACCTCGGCTAATAGTTTAACTTTAAACTGACGTAGCTCATCGCGTCGGAACACATGGATAATCACTTTATCATTGATATGATAACGGGCGAGTAATTTATCCAAGTTTTTATCATCGACACGGATGTTGTCAATAGCGACTAGCGTATCCCCAGCGGATAAGCCCCCTAAATGTGCGGAGCCATTTTCATAGATGTGCGTAATTTGGGTTGTACCACTTACCGCTTTGGTTTTGATATGTAGACTCGGCGTTTTGCTCTTTTCTATACGCACTTGGATCCCTTGCGCTGCCCATAGTTTATCAAGCGGAACATCTTCTGTGCCTAGCGCGTAGCGTGTGACAAATTCTGTCGCATCAACGCCCGTAGCCTCTTTTATAAGGGGGATGACTTGTTCTTCGCATAACCCTTTTTTCGAACTCTTGCGATAAAAATCGCGGCCGAATTTTTTCCATAGCAAACGCATAAAGTCATCGAGAGATTTTTTGCCTCCGCTTGCTTGTTGGATAAGTAAATCGAGCCCTAAAGCAACCAGAGAGCCTTTTGTATAGTAGCTGACGATAGCGTTAAGTGAATTCTCATCTTGCTTGTAGTATTTGTTCCAGGCATCAAAAGAGCTATCTGATACGCTTTGTTTAAGACGACCTGCTCCAGAGCAGACACTATTAATCGTTTTTTGAATTAAGGCTAAATAACGCTCCTCGTCGATGAGACCAGTTCGTAGTAATACCTGATCATCATAGTAAGAAGTAAAGCCTTCAAAAATCCATAAGAGCGGTGTTGGTGTGGCTTTGGTCAAGTCGTAGGGAGCAAAAACTTGCGGTTTGATACGTTTAACATTCCATGTGTGGAAATATTCATGACTAATGAGACCGAGGAATTGTACGTAGCCGTCCGTAAGGTCTTCTTGTCCAAGCACAGGCATATCACCACGCGAGGCAATCAAGGCTGTGCTGGCACGATGCTCTAAGCCACCATAGTCCGCACCTGTAATCATGGTCATGAAAACATAGCGGTCGCTACTGTCGAGGAATGGAGCTTGATGTGTTTTAGGCTCGAATAATTTAATTTGATATTCGCAGATTTTGGCTGTATCGCGAGCAATACGTTCAATATCCATATTGGGGACAAGGCCTGTAAAGACCATTTCATGTAAGGCACCGCATGCTTCAAAGCTGATGAAGGTGGGGGTGCCCATCTCGACAGGGTGGTCAATCAAATCATCGTAATTAGCGGCTTTGTAAAGACCGAAACCATGACGTTTGGCAGCACCGCGCTCACCTTTCGCTTCAGGCAAGCTAGTGTAAACTCCCCAGTTATTTTTTATCGTAGGGCATTGAATATCGAGGTAGCAAGGTTTTTCTTCCTGTCCATGGACTTGTAAAAAGACGCTTGTGCCATTGAAAAAGCCGTGACTTTCATCAAGATGGGCAGCACGCACTGATAAGTCCCATGCATAGACACGATAGCGAATGGTAATGGCTTTGGTGCTGGGTGCTATTTGCCATGTATGGTTGTCTAGCTTGATGAGAGGGAGTTCTTTTTTACCATCGGTTGCTGTTAATCCTTGGATATGGCGAGAAAAGTCGCGGACTAAGTAAGAGCCGGGAATCCATGTAGGAAGACTGATGATTTGTCCGTTAGGGTTTGGTTTGGAAATATGCAGCTCAATGGCAAATAAGTGCCCAGCTGGATCAATAGGGGTAATACGGTAAAGAATGTCTTTCATAATCAAGAGTTGTTAAGGGAAGTAAATAGACACATCATGTAGAAGAATACGAGAGTTTTCCTTAATTATAGTGATGAAAAATCAGATATCCAGACTTTTACTGATTGCATAAGTGAAAAATAGCTCTCATAATGGCAGGATAATATGGTTTTTATTAAAAATAATGGAGATAGAGTTATGTCAGAACAGCTAGTATTGTCAGAAAAACGAGGCAAAGTAGGCTTACTTACCTTAAATCGTCCTAAAGCATTAAATGCATTAAATAATGAAATTATGCAAGCCTTGAGTGATGCTTTATTGGCGTTTGAGCAAGATGAAGGCATCCATGTGATTGTACTGACAGGCAGTGGCGATAAGGCTTTTGCGGCAGGTGCTGATATTAAGGCAATGCAAAGTTGGTCATACATGGATGTGTATAAGAGCGATTATATTGGCGGTTTCTGGGAAACGATGAAGACGAGTATCCGTAAGCCAGTCATTGCGGCGGTTAATGGCTTTGCTTTGGGTGGTGGTTGTGAGCTGGCAATGATGTGCGATATGATTATTGCCTCAGAAAGTGCTAAATTCGGTCAGCCAGAGATTAAGTTAGGTACGATTCCAGGGTTAGGAGGTACACAGCGTCTGACTCGTGCTATCGGTAAAGCAAAGGCCATGGATCTCGTATTGACAGGTCGGTTTATGGATGCGGCTGAAGCAGAAAGTTCTGGTTTGGTGGCACGTGTGTTGCCAGTCGAAAACTTTGTGGATGAAGTGGTTAAGATTGCTGAGGGTATGGCAGCCTTCTCTTCTCCTGTATTGATGATGGCAAAACAATGCGTTAATGCCGCATTAGAAACGACATTAGAACAAGGCTTACAATATGAGCGTCGTGTCTTCCATGCAACATTTGCACTAGAAGACCAGAAAGAGGGTATGGCGGCTTTTGTCGAAAAACGCGCACCTAACTTTAAAAATATGTAACAAAACCATTTGAAATATTTACTTTCCTGTCAAAAACACGCTATACTTAGTAGGATTGAGTAAATTAACCAAGATGTCAGAGATACTTCAGTTTTAGCCGCAAATTAGAAGATGATTTGCGGTTTTTTGGATGTCCTGAATCTGTGAGTTTGTCGACCTAGGGAACCAGTTCATTGGAAGCCGTTAAACTTAGCCCAGAAGAGCGTATTCGTATGAATGCGCAAGCTGCCAAAGGCTTAATGCATATACTGGTTGCGCAGTTAGTTTTGTTGGTAGTGGTGACATTGCTGACGGGTCTGATTGCAGGGCTTATGCCGATGATTTCTGCTTTTGCGGGTGGAATGGCATATTTGCTCCCGTCGGCATTGGTTATTATGCAGATGTTGATGCGTCTTTATGCAGGGACTAATGCAGCAGCAAGCTCACTCTTTATTGCTGAAGGCATAAAGATTGGTGGGACCATCGCTTTACTTATTTTGTTGGTAAAGTTTGCTGGCGAGGTGATTGTGTGGCCAGCGCTATTGGTGGGATTAATCTCAGTCATGAAAGGTTATGTTTTGCTACTTTTATTTAAGAAAATCTAAGTAGTGTTAAAGTTGATTACTAGTCTTATCGGCTAGCATTTGGGAGAATAGGTCAAATGGCTGCAGCAGAAGGTGTATCACCACAGCAGTATTATATTCAGCATCACCTAGTGCATTTTAATAACATGGGTGAAGCTCAAGGTAAGATTGCGGATTTTAGTTTTATTAACTACGACTCGCTATTTTGGGCTATCGCAACAGGTCTGATTGTTATTGGTGTACTTTATTTGGCTGCTCGTAAGGCAACAAGTGGTGTGCCGGGTCGTTTCCAAGCTGGCGTTGAGATGGTGGTGGAGATGGTTGCTGATCAGGCAAAAGGCATTGTTCACAATGAGAAGTCACGTTTATTTGTAGCGCCATTAGCGCTAACAGTGTTCTTGTGGATTGCGCTGATGAACACCTTAGACTTAGTGCCGGTTGATTTGGCGGGTTGGTTATTCCAAGTGTTTGGTCTAGCGGGTGATAGCCATAATCATGGTCCTTTATATTATCATCGCATTCTTCCAACGGCAGATTTAAATGTGCCATTAGGTATGTCTCTCTGTGTGTTATTACTATCTTTCTACTATGGTATCAAAGTAAAAGGTGGTGGTCACTTTGTTAAAGAATTATTCACAGCGCCATTCCATGCGCATGGTATCGGTGCTCTATTATTGGCTCCAGCAAACTTCGCATTAAATATCATTGAGTATGGTGCTAAGACGGTATCATTAGGTATGCGACTTTTTGGTAATATGTTTGCGGGTGAATTAGTATTTATGCTAATCGCTTTATTAGGCGGTGCATGGACAGGTTTCAATGCTCTTAGTATTGGATTAGGTGCGGGTCACATTGTGGCTGGTACGATTTGGGCAGTGTTCCATATTATGGTTATTCTGTTACAAGCGTTCATTTTCATGATGTTAACATTGGTCTATATTGGCCAAGCTCATGAAGGGCACTAAAAGGTTGTAGAGCATTGGTGTTATAATCGGTGCTCTCAATAAATCCTTCGGGATTGTTATTTTAAAAAGTAGTTTTTTATCCATCTTTTCATTTATTTTGGTTCATTACCACAAGGAGTTGTTATGGCCACATCAGCTTTCGTAGCTCTTGCTTGCGCATTTATTATTGGTTTAGGTGCTATCGGTGCGTGCATCGGTATCGCTATCATGGGTGGCAAATACCTAGAAGCATCTGCTCGTCAACCTGAGTTGATGAATGCTTTACAAACTAAAATGTTCTTATTAGCTGGTCTTATCGACGCGGCGTTCCTAATTGGTGTTGGTATTGCGATGTTATTCGCTTTCGCTAGCCCATTCTAAGAACTAGAGAGAATATTTTTACCATCGCTTGATGGTTAGTGAACTGGATGGAGCGGTGTAGGGTGTAAGCCCTACATCACACCAAATTCAGTAAAGAATTCCGGGTGCTGCAATTGTGAGCATCACCTTAACACATAGAAGGGAAACGACCGTGAATTTAAACGCGACGCTCTTTTTCCAGATGATCGTCTTCTTTGTATTAGCTTGGTTCGTTATGAAGTTCGTATGGCCACCGCTAATCACAGCAATCGACGAACGTCGTCAAAAAATTGCCGAAGGCTTAGCTGCTGCCGACAAAGGTAAGACAGACTTAGCTCAAGCTCAAGCTCGTATTAGTCAAATTGAGCAATCAGCAAAAGCTGACAATCAATTACGTCTAGCCGAAGCTGAGAAACAAGCAACTTCAATTGTGAGTGCAGCTCGCGAAGAAGCCGAAGCAGAACGTGCTCGCATCTTAGCGCAAGCTAAACAAGATGCAGAATTAGAAGTTGAACGCTTACGTGGTAGCTTACGTGATGAAGTGGCTGTTCTAGCTGTTAAAGGCGCAGAACAAATTCTTCGCCGTGAAGTTGACGCTAAAACCCATGCTGAGTTGTTAAATCAACTTAAAGCACAGCTTTAATCTAGGATCATCATGGCTGAATTATCAACAATTGCTCGTCCATATGCAGAAGCGCTTTATGCCGCTGCTCGTGACAAAAACACGGTGGTGCAATGGTCAACTGCATTGAATGAACTTGCTCAAATTTCTTCTAACGAAGATGTTCGAGAAGTGATGACTGACCCACGATTGTCAAAGGCTCAGCGCAAGGATTTATTGCTTGGTTTAGTAAAAAGTGCTTTACCAGCAGAGGCGTCAAACTTTGTCGATCTCTTAGTTGAGAACGATCGAGTAATCACTTTACCCGAAATTGCAGAGCAATTTGAAGATTTAAAAAATCGCCATGAGGGTTCTGCTATTGCTAAGATTGTTAGTGCTTTTGAGCTTTCAGATGCTCAAGTACAAGAATTATTAGTGGGTTTAGAGAAAAAGTTTGGTGTTAAACTCAAGCCCGAGGTTACAGTCGATAACTCAATTATTGGTGGCGTTCGCGTTACCGTGGGTGATCAGGTATTAGATACTTCCGTGCAAGCACAATTAACTCGCTTGCGCGATACATTGGCTGCTCAATAAGCGCCATAGAATAACAGGATTTCAGGAGTCTGAATATGCAACTCAATCCGTCAGAAATCAGCGAATTGCTAAAAAGCCGTATTGAAGGCTTGGGTGCTTCTGCCGATGTTCGTACACAGGGTACTGTCGTTTCAGTAACCGACGGTATTACACGTATCCACGGTTTATCCGATGTGATGCAAGGTGAAATGCTTGAATTTCCAAACAACGTGTTTGGTCTTGCTCTTAACTTAGAGCGTGACTCAGTTGGTGCGGTTATTTTAGGTGACTATACTGGTGTTTCAGAGGGCGACGCTGTTAAAACAACAGGTCGTATTTTGGAAGTACCTGTAGGTCCAGAATTATTAGGTCGCGTTGTGAATACATTAGGTCAACCAATCGATGGTAAAGGCCCAATCAACGCAAAAGAAACAGACATTATTGAAAAAGTAGCGCCGGGTGTAATCGCGCGTAAATCTGTAGACCAACCATTACAAACTGGTATTAAATCAGTAGACTCAATGGTACCTATCGGTCGTGGTCAGCGTGAGTTGATTATTGGTGACCGTCAGACAGGTAAAACAGCCGTTGCAGTTGACGCGATTATCAATCAAAAAGGTACAGGCGTTAAGTGTGTATACGTTGCGATTGGTCAAAAAGCATCGACAATTAACAACGTGGTGCGTAAACTTGAAGAGCACGGTGCATTAGAGTATACAATCGTTGTAGCTGCAGCTGCTTCTGATTCAGCTGCTATGCAATACCTAGCTGCTTACGCTGGTTGTACAATGGGCGAATACTTCCGTGATCGCGGTGAAGACGCATTAATCGTATATGACGATTTAACAAAACAAGCGTGGGCTTACCGTCAAGTATCTCTATTATTACGTCGTCCACCAGGTCGTGAAGCGTACCCAGGTGACGTATTCTACTTACACTCTCGTTTATTGGAGCGTGCTGCTCGTGTAAACGCTGACTATGTAGAGAAATTTACAAAAGGCGCTGTGACTGGTAAAACAGGTTCATTAACAGCATTGCCGATTATTGAAACACAAGCGGGTGACGTATCTGCATTCGTACCAACTAACGTGATTTCTATTACTGACGGTCAGATCTTCCTTGAGACAGACTTGTTTAACGCTGGTATTCGTCCAGCGATTAACGCGGGTATTTCTGTATCTCGAGTGGGTGGTGCAGCTCAAACTAAAGTGGTTAAGAAACTTTCTGGCGGTATCCGTACAGACTTAGCACAATACCGTGAGTTAGCTGCGTTTGCTCAATTTGCTTCTGATCTTGATGATGCAACTCGTCGTCAATTAGAGCGCGGTAAACGTGTGGTTGAGTTGTTAAAACAACCTCAATACGAGCCACAAAAAGTTTGGGAATTAGCGGTATCGCTATACGCGGTGAATAACGGCTACCTAGACGATGTGGACGTTAGCCAAGTATTAGCTTTCGAGAAAGCACTCAAAGACGAAATCAAGCACAAACATGCTGATTTGGTTGATGGCATCGAGAGCACAAAAGAGCTATCGAAAGAAAACGAAGAGAAGCTAAAAGGTATTTTAGCAAACTTCAAGAAAGCGAGCTCTTTCTAAGACTCAAGGTGGGGCATGCCTAAGTAATTAGGCATGCTTTTGTAAGCAATCTCCTAGGAAAGCGACATGGCTGGAATTAAGGAAATCCGTACTAAGATCAAAAGTGTACAAAATACACGTAAGATCACTAAAGCGATGGAAATGGTAGCGGCATCTAAAATGCGTAAAGCGCAGGATAGAATGCGTGCAAGCCGTCCATACACGGAAAAAGTCCGTGAGATTGCCATGCACATGATGATGACTAACCCTGACTACACGCATCCCTATTTGGAAGAGCGTAAAGAGGTTAAGAGTGTTGGCATCGTGCTGGTAACCACAGATAAAGGTTTATGTGGTGGTTTGAACACCAATATTACGCGTTTAGTGCTAAACCGTCTTAAAGAGTTCGAATCACAAGGGGTTAAAGTTCAAGCAACTGCATTCGGTAATAAGGGTGTAGGTTTCCTAACGCGTTTAGGTGTGAACTTAGTCTCACAACAGGTTAATCTTGGTGATAAACCAAACCTAGAATCATTAATCGGTGCATTGAAAGTTCAACTTGATGACTACATCAATGGTAAAATTGATGCGTTATATATCGCTACAAGCGACTTCGTAAACACAATGCGTCAGGTGCCGACATTTGTACGTCTCCTACCGTTGCCAGACGGATTGAAAGATCCATTTACGACAGAAGCCGGTAGTTTAGTAGCTGATGAAAAATCGAAGACTAATTACAATTGGGATTATATCTTCGAGCCAGGTGCTAAAGAAGTGATTGATGATTTATTGCACCGTTATGTAGAAGGTGTGGTTTATCAAGCAGTAGCTGAAAATATGGCGTCTGAGCAGTCTGCACGTATGGTTGCGATGAAGGCAGCATCAGATAATGCGAAAAAGGTTATTGGTGATTTACAGTTGGTGTACAACAAAACACGTCAGGCTGCGATTACCAAAGAAATTTCAGAAATCGTGGGAGGCGCTGCTGCGGTATAAGCGGTGGCGACTTTCAAGCGTTTAAAGTAAGGAAATAACATGAGTAACGGTACCATTGTTCAGTGCATCGGCGCCGTGGTGGATATTCAGTTCCCACGCGACAATATGCCTCATATCTATGAAGCTCTTGTTCTTGCAGATAGCAATGAATCTGCTTTTGCAGAAAAAGGTCTAACTCTAGAAGTACAACAACAACTCGGTGACGGTGTTGTTCGTACGATTGCTTTAGGTTCAAGCGACGGTTTACGTCGTGGTATGGCAGTAGAGCGTACAAATGCACCAATCTCAGTACCTGTAGGTAACGGTACTTTGGGTCGCATTATGGACGTATTAGGTCGTCCAATTGACGAAGCTGGTCCAATCCAAAGCGAAGAAAAACGTAGTATTCACCAAGCTGCTCCAAAGTTTGATGAATTATCTCCATCGGTTGAATTACTTGAAACAGGTATTAAGGTAATTGACTTAGTTTGCCCATTCGCAAAAGGTGGTAAAGTAGGTCTATTCGGTGGTGCCGGTGTAGGTAAAACCGTTAACATGATGGAATTGATTAATAACATCGCTAAACAACACTCTGGTTTATCGGTATTTGCCGGTGTGGGTGAGCGTACTCGTGAAGGTAATGACTTCTATCACGAGATGGAAGAGTCTAACGTACTTGACAAAGTAGCGATGGTGTTTGGTCAGATGAACGAACCTCCAGGTAACCGTCTACGCGTAGCGTTGACAGGTTTGACAATGGCGGAAAAATTCCGTGACGAAGGTCGTGACATTCTATTCTTCGTCGATAACATCTACCGTTATACACTAGCAGGTACTGAAGTATCAGCACTTTTAGGTCGTATGCCTTCTGCTGTAGGTTACCAACCAACGCTAGCGGAAGAGATGGGTGTTCTACAAGAGCGTATTACATCGACTAAGACTGGTTCTATTACGTCTATCCAAGCGGTATACGTACCTGCGGATGACTTAACTGACCCATCTCCAGCGACAACGTTCTTACACTTAGACTCAACAGTCGTATTATCTCGTGACATCGCTTCTTTAGGTATTTATCCAGCGGTTGATCCACTAGATTCTACTAGCCGTCAATTAGACCCTCATGTAGTGGGTGAAGAGCATTACCAAGTAGCACGTGCTGTTCAACAAACACTACAACGTTATAAAGAATTACGCGATATTATTGCGATTCTTGGTATGGATGAGTTGTCTCCAGAAGATAAACAAGCGGTGGCTCGTGCTCGTAAGATTCAACGTTTCTTATCTCAACCATTCCACGTTGCTGAGGTATTTACAGGTTCTCCAGGTAAATATGTACCTTTATCTGAAACAATCCGTGGTTTCAAGATGATTGTTGAGGGTGAATGTGACGCTATTCCTGAGCAAGCATTCTACATGGTTGGTTCTATTGACGAAGCCTTCGAGAAAGCGAAAACCTTATAATAAGGATTAATTATGTCGACTCAAACACTTCATGTTGACGTGGTAAGTCAGGAAGAATGTATCTACTCTGGTGTAGCTAAGATGGTTGTTCTTCCTGGTGAATCGGGTGAGTTAGGTATTTTACCTGGTCACACACCACTCATTTCTCGTATCCGTCCAGGACAAGTTAAGATTGTTCTAGAAAATGGTACAGAAGAGCATGTGTTTGTCGCAGGTGGCCTTTTAGAAGTCCAACCTTATGCGGTTACTGTATTATCTGATACAGCGATTCGCGCAGCGGATCTTGACGAAGCAAAAGCTTTGGCAGCACGCGAGAAAGCAGAAGAATCTCGCCGTAATGCTAAAACGCCAGAAGAGATTGCTGTGGTTGAAGCTGAACTTGCGATGTTGGCAGCACAAGCAAATGTTGCTCGCCGCTATGCAGAGCAGAAAAAGCGCCACTAATACGCGATAGCTAAACGCATAAAACCCCACATCATTGATTGTGGGGTTTTGTTTTTAAGCTGATTTGATGATTTTCTTGATTATCGTGGTAATTTCTTAATAGCCTTTTTGCCAAAAAATATCGGACTGCCCTTCGGCTTGATTAAGCGCACGGCTAAGCACAAAGAAATAATCTGACAGTCGATTGAGCAGTTGTAGACATATATCATTCATAGGTTCAGCTTCGTTTAGGGCGACTAAGTCGCGCTCGGCACGACGAGCAATAGTACGACATACATGCGCTTGGGCGGCTGCCGCTGTGCCACCAGGAAGAATAAACTCTTTAAGCGCAGGTAGGTGTTCTAGATAAGCGCTGATATAGCTTTCTATACGCTGAATATGTGCTTCAGTTAATGTGGTATAGCCTGGAATGCAAATTTCAGCTCCAGCATCGAATAAGGTATGCTGAATGGTTTGTAGTTCTTGTTTGAATTTCACATTTAAGGTCGTAGGCAAGAAAGCGCTGATTAATAAACCGATAGCGGCATTTAACTCATCGGTACTGCCAAGAGCTTGAATGCGTAAATGGCTTTTGCTGATTCTCTGACCATCTCCTAAACTGGTTGTCCCTTTATCGCCTGATTTGGTGACAATTTGGTCTAAACGATTGGTATTCATATGACATCCTAAAGTAAAAAGCCAAGTATCATTGAGGTAATACTTGGCTTAAGTGATAGCGAAGTCACTTCTCGTTAAGAGAAGGATTGATATAGTAAGAATTATTTTTCTTGGGGAATGATAGTGACTGGGCAAACACCTGAGTTAATCATCGCATAGCTCACGCTACCTAATACACCACCAAAAAATGGGTTGGTACCACGAGAGCCCATGATAATTAAATCAATAGGATTAGCTGTCTCACGACTCGCTTTGACCGTGTCTACAAGCACCTCTTTCGGGTCGCCAACGCCTAATTCAACAGTGTATTCAAGACCCGATGCTTTAAGAATATCTTCTACGCCTACAGTACATTCGTTAAATAATTGATGTTGATATTCTTCGATATCAGATTTATTAAATAATGTTTTGGCGTGTACAGTTTTGAAGCTTGGTTGAATATTCATTAGACGAATGCGAGCACCAGAAAGTTTAGCGGCATCAACAGCCCAAAGTAAAGCTTTCTTAGCATTATTAGATGCATCGTAAGGAACTAGATAGGTATGTGCCATTTGAAACCTCCTTGGCAAAGATGATGATGTTTGACTCCTCTTATTTTAACCCAGAAACAGCCTTTACAGAATGATTTTTATCAGCGACTGAGAGGTAAAAGCGGTTTTTATTCGCCTATTGGCTTAGTATTTTGCTTTTTAAAGAAAAATAGTCATTTTGGATGGAATGTAGAGTGAAAAAAGCAGTACGATGAAATATGTTTTTGTTGAAAAAAATGAATAGGGGCTTGGTCTTTAAGCTAAATTTAGGTACGATGTGGGTATGTCTTGCTTTAAGAGATTTTAAATGAAAACAATCCTAAGAAACGTATTATTGGCAACGATAGCGGTAGCGAGTGTGAGTACCGTGGTGGCACAAGAACAGGCCAAAGCTAGTGGAGAGGTGCGTCGTATTGATGCGGCTAAGGGAAAGGTAGCCATTAAACACGGTGCAATTTCTGATTTCAAATTACCTGCAATGACCTTAGTGTATGAAATTAGTCCTGCTTTACTTTCGACAGTAAAAGCAGGGGATAAAGTCAAATTTACGGCAACGCATGAGAATAATCGTTATCGTATTGATGAGATTAAAGTCGATAACTAATCTGTTTGTTTTTAAATGAGGATTTTTAACCAATACATCTTCAGCAGATATCGATAAAAAGGGGCTTGTTAATAAAGCCCCTTTTTGTTTATACGTAAGTTATTGGAAAGTTTCTACTCAGATTTAAGCCTTTTTTAGTAATTTAGCGGCCTCAATGGCAAAGTACGTCAAAATACCGTCTGCGCCTGCACGTTTAAAGCTTAATAGCGATTCCATCATTACTTTATCGTGATCCAACCAGCCATTTTGTGCTGCGGCTTTAATCATGGCATATTCACCGCTCACTTGATAAGCATAAGTTGGCATTTTGAAGTAGTCTTTGACTTCGCGTAGGATATCCAGATAAGGCATGCCTGGTTTGACCATGACTAAATCTGCACCTTCTTTAATATCTGCGGCTACTTCACGGAGTGCTTCATAGCGATTAGCAGGGTCGATTTGGTAAGTCATTTTGTTTGATTTACCAAGATTGCCTGCAGAACCCACGGCGTCACGGAATGGGCCGTAGAATGCACTAGCATACTTAGCTGAATAAGCCATGATACGGGTATAGATAAAGTGATTTTCTTCAAGCGCTTGACGAATAGCACCAATGCGACCGTCCATCATATCGCTTGGAGCGACATAATCTGCACCAGCCTCCGCTTGTATAAGGGCTTGTTGGCGAAGCATTGCAATCGTTTCATCATTGAGAACATAACCGTTGTCATCAATAATGCCATCTTGTCCGTGGCTGGTGTACGGATCAAGAGCGACGTCACAAAGGATGCCGAGTTCAGGAAATTCTTTTTTGAGACTACGCACAACACGAGGAATCAGTCCGTTTGGATTAGTCGCTTCAATACCATCTGCTGTTTTAAGGCTATTGTCGATAGAAGGGAAGAGGGCTAATACGGGAATACCCAATTTAACGCACTCTTCAGCTACTTTTAATAAGGTATCTGGGGAGTAGCGAACCTGCCCCGGCATAGAGGGAATGGGTTGAAGGAGATTCGCGCCCTCTTGTACAAAGACAGGGTAGATTAAATCGTCTACACTTAAATTATGCTCTCGGACCAGACGACGTGAGAAATCATCTCTGCGGTTACGACGTGGGCGAGCATAAGGGAAATCTGCAATTATCATGATTCGTCCTTTGGATTAATCCAATTAACAATTTCATTGGTGGTTTCTTCTAAGCCGATACGGTTGGTAGAAGAAAAAGGAATGACTTTAAGTGCGCCGATGTTTTTGAGTTCTTTTGTGACGTCAAAAACAGCTCGGACACGCTGACCATAAGGGAGCTTATCCGCCTTGGTTAGTAGAGCAAGCACAGGAATACCTGTGGGAGCAATCCACTCGGCTAAACGGCGATCGAGGTCGGTGACACCACGACGAATATCGATAAGTAAGACAATGCCGGCTAAAGATTCGCGTTCGCGTAGATAGGCACCTAGTACATCCGCCCATTCTTCGCGGGTGTTTTGGGCGACTGAGGCATAGCCGTAACCGGGTAAGTCGACAAGAAATCCCATCGCACGAGAAGTGTCTTGAGGATTAGGCACGCCAAACATATTAATGAGACGTGTTCGACCTGGTGTCTTACTAGAGAAAGCAAGACGCTTTTGGTTGGCAAGTACATTAATTGCCGATGATTTGCCCACATTCGAACGACCAACAAAACAGACTTCAGGAACAGAGGCCTCTGGGAGTTGATGGAGTTTAGCCGCAGAAACAAAGAATTTAGTTTGATGTAAAATTGACACAAGCGACCTTACGTTAGTCAGTAGTAAACCATTATTGTATAATATCTATTACAAAAGTAAGTAAATTTACTGTAATCGGTTTATACTCGCATATTAAGCGAATAATCTTATAAAATAGAGTAGTTTGAGTAAGGGTACTCTATTAAAAATAATCAGTTGATCTTGGATCGAGGGTCTAAATGAAACAAGTTTTTTCTAAGGTTGTACTAGCAAGTGGTCTAGTAATGGGTCTAGCAGCAGGTGCAGTGCAAGCACAAAATGTAAAACCAGACGCAAAGCGTGGTGAGACTTTATACACTCAGGGTGATGCACAGCGTGGTATTCTGGCCTGTGTTGCCTGTCACGGCGAAAAGGGTAATAGCGTAATCGCTATGTATCCTCATGTTGCTGGTTTACCAGCAGGCTATGTGGTAAGTCAACTGAAAAAATTCCAAATTCCAGCCGGTCAAACAAAAGCGGCGCGTATGAATGCTGACGGCTCACCAACGGCGATGACGGCGATTGTAGGTCAAATGACAGATGCGGATATGAATGACTTGGCGGCTTATATTGCTCAGCAAAAACTAGAGAAACCTGCTTTCGCTAAAGAAGCAGCTAATCTAGATTTTGTTCACCGTGGTCGTGAGATTTGGCGTGCAGGTATTCCATCACGCAATGTACCAGCCTGTGCTTCTTGTCACGGTGCTGATGGTAAGGGTATGCCAGAGCAGTTCCCATTCTTATCAGGTCAACATCCTGAGTATATCTTAGCTCAATTACAAGCGTTCGCTGAGGGTCATCGTACGCATGGTGGTACAGAAAATATGATGGGTACGATTGCTAATCGTATGAGCAACGCTGATATGAAAGCCGTTGCAGACTACGCTGCTGGCGTTCGCTAAGCTTATTGGTAGGATGTAATCCTCCAATTTAGATGCTTATTTTTTGAGAGGGGATGCCTTTTTTGGGTATCCCTTTGTTTTATCGTAACTTTATCCAGAATTGATTGTGACAAAGAGCAAATATAAAAGACAATGGGGGGCAGAGTTAGTAGAGCTATTAGGCTCTATGCGTTTTGCCATTTATCTCTTGATGATTGTGTGTATTGCAAGTGCAGTGGGTACTTTGCTTGAGCAGAATCGCGAGGAGATTTTTTATATTGATCGCTTTGGTACATATTGGTATCAGGTATTTAGCAAATTTAGTGTCAGCCAAATTTATAATGCCCCTTGGTTCCTTGTTGTGATGGCATTTTTGGTGGTATCGACGACGCTTTGTTTAATTCGTAATGTGCCTAAGATTTTGAAAGATATGCGCTCTTTCAAAGAGTATGTGCGTCAGACGAGTTTACGTGCATTTCCTCATAAGATAGAAATGCAAAGTGCTTATAATGCCGAGCAGTCGGTGGCAATGTCCAAAGTATGGCTAAAGAAAAATGGTTACGCCTTTAAAGAAAAGCAAGACGGTGAGACGTTATTGCTTGCCGCTAAAAAAGGGAGTTCTAATCGGTTAGGGTATATCTTCGCTCATTTGGCTATTGTGGTCATTTGTGTCGGTGGTTTATTGGATAGTGAGTTACCGAATCGCTTGCAGATTTGGTTAGGGAGTAAAAGTCCTATCCCAATGGAGGCGCGTTTTGTTTCTGATGTGCCCGAGATTTCAAAATTTGGGGCTAATAATATTAGTTTCCGCGGCAATATCGCCATGAGTGAGGGTGAAACTGCCAACTATGCACTTCTTGCTATGGGTGAGAATAGCTATTTACAGCAGTTGCCCTTTAGTGTGAAGCTGAATAAATTTATTATTGAGTATTACCAAAGCAATGGTATGCCAAAGCGATTTGCTAGTGATGTGACGATTACGGATTTTGAAACGGGTAAGGTTGAGAATAAAATTATTGAGGTAAATCACCCTTATGAGATTCATGGCGTGACGCTTTATCAGTCTAGTTTTAATGATGGTGGCTCTAAGCTTAAATTGGCTGTTTTACCTGTTCAAGGGGATAAGTTTAGTGCGACTGAATTAAATACGGATGTGGGTGATACCATGGAAATTAAAGCGCAAATGGCTGGTAATGAGCGCACCTATCGGTTGACGGTAAATGACTTTCGTCCGATTAATGTGGAGAATCTTGCTGCGGCAGATGGTTTAGCTAAGCCTAAAGATTTCCAAGCGCAGATTTTAGCGGTGACAGGTAGTGCAGCCGCTAAGCATAATGAAAACGTACACAATGTAGGCCCTTTAGTGCGATATACATTGACGGATGAACGTAATCAATCGGTGGAATACCAGAATTATATGTTGCCTGTGCAATTGGATGGACGTTTGGTTTATCTGATTGGGATGAAACTCCCCACGGATGAGGGCTTTAGCTATATGCGTATTCCTGCTGATGAAAAGGGAGGCATGGATGAGTTCTTATCATTACGCGCCGCATTTAATAATCCCGAAATGCGTTTGCGAGCCGCACGCGCTTATGCCGCTAAGGTTGAGGATCCTCGTATCGACAAAGAAAATATCGTGGTGTTAGCTAATCGCGCTTTAGAGATTTTTGCACGCTCAGGCTTTAAAGGTTTAGATGACTATGTTGATGGCGTTGGTGTGCCAGAAGCGGAGCGAGTTCCCGAAAATATCCGTGCTCCGATGAAAACTATCTTACGTGATTATTTGATATTTTCTGCAATAGATTTACGTAATTTTGCGCGTCAACAATTAGGTCTTCCTGAGTTAAACTACGTGGGTCAAGTGGATGCGGAAAAACAAGCGCAATGGTTTGATAGTGCTATTCGCGCTTTATCAGATTTAGCTTTTTATCCCGCTCCAGTCGTGATGCAATTGCGTAGTTTTGAGCATATTCAGGCATCCGTATTGCAAGCAACGCGTTCACCGGGTAAGTTTGTGGTATATCTAGGTTGTTTATTCCTGATTATCGGTGTATTCCAGATGTTTTATGTGAGAGAGCGTCGTTTATGGTTATGGGTAAAACCAGAGGCACAGGGCAGTGAGATTAAAGCTGCCATGACTTCATTAAAGCGCACTTTGGATTTCCAACGTGAGTTTGATCAATTTAAACAAGATTTTAGTGAATTAGAAAGGAAATAAGATGTCTGAGCAAGTATTCAATGGGCAGGCAGTACCCTCCGATAAATGGATAGACAAAATTGATACTCGCCATCCATTGCGTGGGCGACTGGATTGGACAGATGGGGCTTTTCTGGTTGTGCTATACGCTGCCGTGGTCTATATTCTTCGTACTTGGCCTGATTCTATGGATATTTATGAAAAGTATATCCTTGCGAGTACGCCTATTTTCTTAACGTGGCTAGGGTGGTTATGGCGTCCTTTACGTACCTTAATCATTGCGGTTTTACTGATTGCACTACTGTCGATTTGGTTATATGACGGCAATCTTGCCAATGGCGAACAGAAGTTTCTACTGAAGTATTTGATTTCTTCTCAATCAGCTATTTTGTGGATGAGTGCCTTGTTCTTTATGGCGACGATTTTCTATTGGGTATCTTATTTTAGCCCTCGTCTTGACCGTATTGGCAGTGCATTGACATGGTCGGGCGTGGTATTGGGCTTTGTGGGTCTATTAGTGCGTTGGCGTGAAGGACATTTGATTGCAGCAGATATGGGACATATCCCTGTGAGTAATCTTTATGAAGTGTTTGTGCTTTTCTGTTTACTGACGGCTGTCTTTTATTTGTACTACGAAAAGCGCTATAACACGCGCGCTGTAGGTGGCTTTGTCTTGCTGATTGTTTCGTCAGCGGTAATTTTCCTGTTATGGTATACCTTTGAACGAGATGCTGCGACGATTACACCGCTAAATAATGCCTTAAATAGTTGGTGGATGAAATTACATGTCCCAGCTAACTTTGTGGGGTATGGTACATTTGCGTTAGCTGCGATGGTGGGTTTTGCTTATCTTGTCAAACATCATGGCAATACCACTTCTTGGTTGCCCATGGTACCGCTTCTACTCATCGGTGGCGCATTAGTTGCTGAGGCCTTTATTTTTGGGGCACGCGGTGAGGCATCGATTTTCTGGGTGGTGTATTTTGGTATTAGTATCATGCTAGTGGCATTAATTTTGATGATGCGTAAGCGTATCGCTGAGCGTTTGCCATCGTTTGAAGTGCTTGATGACATTATGTACCGTGCCATTGCGATTGGTTTTGCCTTCTTTACGGTAGCGACAGTATTAGGAGCGCTATGGGCAGCAGACGCTTGGGGTACGTATTGGCAATGGGATCCTAAAGAAACATGGGCGTTAGTCGTATGGCTCAATTATGCCTCATGGTTGCATTTACGGTTGATGAAAGGTATGCGAGGTGTTGTGGCGGCTTATTGGGCTTTAGCAGGCTTAGTGATTACGACGTTTGCCTTTATTGGTGTAAATATTTTCTTATCTGGATTGCATTCTTATGGTGAGTTGTAAAAACTATTAAGAAGATGATGACTTCTGGTGTTTATGCATAAACTAGCGCTCTAGAAGTGCATTAGACCCCCGAGCATGGGATACTTATCCATGACGGGGGTTTTTAGTTGCTATGATGACTCGTACAGGTCATAGTGTCGCTATCGAGCTTTTAGAAATTTAGGAAAAACTAGATGCGAACGTTTAATGGTTGACCAGTGAGACTAGAGACTAAAATGCTAATTTGCTCGTCTAAATTAGGGCCTTCTTCTCGTGTATTGACCCATTGTTCACCTTGTAGGCGATAATGGAATGCTCCGCTAGGAGCAGCGAGCCACATTTCCTGTAGAGGAGTCTGTGCATTGATGACCATATGGCTTTTGGCATTAAAGATTAAGGTTAAGACTTGACCTTCACGGTTAGCATCCACATCAATATCGAGATGTTCAAACCATTCATCAGCCTGGTCTTGAATATTATCTAAAATCTTATCTGCACGGACAAGAAATTCTGTTTCTGTCATAATAAAACTCTTTTAAATCCAAAATAGTAGGAACTTGTGATGCTTGTTAATATTATGCACCGCAAAACACTTATTGTAACGCTCATTTTAGCGAGTGTGGGGCTTTCGGCCTGCGGTTATAAAGCCCCAGTCTACTACCCAACTGCAGCTCAGCGTCAAGAGCTCAAAGAGAAAGAGGAGCGTATTAAAGCTCGCAAAGAGGCTCGTAAGGCTCAGCAGAAAGCAGACAAAGCTAAACAACAAGAAGACGCTGCTAAAAACACGAAAGCGACAACAACTCCGTAAGGGATTTTCGCTAATTTGATTGATTGTATATTGAATATTGTATGATGACCACTTTACCCACACCTGTAGGAAGCCCTTTTTTTTATTACCAAGACAAGCAACTGTTTGTAGAACAATCCTCTGTTAAAGCGTTAGCAGAGCAATTTGGGACGCCTTTATATATCTACTCTAAGGCGGCTTTAGTGAGTGCTTGGCATGCTTATCAAGAGGTAATTGATACCTATCAAAATGTATTGGTTTGTTATGCTGTCAAAGCTAACTCTAATTTGGCAATTTTAAATACCTTTGCAAAATTAGGTTCAGGCTTTGATTTAGTTTCAGGCGGCGAATTAATGCGAGCTTTAAAAGCGGGTGCTGATCCTCAGAAATTATTGTTTTCTGGGGTTGGTAAGCAAGTGTGGGAAATTGAACTTGCCTTAAATGCAGGGATTAAGTGTTTTAATATTGAGTCTATTCCTGAACTTGATTTGATTTCTCAAGTGGCTACTCGCTTAGGCAAAAAAGCACCAATCTCATTACGTGTGAATCCTGATGTGGACGCGAAGACGCATCCTTATATTTCTACTGGGCTAAAAGAAAATAAGTTTGGCATTGATATTAATTTAGCCGCCGATATTTATGCTAAAGCACAATCTTTATCTGGTATTGAGATTACGGGTGTAGACTGTCATATCGGCTCGCAAATTACAGAAATTTCTCCCTTTGCAGACACTGCCGATCGTTTGGTTCAGTTGCTTAGCACGCTCCGTGCTCGGGGTATTGAACTACATCATGTGGACATTGGTGGTGGATTGGGTATTCGTTATACCGATGAGGTGGTCGCAAAACCGCTAGATATGGTTAAAATTGTCAAGGACAAATTGATTGCAGCAGGGTTTGGTGAGTTAGAATTAGTGATGGAGCCGGGTCGCTCTTTAGTGGGCAATTCAGGTATCTTGGTTACGCAGGTGCAATTGCTAAAGCCAACAGAAGCACGTAATTTTGCGATTGTGGATGCTGCCATGAATGATTTAATTCGTCCTACCTTATATGACGCTTATCATGGGGTATTGGCGGTTCAAGTCTCCGATAAAGCTAGTGAAATTTATGATATTGTGGGACCTATTTGTGAGTCGGGTGATTGGTTGGCAAAGCAACGCATATTAGCCTTGCAAACAGGGGATTATCTAGCCATTGAGTCAGCGGGTGCTTATGGCTTTGCGATGGCGAATAATTACAATACACGTCCTCGAGCGGCTGAGATTCTAGTTGACGGTACTCAAGCACATCTTATTCGTGAGCGTGAGACTGTTGAGCAATTATTTGCATTAGAACGTATTGTTTAAGTTTATCTTATCTTTTTTGAAGACAGATTAAAACAGGCTTCTTATAGGAAAACTATAAGAAGCCTTTGGCGTTTTGATACTAGAAACGAATTGGAGGACCACCAGTAGGGTTAAATGATTGAATCAAATCACCAACCGCATCATTATTGCGTTTAGGGGCAATAGGTCTAACGGCATTTGGATTAAATACGCCATTTTGGATAGTACCATTACTGCTACCGATATCGTTAGCGAATAATCCTCCACCACTAGTGAGTCCAATTGATGCAATTGCCGTATTCATTGGGAATTCTTTAAAGTAAAAGTTATCCCCAATTTTGCTCAGACCAGCAGGTATTTTTGGCGCTGGGCTAGCTGGAATACCTTTGAGTGCTTTAGACATAAAGTTAATCCAAATAGGTAAGGCTGCACCACCCCCTGTTTCGCGATCACCAAGAGAGGTAGGTTGGTCAAAACCTAACCAAGTCACGGCAACCAGTTGCGGGGTATAGCCGACAAACCATGCATCTACAGAGCGGTTAGTTGTCCCTGTTTTACCTGCGACATCAGAGCGTCCTAAGGATTTAGAGGCACTTGCTGCTGTACCAGAACGAGCAACCCCACGCATAACATCATTCATTACATAAGCTGTACGTGCATCCATCACGCGATTTTTCTCATCACCCGCTTTGAGTGGTGTGGTTTTCATAATAACAACGGCTTGAGTACTATTATTTTGGACATTGACATCTTCTACATAATCAATGATATAAGGGTTCACTCGGAAGCCACCATTAGCAAAGACAGCATAAGCAGATGCCATTTGTAGAGGGGTCACGCTACCAGTGCCAAGTGCCATTGTAAGGTAAGCCCCCTTAGGAGGTTGGCGACTCATATCAAAGCCTAAACGTTCTAAGAAAGCAGAGGAATACTCAGACCCTACCGCCTCTAGAATTCGAATAGATACCATGTTTTTAGATTTATAAAGTCCTTGACGTAAGGTCTGGCTATAGGTGTAGCTATCACCGTAGTTTTTAGGTGTCCATGGCTTGCCACCTGTGCGACGAGAGGAGAGGACGAAAGGTTGGTCAGAAATCTGTGTTTCTGGTGTAATACCGCGTTCTAAACCTGCCGCATAGATGAAAGGTTTAAAGGTAGAGCCTGGCTGACGCCATGCTTGAGTAACGCGGTTAAAGTCACCTAGATTAAAGTCAAAACCACCAATCATCGCTTTAATAGCCCCATCTTTGGGGTCAAGTGCAACCAATGCAGCTTGCACTAAAGGTAGGTTGATAATGCTCCATTCACCGCTACGCAGTTTCTCGATATAGACCACAGAACCTCGTTTAATTTTACGAGAAGGGCTGACATTATCTGCTAATGAACGTCGTGCATTGTTAAGAGAGCTACCAGTGAGTTCGATAATCTCATCAGGGCTACGCATGACAACGACTTTGTTTTTAGTGGCAGATAGCACAAGAACAGAGAGCAAATCATCGCTATCAGGGTGTTTTTCACGAATATTGCTTAATAATTTTTCAATCTTTTCAGAATCATTTTCAATATCTGCCGGTAAGTCCAGTTGTGCTGCAGGACCTGTATATGGTTTACGACGCGTGTAATTTAAAAGACCCGTACGTACTGCTTGATAGGCGGCTTGTTGCTCATTGGAGTGAACAGTTGTGTAAACTTTAAGCCCACGACCGTATAGATTGTCACCGTATTGTGTGTACATTAACTGACGAGCAAGTTCAGCAACATATTGACCATGACGAGCAATTTTTGTTTCGTTAGCGTCTTTTTGCATGCCACGAACAATAAGTTTTTCGGCTTTTGCTTGGTCAAATTGTTCTTGTGTAATGTAGTTCAGCGCCAACATACGATTTAATACGTAGTTTTGGCGAACTTGCGTGGCTTCAAGGTTGGTGCGTGGATTGACGCGCGAAGGTGATTTGGGAATACTAGCGAGTGCAGCAGCTTCGGCAAGTGTTACTTCCGAAAGTGGTTTGCCAAAGTAGGTACGAGCAGCTGCTGCAAAACCATAGGAGCGATGACCCAAATAGATTTGGTTCATATAAAGCTCAAGAATTTGATCTTTAGTCAGATTTTGTTCAATTTTGTACGTCAGTAAAATTTCGTAGAATTTACGGGTGAAATTCTTATCAGAAGATAGGTAAAAGTTACGTGCTACTTGCATCGTGATGGTACTTGCACCTTGCATTTTAGCGCCAGAGGTAATATTGGCTAGTGCAGCACGACCTACACCCATCCAATCCACGCCACCATGCTGGTAGAAACTGTCATCCTCTGCAGCGAGAATGGCTTGACGCATAACCATAGGGATTTCTTGTAGGTTCAGCACATTACGACGTTCATCACCGTATTCGGCTAATAAAACCTTATCGGCTGAGTAGATATAAAGTGGTAAGCGGGGGCGATATTCTGTCATCGCCTTTAAGTCAGGTAGGGATGTCCATGTTAATTGAACAGCTAAAATGCCGAGCAACACAAAACAAACACCGACGCCTAATAGAAAAACGAACGGCTTAAGAATAAAGCGGCTAAAAAAGGAGCCACGATTTTTTGGGGTAGAAGATTCAGTAGTCATGCTCAGATTTTAATCTGTTCAAGGAAAAAAAGGATAAAAAAATACTCTTCAGTGAATTTCAACTCGAAAAATTTTTATGCAAGAGATTATTTCTGAAGAAATCACTCATCCAATGGTAATATTTTGTTCAGTATAAAAGATTTTAGTTGACTTCATGAGTATAGAATTAACAAAAAATAACAATAAACCTGAGCTTATTATTTTAATTGGGATGATGGGTGCAGGGAAAACAACGATTGGACGTGCTTTGGCAAGAGAATTAAAGATGGATTTCTTGGATTTAGACCATGAGATTGTGCGTCGTTGCGGTGTGGCGATTCCCACTATTTTTGATATAGAGGGTGAAGATGGGTTTCGTCGTCGTGAGACTTCGGTTCTTGCGGAAGTCGTTGAACAAAAGCATTTAGTCTTGGCAACAGGTGGCGGTGCGGTGATGCGAGAAGAGAATCGTGCTTTGTTGCAAAAAGGTCGCATTATTTACTTAAAGGCCGACGTTGATGAGTTATTTGCTCGAGTTTCCAAGGATACCAACCGTCCATTGTTACAGACAGAAAATCCCAAAGAAAAATTACGTCAACTTTTAGAACTCCGAGCCCCTATTTATTCGCAATTGGCAGACGTAACCGTAGAAACGGGTTCGGGTGCTATTACGCTAACGGTGAGAAAGTTAAAAGATGCTTTAAAAGCGAGATAGGAGAAAGTATGAGTATTGTGAACGTTAATGTGGCAGGTGGCAGTTATGCCATTCATATTGCACCTAATGTCTTAAAGCAAGTGGCGACCTCTATTCCAGAAGATGCTAGCAGTATTGTGCTGATTAGTAATAAAACAATTATGCCTTTGTATGGCGATGTCGTCAAACAATCACTGTCGGTTACGGCAAAACCATTACATATTTTAGAGTTGCCTGACGGTGAAGCCTTTAAAACCTTAGAAACCTTGAATACGATTTATACGTTTTTATTAAGTCAGCGTGTCGATCGTAAAGCAGTGATTGTAGCTCTAGGTGGTGGGGTTATCGGTGATATGTGTGGATATGCAGCGGCTAGCTATATGCGAGGTATCCGTTTTATTCAAGTGCCGACAACTCTTTTGGCACAGGTAGACTCCTCTGTGGGTGGTAAGACCGCTGTTAATCATCCTCTTGGTAAGAATATGATTGGTGCTTTTTATCAACCCATTGCCGTGGATATTGATGTAACCGTACTTAAAACGTTACCAGCACGTGAGATATCGGCAGGATTAGCAGAAGTCATTAAATATGGATTGATTCTTGATGCGGAGTTTTTTGCTTGGTGTGAGGAGAATGTTGCTAAATTATTGGCTTTAGATGCTGAGACTATCTCTTATGCTATTCATCGTTCTTGTGAGCTCAAAGCATATGTGGTGGGTGAAGACGAAAAAGAAACGGGGATGCGGGCTATTCTTAACCTAGGGCATACCTTTGGACACGCCATTGAAACAGCTTTAGGTTATGGGAAATGGTTGCATGGTGAGGCTGTTGGATGTGGTATGGTGCAAGCAGCAGAGCTGTCGGCACAGGTATTAGGTTTGCCGCGTAGTGAAGTAGACCGTATTCGTTCTCTAGTAGAAGCGATTGGGTGCCCGACGGTGGCACCTAATTTCGGTACAGATAAATGGATTGAATTAATGCAAATCGATAAAAAAGCAGAGGGTGGCAAAATTAAATTTGTGCTCTTGCCAAAAATTGGTGAGGCAGTGGTAAGAACTGTTCCCTCAGAAGATTTAGGTATTGCGTTAAGTCGTACGGTAAAAGCGTAAAGAGAGTGGTTTATGGCATTAGCAAGTTATGCAAGTTTAAATGAGGCAACAAAGGGGCGAGTCCATTTTGAACAAGAAGACCCTAAGCGTAGCCCTTATCAACGAGATCGTGACCGTATTATTCATTGTGGTGCTTTTCGGCGCTTAGAGTATAAGACACAGGTGTTTGTTAATCACGAAGGTGATTTATTCCGTACTCGTCTTACGCATAGTTTAGAAGTGGCGCAAATTGGGCGTGCAATAGCGCGTAATTTGTCCTTAAATGAAGACCTCGTTGAAGCGATTGCTTTGGCACATGATTTAGGACATACGCCTTTTGGTCATGCGGGGCAAGATGCTTTAAATGAATGTATGCGTGACTATGCGCCAGAGATTGGTGGGTTTGAACATAATTTGCAAAGCTTGCGTATTGTTGATGAGTTAGAAGAACGCTATGCGAGCTTTAATGGCTTGAATCTTTGTTTTGAAACGCGAGCAGGTATTTTAAAACATTGTTCAGCACGTAATGCACGTCAATTAGGCGAGGTAGCACAACGTTTTTTAGATAGACAGCAACCAAGCTTAGAAGCACAATTGACCAATTTAGCCGACGGTATTGCTTACAATAATCACGATATTGATGATGGTTTGCGCTCTGGGTTGATTACGCTTGAGCAGATGCGAGAGATTCCCATCTTTAATGAACACTATGAGAGCGTGATGTGGTTATATCCTGAGGTTAAAGGGCGTCGGGTGATTTCTGAGACGATTCGTCGCATGATTAATACCCTTATTGTGGATTTGACGCAGACGACATTAGCGAATATTCGAGACCATCACATTAAGACAATCGAGGATGTTCATCAGGCGCCGATGTTGGTGTCTTTTTCACCAGAAATTAAAGAGCAAGAAGAAGTATTGAAAAAGTTCTTGATGGACAATCTCTATCGTCACTACAAGGTCATGCGTATGACGGCAAAGGCAACGATGATTATTCGTGATTTGTTTAAAGCCTTTTTGGAGGAGCCGCGCTTATTGCCGACAGATTATCAATTTGATGATGATAAAAGACAGCAACAAGCGATAGCAGATTATATTGCAGGTATGACGGATCGTTTTGCAATGCGTGAACATCGTCAATTATTTGAAGTATAAACTTTTATTCAGCTTGCTAGTTTAATGAGGATATTAAGCTGAATGAGCAAGATGTTTGGCTAGGTACTGTCCCGTTAGACTGTGCTTAGCTTTACAGAGCTCGGCAGGTGTGCCAGTCGCAATAATTTGTCCACCACCTTGCCCACCTTCAGGACCTAAATCAATAATCCAATCCGCTGTTTTAATGACATCCAGATTATGCTCAATAATGAGTACACTATTGCCTGCATCAACCAGTTTATTAATAACGGTTAGCAGTAATTGAATATCCGCAAAATGCAATCCGGTGGTGGGTTCATCGAGAATATACAACGTTTTGCCTGTACTACGTTTGGATAGCTCTAAGGATAGTTTGATACGCTGTGCCTCACCACCAGAAAGTGTGGTAGCACTTTGTCCTAGACGGATATAGCCTAAACCCACATCGACGAGTGTTTGCAATTTACGAGCAATAGCTGGAACGGCGGAGAAATATGCTAAAGCCTGTGTGACAGTCATCTCTAATACATCGCTAATAGTATGTCCACGATAGCGGATGTCGAGTGTCTCACGGTTATAGCGTAATCCTTTGCATGAATCGCAAGGGACGTACATATCAGGTAGAAAATGCATTTCTACTTTAATCACGCCGTCGCCTTGGCAGACCTCACAACGTCCCCCTTTCACATTAAATGAAAAGCGACCTGCATCATAGCCGCGAGCACGTGCTTCAGGCGTTCCTGCAAATAGTTCTCGGATAGGGGTGAAGAGTCCCGTATAGGTGGCTGGATTACTACGAGGGGTGCGACCAATAGGGCTTTGATCGACGTTGATAATTTTATCAAGATGTTCAATACCAGCTAAGCTTTCGTAAGGGGCGGGTTCAGTATGAGCCCTATTGAGGTCACGCATTAAAATCGCAGCTAAGGTTTCATTAATGAGTGTTGATTTACCAGAACCCGATACACCCGTAATGCAAACTAATTTTCCTAAAGGGACATTTAGTGTGACGTTTTTAAGGTTATTGCCCGTGCAGCCTACTAAGGTTAGCCATGGGGTATCTTCATTAATCTGGCGAGATTGTGTTGCGTGAATTTGCTTACGTCCACTGAGATAGTCGCCCGTAATAGAGGTTTTGTGCTGTATCAAATCATGGGCTGTCCCTTGGGCGATGACTTGTCCGCCTAGTTCACCTGCTCCTGGTCCCATATCAATGACCCAGTCGGCTGAGCGAATCATGTCCTCATCATGCTCGACAACAATTACACTATTGCCAAGGTTGCGTAGGTGTAGCAAGGTATCAATAAGTCTATCGTTATCGCGTTGATGTAGGCCGATAGAAGGCTCGTCTAGGACATACATCACTCCGGTCAATCCAGAGCCAATTTGTGAGGCAAGACGGATACGTTGCGCCTCACCGCCAGAAATCGTATCTGCACTACGGTCAAGTGATAGATAGGTGAGACCGACATTATTGAGAAAATGTAGACGGGATTGGATTTCACGAATAATACGCTCAGCAATCTCTTGCTTGGCTCCCTCTAATGTGAGTTGTTCAAACCATGCCAAACATTCGGCTAGTGAGAGTGCTTCTACTTCGTAAATTCCAAGACCCTTTTTCTTATCATGAGGACGTTTGTCGTGACCAATCATGACATGACGAGCGTCTTCTTTTAGACGAGAGCCATGACAACTAGGACAGACGACGGTTGAGCGTAATTTATTTAATTCCTCTTTGATATGTGAATCTTCGGTGTCTTTCCAGCGGCGTTCCAGATTGGGTAGGATGCCTTCAAAGGAATGCTTTTTAATATTGGTTCGTCCATTTTCGTTTAAATATAAAAAGTCGATTTCCTCAGAGCCTGAACCATGCAATAGAATTTGCTGAACGTTTTCATCTAGCTCATTAAATGGGGTATCTAAATCAAAACCATAGTGGAGGGCTAGACTATTTAAAATCGTATGGGTAAATTTATTACGCGTATCCCAACCTTGAATAGCGCCACTTGCCAAGCTCAGCTCAGGAAAGGCAACGATACGATGAGGGTCGAATACTTGCGTATGTCCAAGACCGTCGCATGTTTGGCAAGCACCCATAGGATTATTAAAGCTAAATAAACGAGGCTCAAGCTCACTTAGACTATATCCACAGACAGGACACGCATAGCGACTCGAATAAGCGGTTTCTTCTTCGGTATCCATATTGAAGACAATGACACGCCCATCGCTGAGTTTAAGCGCCGTCTCAATGCTGTCGGCAAGGCGTTGTTTGTTGTCTTGGCGTACTTTTAGGCGATCAATCACGACATCAATATCGTGTTTTTCGTGTTTATTTAATGGTGGTACATGGTCTAGTTCCATCATTTCACCATTGATACGAACACGAATAAAGCCTTGTGCTTGGAATTGATTAAATTTGTCTTCAAAAGTCCCTTTGTTTGCACGAGCGATAGGGGCAAGCAGACTGATTCGGGTATCGTCGGGAAGATTTAAAATACTATCAACAATATGCGATACACTTTGTGCTTGTAGAGGTTCTTCATGAATAGGACAATGTGGTGTACCCACGCGAGCATAGAGTAGGCGTAGATAGTCATGAATCTCGGTAATCGTACCCACGGTAGAGCGAGGATTGTGTCCTGCTGTTTTTTGTTCAATCGCAATGGCTGGTGACAGACCTTCGATGAGGTCTACATCGGGTTTATCCATTAATTGCAAAAATTGACGTGCATAAGCTGACAGACTCTCTACGTACCGGCGTTGTCCTTCGGCATATAAGGTATCAAAAGCTAATGAAGACTTACCCGAACCAGATAAGCCAGTGATGACGACTAATTGGTGGCGAGGAATGTCCACTGAAATGTTTTTTAAATTATGTGTACGTGCGCCGCGAATTCGAATCACTTCTTGCAGGGAAAGTTCAGTGGTTTTGGGTGTCATAAGCTTTGAAAATAGAACAACAAAAATTTTTGTACAACCCATTACTATAACTTAGCTTATAACTTAGGTAAAATATAAACTTATTAAATGATGATTTACCACGATTAATTATGGCTAATTCTGCATCAGCACAACAATCTTCTCGCCCACCACGTATTCCTCTCACCGCTCAAGAGCGTAAAGTCAGTGCAAATCTGGCTTTATTATTTTCTGTTCGAATGTTGGGTTTGTTTTTGCTGACCCCTGTGTTTGCTGATGCGGCAAGACAGTTAGCGGGTGGAGATAATTTGCTGTTGGTCGGCTTAGCCATTGGTGCTTATGGGTTGACACAAGCTATTATGCAAATCCCTTTTGGTATGTTATCGGATAAATTTGGACGTCGCCCCATTATTGTTGTTGGGATGATTTTATTCATCATCGGTGGTATGGTGTGCGCCCTATCAGATAGTGTTATGGGGGTTTTGATTGGTCGTGCGATTCAGGGGTTTGGGGCGGTATCCGCAGCGATTACCGCTTGGATTGCGGACTCTACTCGCCCTGAAGTGCGTACGCGAGCGATGTCGATGGTAGGTGGCTCTATTGGTCTAGCATTTGCTTTATCACTTGTATTATCCCCCTTATTTGTGGAGTGGTTGGGCTTAAGTGGTTTATTTTGGGTGATTAGTGCTTTAGGCTTTATTTGTTTATTATTGGCGACGTTTCTTGTGCCAGTCGTGCCTATGCATGCCGCAGTCATTAGTGATGTACCAGCAAGAGAGGTGTTGAACAACGATAGTCTCTTACGATTAAATCTAGGCGTCTTTTGTTTGCATTTTGCCTTAATGGCTATTTTTGTTGTCCTTCCTTCTTCACTCGTCTCACTAGGTGGATTAAGTTTGGGTGAGTTGTGGAAAGTCTATCTGCCAGTTATTTTGATTGCCTTGGTTTGCATGGTGCCAGCCGTTTTTTATTTAGAAACACGTAAAAAGCATAAGATTGGCTTAGAAGTGTGTGTCGCGGTGTTAGTGGCGCTGTTATTGCTTTGGGGGCTTGCAACGTATTCATTTTGGGCTTCTGTCATTGCCTTATTAGTTTTTTTTATTGTCTTTAATGTATTAGAGGCGTTGCAACCTTCTATGGTGTCGCGTGTTACCCCGCCGCAGCATAAAGGCTTAGCGTTAGGTCTTTACAATATGAGTCAGGCTTTGGGTGTGGCAGCGGGTGGTGCAGTAGGGGGGCTACTCGGACAATATTCGCCCATATGGGTTTTTGTGATGGCGGCATTATTATCACTAGGCTGGTTCTTGGTGGCCAGAAAAATGAAACCAATGCCGATTTAGGGTGGATAAATTTATCCATGGGGGCTATGCAAAATAAAAAAACTCTTTAAGAATATGCATAAATACATGGTTAATAAGGAGAGAAAATATGGCCTCAGTGAATAAAGTCATTCTTATTGGTAATCTCGGACGGGACCCAGAAGTGCGCTATAACCCCAATGGTTTTAGCGTGGCGAATCTTAGTGTTGCTACGACACATGTTTGGACAGATAAACAAAGTGGTTCTCGCCGAGAGGAGACGGAGTGGCACCGTGTCGTTGCCTTTGGTGCGGTGACCGAGATTATTGATCGTTACTTAAAAAAAGGTAGTCAGGTTTATATTGAGGGTCGTTTAAGAACACGTAAATGGCAAGATAAAGCAGGCAAAGATCAATATACGACAGAAGTTGTTGTTGAAAGTTTGCAGATGTTAGGTGCTAAACTTCCTTCAACAGATGAAGAATCTGATGAGGTTGAGGCTGAGCCTTATACTGATCACGATGACGAAGCTCCGCCATTTTAAATCGTAAAGTGTTTTCTCTTCGGCAGTGATAAGGACAAAAGGTTATAATGACCCTAACATCAAATTTGAGGATGAGGGTGGTTTTTATCCCTTATCACACTGGATAGGAATAATAAATGGCATCAGTCAATAAAGTAATTTTAGTTGGTAATCTAGGGCGTGATCCTGAAGTGCGTTCTACACCAGATGGGTTTAATGTTGCTAATGTGAGCATTGCAACAACATTCTCTTGGCGTGATAAGAATACAGGTGAACGCCGTGATGAAACGGAGTGGCATCGTGTGGTTTTTTATAACCGCCAAGCTGAAGTTGTTGGGCAATATTTGAAAAAAGGCAGTCAAATTTATGTTGAAGGTCGTTTGAGAACACGCAAATATACTGGTCAAGACGGTATTGAGCGTTATACAACAGAGATTGTTGCCGATGCGATGCAAATGCTAGGCGGACGCAATGGTGGCGATGCACCGATGGCTGAGCCAATGACACGTGCTGGAGCGTCTACGCAGGGAGCTGGCCAGTATAGCACTCCTTCCTCGGGAGCTCGTGATAGCTTTGGGGATGAGTTTGCTTCGTCATCTCCAGCGCCTCAAGCGGGGCGTCAGGCTACGGCTCATGTATCTCGTCAGTCGGCTACACCCATGCAGCAGACACGTACCGCTCCGTCACAGGCAGAACGCCCAGCCGCGCCTCAGACAAGCGAGCCGTTTAATGATATGGATGATGATGTGCCGTTCTAAATAGGTCGCCTAATGAAACAGCAGTCTTTTTGAAAACAGAAAGACTGCTTTTTTTATGTTTGAAAACTAAACCCGTACCAACTTCATTATCGGTTCAAACGAATATAAAGCCGATTTTCTGTCCTAGTGATAGTCTACCGCTTGTGAGAAATCTAAAGCGTTCAGCATTTTGTTAAGCAGAGTGTAAACAGCAAGCTGCCTTTTTATCGATTTCATGAAACTACTTGAAATGATATCTTAACAAGTATGTTTTCATTTGATTGCTTATTCATTCCCTTCACGTTTTCGATAGAAATGGCAAGTGGTAGAATGGATTATCTTACAGCTTATTGAGTAGTTTAGTATTAGGTTTTGAATATATAGGGAGTTATGGATGAGTTATACACCACCAGCTGTTTGGGACTATGAAACGGTCAAATCACAAAATGGGGGCAAATTTGGTGGCACAAATCGACCTACTGCAGGTGCCACCCATCAACAGATCCTACCAAAGGGATCTCAACCTTATCAACTGTATTCTTTAAATACACCCAATGGTATTAAGGTGAATATTCTTCTTGAAGAGTTAAAGGCATTGGGTAAAATCAGCGGTTTTGATGCTTATAAAATAGATATTATGAAAGGTGAGCAATTTGGCTCCGATTTCGTGGCGATTAACCCTAATTCTAAAATTCCAGCCTTGGTTGATATGACGACTACGCCAGCAACGCCTGTTTTTGAAAGTGGGGCTATTTTGTTGTATCTAGCGAATAAACATCAATCTTTTATTCCTCAAAATATGTCTAAACACACGCAGATGTTGTCATGGTTGATGTGGCAAATGGGATCTGCACCTTTTGTGGGTGGCGGTTTTGGGCATTTTTATGCCTATGCACCTTTCCCTCAAGAATATCCCATCAATCGCTATGCGATGGAAACTAAGCGTCAGTTAGATGTATTAAATCAGCACTTGGCACAGCATACTTATATGGTGGGTGATGAATATACGATTGCGGATATGGCGATTTATCCTTGGTATGGGCGCTTGTGCTTAGGTCAGTTATACGTGAGTGATACGTATGATGCAGCTCGCTTTTTAGCCGTTCATGAGTATACGCATATTATTCGTTGGGCAGAGATGTTGGCCGAGCGAGGAACCATACAAAAAGCACAGACATTGGTTTTACAAGCGATTGCTTAAAAAGGAGAAGTTAGATGAAGCTATCCATACTTAATCTTGTGCCTTTGCGAGAGGGGCAGGATTATCGACAGGCGATAGAGGCGATGGTAAGTTTGGCTAAGCTTGCGGAGTCTTTAGGTGTGGAGCGTTACTGGATTGCAGAGCATCATAATATGCCCAATTTAGCGAGTTCAGCGACACAGTTATTGATTCAACACACCTTGGCGAATACATCTACTTTAAAAGTAGGGTCTGGCGGGGTCATGTTACCTAACCATGCGCCTTATCTTGTGGCTGAGCAATACGGTACTTTAGCGACGCTATATCCCGGTCGTGTGCAGTTAGGTTTAGGAAGAGCGCCGGGGACAGATATGCGAACGGCGAGAGCATTACGTCGAGGGGCGATTCATCCTGAGTTTATGGATGATTTGCTCGAACTACGAGGGTATTTTGAAAATACGAATCCCGTATCCGCTTATCCAGCAGCAGGTTTAGAAATCCCTTTTTATATTTTAGGTTCAAGTACAGATAGTGCGTATCTCGCTGCAGAGCTTGGTTTACCTTATGCATTTGCCTCACATTTTGCTCCCGAAATGATGGAGGAGGCGGTAGCTATTTATCGTCGTTTATTTAAACCATCTAAGCATTTAGAGAAACCTTATGTGATTTTGGGGGCAAATGCTATCTTAGCGGATACGCATGAGCAAGCGCAACAGCTTGCTACGACCTATATGCTATTTGCTTTAGGTATTCTGCGAAATGCTCGCCGAAAATTACACGAACCTTTTGCCTCTCTTGAGGAATTATGGGAGACGTTCTCGGTGAGTCCCCAAGAGCAAGCGTGGTTAGCTCAACGCAGTGAGTATGCTTTTATTGGTACACCTGCTACAGTCGCTTTCCGTTTGGAGCAGCTTCAAAAACAGGTGGAGTTTGATGAGTTAATGGCAGTCAGCTATATCTTTGATGAAGAAAAACAGCATTATTCATATTCTTTGTTAAAGAATGTTGTGGATGGTCTTTCTTAGAAGATAGAAAATAATTAAATGCTTTTTAGAGCGTAAAAAGGGTTGAGAGCTTAGTAGCTTTCAACCCTTCTACTTAGAGGATAGTATTTATTGGACAATTTGTCCGAAACGTCCTGTTTGTACATCCATGATGGCTTGGCGAATTTCTTCTTCGCTATTCATGACGAATGGACCATAACCAACCACAGGCTCATCAATCGGCTCACCGCTTAGCAAAAGAATTTTTGCATCGGTGTTGGCTTCAATCTCAACGTCTTTGCCACCTTTTTCAAAACTTACTAATTGGCTAGCACGTACAATATGTTCACCATTCACAAGAACAGTACCCTCTAATACGAGTAGTAACAAGTTATGGCTTTCTGGTATAGCAAAGACTTGTTGTTTACCTGCATTAAGACGAATATCCCACATATTAATGGGGGTAAATGTTGATGCCGTGCCGGCTGTCTCGGCAAAATTACCAGCGATAATACGGGCGACACCTGCCTCATTTGTCAATGCGACCTCAGGAATATTCTCTGACGTAATCGCTTGGTATTTTGGTGTGGTCATTTTATCTTTTGCAGGTAAATTAACCCAAAGTTGAACCATTTCAAACATACCACCAGCTTTGGAGAATTCTTCAGAATGAAACTCTTGGTGCATCAAGCCTGAGCCAGCTGTCATCCATTGCACATCCCCTTCTTTAATCGTGCCGCCACCACCGTGAGAGTCTTTATGAGAAACCTCGCCTTGATAGGCAATAGTGACGGTCTCAAAACCTCGATGAGGGTGTTCACCAACGCCACGTGGGCTACCATGATTAGGCTCAAACATACGAGGTGAGTTGTAATCCATGAGTAAAAATGGACTAAGGTTAGTAACACGATCATTGTAGGC
Organism: Pelistega suis; assembly: GCF_013133795.1. Lineage (GTDB taxonomy): Bacteria > Pseudomonadota > Gammaproteobacteria > Burkholderiales > Burkholderiaceae_B > Taylorella > Taylorella suis. The sequence continues at coordinate 157,013 of NZ_JABGBN010000001.1, forward strand.
AAACATACCGTGCACATGAAAACCATTACCTACCCAATGTTTAGCAGGAGCAGAATGTACACGAGCAACTTTTTTCATTTTGGAATCCTTTGCTAGAAATACTAGCTGGAAATTGAACATGTAAGCATTATAGATTGTTCTAACTAATAGATAAATGCCTTAAAGAGCAACTAATCGTTTCTATTTTTGCAACGAATTTTGTCATAATTTGTTGACTGGTTTTACATGACGATACTTGCTTTGAAGATGAAAGATAGTAATGATTAAAAATAAAGTGTTAAGCCCCTTGATTTCTTATTTACGTTTACGTAAAGTAAAGAAAAAGAAAGGAGATATAAAAATGACAGAGGCATATTATCAACTTATTTCGCGAGAAATGACGCCAGAGGGTATATGTATTGCGACGTATGACCCTACTCAACATGCACAGGGAGCATGGAATCCGCATGAGCAACATATGGCACCTGCGAGTGGTGTGATGGCACGCGAGTTAGAAAATTTTCATCCTCGGGACGATGTTCGGATTGGTCGGGTGAGCTATGATATTTTTGGTTTAATTTCGTTAGATCGATTTACGGTGGAAACCAAGGTGATTCGTCCGGGTAAAACCATTGAGCTACTTGAAGCAACGATGAAATCACAAGGCAAAACATGTATCGTAGCGCGTGCTTGGCGTATGATGGTGAGTGATACATCCTCAGTTTCAGGACTCGAAGATCAAGTTATTGCTCAACCGATGGATTTTCCTGAGTGGGGAGGGATGTCTCGATGGGCGGGTGGTTATATTCGCTCTGTTACCGTTCGTGCCTCACCTGATAAGCGTCCCGGTAAAGGTATTGTGTGGATTAGTACATCAAAAGAGATGGTGGAGGGTGAGACGACGAGTAGTTTTACACGTTTGCTAGGTCTCATTGATACAGCGAATGGTATCGTGCCTCGTCAAGAGGGGGAGTTTGCGTGGGCTTTTCCAAATTTGGATTTACAAGTGCATATGCATCGCTTACCGCAAGGGGATTGGTTAGGATTAGAAACTGTTCAACAATATGGGGGCGATGGTATTGGCTTGACGAGTTCTATTCTGCATGATGTGTACGGGCCTTTTGGGCGTAGCGAACAAATTTTAACGATTCGTCCCATGCCGAAGTAAGTTTTGTCGTTTATAATAAAAGCGTAGTGTTTTATTGTTAAGAACACCATAACCTTATTTAGGAGATAAATATGGCATTAGTTGATCGTACTGGTCAAAATGTACCCAATTGCACATTCCGTACACGAGTAGCAGATTCTTGGAAAGACGTTACAACAGACGAACTATTTAAAGGCAAAAAGGTCGTTGTATTCTCATTACCAGGTGCGTTTACACCTACATGTTCTTCTTCACACTTGCCTCGTTATAACGAATTAGTACCAGCATTTAAAGCCAATGGTGTGGACAGCGTACTTTGTGTATCAGTCAATGATACCTTCGTGATGAATGCATGGGCAGCAGACGAAGAATCTAGCAACATCGTGATGATTCCTGACGGTAACGGTGAGTTCACTGAAGGCATGGGTATGCTTGTTGACAAGAACAACTTAGGCTTTGGTAAGCGTTCTTGGCGTTATTCTATGCTTGTGAATGATGGCAAGATTGAAAAAATGTTTATCGAGCCAGAAAAAGAAGGTGATCCATTTGAAGTGTCTGATGCGGACACAATGTTGAAATTTGTGAACAAAGAGTGGAAACCACAAGAATCTATCGCTATCTTCACAAAACCAGGTTGCCCATTCTGCACAAAAGCAAAAGAAGCGTTAAAAGCAAAAGGCTTATCATTTGAAGAAATCGTACTAGGTAAAGATGCAAGCATCGTATCTGTCCGTGCGATTACAGGTAAAGCAACTGCTCCTCAAGTATTTATCGGTGGTAAATACATCGGCGGTAGCGAAGATTTAGAAGCTTACTTAGCGAATAAATAATCCTTCTAGTGGCTGACGAGCCAACAGAATGCCTGATAGAAATAGTTTATCTATCAGGCATTTTTATGTTTATTTATTTTTAATCTTATCCTTCCATTCCGCATACCCTTGAGCCTCTAGGTCTGCGTAAGGGATAAAACGTAAGCTTGCTCCATTGATACAATAACGTAATCCCCCTCGGTCACTAGGGCCGTCAGGAAATACATGCCCTAGATGAGAGTCTGCTGCCTGACTACGTACTTCGATACGTTGCATATTGTGGCTATAATCCGCCAGTTTTTTAATGACCTTATCATCAACTGGACGAGTAAAGCTAGGCCATCCGCAGTGAGAGTTGTATTTATCATCTGAGCTAAAGAGAGGTTGCCCACTCACGACATCCACATAGAGACCAGGTTCGAAGAGCTCATCGTAACTATGGCTAAAAGCATATTCTGTCCCATTCTCTTGGGTAATGCGATATTGTTCTGGTGTGAGCATTTGGCGTAGCTCTGCATCACTAGGTTTCTTGTAGGTTTTCATATCAAATCCTTTGGGTTTATTTTGTGTAAGGGGTTCTTCGGCTTTTTTAAGGTCGATATGGCAATAGCCATTGGGATTTTTAATTAAATAATCTTGATGATATTCTTCCGCAGGATAAAAGTGCGTTAAAAGCTGATTTTCAACAACGATAGGCTTGTTGTAATTGGCTTGTTCTTTAGCGAGTGCGGCAGCGACGATAGAGGCATAGTCTGGGTTAGTATAGTAGATGCCCGTACGATATTGTGAGCCACGGTCATTGCCTTGTTTATTTACACTAGTTGGGTCGATAATACGAAAATAATACTCAAATAGCTGAGCTAATGTGAGTTTATCAATATCATAGGTGACTTTAACTGTTTCGGCATGTCCCGTATGACGATAAATGACGTCTTGATAGGAGGGGTTATCAGTTTTGCCATTCGCATAACCTGATACAGCATCTACTACGCCGTCAACACGTTGGAAATAGGCCTCAACACCCCAGAAACAACCGCCAGCAAAATAAATCGTTTCAGTACGGATAGGGCGTGCCTTTTGATTTTTTAGGGAGGCTGTTTGATAAAAATCCTTCTTGATGTGTTGAATATCTATTTCGTGATTTGAGAGGACGGCTAAGGCTTGTTCTTTGGTTAAGCTACCTTTAATGACGCGGACGATATGTTGTTTTTTATCGAGGACTACCCAAGAGGGATAGACACGTAGATTAAGTAGTTTAGCGAGACTACCCTCAGGGTCAATAATGACGGAGGGCTTTGGTGTTGTAATTCCTTGATACCATTGAATAAAGTCCTTTTTTTCTCCCAGATAGCCAGGTGATGCTACGGTGAGGATATTAGCATGTGCAAAGTCTTTATCTTTTTGCCAATTGGCGGTGCTTTCTAACTCACTAAGACAAAGCGGACACCAACTTGCCCAGAACTTTACGAGGCTGGGTTGGTCTTTTTTAATAAGTTCTTGTGCAGGCCTACCCTCAATCGTCGTTTGTGTATAAAACGGTAATGGAGCAGCAGAGACGGATAGTGCGCACACAATAGTCAGTATGATGCCTTGTAAGGTATGGCGTAATAGATTGAAGAAAGCATTCATCGTTAAATTTCACAAGATAGATTAATAAGAGTATGATTTCATCTATGTCAATTTATTTAAAAGATGAAGATATATGCCTATATTAGACCAAGAAAGACCGATTGCTCAAGCAGAACAAGCTGAATTGACCATGAGTGTGTTGATGACACCCGATACCGCCAACTTTTCCGGTAATGTTCATGGTGGAACCATTTTAAAGTTATTAGACCAAGTCGCCTATGCGTGCGCAAGCCGTTTTTCTGGTGGCTATGTTGTAACGCTCTCCGTCGATCAAGTCTTATTCAAAGAGCCTATTTTTGTAGGGGAATTGGTTCAATTTCTAGCTACAGTTAATTATGTTGGACGCACGTCGATGGAAGTGGGGATTCGTGTTGAGGCACAGAATATCCAAAAGCGGACGGTTCGTCATACCAATAGTTGTTACTTTACGATGGTAGCTGTTGATGAAAATGGGCAACCGCGGGAAGTACCTAATCTCGTAATTGATTCAACCTTAAAGCAATGTCGATTTGATGCGGGTAAGCGCCGTAAAGAAGCACGATTACAGTACCAGCAACAAGCACCTTCATGCGGTTAAGGTGGTGTGAGATGAGTACACATACACAACCCATTTTAGGGAAAAAGGGCTTGTTCTTATTGTTGCTGATTTTGGGAATGACAGCACCCTTGTCGATTGACATGTATTTAGCCGCATTCCCTCTGATTTTGGAAGAGTTAGCAACAACACCGCAAATGCTGAGTTTTACCTTGATAGGTTTTACCTTGTGTATGGCGATTAGTATGCTCTTTATGGGGACATTAAGCGATAAGTTCGGTCGTAAAAAAGTTTTATTTTTTAGTTTGATTACCTATATTTTGGGTTCCTTGGGGTGTGTTTTTACGCCTTCCATTGAGTTCTTTATCGCATCACGTATGCTGCAAGCGATAGGTGCTGGTGGCATGGTCTCTGTGCCTATGGCCGTTGTCAAAGATAGTTTTGACAATGAAGAACGCACAAATATGATTGCCACCTTGCAGATGTTTACGGTATTAGGACCTACTATTGCCCCGATTTTAGGTGCTTATTTAATTAAGGTCTTTCCTTGGCAAGCAAGTTTTGTTGTACTCGCCTTGATTGCGACAATCAGTATCATACTCACATTTTGTTTGCGAGAAACCTTACCTCCAGAAAAACGCTTACAGGGAAATGTATTTCAATCCATCCTTTCGCTAGGCATAGTGTTGCGTCATCAGCCATTTATGAGTTTTCTGGGTTCAACAGCTATGGTAACTATTGTTTTTATGGGATATTTATCGCTGAGTTCCTATATTTATATTCAGTGGTTTGGTCTTAGTGAGACAACGTTTAGTTATTTCTTTGCTTTTAATTCATTGCTTCTAATTGCAGCACCTAAGCTATACGTTTTAATCAAGCCTCGCTTTAGACCCGCCGTTATTTTAAAAACAACGGTGGCAGTCGTATTGGTAGCAAGTTTGCTGACAGCCTCTATTGGACAGACTTCACCTTATGTATTCTTAGTCTGCTTTGCTCCTGTCGCGTTAAGTAGCAGTTTCTTGCGTGCCTTTGTGACAGATATGCTGTTGGCGCAATCGGGGCTAAATGCAGGTGCGGTGGTGTCTACGATTAGCTTTACCAATGTTGCGCTCGGAGCAGTAGGGATGTTGGTTGCCAATTCCTTTACTGGCTATAACTTTGTCTTGGTACTCGGTATGATGGGGATTACCGTAGGGATATTGAGTGCTTTACAAATATGGCGATTTACGGCGAAAGGTCTGTTAATCGAGGGGTATCGGTAATGACATTACCATTACAACGCAGTCGATTTGCTCAACTAGGTAAAGCCTTTTATACCGAGCTAATGCCTACGCCATTAACAGCGCCTATTCGCTGGGGAGCATGTAATAATGGGTTGGCAAAAGAGCTTGGCTTGACTGAGGATTTCTTTGAGCAGGATGAGCATTGTCTATTGTTGGCAGGTAGTGCGGCGAGTGATGCTTATCAGGTGATGCCTTTTGCCTCTGTGTATAGTGGTCATCAATTTGGTGTATGGGCAGGTCAGCTTGGTGATGGGCGTGCTATTTTATTAGGCGAGAGCGTAGATAGTCATGGTCAATATCAAGAGTGGCAATTAAAGGGAGCGGGTAAAACACCTTATTCTCGTTTTGGTGATGGACGTGCGGTATTGCGCTCTTCTATTCGCGAGTACTTGTGTTCTGAGGCGATGTACGGGTTAGGTATTCCCACGACGAGAGCGCTGGCAATGACGGTAAGTCCAGAAAAGGTGCATCGTGAGGAGGTGGAAACGGCAGCGGTTGTCACGCGTATTGCCCCAAGTTTTATCCGTTTTGGACACTTTGAGCATTTTTTTCATCGTGGTCAAATGGATCAGCTTAAAACTTTATTGGATTTTGTGATTGATGAATATTATCCAATAGTGAAATCCGCTGTAAATCCTTATGCTGAACTTTTTCATAAGGTGTTGCAATCAACAGCAGAGCTTGTAGCTGCATGGCAAAGTGTAGGTTTCTGTCATGGTGTGATGAATACCGATAATATGTCTATTTTAGGCTTAACAATTGACTATGGGCCGTTTGGTTTCCTAGATGCATTTGATGTGGAGCATATTTGCAATCATTCGGATACACAAGGACGTTATGCGTATCAGCAGCAACCTTATATTGCACATTGGAATTTGGTTCGATTAGCAAATTGTTTTTTACCATTTGTAGAGAAGGAAGAACTAGTAGCGAGCTTAGATCGATTTCCAGCTTATTTTGAGGATGCTTATCAAGGACGTATGCGAGCTAAATTGGGTCTAGATACCTATGAGAATTCGGATGATAGCCTTATCGCCGATTTGATGGTGACTTTACATACCTTAAAAGTCGATTTCACCCTCTTTTTCCGTTATCTGAGTGAAGTGAGCAAAGAAAGCTTGACGCATATGTTTGATGTGCAGTTTTCTCAGACTCGCCTAGCGAGTTTGTTTGTAGGAAAACGGGTGGATGATATGAATCGTTGGTTAGCTTTATATGCAAAACGCTTAGGGTATGAGAAGCGAGGAGATGCAGAACGTCTTCAAATGATGAGGAAAGTAAATCCTATTTATATCTTACGGAATTATTTGTTGCAAGAGGCTATTGAAAAAGCGCAAACAGGCAATTTTTCTGAGATAGAGCGTTTACATCGTTGTATTCAGCAACCTTTTGAAGAAAGAGAGGAGTTTATGGACTATGCCAAACTCCCGCCTAGCTGGGCAGGAGATATTTGCGTTAGTTGCTCTAGTTAAGAGAGAAAAGTTATAAAGGGGGAGATATGTAATCTACCCCTTTATTATTTGTGTTATCCATTCATGGCGGCTAATAGCACCTGTAGTGGATGTTTGATTTCTCGATTTTCCATACGCGCCACTTGGCAACGACAAGAGAATCCCGTGGCGACTAAGCTATCCGTATTTTTACGAACAACAGCTTGCCAAGATTGCTCATAAATACCGCGAGAAAGTTCTTTGTGCTCTTGCTCATGACCATAGGTACCCGCCATACCACAACAGCCTAAATTAGGTGTTTCTAGCTTAATGCCAAAAGCCTTGAAAATATCTTGCCATTGCTTATTCGTACTGGCAACTTGTGTTCGCTCAGTACAGTGTGCGGCTAATTGATACACTTTGTCTGTTGTTACGGTTGGCACTGGATTATTCGCTAACCATTTTAATAGCCACTCTTGTAATAACTGCACATTAACTTTTAAAGCGGGTGCCTTATCATCTAAGTACGCTTTCGTATATTCCTGACGATAGACAAGCGTCATGGCAGGATCCAGACCAATGAGTGACATGCCTAGCGATTCAGCTTTTGCCAATAGAGCAATATTATTGCGACGTACCTTATCAAAACGTTTTAAGAATCCATGAACATGCAGCGGTTTGCCGTTGGCGAAATAAGGTAGGACATAGACCTTGGCACCAAGGCGATTGAGGAGTTGCAATAAATCGATGAGTACCTGACTATCAAAGAAACGGGTAAAAGCATCCTGCACAATCGCGACGGCATTGTCGCTAGGGGTGTAATTGCTGAGGTCCTTATTAAGCAATGTTGCACCGTATTTATCCCATTCGATGTGTGCTTCAGTATGGAAAGATGGTAGGTCGACTAATTGCACCGTACGTTCTTGTAAACTACGGACAAAGCCAATGTTTTGTAAAGCATTATAAAGACCTTTGACAGGCAATAAATAAGGTAATACTTGTTCTAAAGAGGCTAATGCATAGTCACGTAATTGACGTTTATTGCGTTGGTGATAGCGCTCTAGGAAACGTGCTTTAGCATCTGGGATATCGACTTTGACAGGACATTGACCTGCACAAGACTTACAGGACAAACAACCATGCAATGCCTCATAGACCTCTTTGTCAAAGGAGTTGCTTTGCTCACCGATGGTTTCGCGACGTAGCCATTCTTTGAGTAAGGTAGCACGCCCTTTGGGAGAGTGGACACGGTCGCGGGTGACTTTATATGATGGACACATTGGGTCATTTAAGTCATAGTTAAAACAGGCACCGTTGCCATTGCAATGCATGGCATTACCAAAAGCGAGCCAGTCAGCTTGGTTTACTTGACGGTCACGGTCGCCACGGAAAGCTACTTCGGTGAGTGGGGTGAGGACATATTCCTTATTGCTAGTTGGTGTCGCGATTTTGCCCGGATTTAATTGATTGTGTGGGTCAAAGAGGGTTTTGACTTTTTGGACGAGAGGGTAAGCCTCACCAAAGAAAATCGGTGCATAAGCAGAGCGTAGCCCTTTACCATGCTCACCCCAGAGAACACCCCCATATTTATGGGTTAGCTCAGCGACTTTATCACTAATATCCTGAATTATTTGTTTGGCTTGTGGCTCTTTCATATCAATGAGAGGGCGCACATGCAGTACTCCTGCATCTACATGTCCAAACATACCATAGTCCAATCCCATTCCGTCCAATAAAGCACGGAATTCGGCAATATAGTCAGCAAGATTTTCTGGTGGAACAGCGGTATCTTCTACAAAAGGTTGAGGGCGCTTTTCGCCTTGGACATTGCCGAGTAAACCTACTGCTCGTTTGCGCATGGCGTAAATATGATTAACAGCAGTACGTCCTACTGCAGTGGTGATACTTAAGCGTTTTACGGAAGTATCTGTTTCTAAATGCGAGAGGAAGGCTTGTTTGAGCTGTTCTAACTCTGTTTCATCATCTGAGGTAATTTCAACCAGATTGATGCCTGCGATAGGCTCTGCAGCTTCGGGGAAATATTGAGCCACATTATTCCAGACAATATCTTGCTTGGCTAAACCGAGTACCTTAGCATCGACTGTCTCGATAGAAAGTGGATTACGTGCCATTAGGGCTTTGGCATCACGTAATGCAGCTTGGAAATCCGTGTAACCGATATTAATCAGTAGTTGATGTTTAGGAATAGGAAGGACATTGAGTGTTGCTTCAGCAATAAATCCTAAGGTACCCTCACTACCACAGAGAATACTGTTCATATCAAACTGTGTATCGGTGAGTAGATTAGGCAAATCATAACCGGTAAGAGAGCGATTTAACTCAGGGAAACTCTGTTGAATAAGTGCCGTATTGTTATTAGCTAATTCAAAAAGTTCTAGGTATAGAGATTTTTGATAATCAGACTTATCTGTAATAGCCTCTTGCCAACTGTTCTTATCAAGAGAAACCGTCTCTAGTACGTCACCACCGAGTAAGACAGTTTTTAGCCCTAAAACATGATGGCGTGTTTTGCCGTAACGACAGCTACCTTGACCACTGGCGTCCGTATTAATCATTCCGCCAATCGTAGCTCGATTTGAGGTGGAGAGTTCAGGCGCAAAGAATAAACCATGTTCTTTTAAGGCAGCATTCAATTGATCCTTGACTACACCTGCTTGCACGGTTGCCGTACGCTTTTCTGGGTCAATGGCAATGATATGATTCATATGGCGAGACATATCCACAATCACACCGTCAGTTAGCGATTGACCATTTGTCCCCGTCCCACCGCCACGAGCAGTAAGGACGACTTTCTTAAAACTGTCTTGTTGAGCAAGTTTAGCGAGCGCTTGCAAGTCTGAGATGTCTTTCGGAAAGATAATGGCTTGCGGAATACGTTGATAAATCGAATTGTCTGTAGAAAAAACAAGACGAGAGGATTCATCACTAGCAATATCGCCTTTGAAGTTCGGACGGAGTTCAGAGAGAAAGCGTTGAACGAGAGGACTAATAGTAGACATGGTTTCAATCTAAGGGCAATAAGTGTAAAAATGCAATAAGTCTTGTGTCATATTAAGACTTATTGCACATTGTAGCAGTTTAAGGATTAAGTGCCTTTAGACAAGCCTCAATAGAAGATTGTTGTATCTCTGCATAGAGTGCCAGCTCATCATAGACGGCTGTACCGAGTGCTTGTTCAAAGGATTGCTTATTAGAGACTTCATCATACATTTTTTGTTGTGCATCACCCAGATTGGATTGGAAAATACCCGCAGCAGATACGGGTAAAAAATCCTCATAGACAATCGGCTCAATTTCAATTATCCCTTGGGTTAATAAACTAGGAATATCTTGTGAGGTCACAGGCTTATCGAGCTTTTTAGCGTCTTTTTTAGCGAAATAGTAGAAATAAGCAAGACCTTGCTCTTGTAATTCCTGATATGAATCGGGAAAATCGGCAAAAGCTTGTTGATGAATCTCCATATAGCCAACAGGTTCTTGAGATACACCTTTTTCTTTACTTAGCTGACGAGATTGGTTTAATAATTGATCATAGAGGGCACGGCCTTTTGGTGTGAGAGCTACACCTCGCTGTTCAATTTCACCAAAGCGTGCCGTATGGCTACCGAGTTCTTTATCGGTTTCATTGATAAAGAACACTTGTTCCTCTAGGGCTTTAAAGCTAGTTTGACGCAATAAAATAGGGCATTTTCTGGTAGGAGGTCCTTCAATAATTTCTTTGGGAGGAATGCCTCGCTTTAACATACCTGCTTGAACAGCATCGATATCTAATGTTCTTGGGGTGAGATGATTGATATGAGGGCCTTTAAATGCCACCACATCCGCAATGAGTCGGTGTTGGTCGTGCAGAGCCTTATAGACCTCACTACTGACGGCAGCCTCTTTATGCCAACGGAATGTTTCAAGGACTTCGTTGACAAATTGCTCAGCTTGCTCTTTGGTGAGTCCCCCTTGTTGTTCGCAAATCTCAGTTAGCTCTATTGCTTTAGGTGTAAAAATATTGCGTTTAGCAAGAATTTCTGCTGCTGTATTACGTAGATTAACGTCATCAATGAGTTCTAGTCGTAGTAATGAGGTAAAAATACGAAAAGGACTCTGATTGAGTGATTCTGCATCAATAGCACGAAAGGCGGTTGAGTGTACAGGCACACCAGCAGGTGCTAAGTCATAATAGCCTACTGGAAACATCCCCATCACAGCAAATATACGGCGTATGGTGGCCAGCTCTTGTGCCGTTCCTAAGCGAATCGCGCCATGACGCTCTAAATCTAGACGAGGTAACTCACCGGTGAGTTCTAGCTGCTGTTTTAATTCTGGTTGCTTAGTGAGTACGGCTTGATTGACCTCTGATACCAAATCAATTAAATCCCCATAAAGAGGGACTTCTTTTTGATACATATCGGACATTAATGCTGAAAAACGAGAGCGAATTTCATTGGGACTAAGAAAATTAGACATTTATAGATCTCCACCTATTTGTAAAAATTATTTCATCTGTCATTCTAAAATATTTTTTATAAAAAACGACGGATTTTTTTTGAAAAAACTAGACATTTTTATAATATCGTGCAAAATATTGTTACATAGTTTGAATTTAAAGGAATGGGTATGGAGAGTTTAATTTCAGCTAATAATAATTTGGCATTATGGGCATTTGTGATGTTGGCAGCAGCTGCCGCAATTTTGATTGAGCAAAGGACGAAGTTAGGTGCAAAAGTTCCCGGAGCAGTTATTGCTTTATTGATTGCCATTGCAGCGTCGAATTTTGGAGTAGTCCCAGTCGATGCTCCAGTATATGACGCTGTTTGGGGATATGTTGTTCCATTGGCGATACCGCTTTTACTCTTTCAGCTGAATTTACATGCCTTGGTCAAAGAGAGCGGTCGCTTACTATTTTTATTCTTGATTAGTTCGGTGGGTACGGTTTTAGGCGTCTTCTTAGGCTTTGGTTTACTCAAAGATTACATCCCTGAGTTAGATAAAATTGCGGCTATTATCAGTGCTTCTTATACGGGTGGTGGCGTGAATTTGGCTGCGATGACCGCTAAATTGCAACCCAGTCCAACGATGATTTCAGCAACATATGTCGCTGATAATCTGATGATGGCGTGTTATTTCTTTGTCTTGATTGCTTTACCAGCTAGTCAGTTCGTACGTAAATTTTGGGGTAGTCCTTACCAAGACCAGAACGAACGTCATCGTGTGGTAGAGGACGGCGATAATGCGGCAGCAAGTTATTGGAAACCTAAAGAAATCTCACTACAAAATATCGCTATTGCTTTAGGTGCAGCGATTTTATTAGTCGCTGTCGCATTTAACTTATCGGCATTTTTAAAAGGGATTTTGACGGTGACCGAGGAAACTAGTGTGGTAGTGACTATGCTAGTAGGTCTGGTGACAGATAAATACTTATTATTAACGACACTCACATTCTTAGTGATGTTGCTCTTTCCAAAATGCACAGAGAAGCTGAATGGTAGTCAGGAGCTTGGTACTTATTGTATTTATTTATTCTTTGTGGTGATCGGTGTGCCAGCGTCTATTCCGTTGATTATTGACAATGCACCGTTGTTATTTGTCTTTACGATGACAGTGGCATTAGTCAATTTAGTGGTGACATTATTCTTTGGTAAGATTTTCAGATTTGGTATCGAAGAGATTACACTTGCTTGCAATGCCAATGTGGGTGGTCCAACGACAGCCGCTGCACTAGCAATTGGTCAAGGTTGGCGCGACCTCGTGGGTCCAATTTTAGTGATTGGTACGGTAGGTTACATTATTGGTAACTATATCGGTGCCATGGTATATGCCGTATTGGGATCTATGTAGGAAATAGTTGCTGATTAAAACATTGTAGTCTTTGAGTGATAAACCCCCCATAAGTGGTGTCCAACTTATGGGGGTTTTATTTAGATTTTTGGCGAGTTTTAATTCGACATGATGTTATGCCTAGATTAGATGCTGTCACCGTTAACGTTTAGCAATATCTTCTTGTGCTTTTTCGACAAGGTCAGCACCAATACGCTCTTTCCACTTATTAAAGACTGATTCTGTGGCTTTCACAAAGGCTTGATATTCCTCATTGCTTAGGGTATGCACTTCGACCCCTTGTGCTTCAATCTCTTTGATTAAACTATTATCCTCAGCCGTTGTTCCTTTACGAGCAATTTCGATTTCTTGTTTACCTGCGTCAATCGCTGCTTGGCGTACGATTTCACGGTCTTCGGGTGTCCAAGAGTTCCATACTTCTTTATTTACCACAAAAATAAGAGGGTCGTTTACATAGTTCCATAGCGTCAGATGTTTTTGACCGACGTTATAGAGTTTCGAGCCATTGTAAATCGATAAAGGATTTTCTTGACCATCTACCGCTTTACTAGCGAGTGCTGGTTGAGCATCAGCCCAGCTCATTTGTACAGGGTTGGCACCTAATGCGGTAAAGGTATCCATATATAGAGGTGAACCGACTACGCGAAGTTTTAAGCCTTTTAAGTCCTCAGGTTTACGAATAGGGTGTTTTGAATTGCTGACTTGGCGATAGCCATTTTCACCCCAGGCGAGAGGAATGACACCTGCTTTTTCGATGCGTTCAAAAATACGTTTGCCTACTTCACCTTGTGTGAGCGCATCTACAGCACGGTAATCTGGCATAAGGAAGGGCATCGAAAAGAGGTTAAGTTCTTTGACTTGTGGTGACCAGTTAATTGTTGAGCCTACAGCGACATCAATGACACCTTGACGGATAGCTGGAAATTCACGAGTTTGATCGCCTTGTACCAGAGAGGTGCCTGGATAAATTTTAAAGTTAATTCGACCATTAGTACGTTCACGGACTAAATCAGACCAGATAACTGTTGCCTGTCCCCAAGGGAAAGTCGTATTGACGACTAGTGATAATTTATATTCATCTTTATATTTTGCTTGAGCCATTGCTTGTGGAGCAAGACTCGTCAGCCCAATGGCGAGGCCAGTGGCAAAGCAAAGTTTTTGTAAAAACGTTTTCATTAAAGTCTCCTTAATTTTTATTGAAGTAATGTGGTAAAGCGGTGACTAAGTCTGGAAAAATCACCAATAAGAGTAACACAATCAGCATACCTAGGACTAACCAGAGTACCCAACGAATGGTCGATTCAATGGGTACTTTGGCAATACGGCATGACACCATAAGGTTAACGGCGAGTGGGGGTGTAAACTGACCAATAGCCACCATCATGGTCAGAATGATGCCGAACCATACCAAATCCCATTCAAAGTGATTAGCAATAGGGAGAAGTAAAGGGATAAAAATCAAAAAGATAGAAATACCATCTAGGAACATACCAAAAATAATCAGTAATACGATGATAAAGGCTAATACGCCATATTCGCCCAGTCCTGAGTTCACGACGGCATTGGTGATTGGGTCAATAATACTGAGTGTTGACAAAGCCCACGCAAAAATACCTGAAATAGTGACAATAAATAGAATGACAGCAGAGAGTTCGGCCGAATCACGTAAAATTCCTAGCAAGTCTTTAAGGCTAATGCTACGATAAATCACCATTCCGACAAAGAGGCCGTAAAAGACGGCTACAACGGCCGCTTCTGTCGGTGTAAACCAGCCTAAACGCATTCCACCGAGAATCACCACGGGCGCCATAAGTCCCCAGAATGCTTTTAGAAAGCTATCCCATAAAGGGGGACGAGATATTTCAGTTTCTAATTGTCCCATCTTATGCTTACGCGAGAGATAGATAGCGGGAATGATAATGCCGATACCCGCCAGAATACCCGGAATAATCCCAGCAACAAATAAATCAGGTACAGAAGCCTGTGGGACTAAAATCGCATAGATAATAAAAGCAACAGATGGAGGAATAAGAATATCGGTCGCGGCACCAGCAGCAACGACACTAGCAGAAAAAGACGGGATATAACCCGCTCTTGTCATGGCAGCAATCATCACACCACCGACTGCTGCGGCACTGGCAGGACCTGACCCTGAAATGCCTCCCATAAACATCGCCACACATACGCAAATGAGTGGTAGCATACCGGGACCTCGACCGATTAATGCGGTGGCAAAATTTACAATACGAAGAGCAACGCCAGAACGCTCAAAAATTGTCCCTAATAAGATAAACATAGGGATGGCCAACAACGGGTATTTAGATAGACCTGCATAAAAGCTCTGAGGCACACTCATCAGACCGAACCAATGTGTATCTAGATTGTTAAAAATAATGGCAACAACACCAGATACGCCTAAGGCAATAGCAACAGGGACACCAATAATGAGTAAGACAGCAAATAAAACAAAAAGTAACGTTGCAATCATTTTTTACCTCTAAGGATAGCTGTGCTAAGTTCCCACCATTGACGGAGTAAGCGTAAGCTAATTAATAGAGAAAACAGAGGTAAGAAAATGGTGTAATACCACATAGGAACGCCAATGGCGGGTGAAATGTCGCCATATTCTATCTCATCCAAACATAGGCGTATAAAGAGTACCGTAAAAAGAATAAAGAAGGCCAAGCAAACAGTACTAGCCACCCAATCTAATCGTTGTCTGAGTTGGGATGAACAACTATTAATAATTAATTCAATACGGATATGTTGGTAGCGAATAAAGGCAGAGCTTGAGCCTACCATCGTGACCAAAATCAGTAAAAAGATTGAGAGTTCCTCTGTCCAAGCAAAAGACGAGGTCGTAAAGTAACGTGCTAAAACATTGCACATCGTAATACAGGCAAGTGCTGCCATAAAAAGTACGAGTAAGCTATCTTCAAAAAGTAACCACTTTTTAGTAGGGGTTTCATCCGACATTTGTCCACATCCTTATGTCTCCAAGCTAGCTAAACTAGAGGAGTATTTAATCTTATGAAATGTGAGCATTGAGAATCGAATAGGTCGTGGTTATACCTTGGCGAAAAATAAATCTTGTGGATTATTTTATACGTGCCTGTTGAATCTACTGCTACAGCGTTTTTATCATATCGCTGAAAGTCATCCTTGAAAACCAAGAAAAACCCTAATAAACCAAGCGGGGTTCTTGAGTTTATTAGGGTTGCTTAACTTTACTTATATGAGGAAGATTAACGTTGACCTAATAAATCAGGTAGACCGAGAGAAATCTCTGGAACATAAGTAATCAGGATTAAGAACAATAACATAATGCTTAACCAAGGCATAGTCGCTTTAATTACGCGTGTCACCGGTAACTTGGTAATCGCTGATGCCACAAAGAGGTTAAGGCCGACTGGTGGTGTTAATAAACCAATCTCCATATTCACAACCATGATAATACCTAAATGAATTGGATCGATGCCTAAGTGCATAGCAATCGGGAATAAGATAGGTACTAAGATAAGAATGATGGCAGAAGGTTCCATAAAAGCACCCGCGACAAGTAGAACCACGTTAACTACGATGAGGAACTGCCATGGTGCTAAGTCCATTGCGGCAACAATGGCGGTCAGTTGCTGTGGAATTTGCTCGGTCGTGAGAACATGCGCAAATAGCATCGCATTGGCAATAATAAACATCAGCATTACACTCAGTTTACCTGCCTCGAGGATTACCTTAGGACACTCTTTAAAAGAAATATCTTTATAGATAAAGACAGCTACAATAAATGAATAAACCGCAGCAACGGCAGCAGCCTCAGTTGCTGTGAAGGCACCTGAGTAAATACCCCCCAAAATAATAACCATGAGGATAAGCCCCCATAGGGCTTTACGAGCAGCACTTAACCATTCGCGTATAGTCGCACGCGGTAAAGCGGGGAGATTTTTCTTGCGAGCAACGACATAAATGACCACCATAAGGACAAGGCCGAGAAGTAAGCCAGGAACAACACCAGCCATAAATAGACGCCCCACTGATTGTTCTGTCGCTGCTGCATAAACGACCATTACCACAGAAGGAGGGATGAGAATCCCTAATGTTCCTGCATTGGTGATAATACCCGTACCAAATTCAATGGGGTAACCAGAACGAACCATACCTGCAATAGCGATTGAGCCAACCGCTGCTACGGTAGCAGGGCTAGAGCCAGAAAGTGCCGCAAACAGCATGCATGATAGTACAGAAGCAATGGCTAAACCGCCACGAATATGTCCTACGGTCGCATTTGCAAAATCAATGAGACGTTTGGCTACCCCCCCTGTGGTCATAAATGCACCGGCAAGGAGGAAGAATGGAATAGCGAGTAAGGTGTAGTGCTCTGAGGTTTCAAAAATCTTAACAGCGACTGAGCTCAGTGAGTCATTACTGAAGAAAATAATCACTAATGAGCCAGCCAGACCAAGAGAAATAGCGATAGGCACACCAATCAGCATAAAGAAAAAGAGTGCCGCAAATAAAACAATAATCGACATTTTTTACTCCTTATGCTCTTCGTTAATTTTTAAGGCGTCATTGGCTTCGTCAGCTAAACCTAAATCAGTCTGTTGACCACGTAATAGACGGATTAAAATCTCAATAAAACGGATAAGAATCATTCCAAAACCAACCGGAATAATCAGACCGATATGCCATACCTTAATGTGGAAAGCATGTAAATCCTCTGCGCCGACATCAGCCGCATGCATAGCACTAATCCATCCAAAGCTAGCGTAAGCGATGAGACTAACAAAGCCGATACATAGTAAACATGCAAAAATACTAATCATACGGCGCCCCTTAGGGGAGAATTGTTTGAGAACAATATCAATGCCGATGTGTCCGGCTGTACGGACACCATAGGATGCGCCAAGGAAAATGAGCGCTCCAAAGAAGAGTTTTGTCAGTGCTACACTCCATGTCATTTCCATTGCCATCGTCATAATAAAAATAGCAATAGGTTCTAAGATAGGACGTAGCGTTTCAGAACTTTCCGCTAGACTGAGGAAAGGTTGGTATAAGTTGTTAAGAACAACATATACAAAGGTGACGATAGTCATTAATGCGAGCGAGAGAATAATTAGAATTTCTTCTAATTTTCCCCATAGCAGAGAAAGCTGTTTCATAATAGACCCTTAATTGAGCGATAAAGGGCAATAAGCGCTACACAAGCGTCCTATTGCCCCATTTATACGACAAAGAATGGAAAATTATTGTTTGTTAGCGGCTTCTGCGGCTGAGATTAAATCAGCACCGATTTGGTCTTCAAACTTTTTCCATACAGGACGCATAGCTTCACGCCATTTAGCACGTTCTTCATCGGTAAGCGTAATGATTTCTGTTGTGCCAGCCTCAACAATTTTCTTTTTGTCGGCAAGGTTAAAGTCATGAGATACTTTGTTGATTTCTACAGTCACTTGGTCAAGAACTTCTTGTAAACCAGTGCGGACATCAGCTGGTAACTCATCCCAGAATTTTGTATTCACAATTACCATGTATGAGAGTAGACCGTGGTTAGATTCTGTGATGTACTTTTGTACTTCGTGAATTTTTTGAGAGTAAATATTTGAGTATGGGTTCTCTGCACCGTTTACTACCCCAGTTTGTAAGCCTTGGTACATCTCAGCAAACGCCATTTTACGTGGAATTGCTAGGATTTGTTTGAATTGAGCATCAAGAACTTCTGATGCTTGTACACGGAATTTTTGACCACGTGCATCAGTAGGTACACGTAAGGCTTTATTCGCAGAGAGTTGTTTGAGGTCGTTATTCCAGTATGTTAGGCCTGTGATACCTTTATCACGCATAGAGTTTAATAGCTCTTTACCTTTTTCACTCACTTGGAAACGTTCTACCGCTTTAATGTCATCAAATAAGAATGGTAAATCAAATAATTGGATTTTTGGGGTGAACTTGTCAAACTTAGCAAGTGAAGGCGCTAGCATATGAACGTTATTTGTCAATAATGCTTCCATCTCTTTACCGTCACCATAGAGGGATGAGTTTGGGTATACCTCGACTGTTACGCGACCAGGGAATTTCTCTTCTGCTAGTTTTTTAAACATCGCTGCACCTTGACCTTTGGGTGTATCAGCAGCAACAACGTGAGAGAATTTAATCACAATAGGATTGTTTGCTAGAGCAGGGCTCATAGCAAATGCACCTAGAGCAGCAACAGAGATGAGTTTTAGAACGGCTTTTTTCATCATGGTCAATCCCCTAAAAAAGATGAAATAAACTATAAGGTTGTGCAAATGTTACTGCAAAAAAAGGGAGGAAACATAGTGGAGTGGTTAATTAAGGGTTTATCCTAGGGTAATAAAAATGCCCCCTATAAAGGGGGCTCTAAGGAATAGATGAAATGGCAGACTTTAGAGAACGTAGCGCGATAAGTCTTGGCTCTTTGCGGTTTCCTCTAGTTTGCTATTTACATATTCTGCATTCACGATGACTTTTGTACCGCTTTGTGAAGTGGCATCAAACGATAAGTCCTCTAATAGTTTTTCCATTACGGTATATAGGCGACGAGCACCGATATTTTCCGTGCGCTCATTAACATCAAAAGCGAGTTCAGCAAGACGATGTAAACCATCATCTGTAAACTCTAGAGCAACACCTTCGGTTTCCAATAGAGCAGAGTATTGCTTGGTGAGTGATGCATCTGTTTCATTCAGAATACGTACAAAGTCGTCAGCAGTCAGTGACTCTAACTCTACACGAATAGGAAAGCGACCTTGTAATTCAGGGATTAAGTCTGATGGGCGTGATAAATGGAATGCACCAGAGGCGATGAATAAAATATGGTCTGTTTTAATCATGCCATATTTTGTATTGACGGTAGTTCCCTCTACTAAAGGTAATAAGTCACGTTGAACGCCTTGTCGCGATACATCAGCACTGCCATGTTCAGAGCGATTTGCAATCTTATCTACTTCGTCTAGAAATACGATACCATTTTGTTCGGCATTGCGAATAGCAGCATTACGAATTTCTTCTTCATTGACGCGTTTAGCAGCCTCTTCATCAACGAGTAATTTAAACGCATTTTTTACCGTCATTTTCTTGGGTTTGGTGCTTTCTCTACCCATATTCGCAAAAAGACCTCGAATTTGTTCGGTCATCTCTTCCATACCAGGCATGCCAAGTACTTCCATCTGAGGTGCTGCTTGTGCCACTTCAATTTCGATTTCTAAATCGTCGATTTTGCCTTCGCGTAGACGTTTACGGAAAGTTTGACGAGCCGTATTTTCTTCGCGGATAGGTTCGCCATGTGCATCTCGTGCTGGTGTAACAAGGACATCCAGAATGCGATCCTCTGCGGCATCTTCTGCTTGAGCACGAACACGGCGCATTTCTAAGTCACGAGTTTGTTTAACGGAAATATCCACTAAATCACGAATAATCGTGTCAACATCACGTCCTACATAACCTACTTCGGTAAATTTAGTGGCTTCTACCTTAATAAAAGGTGCGTTAGCTAATTTAGCGAGGCGGCGTGCAATTTCGGTTTTACCTACACCTGTTGGGCCAATCATCAGAATATTTTTAGGGTGAATTTCGTGGCGGAGTGGCTCGGCTACTTGTTGTCGACGCCAACGATTACGCAACGCCACGGCAACAGATTTTTTGGCTTTATGTTGGCCTACAATATGCTTATCGAGCTCTGAAACAATTTCTTTGGGTGTCATTACACTAAGGTCGCTCATAATTCTTATCCTTTATTATAATTTTTCAACAATATGATTTTGGTTGGTGTAAATACATAAGTCACCAGCGATTTCGAGTGATTTTTTCACGATTTCTGCAGGAGATAACTCTGTGTTTTGTAATAAAGCTAATGCAGCAGACTGTGCATAGGAACCGCCAGAACCAATCGCTGCAATACCATGTTCAGGTTCTAATACATCACCATTGCCTGTGAGTACCAAAGTGTGGTCTTTGTCCGCAACGATTAACATAGCTTCTAGGCGACGTAAGACGCGGTCAGTGCGCCAGTCGCGAGTTAATTCAACGGCTGCACGCATGAGATGGCCTTGGTGTTTTTCTAGTTTAGCTTCAAAACGTTCTTGTAACGTAAAAGCATCGGCCGTCGCACCAGCAAAACCAGCTAATACGCTGTCTTTGTAAAGACGACGTATTTTACGAGCAGTTCCTTTAATGACAACATGACCAAGAGTTACTTGCCCATCCCCACCAATGGCGACTTCATTGCCGCGGCGAACACAAACAATCGTTGTAGCGTGAAATTGTTCCATAAATAGAAATTCCTAAAGATTTTTTTGCTAGTTGGGGATGGAGTTTACTATTTCAAGGGGGAGGGGGGTGATCTTCTGCTTGTGTGGAGCCGACACAAGAAAGGTATAGGGGAGATTGGAAGAGAAACTTGATGTAGACTGCGATAAAAGTGTGCAGGCTTCCATCATGACGTAGGAATTTGTCAATATAGAAGGCTGCACCATCAAAAAGAGATTAATCTGAAAAGAGATTAGTCGCCGTAGAGCTTTTGACGTTTTTCACGACGCTCTTGTGCTTCTAACGAAAGTGTGGCTGTAGGACGAGCAAGTAAACGACCTAAACCAATAGGCTCACCAGTTTCTTCGCACCAACCGTAGTCTTTTGATTCAATGAGTTGTAAAGACTGTTGAATTTTTTTCAATAGTTTACGCTCACGATCTCGAGTGCGTAGCTCAAGTGCATGTTCTTCTTCGATAGTAGCACGGTCAGCAGGGTCAGGTACAAACTGTGTCTCGCGCAGATTTTCCGTAGTGATATTAGCTTTATTAAGAATATCGTTTTCTAGTAATTTTAGGCGATTTTTGAAAAATGCTAATTGTGCATCGTTCATATAGTCATCGTCTGACATGGCTAGGAGTTGTTCTTCGGTAAGAAGAGTTTCTTCTGCGACAGTCGCTTTTTTAGATGATTTTGCCATATTCTAGTCTCCTAGATGCTACATAAAAGGTTGATAGGACAGTCACCTTAAGCGAGGCACTGCGTTAGTCCTTGTTGGAAAATTTCTTGTGGAAGTTTACGACCAATAAAGACAATTTTGTTTTGTTTTTTCTCTTTGCTTGACCAAGGCTTGCCCGGATTGGTGCCTAAAATCATATGCACGCCTTGTAATAAGTAACGGACAGGAGCGCCTTTAATATAGAGAATACCTTTATAGCGGTACAAATCTGGACCATAAACTTGTACAAGTCCTCCCAGAAACTCATCTAACTTCACTGGGTCAAATGGGCGTTCTGAGGTAAATAAGAAAGCACCAATCTCGTCATCATGGTGGGCGTGATGATGGCAGTGCTCATCACATTCGTGATCATGATGATGACCGTCGTGGCAATGTTCGTTACACTCGTGATGATGGTGATGTTCGCCATGACAATGTTCATCGCATTCATGATTATGATGATGGTGGTGATGATGATCATCTGCCTTTAAGAAAGCAGGGTCAATCTCTAAAACAGAGTTGAGATTAAATCCTGTGATATCAATAATTTCTTTTAAATCGACTTCACCAAAGTTAACGGGCGTAATTTTAGCGCGCGGATTCATCTTAATCAGTCGTTGACGTAGTGCTTGGTATTCATGATCACTAACCAAATCAAGTTTTGAAACCAGGATGCGATCAGCAAACCCTACTTGTTGTTGTGCTTCTGGTTGGGTGGTTAATGTTTCCATACCATGCTTAGCGTCAACGATGGTGATGACAGCGTCTAGCATATAGTAGCTAGCGACGTCTTCATCAATAAAAAATGTTTGGCAAACAGGGCCAGGATTGGCAACACCCGTTGTCTCAATAATAACGCGTTCGAAAGTTAATTCACCCTTTTCACGGCGTGCTTTTAAGTCAAGCAAAGTGCGTTGTAAATCACCACGCACGGTGCAACATACACAACCATTGTTTAGCTCGACAATTTCCTCTTCTGAGTCTTGAACTAATAGCTCGTTGTCAATGCTTTCGGGCCCAAATTCATTCTCAATGACGGCAATACGGCGACCATGATATTCGGTAAGGATACGTTTGAGTAAAGTGGTTTTACCTGCACCTAAGAAACCAGTGAGTACAGTAACGGGAACCATTTTTGTTGCCATGTTTTTTCCTAGTAATCGTTTTGTGCTACGCAAGCATTACATCATAAAAATAAAAATTTCGCTGTTAAATGAGGTTAATTTTGGAAAAAACAAGAGTATTTTATAAATTTTATTTTTTTTGACAGTTGGCACATGTGGCTCGGATTTCTGTCTGAGGGGAGTTTTGATTAAAACCGACTTGCGCAAGGAGTGTGTGTAATTCTTTATTAATATGGGGTGCACTAATTTCTTGGACAGCACCACAAACCGTGCAAACAGCGAGTAAGTCATGGTGGCTATGGTCACATTGAATGTGCTGACAAGCCGTCCAGCCATTAATGGCATCAAGGCGGTGGATAAATCCTTCTTCCTCTAAAAATTCTAAGGCACGATAAACGGTGGAGGGTTTTGAACTTGGATGGATGGCTTGCATTTGCTCTAGTAACTCGTAAGCTTTTAGGCTGCGTCGATTGCTTAGCATGAGTTCGAGTACTTGTGCACGAATGGGTGTCAGACGCTTTCCTCGTAACTCACAGAGGGCAGTGGCTTCAGCAATGCTTTTTTCAACAGAAAGAGAATGGTCGTGACCCATAGTATATCCAGTGATAAAAATTAGTTTTGTTATATTATAACATCTGTTATAATATAACAAAATAGAGACTATACCTGACTAGCGATTTATGAATTCTACAATGAAAACAACCCCCTATGCAGATTCTTTTGCAGGGACAGAGATAACACAAATTGTGCATGAGCAGACGCAAAGTGTGCTTACGGATTCCGCTTGGGTACGTTTAGCTCCTTTGCTATTGCTATTAACTTTTATGTGGCTGCTGGTCGCTGTATTTCTAGGTTGGTGGTAAATGTGTGCTATCCGTTTGACGGATGTGACAGTTGGGCAGAGGGAGTCTTCTGCTGACTTTATTCTTAAAAATATTAACGGTTATTTCCCTCGGGGATCAATGACGGCCATTCTTGGACCTAATGGTGCAGGTAAGTCGACATTGATTAAGACGATTATTGGTTTTTTAAAACCTGTTCGAGGGTATGTGGAGATTGATGTCTCACTACGAGCCCAGATGAGTCTGCTACCTCAACTGAGTGAGATTGATAAAAGTTTTCCAATTACGGTTTATGATTTGGTGGCGTTAGGTGCATGGCGACGATTAGGACCTTTTAAATCCTATAACAAAAAAGAACAAGAAGCCATTCAGCGAGCATTAGAACAAGTAGGCTTACAGCATCAGGCGAATCAATTAATTGGTACGCTATCGGGAGGGCAATTGCAGCGTGCTTTATTTGCCCGTCTTATTGTTCGAGATCCTGAGGTGTTTTTATTGGATGAGCCGTTTGCGGCGATTGATGAAGACACATGTGAAGATTTAATCACTTTAATTCAGGGATGGCACCAGAAGGGACGGACGGTTATTGCCGTTCTTCATGATGCCGATTTAGTTGCTCGTATATTTCCTGATACGTTGTTGCTCGCATGTGAACAAATTGCCTGGGGCAAAACAGCGGATGTGCTCACCGAGGATAATTTACAGCGTGCTCGACGGTTAGCATTAAAGGGGTTTTAAATGTATGACATTTTTATAGCTCCTTTTGTTGAGTTTAGTTTTATGGCGAGGGGGCTTTTCGGCGCATTGTTCTTAGCTTTATCGGCCAGCGCAGTGGGTGTTTTTTTGGTACTTCGCCGCATGAGTCTTGTTGCGGATTCTATGTCACATGCCATATTGCCTGGTGTTGCACTAGGATTTTTAATGGCGGGTATGTCGATGGGAGCCATGCTGATAGGTGGTTTTCTGACTGGCATTTTAGTCGCTGTATTGGCGGGTGTTATTGCTCGCTTAACCAGTCTGAAAGAAGAGTCTAGCTTTGCGGCTTTGTACCTGATTTCTTTAGGATTAGGTGTCATTCTTGTCTCTATCCGAGGGACAAATATGGATTTAGTGCATGTATTATTTGGTTCAGTGCTAACGCTCGACAACTTTAATTTGCTCACGATTATGGTAATGAGCAGTTTATCGGTCATTGTATTGGCAATTATTTATCGACCTTTAATCTTGGATTGCTTAGATCCTGTTTTTTTAAAAGCAGAGGGTGGTGGCGGACATTTAACACATGTGGTTTTTCTTTTATTGCTGGTGACGAATCTATTAGCGGGTTTCCAAGTTTTAGGCACATTAATGGTGGTGGGTATGATGTTATTACCGGCTATTGCCGCTAAATTTTTGGGAAAAACCTTAATTCAACAATTAGTGATAGCGGTTGTTCTCGGTATGGTGAGTGCTTATCTAGGTATGGTGATTTCTTTCCAAGTCGATTTGCCTGCCTCTGCCTGTATTATCTTAACCGCAGGTGTCCTCTATATTTTTGCATTGTGTTTTGGATCACAAGGCGGTCTTTTTCGTCAACTTATTACAAAAAGGAAGGAATAATGAAATTATTAGTTGCTTTAGGCCTAAGTTTAGGAATGAGTGTGGCTGCTCAAGCACATGGATTAAAAGTAGCGACCAGTTTTTCTATTTTAGAAGATATGGTCAAAAATGTTGTGGGCGAGCATGCTGAAGTCGTGAGTCTCGTTGGTGCAGACGCTGATGTTCATCATTATGAATTTAAGCCAAGTGATGTAAAAGCATTTTCAGATAACAAAGAAATTAAAGTATTGTTTACTAATGGTTTAGAGTTAGATGGTTGGGCAGAACAATTGGCAAAGGCAGCAAATTTCCAAGGGAAAGTGGTGGCATTGTCAGATGGTGTCAAAACACGTGCTTTTAATGAAGAAATTCTTGGTGAAGAGAACCATAAACATCATAATCATAAACATGACCATAAAAAAGGTCATAAACACGACCATGATCATAAACATCATGACCACAAGCATGATGATAAGCACAATCATGAGACACATGCAGGACATCAGCATGGTGAGTTTGATCCACATGCATGGCAAAGTCTGACTAATGCTCAGATTTATGTCGATAATATTGTCAAAACATTAAGTGAACTTGACGCTGATCATGCGGATATTTTTGCTAAGAATGGTGCTGCTTACAAAGAGAAAATGCAAACCTTGGATAAGCAATTTAAAGAGCAGTTTGCTACTTTAGCTGCAAATAAACGTTATCTCGTGACGTCGCATGAAGCATTAGGTTATTTTGCAGATGCTTATGGCCTAAAAGTATTAACTCCTTTAGGTTTTGCAGATAATGCTGAGCCATCAGCAAAAGATATCGCTATTGTGGTGAAAGCGATTCGTGAATTAAAAGTACCTGCTGTTTTCTTGGAAAATACAAAGAATCCAAAAGTTGTAGAGCAAATTGCACGTGAGAGTAAAACGAAAGTAGGTGGCACACTTTATACCGATGCATTGTCTAAAGATGCTCCGGCGAATAGTTATCTCGGCATGATGCAGACCAATGCCAAAACTATTTTGGATTCGTTGAAGTAGGATAGGCATTTTTCTATAGGTTGAAGTGTGTGGTGAGCCTATGGTCAATTGACTGTAGGCTCACTTATTATGTTGTTTTGATACAAAACCTATGCTTTTTTGATGACATAACTGTAGAATCATCTGCTATTTTATTGATATATATCAATTTTTTAGTAAAATTTCGTCTTCTACGGATTACATTGTTAAGATGATTCATTTTTATAGTGAAGTCATTTTTTCTCATTTAAAGAGTATACGCTTTAAACAAACGACACTGTTAATTTATTGGTGAAGTTTCTTATTCGTGCGTAGACTAAAAATATTGTAGAGAATAATTATTAAGTTGTTAATGAAGCGGAGCGGGTGAGTATTATGATGTTTTTTCATAAGTCAGGCATATTGATAAGTGCGTTAGTATTAGCGAGTGGCAGTAGTTTTGCACAGACATTCTTGGATGTAGGGGATGCTGAAAGACCAACAGTTCATTCGGTAGATGTGCCTCTTGTCTACTCACCATATTATCCAGCGGGACTTTCCTTATCTAAGGAGTCAGGTAGATATTTAATTGTTGAAAATACAGAAGGTTGGAGTAGTCCGAAACAGCTTAGAACGTTTTTTCTAAGAGATGTAAACCGTGGCGAGGAAATTCTTTTTAAAGATTATTTGGATAGTTTCTCAGGGAAGTCTTTTGCGTTGAGCGGTGATGGGCAACGCATCGTAACGATAACTAATGATTATGATCCTGTAGAGGATATCGCTAACGATTTGTCTTTAACCGTTTACGAGCCATCTCAAAATAGCTTTACTAAAAAATATAAATGGTCATTACCTGATACATTAGCTGTTCCTTATAATCAAAATAATTTGTTAATAGAGGTAGAAGACATCAATCACGATGGCAGTAAAATTTTACTATCATATCGCAATTGGTTGCAGAATATACATGAGAAACATCTGGTGAGCGCTGATTTTCAACAGGGTGTTTTAAACAAAATTGCCTTAGATAATAATTTTAATGCGATGGCTATTAGTGGCGATGGTCGTGTTTTGGCGGGAAGTTGGAGACATGACACTTTAAACAATACAGCCGTTTTGCAAGTGGGTGAAAATTATGAGCAATCAGTGCATTTAACTAATGCGGGCATAAGTTCTGAGGCCAATACCTTAAGCTATGATGGCAAGGTTGTTGGGGGATATACTGTAGTTAGTCAAGAGACTCCGTTTGGCATGACTAGTAGGGTGCAAAGACCTACAGTCTGGTATGGTGATGATTGGAAACTATCAAAATTCTTACAGAGTACACCAGAGAGTCCTGAAGACATTCGAGATGCACAAGTGAGTTTTTTAAGCGCAGATGGTCGTATTGCTGTTGTGAACGCCACTTCATTCTTTGACTTTTCCTCTTCAGCTGGGCGCTTTCCAGAAATCTGGTATGGACAGAATTTTGACAAATATTTTCGTCTGATAGATTCCCCCGATTACTTGACAGCCTTTAGAGTCACTGGTATGAATGCTGATGGCACTGTATTGAGTGGGGTACGCTATAATTTAGGTGCGGAGAGTCAGCACCCAGTATTATGGAAAGTGACTTATCCAAAAGAGCAGGCTCCACCACCTACAGAGCAAGTTCCGCCTGCAGATCAACCATCTTCTCCAGGAGAGGATAACCCGAAAGATGTTCCTGTAGCAGAGGAAAAGCCAGTTGAACCGCCGGTTCATGATACAGTGAATCCACCAAAAGTTACCTTGATTGATGTTAATTTGACGAGAAAGTCTTTTACAAAACAAGGTGAGGATGGTATGCGTGTACTACAAATGCATATAGACGACCTTAAAAGGTTACAACAGGGGTGTTTGGTTAGTCAAGTTGGGGAAAGTTGTTTTTCTGTATATACAGGATTAACGAGTACAGGTAAGCTTCACCAGCCTCATGTCGGTTTTAGTATAGCACGTGGATTTTCCCCTAATTTTTCTGCCGGAATTGTGTTGGATTATGGGATGAGGGGCTCGTTGCCAAGAACTTATCGAACAGGTAATAGTTTAGGGGTTGGTTTGTATGCTCAGTGGCAGTCTAACGGTTGGTCGTTTAGACCTAGTATTTCAATGAACCATTATAGTATAGATATTCGTCGTGATACTTTAGGGTTAACCGAAGTGGCAACGGGGAATAGCTCATTAAAAGGGTTTGGTGCAAGTGCTATTTTGGGACGTCAAATTCAGTTGAACAATCAGGGCAGTATTGAGTTGTATGGTGGCGTTCGTCATACGATGGTTAATCGGAAAGCTTATGTAGAGAAAGATGTGGCTTTCCCTGTATCTTATGGTAAGTTGAAGATGAAAGATACAGCATTGGTTGCGGGTTTAAAAGTATCTGTTCCTGTATCGGATAAGTTAAGTTTACGGATGACGACAGAAGTTGAGCAAAGTATTCAACATAAAGCCCCTAGTTTTGTTGCGCGTGAGCAATATATTGGAGAATGGAAGTATACGCCAAAACTAAAGAAATCAAGACCTTATATCAGTATTGGTATGGAGTACAAAGTATCGCCAATGAAAGTGATTCAAGTTAACTCTTATTATGGACGCTCTATTATGGGGAATAGTAGCAAAGGTGTTATGCTATCATTCACCGCACGATTCTGATGTACATGAGTCGATGAAGACGTAAACAAATCCTTTGCTTATATTCTCTTTATAGGCAAAGGATTTATTTTTTCTTTTTTGCTCTTGGGTGAGCTTGATCATACACCTGTGCTAAGTGTTGAAAATCAAGCTTAGTATAAATCTGGGTAGTGGCAATATTGGCATGACCTAGTAGCTCTTGTACGGCCCGTAAGTCTTGAGAAGATTGCAAGATGTGACTCGCAAAACTATGTCGCAATACATGGGGATGAATATTCGCGGGAATATTGCTTTTAATCCCTAATTTTTTTAGTTGCAGTTGAATCACGCGAGGACTAATGCGAGCGCCGCGCTCACCGAGAAATAGAGCATATTCATCTTCAACAGGTGTTGAGGGCTTTAGGAGTAGGTGACGTTTACTTAGCCAAAACTCAATGGCTTGAATGGCTTTTTCACCTAATGGTAGTAAGCGAGTTTTTTTGCCTTTACCAATCACCGTAATTTCTCGTTCTGCTAGATTCAACCAACCTTGAGATTCATATTTATCGACACGATGAAATTGAATATCCACATTCACCAGTTCAGATAATCGTAAACCACTAGAGTAAAACAGCTCAAAAATAGCTTGGTCGCGAGCAGCAATGGCACTATTGTCGGTTAGATTAAGACCTGTATCAAGAAGTGTTTTTGTCTGATCAGCAGAAAGTGCCTTAGGCAAAGAGCGAGGTACTTTGGGTGTTTTAACATCTAATGTTGGATTAATCGCTAGTTGCTCGCGAATACAGAACCATTTATAAAAACTTCGCCAAGTTGACAGCAGGCGCGAGAGAGAGCGAGGACTGTAATCTTGAGAGTGAAGTCTAGCCACCGCCGAACGAATTTGTGGGTTGGTGATGTTGGCAAGCTTGCTGTCTGGATAAAGCGAGATTAACTGTGCCATATCGCGCTGATAGGCACTTAATGTATGGTTAGAGTAACGTTTTTCAGCACGTAAAAACGCTAACCATTGTTGTATTTCTGGATGCATAGTATCCATCATGAGGTTTAGCTGAGACGATTTATTCGTTAGGCTGGCTCAAGTTCCGGATAGTCATCTTCGGCAATATTGTCGTCATTTTCATCCTCTGGTATTGAATCATCCATCATTGATGGTGCTAATCGAGAAATGGCAGCGCTTGCTAGATAACTGAGAGTTTCTAAGAATGTGACGCCCATGCCCTCGAAAAAATGCTCGCTATCTTGACTGGCAAAAATCAAGGCGCCAATGGCAGCATCATTGACATAAATGGGTGCAATAGCAATTGAACCCGCAGGTTCACTTAGCCAGGCAGCAATACCTGGGTGAATCTGTTTGCCAGTATAAGGAGCAACAAGAGTTTGGATATAGTCTTGAACCTCTTGATTGTCTTCTAATTGATAATCTTCAAGGTTTTCTAAGCCCCATAGCAGTAATTCTACTTCGAGGTCAGGGAAGGCATCTTGTAGGCCTGTCACGATAGCGGCAGGAATAAGCTCTTCTTCTTTCTGCGCTAAAAGACCCGCACACCAATCGGTAATCGTATCGCTAATACCTTGGTTTTCGTGAGCGATATAGCCCAACTCATTAAGATTTGAATGAGCATGAGAAAGACGCTCGCGTAATAGATTGACTTGACGCTCCAACAAAGATAATGTGCCGGGGCCATCAGGATTAGGAACATGTAATTCTGCAAAAACCTCAGCATGTTCGTTGAGGAATTCAGGATTGTTTTTTAAAAAATCAGCAACTTGCTGAGGGTTTAATGCTAAATCTGTCATGGGTTTAATACCTGTTTTGGAATAGCGTTAACAAGGGCATCAATATTGATTTCTCCCTCGAAAACTGTAGTGGCTGGTCCAGTCATTTCAATGGACTGACCGTCATAGCTGATACGTAAGTCGCCACCTCGTGTATGTACAAGTACAGGACTTTCAAGGAGGCCACGACGAATACCTGCGACAGCAGCTGCACAAGCACCTGTCCCGCATGCGAGGGTTTCGCCAGCACCGCGTTCATAGACACGTAGATTGATTTCGTTTTTGTTGAGTACTTGCATAAAACCAGCATTAACACGGTTTTTAAAGCGAGGATTTGACTCAATTAAAGGACCTTGTTCGGCAACGGGAGCGGTTGTCACATCCTCAACGGTTTGCACGGCATGTGGATTAGATATACCGACAATAGATAAGTCTACGGTATCTCCATTATTGAGGGGGAGTTTCCATAAGGTATCATTGCCCATTGTGCTAGATGCGAGCCCCTCTGTATCAAAGGCGATGTCTGCAGGAGCAAAACGTGTTTGCCCCATTTCTACAGTAACTGTTTGATCTTCACGTTCATTGAGCGTGATAAGACCCGTGGCTATCTCTGCTTTTAATGGATTGCGTCCAGAAAGCTTTTGCTCATGGACAAAACGCACAAAGCAACGAGCACCATTACCACAATGCTCGACTTCACTGCCATCCGAGTTAAAAATACGGTAGCGGAAATGAGCCTCGGGGTGGGTAGGCTCCTCGACTAATAGAATTTGATCTGCACCAATGCCAAATTGACGGTGTGCAATAGCTCGCGCTCTTTCTGGTGTCATCTGAATAGACTGACGAACTCCATCAAGGACAACAAAATCATTGCCAACGCCATGCATTTTACTAAAACGCCATTTCATTACATTAGCTCAACTTTTGTTTTAATAGCTCATTAACTTGAGCTGGATTAGCCTTTCCTTTAGCCGCTTTCATCACTTGACCAACGAGTGAGTTAAAGGCTTTTTCTTTGCCAGAGCGGTATTCGTCGACAATCGCAGGATTGGCAACAAGAACATCATCAATCATCTTGCTAATCGCTCCAGTATCACTAATTTGTTTGAGCCCTTTTGCCTCAATAATGGCATCAACATCCGCACCATTTTCGCCAGCCCACATGGCTTGGAATACATCACGTGCAATTTTATTTGAGATGGTATTATCGTTAATGCGAGTGAACAGTTTCGCTAACTGAGCAGGATTAACCGGCGCTTGCGTAATTTCTAACTCATCACGGTTGAGATTCGCCATGACTTCGCCCATAACCCAATTAGCTGCTGTTTTGGCATTTTCTTTGCCTGCTGCTTCGACGACTTGTTCAAAATAGTCGGACGTTGGGCGATTTAAGGTTAGTTGAGCTGCATGATAAGCAGGGAGTGCAAAGTCGTTTTCATAACGTTCACGGCGTGCAGCAGGTAGTTCAGGCATGTCGTTCTGAACTTTAGCCTTCCAATCAGCAGAAATCACCAATGGTGGTAAATCTGGACAAGGGAAGTAGCGATAATCGTGAGCGTCTTCTTTGCTACGCATACTACGAGTTTCATCTTTAGTTTCATCATAAAGACGAGTTTCTTGAACGACTTCACCGCCGTCTTCAATAAGCTCTATTTGACGACGAGCTTCGAATAAAATAGCACGCTCTAAGAAACGGAATGAGTTAACGTTTTTGATTTCAGTGCGGGTACCAAATTTATCACTACCTTTAGGACGGACTGATACATTGGCATCAATACGGAAAGAGCCTTCTTGCATATTACCGTCGCAAATGCCTAACCATACGACTAAGCCATGCAGGGCACGTGCATAGGCAACTGCTTCAGCAGCAGAACGGATTTCTGGTTCGCTCACAATTTCTAAGAGTGGTGTACCAGCACGATTTAAGTCTATGCCTGATGATAGTTCACCTAATGGACCAGTATAGTCTTCGTGTAAAGATTTACCTGCATCTTCTTCTAAGTGGGCACGAGTCAGATTAATCGTTTTTTCTTCTTCACCCACAAAGAAACTTAATTTGCCACCTACGACTACAGGTAACTCATATTGACTGGTTTGGTAGTTCTTTGGATTATCAGGATAGAAATAGTGTTTACGGGCAAAAATTGACAAAGGAGCCACTTCGGCACCAATAGCTAAGCCAAAAGAAATAGCCTTTGCTACTGCCTCACGGTTCATTACGGGTAAGCTACCCGGTAACGCCATATCAACAAGATTAGCTTGTGTATTAGGCGCGGCACCAAAGGCGGTGCTACTGCCTGAGAAAATTTTTGATTTTGTCGAGAGTTGTACGTGAGTCTCTAGACCAATAACGATTTCCCAACTCATTATTTCACCTCTGCTTGGCGTTTATGCCAATCTGTATGTTGTTGGAAGCAGTCACCCAGAGCTAATAATTGCCCTTCCTTGAAGTAATTGCCAATAACTTGTAGGCCAATAGGACGATTGCCTTGTGCACCACCAAAGCCACATGGGATAGACATCGCAGGTAAACCAGCAAGGCTTACACCTAAGGTATAGATGTCCGCTAACCAGTCGGCGGTAACATCCCCTTGATTATCACCGATGTTTTTTGCAACGGTTGGTGTCACGGGTCCCATAATGACGTCGCATTGATGGTTAAGCGCGTCTTGGAAATCATTGGCAATCATACGTCGAATACGTTGAGCCTGTAGATAATAGGCATCGTAGTAGCCTTGAGAGAGCACATAAGTACCAATCATAATACGACGTTGCACCTCAGGACCAAAGCCTTCAGCACGAGAACGGCTCATCATTTGTTCTAATCCAACATATTCTTTACTACGATGGCCATAGCGGACACCGTCATAACGAGAAAGATTGCTAGATGCTTCTGCTGGAGCGATAACATAGTATGCAGGAATAGCTAAGGCTGTGCGAGGTAGTGAAATATCAACGCGCTCAGCACCGAGAGCAACGAATTGAGCGATAGCTTGTTCGACGGCATTTTTAACTTCTGTGCTGATGCCATCGGCAAAATATTCTTGAGGCACACCAATACGTAAGCCTTTGAGGGGCGTACTACCATTAGCTTGGAATTTTGCTGTTTCTGCGTTAAAAGCCTGTTTAACACGTCCCTGAGCATTATTGATGCCATCACAACTCATCACGCTTGTGGAGTCTTTTTCATCAAAACCACTCATAATATCTAATAATTCAACCAAGTCTCGGGCGTTACGAGCTAGAGGACCTGCTTGATCTAGACTTGAAGCAAAGGCAATCATACCAAAACGAGAGACTGTACCATAGGTTGGTTTGATGCCTGATACACCGCATAGGGCCGCAGGTTGACGAACAGAGCCGCCAGTATCTGTGCCGGTAGTGGCTAGTACGATACCTGCAGCGACGGCTGCTGCTGAACCCCCTGAAGATCCCCCAGGGACAGCTTGCTCATCCCATGGGTTTAAACAAGCTCCAAAAGCTGAGTTTTCATTACCAGAACCCATGGCATATTCATCGCAATTGAGCTTGCCGATATTAACGCAACCAGCGTGGGCTAAGCGTTCAACCACAGTCGCATCGAAAGGACTTGTGTAATTGGCCAACATTTTGCTGGCAGCCGTAGTACGCCAGCCTTTGGTGACAAAAACATCTTTGTGGGCAATAGGTAGACCTGTTAGAGGCCCCTGTTGACCCTTGGCGATTGTCTCGTCCGCCATACGTGCTTGAGCGAGTGTTAACTCAGAATCGATATGTAAGAATGCATTCAGACGAGAAAGTTTTTCTGCTTTGTTTAAAGCCTCTTGGGCGAGCTCAACGGCACTAACTTGTTTGCTATCTAGTGCGGAGCGTACTTCGTGAATAGTGTTAAATGACATGATAATTATTCAATAACCTTAGGAACTAAGAAAAGCCCTTCAGATTCAGCAGGGGTGTTAGACATGAGTGACGCACGGGTTTGCTCAGAAGGTGTTTCTGTCACGACGTCTTCGCGTAAACGCAGGCTAATTTCTTCGTGTACTGAGAGAGGGTGGGCTAAAGGTTGTACACCACTAGTATCCACAGATTGCAGTTGCTCAATAAGGCCAAGCATACTATTGAGCTCATTTAGTGCAGTTGCTTGTTCTTGCTCATTGAGCTCTAGGCGAGCAAGGCGAGCGATACGGCTGACATCAGCGGGAGTAAGAGACATAAGAGTGTAAGAAAAAAAACGAGTAATTGTAAAAAAAGGAAAGTTACATTAAAAGGGCATATATCAATGCGCTAAAAATGCTAAACTTGCCAGATATGTTTCATTATAAGTTAATATTAAGAGTTATCCAATTCATAACCCCTTAATAAAAAACTCTTTTTGCTTACTTCACCTCCTAGATGGTAAAAAATGTTCGGATTTTTGAGAAATTATTTATCTACCGATATGGCGATTGACCTCGGTACAGCTAACACCCTTATCTATGTTCGTGGCAAGGGTATTGTTCTTGATGAGCCTTCAGTTGTGGCTATTCGCCATGACGGTGGTCAAGGTCGTAAAGTGATTCAAGCAGTGGGTCATGCCGCAAAACAGATGTTAGGACGTGTGCCTGGCAATATTGATGCTATTCGTCCGATGAAAGACGGTGTGATTGCGGACTTCTCCGTGACAGAGCAGATGATTAAGCAGTTTATCCGTATTGTTAATCCACGTAGTTTTTTTTCACCCAGTCCTCGTATTATCGTATGTGTACCTTGTGGTTCTACACAAGTAGAGCGTCGTGCGATTCGTGAGGCAGCACTGGGTGCGGGTGCAAGCCAAGTTCATCTTATTGAAGAGCCTATGGCGGCGGCAATTGGTGCTGGTCTTAATGTATCTGATCCGAGTGGTTCAATGGTCGTGGATATCGGTGGCGGTACAACAGAGGTTGCTATTATCTCTTTAGGCGGTATGGTGTACAAAGGCTCTGTACGTGTGGGTGGCGATAAATTTGATGAAGCGATTGTCAACTATATCCGTCGTCATCGCGGTATGCTTATTGGTGATCAAACTGCTGAGTATATTAAGAAAGAAATTGGTTCTGCTTTCCCGGGTGCGGAAGTGCGAGAACTAGAAGTTAAGGGCCGTAACCTGACAGAGGGTGTGCCTCGTAGCTTTACCGTTACATCCAATGAAATTCTTGAATCATTAACTGACCCACTCAATCAGATTGTTTCTGCCGTTAAGATTGCCTTAGAGCAAGCACCGCCAGAATTAGGTGCGGACATTACTGAAAAAGGTATTGCTTTAACGGGTGGCGGTGCTTTATTACGTGACTTAGATCGTCTTTTACAAGAAGAGACAGGCTTGCCTGTGATGGTCGCTGAAGATCCGCTAACATGTGTTGTACGTGGATGTGGTGAGGCATTAGAGCATTTAGAATTATTAGGACCTGTATTCATTAACGAATAATCTGTTCTGACTTAACAGAGGCGATAGTGCAAATGCTTTATCGCCTTTCCTTTGGCATATCATCAATCGGTCGGGCAACTTTTGCCCGACATTGTATTTAGGATACTCGATGCAGCAAGAGCAATCCTTACGTTTATTTAAAAGAGGACAAGCCTCTAGTGCAACACTTATTTTTTTTGTGGTGCTATGTATCGTTTTGATGGTCGTTGACTCTCAAACGAATTGGCTTGTACCTGTGCGTCGAGTTGCTGCAACCGTTATCACTCCTCTCCAGAAAGCCGCTCTTTGGCCACGAAATGTTGTGGTTCAAATTTCTAATTGGTCAAATGCTGTTGAGTTGGCAAAAACTCAGACAGAAGAAGCGCAACGACAACGAATTGGTTTAACACAATTAAATGTGCAAGCCTCACAAATGGCTGCTGAAAATGCGCAGTTACGTCGTTTATTGGGGATTAAAAACTCCGTGATTATTCCCTCGGTGGCTGTAGAAATTTTATATACAGCGGCCAATCCTTTACATCAAACTCTTGTGCTTACTAAAGGTGCAAAAGACGGTATTGCGCCGGGTATGCCCTTGATTGGAGAGGGGGGGATTGTAGGGCAAATTCAACGCGTTACCTCATCCACGTCAGAGGCTTCGCTTATTACGGATGAGCGGATTACCATCCCAGCCATTGTTTTGCGTAATGGCTTACGCGTTGTCGTCTATGGTAGTGGTCGACCCAGTCGTGTCGAAGTGCGTTACTTAGCATTGGGTGCTGATATTCAAGAAGGGGATCAATTGGTTACAAGTGGTATCGGAGGCGTATATCCTGCTGGTCTTGCTATCGGAAGAGTGAGTAAAATAGAAAATAATTCAGCACAAGGCTTTGTGAGTGCCGTTGTTGAACCATCTGCTCATCCAGAGCGTTATTTGCATTTTCTTGTATTGCTGACAGAGGTAATACATCCACAGGGCGATACACTATCGGAGAAAGAAAATGAGCAGAAATAAATCTATTCGCTCATTGCAGCCTTTGGATGCTGGTGATGAGGTTTTTCAACCTTCTACGCCGTTTGTATGGATAAGCATTTTTCTGGTGTTTGTTGCTTCTTTATTGCCTTGGCGTAATTGGCCAGGGTCGCCAGATATATTACTGGTGGTGTTGGCGTTTTGGTGTGCCCATAGCGCCAAAGGCGTAGGACTAGTAGCGGCACTTGTACTAGGGATTCTGATGGATGTGCATGATACGAATATTTTAGGTCGACATGCCCTATATTACGTGTTGGTCATTTATGCTGTTATGGCGATGCGGCATCATATTATTCAGTTTTCCGTATTTGCACACTTTACGTCTATGCTACCTGTCTTTGTATTTGCGGCGATTCCCGGACGTATTTTTGAAGCATGGTTAGCAGGTGTGTGGTCAGGTTGGGGCTGGTTGTGGTCTGGGCTTATTACTGCATTCCTATGGTTTGTCGCTGATATTTTATTTAAGTTTTTCTCTCATACGCCAGTAGATGAAAATAAACTTGATTAGAGGGTAGCAATGTTTGAGTTCGGTCAGAAATCAGGGCTACAACGTAAACGATTAATTACTCGAATTATTGTCGGTAGTTTATTTATCCTATTTTGCTTTAGTATTCTTATTTATCGTTTATGGGTGTTGCAGGTTGAGCGTTATGACGGCTTGTCAGAACGCGCCGAGCGCAATCGTATTTCTCTTATTCCTATACCACCGAGACGAGGTGAAGTCGTTGATCGTAATGGTTTGGTATTGGCACGCAGTTATCGTGATTATACGATTGAGATTGCCCCAGCACATGTTAAAAATACAGATGAAGTCATTGCGCAGTTGCGAGAAATTATTCCTGTGAGTGATTTAGACGTACGTCGTTTTAAACGTCGTCTATCTGGGGCGCATCGCTTTAGTTCGGTGATGTTAAGACATAATATCACCGATGATGAAGCGGCCACTTTTGCAGCACATTCCTATCGATTTCCTGGCGTCAGTTTAAAAGCACGTTGGGTGCGAGAATATCCTCAGGGAGAATCTGCTGCGCATTTAATTGGGTATGTAGGCCGTATTTCAGAAAAGGATAAAGAACTTCTTGAAAAAGAAGGTCGTGAGGGTAATTATCGTGGTACCGATGTCATTGGTAAAAAAGGTATCGAAGCGAGTTACGAAGAAATTTTACATGGCAAAACAGGTTGGGAAGAGGTGGAAATTTCTGCGTCGGGTCGCCCTGTTCGTGTACTGAAAAAAACAGATCCTATTCCGGGCGATAATTTGCGTTTATCCATTGATATGGGGTTGCAAAAGATGGCGGAAGGCCTATTTAATAACCCGCGCAATCCCCAGAGAGGTGCATTAGTCGCGATTGAGCCAACAACGGGTGAGGTATTAGCCTATGTGTCAGCACCGTCATTTGATCCCAATCTATTTATTGACGGTATTGACGTAGAAAATTGGCGTCGCTTATCGGATGATGAGGATGCACCATTATTGGATCGTCCGATTTCTGGTACCTTTCCTATTGGATCTACCTATAAGCCCTTTGTCGCTCTAGCGGCATTATCTCTGGGTATCCGTGATGCTGAGACGAGAATCCCTGATCCGGGGTATTTTGAGTATGGGGGGCAACGCTTTCATAATGCAGGGCGTGCCGTCTATGGACCAA
Source organism: Pelistega suis (assembly GCF_013133795.1). GTDB lineage: Bacteria > Pseudomonadota > Gammaproteobacteria > Burkholderiales > Burkholderiaceae_B > Taylorella > Taylorella suis. Next base: position 195,699 of record NZ_JABGBN010000001.1, read on the forward strand.
CCAGTATGCATCGTGCCATTGTAGTGTCTTCTGATACCTATTTCTTTAGTTTGGGTCCAATCATGGGGGTCGATAATCTACATGATTTTGCCCAGCAGTTTGGTTTCGGTAAGCGTACAGGCGTTGATTTACCGGGAGAAAAAAGAGGTATCTTGCCTTCGCGAGAGTGGAAGCGTCAAGCATACAAAGACCCTAAAAAACAGGTTTGGCATGCTGGTGAAACAATTTCTGTTGCGGTAGGTCAGGGCTATAACTCTTTGACGATTATGCAATTAGCACAAGCCACTTCTGTATTGGCGGCAAATGGTGTTTATATGCGTCCTCATATTGTGAATTGGCTAGAAAATCCTGTCACACGTAAGGCAGAGCAAGTAGTCAAAGAACCTGATTATGTGATTCCACTCAAACCAGAGCATTTGCGAGTCATTAAAAATGCCATGGTTGATGTCAATCGGTTTGGTACTGCCAAGAAAATTTTTGCAGGAGCTCGTTATGTTGCTGCTGGCAAGACTGGGACGGCACAAGTATTTAGTCTGAAAGGGGCGCGTTATAATGTACGTGCATTAAATAAGTCGCTACATGATCATGCTTTATATATGGGTTTTGCACCAGCAGATAACCCGAAGATTGCTGTCGCACTCATTGTAGAAAATGGTGGGTGGGGTTCGACAGTGGCAGCGCCTATTGCACGTAAGGTATTTGATTATTGGTTATCACCTACACGTCAAGAAGCTCCAGAGTATGTACCACCTTTTTATGAAGAAGCTAGTGAAGATCCTCAGGAAGAAAGCTCTCCTGATACCGAAGTACCCGCAGAGACACCTCGTAACCCAGAAGATCGTACCCATGATGCAACACCGGATATTCTAGAGCCAGTACCTAATACATCTTCGACAAGTGCCAATCCTCTTCCCGTATTACAAGAGGTTAGATGATGAATAAAGTGATGAATAGAATAATGCACTTTGTGGTATATGCTTTTAAAGCGATTGATTGGCCTTTATTTATTATCTTATTGCTATTTGCTGGTCTTGGGATGTTAGTCATGCATTCTGCAGTCGGTGGCTATGACGGACGTTTTATTGGGCAGGCACGTAATTTCTTGATTGCATTTTGTGTTATGTGGTTTGTTGCCTTATTTCCGCCATCAAAAATCATGAAGATAGTGATTCCTTTCTACGTGTTGGGGTGTTTACTATTATTGGCGGTATTATTATTTGGTTATACGAGTAAAGGCGCTACACGTTGGTTAGATGTGGGTTTTGCGCGTATTCAACCGTCTGAGATGATGAAACTTTGTGTGCCGATGATGCTAGCTTGGTATTTTGATAAGCATAGGAGCGATTTGAGGATACAAGACTTCTTCATTGCAGGTGTTTTACTCGCCATTCCTTTTTTCTTGATTATTAAGCAGCCTGATTTGGGGACTGCCTTATTGGTATTTGCGACGGGCTTTTTTGTCATTTATTTTGCAGGTCTATCTTTTAAGTTATTAACCCCTATTTTTATTTTTGGTTTGATTTTTATTGGGCTTGTTATTCATTTTGAGCCTATGCTCTGTGAACCGGGTTTTGACTGGGTTATCTTACATGAATACCAAAAAACAAGGGTATGTACTTTATTGGATCCGACTTCTGATCCTTTAGGTAAGGGATTTCATACTATTCAAGGGATGATTGCGATTGGTTCTGGTGGTGTCTATGGCAAGGGTTATCTACAAGGCACACAAACCCATTTGGACTTTATTCCAGAGCAAACAACTGACTTTATTTTTGCCGTATTTGCAGAGGAGTTTGGTTTGTACGGCAGTATTTTCTTATTAATTCTTTATACTCTCTTATTAGCGCGTTGCTTTGTGATTACGATGAAGGCAAAAACCCAGTTCGGGGCTTTATTAGCTGGTGCATTGGGTATGATGTTCTTTTTCTATGTGTTTGTGAATATGGGGATGGTGATGGGTATTTTACCGATTGTGGGCGTGCCATTACCTTTTATGAGTTATGGTGGCACGGCATTAGTAACGCTAGGCATTGCTGCAGGCTTATTGATGAGTATTTCTAACTATACCCCGAGTAAGCCTTCGTCATAATTCTGGGTCTGTACTCAGTAGTTTCATCACCGGACTAGGTAAAGCCAATGAGGAAATATCGCTTAGTGGATACCATTGTGTATCGGTGATAGCGAGACGGGCACTATCTTGTAGCGTTGTTGTAGCACTAATCCGCACAGGGTGAATTAGTAAGCGATAATGTGAAAAAATATGTTCAAAGCTTGCCATTTTTTGTGCGTGTAGCGTAGGATGCTCCGTTAGCCATGTATTGAGTTCGGCTTCATTGGTGAGTTCTGGCAAGGATAGTAGTCCTCCCCAAATACCTTGAGCGGGTCTTTTTTGTAGCAACACCTTATGCTGTGTACGAATAATTAGCATAATGGTTTCTCGTTGAGGGATGATTTTCTTGGGCTTTTTACTTGGCAGTACGGCTTGCTTGCTGTATTTAAAGGCATAACAATCAGGACGCAAAGGACATTCTTGGCATTTGGGTTTGCTCCTTGTGCAGACCATAGAGCCTAAGTCCATGAGTCCTTGATTATATTGACCAATTTGTTGCTCACCCATAACGTTTTTATAAGCTTGCTCCCATAATTGCTTATCTGTTTTTGCACCATATCCTTCAATACCGTAAAAGCGTGTAAAAACACGTTTTACATTGCCATCCATAATAGGTGTGGTGGCATGAAAACAAAATGCAGCAATAGAGTTGGCAGTAGACTCACCAATACCGGGGAGTTTTTGTAGCTCACTTGCTTGTGATGGAAAAAGTCCTTTATATTGTGTCGCGACTATTTGTGCGCACTTATGTAAATTGCGTGCTCGTGCATAATAGCCTAGTCCAGCCCAATAGGGCATAACTTCCTCTACGGGTGTATTGGCCAGTGCTGTGACTGAGGGAAATTTTTTTAAAAAACGAAGATAGTAATCAATGACCGTACTGACCTGAGTCTGCTGGAGCATAATTTCCGAGAGCCAGACTTTGTAGGGATCCGTTGTACCTTGCCAAGGTAAGTGATGGCGGCCTGACTGTTGTTGCCAGGCCTGAATGCGTTTAACAAAGCTAGTCATTAAAACTTAGAGTGTTTGGTGACAGACCAACGAGCAGCGATTGCGGCGATAAGCATAACGATAAGGGTAGCTAAGATAAGCCAGAACGTATCTGGCAGTGCTAAAGAGAAAGACTCGCCATAGCTTTCAGATAAAACACGAATCGCATCATTCATCATATTTAAGCCAATAATGGTTAGAACAATAGCGAGCAAACCCGAACATAAGCCAGTTATTGCGCCGAGATATAAGAAAGGGCGACGCACAAAAGACTCCGTAGCACCAACCAATCGCGCAACAGCAATTTCATCTCTTTGCAAAAGTGCTTGCATACGGACAGTATTAAAAATCGTTGCGATGACGATAATAGCCACGCCGAGTGCCAAGATACCTAGTAAAACCTTGAAGAAATATAGAATACCTTCCAGTTTTTTTAACCAATCACTATCAAATTGAACCAAATCAACGGCTTCATTTGTCTCCCATTGAAGTGCCATTTCATTCGCTTGGCCGGTGGTAATTTCACTTTTTAGAGAAATAATCAGGCTATGGGGTAGTGGGTTATTAGGAAGGACGCTGAGAGAGTCTTGCCACTCTTTATTAGCACGTAGAGAGTCAAGCGCCTCTTGTTTGGAGACTACTTCAATCGTATCAATGCTGTCTGCAAAATCCTTTTTTAATTGTTCACCCAGTTCGGTGGTTTTCTCTAAAGAGACAATGTCTTTCATAAAGAGAGTAATGACGGGATTTACAGATACGGTTTGTGCAACGGGAGCGAGTGAAGTGATAATCGCACTTACGACTAAAGGTAAAGATAACACAAACGCAATAACCGTAATATTGGTGAGCGTTGAGAACGGTGTTAGCAATAGGCGGCGCAATGCAGTGCGCAATGCATAAATATGATGACGTAACCAAGTTTTCATTAGTGGTATCCTAAATCGGTAAAGCGCCCTGGCTCAATTAATAGTGTGCGGTTTGAGTAGCTTTGCAATAATGGTCTATCGTGAGAGGCAATCAGAGTGGTGACACCAACGCGATTAAAATCACGAAATACATCGAGAATCAGATGTGCATTTTCTTGGTCAAGATTGGCAGTTGGCTCATCGGCAATCAGGATGCTAGGACGATTAACAATCGCACGAGCAATGGCTAAACGCTGTTGTTCGCCACCTGAGAGAGCAATAGGATTAAGTTTTTCTTTGCCACCTAGACCTACTTTAACAATAGCGGCACGAGCACGTGCTGCTGCAACATCCGTGGGGAGCCCCATGACAGCAAGGGGTAACATCACATTTTCAAAAGCGCTACGGTCATAGAGTAGATGGGTATCTTGTAGAATAATACCTACGGAACGACGCAAGTATGGCATAGCACGAGCGGTGATTTTATCGATACGCTCCCCTTTGACGGTAATAGAGCCTCTACTTGGTGCTTCTAAACCACCAATAAGTTTGAGTAGCGTGGACTTGCCAGCACCAGATGGACCAGAAATAAATACAAATTCGCCACTATCAATTTTAAAATTAATATCAGCGAGGATATTGGCACTTTGACCGTAGGCCTTAAATACGTGCTGGAATTCAATCATAAGTTTTGTCGTAAGCAGTAAAGTCGTTATATGAATATAACTTTCCCTGTATTTTAACATTGAATTAAAAGCTGTTAGCGACAGAAACCCTTAAATGTAACAGTAATAAATGTTATAGTTTTTTCTGATTAGCAATATATAGTGATATGAAGAAAGAGAAACTGCAGTTTTCTTGGCATGATACAAGATTTAGATCTTGGATTTATCAGGCCATTGTTTTGGTATTAGTGGTTTATTGTGGTTGGTATTTAATCAATAACACCATGCAGAATTTGGCTGCTCGTAATATTCAGACAGGGTTTGCTTTTTTAAATAAAGAAGCTGGCTTTGCTATTGGCGAAACCTTGATTGAATATAAATTGACGGATACTTATTGGCAGGCTATTAAGGTGGGTTTATTAAATACTATCTTAGTATCTGTGATAGGGATTATTTTATCGACTATATTAGGAATGATAATCGGTGTTGCGCGCTTATCGACCAATTGGCTCGTCAATAAATTGGCGTCTATTTATGTAGAGGTCATGCGTAATATCCCACTATTAATTCATTTATTCTTTTGGTATGCCTTGCTTACCGAGATGTTACCGGGACCGCGACAAGCCTTAAGTCCTATTGACGGTGTATTTCTTTCTAATCGAGGAATCAAAGTGCCTGCTTTTGAAGGGGCGTCCTTGGTATGGATGTTATGGGCATTGCTGATTGCTGTATTTTGCGCATTTTTCCTCGCTAAGTTTGCCAAAAACAAACAGAATAAAACCGGGCAAACAACACCGGTATTCTTTATGAGTTTAGGTTTGTTCCTTGTCATGCCATTACTTGCCTTTTTATTATCGGGAGGGCAAGTAGAGGTGATTAAACCAGAGTTAAAAGGATTTAACTTTGTTAATGGTTGGAGTTTCAGTCCAGAGTTAGCCGCTTTATTACTAGGCTTGGTGCTTTATACAGCAGGCTTTATTGCAGAAATTGTACGCTCAGGTATTCAAAGTGTTTCTAAGGGGCAATGGGAAGCGGGTGAGTCATTGGGCTTATCAAAGACTCAAACCCTAAGATTGATTGTGATGCCACAAGCCATTAGAGTGATGATTCCGGCGATGAGTAATACCTTTATGAACTTTACTAAAAATAGTTCATTAGCCGTGGCGATTGGTTATCCTGATATCGTGTCTATTGTAAATACTATGCTCACGCAGACAGGGCAAGCTATTGAGGCAGTGATGATTATTATGTTGGCGTATTTTACGTTAAGTATGATGATTGCCCTTTTTATGGCGTGGTATAACAAGCGTATGGCCTTGGTGGAGCGTTAAATGCAGACAGCAAATATTCAAAAGCCACCCATCAATAAAGGGATAGTGTTTTGGTTAAAAAATAACCTTTTTGCCTCTCCAGCCCATACCTTAGCGACTATTTTAGTCTTATGGTTCTTAGTTTTTTCTATTCCAGCGGTTATTGAATGGGCTTGGTTGCAGGCTAACTTTAGTGCGACTAGCGGACGAGAGTGTCAGCAATCAACAGGCGCTTGTTGGTCTTTTATTCAACATAAATATCGAATGATTTTATTTGGTATTTATCCTTTTGATGAACAATGGCGTCCTTTTTTGGTCACATTATTATTAATTGCGCTAATCGTTTATAGTGCTATTCCTAAGTTCTGGAAAAAATCCTTGCTTGCCGTATGGGGTATTGTGATTATATTGTGTGGCGTGTTGATGCAGGGCGGCGTGTTCTCACTAAGCTATGTGGAAACTTCACGTTGGGGTGGCTTGCCAGTGACGTTGATTTTGTCTATTTTTGGTATTGTCATAGCTACTCCAATAGGTATTTTATTAGCATTGGGTCGTCGCTCAGAGATGCCTTTAATTCGTACGTTGTGTATCGCCTATATTGAAATTATTCGTGGCGTTCCTTTTATTAGCTTGTTATTTATGGCTTCCGTTATGGTTCCTTTGTTTTTTCCTGAGGGGATGTCAATGGATAAATTGCTGCGAGCACAACTGGCCGTTATTATTTATGTTTCGGCTTATATAGCGGAGGTTGTTCGAGGTGGTCTGCAATCTATTCCTAAAGGGCAGTTTGAAGGAGCGGCTTCGCTAGGGTTAAATTACTGGCAAACAATGAGGTTGGTGATTTTACCGCAAGCCTTAAAAGTGGTCATTCCTCCGTTGGTAAGTATTTTTATCTCTGTTTTTAAAGATACATCACTTGTCGTGATTATTGGTATTTATGATTTAACCTTATCCGCTAAGGCGGCATTGGCTGATCCTATTTGGCAAGGTTTTAGTGTAGAGACGTATGTCTTTATTGGTTCGATTTATTTTGTATTTTGTTATGCTATGTCTAGGTACTCACGTTATATTGAGCAGCGATTAGACCTAGGTACGCAACGATAGGAGTATTCATGTCTAAAATAATGATTGAACTAAAAGATGTGAATAAATGGTACGGTGATTTTCATGTATTGAAAAATGTCAACCTGAGCGTAAAAGAAGGGGAGAAATTAGTCATTTCCGGTCCTTCTGGCTCAGGGAAATCGACATTGATTCGCTGTATTAATGGATTAGAAAGCCATCAGACTGGCGATATTATTGTTGATGGTACCGTATTGAATAATAACGTTAAACACCTTGAAAGTATTCGTCAAAAAGTCGGCATGGTGTTTCAACACTTTAATCTATTTCCGCATTTGAGTGTTCTTGAGAATTTGATGTTGGGTCCTGTATGGGTCTTAAAAAAGAGCAAAAAAGATGCGCATGATATAGCGATGAAATATCTTGAACGGGTGCAAATTGCGGATCAAGCACATAAGTTTCCCGGACAACTTTCTGGTGGACAACAGCAGCGAGTGGCGATTGCCCGCTCTCTCTGTATGTCACCTAAGGTGATGTTATTTGATGAGCCTACTTCTGCTTTAGATCCAGAAATGGTTAAGGAAGTACTAGAAGTAATGGTCGAACTTGCTGAAAAAGAGCGCATTACGATGCTTTGCGTGACCCATGAAATGGGATTCGCTCAAAAGGTAGCGGATTCGGTGGTATTTATGGATCAAGGTATGATTGTGGAGCAAACCCCTCCTGAGGAGTTCTTTACCAAACCACGTACCGAGCGCGGCCAACAATTCCTTGCGCAGATCTTGTAGCCTATGCATAGTGGGTAGGCCTTAGGCTATAATGTGCTTTTACTTATTCAATGAGTTTGATGTCGAGTATTAATCATGTCAAAGAAAAATTACGAATCTGAAGCGACTTTGTTTTTAAAACAATATAAAAAAGACCATCCAGAGACAATGCAAAAGCAGCTTGAAGGGCGTGCACGTCTTTGGGACAAAGAGGTAGATACAGAGCAGCAAGAGCAGTATAAAGCAGCACGCGTTTACCAAAAGCCTTACGTTTATCAAACACATTAATTTTTGATGAAGCCTATTCAGGCAGAGCTGGACGCATTAGTCGATCCAAATCATGATACGACACCGGATGTGATTGATTCGGTGGCGTTGGCTCGTTTGTACGGAGAGCCTTTATTTGATATTCCCCAAGATCTTTATATTCCTCCTGATGCATTAGAGGTTTTTCTAGAAGCATTTGAAGGACCTCTTGATTTATTGCTCTATCTCATTCGTAAACAAAACTTTAATGTATTGGATATTCCGATGGCGGAAGTCACTATGCAATATATGAGTTATGTTGAGCAAATCCGTGCTAAAAATCTTGAGTTGGCAGGCGAGTATTTGTTAATGGCGGCGATGCTGATAGAAATCAAGTCGCGTATGCTATTGCCCGTAAAGAAAAGCGATACTGGAGAAGAAGTAGAAGATCCTCGTGCAGAATTAGTCCGTCGTTTATTGGCTTATGAGCAGATGAAATTAGCTGCACGTAAACTCGATGAAATGCCACAGCTGGGTAGAGATTTTGAGCGAGCTAACGCACAGGCCAATATTAGCGTTGAGCGAATGCTACCAGAGGTCAATCCAGATGATTTACGTCAGGCTTGGCTAGATATTATTAAGCGTGCCAAGTTAAATCAACGACATCATATTTCTCGAGAACAACTCTCGGTGCGGGATCATATGAGTCATATCTTGCGACGTTTAGCCGATGTGCGCTTTATGGAGTTTAGTGAACTCTTTATGGAGCGTATTAATGAGGGTGCACCTCCAGCGGTTATTGTGGTACATTTTATTGCAATGCTTGAACTAAGCCGTGAGTTATTGGTCGAAATTACTCAAGCTGAGCCTTATGCACCTATTTATGTGCGTTTAACCTATACATCAAATACAACTGTTTAAAGGATTGTTGTGAAGATTGTTCATACTATTGAAGAGTTACGAGACCAATTACGTGGTCAATTAAGAACGGCTTTTGTCCCAACGATGGGTAATTTACATGAGGGGCATTTATCATTAATGCGTTTGGCTCGTCAGCAAGGTGATCCAGTTGTTGCCAGTATTTTTGTGAATCGCTTGCAATTTGGCCCTAATGAAGACTTTGATAAGTATCCTCGTACATTGCAAGAAGATATTGCCAAATTAGAAGAGCGTCGAGATGTTTATGTGCTATTTGCACCGACAGAAAAAGAGATGTACCCTGAGCCACAGAGCTATCGCGTACAGCCTCCTAGCGAATTGGGTAATATTCTGGAAGGTGAGTTTCGTCCTGGATTTTTTGAGGGTGTGAGTACTGTCGTGCTGAAACTTTTCTCCTGTGTACAGCCTAAAGTGGCTGTCTTTGGTAAAAAAGACTATCAACAATTGATGATTGTCCGTAGTATGTGTCGTCAATTCCAATTGCCTGTTCAGATTTATGCACATGAGACTGTACGTGAGGCAAATGGTCTTGCGCTATCGTCTCGCAATCGTTATCTAAGTGCGACCGAGTATGCCGAAGCCCCTATGCTGTATGCCACATTAAATGAGGTAAAAAATAAATTACTAGCAGGTAATTTAGACCGAGAGGCGCTTGAGTATGAGGCGACTAAGCGCTTAAACGATCGTGGCTGGAAAGTAGACTATATTGCGCTACGTAAACAAAGTAATCTGTTAGCACCAAGCGCAGACGAGCTTCTTAATAAAGAGCCCTTGGTTGTGTTAGGTGCGGCTAAATTAGGTAATACTCGCCTTATCGATAATTTAGAAATTTAAGCTTTGTTAAGCAATTCTTGGTAAACCTCTTCATATTCTTTTGTCATGCGTGAAGCGGTAAAATCCATTTTTTGCATATAAGCGTGAATATTGCTTTTCATCTCAGTCAGTTTAGAGGGATTATCAAGTAAGAACTGCAAAGTGTCTTGATAGCCTTCTAAACGATTGTCTTCGATAAGAAAGCCTGTTTCCCCTTGTTGTACAATTTCTGGTATACCGCCAGCTTTATTAGCAATAACTGGTACTTGATAAGAATATCCTTCCAAAATGACAAATCCCATTCCTTCAGAAGATGAGGGGAGGAGCTGGACATCCATATGTTTTAGCACAGATCCTATATAAGGATTAAAGGGAATAAAGGTAATATTTGGGATTCCAGAGGCTTGGGTTTTTAGCTCTGTTTCTAGTTCGCCAGACCCCACAATAAAGAAGTGTATTGATGGAAACCGTCGAGCTAACTCTATAGTCATAGGAAAGTTCTTTACCTTTAATAAATTACCAATATGTGCAACAGATAGACGATAGGAGTTAGTAGAGAAGTATTGCTCTTCGAACTCTGTATTTTCCTTTAAGGGTTTGATACAACCATAAATCGTACGAACATCGGGGTGAATAGCACGCATTTCTTCCGAAACTTGATGGCTGATTCCAATCAGTTTATCGACAGATTGATAAGACCGGAAGGACGATTTGTGACGAAATGGGATGCTAACACGACGTGTAATGAGAGCGGTTTGACCAGATATTTTTTTGAGCAACGCTGCAAAATGAGCTCCGCGACCATCAAGAGCATGAATGATGACAGGACGGCGAGTGAGAACAAGTTTAATTGCTTGCCATAAAGTGATAATTTTAATGGGATAGTTGGCTTGTTTGAGATGAGGAATAAATTTCCCCGATTTTTTACCCAGAAAAAATACCTCATAACCAGAGACATGTTTCATTAATTGCTCACTCTGGTATTCTCCTCCACCAAAGCCTTTTGCCATATTAATAAATAAAATTGCTGCTTGACGTTCTGCCATAAAGAAAGAGCCTCTCATTGATATTTTGGGCATTGAATTGATTAGTATAGCACCCAGCCAGAAGGAGTCAGTATTCTTTTGAGGGGAATATCATGCTCAGCAGCTTGATAGTGGCTATCTTCTATGAGACCTTCGTCCCAGCTTAAGCCAATTGTCAAAGGATCTTGTCCTCGTGCTATCCACTTTGCTAATGTTCTATCGTAATAGCCCTTACCATAACCTAGCCGATCTCCTTGGCGAGTAAAACCCACTAAGGGGGTAAACACAATGTCAGGGGTGAGATGAATTTCTTCTGAGGTTAGTGGTTCAGGAATATTAAAATGTCCCACTGTCATAGGCGATTGGCTAGTCCACCGGAAAAAATGTAATGGAGCATCTTTTTCAAGGACTTTAGGTAAGATGATATGGAATCCTGCTTGATCGAGCTTGAAGAGCAAGGGTTTAATATCAATTTCATGTCCAATAGGCCAAAAAGCCGCAATCAAAAGTTGAGGCTTAAAGTGTTGTTCGCAATAGTCCCATAAGAGTGAGCAGAGGCGTTGGCTATCCATGTCACGTTTTGAAACGGGAATCATTTTTCGTTTTGCCAAAAGCTGTTGACGTAACACGTTATAATCGACGCAATGATGATTGCTCATATGGGCGCTACCGCATTAAGGGATTGATATTTAATGAAAAAAATTGCTAAAAAGTACTTGTTTTTACCGTTGTTTACTATTTCTATGGCGGCATGTTCATCAGATTCGACAGGTGTGCATGCCAGCGCAGAAGAAAGTGATACAGAACAAATGGTGGCAAGTTACTCCAAGCCTAGAGTTGATTATAAACCAATTCGTATAGCGGATTCTGCGGCAAGAAGTAGTGTGGTACAAGCGTATGAGGCAATGCGAACCCGCCGTTGGGAAAGCTTGCCTGCCTTAGCACAAGCGGCTCAGGCAGATCACGAGTTGGGTAGTTATCCCATGTATTGGTACCTACGCAATCAATTAAGTCAAGTGACTATGCCAATTCCGACAGCGCAAGTACAGCAGTTTATCCAAGCAAATCCTAAAACTTATGTTGCCGAGCGACTTAAAGCTGAGTGGATGATTGCGGCAGCGGCACAAGGAGATTATGCGACAGTACTGAAATTAGGTCCTGTTGGTATTAATAATGTAGGTGCGCAATGTGCTTATGCACAAGCACAGATCCAAGCGGGTCAAAAAGTAGATGTGAAAAAGCTTGTCGCATCGATGAAGAATAATGATCGTTGTTGGTCTATGCTATCTGTTCTAAAAGCTAGCAGACAGCTGAGTGATGTTCAATTGCAGACTTTATTGCGTGATGCGGTCGAGTATGATGATAAAACCATGGCACGTCGTTATGCAGCGATGATGTTTACAGGCGATGCCATGACACAATTTAATGCACTGATGAATAATCCGAGTCAGTGGTTGGCAACACAGTCTGGGAGAGCGATTAATCGTACACAGGAAGAGCTCAGGGCGTTAGCCTTTAGTCGTTTGGCTCGTCAAGATCGTGATATGGGTATTGGGGTATTGCAAAGTCGCGGGGCAGAGCTTTTATCAGCGACGGATTTACAATGGGTCTATTCACAATTTGCTTTAATCGCCGTATTGAATCAAGAAAATCGTGCGGATGATTGGTATCGAGCTACTAAGGATTTACGCTTGAGTGATTATAATGCCGCATGGCGAGTACGTGCGGCTTTACGTCAAGATAAAGTAGACTGGAAACGTGTTGAGCAAACGATTAATTTTATGTCGCCAGAACAGCAAGAAGAAACTGCATGGCTGTATTGGAAAGGGCGTGCATTAAAAGCACAAGGAAAGGCAGAGCAAGCCAAAGCTTTATTTTCATTATTGAATAAGCAGTATGACTTTTACGGTCAATTAGCGCAAGAAGAGTTAAATGGCAAAATTGTTCTTCCAGCTCAAGCGGCACCAGTAACAGCGAAAGAACTTGCACATATCAAACAAAATACAGGCCTTCAGCGAGCAATTGCCTTATTTAACTTGGGCTGGCGAGCAGAGGGTGTAGCTGAATGGGGTTATGCGATTGCTGGCTTAAATGATCGTGATTTAATGGCTGCAGCAGAGTGGGCAAAAGAAGCGCAGCTTTATGATCGCGTGATTAACACCTCTATGCTAACTAAACACCAAGTCAATTTTAAACAACGTTATATCGCCCCATTTGAAGGACGTGTTGGTCAGCAAGCACGTAGTGTGGGCATTGAACCGTCTTGGGTCTATGGCTTAATTCGTCAAGAGTCACGCTTTGTTCCTGTGGCGCGTTCGAGCGTGGGGGCTTCTGGTTTAATGCAAGTGATGCCGGGCACGGCAAGATTGGTGGCGAGCAAAATAGGAATGAGTGATTTTTCTCCTAGCCGAGTTAATGAGTTCGAAATGAATACTGTGTTAGGAACCAACTATTTACGGATGACCTTGGATGATTTAGGTGGTAATGAGGTATTGGCGACTGCGGGCTATAATGCAGGTCCTAATCGTCCTAAACGTTGGCGTCAGACCTTTGCGCAACCTGTAGAAGGTGCAATTTTTGCGGAAACCATTCCGTTTACAGAAACACGTCTTTATGTCAAACACGTATTGTCTAATGCGATTTGGTACGATGCGATGTTTAATCATGGCAAAGTAAAATCACTTAAACAACGTTTAGGAATGGTAAGTCCGTGGTAATTCCTCAATTAGCTTTTACAGAAGATAAGTTTATCCAGGGTCTACATGTTTTTTGTGTTGGCGGTGCTGTCCGTGATACTTTATTACAGAGAGCAGAGGGTGATAAAGACTGGGTGGTTGTTGGAGCATCCCCAGAGGAAATGTTGGCGAGAGGATTTACGCCAGTAGGAGGGGATTTCCCTGTCTTTTTACACCCAGTCACTAAGCAAGAATATGCGCTTGCACGCACAGAGAGAAAGTCTGGCAGAGGCTATCAAGGTTTTACTTTTTATACCGGTAAAGAGGTGACGTTAACGGAGGATTTACAGCGTCGAGACTTTACGGTTAATGCGATGGCAACGGATAGTCAAGGTAGCTTGCACGACCCCTATCATGGTTACGAAGATTTAAGATTAAAACTTTTTCGACATGTCGGGGATGCCTTTATTGAAGACCCTGTTAGAGTTTTGCGCTTAGGGCGTTTTTTAAGCCGTTTTAGTGACTTTAAGGTTGCACCAGAAACAATCGTCTTGTGTCAGCAGATGGTGGCTAATAATGAAGTAGACGCTTTAGTGCCAGAGCGCATTTGGAAGGAAATTTCTCGTGCCTTGATGGCAGATTCCCCAAGTCGTTGTTTTGATTTTCTCCATGAGATTGGGGCGTTAAAACGAATTATGCCTTTGTTATCATGGACTCCGTCAAAAGCGCGCTTATTAGATAACACGGCGACGGCAGGATTAAATTTATCGCAACGGTACGCTTTATTAAGTCTAGGTACACCGGATATAGAAAAACTTTCTCAACAATTGCGTGTTGCTAGAGAACAAACCGATTATGCTAACTACTTGCCTGAAGTCGTTGCTGGTTTGGATGCGCTTTCTATGCCAAGTATGGAGGCACTAACAGAAACAAGTGCAGTCAATATCGTGGAGTTTGTAGAGCGCATGGATGGTATTCGTAAGCCAGAACGATTATTGGACTTAATAGCATTGACGATGCTTATTCGCGACAGCCAGCCAGCTTTGGACTGGCAACATATCATCAGCACTATTAAAGCTGTACCGGTGGGCGAGATTGCTCAACAATGTGAAGGCGATGTGGCTTTGATTAAGCAAAAAGTCAAAGCTGCTAGAGTGCAAGCATTATTAGCGATATAAGTAGTTTTCTCGTTATTTAAGACAGGAGAAGGATTGGATGACACATTATAGGGTGTGTCGTCTATCGCCACTGATAAAGCCAATCGGGTCAATATCCAGATTTTTTCCTAATAGCATTACTTTAAATAACTCCCCCATTTCGGCTTCAGAGAGGAGTTTTTGGACGGGACCTATTTGACGAGCGTAGTCTTTGACATCATTTGGGTCGAGTTGATTGAGCAGAGATAAAATGCCGCAATTCATGAGAAAACGAGCTTGACTGGTAAAGCCTAATACTTCTAAATTGCCACCAATAGCCGCATCTGCTATCGCCGTAAAATCGACATGAGCGGTAATATCTTGTAAACCAAGATAGCGTAAAGGGTCACTATGCGCATGGTGTTGTAAGTGACACATGAGCGTGCCTTGGTGGCGTTGAGGGTGATAATACTCGTTACGAGGGAAGCCATAATCAATAAGAATGACGCCACCTTTACGTAGGTAGTTGCCCATCTCACGAACCCAACTTTCTGCTTGTAAATTGATTTCTGTACGATACCCGGGGTAAGCAGGTAAGCGTGATTGTGCAAGGTCGAGAAGTGCGGGTGAGGCAGGTTTGGCTTGATAGGTAAGCTCATCACTTTGCCATGATACAAACACCTCTTCCAATTCTTGCGCTTGGTTCCATTGAATGAGCTTAACAGGCATGGCGTCCAATACTTCATTGGCGAGAATACAGCCTGTAAAGTCAGTAGGTAAGCTATCTAGCCAAGTAATTTGAGAGAGGAAGTCCTTGAGAGTTTCTTGTTGGCGTTGTCTAAGGTCGGCTGAGAGCTCTAGAATAAAATAGTGAATAGTAGGGTCGGCTAATTGCTCTAGGATAGCACGGGCGAGTTTGCCACTACCTGCACCGAATTCAAGAATATGCGAACTCTCAGCGGCGGTCAGGACTTGTTCTACTTGTATCGCCAATGTGCGCCCATACCAAGGACTTAACTCAGGTGCGGTGGTGAAGTCACCTTGAAGAACGGTTGTTTCATTATCGCCGCTGAGCTTAGTAAGACCACCTGTGTAATACCCCCAATACGGATTGTATAGCGCTTCTCTCATCCACTCTTCAAAAGATATACATTGCTTTGGTGCCCATTTCTCTTTGATGTGTGATAAAAATTGTTGGCTATGCTCAAGTGCTGCATAGCTAGGCGTAGGGAGCGACATAGTGGTTGTCCTAAAATTGGAAATCAAGAAGGGTTATTATAATATCCTGAAGAAAGATAAAGGAAAATAATAGGAGATAGGCATGAGGGTTATGTGGAGGAATAAGCCTTTTTTTAGGCTATGGTTGAGCTATACAGTAGCCTCTATTGCTGCAGCTGCTTTACCTACATTAATGACGTTAGTGATTTTGGACCTTTATGAAGCACTTAATGTGTTAGGTGTGGCATTAGCCGCAAGAACTTTCGGATTTATTGTGGGAGCTGTCACCTCTGGTTTTGTTTCCGATAGGTTTGTTCACAAAAAGGTATTATTGGGCTCAACACTTATTCGATTGTTGGCGACGGCAATCTTGACGTTTTGTATTTATCAACAATTATTTTTAGTGCTATATCTGACTATTCTGGTATTGGGAATAGGAGAAGGTATTTTTCGCGTAGCTTATCAAGCCATGATGGTCGATATGGTGAGTGAAGATGATCGTTTAGCGGCAAATGCTGTGAATACGCTGAGTATGCGGGTGTCGTTAACTGTTGCTCCTTTAATAGTAACCGTATCATTTTTGCATTTAGGTGGTTTGAATACATTACTTATTATTGTTTTTCTGTGGGTATTGTCTGTTTTGTCTATTTTATTTGTGGAAACTCTAGACACAAAGGAGATAAAACCTATATCAAAACTTTCAGTTTTTCAACATTATAAGGAAGGCTTCGATGAGGCATTACGACATCGGTGGCTAATGGCGGGATTGGGGGCATTGGCTATTTGGTTGTCATTAGGTTTTGCTGTTCAACAAATTTTACTGCCTGTCATTAGCAAAGAAGAATTGGCGGATGAAAGAATAATCGGTTGGGCATTAGGTGCGTATTCCTTTGGTGCTTTATTAGGATCTCTTCTTCTGAGTAAATATAATCCTAAGGCTTATGGAGCGACTGCATTTATTGCTTTGGGTATATATGGTTTTGTTCCTTTAGCGTTAATAACAGGAAATGAGTGGATAATTTATATGGCTTATTTTGCGGGTGGCGTGGGTATTGAAATATTTAATATTCCTTGGTTCACCGCGATGCAAAGAGAAATTCCCAAAGATAAGATGGGTAGGGTATCCTCTTTAGATTTTTTAGTGTCTTATGGCATTAGTCCTCTGTCACTAGCCGTGCTGCCTTATTTTATTGCTCAATTCGGACAGGATGTGATATTAATCTTTTGTGGTGTCATGACACTTATAAGTGCTTTGGCTGTACTGCTTGTCCCTGGGGCATGGCATATGAAAGAGCCGAAATTATCACAAGCTTATTCCAAGAAAACGCATTAACTTGGAATAATTGTTTGAATTAATCTAAGTAGTCGGATTAACAGAAGAGCTTATTCCAAGAAAACACATTAACTTGGAATAATAGAGAGGTTTATTCCAAGTTGATGGCTTAATAGTTTCTTATTAAGCCCATTGACGAGTTACTGATTTACGCTTTGTACTGCGGGCAGCAGGTTTTGCAGAGCGCTCACTACTGCGTGAGCGTTCGCTGCTACGAGAGCGAGCAGGGCGTTCATCTTGAGCGAATTTTTTGCTACGACCTTCTGGTTTAGTGGCTGTTTTACGAGGTGCTTTTTCTTCACGATTGTATTTTGGTTTTGCACTACGTGCACCACGCTCAAAATCAGCGAACTTAGGTTGCTCATCTTTCCCTAGGCGTTTTTTAATACTTTTCGCTTCACGAGCACTGAGAACCTCAAAATCACCCTCTAGTGTATCCACAAAGTCTAAACGACTGGCTGGACGATCTTCTTTGCGAGCCTTACGTGGTTTTTCACCGAATGGATTGCGGTCATCACGGCTACCGCGACGTTCCTCTCTAGAAGGGCGGTCAAAATCACGCTCACCGCGAGCAGTCTCACGTTCACGTGTAAATTCACGATCATCACTACGGTCGAAAAATTCAACATCGCCACCTTTACGACGAGCAAAGCCACTACGCGCATGGTCTTTTTCTCGAGATGATTTACGATCACGACCACCGCCAGCAGATTTACCACGACCTTTGCTATCTTTGGTTTTTACCGGTTTTGGAGTTGGTTCTAGACCTGGAATAACATCCGTTTCAATCGTTTGACCGATAAATTGTTCGATACGACGTACCTTAAAACGTTCACTATGTGTTGCGAGTGTAAAAGCTAGACCATTACGACCTGCACGACCTGTACGACCGATACGGTGAACATAGTCTTCAGGTTGCATAGGTAAATCATAATTGATAGAGTGAGTAATGCCTTGTACATCAATACCGCGTGCAGCAACATCAGTCGCCACTAAGACTTGGATACGACCTTTTTGGAGGAAGTTTAATGTACGTGTACGTTGGCGTTGATTCATATCACCATGTAAAGCCGCTGCTGCAAAGCCGTCGTCTTCAAGACGCTCGGCCAAATCATCGGCACCGCGTTTTGTTGCTGTAAAGACAATCGCTTGTTCTAGGCTTGAGTCACGTAATAAGTAATCTAATAAACGGAACTTATGTCCATGGTCATCTGCATAGAGTAAGCATTGTTTGATGTTGTCATGCTTATTCTTTTGATCAGCAATCATAATGCGTTGTGGTTCATCTAGCATTTCTTCCGCTAGACGAGCAACGCTACCTTCAAAAGTCGCAGAGAACATTAATGTTTGACGGCTTTTGGGTGTTTGAGCCACAATGCTTTCGATATCATCAATAAAGCCCATATCCAACATACGATCGGCTTCATCTAAGACAAGACTATGGATTTTAGATAAGTTAACGCGCTTAGCTTGTAAGTGATCGATTAGGCGACCCGGTGTCGCAACAAGAATATCTACACGGCGAGATAGTGCTTTAATCTGTGCACCATAGGGCATACCACCGACGACTGTTGCGATACGCAAGTCTTTCATACCTGCACTATAGACCTTAGCGGCTTCCGCGACTTGTAGGGCGAGTTCTCGTGTTGGTGTCAATACAAGCATTTGTACACTTGGATTTTTCTCTTTGCTTGGTACGGCTTGTGTGGCCATTTTTTGTAAAGCAGGCAGCATAAATGCCGCTGTTTTACCACTCCCTGTTTGTGCGGTGACGATGAGGTCGTGACCTTCTAATGCCATAGGAATGGCTTGTTCTTGTACTTTTGTTGGGTTTGTAAAACCAGCTTTTTTAATCGCGTTAAGCAAAACGGGGGCTAAGCCCAGATTGTCAAATGACATGGCTAATTGTTCCTATTGTCGGTACATCGTGCCGACCAGAACAACCAATTACCGATAGAGGTAAGGCCAAGAAGGTAGGAGCGATGAAATCATGTAAAAGATGACAAGCATACCTGAAATTTATCGTAAGGTAAACAAAAATATAGAAAAATCAATAATTTATGTTGTATTAAAGTGTTTCCAATGCGTTTTTGAGTGCTTGGTGATATGTGCTGAGAAGGTTGTTCTGCAAGGCTATTTGTTCTTTGTAACTATTTTCTTGAGGGTCATGAGTGGGTGAACTCCAGAAGGATGAGGGATAATGTAAATCCCATTTAAAACGAGGAATAATATGCCAATGAATATGAGGCACCATGGTGCCGAATTGTGCAAGATTAATCTTGTCGGGTGATAAGCATTCGCGTTGGACTTTTTCGACAAGGTAGACGTATTCCATGAGACGATGACGCTCTTCAGTGGTGAGGTCGGTCATTTCGGCAACGTGTTTTTGTAATATCACGCGAGTAAAAGCAGGGTAATGGGGCTCATTTGCATTAATGACGCGGATAAAGTCGTTTTGGTAGATTAATGTGCCACCAATTTCTTGGCAAAGGATGCAATTGCTCATTGTTGTGGGTCCTTGTTGTTAGTGGGTTGATGCTATCGATTGCTATGGTTCGCAGCACGTTCCGCGCAGTCGCTAATCACCCCCCCCTAGCACTACTGTGTAACGCCAACCTACCTACAGGTTTTTGTCAGTCGCTCGAACAGAGCCTCACTTCGTTCGCCTAACTCGCTTTGTGATCAAAAACCTCTCCGGCAGGTTAGCTTGGGTGATAGTGCGGGTGAATGCCGTCCTCATGGAGAGAACTTGATGTACCGAGCGAGTTTGGAAACGGCGAGCGTAGCGTAGCACTTTCCTTGTTCGAGCGAATACACAAGTTCTGTAGTGAGGACGGATGGCAGTAAATAACACCTTTCTGGAGCAAGCGTAAATCACCTGTAGTGAGGCATTTAAACTGTTGATTAGATGAGATTAGCAATTACGCAAACAACCTCTCTAATGCCTCGCCGGGGTTATCCTCGCGTATAAACGCTTCACCTACTAAGAATCCGTAGACATTATGCTCATTCATACGAACCACATCATCACGTGTATGAATGCCACTTTCTGTGATAAGCATACGGTCATCAGGAATGTCATTAATGAGCTCAATCGTGTTTTTAAGATCCACTTCAAAGGTACGTAGATTACGATTGTTAATGCCAATGAGCGGACTCTTTAAATTTAAAGCACGCTCTAATTCGGTACGGTCATGCACTTCAATGAGCACATCCATTCCTAAGCTAAAACTTGCCTCTTCTAGCTCTTTTAATTGAGCATCAGATAGGGCTGAAACGATAAGTAAAATACAATCGGCTCCCATGGCACGTGCATTAATGACTTGATACGGATCAATCATAAAGTCTTTGCGTAACACGGGGAGAGAGCATGCTGCGCGTGCTTGGCGTAGATAGTCTGGAGAGCCTTGGAAAAATTGCTTATCTGTCAGGACGGATAAGCAAGTAGCACCATGAGCTGCATAGCTAGTCGCAATTTCTGCTGGATTAAAGTTTTCGCGGATGATGCCTTTTGAGGGAGAGGCTTTTTTGACTTCAGCAATCACCGCATTTTTTTTGGCATTAATGCGTTCACGTAAAGCGTTAGCAAATGCACGAACATCTTTACGTGCATTTGCCTCTGCAAGTAAATCGCTTTCGCTACGAAGCTTTTTGAGGACAGTAATCTCTTCACGCTTAACAGCAAGAATTTTTTCCAGAATATCTGACATTATTGAAACTTCCTTGTATATTCACAGAATTGGTGTAATTTAGCTAATGCAGCGCCATTGCTGATAAGCTCATCTGCTTGTTTAATGCCATGTTCAATGCTATCGGCTTTATTGCCTGCATAAATGGCTAAGCCAGCATTTAACATAACGATGTCACGGCAAGGGCCAGGGTTATTGTTTAGGACCCCGCGAATAATATCACGAGATTCTAAACTATCTTTAACACGCATATTTTTGGTGGAGTACATGGATAAACCAAAGTCTTCTGGATGGATATCATACTCACGAATCAAGCCGTCTTTAAGCTCACCGATACGTGTTTTAGCACCAAGGGATGCTTCATCTAAGCCATCCATTCCATGCATAATAATGACGTGACGAGCGCCGAGTTGTTTTAGTACACGTACTTGAATGCCTACTAAATCAGGGTGAAATACCCCCATTAGCTGATTTCTTGCACCTGCAGGATTCGTGAGAGGGCCAAGAATATTGAACATCGTACGGACGCCTAACAGTTTACGTATAGGAGCAATATTTTTCATGCTGCTATGATGATAGGGTGCAAACATAAAACCAATATTTGTCGCCTCTAAACATTCTTTGACTTGTAAAGGGTCTTTAATGTCAATATTGGCACCTAGTGCTTCTAATACATCAGCACTTCCTGAGGATGAAGAGGCGCTACGATTCCCGTGTTTAGCGATAGGTACGCCGGCAGCAGCGGCAATAAACATAGAGGCTGTTGAGATATTAAAGGTATGGCTGCCGTCACCACCAGTACCACACATATCAAGGGCATCATCTGCATTATCAATAGGGACTGGTGTTGCAAATTCACGCATGACTGTTGCGGCCGCCGTGATTTCGCCAACGGTTTCTTTTTTTACTCGAAGACCCATTAATAGGGCTGCAGCAACGGGTTCGGGCATCTCTCCACGCATAAGAGAACGCATAAGCTCTAGCATTTCTTCATGAAAGATTTCTCGGTGTTCAATACAACGGGTAAGTGCTTCTTGATAGGAAATTGTCATACTACACCTTTAAGTTTAAAAAGTTTTGGAAAAGCTTATGACCATATTCGCTAAGAATAGATTCAGGATGAAACTGTACGCCATAAATAGGTAGAGTTTTATGGGCAACACCCATAATCTCACCGTCTTCTGTTTCGGCAGTAATCGTCAAACAATCAGGAATAGTCTCGCGCTCAATCGCTAAAGAGTGGTAGCGAATCACACTATATGGTGATGGAATATCTTTAAATAAATCAGTGTTGCGATGCGTGATTTTACTCGCCTTACCATGCATGATAGTTTTTGCGCGGATTATTTTGCCGCCAAAGGCTTCACCGATAGCTTGATGACCTAGACATACGCCAAGGATAGGTTTTTTACCGGCAAAGTGTTTAATTACGTCAAGAGAGATACCCGCTTGTGCTGGGTCACAAGGCCCCGGAGAAATACAAATATAATCAGGGTTGAGCGCTTCGATTTCGGCAATGCTGGTTTGGTCATTGCGTAATACGCGCACATCTTGTCCCAACTCTCCAAAGTATTGCACGATGTTATAGGTGAACGAGTCGTAATTATCTAGCATTAATAACATGATGATTCCTTTAGATAGGTTGGTCTAAACCATATTGAACTTGTTCTGCGGCACGTAAGACAGCACGCGCTTTGTGTTCTGTCTCTAACCATTCTTTTTCGGGGTCAGAGTCAGCCACAATACCTGCGGCGGCTTGAACGTAGAGCATACCGTTTTTGATAAGACCAGTGCGAATAGCAATCGCCACGTCCATTGCACCGTTATAACTTAAATAGCCTGCCGCTCCACCATAAATACCACGACGGACAGGTTCAAGCTGATCAATAATTTCCATTGCTTTAACCTTAGGTGCACCGGTGAGTGTACCTGCTGGGAAGGTTGCACGGAGTACATCAATGGCATCCATATTGTTGTTTAGTGTTCCTTCAACATTAGAAACTAAATGCATAACATGAGAATAGCGTTCAATCGTCATTTGATCGGTGACTTTGACAGAGCCAATTTTAGCGACACGACCTACATCATTACGTGCTAAGTCAATTAGCATTAAATGCTCTGCAATTTCTTTTGGATCATTACGCAACTCTTGAGCTAGTGCTGCGTCTTCGCTTGGGCTGTCACCACGTTTGCGAGTGCCTGCTAATGGGCGAATCGTGATACGAGATTGCTCTGCTTGATGCTCGTCTGTGAATTGCTCTTGGCGAACCAGAATTTCGGGTGAAGCTCCGACTACATGGAAATCACCGAAATTCCAGTAATACATATAAGGAGAGGGATTTAAACTGCGTAATGAACGGTACAGAGATAGAGGGGAGTCACGGAATGGTTTAGCAATGACTTGACCAATCTGTACCTGCATTAAATCGCCTGCAGCGATATGTTCTTTTGCTTGTTCAACGGCTTTGATAAAGTCAGCTTTCTTAAACGAACGAATTTCCTCTGTGACTAAGCTTGGTAAGCTATAGGGAATTTCCACCGGTTTACGTAATAAGGTGCGAAGTTCTAAAAGACGTTTTTGAGCCTTTGAAAAAGCTTCTTGTTCGGAAGGGTCTGCATAAACGATGAGATAGGTGCGGCCAATGACGTTATCAACAATGACCATTTCATCAACTTGCATTAATAAAATATCAGGAATGCCATCTAGCCCTTCGGGGAAAGGCTTGACTGCTGGGCCTAGTTTGCTTTCAATATTACGAATAGTGTCATAACCAAAATAGCCTGCTAGACCCCCTGCAAAGCGAGGAATACCCGGACGTAAAGCCACTTTAAAACGTTTTTGGTATTCTTGAATAAAAGTTAAAGGATCCCCCTCATAAGTCTCTACCACTTGTCCGTTACGGAGTACTTCGGTATGCTGACCTTCAGCTTTGATGACGGTACTCGCTGGTAAGCCAATAAAAGAATAACGTCCAAAACGCTCACCACCTACGACAGACTCAAGTAAACAGCTCATCTTTCCAGCCTCTCTGCCAGAATGAGCTAATTTTAAATAAATACCCAATGTTGTATCAAGATCCGCATAGGTCTCTTTGATGATAGGGATACGATTGTAGCCTTGTGCGGCGAGTGCTTTAAATTCAATTTCAGTCATCATTATCGTCTTCTAAAAAGTTATATGCAAACCGAGTAGATACAAAAAAACCCGGTCCACACGAGGTTTGCCGGGTTTTGCTCTTATTCACTGAACATAAGCTAGGCTTGTGTATACAGCGATTGTTGCGATCTGTTAAGATACAGTAGATGCAATCAACCCGACAGACGAACGCCACCAACGCCAATAGTTGGCGTAAGCATTAGCGAAGTAAGTGGTGAAGTTTTGCATCATTATATCTATATAAAGTTAAATTAATTTTGCGAAAAAATCCAATCAGCCGCAAAACTGATATCCTCTACTATAGCATTAACTGTTAAATTTTGTACAGATTTCCCTTCGTTATAACCATATGGCAAGACCAGAACATCCATATTGGCGGCGTTGGCAGCTTGCGTATCATTGAGTGAATCACCGATGAATACTGTGTTTTCGACCTCTACCCCTAGTTTTTGACAAGCATAAAAAAGTTGATCGGGATGTGGTTTTTTTAATGCACAGGTATCTCCACTGACCACAATGTCAAAGAAAGGTGCTAAACCAGTTTTTTGTACAAGAGGGAGAGTAAACTGCTCGGGCTTGTTGGTGACAATTCCTAGTTTTAATCCTTTTTCTTGCAAACGAGCTAAACCTGATAAGACATTAGGGTATAACTCGCTTTGTGTGCCATTGGACTGGTGATAAAAGGTATTAAAAAATGCTTCGGCTTGTTCAAAAAGAGCGGGCTCTGGTTCGATATAGTTTAATTGAGCACAGAGAGCTCTTTTAATCAAGACAGCCGTACCTTTGCCGACAAAGTTGCGTAAATCCGCTAAGGGAAGGGTCTCCCTACTCATAGCCTTTAACATGGCATTCGCAGCATGCGCAATATCTGGGACGCTATCGACGAGCGTGCCATCTAAATCAAATAAGACAGCTTGATATTTCATTAGCGTGCGACCTTAGCAATTTCTGAACGCATCTCGGCAATGACTTTAGCATAGTCTGGTTTGCCAAAAATCGCTGAACCAGCAACAAAGGTATCGGCTCCGGCAGCGTAAATTTCGCCAATATTATCGACTTTTACGCCACCATCGACTTCGAGGAAAATCTCTTGACCGCCTGTTGCGTGATAAGTATCAATGCGATGACGTGCTTCACGGATTTTTTGTAGCGTAGAGGGAATAAAAGATTGTCCACCAAAACCGGGGTTAACTGACATTAATAAAATGACATCAATTTTATCCATCACATAGTCAAGATAATGCAAAGGCGTGCCGGGATTAAAAACAAGTCCCGCTTTACAGCCATGATCACGAATCAAGGCTAAGCTGCGATCAATATGTTTTGAGGCTTCAGGGTGAAAGGTAATGATGTCTGCGCCCGCTTTCGCAAACATAGGAATGAGGCTGTCGACGGGCTCTACCATTAAATGAACATCAATAGGGGCTGTCGTGTAGGGACGAATAGCTTGGCATACCATGGGGCCTATTGTTAAGTTGGGTACGTAGTGATTGTCCATTACATCGAAATGAATCCAATCGGCACCAGCCTTAACGACATTGCTAATTTCTTCACCTAAACGAGCAAAGTCAGCAGAAAGAATACTAGGGGCGATACGAGCAGCGTTTAATGTCATAATTTGTAAGGTAGTGTAAGGATAGGGGATACACACTAGTGTATTAATTAATGAAGTATTATATTACTTTATTTAGACAGTCGTTAGTTGTTCACCCTTCTTTTGGGGGTGGTGCTGTCATGAAATCACTAACAAAGGTCGTTATGAAAAAAATTCTGAGTATATTTATGCTGAGCAGTTTGGCTGCTTGCTCTTCTTTTGACTCTGTATATACAGGCGGAGGTTCATCAACTGTTGCGGCTGATGATGGTTTTGACATGCAGGCACCGCTAAAGATGCCAGACTCTTCGGTCTTTAAAGAAACTGCACCACGCGAGCTTAATGGTATTTATCAAGCGGCGAATTGGGGAGACTTACCGGGTTGGTCAGCAGATGACGGTGAATATATTTGGTTAGGACTGGTGAATAACTGCCGTGGTTTAATGCGCCCCATTTCGGGTTCTTTGACGATTCCTGCACGAGCGACCCCGCAAGCATGGTACAACGTGTGTCAACAAGTGGCGACGATGGGTACGCAAGTGGATGCCGCGACAGCAAAACAATTTGTCCAAGACAATTTACGTCCTTGGGCTGTATTGGGTGATAAGGGGGCTCAGGGATTAGTTACGGGCTATTATGAGCCGATTGTACGAGGTTCTCGCTCTAAAGGAGGAGTGTATCAATGGCCGATGTATGCGCCTCCTTCAGATTTGCTCACCGTAGACCTTGGAGCCTTATATCCTGAGTTAGCAGGTAAGCGAGTGCGTGGCAAGGTTGTTGGCAATAAGGTTGTTCCTTATGATACGCGTGCTGAGATTACGAGTGGGGATAATCAGCCTCCTGTGATTGCGTGGTTAGATGACCCTGTCGAAGCATTTTTCTTGCAAGTACAAGGGTCTGGCCGAGTGTTATTAGACAATGGTTCTTCATTGCGACTTGCTTATGCTGACCATAATGGACGACCATATACCTCAATTGGTCGTTGGTTGGCAGATCAAGGAGAGTTGCCTATTAATCAAGCGTCTATGCAAAATATTAAACAATGGGCGCAAAATAATCCTAATCGTGTGCCTGAAATGCTGAACTCTAATCAAGCGATGGTTTTCTTTAAAGAAGAGCGTTTGAAAGATGAGATTACGGGACCAAAAGGTGCTTATGGCATTCCTTTGATTGGTCAACGGGCGATTGCTGTTGATCCGACGTTTGTACCTTTGGGTAGTCCTGTGTTCTTAGCAACCACCCAGCCTGCATCGAATACCCCTTTACAACGCCTTGTTTTTGCTCAAGATACAGGTGCTGCCATTAAAGGGGCGGCTCGAGCAGACTTCTATTGGGGTAGTGGTGACGCGGCAGGAGAGGCTGCAGGTCGTATGAAACAAGCGGGTCTAATGTGGATTTTATGGCCACGTGATGCAGGGGAGCCAAGCGCACGATGAGTCAAGTTATTGTTTGTGGGGCAGGCATTGTAGGTATGGCAATGTCATTGGCCTTATCGCAAAAAGGGATTAAAACTCGTTTGTTGGCCCCTAGGTATGTGGCACAAGCTAATTTAGGTGAGGCTTACCATCCTCGTATTTATGCGATTTCTTTAGCAAGTCAACAGTTATTAAGCGAGTTGGGGGTATGGTCCTTATTGCCAGAGGCTCGTTTGACGCCTGTTGAGCAAATGCAGATTCAAGGGGATCAAGCAGGTCAGTTGAACTTATCCGCAAAGACAGGTGAGTTGCAAGAGTTGGCATGGATTGTGGAGTCGGGTGAGATTGAAGCTGCCTTACAAAAAGCCTTGATGATTTATCGTGTAGAATGGCTTGACGATAAGGTGATTGATTTGTCTATCAATCCCACGACTAATCCGATAGTTCATACAGAACAAGGACAGTCTTATACTGCAGATTTAGTGATTGCCGCTGATGGCGCTAATTCCATCATCCGTCAGAAAGCGGGTATATGGCATCAATCAAAATCTTATGAGTCTAAAGGCTTGGTGGCGCAGTTTACGACGGAGAGACCTCATGGCAATACGGCTTACCAATGGTTTACTGACGAAGGTGTATTGGCATTTTTACCCTTGCCCGATACCAGTGATGGTCATCAGATTTCAATGGTGTGGTCAGCGAGCAATGCCGTTGCTAAAGAGCTAGAATCTTTGAGTCAAGAAGAATTAGTCTCAGTTCTGCAAAAACGTATCGGACATTTAAGTCAAGATATGCTAGGACAATTAACGTTACGTAGTCCTATGTACGGTTTCCCTTTGACTCTTGAAAAGAGTGGTATGGTTGCACAGGGGGTAGCATTGGTTGGGGATGCGGCACATCGTGTACATCCCTTGGCTGGACAGGGTTTAAATTTAGGATTGGGTGATGTGCAGACCCTTTGTCAGGTCTTGTCCGAGAAACCTCATTATCGTGAATTGGGTGATATCAGAGTATTACAAACTTATCAGCGTGAGCGTAGTGTGCCTATTGCTCATATGCGTTGGGTAACGGATGGTTTACATGGTTTGTTTAGTAGTCAGTTAGAACCTATTAAAGCCGTGCGTAATATCGGTATGGATATTGTGGCAAAATTGCCTTTTATAAAAGAATTTTTGATTAAAAAAGCCTCTGGATTGTAGTGTGCATAGTACAGCTCATTCAGTAGGGTAATAAGGACTTTTGATGAAAATAGTGAAATACTTAAGTGTATTGAGTGCCTTTGTATTTAGTAGTGCCTGGGCTAATTCCTCGCAAATTCAACAAGAATTAGAGAAAGCCTTTAATCTTAAAATAGAAAGCGTTGAGAAAATACCTTATAGCAATCTGTATGAAGTAGTGACGGATGAGACAATTCTCTATACAGATGAAAAAGCCTCTTTTGTTATTGCAGGTAGCTTAATTGATACCAAAACACGAGAAGATATTACCGAGTTAAGCTTAAAAAAATTAGCAGCAGCAGATTTTAAAAAACTCCCCTTAGATAAAGCAGTCAAAACAGTCTACGGCAATGGTGAGCGTCAGATTATTACTTTTGAGGATCCTAATTGTGGCTATTGTAAGAAGCTTTATCAAGAACTTTCTAAGTTAGATAATGTGACGGTGCATACTTTCCTTGTGCCTATCTTGGGACAAGATTCTGTGCGTAAGGTAAGCAATATCTGGTGTGCTAAAGACCGTGCTGCTGTTTGGAAAGCTTGGATGCAAGATGGTGTAAAACCTGCTGAGGCAAGTTGTGATGATGAGCCTACGGCAGAAGTCATGAGCTATGCTCGAAAACTACAAGTACGTGGTACACCGATGCTGTTAATGGCAAATGGTGAGCGGATGAATGGTTATGCTCAAGCATCGGTGATTGAGGCCACATTAAGTAAATAAGATAACTAGGGTATTAACGCATATTGGCAATAATAAACTTATTCAAGTCTGCGACTTCTTCAGCGCAGACTTGATGTGCCATTGGGTAGCTATGCCATTCTATGGTATAGTCCAATTCCTCAAGTGTTTGGCGACTGGTGTGGGCGATATTAATTGGAATGACAGGGTCAAAGTCACCATGCACCAAGAAGATGGGGGTGTTTTTATTAGCAGCAGAGGCTTCTTTTGCTGTACGTTGATAAAGCGGTAAATAGCCTGATAGACCAATAAGTCCAGCCAGTTTTTCAGGGTAGCGAACACCCGTTAATAAGGTCATTGCACAACCTTGTGAGAAACCCGCTAGAAAAATTCTTTCACTAGGAATGCCGCGCGCATTTTCTCGTTGAATAAGCGCTTCGATATCTGCTTTTGATTCGTAAAGCCCTTTTTCATCCTCTTCTCTTTCAATACGAGCAAGACTAAGAATATCAAACCAACCACGCATTGCCATGCCGTTATTGATGGTGATAGGACGTACGGGGGCGTTGGGAAAAATAAAGCGTACCCCAACACCTTCAGGAAAGCTTAATTCAGGCACAATCGGCACAAAATCATTGGCATCGGCACCTAAACCATGCATCCAGATAATGCTGTATTGCACAGTGTCTTGTGTTTGTAATTCAACAGTGTCTAAAAAATTGCTCATGATGTCATTCCTAGACGTGCGATTAGCACGATAAAAGTGTTAAGCTGACTGTCTTAAGTCGTTATGATTAGCGGCTTTAAAAATTGGAAAAGGGCTCGGTAGTTTTTCTTTTGAGGGTCTTGACCTTCAGGTAGAGCAGCATTTTGTGCTTGTTCTTTGCGAGCAGCACGGATTAAGGCGCGCAACTGTTGTACATCAACCTCTGGATATTCGTTGAGGAGTAGCGTTAGCTCATTATCATCCGCTAACAAACGGTCGCGTAGGGTTTCTAACTGGTGCATTTGGGCTGTGGTCTCTTTTGATCCATTTTCCCAAACATCGAGTTGATGACGAATGGCCTCGATATCTGCATTACGCATCAGTTTGCCGACGTAGTGTACTTGACGGCGTTTGCCTTCGCCTCGGCTTTTGATTTTTTGGCAGGTGCGGATGGCTTCCAAGAGCTTCTCGTCGAGCGGAAGTTGTTTAACTTTATCAAAAGGTAATTCGATGACTTGTTTGCCTAAATCGGTAATGGCTTGTAGCTCTCGTTTAACTTGAGACTTACTCGGGCCATCATAAAAATCATCATCGTCTTCGTAATCTGTTTCGTGCATACGTTAAAAAATACTTTAAATGAACAATATCCGTTATGATAACCCTTACGCCTGATAAGTGTCAGGTAAGTTTACGGAATACTGTGATAAAAATGAAAATGAATTTTGAAGAATTGGTGCAGATGGCCTTGGAAGAGGCGAAGCAGTTAGGCGCTAGTCAGGCAGTTGCTGAGGTTTCTGAGTCTAGTGGTTTATCTGTTTCAGTACGCAAAGCAAGTGTCGAAACCGTTGAGCAGACCAATGATCGTTCATTGGGTGTAACGGTGTATAAAGGTAAGTCGCGGGCGTCGGCCTCTACTTCGTCTTTAACACCTGACGCTATTCGTGATACGGTTAAAGCCGCATGGGATATTGCAAAATATACGGCAGAAGATGAATTTGCGGGGCTTCCTGATAAAGAGGATTTAGCGACTGAGTTTCCAGATCTGAAACTGTATAAACCATGGAAAATTGACTCTCAAGAGGCGATTGAGTTAGCCACTCGTTTAGAAGATGCTGCTGTTTCTTATAACAAAGCCATTAGCAACTCTGAAGGTGCGCAGGTTAATTCTAGTACGGGACGATTTGTTCTAGGCAATTCGCATGGCTTTTTAGCCGGTTATCAATATTCTAATCATGGAATGTCGACCGCCGTGATTGCTGGAAAAGGCAATCAAATGCAACGTGACTATTGGTATACCTCTCATCGCTATCCCGAAAAACTAGCAAATCCACAGCAAGTGGGTGAATATGCAGCACAACGTGCTTTATCTCGCTTAGGTGCAAAACGTATTCCAACGGGTAAATATCCTGTGTTGTTTGAAGCGCCGTTAGCGATTGGATTATTAGGTGCTTTTGCTCAAGCGATTAGTGGGGGGGCTTTGTACCGTAAATCGAGTTTCTTGTGCGATAGTTTGGGCAAAAAGGTGATGGCATCACATTTAAGCATTACCGATGATCCTTTTATTAAGGGAGCGATGGGTAGCTCAGCTTTTGATGAAGAGGGTGTACGCACACAAAAGCGTGAGCTCTTAACAAATGGTGTATTAAACGGTTATTTATTATCGACATATACCGCACGTAAATTGGGTATGCGCAGTACGGGTAATGCTGGAGGCTCACATAATCTTAGCATTCGTTCATCTTTAACAAAAAGATCGGATGATTTTGAAGCTTTGTTACAAAAAATGGGCACAGGCCTGTTGGTGACAGAGTTGATGGGACAGGGTGTGAATTACGTTACCGGTGATTATTCGCGAGGAGTATTTGGTTACTGGGTAGAGAACGGGGTGATTCAGCATGCTGTTCAAGAAGTGACAATTGCCGGTAACCTTAAAGAAATGTTTGCACAAATTATTGCATTAGGTAGTGATGAATATACGCGTGGTTCAAAAACATCGGGGTCAATCCTAATTGAACAAATGTCGGTCGCAGGTTTATAAAATCAGTTATGATATGTAACAATGAATAAGTTTTTTTAAGGAGATTGTCATGGAACGTCGTTCGTTTTTGAAAAAAGCTGGTATGGGCGCTATTGCAGGTACAGCTGTGATTGGTGCACCAGCGGTGGCTCAAGAGAATCCAGCAGTTAAATGGCGTATGGTATCGAGCTTCCCACGTAGCTTACCTGCTTTATACGGTACAGGTGAGAAGTTTGTTAAATATGTTAAAGAGATGTCTGGCGGTCAATTCCAGATTGATTCTTTCCCTCCGGGTGAGATTGTTCCTGCACTTCAAGTGATGGATGCGGTATCTAATGGTACGGTACAAGCAGGTCACACGTGTGGTTACTATTATTTCGGTAAAAGCCCAGCTTATTGCTTTGATACAGCGGTTCCTTTCGGTCTTACTGCGCGTCAAATGAATGCGTGGATGATTGAAGGCAATGGTATGAAGCTTCTACGCGAGTTGTTTGGCCAAGTGAATATCGTTAATTTTATGCTTGGTAAT
Organism: Pelistega suis; assembly: GCF_013133795.1. Lineage (GTDB taxonomy): Bacteria > Pseudomonadota > Gammaproteobacteria > Burkholderiales > Burkholderiaceae_B > Taylorella > Taylorella suis. The sequence goes on from NZ_JABGBN010000001.1 coordinate 227,893, forward strand.
ACGGCAGCTCAGATGGGTGGTTGGTACCGTAAAGAAATCAAGAGTATCGATGATTTCAAAGGCTTAAAAATGCGTACCTCAGGCATGAACGGTGAGTTGCTCTCTCGTTTAGGTGTTGTGCCACAACAAATTGCTGGTGGTGACATTTACCCATCATTAGAAAAAGGCACATTGGACGCGGTTGAGTTCGTTGGTCCTTACGATGATGAGAAGTTGGGCTTTGTAAAAGTGGCGCCACATTATTACTACCCAGGTTTCTGGGAGGCGGGTCCACAAGTATCGCTTTACACAAATAAAGATGCTTATGAAGCACTTCCTGCTCACTATAAAGCCGTTATTGATGCGGCTTCTCGCTCGGCTTCTGCAGATATGTTGGCGGTATATGATTCACAAAACCCACAAGCATTGCGTCGTTTAATCGCCTCTGGTGCTAAACTTCATGAGTTCCCTCGCGAAATTATGGAAGTTGCTTATACTAAGGCACAAGAGATGTTCAAAGAATATAGCGATAAAGACCCAATGTTTAAGAAAATCTACGATGACTATATGGCGTTCCGTGATGACTTAGCGCCATGGTTCAATGTGGTAGAGGGTTCTTATACTCGCTTCTTAGCAGCGCAAATCGCGAAGAACCGTAAATAAGCACATTTAGGTTGTAAAAACTCTTTTTAGGGTTTTCGTATAAAAGGCACTCTTTTTAAAGACCGCTTCGTCTTTGAAGAGTGCCTTTAGTGTGTATGCCTTGAGGAGAAAAACTGAGTTTTGATGTTTTTTCTTAACAAAAATGATGATTGCTGACGCTATTTCTTTGTTTTATATAGAAAAAATTAAAAACTTATGCTATAGTGTCAGACTTATCCCTAATTTGTACTGCCGATGGGGGTTCCCAAGCTATAACGGCATGACGAAACAAGTTTATCTTGTCAGGATAAGCGTTTATTAATTTATTTAGGATTTTCATCATGAAGACATTTGTGGCTAAGCCGCATGAAGTCAAACGTGAGTGGTATGTTATCGACGCAAAGGGTAAAGTCCTAGGTCGTGTAGCCAGCGAAGTTGCACGCCGTTTGCGCGGTAAACATAAACCTGAGTTCACTCCTCACGTAGACACAGGCGATTACATTGTAATTATCAATGCTCAAGATATCGTTGTAACTGGTAGCAAGTTCGAAGACAAGAAGTACTTCCGTCATACTGGTTACCCAGGTGGTATTTACGAAACTAACTTCCGTAAATTACAAGAGCGTTTCCCAGGTCGTGCAATCGAGAAAGCTGTTAAAGGCATGTTACCGAAAGGTCCTTTGGGCTACGCAATGATCAAAAAACTTAAGGTCTATGCAGGTAGCGAGCATCCACACTCAGCACAGCAACCTAAACAGCTGGATATTTAAGGATAAATCATGATCGGTAATTGGAATTATGGCACAGGCCGCCGCAAAACTTCAGTGGCTCGTGTGTTCTTGAAAAAAGGTTCAGGCAAGATTGTTGTTAACGGCAAAACAGTTGATGACTACTTTGCTCGTCAAACAGGTCGAATGATTGTACGTCAACCATTAGAGTTAGTTGACATGTTAGAATCGTTCGATATCCAAATCAACGTTCACGGTGGTGGTGAGAGCGGCCAAGCGGGTGCAGTTCGTCACGGTATTACTCGTGCGTTAATTGACTATGATGCAGCGTTAAAACCAGCATTATCTAAAGCGGGTTATGTTACTCGTGACGCTCGTGAAGTTGAGCGTAAGAAAGTTGGTCTTCGCAAAGCACGTCGTCGTAAGCAGTTCAGCAAACGCTAATCTGTTATCTGCGAATGCAAAGGGGCTCACCATATGGTGGGCCTTTTTCATTTGTGTAATCCAATGGAATGATTGGAGGGGAGATGAAGTTACTTTAATCGAGAAAAAACATTGTACAATGCAGGGTATACATTGTTTTGACAAGGGAATATATTCCCTTATTAACATAAGGATAAAAGATGACAAAAAAAATTAAAGTGGGTATCGTAGGTGGCACAGGTTATACGGGTGTGGAACTATTGCGCTTACTTTCACAACATCCTCATGTTCAATTGCATGCGATTACGTCACGCAAAGAAGAGGGAATGAAAGTCTCGGAAATGTTTCCTAATTTGCGAGGGAAGGTGGATTTAGCATTTTCTACGCCTGAAAATGCCGCCCTAACACAATGCGATGTCGTCTTTTTTGCAACTCCTCATGGCGTGGCGATGGCTCAGGCGCAGGAGTTGCTTGCTGCAGGGGTTAAAGTCATTGATTTGGCGGCAGATTTTCGCTTGCAAGATACGGCTGAATTTGAAAAGTGGTATAAGATGCCACATAGTTGCCCGGATATTCTTAAAAATCAGAGTTGCTATGGCTTGGTAGAGATTAATCGAGAAAAAATTGCACAAAGCCAAGTCATCGGTAATCCTGGTTGTTATCCTACGACGATTATTTTAGGATTGGCTCCTGTATTAGAGGCAGGCTTGGTTGATGTATCTCATGTCGTGGCGGATTGTAAGTCGGGTGTATCAGGTGCAGGTCGTAAAGCAGAAGTAGGTACACTTTTTTCTGAAGCATCAGATAACTTTAAGGCTTATGGTGTGTCGGGTCATCGTCACCATCCAGAGATTACTGAGCAGTTGAGCAAATTGGCCAAAGAGCCTGTACAGCTCTTATTTGTACCTCATTTGGTGCCGATGATTCGCGGTATGTTATCGACGATCTATGTAAAAATTAAACCTGAGGCATTACAAACAGATTTCCAAAAGCTCTACGAAGAACGTTATGCTAAAGAAGCCTTTGTTGATGTTATGCCTGCTGGCAGTTTGCCCGAAACGCGTAGTGTTCGTGCATCTAACCAGTTGCGTATTGCTTTGCATCGTCCTGGCAATGGCGATACTTTAGTTATCGTGGTTGTTCAAGATAACTTAGTTAAAGGTGCCTCAGGTCAGGCTGTTCAGAATATGAATGTTCTTTTTGGTTTGCCAGAAGATACTGGTCTAGGTCATGTGGCGGTATTGCCATAATGATTGCTCGTTCTTTTTTATTGTTTGTGGGTATTGCCATTGGTGGCGTAGCGGTACATTATTACGACCGAGCAGAGTGGCAAAAGGCTCAGGATGCTATTGATATTGCACACCAGGCGGCGATTAAGCAGGCGCAAGAGCAAGGGAGTGTTGAGGTAAAAGCCTTACAGCAGCGTCTTGATGAGTTTGAGGTTAAGGCTTTGCTTGACCAGTTGATGATTGATCGGTATACCCGAGAGATTGCTAAGCTACAAGATGAGCTTAGTAGCGTAAAAAGTGATTTGGAGTTTTATGAGCAAGTGTTACCTTCTGGTCCTGCAGGTGGCGTAAGTGTGCGAAGCTTTGAGGTTGTACAAGAAGGGCCTATGCTTTCGTATAAGCTGTTACTATCGCGTCATGCCGTGGAAGGTTCGACTTTTAAGGGGAGATTGCAATTTATTGCGAAAGGACGCTTAAATGGTAAGCCAGAAACAGTTGATTTAGTACCAGCGGTGATGAATGCCGAAAATGAGTTGGCTGTCCCCAGTGATAAAGCGGATACAAAGACACTCTTGAAAGACAGAGCAACGAGCACCATATTATCGTTACAGTTTGAACGTTGGCAACAAGCCAAGGGTAATTTAGTGCTTCCTGCAGGATTTGAGCCAGAAGAGATTGTGCTTAATGTCCTCGAAGGTAAGCATGTCCGTGCTAGTAAAACGGTTATAGTTCAAGCCCCTTAGGCTTTATGCTAAAATGGTCTAACCTATTTTAAAATTATTTAACGGTGATGTTTATCACCCGGAGCTAATAATGAGCGTTATTGAGTCAGTAGATTTACAAACACCACCGCAGATGTTGGTGTTTACCGATGCTGCTGCCACAAAAGTCAAAGACTTATTAATTGATGAGGGCAATGCAGATTTAAAATTGCGTGTCTTTGTTCAGGGCGGTGGTTGTTCAGGCTTTCAGTATGGTTTTACTTTTGATGAAAGCGTAGCAGAAGACGATACAGTAATCGATAAAGATGGTGTGCAGCTATTGGTGGATCCCATGAGCTTACAATATCTCGTCGGTGCAGAGATTGATTACAAAGAGGATATCGAAGGTTCTCAGTTTGTGATTCGCAACCCTAATGCGAGTACAACATGTGGTTGTGGATCATCGTTTAGCGTGTAAGCAATCTGAGTTTATCGGATTATTGGCTCAGCTGTTTTTTATAATAGCTGGGCTTTATTTTTGATGAAAGTTTAAATGATGTAAAGTATTCCATAGCACGAAATAAAATTAGCGATTTTCTGCAAAATAACCAAATAATTATTAATATTTTGCAGAAATGAATAAAATTTGCCATAATGTCGAGAACATTATTAATTTTCTATAAATGATGAGAGAAAATATTCAGGATCCTATAGGGGCGCAATGGTTAGTAAATTATTATGGTATCCAGGTATTGCAACCCTTGAGTGTATTGAGTGGTATCGCCTCTCGTCGCGTATCACAATATGATGAGGGTAGGCGGTTAGAGTTCTATCAGGAGCGGCAACGACCAGAGTCAACTCCTGTGGCTCATCTGCAATTTTTCTTACGACATGAGATTCCTCATTTTGAATTTTTATCTCGACTTTTCCAAAAGATGGGGAATCAACCTATTCAACAGTGGGTGAATCAAGAACCGACAGGACAATATGCGAGAAGAGCGGCTTTTTTATTTGAGTTTTTTACAGGTCAGGAATTAGTCCGACCAATGGCATTGGGGGGTGCCTATGTAGATGCCATAGATTCGGATAAAGTGCTCAGTACTTCAGCTGCTGCTGTGGAGAAAGTGAGTAAGTGGCGTATCAATAATAACCTCGCTGGCAATCGTTATTTTTGTCCAACCTTTGTTAAAGATAATAAGACCTTGGAGACTATAAGTGTAGATGTTAAGGCACTTTTGCGGGAGCTTAATCAAGAGGTTGGTGAGGATTTCTTGGTGCGCTCGGCAGTATGGTTTACTTTAGGTGAGAGTAGGGCTAGCTTTAAAATTGAGGGCGAAGGTCATCAGCTCACACGAATCCAACGTTTTGCTGATGTGATGGAGAGGTTCACGGGGAATTTGGATATCCCCTTGGATTTGGGTATGCTGCAAAGAGAAATTCTGGGAGATAAAACGCTTATTCAACAGTTTGGAGTACGCCAGTCGCCGGTGTTTGTCGGCAAGACACGTAATTTCCGAGAGGAGGTGCATTATATCGCCCCATCTTTCGATTTGTTAGAAAAACAGTTAGAGGGTTTGTATCTTTTCTGGAATAAAACAACAGGACAGTCGCCTGTTGTAAGGGTCGCCGTCATGGCATTTGCATTTGTCTACCTTCATCCTCTTGCTGACGGTAATGGACGATTGCATCGCTTCCTATTCAATCATCTCTTGCGTAGTTTAGGAGAAACCGCAGCACCTATTATTTTACCTATTTCAGGGGTAATTGCCGAGAGTGCAGAGGAACGGTTGGCATACGCCAAAACGCTAGAGATATTGTCAAAACCTTTGATGAGAGGTCTAGAGGGAACTTATTCTTTTGTTGCAGAGGAAACCCAATATGCTGATGGGATTTATTCAAATTTAGTATTTGATGGAGAAGAAATAGCTAAACCTGTTTGGTTCTATATGGATTTGACGCAGCATGTGATTTATTTTGCGAGATTGATTCAAAAAACCATCGCCGTGAATATGCGCCAAGAATCCTTATATTTACGTAATTATGATAAGGCAAGAGAGGCTTTACAAGAGGTTATTGAAATGCCGGGGCATTATGCGGATAGAGTGATTCGTAGTATTCTAGATAATCAAGGTATACTGAGTCAAAAACTTAAAAAAGAGATGCCTCTTCTAGAAGAGGAGGGTGTTTGGCAACAGTTAGTCGATATCGTTCGCACTTATCTCGGAGAAGAGACTCAATCCCATTAAATCTATCTCGGATATAGAGCTCCTGCAATAGTGGCATGTCGAGAGCCAGTTAACTCAGGAAAGTTAAGTGGCTCTTTGTCATAAAAGGCTTTGGCTAACCAAGCAAAAGCTAGAGCTTCAATCGCTTGACTATCAAAACCGTATTGTTCAATTGCATTTACTTCACAGCCCATTAACGCTTTTAGTTCTTGCATAAGGGCGATATTTTTTACGCCTCCACCACAGACAATAATCTCATCAACCTTATCGCTATGACGCGTAATTGCTTGAGCAATGCTATGCGTGGTCAGTGCGCGTAAGGTCGCCATAATATCCACCGCAGGAATATGCTCGTTAAAAGCGACTACATGTTGGTCTAACCATAAGGGGTTAAATAAATCACGGCCGGTTGATTTGGGCGCTGATTTAGCAAAATAAGGTTCGCTGAGTAGTTGAGTGAGCAGACCATTGTGGATATTCCCAGATGCTCCCCATGCACCATCTTTATCAAAGGTTTTACCTAGGTGCTTATCAATCCAGTAATCCATTAAGGCATTTGCTGGACCCGTATCAAAACCTAAGAGGGGCTGATGTGGGGCGAGTAGCGTGATATTGGCAATCCCACCCAGATTGAGGATAACGCGAGTTTTTGTTGTATCGCTAAACAAGGCTTGATGTAAAAGAGGAGCAAAAGGGGCTCCTTGTCCACCGGCAGCGACATCACGACTTCTAAAATCAGCAATCACATCAATCTTGGTGAGCTCAGCCAGACGAGCTGGGGCATTGAGTTGAATGGTAAACCCTAAATCGGGGCGATGACGGACAGTTTGGCCGTGAGCGCCAATAGCCGTGATGTGTTCGGTGGAAAGTTGAGATTGTTTTAATAAATCATGGCAGCATTCAGCATATAAATCAGCAAGTCCATTGGCGGCTAGGTATGCTTGTTCAAGCTCATTGTCGCCTGCCTTGTTTAGTGTTAGAAAGGTGTGGCGTAAGTCACTCGGCATTGCTAGGCTAGAGAAAGCGATAATACGAGGAAAGGTATCCTTTTGAAAGGCAACTAAGGTACCGTCCACACCATCCGTACTGGTTCCTGACATTAAACCAATAAAATACTGTACGTCTGAATGAGTATTCATCTGATAACTTCCTCTAAACATAGGTATAATGTCGATATTGTAAATGAAAGTCGATGTTTTAAAACTCAATCGCTACTGAGTCTATCGAATAGGTAACTGAGTAAGCCTATTCATTCCTTTTGAATTAGAGCAAAACAATGTCAGAAGAAATTAAAATGAGTGCCGAAGTTGAGCGTGATATGCGTACGGTATTACGCGGTGTTGATGAATTACTAGTAGAAACGGAGTTTGCCCAAAAGTTGCAAAAGAGCCGTGATACAGGGGTTCCGCTCCGCATTAAATTAGGTATGGATCCGACAGCACCAGATATTCACTTGGGGCATACGGTGGTACTGACAAAAATGCGTCAGCTACAAGATTTGGGGCATCAGGTCATTTTCTTGATTGGAGACTTTACCGCAGCGATTGGTGATCCAAGTGGTCGTAATAGTACTCGTCCACCGCTCTCGCGTGAGCAAATTGAAGTTAATGCTCAGACGTACTACGAGCAAGCCGCTAAAATCCTCGATCCTGCACGTACAGAGATTCGCTATAACTCGGCATGGTGTGACCAACTGGGCGCACGTGGCTTGATTAAACTTGCCTCGCATTACACAGTAGCGCGTATCATGGAGCGTGATGATTTTACTAAGCGTTTCAAAGGCGGAATTCCTATCTCTGTCCATGAGTTTTTATATCCATTACTACAAGGCTATGACTCTGTCGAGCTTAAAGCAGATTTGGAACTCGGTGGTACTGACCAAAAGTTTAATTTATTGGTAGGTCGAGAGCTACAAAAAGAATACGGTCAAGCACAACAGTCCGTATTGACGATGCCTTTATTGGTTGGTTTAGACGGCGTGGAGAAAATGTCTAAATCAAAAAATAATTACGTAGGCATTACAGAGACGCCTGATAGCATGTTCGGTAAGATTATGTCGATTTCCGATAGCTTGATGTGGAATTACTATGAGCTATTATCTGCTAAAACATTAGATGAAATTGAGACTTTAAAACAAGCGGCAGCGGCAGGTGAGAATCCTCGTAATATGAAAGTCGCTTTGGCACAAGAAATTATTACGCGTTTCCATAATGCCGCTGCCGCAGAAAAAGCCTTGGCAGATTTTGAAGCACGTTTCCGTGATGGACAGATTCCAGAAGATATGCCAGAGGTGACGTTGCCAGCGGGGCCATTGGGAATTGTGGCTGTGTTACGCGAGGCAGGCCTTGCACCTTCAGGTTCTGAAGCTACACGTAATATCCAACAGGGTGGTGTGAAAGTAGACGGTCAAAAAGTAGAAGATAAAGCGTTACAATTAAGTGCAGGTACTTACGTCGTTCAAGTGGGTAAGCGTAAATTTGCCCGTGTAACGATTGCTTAGTTTTGAGGAATAGACGATGAAATTGACAAGTTTAGGTATTATTAATGGGCAGGCGATTCATCCTCGTTATGCATTTGGCAAACAAGATAAAGAGAATCGTGTAGCACTTTCTACCAATCTCAATCCAGACTTCTCTTGGACTGATATCCCTGTAGGCACTAAGTCTTTTGCTTTAATTATGGTGGATGTTGATGTGCCGACCAAACCTGATGATGTGAATCAGATTGACCGAGAAGTTCCAGCGGACTTGCCTCGCACAGACTTTTATCATTGGACCTTGATTGATATTCCTGCTAATGTCAATGAGATTGCAGAAGGGGAATTCTCATCGATTGTGACCCCAAAAGGTAAAGCAGGTCCATTAGCGGGTAAAGGCGATATGCGTCACGGCTTAAATAATTACACCGAGTGGTTTGCGAGCGATTATGATATGCAAGGGGAGTATTTTGGTTATGACGGCCCATGTCCGCCATTTAATGACTCTATCGTACATCACTATCATTTTACTGTTTACGCCCTAGACGTGGAAACCCTTCCTGTTGAAGGCACATTTACCGCACAAGACGTACTTAAAGCCATGGAGGGGCATATCCTTGGACAGGCTACGTTAGTTGGCACCTATTCTTTAAATCCACGCTTAACAGCGTAATCCAGTATCTATTAGGAGAAATATATGTTTGATCGTTCGCTAACGCTTGATAAACAAGACCCAGAATTATGGGCAGCGATTCAAAAAGAGGACGTACGTCAAGAAGAGCATATTGAGCTAATTGCATCTGAGAACTACACTAGCCCAGCGGTGATGCAGGCTCAAGGTTCTCAATTAACGAATAAATACGCAGAAGGTTATCCGGGTAAGCGCTATTACGGTGGTTGTGAATATGTGGATATCGTTGAGCAATTAGCGATTGATCGTTTGAAAAAAATGTTTGGTGCTGAGGCGGCCAACGTTCAACCTAATTCAGGCTCACAAGCTAACCAAGCTGTCTATATGGCGGTTCTAAAACCGGGTGATACGGTATTGGGGATGAGCTTGGCTGAGGGTGGTCACTTAACGCATGGCTCACCAGTCAATGCCTCTGGTAAATTATACAACTTTGTGTCTTATGGCTTAAATGACAAAGAAGAAATTGATTATGAGCAGTTAGAGCGTTTAGCAAAAGAGCACAAACCTAAATTAATCGTTGGCGGTGCTTCTGCTTATGCATTGCGTATTGATTTTGAGCGTATGGCAAAAATTGCGCGTGATAACGGTGCTTTATTTATGGTGGATATCGCTCACTATGCAGGTTTAGTTGTGGGTGGACAATACCCTAACCCAGTACCACATGCTGACTTTGTGACATCTACTACGCATAAATCATTACGTGGCCCACGTGGTGGCGTGATTATGATGAAAGCAGAACACGAAAAAGCGATTAACTCAGCTATCTTCCCAGGTATTCAGGGTGGTCCATTAATGCATGTGATTGCTGGTAAAGCGACGGCCTTTAAAGAAGCCTTATCGCCAGAGTTCAAAGACTACGCCGCACAAGTTGTTCGTAATGCACAAGTGATGGCAGATACTCTCGTTAAGCGTGGTTTACGTATTGTGTCTGGTCGTACAGAAAGCCATGTGATGTTGGTGGATTTGCGTAGCAAAGGTATCACGGGTAAAGTGGCGGAAGAAGCCCTAGGTAAAGCACATATTACAGTTAATAAAAATGCTATCCCTAATGATCCAGAGAAGCCTTTTGTGACGAGTGGTATTCGTGTGGGTACACCTGCAGCGACAACCCGTGGCTTTAAAGAAGCTGAAATTGAAATCACAGCTAACCTTATTGCGGATGTATTAGATAATCCAACGGATGAGGCTAATTTAGCGGCGGTTCGTGCCAAGGTTCATGAGTTAACGAAGCGCTTCCCTGTGTATAAATAATTATGAAATGTCCGTTTTGCTCTAATGCAGATACCCAAGTAACCGACACACGTGTTTCAGAAGATGGTTTTACGATTCGTCGTCGCCGTCGCTGTTATGCGTGTGAAAAACGATTTACGACCTATGAGCGTATGGAGTTGAGTATGCCTGTGGTTGTTAAGCGTGATGGTTCACGTATGGAATTTGATGTGGATAAACTCAAATCGAGTATGCGCTTGGCACTACGCAAAAGACCCGTGCCGGCAGAAAAGCTTGATGAAGCGGTATCTCGCATTCAAGATCGCTTAGCGAATTCGCAAAGCAAAGAAATCCATACAGAGCAAATCGGACAGCATGTGATGCAGGAACTGCGCCAATTGGATCAAGTCGCCTATGTGCGATTTGCATCCGTGTATCAGAGCTTTGAGGATATTCAACAGTTTGTCCAAGCTATCCAAGAAATTCAAACCCCTTAGAATGCCAGATGTCGTTTTCTGAACAAGATCATGCGTATATGCGCCGAGCCTTAGCATTGGCAGAAAAAGTCTTATATTTAACCGATCCTAATCCTCGTGTCGGGTGTGTTATTGTTAAAGATGGGATAGTCATTGGTGAGGGGGCTACACAAAAAGTCGGTGGCCCGCACGCAGAGGTCATGGCAATACAGGATGCCAAACATCGAGGGTATGCTAATCAGCTTGCTGGGTCAACCTTTTATGTGACGTTAGAGCCATGTAGTCATTTTGGACGAACGCCTCCTTGTGCAGATGCTTTAGTGACACATCAAGTAGGGCGCGTAGTAGTGGCGAGTTTAGACCCCAACCCCTTAGTCGGTGGAAAAGGGATTGCCAAGCTGAGAGAAGCTGGCATTCAAGTCGATTATCCTTTGCTGGCAGAGGAGGCTTTGGCGATTAATACAGGCTTTATTTCCCGAATGGCTGCACAACGACCATGGACATGGACAAAATTAGCGTGTTCGCTGGACGGTAAAGTTGCCTTGAATAATGGTGTTTCCCAATGGATTACAGCAGAGCCTGCTCGACGAGATGGGCAACATTGGCGTGCGCGTAGTAGTGTTGTATTGACAGGTATCGGGACTATTCTAAAAGATAATCCTTTGCTCAATGTTCGAGCCATAGCAACCGAGCGTCAGCCGATTAGAGCGGTTATTGATGGGCAGTTTCAAATTCCCGAAGACGCTCAGATTTTTAATGGTTCACCTGTGTGGATTTTTACCCATACAGATAATTCTGCTAAGCGAGTACGTCTACAAGCAAAGAATGTAGATGTTATCGTATTGCCTAAAAAAGGCGAATATATTGATTTAGCTGAAGTATGGCAAGTCTTGATGCAGCGAGGCATTAATGAGGTCCATGTAGAGGCAGGTCCTACATTAAATGGTGCGCTATTGGAAGCAGGATTGATTGATGAGTTACTGATCTATATGGCACCTAAAATCTTGGGACCGGGACAGTCGTTATTTAATCTTCCGGCTTTATCAGATTTGAGTGCTGTTAAGCAATTCACATGGGTAGAGCAGTTAGCTGTGGGTCAAGATTTACGTTTGCGCTTAAGAGCAAAAGAGCGCTGGAATACTTTATTGCAAGCCATTGTATAATAACGCTACCTATTAATACGTAAGGAATAGAAATGTTTACCGGAATCATCTCTGCCATTGGTCAAATCACTCACGTTAGTCCACTGGGAACAAGTGCAAATGACGGCGTTCGTCTTACTGTACAAGCGAATGATTTTGATATGAGTCGCGTTAAACTCGGTGATTCTATTGCGATTCAAGGGGCATGTATGACAGTGGTAGAGTTTGATCAACATTGTTTTAAAGTAGACGTTTCGCGTGAGAGCTTGAATAAAACGCGAGGTTTGGATAGTATTGGTGAAGTTAATTTAGAGCATGCTATGCGCTTGTCGGATACCGTGGATGGTCATTTGGTTTCAGGGCATGTCGATGGTATTGCTGAGGTAGTGAGTTTTGAACCCGTAGGAGAATCGCAGCAATTACGAATTCAAGTGCCTACAGATTTAAGTATCTACCTTGCGTATAAAGGCTCTGTGACCATTAATGGTGTTAGCTTGACGGTCAATAGCGTAGAGGATAATGAAAAAGGATGTATTATTTCGATTAATCTTATTCCTCATACTGTTCAGGTGACGACATTAAAACATCTGCGTGCGGGCAGTCTTGTTAATTTAGAAATTGATACAATCGCACGTTATGTGCAAAGAATGTTAAAATTAGCAAATTAGGATCGGTGGCCGAGTGGCTTAAGGCACACGCTTGGAAAGCGTGCATACGGAAACGTATCGGGGGTTCGAATCCCCCCCAATCCGCCATTACTTTTGTTCCATAGGGATTTCAGATGCCAACCACCCAATCAGTCAGTAGTATCCAGAAATTTACTAGCGTTGTTTTCGCCGCCTTACTTATCGGTATGGTCGGCTATTTTATTATCTGGGGCTTGGGTTATACCCATGGTAACTCGCCAACCTTATTTGTGTTGGCGACGCTGTTTGGGGTCTTTATGGCCTTTAATATCGGGGGCAATGACGTTGCTAACTCCTTTGGTACCAGTGTAGGCGCAGGGACATTAACGGTACCCCAAGCGTTAGGGGTTGCCGCGGTCTTTGAAGTATCAGGTGCGGTGATTGCTGGTGGAGAGGTGACACGGACGATCCGCTCTGGTATTGTGGACTTACAAACACTTAATGTTCAGCCGATTGATTTTGTATTTATTATGATGGCGGCATTATTAGCCTCCGCATTATGGCTTTTATTTGCCACCAAAAAAGGCTGGCCTGTTTCGACAACACACTCCATTATTGGTGGTATTGTCGGTGCCTCATTGACCTTGGGGTATCTTCTTTCCGCCGATACAGGTGCTAGCAGTTTGGATATGGTGCAGTGGGGAAAGATAGCTGAGATTGCTATTTCTTGGGTCTTATCACCTGTTTTAGGCGGTCTGATGGCGTATGTGCTGTTTCGCCAGATTAAGACTTATGTCTTAGATTACAATGAGCGTGTTGATGCTCAGCTAAAAGAGCTCAAAAAAGAGAAAAAAGCCCATAAAGAAGACTATCGTGCACGTTTTGAAGCGTTACCTGAGCATGAAAAAGTAAAAGTGGCTTCTGCCATGGCACGTGATGCCCAGACCTATGGTGACCGCGAAAATACAGAAGAAGAATTAGAACTTGAATCCGATTATTACAAAGGGCTTTACGCCTTAGAAAAACGCCGTCATGCTCTTGGTGCTCACAAGGCATTACAACATTGGGTGCCGATGATTTCGAGTATCGGTATTATGATGATTACTGCTATGCTCTTATTTAAAGGTCTGAATAACCTTAAATTAGGGTTGAGTGCATTACATAACACCTTGATTGTGGTGATGGTGGGTGCATTAGTATGGATGGGGACGTATATTTACGCACGCACCTTAAAGCATAAAGATTTGGTTAAATCGACTTTTATTATCTTTAGTTGGATGCAAGTATTTACGGCGGCAGGTTTTGCGTTTAGCCATGGCGCTAATGATATCGCCAATGCCGTAGGTCCTTTTGCGGCTATTTTAGATGTATTGCGTACAGGTGAGATTGCGAGTACTGCCAGTATTCCACCCGTGGTGATGATTACCTTTGGTATTGCATTGATTGTAGGTTTATGGTTTATCGGTAAAGAAGTTATCCAGACCGTAGGAACGAATCTTGCCGAAATGCACCCAGCCTCAGGTTTTACAGCAGAGTTAGCGGCAGCAACCATGGTGATGTTGGCTTCGTTACTAGGCTTGCCCGTCTCGAGTACACATATCCTAGTCGGTGCGGTATTGGGTATTGGGATTGTCAATCGTAATGCAAACTGGCAGTTGATGAAACCTATCGCCACCGCTTGGGTGGTGACATTGCCTTCAGCTGCGATTATGGCGATGTTGGTGTTTTTGGGGCTAAGGGCTGTTTTTTAATTGATTTGTCGTCAAATTTCTTAAAAATCGAACTTTATGTCAATGATATGGGTTCGGTTTTTTTGTTTTAGTGTCACGAATTTATGTTTCCTACTATTAAATTTAATGCCTCTTTCTTTATTCATTTAGCGTTATTTATCCTGTTTTCCTTGGGGATGGTTATTCCTAAAGGTTATTCATGGGGTGTGGGGCTGCTGTTGGTAACAGCACTTTATATTGTGTTGCGCTACCGAAAAGAGATTGATTTTAAATCAGAGAAATCTTTGGTATATATGCTACTAGCTTATGTGCTGGTGAGTGTTAGTGTGAACTTAATTGCAGGACATTCAGGACGTGATTATGAGTTGGATGCTAAGGTTTTTTTGACTATTCCTATCTTATATGCGCTGGTTTATCGAGGATTTAACCGAAACTATTTGATTTTAGCCTTTGGTTTAGGCGGTGTGGCGATGGGTCTAGACTCAATCTATGAGTTTTATGTGTTGAAGGTGCCTCGTGTAGGTTTATATCCTATTCGCTATGGGTATATTGCGGCTTGGTTAGCAGTGGCTTCTTTAATTAGTCTGATATTTTTTGCTAAAACCTCACGTGTATTTATAAGAGTTGTTTTGGTATTGGGGATTTTAGGTGGTGTAACGGCAGCTATTTTATCGGGGGCACGAGGCAGTTGGTTGTTTTTTATTGTGGCTTGTTGCTTGTTGACAGTATATGGTTGCTTTTATACCCAGGGTAAAACAAAGATTTTACTATTATCCATTTTAGCAAGTTGCTTTATGGCAATGCTGGTGATAGGACTGACGGATAACCCTATTTTCCAGCGAGTTGGACATGCTGTTGCCGAAGTACAGAAATACAAACCGAATGATCCGTCAGCAGGAACATCATTAGGAATGCGACTAGAGTTATTTAGATTATCAGAGGAAATTATTCGTGAACATCCTATTCTCGGTATTGGCACAGATGAATTTCGAGGAAAAATAGTCCAATTTGTTCAAGAAGGGAAGGCGCAGCCCTATATGACGGCACTTAAGCATACACATAACGATTTTGTTGATAAGGCGGTCAAAACAGGCTTGATTTCTGCCGTAGCGATGATGCTTTTTTTATGTCTTTATCCTTTTATTTTCTTTGTAAAAAGGATACGCCATCCACATCAGGACATACGTTATTATGCCTTAATGGGTAGTTTGTTGGTTATCGCATGGGTTGAGTTTGGTATGACAAATATCTTCCTGACGACGAATCAAGGAGCGATTTATTATCTGGTGAGTTTGGCGATATTTTGGACAGGTATCCGTCGCGTAGAAAAAGGCGCATCGACGGGTTAAGCCTACTTATGTGGCCATTTATCAAGTGATTTGCCAGAAACCTTTAATGCCTCACAGAGAATTTGACCGCAGATAATGGCATCCTCAAGTGCATCATGGTGCTGAGTTTGTGGGATATCCAGAAAAGTCGCCATCTTATTGAGAGCAAATCCTCCTTTATCAAATTGTGGCCACACTTTACGTACAATAGCGGTGACATCATACCAGTGTGTTTTAAAACTATCTGGATAATTGCTATAAATCGCATGTCGATCAAAAAGACCGTAAGAGACCACCGCTTGGCCGTCAAGGTAGTGACGCAAATCGTCGATAATCTCGTGTTTTTTAGGTGCTTGATAAACTGTCCATGCGTCAATACCATGTAACTTGGTATTAAAAGGATTAAAGTCTTCTACTGGATCGATATAACTATCCCAAGTCTCTACTAATTTACTGTCTTCAAATACCGCAATCCCAATCTGACAAATTGAAGATAGATGATGGTTGGCAAGTTCGATATCGATGGCAGTAAAGTACATGGTAATTCTATGAAAAGAAACTTGTTTTATTTTACTATGTTAGCATCATACTTAAAGTATGATATGACAGTAAAAATTTTTTGAGACTTCTATGCGAGTTTTAGTCACTGGTGGTGCAGGTTTTATTGGTTCAGCGCTTATTCGTTATATTATTCAGCACACAAAAGATAGCGTAATCAATGTGGATAAGCTCACCTATGCAGCTAATCTACAGTCCTTAGCAACTGTTTCTGATAATGAGCGGTACGCTTTTGAACAAGTCGATATTTGTGATACTCAAAGTATGCAACAGATTTTTCATCATTATCAGCCCGATTGTGTAATGCATTTGGCTGCTGAAAGTCATGTTGACCGCGCTATTGATGCGCCAGCTGCTTTTATTCAAACGAATATTGTGGGTACTTATACATTATTGGAAGTGACACGCCAGTATTGGCAGGGTTTGGAACGAGATAAAAAGTTGGCTTTTCGTTTTCATCATATTTCTACAGATGAAGTATATGGTGACTTAGGTGGTACGGATGATTTATTTACAGAAATGACAGCTTATGCACCGAGTAGTCCTTATTCAGCCTCTAAAGCCTCTAGTGATCATTTGGTGCGTGCTTGGTACCGTACTTATGGTTTACCTACAATCATTACGAATTGTTCAAATAACTATGGTTCTTATCAGTTTCCAGAAAAACTGATCCCACTGATGATTTTAAATGCGCTAAAAGGTTGCTCTTTACCTGTTTATGGTGATGGCTCACAGACTAGGGATTGGTTGTTTGTGGAGGATCATGCACGGGCTTTGTATGCCGTTATTACGCAAGGAAAGATAGGTGAAACCTATAATATCGGTGGTTACAATGAAAAAACGAATTTGGAAGTTGTGCAGACGATTTGTGGATTATTGGAAGAGTTGGTGCCCAATAAACCTGACGGTGTTAAATACTATAAAGATTTAATTCGTTATGTAAAGGATCGTCCAGGACATGATTTACGTTATGCAATTAATGCGAGCAAAATAACAAAGGAGTTAGGTTGGCGACCACAAGAGACTTTTGAGTCGGGAATTCGTAAAACAGTACAGTGGTATTTACAGCACAAAGACTGGTGGAGTCCTATTCTAGAAGTCTCTTATCGATTGGAACGCTTAGGTAATAGCAATTAGGGAGAGGTCATGAAAGGAATTATTCTAGCCGGAGGATCCGGAACTCGCTTGTATCCTATTACTCGTGGCGTTTCCAAGCAGTTACTGCCAGTCTATGATAAACCAATGATTTATTATCCTTTGTCTGTGCTTATGCTTGCTGGTATTAGGGAGATATTGATTATTACAACTCCCGAGGATAGTACCGCTTTTCAGCGATTATTAGGTGATGGTAGTGATTTTGGTATATCGTTGCAATACGCTGTGCAACCTAGTCCAGATGGTTTGGCTCAGGCTTTTCTGATTGGGGAGTCTTTTATTGGGGATGATAATGTTTGTCTGGTGTTAGGAGATAATATCTTTTTTGGACAACATTTTACTGTAGCGCTTAAAGAGGCAGCGGAAGCCGTTGCTGAGAAAGGAGCAACCGTTTTTGCTTATAAAGTAAGAGATCCTGAGCGATTTGGTGTTGTGGAGTTTGATGAAAGCTTTCGAGTACGGTCTATCGAAGAAAAACCTAAGCAACCTAAGTCGAATTATGCGGTAACGGGGTTGTATTTCTATGATAATCGAGTGATTGATTTTGCCAAAAAAATTAAACCCTCTGCCCGTGGTGAATTAGAAATTACAGATATTAATGACTTATATCTACAAGATGGTTCTTTAAATGTACAGTTACTTGGTCGAGGGTTTGCTTGGTTAGATACAGGAACGCAAGAGAGTTTGCATCAAGCAGCTGCATTTGTACAAACAGTACAGAATATTCAAAATATGCAAGTGGCGTGTTTAGAAGAAATTGCATGGCGTAATGGTTGGTTGAGTGATAGGCAGTTGATGGCACAAGCGCAAAAAATGGCTAAGAATGAGTATGGACAATATCTTTTGCGCTTATTGTGTGATGGTCAGGGTAAGCGATGACAAAGCGTGTGTTGCTCACAGGGGCTAATGGGCAGATAGGAACTTGGTTATATCAGCGATTGAGGGAGGATACTCAATATGAGTTATTCGCTTTTAATCGAACGGAACTTGATATCACGGACGAGTCATTGGTTAAGCAGCTGATGGCTACTGTAAAGCCAGATGTGGTGATTAATGCTGCGGCTTATACGGCTGTCGATAAAGCAGAAAGCGAAGTGGATAAGGCGATGCAGGTTAATGTGGAGGGGGTTAAGTATTTAGCCCAAGCCGCCAAACAACATGATGCACTATTAGTGCATTTATCCACGGATTATGTCTTTCGTGGTGATAGTGATGTTCCTTATGTAGAGCAAGATAAGCCTTCACCACTCACACATTATGGGCGTAGTAAGTGGTTGGGAGAGGAGGCTGTTATTGCAGAGAGTCCTGCTTATATTATTTTGCGAACAGCATGGGTATTTGGCGAATATGGGCATAATTTTGTGAAAACCATGTTGCGCTTGGGGGCAGAACGAACTCATCTCAATATCGTCAATGATCAATTGGGTGGACCTACCTATGCGGGTGATATTGTTAATGCTATTTTAGTGATATTGCAGCGATACTTTACGGATGGTTCTAGGATAAAGAGTGGGATATATCATTTCACAGGAATACCTTATATGAGTTGGTATGATTTTGCTAAGGCAATTTTTATTGAAGCAGTGGCTCAAGGCGTGTTACAGCAAGCACCGACAGTGAGCGCTATTTCGAGTGCAGCATATCCAACGCCTGCACAACGCCCTGCTAACTCACGATTAGCGCTAGATAAAATTGCAAAAGACTTTGGTATCGCTCCGAGTGATTGGCAAGCTGCTTTACAACAGGTAATCAGTGATTATAAAAAGAAGATACAGGAATAGAAATGAAAGTTATTGATACAAGCATCCCCGATGTGAAGCTACTAGAACCTCGAGTCTTTGGTGATGAAAGGGGTTTTTTTATGGAAACTTTTCGTGACCAATGGTTTCGAGAGCATGTCGCTGATCGAGTATTTGTTCAAGAAAATCATTCCTTATCAAGAAAAGGTATTTTACGAGGACTGCATTACCAAACGGAGAATGCACAAGGGAAATTGGTGCGTGTGGTGGTGGGAGAGGTTTTTGATGTGGCAGTCGATTTGCGTCAAAGCTCACCGACTTTTGGGCAATGGGTAGGGGAAGCTCTTTCTGCTGAGAATAAACGTCAGTTATGGGTACCTGAAGGCTTTGCGCATGGGTTTTATGTATTGAGTGAGGTGGCTGAGTTGCTCTATAAATGCACAGATTACTATAACCCTAGTGCAGAGCATACTTTACTGTGGAATGATGAAATGGTGGGGGTTAACTGGCCTTTGAATGGAGAGCCAGTTTTGTCGGAGAAGGATAAAAAAGGGAGAAAATTGCTAGGATAATAATAGCATAGGGGTGGTATATAAAATTAAAAATCCGTACACTTAATACGATGAAATTCTTTCTGGAGTGATTATGCATTTTAACTTTGCCAATATAGGTAAGATTCAAAAGGCAGATATTGAATTAAAACCTTTAACGATTTTTATTGGTAAAAATGGTAGTGGCAAGACTTATGCTGCAACGGCATTATGGACAGTGATTTCATATATCAAAAAGCAGACCGCGAGACAGCTTCTGTCGAGAAAAACCTACCAAGATCTTGAAAATGCGTTTTATGCAACATTAAAAACACTATCGAATGAATCCACTACAGAGTTAAGCATTTCATTGCAGGAATTGGAAGACATCGTTTATGAGGTTAATAGCCATCTTCAGCAAAGTTTCTCCGAACTACTTAAGAGAACTTTTAATGCTGATGTTTTTCAAGAGGCTACTCTTTACTTACGTAACGAGATTTTAGGGCCGTTGAGGGTATATTTCCGAGTAGTTAAGAAGAATCACTTATTGATAGATAAGGAAGAGCATACTGGTACACAATTGGATATTAATTTTCTCTTAACAGAGACTTATCGGCAGGGATATACATTCTTGTCTAGTGCCATCAATGAGTTATTGTTCCCTAGGAGTAGTGGTATTGAGAGATAGTGCAACCAGTGAGCAGATATTGAACTTTTTGATAAAAGAGGTGATAGAAATTGCCGTTTTTTATCGATTATCTAAACAGTTCACTCGACTGATGTATATGCCAGCAGCAAGAACAGGGCTAATGTTTGGCTACCATAATATTGTGCAAAATGACTTTCGGAAGAACAATGAACAATGGAGTCTTCAAGTAGAGTCTATCAATAGAGATAATGCTGAATTAACCATGCCTTTGAAGAGTTTTGTTGCGGATTTGAATGATCTTCGACATTATCACAGTTATCACCAGAATCACGGGCTGATTAATCCTTTGGAAACACGGCTGATGGAGGGCAATATCTGCATCAATCCGGATAAGCAAATTTATGAATTTAAACCAGAGGGATTGCAAAATTCCCTTCCTTTGTCGGCTAGCTCATCCTTAGTGACGGAGCTGGCTGCATTATCTATTCAATATAATCAGCTTAATAATCACTCGAGTTTTGTTATTTTTGAGGAACCCGAAGCACATTTACATCTGTCAGCGCAAAGGGAAATGGCAAAGTTAATCGTTGGTTTGGTTAATCAAGGAACATATGTTTTACTCACGAGTCATAGCGATACTTTTTTACAGCAAATCAATAACCTAGTACTTTTGAATCGATTGCAAGACCAAGCATTATTAGAACAACTGCAAATTAAAGACTATGAAACGTTATCAGCAGAAAAGGTAGCACTATATGACTTTAAGGTAGAAGAGGGTAAAACCAATGTTCAACGTATTGAATGCGGTGAGTATGGCTTTGTTGCACCTTCAATTAATGAAGAGTTGTTTCAGTTATTACAAGAAACTAACTTAATCCTTGATAGAGTGAGTAAAGATGAACAAGACACAGCAGTTACAACGGACAAAGAAGGTAGTTAATGAATTATTAAATGCATCCTACGTATCATTTGAGGAGGGAACATTTTTTATAGAGGAGATGGTTGACTCAGGAAAGGGAAGAAGTTTCTTTCATTCAACGGCTCCCGTATTATTGATGAAATCTAATCATCAAGGTCCTTTAATATGGGCTTTGGATAATAAGAAATGTGCAGAAGGGGGATTCATTGTTTTTAATGATGATGGTTTGACATTGCACTTATTAGAAATGAAGAGTCAATTGAGAAGGAGAGATTGGTCTCGCGTTAAAGAACAGTTAATGGGGATGTATTTAGCCTCAATTGCCATTATGCATATTTTGCGGCTGGAATGTCCTATTTCTGTGATAGCATATGTGGCGTATACGGAAGACAAAACTCAGCAAAGAGATGAGCGTTCTTACATCAATAATAAAACGATAAATCCAGCACAAGATATTGAATTGCGAGAGTGGTCTCAAGGCAAACTTCATTTGCCCCATGGCATAGTCGCTGAGATCAGAAAAGGATTGAGGAACAGTACAGGGGATATTGATTTTGGATGGGTGAATTAAGATATTAACTGCTACTTTAGCAGAGTGGTTTGTTTGCATTGATAGGTAGAAAAGATTGTTTAACATTAATATGAGGATTTGTTTTGCTCATTAGGTGATGAAAAACCTCTACTTTTCTATGAGAGAGAGTTTTTTCAAAATTGGTGCCAAGAATTACCTCATTCACCATTTTTGTGGCATCACCAAATGTTAGGAAGGTAGAGTTAGTAACGTTGCAATACTGAATGTCTTTTGATGAAATATTGGAAAGTTTGATGCTTCGGAATTCTTCTTCATCAATAAAAGCGAAGTCCTTAAATAGGTAACGTATGTATTCTAATGCTTGATAGTCATCAGAAGAAAGAGGCTGCTGGTGAAAGTATTTTTCTAATTGCATTAATGCTATTTTTAGTTGATTTAATCGCAGAGATTGCCATGCATTGCTTGAATGAACTTGTCTGAGTGTAATACCAAACAATTTTTGATTATGAGTGTTAAGTTCAAAGTTAATTTTCTTGGTATCGGTATATTCATCAATCATTGTTACATAGACCACTTGATATAGTGAGGGGGCAATAGGTGGTGTCCTGACAGCGCTAATTTTGTTAAGTATATTATCAGTAGAGACAAGAGTGGCTAATTTTCTGTAAGAAGGAGCCTCTTGGAAGTAGGAGTCTTGGATGTTTGGGTGTCGTAGCCAGTTCCCATGTTTATTAAATATTAAACAGCATCCAGATGCTTCTACACCATTTTCTTTTCCATAAAGTCGGAACTGATTTAAGTCATTTACTCTTGTTGAGAAACAGGTAAAAAATGCTAAACGGCGATGAGAAAATGTGTACTGATTTATGGAACTGGAAGTTTGGTTTAACAGAGAAAGAAGACTTTTCCCTTCTTGAGGATCATTCATATAGGTAGCACTGTTCATTCGTAAATCTTGCCTAGACTGTTGGATTCCTAAGAGGATTTCCGTTACAGCGGGGCTGGTATAGTGCGCGATAGGTGTATTGTCTAACTCTGCAGGGAGTATGTGTAATACAGCAAGAATGCTGCTTAATACATCGGTAAACTTAATTTTTTCTGATTGATTGTTAAATAGTTTGTTGTGGATAGTTTGTTTTTTCGATTCAAAGTATTCATCAAAACGCTCTAAACAAAAGAGTATTTCTTGATATTTTAGGGTAAAAACCTCTTCTATGTGCAAAAGTTCATCATCTGTAAGATTGAATTCACTTAGTAGAGAAATTCCTTTTTTGCAGTTTTCTAATGCATCACAAAGAAGATTGTGTTTTACTTCCTTATCTGAAACATATTGGCTAAGATCCTTTTGACATACAGCTAGATGATATAGGAAAGTTGCTTGTGAATCATTTTGTGTTTGATTGGAATTTTCTAAGTTATGTTGAGTTAAAAAAGCAATCGTGTCTTCCAGTATACTCTTAGCGATTTGCTTGTTAGATAGTGTTCTTGCTTGCATAAAACTCACTATGCTGAGCATGTTTAATGATGCTAAGACCTCTTCTTCTGGATGCTTGATGGAGTCTTCTGCAAGGTGATAAACAGAGTTTTTAAAGAATTCTCTTGCTTGTTGGCAATAGATTAGTTGTTTTTCAGGGATGTGATGAAACTGCATTTTAGCGAAGTATGCACAACCTAACCAAAAATTAGCACGGGCTATTTCTATAGTTAATCCTTCGTTTTTTGCACTTTGTAGCTGAGATTTAAAGTGATGTATTGCATGATGGATAATGTTTAGAGTATTGTTATTTTGAAGATATAAAGCCTCTTCTAAAAAACATCGACCTATCCAAGAGTTTGCTTGAGATACGTTATCTCCAGGTTGTTCTAGTGTTTCTGCAAGGGATAAAAATGTTAGAAAAGAGGAGCGTGCTTTCTGTAAATAGATAATTTTATTGTCATCTTCATAGGTATCCGCTTGCAAGAAGAAACAGTGAGCATATAGGTGATGTACCTTGATTTGCTCATGAATCATATCGATGGGATTCGAGATATTGTTAGAAAAACTTAATTTCTTGTTTAATTGTTCTCTAGCTTTTTCGAAAAAAAATGTTTGTTCCTCGTTATTGGTACTGCTTCTAGCCTTAGCTAAAAAGGTTTGATAAAGCCAGTAGTAAGTACTGAGATTGTTAGAGGTATAAATATGTTGGTTGCTGTTACACTCTTTAATCGCTTCTGCTAAAGATACGAGATCTTCAAAATATTGATGTGCTTGATCTAAAAGCTGATGGGATTGTTGTGACTTATTGAGTGTGGTCGCTTCAGTATAGGTAATCTGACCTAATAGGGAGTTGATATTGTATTGCGATTGCAACTTGTTTGATAGGATGTGGTTTTGATAAGCGTAATCTAGACTTTTTTTTAAATAAGTTTTTGCTAAGGCGAGCCTTCTATTTTGTCGATGAAGGATTTTTTTAGCTAATTCAAAATGACAGTAAGCTAACCAATAGTAGGTATTAAATAGAGAGAGGTTGTCTTCTTCTGAAGGACGAGTCTTAAATTGGTATTGTAGTAATCTACGCAAGCAGCTTAGATTAGGAATTGCTTCCTTGTAACGATGGTTGTGTAGTAATTCTTCAATAAGCTCAATCATAATCACCCCTCAAACCCATTCGGATTCTTTTGTTGCCAGTTCCAACTATGTTTGACCATGTCCTCTAGTGTATATTGCGCTTGCCAACCTAGTTCGCGAGTGGCTTTTTCTGGATTAGACCAATAAGCCGCAATATCGCCAGGGCGACGAGGGGCGAGTTTATAGTTAATTGTGATGCCATTCTCTTTTTGGAATGCATTGACAATATCTAAGATAGAGTAACCCACACCTGTTCCTAGATTCCAGATATGACATCCTGTCGAATGATTTAAAAAGTCTAGTGCTTTTAAGTGTCCAATCGCTAAATCAACTACATGGATGTAATCACGCACCCCAGTCCCATCATGTGTTTCATAATCAGAGCCAAACACAGAGAGTTCAGGTAATTTACCAATAGCGACTTGTGTAATAAATGGCATTAGATTATTAGGAATTCCATTGGGGTTCTCTCCAATTAAACCACTAGGATGTGCACCAATAGGATTGAAGTAGCGAAGGATGCCAATTGACCAGTCTGGTGCTGATTTAGCAAAGTCCTCGAGAATTTGCTCTACCATCAGTTTTGATGTCCCATAAGGGCTGGTTGGGCGAGATGTAGGGCAGGTTTCAGGGATTGGCACAATAGCAGGGGTGCCATAAACAGTTGCGGATGAACTAAAGACTATACGATGTACTCCAGCAGCTTGCATCGATTCTAATAAGGTAATAGTACCAGCAACATTGTTGTCGTAATACATCAGCGGATTTTGTACGCTCTCGCCCACCGCTTTAAGACCTGCAAAGTGAATCACGGCATCAATTTTACGTTGATTGAAGGTCTTGTCTAAGCAATCTCTATCACGAATATCACCCTTAACTAAGGTGGTTTTTTGTTGAGTGATAGCTTCTACTGCTGATAGGGCTTTAGGTGAGCTATTACAGAAGTTGTCTAAGATAAAAACAGAGTGATTATTATTAAGTAGCTCAACAACAGTATGTGAGCCGATATAGCCGGCTCCGCCAGTGACGAGGATGTTCATTATCTATTATATTAATTATAGAGAAAGTTTGGTAGATACATGGTAGCGAGAAGGATGAAATGTTATTTTCTACTTTGTAAAAGAGTGAAAATTTACCATCGCTTTGCTATTCATAGGGTGTAGGTTATTGTACAATCTGCAATAGTACCATTTTCAATAAAAGGCATAAAAATGAAAAATTTTGCACTTATTGGTGCCGGCGGTTATATTGCACCTCGACATATGCAAGCTATTAAGGCTACGGGTAACAAGTTGGTTGCTGCTTATGATGTTAACGACTCTGTTGGGATTATGGATAGCCATAATCCTGATGCTGAATTCTTCACAGAATTCGAGCGTTTTGACCGTTTTGTAGATAAGATTCGTCGTGCTAATGATGCTCGTAAGATTGATTATGTGTCTATCTGTACGCCAAACTATCTGCACGATTCTCATATGCGCTTTGCTTTGCGATCTGGCGCAGATGCCATTTGTGAAAAGCCACTCGTGTTGAACCCATGGAATATTGATGGCTTATTAGATATTGAGAAAGATACAGGACAAAAAGTCAATACTATTCTTCAATTGCGCGTGCATCCTGCAATTATTGCTTTACGTGAGAAAGTACAAAATTCATCTAAAGATAAGAAATATGATGTGGATTTAACTTATATTACTTCTCGTGGGAAGTGGTATCTTCAGTCTTGGAAAGGGGACGTGAAGAAATCAGGCGGTATTGCGACAAATATCGGTGTACATTTTTTTGATATGTTGCATTATATTTTTGGTGCATTACAGCAGAATGTTGTTCATTTGTGTACAGAAACTAAGGCAGCAGGTTATTTAGAGTATGAAAATGCTCGCGTGCGTTGGTTCTTGTCGGTGGACTTTGAAGATGTTCCTGCTAAACAACAGGATGAGGGGCAGCGTACATTCCGTTCAATTACTGTGGATGGTGAAGAGATTGAATTCTCAGGAGGTTTTACCGATTTGCATACTCGTAGTTACGAGGAAATTCTGGCAGGTCGTGGCTTTGGTTTAGAGGAAAATCGCACGGCAATTACTACAGTAGCACATATTCGTAATGCTGATATCGCACCATTAACTGGTGATTATCATCCATATTTGAAAAAATAATGAGTTTCTATAAACATGAAAGTGCCATTATTGACGATGGCGCAGTAATTGGAGAGGGCTCTCGTGTATGGCATTTTGCACATGTCTGCGCTGGGGCTCGCATTGGCAAAGGCGTATCTTTAGGTCAGAATGTTTTTGTGGGCAATAAGGTCAGTATTGGGGACCATTGCAAAATTCAAAACAATGTCTCTGTGTACGATAATGTATACTTAGAAGAGGGCGTGTTCTGTGGCCCGAGTATGGTCTTTACTAATGTCTATAATCCTCGTTCCTTAATTGAGCGAAAAAGTGAGTACCGGGATACTTTTGTCAGAAAAGGCGCTACATTAGGTGCAAACTGTACCATTGTTTGTGGGGTAACCGTAGGCGAATTTGCTTTCGTTGGTGCTGGTGCGGTTATTAATAAAGATGTTAAACCTTATGCCTTAATGGTAGGAGTTCCAGCCAAACAAATCGGTTGGATGAGTGAGTATGGTGAGCAGTTGGATTTGCCTGTTGAAGGTGATGGCGAAGTGGTGTGTTCTCATACTGGCGCAAAATATATTTTACGTAATTCATTTTTAAGCAAAGAGTAAATCATGCAATTTATTGATTTGGCAGCACAACAAGCACGTATTAAAGATCAAATTGATACAAATATCCAGAAAGTCTTAGCTCATGGGCAGTATATCTTGGGGCCAGAGGTCTCTGAATTGGAAGAAAAGCTTGCGGCTTACGTGGGTGCTAAGTACTGTATTTCTTGCGCGAATGGGACAGATGCATTGCAGATTGCATTGATGGCATTAGGCGTTGGTGTAGGTGACGAGGTTATCACGCCAGGATTTACTTATATTGCTACGGCAGAGACGGTTGCTTTGCTTGGTGCTAAGCCTGTATATGTCGACGTAGACCCTAAGACATATAACTTAGACCCAGCTCTACTAGAAGCGGCTATTACACCAAAAACTAAGGCAATTATCCCGGTTTCTCTATACGGTCAATGTGCTGATTTTGATGTTATCAATGCTATTGCTGCAAAACATAGCTTGCCTGTTATCGAGGATGGAGCACAGAGTTTTGGTGCTACCTATAAAGGTTGTAAGTCATGTAACCTAACGACAATTGCTTGTACGAGTTTCTTCCCTAGCAAACCTCTTGGTTGTTATGGTGATGGTGGTGCAATTTTTACCAATGATGAGCAGTTAGCCATTGTGCTACGTCAGATTGCGCGTCATGGACAAGATCGTCGTTATCATCATATTCGTGTGGGAGTGAACAGTCGCTTAGATACTTTACAGGCTGCTATTTTATTGCCTAAATTAGCCATTCTTGATAATGAGGTTCAGTTACGTCAAGAGGTGGCTGATCACTATAATCGCCTTTTTGCAGAGGAGGGTGTTGATACTACGCCTTTCATTGAGTCTCATAATACGAGTGTATATGCACAGTATACTATTCGAGTTAAAAATCGCGATCAGGTGATTGCCAAGTTAAAAGAGGCGGGTATTCCTACTGCCGTTCATTATCCTATCCCTTTAAATAAACAGCCTGCCGTTGCTTCTGCTGCAATACTGCCTGTCGGTGATTTAATTGCCGAAGAAGTGATTAGTCTACCATTCCATCCTTATATGAGTAAGGCTGATGTGGCTAAAGTTGTTGGAGCTTTTTTAAAAGGGTAGAAGTTGATTGTACGAAAATGGTTAATAGGTTGCTTAGTAATACTAACTTTCTGTCTTATTGGTTGGTATATTCATGCTTTTAATAGTGATAAAGGTATGGATGGGGGCGGTGTTTATGTAACTGCTGATACTAAAGAGATATATCAACGACTCAAGAATAGTTTAAATATTGACTATCCTGGCTATGGGGTTAGTGACTATGGCGACAATGATGTTGCTCATATTCCTAAAGCGTATGCAATGGTCTTGTCTTCGGAACTATTGCAGTATTATAAATCTTTTGGTAAGTATGACCTGACACTAGCCAATAAAGCGGGTCGTTGGCTTTTAGACAATTATGATCTTAATAAAGATGGTATAGCTGGTTGGGGAGTACCTATAGCTTGGGACGCTTTTGGTGATGGAACTGTTAATCCTGCTAACTCAGAATATACTATTACCACAGGGATTGTATTAAATGCGTTGTTAGATTGGGTAGAATTAGCCCCTGATACTGCCCCTAAACAAGAAATTTTTCAACGTATTCGTGCGGCAATAGAGCCCTATCTGGACGATGCTATTTTTTCGAACTCTGGACTTTTTAATTATTCTTTAACAAGACAGGACAGAAAATATAATGTATTTAATGCTGCCGCTTATATGGCGGGACAAATGCAGCGTTTTCATCGCTTTTTGGAAGATGATTATTTGAAGAAAAGAATTGAAAAAGTTACTGATAGGGTCATGTTGGCTCATTTTTATTTTAAGCAAATTGACGCTAATGGGGGATGGTTTTGGTCGTACTCTATTGAGGAGGCGAATACACCAAACGATTTGGCTCATGCAGGTTATGTTATTGAGGGTATTTTGAGTTACATGGATAACCAAGGTAACTTAGCGGGTTTATTCGATAGAGCGGCCATATTAAAGCATTTGGAATTGTTTGCAAATACAGATTATTCGGAATGGTTTTTTTTGCCTCATACTTATGGAAGTAAGCCACTTGGTGCGAGATTATACGGTTTGGGCTTTACGTTGCATATTTTGTCTAAGTATTTTGCTGAGGATGACAGAATCTCTCCATTAATTGCTTTTTTAGAAAAGTATAGACAAGGTGAAGAATACAGTAGATGGCAAAATGAAAAAATAGTTATTACAGAGTATTTGACGTATGTTATGTATGGTTTGGCGTCAGTGGATGCTTACCCCATCATAAACAATACGGTTTTTTTAAAAAAAGCGGAGCAGTCAGGTGCTGTCTTAGAGGATGATTCTTATAAAAATGAAGTCCCTATTGCGTTAGCGAGTTTTTTAGATGGAGTCAAGGTATCTTTATCAAGGAGTACTTTGCAAACAAACATAGCCTTTGAAGGTCACAAGGTTTTGTTAGATAAAATACAAGCAGTGCCCCTTAAAATTATTGAGGATGGTGACCGTTATCTTGTTTTGATGCGAGAATTGCTGACTAATCATCTGTACTTGGTATCTTTGAATAAGTTGAATTTACAAGTTACTTATCAGTATATTGATGATTATACTGATTCGTTTCTAGATTTTAGAGAGGGTCTTTTTCACCAAGAACAGTTACTAATAGTGGCGTATGATAGTTTACGAGGCAGAAATATTTTAAAAGTATTTGTTGAGAATGACAGAGAGTTTAAAGAAAAACAAACTATTGAGTTACCTTCTGTCAAGGATCCTGCGGGTTCTACGTATGAGGTAATACCTAAGTTTTTTTTATTACCGAGTTATCACGAAAAATTTAGGGTTCATATCATGGCAGGTCAGTTGTACATGATATATGATGGACATTCTCTTATAGAGAAACCATTGGTAGATGATATAGAAGTATTTGTTGAGGTTATAAAAAACCATCATGATGAGTTGTTTGCTTTAGTTAAAACTACAATGTCACTGTTTGCTATATATGATTTTCAGAAAAATCAGATTGTACATTCTTTTGAGTATGGGGATATTCCCTTCAATCTTGACTTTTATGGTAATCGAGTCCAGTATCAATTGTTAAATACTAAAAATGATATAAAAGAGTTATTTATCAAAGACTTTTTGGCTAACAAAGCAAATGGTATTTTATATTTAGGCAGTAATAATATAGAGGGGTGGAGTGCTTGGGCACAAGTTTATTATTTAAATGGTTTACTTAGTTTTTTAGAGTTAGCCCGTGACGATATAGATTTTTTTGAAGTTTTTAAAGATTATGTGATATTTGTAAAGCGTAGAGTAGAACTGGAGATGTTGCTGTTAACACATCAGCTGAATTCCGCTGACGGATTGCGGGTGCGAGTTTTTAGTGTGGACAGAAGTTTAGCTACGTTTGCTGTACAGAGTAGTCGATTTGCCCTGTTGTATAAACGTTATCTTCGGTTATTCCCCCATGATACTTCAGCAAAAGAAGCTTTACGAGTTTTGGATAATGAGGTGGTTCATTTAACTAATCACATGGAGGTGTTAGAGAAGGGAGTTGGAAAAACAGTCTCTAAGCAGTGGAATAGTGAAGATGCTTATTATCTTGCATGGCCTTATGGTAATGCGTTTTATTTTGATGGTGTACCAGTACCTTATAATCATCAAAATGAATGGGCAACTTATGTAATACAAACAGATAAACATGAGGTTGCGGATAGTGTCATTAATCTATTTGTTAATCATATTACTGACTATCGCAAGCGGGAAGGGTTACCTAAAAAAGCAATCTGGCCGTATTGGTGGGCGAAGGCCTGGGAAGGTTGGAGTGAACAAGAAGAAATATCAGTTAATAAGCCTACTTATGCTGGAGATAAAGGTGATGGTTGGATTTCTTTTAGAACGATTGATACTATTGCAATGCTGAAATTGTTCGCAGCTAGACATGAGTACCAGTATGTGAATCAAGTAATGGATTTTGTTCGAGAAGGAGATGTATATCCTTTTGTCGCAAAAGAGTTAATTTCTTTTAATCGTGTACCTGTTTTTTTAGATAGTACCATTTCTAGATTTATTCGCTTTACATCTCCTTGGGAGCTGGATAATGTTGTCTGGTCATATTTTGGTTTTATCAAGAAGATGAACAAAACATATTGAGTGAAGAGATGCGTAGCAATTGGCAGGACTTTTTTAAAAATACATTTACGATAGCACTTGGTTCTGGATTTGCACAATTAGTCACAGTTTTGGTTAGTCCAATTCTGACCAGACTTTTTTCTCCCGAGGATTTTGGTCTATTAGCATTGTATGGTGCTATGGTGTCTGTGCTAACAACGGTTGCAACTTTACGTTACGAGCAGACTATTGTTTTGCCTGATAGCGATAAAAAATCAATGGCGTTAGTCGTTTTGTCATTATTAATAACGACTGGTTTGAGCGTTTGTGTATTTTTATTAATCTGTATATTTGAAGAGAAAGTTGTTAGCACCTTTAGAGTGACAAATATAGTAGATATTCTATATTGGGTACCTTTGGCATTGTTTGGTAACGGAGTCTATCAAACCTGTAGTTACTTTTCTATCAGAAAGAAGCAGTTTAAGCAGATTTCGGGTGCACAAATCACGCAATCTTTGGTGGCGGCATCTGGACAAGTTGGTATGGGGTTAATCTCTATCAAAGGGGGGTTGATTTTAGGGCAGCTTTTGGGATTATTTGGTGCTTGTATCATCTTGGGTAGAACGTTGCATAGGATGATTTGTGCATCCTCATCTAAAGTAACAGGGAAGGATTTATTTGGCGTGGCAATTGAGTATAGGAGTTATCCGACATTTTCTCTAATAGGAGCTTTATCTAACTCTCTTTCAGCACAACTACCTATTTTTTTTATCGTACGTTATTTTGCTGATAGTGTAGTAGGCATATATGCATTTTCTTACAGAATAGTGACTTTACCCATAAGTATTTTGGGGCAGGGAGTATCGCAGGTTTTTTTGCAGAGAATTTCTACATTACAACATACACATCCAGAAAGAATTTATGGTGAAGTATGTAAAATGTCAGCTGTTTTGTTTGTGCTGATGTTACCTGTTGCTATTGCGGTGTGGGTTTGGGGAGAGAGTTTATTTGCAATGGTATTTGGAGAGCTTTGGAGGGAAGCTGGTGGTGTTGCTGGTATGTTGATCATTGCCGTTATCTTTCGTTTTCCTGTGAGTGCTTTAAGTGGTGTACTCGTTTTGAAAGAAACTTTGAAGTTTGGAGTTGCTTGGCAAATGGTTTATTTATTGACGTTATTAATTACTTTAATGTGTTTGCAATCATTTTCATTTCATGCATTTTTGATTGTTTTTGTATCTCATGAGGTATTACAATCCCTTGTGTACTTATGGTTTATTTTAAAAGGTGCGAGGAAATTAGGTCATGTTAAATAAATTTAATGATGAGAGTCGGCAGTTTTCTCCGTCGGGTATATGGTGGAGCTCTTTTTTTGCTGCACTGAGTGTATTGTTGCCTTCAGCACCTTTTATGCAGGGTATGACTGTTGTTAGACCTTTGATTGTGGCCGGAATTCTTTTTTTCTGTGCAATACTCATTTTTTTTGCGTCAAGAGAAAAAACTCAGAATCAACAGTGGAGTTTGCCAGCAGATAATTTGGTGAGTACTAAATTTATTATTGTTAGTCTTATTGGATATGTTTTATGGATGCTATGTAGTGGATATTGGTCGTCAGGTAAAGAATATAGTGCTTTTCAATATTCGCAACGAGGGTTAGTTTATTTGATGCCAATGGTTTTTGTAGCATGGCTAGCAAGTCGTCATAAGAAAGCGGTGGAATGCGTGTTGTCTTTGGTAGGGGTTATTACCCTTATTGTGTATTATCAAAACATTGCAGCAGAAGGATTTGCTATGCGAGCAATCCTGCTATGTTTGAGTTGTTTTTTTATCGCCTTACTTGCGACAAAATCGATAAAGCCTGAATTATGGTTAATCGGTTTGGTCGGATTGGCAAGTATTTTGAAGTTTAATCAGATATTAGAGGGATTTCCTGTAGACTTGAATTTTTATGGAATAAAGGTTGGCAATTTGGTTATATACCAAGAGACAACAATGTATATTGGGTTTAGTGCAATATTTTTTTTATTAAAGTTTTACCATCATCGGAAAAAAAATAGCCTAGTTCAATCTATGTTTTTGGGGCTTTTTTTATTTGCCTTGTTATCTGTTTTTGATTCTGCGGCAAGATCTGCGATGGTTGCTTTGTCAGCGATTGTGTTGCTTTCTCTATATGGACAACCATCACGTACTAAAGTATCAATTATTTTGACTCTTATAGCAACTTTATGTATTTATCAATGGTTTTTTCCTTCGACGGGGATATATAGAATTGTTCAGATTAAAGATGATTTAACTTATCAGGTGAGTGAACAATTATTATCTTTAAATTCGATTGCAGTTGATGGAGTTGATTCTAGTTTAAGAATATTTTTATATACTTCTGTTGTGCAACAGTGGTTAGGTTCTATTGAGAGCATTGTATTTGGTAATGGATTGGCTTCTTTTCCTGTGTATATTGGAAAAGCATTAGAGTTGGGGTGGTACCCTCATAATTTTATTTTGGAGACCCTATCTGAAGGAGGGTTGATTGGTGCTTTTTTCTTGTCGATTGTTCTATTATCAGTTATCGTTAGATTTTTTAAGGAGCAGAAAACAGGTAGCTACTTAATGTATACAGCCATTTATGTGCTGTGTGTATATATGTTTATTGGTGGTATTCAAGTAATACACTTCATATTGTTTACCCCTTTATGTTTTTTATTTGCGATATTTAATAGGGTAAATACATAAAATGAATATTTTGCATTTAACCCACACCGATATTCGTTCTGACTCTCGAATTTTGAAAGAGATGGGTTGTTTAGCAAGGGAATATCCAGCTGCTAATATACTTGGATTGGGTATTATGCTAGAGGAGGAAGTTCATAAGACGGAGGAGTCTCTGCCTTTTGATGTTGTTTCTTTTAAGCTAATGAGTCGAAAGTGGTTTTTGTTGCCCAAAGCGATTCGTCATATCTTTATTTTAATAGAGTTAGTGATGAGGATGTTACTTCGTGCTCTCAAACATAAGCCACGGGTTATCCATTGTCATGATACAGTAGTTTTACCGCTTGGATGGTTACTTAAAAAACTCACGAAAGCAAAATTAATATACGATGCTCACGAGTTGGAGTCAGATAAAAATGGGCAAACTCCTTTAATGAGTAAGGGGACGTTGTGGATTGAGAAATTTGTCTGGCCTTGTGTAGATGCACTTATTGTTGTGAGTCCTTCAATTGCAGGGTGGTATGAACGGCATTTGGGTGTTGTAAAAACAGAAGTTGTTATGAACTCACCATATATTGATACTCAATTTCGGGAAGTGAACGCTTTTTATCTAAGAGATAAATTTAATATACCGCTTGAGGCTAAAATTTATATTTATATCGGTATATTAGGGTATGGCAGGGGTATTGAGTTAATTTTAGAGGTTTTTAAAAAAACGACTACTCAATCGCATGTTGTATTTTTAGGTTATGGTGAGTTAGCAGCACGTATTAAGCAGGATGGTCTGGATTATCACAATATTCATTATCATGAAGCTGTGCCTCATTCTCAAGTGGTAGGTATCGCAAGAAGTGCTGATTTTGGTTTTTGTCTCGTGCAGAATGTATCATTAAGTGATTATTATTGTTTACCCAATAAACTGTTTGAATATGCTTTTGCGGGTCTACCAGTGCTAGCCTCAAATTTTCCTGATATTTCTGCGCTGGTACAGGAGTATGATCTAGGTAAGTGTATTGAGTTAAGTATGACTAGTATTGGTGAAACTCTAGATTCACTTCAATTTCAAGAGAAGAAAATGATTAATACTTTGAGTTTGTATCCTTTAAGTTGGCAGGCTCAAGAGGAAAAAATTATCAATTTATATCATCAGTTATCAAAAGAGAATAGGTAAGTTATATGTGCGGCATTTTTGGTGTTATTGCGCAGCAAGCAATTGTTAAAGAAGATTTTAAAAAACTTGTTCAGCATTCTCGTCAACGGGGACGCGATTCAAGCGGTTTGGTGTATTTAGAAAATCATCAATATCGTATTTCACGAGCGGATTATGATGTGGTTAAATTGTTATCTAAAGAGAGACCTTATCATAGCCACGTGATATTGGGACATAGTCGGTTGATTACCAATGGTTTAGGTGATAATCAACCTGTGATTAGAGGGGATATCTGTGCTATTCATAATGGCATCATCGTAAATGATGATGAAGTTTGGGACAAATTAAAGGTTAATCGACAATATAAAATTGATTCGGAGGTGATTGTCGGTATTGCAGAGGAAATGCTGCAATATAATGCGAGCATAGAAGATATTCCGGCTAGGGTTTTAAGTTTATGTAAAGGAATTATTGCCTGCGCCTTGATGCTGCCAAGCAAGGGAAAATTATTACTCTTTTCAAATAATGGCAGTTTATATACGGGAGTAAAAAATAAACAAGTTTATTTTGCTTCAGAACGCTATGCGTTGGATTTGATTCATTGTGAAAATATACAACAGATTAAGGAAGATAGTGTTATTCTGGATATTCCCACCTCGGTGATGCCTTTTGTTGTGGAGGATCAGAAGAGTCGGAAAGAAAATCTTATTCCTGAGTTTATTTTTAATGCTCAGGAAGAGGCACTGTTAAAATACGAGCATCCTAATTTAAAACGCTGTACACGTTGTGTGTTGCCAGAGACGATGCCGTTTATTCGCTTTGATGAAGAGGGTGTTTGTAATTATTGCCATCATTATGAACCTCGTAATAATCCCAAACCAAAAGAGGAGTTATTTAAACTTGTGGAGCCTTATCGTCGAGCAGGGAAGGAGTTAGACTGTATTGTACCTTTTTCAGGGGGGAGAGACAGCTGTTATGGGCTTCATTTAATTGTAAATGAATTGAAGATGAAGCCTGTGACCTATACTTATGATTGGGGGATGGTAACAGATTTGGGGCGTCGAAATATTAGTAGAATGTGTGCGCAATTGGGCGTTGAAAATATTATTGTTGCAGCAGATATTTCTAAAAAAAGAGACAATATTCGTAAAAACCTAAAGGCATGGTTAAAATCCCCCCATCTTGGAATGATGGCGATGTTAACGGCTGGTGATAAGCATTTTTTCCGTTATGTTGAGCATATTAAAAAACAAACAGGAATTAATTTAAATCTGTGGGGAGTAAATCCGCTGGAAGTAACTTATTTCAAAACAGGCTTTTTGGATATACCTCCTGATTTTGAGGAGAAGCGTGTTTATAGCCATGGCTGGAGTAAGCAATTGGTTTATCATAAACAACGCTTTAAAGCGATGCTGGAGAGTCTGGGTTATTTTAATACATCATTGTGGGATACTTTGTCAGGGGAGTACTATCGTAGCTTTACTGAGAAAAAAGATTATTACCATTTGTTTGATTATTGGCGATGGGACGAGGAAGTTGTTGATGATACACTTTTAAATCAATATGATTGGGAAAAAGCAATAGATACAACGACAACATGGCGTATTGGTGATGGGACTGCCGCTTTTTATAATTACGTCTATTACACCGTAGCTGGTTTTACTGAACATGATACATTCCGTAGCAATCAAATTAGAGAGGGACAAATGACGCGAGAGAAAGCGTTGTCTCTAATCGCAGAGGAAAACAAACCACGTTATCAAAATATCCGCTGGTATTTGGATACATTAAATATGGATTTTGCTAGTGTAATTAGTGTTGTTAATAATATTCCTAAGCTTTATAAGGAATAATATGAATATTTGGTGTATTTCTAAATACGCAAGCCCTGCTAAGTATGCTAAGTCGCCGGCCCGCCTTTTTCATTTTTGCCAAGAATGGCAAAAATTAGGGCATGAGGTACACCTGTTTACTTCAGACTCTAATCATTTGGCACATTTTCCTGAAACAGCACAGGTTTACGAAAAAGAGTATATAGAGGGTGTTTGGGTGCATTGGTTTAAAACTAAGAAGTATTCGAAGACGGCTTCTATTGCACGTATTTTGAGTTGGTTTGACTTTGAAAGACGTTTATTTGGTTTTAAGCATCAACAGTTAAATCCTCCAGATGTAGTGTTGGTATCATCACTCTCTATTTTTAGTATATTGTATGGATATTATTTAAAGAAAAAATATGGAGGAATTTTAGTATTTGAGGTTCGTGATATTTGGCCATTGACAATGACGGAGGAAGGAGGAATTTCAAAGTATCATCCTTTGACTTTGTTAATAGGTGCTATTGAAAAGTTTGGTTATAGGGTGGCTGACTTGATTGTGGGTACTATGCCTAAACTAGATGAACATGTCAGAACAATTATTAAAAAGCGTCATTTTAATTTTCATTGTGCACCTTTGGGTTTTCATCCAGAAAATTATGTAGAAAGTTCGGTAAAAAAAAATATTTTTGTGGGACAGTTTCCTGAAAATAAAATTATTGTTGGTTACGCAGGAAGTATGGGAATTACTAATGCCTTGGAACCATATATAGAGGCGATTTATCAGCTACAGCATAATAATCGTTTTCATTTTGTCTTGGTAGGAGGCGGTGATTTAAGAACTCAGTTTGAGGGTCGGTTAAAGGGATGTGAGAATGTTACTTTCTTGCCTCGTATTGAGCAGGAGCAGGTTAAAGATTTGTTAGCATGTTGTGATGTGTTGTATCTTTCTACCAAAAACTCTAAGGTATGGGAATATGGTCAGTCGATGAATAAGGTGGTGGAGTATATGCTAGCAGCGAAACCTATAATTGCATCTTATACGGGTTATCCATCTATGATTAATGAGGCAGAGTGTGGTTATTTTGTTAAACCTGAAGAGGATGAGTCTTCTTCAGAGGCTATTATTAGAGTCCTATGTGAGGTAGCTGAGATGCCAAAGAGTGAACAGAAAATGATGGGAGAAAGGGGGAAGCAATGGATTTATCAATATAGAACGTATGCTTTGTTAGCCCAACAATATCTCGAAAAAATAAAATCCATTCAAAGGTAATAAATAGTTATTTATGGCGTTATAAAGTTGACTGTGTTGGAGCTATTTAATGTACCGCTATTTTTTGAAAAGAGTTTTCGATTTTATAGTAGCTTTGGTTTTATTGATATTCTTAAGTCCTCTATTTTTAGTTACTATGATAGCGCTTTGGGTTGTGAATAGAGGTAACCCATTTTTCATACAGCGTCGCCCTGGTAAAGACGGTAAAATATTTAATATTATTAAATTTAAAACCATGAGTGATAGACGAGATGCTGAAGAGAATCTGTTACCCGATGCTGAGAGATTAACTAAAACGGGTAGAATTGTACGTAAAACTTCTTTAGATGAAATACCTCAGTTGCTCAATGTTATTAAAGGAGACATGAGTTTAATAGGACCTCGACCATTGTTGGAGGAATATTTACCGTTATACAATATGGCTCAAGCGCGTCGTCATGAGGTTAGACCGGGGATTACTGGTTGGGCACAAGTCAATGGACGTAATGCGATTTCTTGGGAAGAAAAATTTAAATTAGATGTCTGGTATGTAGATAATTTATCTTTTAGTATAGATATAATGGTTTTGTTGAAAACTATTAAGAAGGTGTTTATTCAAGAAAATATTAATGCTGATGGACATGTGACCATTGCAAAGTTTACAGGTAATCACGACAATGACTGATATTTTAGCGATTTATGGTGCCG
Source organism: Pelistega suis (assembly GCF_013133795.1). Lineage (GTDB taxonomy): Bacteria > Pseudomonadota > Gammaproteobacteria > Burkholderiales > Burkholderiaceae_B > Taylorella > Taylorella suis. Next base: position 266,647 of record NZ_JABGBN010000001.1, read on the forward strand.
GAGGTCATGGTAAAGTTGTTGCTGATTTAGCAGAGGAGTTGGGTTATCAGAAAGTCGTATTTTTTGATGATGAATATGCGGTAAAAAAGAAACTGGAGCATTGGGATGTTAAGGGTGATTTTGCCGCTTTATTGGCAGATGTATCAAAATATGCTGGCGTGATTGTTGCAATCGGTAATAATCGTGTAAGACTGGAGAAAATTACACTACTGATTAATAAGGGGGCTAATGTAATTTCGTTAATACACCCCACGGCAAATGTAAGTAGATATGTTTCGCTTGGTATAGGTAGTGTTGTGTGCTCTAATGCCAGTGTTAACGCATTCGCAAAAATTGGGATGGGTGCTATTATAAACACCAATGCCAGTGTAGATCACGATTGTGTTTTAGGACAGGGTGTTCACATTTGTCCAGGAGCAAGTTTAGCAGGCAATGTCATTGTAGGTGATTTTTCTTGGATTGGGATAGGAAGTAGTATTATTCAGCAGGTTTCTGTTGGGTGCGACTGTTTTGTTGCTGCTGGCAGTGTCGTTGTGAAAGATGTGTTGGATTCTCAAAAGGTTAAGAGTAATCCCGCCAAACCTTATTAATATTAAGAGCATATCATGTTAAATACTCCATTTTCTCCTTGGCCTTCCTTTACGCAAGAAGAGGCTGATGCTGTTCAGCGCGTGTTATTGTCAAATAAAGTGAATTATTGGACAGGGAATGAGTGTCGTCTTTTTGAGAAAGAATTTGCTGAATATGTGGGTACTAAATATGCTGTGGCTTTAGCTAATGGTACTTTGGCATTGGATTTGGCATTGAAAGCTATGGAAATTGGAGAGGGAGATGAGGTAATTGTGACTTCTCGCACTTTTTTAGCCTCTGTTTCCAGTATCATTAATGCAGGCGCAACCCCCGTATTTGCAGATGTCTCTGCAGATACACAGAATATTACGCCGGAAACTATTAAGGCTGTTCTAACGCCTAAGACGAAAGCTATTGTTTGTGTTCACTTAGCGGGCTGGCCTTGTGATATGGATGGGATTATGGCGATTGCAGATGAGCATAAGCTATGGGTCATTGAAGATTGTGCACAAGCTCATGGTGCGTATTATAAAGGCAAAGCAGTAGGGTCGATTGGTCATGTGGGAGCGTGGTCTTTCTGTCAAGATAAGATTATGACAACCGGTGGTGAAGGTGGTATGGTTACCACTAATGATAAAGCATTATGGAGCAAAATGTGGTCTTATAAAGATCATGGTAAATCGTGGGAAGCTGTTTACGAGCGTGAACATCCCCCAGGTTTTCGTTGGTTGCATGAGAGCTTTGGCACCAATTGGCGCATGACAGAAATTCAAGCCGTTATTGGTCGTATTCAAACTGCACGTATGCCTGCTTGGCATGCCGCACGGATAGCGAATGCTGAAAAAATCTGGTCACTCGCAAGAACATTAAAGGGTTTGCGAGTTCCTACGATTCCTAGTGATATTGTGCATGCAGCTTATAAGTGTTATGTATTGGTAGAAACTCACTTGCTAAAAGAGGGGTGGTCTCGTGATCGCATTATGGCTGAAATTAATGCACAGGGAGTACCGGTATATTCAGGCTCCTGTTCAGAAGTTTATTTAGAAAAAGCATTTGATGATAAGCCATATAAACCAAAAAAATCGTTACCTATTGCAAAAGAGTTAGGAGAAACGAGCTTAATGTTTTTAGTGCATCCTACGTTGACAGAAGCAGAGATTGAGAAAACTTTATTAGTGTTAAAGAGTGTAATGTTAGAAGCTACTGCGACTTAGTTTTTCTTATTATGTGATATAACACTAGGATTTCTTGAAGAAAATGTACGGTTTATAAAATGGCTTTTAATCGCAAATTCCGATCAACATTGATTTTTATTTATGATCTTTTAGCGGTGTTAGTTGCCTGGATAGGGGCATACTTACTTCGGTTTAATTTTGATGTGTCTGCGGTATTGAGCCACAATCCAATTACATGGATGTTATTCGTGTTATTGGTCACTCAATATTTCGCCTGTCGTATGGTGAAACTATATCGAGGGATGTGGGTGTTTGCGAGTATCCTAGACTTGTTGAGAGTTTTCAAAGCCATACTGATTTCATTTTTCGTCTTACTGGCATTAGCGGCTTTCGTGCGCAATGATGACATTATTCCTCGTAGTATTGTTGTACTTTATCCTGTCTTATTGTTGTTTTTAATGGGGGGGGCACGTTTTACTTGGCGTATTTATAAAGAGTATTTAAAGTACGGGCGTGGTGTAGGCAAGGGTAAACCTGTTGTTGTGATTGGTGCTGGTACCGCTGGTGCGATGTTGATTCGAGAGTTAGATCGTACCCAAGAGTGGAATGTGGTGGCGATTCTCGATGATGATCGCACTAAGTGGGGGCTGGAAATTTTAGGCTGCCGTGTGGTGGGAGCTGTCTGTGAATTACCTCATGTGTTGAGTGATTATAATGCGCAACATGTAATCATGGCGATGCCTACGGCTCCTGCAGACGTATTGCAGTCTATCGCAAAGATGGCTAGTGAGGCCAAGGCAAGTGTATTTACCGTTCCAGGTCTAGCTGAGTTGATGAGTGGGCGTGTAGCAGTGAATATCATGCGTCCAGTTAAGATTGAAGACTTGTTGGGACGTGAACCAGTGCGTATCAATTCTGAACATGTCGAGCAGATGCTTTCTGAAAAAACGGTATTGGTGACTGGTGCAGGTGGTTCTATCGGCAGTGAGCTATGCCGTCAAATCTCACGCTTTAATCCCAAACGTATCGTATTGGTGGAAACAAGTGAGTTTGCGCTTTATATGATCGAGCAGTGGTTCCGTGATCATCATCCAGAAATTCATATTGAACCGCTTACGGGTGATGTAAAAGACGCGGTACGGATGAACGACATTTTTGCTACTTGGCAACCTCAAATTGTTTTTCATGCGGCAGCGTTTAAGCATGTGCCTTTAATGGAGGTGGGTAATGCTTGGCAAGCAGTTCGTAATAATAGTGGTGGTACATTGACGGTGGCTGAGGCGGCAGTGAAGCACGGAGCCCAGAGGTTTGTATTAATCTCTACAGATAAAGCTGTAAATCCAACTAATGTGATGGGGGCAACAAAGCGTCTTGCAGAAATGCTTTGTGAATTGATGCAAAAGCAGTATGGTGATAAAACCATTTTTAATATGGTGCGTTTCGGTAATGTGTTAGGTAGTACCGGTAGTGTGATTCCTAAGTTTAAGGAGCAGATTGCACGAGGAGGTCCAATTACCGTTACCCACCCAGAAATTAATCGTTACTTTATGTCTATTCCTGAGGCTGCACAGCTCGTCTTGCAAGCCGCCTCGATGGGGCAAGGTGGAGATGTATTCGTATTGGATATGGGTGAGCCTGTCAAGATTGTGGATTTGGCGAGGAATATGATTCGTCTATCGGGATTTACGGAAGATCAGATTCGTATTGAGTATACAGGTCTTCGCCCAGGAGAAAAGCTGTATGAGGAATTATTGGCAGATGCAGAGGAAACCAGAGATACGCCACATCCTAAATTGCGCATTGCTCGTTCAAGAGATGTCGATGATAACCTATTGACGGAGTTCAAAGAGTGGATTAGTACGGAAGTAGTGTCTGATAACGATGTTCGTACTTGCTTAAAAAAATGGATTCCAGAATATACTGCGATGAATATTAGTCAGTGACGAATTATGGGAGTGTTTTAAAATGCAATTACAAGACATCAAATTAGCCGTTGTAGGCTTAGGATATGTGGGCTTACCGTTAGCGGTAGAATTTGGTAAAAAGCGAGAAGTTTTAGGTTTTGATATTAACCAGAAACGTATTGCGGAATTACAATCGGGTGTGGATCATACCTTAGAGGTGTCGAGCGAAGAATTAAAAGAAGCGACCCAGTTACGTTTTAGTGCAGAAGGTGCAGAGCTTGCTAAAGCCAACACGTTTATCGTGACAGTGCCGACGCCGATTGATGAGTACAAACAACCGGATTTAACGCCCTTGGTGAAAGCCAGTGAGACGATTGGTAAGGTACTGAAAAAAGGTGATATCGTGATTTATGAATCAACGGTATACCCGGGAGCGACAGAAGAGGTGTGCGTACCTGTATTAGAGAAGGTATCAGGCTTAAAATACAATGTGGATTTTTACGCAGGTTATAGCCCAGAGCGTATTAACCCGGGTGATAAATTGCACCGTGTATCGACGATTAAGAAAGTGACCTCAGGTTCGACCCCAGCGATTGCCGATGTAGTGGATGAGTTATATCGCTCCATTATTACAGCAGGTACGCATAAAGCCTCTAGTATCCGTGTAGCAGAGGCAGCTAAAGTGATTGAGAATACGCAGCGCGATGTGAATATTGCGTTAATTAATGAGTTGGCATTGATTTTTAACCGTTTAGGGATTGATACGCAGGCGGTATTAGAGGCAGCGGGCACGAAGTGGAATTTCTTACCGTTCCGTCCGGGTTTAGTGGGAGGTCACTGCATTGGCGTAGACCCATATTACCTGACGCATAAAGCGCAAGCGATTGGTTATCATCCAGAGATTATTTTGGCGGGACGTCGCTTAAATGACAGCATGGGTACCTATGTGGTGTCGCAGTTAGTGAAAGCGATGACCAAGCGTAAGATTCAGGTACAAGGTTCACGCGTATTGGTGATGGGATTAACGTTCAAAGAGAACTGCCCAGACGTGCGTAACACACGAATAGTGGATATTGTGAAAGAGTTAGGTGAATACGATATTCAGGTGGATGTGTATGACCCATGGGTGGATGTAGAAGAGGCGCAGCACGAGTATGGGATTATGCCTATTAAGACACTAGAAAGAGGTGTTTATGACTCTATTGTCATCGGCGTAGCTCATGATGAGTTTAAAGAAATGGGGGTCTCTGCCATCCGAGCATTAGGTAAAGAGGAACATGTGCTTTATGATTTAAAGTATATTTTAAGTGCTGATGATGCGGATATACGCTTATAGTTGAGAGTCTGCTTTTTTGAAAATAGATAGCCTTCTGATAGGAAGGCTATTTTATTGAATGTTTTTTATTTAAACATCTCTACCCAATACTGCGTAGATGGGTTATGCTTTTCAGAGATAGGTGTCTCATCTTTAATTTCTTTTTCAATCCCTTGGGCGAGAACCTTACCTAGCTCAACACCCCATTGATCAAATGGATTCAGTCCCCACACTACTCCTTGAACAAAGACTTTGTGCTCGTAGAGGGCAAGTAATGCTCCCAGTGAAAATGGGGTCAGTTGCGGAAGTACTATTAGATTAGAAGGGCGACCACCTGGTTGCATGCGATGTTTGGCAATCAGGCGAGCCTTATTTTCACTCATACCAGTTTGAATATTTTCAGTATATGCTTCTTCTTCTGTTTTGCCATTAAGTAATGCTTCGCGTTGCGCAAGGCAATGAGCAAGTAACTGTTGATGATGCTCTTTCCAACGATGGTCTTCTGATTGACAGACAATAAAGTCAACAGGAGCACCGTCGGTACCTTGATGTAACCATTGGAAGAAGGTATGCTGTGCATCAGTACCTGGCATCCCCCAGACGACAGAGCCAGTGGGTACCTCAATCGCCTGACCATCAATATCAACAGATTTCCCTAGTGACTCCATCTCAAGTTGTTGGAGATAGGGAATAAGGTTAGCAAGTCGGGAGTCATAGACAGCTAGATTGCGAGAACCATAACCGAGTACGCTACGGTTCATAATCTCTGCCATGGCGAGTTGTACGGGTGCATTTTCTTCGATAGAGGCATGTAGGAAGTGTTGATCCATGGCGTGAGCCCCACTTTGTAGACCTGCTAAAACATTAGAGCCAACGGTGAGACCTGCCGCGACACCGACAGCTGACCAGAGTGAAAAACGACCACCAACCCAATCCCAGAATTTAAAAATATTATGTTTAGGGATACCCCATTTCTCAGCGACTTCAGGTTTTGCGGTGACGGCAATTATTTGATTATAAGGATTGGTGATATTGGCATCTTTTAGCCACTCAAGTGCGCGTTGAGCATTGGCCATGGTTTCTGCTGTGGTAAAGGATTTCGTCGCAACGACAATGAGTGTGTCTCGAGGATCTAATCCAGATAGTCCTGCTTCGATGGCATGACCGTCAATATTAGCCACATAACGAATATTACGCCAAGTACCTGCATAACCAAAAGCACTGTTAGCCAATCGTACACCCCAGTCACTCCCACCAATCCCAATATGGACAATATTGCGCCATTTGCGGTCACTGTCGGTGCGACGGATAAATTCAAGGATACGATTGCGTTCATAGGCAACTTCAGGAAGTGGTCGTGGCTCGCGTAGCATAGTGTGCCAAGCGGGACGATTCTCTGTGGTATTACAAATCTCTCCGTGAAATAGTGCATGACGCTGTCGAATGAAGTGTCTATCTTCGAGCAACTGCGCAATGGATGTTTGTAATTCGGCTGAATTGCGTTGTGCGCTAAAGTCAATGGTCAAGCCTGCTGCATTGACTAAGCGCAATGCATTTTTATCCAAAAAGGATGATTTGACGGCGTTAGTGAATGCATCCCAAGAGTGAAGCTGATGCAGAGGGCTTATCGTTGTATGGGTCATAAACTTTGCGAAAAATTAGAATTAACTCTACGAAATAATGAGGCGATTTTATGCCCATTGACTATAATAAGGATTATAAAATGGTTTCGTTTTTGTGATTGTTAATTTTCATCATTTGAGGTTTTTAGTATGAATCCTATTCGTAAGGCTGTTTTTCCTGTGGCGGGTCTTGGTACGCGCTTTTTGCCAGCAACGAAAGCCATGCCTAAAGAAATGTTACCTGTGGTAGATAAGCCATTAATTCAATATGCGGTAGAAGAAGCTGTTAAAGCAGGAATTACGGATTTGGTTTTTATTACGGGTAAGCATAAAAGGGCGATTGAAGACCATTTTGACCGTATTCCAGAGTTGGAAGCTGAGCTAGAGGCAAAGGGAAAGGTGGAGTTGCTGAATACTTTAAAAGGGATTATTCCTGATAATGTGAACTGTATCTATATTCGTCAACCCGCTCCTTTAGGTTTAGGGCATGCTGTTCTTTGTGCCGAGCCTGTGGTGGGCAATGAGCCTTTTGCCGTATTATTAGCGGATGATTTAATTGATGCGGATGTTTCTGTTACCCAGCAGTTAATTCAGGTTGCTCATGCGCAAGGTGGCAGTGTCTTAGGCACGCAGGAAGTACCTCAGGCGGAGACCAAGAAGTATGGCATTATTGCAGGGGATATGTGTGCAGACCGTACTATGCAAGTAGAGAGTATTGTTGAGAAACCAGATCCTTCAGTAGCGCCTTCTCGTAATGCTGTAGTAGGACGTTATATCTTAGAGCCTGAGATTTTTGAGCATTTACGTCATATTGGTCGTGGTGCTGGCGGTGAGATTCAGCTGACAGATGGTATTGCCGCTATGCTTAAAACGCGTAAGGTATTTGGCTATAACTATGAGGGAACGCGTTATGATTGTGGTAGTAAGGAAGGCTTTTTTAAGGCAAATATTGCTTTAGGTCAGAAATATCATGGTTTAAGTGTGGATTAAGCTTACAAGCCTAGAACGGATATTAGGGAGGCGTCATCAGATAATGAGGACGCCTCTTTTTGTTAATGGATAGAGGGTTTCTAGGTGGGGTATTTTTACAAGGGCTTACGACGGTTGCGTAGTGCCTGTTGTAGCAAGACAAATAGGCTACCTAAGACTCCCCCCAGTACAGCACCAGCAAGGAGAATAAGTGCTTTTTTAGGTTTATCCTTAGTTAATGGTAAACTTGGAGTACGAGTAAACTCAAAGGTTTCTCCGCCGGGTTTAATGGTTAGAATTTGTTTAAGATTTTGAATGTTCTCTTTGGTTTGATAATAATTGGCTGCGTAAATTAAGGGTGAGTTGTTTAATGCATCCAACTGTGCTTGCAGATAGTTCGTGCCTAATAAGAAAAGGTTATTATTGTTGGTGAGGTCTACAATATTATTGTTGGTGAAGTCTACAATCATCGTAGCGGATGTCTGACCTTTATAGTCCGAGATACCAGCAGATTGAGCAACTTGTAAGGCTTGTTTAAATTGTTCAATTTGGTTTTTGCGATTTTGTTCGGTTTCTTTTTGGGTATTGAGGACAGATTGTTCTAGTGTCGCAATACGATCTTCTACACGTTCAAAAAGATTCTCAAAGAGTTTTTGTTGCGTAACTTGATTGCTGTGAGTAATGAGTTTAGCGAGAGTATCGTGTGCATCATGGGCTGTTTCTGCTGTGAAGCTGATATCAAAAGAATCTTTTTTGTTCTTTTCTGTTTCTTGAATTTTAGTATCTTTAAAGGCGATATTTTCAAGTTGTAGTTGTTTGGCGGTTTCGTCTGTGATATCTGCAGTGATGGCTTGATAATATGCCGAGTCTTTGAAAAAAGCCAAACGATTGTCCGTTGCGCGTAGTGTTTGTATAAATGAAGCAAATGCGTTATTTAAAGAGTCTTGCAAGTCGAAGTCTTTTTCGATATCAGCGTAACGATAATAGCGACGCTCTGCTTCCAAGAAAGCGCCCAATTGGATAGCTTTAGCAGGCACAACTTGAGCCTTACTTGTCCATGCTTCTTTGGCGGTAAACGCATAGAGAGAAGCTAGGACGATTGTACAGGTAGTAAAGAGAATAATGGTGAGTTTATTCTTCCAAAGCGTAGCGAAGAGATCGAATAAATCAATTTCTTCAGTAGATGGCTGTGTATTTGTATGCATTATGAGTAAACCTAAATAGGTCAAAGATAGTTAACAGTGCTTCTCATTTTAGCAAAGATAGATAAGTGATATGGAAAAAGAGGTATCAAGGGCAAATCCTAACTTATTTATTATAAATATAAGGGGCATAATGAACTTAAGATGAATATGAGTGTCTAGATGAGAGTATTTAGAGAGGAGAATAAGATGTATAGAAACAGAGAAATACTAAAAAGACCCAAAGGAAATACAAGTTCTTTTATGCAAGAAAAGATGGAGAGTGAGCACAAGATAATCAATCTATGGGGGATTGTAGGAGGGTACCCAGGATTATTGGCGGGAATGATTTTTTTGGGGCTGCTATCTCTTTTTTTTATGTTGAAATCATTAAATGCAATTGAGCTTTGGGGGACGTTGTTATCTGACTCTAAGGTAGCAATCACAGTATTTTGTATTTACGCACTATTTTTTGCATATTTTATATTTATGTTGTTTGCTGCGCCTTGGATGTTGGCGAATGAGTTTTTAATAAGTTCAAAAGTGAGGCAATCATTTGAGGCATTAAAAATGAATGTTTTTATTTTGCCGATAAGTCTAAGTTTATGTTTTCTAGGTGCTTTATGGTTTAGCTTTTTAAATGGAATAGTTGGTTTTGTTTTGTGTATCGTTATAGCATTAAGTGTTTCGTCAGTTATAGCATTAGGTATTTATCCCGTGCTGAGATACTTGTTGAGTGGCCATTGTAAGAGATTACCTGTTAAATGTGTGTTTTTTTATTATGAAGGAGATATTTGGGGGTGTTTGAGGATTTGGGTGTTGAAGGTATTGCTTGTATTCATATGGATAGTTGTTTTTTATGTATTTCTGTTGCTTCCTGGGGATGATATAAATGGCATTATGCAAGTTCTAATTTTGGCTTTTATTTGGGGGATATACTTATCGGTGATATTGAGTCAACGTCATCGACTTTCAAGTCAGGAAGAGAGATTTTGTCTTTATGCTGTGGTTAGTTGTATATTGATTGGAGTCGTGATGTGGCTCTCTGGAAACTCTTTGAGTTACGGACTTTATCGTATGATAGATTTTATTCAAACAGAAAGTAATGCACGTACTTATCAGATTAGTCATGAATTTTTTAATACACAACAAAAAGAGGACTTGGCTGCGCGTTTATACATGCAAGAGCAATACGCCAAATTACATATGGCGAAATTTGTAAATCATCCAAAGGTACGAGTTTTTCAATCTATAACTCTTCACCTTGCTACGAAAGCATCTGAAGTGACAGGTTTTGGTCAATGTAGAGATATAGCAAGAAAACTAGTCAAGAGTCAGGGAGTTAATGTACCAGAGTCAAGAGATGAAGCTATTGCTCATATTAAGAAACAATTGGAAGCGCCATTTGAAGCCTATTTAGGGTGGAATTTGGGTGACAAGGTGGTATTGTGTGCATCGGAAAAGCTATGGTTAAATTGTCGCTCTATGAATAGTAGCTCAGCAATAAGGACAAATCTTGCGTCAGGTTTATTGATTGATCGTAAGTTTTTGAAGATTTTACCGGAAGTGCCTTATGTAACGAGATAGAGAACGCGCCATAAAAACAAACAAGGGCTATCCCTAATTTACTTTAAACCTTGACTAAACCATAATACTGCCTTTATTCATCAGGTTTTTAAGATGTCGAATATATTGACCGTCAATGATTTAAGTGTGGCATTTTCGGGTAAAGAGGTTGTGCGGCATCTGTCATTCCATGTGCCCAAAGGCAAAACCTTGGCCATTGTGGGTGAGTCAGGGTCTGGTAAGTCGGTTACTTCTTCGGCGATTATGCAGCTTTTGCCATGGTTAGGTGGCAAAATCACCTCAGGGTCTATTCAGTTTGAGAGTCAATCTGGAGCGATAGATATTGCGACAGTGACGCCAGAGCAGATGCGCCATATACGAGGTAAGGAAATCGCCATGATTTTCCAAGAACCCATGACTTCATTAGATCCTGTATTCACTGTAGGGCATCAGATTAAGGAAGTCCTTGCTTTACATCGCGGTTTAAAAGGTAGTGCTGCGGATAAGGAAGTTATTCGCCTACTGGATTTTGTGAGATTGCCTAATGCGGCACAACTGGCCAAACGCTATCCTCATCAGCTATCTGGTGGTATGCGTCAGCGCATTATGATTGCGATGGCGGTTGCATGTCATCCTACCTTACTAATTGCCGATGAGCCGACAACTGCATTAGATGTGACGATTCAAGCACAGGTCTTACAAATTCTACGCGATATGCAACAAGAGCTCGGTATGTCGATGATTTTTATTAGTCATGACATGGGCGTGATTGCGGAGATGGCAGATGATTTGCTCGTGATGAAACGAGGTGATCAGATTGAATACGGTAAGGCACGAGATATTATTCTTAATCCGCAAGCAGAATATACTCAGCAGTTATTGGCTGCTGTGCCTCAAATTGGGTCTATGCAAGGCATTGATTTGCCCTTAAAGTTTGAAATTCCTGGTGAATCACGTGTTGAGTCGCCTGATTTATCGGTGCTTTCTAAGGAGCCTTTAGTCATTTTGGATAAGGTATCAACACATTACCCTATTCGTAGTGGTTTCTGGGGGAGAGTAACCCACAAGGTGTATGCGGCTGAGAATGTCTCTTTGGAGATTTATCCGGGAGAGACGCTCGCGTTAGTTGGGGAGTCGGGATCTGGCAAGTCAACGATTGGACGCACATTGCAGCAATTAGTGAAACCTTCGGGTGGTTTGATTCAATTCAAAGGGCAAGATGTTTTTGGTATTCATCAAGAGCGCTTTAAGAAAGAAATTCAATATGTGTTCCAAGACCCTTATGGATCGCTTAATCCACGCAAGACTATCAGAGAAAGTCTTTTAGAACCTATGCGTGTACATGGTCTTGTTAAAAACCCTCAGCAGCAAGTGGCGAGTTTATTGGAAAGTGTACATTTGCCCGCAGAGTTTGCAGACCGTTATCCCCATGAGTTCTCTGGTGGTCAGCGTCAGCGGATTTGTATTGCTCGTGCTTTAGCGACGGAGCCTTCTTTAATCATTGCCGATGAGGCGGTCTCGGCATTAGATGTGTCTGTACAAGCACAAGTCATTAATTTATTGATGGATTTACAGGCAGAGCGAGGATTGGCCTATCTCTTTATTAGTCATGATATGGCTGTCGTGGAGCGCATTAGTCATCGTGTAGCGGTGATGTACCTCGGTCAAATTGTTGAGTTAGGCTCTCGCCGTCAGATTTTTGAAAATCCACAACATCCGTATACTAAGCGCTTATTATCTGCTGTTCCTGTGATGAACCCAGATAAAGAACCTGTGCGCGTGGAGTTTACAGGGGATATTCCAAGTCCTATTCGTTCTATTCATCATCCACCGATACATCATCAATATCAAGAGGTAGAGGCGGGGCATTTTGTCGCGTTAACGCAATAATTTTTGGAGAGAGTTATGTTTAAAAAGGTCGTATTGAGTACGGTTTTATCGAGTGTTTTTATGGGAGCTGCCTATGCGGCTGCTCATGAATTGACAGTGGCACAACGTCAAGACCCAGGTAGCTGGGATCCTATTGATACTTTCTTGGTGGCATGGTCATCAGCGGGTAATAGTCTTTATGATGCCTTAGTATTGCGTGATGAACAATTAAAGCTACAACCAGGGTTAGCAGAGAAATGGGAAGAATTAGATGATGGTTTACGCTTGCGATTTTATCTGCGTAAAGGCGTGAACTTCCACAATGGTGAGCCATTTAATGCAGAGGCAGTGAAATACACGATTGAACGTTTGTTGGGTGAGGAGGGTAAAAAAGGTCCGCAGCGCTCTAACTATACAGCGATTGAATCGGTGAAAATCATTGATGAACACACGGTGGATTTTGTTTTGAATAAACCAGATCCTGTGTTGTTAACTAAACTTGCTGGTTATGGTGCGATGATTGTGCCGCCAAAGTATATCGCTGAGAAAGGTGATGCCTTCTTTAATGAAAACCCTGTGGGTACGGGACCGTTTAAATTTGTTTCGTATAAGCAAGGTGATCGTTTGGTGCTTGAGCCCAATAACGATTATTGGGGTGGTAAACCAAAATTACAAAAACTGACTTATCGTTTTATTAAAGAAGATGCGACGAGTTTAGCGGAGTTACAAGCGGGTCGTATCGATGTTTGGCATGATGTTGCTATTTCGGCGGTACCTATTATTGAGAAATCTAAGGATAATAAAGTCATTGCTGAAACAGGTCCAACGATTATGTCATTGCAATTTAACTTAGAAAATGGCATTACTAAGGATGTGCGTGTGCGTAAGGCATTGAATATGGCGGTAGATAAGAAAATGCTGATTGATGCTTTCTTAGCGGGTTATGCAGAGCCAATTGCTACGTTACAAAGCAAGCTTTCTTTCGGTTATGACGAAAACTTAAAAGATTATCCTTTTGATCCAGAACAAGCTAAAAAGTTATTGGCTGAAGCGGGTGTTAAGCCGGGTACGAAGATGACGATTGACTATCGTGCTTCGCAATCGACATTTGGAGAGGTAGCTCAAGCATTGACGGCATTCTTTGGTAATGTGGGTCTTGATGTGAGTGTGAAACCTATTGAGGATGCGGTATTTTTAAATGAGAATGTCCCTCAAGGTAAGACCAATGAGGCTTTCCAGTTTGGTTGGGGTGGTTGGACATTTGACTTTGATAATACGGCTTACTTAGTATATCACTCTGGTCAAAAATGGAACCCCTACTTGAAGTCAGATAAAATGGACGCTTTGCTTGAGAAACAACGTGTGGCGACCAATAAAGAGGATCGCTTAAAGCAGCTCCAAGAAGTGGCTCGTTTAGCACAAGAAGAAGCTTATCACTTACCACTCTACAATACGAAAACCTTATATGGCGTGAGTAATAAAGTGAAGAATTTCTTACCTGCACCAGATTTTCGTGTGCGCTATTTCCAAACTGATGTTGAGTAATCGTTGTGCCAATTGTTTCTTATTTAGCTAAGCGAAGTATACAAGCGCTCTTTGTGATTATTGTCGTATCCTTATTGGTAGCATTTGCTATCCGTATGACAGGTGACCCAGCGATGACTTTATTGAGTCAGAGTGCGGCCGTCAGTCAGGAGGATATTCAAAATATTCACAATGCTTTAGGTCTAAACAAATCTTTTTGGGCTCAGTATACCGACTTTATGGTGGGCTTGCTAAGTGGTGATATGGGCAATAGCTTCTTTCGAGGAGCTATTGCTCCCTTGATTCAACAAGCCTTGAGTTCGACAGTCTTGTTAGCTTTTTTGTCACTGGGCATTTCTTTACTGATTTCCATTCCTTTAGGGATCTATGCTGCATGTCGCCCAGGTTCGTTTGGGGATCAGTTAATTCGTGTATTGACGTTGACAGGTCTATCTTTCCCTAATTTCTGGTTAGGCATTATGTTGATGTTATTCTTTGCTGTCTATCTGGGATGGTTACCACCATCAGGATTTGATAGTTGGTTGGGATTGATATTGCCCGCTGTGACAATGGGCTTGATTTTGACAGCGAGTAATGTACGGCTAGTACGTACGGCGATGTTAGAAACGTTGGCTAAACAGCATATTATGGTGGCACGAGCCAAGGGGCTAAGTGAGTGGTCTGTTGTCTATAAACATGCTTTACGAAATAGCTCTATTACGATTATTACGTATTTAGGCTTGCAGTTCGGTGCCTTGTTGGGGGGCATGGTGGTTGTAGAGATGGTGTTTAATTGGCCGGGTATGGGAACCTTAGCGATTGAGGCGATTGCTCAGCGAGATTATCCTGTATTACAAACGAGTATTACCTTGTTGGCGATTATGATTGTGCTTGTTAATTTACTGGTGGATATTGCCTATGTCTTACTCGACCCTCGTATCCGTTTGGGGTAAGCGATGAAAAAGTCATCATTTAAACACTTTGAGTTTATTCTGGGTGGTAGCTTGTTATTGTTGATGGGTGGGTTGGTGCTATTGGCGCCGGTGTTTTTCCCTGACGGTGGCAAGACCATGAATTTCTTGGCACGTCTTACGCCTCCATTTAGTGAGAATTTCTGGCTAGGTACGGATCCAATGGGACGTGATGTTTTGGCACGGGTCGCTACTGGCGGTAAGGTATCGTTTATTGTTGGAATCTTTTCTGCATTAGGTGCTGTGGTATTAGGCACGATAGTGGGGCTATTAGCAGGCTATTACCGTGGTTTATGGGATACGCTGTTTATGCGGTTTGCGGATATTCAATTGGCATTGCCATTTATCTTATTAGCGATTACCGTGATAGCCATTGTAGGTCCTGGCTTAGATAAGATTATTTTGCTAATGATTGTGGCGCAGTGGGTGCAGTATGCGCGCCTTGTTCGTGGTTCGGTGTTGTCGTTACGAGAGGCAGAGTATGTGCTAGCCGCTAAGAGCTATGGCTTGTCCAATTTTAAAATTATGTTTAAGCATATTTTACCTAATGCCTTAGGTCCTTTGATTATTTTGATGACGCTCAATGTCGCTAATAATATTTTATTAGAAAGTAGTTTGACCTTTTTAGGCTTGGGTATTGATCCTTTGACACCGAGCTGGGGAGGAATGTTGGCTGATGGACGTAATTACATCCAGACAGCCCCTTGGGTCACTGTTTTTCCGGGTATTGCGATTATGTTAACTGTTTTAGGTTTAAACTTAATTGGTGACTGGTTGCGAGATCGTTTAGACCCTTTAGGGCGTTTAGGAAAAGCATAGAATGCAGAAAATATATCAACAGGAAATACCAGAGGGTAGTGCTATAGTCTGGCTGTTTGCCTCTAAGCGTTTGCGTGAGCAGATTGCGAGGGTAGCGCGACAAGCAAAAGGTGAGAGCGCAGAGATACAAGTAAAAAGTGCTTATAAAACGCTCTTATGTGAAGTGCGTGAGCGTGGCTTGTTGGATAGTGAAAAACAAGTCACTATCTATTATCCTGTGGTAGATGGTGACGAGCCATTGCGCTTTCGATTGGAGTGCTATCCCTTAGATAGTTTGTATCCTGATTGTGATATTCAGTATCAAGCAGAGCCAAAAATGGTAGGCAATGGCGTTTATTATCGTCTCGTTTTTGCTGATGGTAGGGAAGAAAAGATTTTTACGCCAGTTAAATGGCGAGATAAAGCGAATGGGCAGCGCGAATTATGTGCTAGCGCTTGGGTAGCATATAGTGATGGGCATTCGGAAGCCATCCATAGTCCGTATGAAGACATATACAATGAGGCATGTAATTATCTTCAAAATTTGCCATTGACGGTTTGTCAGCAAGGTTTGGGCAGTGTCGTCTTTGATATTGAATTGCAGGGTGAGGATGAGCCTTTAGGCGTTGGACATGAGAGCTTATGTTTAGCAGAGGCTTTACATGAGGATTTGTATTTTAGTGCTTTAGAAATTTTTCAACATCGTTTAGGTTTATCATCAGGAGACCGTACGCTCAAACCGGGTCAAATTTTGCCTGTGGTGCGTTATGGTCAACAAAATAGTTTACGTATTCGAGAAGAGCAATGGGCTGAGGTAGAGGCTATCTCTGCCTGTGAGATAAGATTGGATTTATCGAATATAGATAGACCATTAAGTTTTGCACAAATTCAAGCTGAATTTAACGCCTTAAATGGCGAGTGTTTTAATGCCAATAGTCAACAAGGAAGACCCTTGTTTGGGGCTGGTTTTAATACGCATTTGGCGCGAGGATTGGCATTGTCATCAGGACAACATGCGAATGAATCGAGTGGTGTCGTAGGAGGTCTTAGAGCGGCACAGCAATTATTAAAAGAAGGTGTTTTGGCGTTTACTTATCGACCTTTAGGTAATCCAGATGGCTATGCTGCATTTTTAAAACTATGTGAGATTTCTCCTCGTCAAATGCATCATGCAGCACGTTATACAGCTAGTGGTTGTGATTTGGCTTATGGTGATGTGCCAGAGAGGACGTTTGCAGATGAGGCGAGAAACAAACTTCCCCAAGCATTGGTACATCTTAACCTACATGGATATCCTGCTCATGAGTGGACGCGACCATTGTCTGGTTATGTCCCTAGAAATTTTTCGCGTTGGACCATACCAAAGGGTTTTTTTCTGATTATGCGTTATCAGCCAGCGTATAAGGCGATGGCTGAAGAGGTACTACAAGCAGCGATTGAAGCGGTGATGGGTTATCCAGAACAAGTTGCGATGAATAAAGAAATGCTATCTCGCTACTTAGGTACTGTGGGTGGTGCAGATTTTCCTATTGCCCATGATGTTGTTCCGTATAGTATCACTGAGTATCCTAATCAAGATTATCCGATTGAGCTGATTACAGAAGCGCCCGATGAGACAGTACAAGGGGATTGGTTTAGGATTGCGCAGGAGTCGCATTATCGTGTGGTGATGGAGGTAGCGAAGTGGTTGGAGAGGTTGAGTTAATCATTTTAAATACATTTAAAAATCAATGCCGTAATTTTTTTACGGCATTTTTGTTTGTGTTATGATGTCAATTAACTTATTCATCTAACTGGAAGACATTGCTGTGTTAAAGAAAATACAAGTTACCAATTTCAAGTCGTTTAAGGATACTTTTGTATTTAATTTAGGAGAGGTGCATCAGTATACATTTAATCAAGAATGCATTAAAAACGGTATTGTTAATAAGGGCATTATATATGGTATGAATGGCTCTGGTAAGTCTAATATTGGATTGGCTATCTTTGATTTAATTGGACATACGACGAATAAGTATGACGGTAGAGAGTTATTTCTACGACATTATGTTTACGCAGGATTACCAGATAAGGAGGTTTCTTTTGAATATACTTTTGAGTTTAATGGAAGTTCGTTAATTTATTCTTATTCCAAGAAAGATTACGATACTTTAATTAAAGAGAGTCTTTCTATTGATGAATTAGAGTGTTTATCCATAAATCGTAACCACAGTAATGTGGCAGTGATAAATTTGCCAGGAGCAGAAACCCTAAATAAGAGAATAGATAATTCAGCCCTCTCTATTATTTCCTATATTAGGTCTAATGCTAATTTAGATAAGAGAAAAAAAATTAATAAAATTTTTTACGAGTGGTTAGATTTTTTAGATGGAATGCTTTTTTTCCGTACTTTGAAAGAAAATATATTTATTGGACATTCATCACTACCAAACGATAGTATTCCTTTGCGTATTATTAAAAATAAAAAAGTTAAAGATTTTGAGATGTTTTTGAATGCAGTTGGTATTGAGTGTGTATTGACACATGATGAAAAAAACATCTTTTGGGATATAGATGGTTATCATGTTCCTTTCTATGAAATTGCATCAAGCGGTACAGAAGCATTGGCTACTTTTTATTATTGGTTTCTTTTCCTAAGTAATAATTCGGTATCATTTTTATTTATTGATGAATTCGATGCTTTTTTTCACCATGATTTAACGTATGCAATTGTGGCGATGTTGAAGAAAAAGGAAAATCTACAAGTCTTATTAACCACGCATTCTACATCAATTATGACTAATGATTTACTGCGACCAGATTGCTACTTTGTCATTGATAAACAACACATATCGTCATTGCCAGATTTAACTTTTAAAGAGTTAAGGCAAGCACATAACTTGGAAAAAATGTATAGAGGAGAGGCTTTTCGGGGTGATACATGAGAGAACGAGTACTTGTGATTTTTGAAGGAGAAAAGAGGGAGTCAGAAATTTGGAAATCTTTTAGTCAAAATTCATTTTTTCCTTTTTCTGAATCGAGTCAAGTAGTATTTGGTAGTGATATTTATCAATTATGGAGTCAATTAAGTAAAGATAAAGATATTGATTTAATTGGTTTGTTACAGGAAAGAGGGATTCTGAGCAAAGAGTTACGGAGAGAAAGTTTTTCTTCGGTTTATCTGTTTTTTGATTATGACCCACATTCACAGATGTTAATAAATCAAGAGGGTGAACGAATAATTAATCGAGATTTAGTTGAAAATCTCTTACTAGAAATGCTTCGTTTTTTTAATAATGAGACAGAAAATGGCAAGCTTTTTATTAGTTATCCGATGGTTGAGGCTTTACGCCCATGTGTTTGTTATAACAGTAAAAATGATTTTTTAAAATGTTCTGTTACCTATGATAAGGTAAATAAGTACAAGCAACAAAGTGATTCTCATGCACAAGATAAAAAGTTTACCTACTCTAAGATTTCTAATGAGCAGTGGAGTTTGATTGTACAGAAACACTGTGTGAAAATTAATTATTTATTGCGACAAGAGGAGACTTTTCCTCTTGAAAAAATTTCTCAAGAGGAGGTATTTAGTTGTTACAAGAGTTCGAATGAAATTTATTCATTATCCGCTTTTCCATTGTTGCTGTTAGATTATTATGGAGCAACAACCTTATTGAAACTGCTGAAGGTAAACGATTTATAATTTATACCTATATCATGGCGCTCATTTCTTAATCTATTAAATCGCCTTCAAAGTTTCTTAATTGAAAAGGGTCGCCTATAGCGACCCTTGGATTTGGTGCGTTTAAACGCTTGTTAGCGCTCAAAGCTCATTTCTTAATCTGTTAAATGAGCCTTCATTCTATCAATAAAAAATAAATCTGTAAATATATTAGATAGAGAGGTTAGAACATAACGGACTTGTCGTTGGTGGTTATACTATTTTTGTTTACAAAGGCTTAGGGTAGAATAACTTAAAAACATTGAGGAGAGCAATGATGAAATATCGTCTAGGGCTAGATTTGGGTAGTACGTCTATTGGTTGGGCTGTATTACGGTTAAATGAAATCGAGGTGGGGAAATATGAGCCCGCTGCGATTATTCGTACGGGGGTACGAATTTTTTCTGACGGTCGTAATCCAAAGGATGGTAGTTCATTGGCTGTTACTCGTCGTGTTGCTCGTGCGGCACGACGTCGCCGAGACCGGTTGTTACGACGTAAAGAAAGTATGTTGCGTCAATTAGTCGCATTGGGTTTTTTTCCTGCTGATGAGGAGGCACGTCAACGATTGGTTGATTTAAATCCCTATCATTTACGAGCCAAAGGGCTTGATGAAGCACTGACACCTAATGAGTTTGGGCGAGCGTTATTTCATATTAATCAGCGTCGAGGCTTTAAGAGTAATCGCAAAACAGATAAGTCAGATGCAGATGGCAGTGTGATGAAAAAAGCCATTGCTGATTTAAAGGCTAAACTGGATGAGTTAGGTGTACGTACAGTGGGTGAATATCTATACCAACGTATGCAAAAGGGGCAACCAACTAGAGCTCGATTACGACAATTCACTGTTCAGCAAGATAATGGTCGAAATAAGATTGAAAAGTCGTATGATCTTTATATCGATCGTGGTATGGTCGAATATGAGTTTGAGCAATTATGGTCTGTGCAAGAAAAGTTTAACCCTGAGCTTTATAATGCTACAGCTAAAGAGTGTCTCAAGCATATCTTGTTGTATCAACGACCTTTAAAGCCTGTAGATCCTGGACGTTGTAGCTTTTTACCACAGCAGAAGCGTGCTGCTAAGGCGCTACCTATCGCACAGCATGCGAGAATCTATCAGTTCGCTAATCATTTGCGTTATCTAGATGCGAATAATCAAGAAGTGCCCTTAACTTTATCACAACGGAATATTGTTGCGAGTGAGTTATTAAAGTCCTCCAAAAGAACTTTTGACCAATTGCGTAAAGCGCTGGATTTCTCTGGGACGGCTAAGTTTAACATTGAGGATGCTAAGACTAAAGATGTCCAAGGGGATAGAACTGCGGGTATTTTGAGCGGGAAAAAGTACTTTGGCAATCAATGGTTTAAATTTGATGCAGAATTGCAAAATCAGATTGTTGAAAAGTTGCTTTATGAAGAAAATGAAGCAGAACTGATAGATTGGTTAGTCGCTCATACAGGGGTAACATCAGAGGACGCAGAGGTAATATCAGCCGCGCCTTTACCTGATGGTTATGGTAGTTTATCGGTGATGGCGTTACAAAGAATTCTACCTGAGCTGAAAAAGGACGTTATTAGCTATGATAAAGCTGTGGTGAATGCTGGCTTTGAAAGTCATAGTGCTTTGGCAACTTATCATGACGGTGAAATTTATCCTGAGCTTCCTTATTACGGAACAGTATTAGCACGCCATATTGGCTTTGGTACGAATAATCCAGACGATACGGATGAACAGCGTTACGGACGAATTAATAACCCCACTGTGCATATTGGTTTGAATCAATTACGGCAGGTGGTGAATGGTTTAATTAAGGAATATGGTCATCCTACGCAAATTGTTATTGAACTTGCGCGAGATTTAAAATTGGGTGTGGATGAGCGCAATCGTATTAAGAAAGAGCAAGCAGAAAATCAGAAAAATAATGAACGTCGTCGCCAAGAAATTGCGGCGATTATAGGTAAAACAGCTGAGCAAGTGACTCGCTTAGATTTACAAAAAATGATTTTGTGGGAAGAGTTAGCAGAGTCTCCTCAGGACCGTTGTTGTCCATATACTGGACGGCATATCAGTGCAACAATGCTTTTTTCGGCAGAAGTTGAGATTGAGCATATCTTGCCGTTCTCTCGTACCTTAGATGATAGTCTAAATAATAAAACCGTGGCAATGGCATGGGCGAATAGAGCGAAAGGTAATGCCACCCCATTTGAGGCTTTTGCTGGTCAACAGATTGAAGGTATTCATTATGCGGACATCCTTAATCGTACGGGTAGAATGAAAAAGGAAAAACGTTACCGTTTTGCTGAGGGTGCTTATGAAAAATGGTTGCGTGAGGATAAGGATTTCCTAGCACGAGCACTGAATGATACACGTTATTTTAGTCGTATTGCCAAAGAGTATATTAGTGTGATTTGTCCGAAACATACTTGGGCAATACCAGGACAATTAACGGCATTACTACGTACGCAATTGGGGTTGAATGCGATTTTAGATGAAATAGAAGAAAAGAAAAATCGTCATGACCATAGACATCATGCTGTCGATGCTTGCGTAATCGCAATGACGGATCGAGGTATGTTGCAACGCTTTGCGACAGAGAATGCCAGAACGCAAGGTAAGCAATATAGTCGTCTTATTCAACGTATCGAGCCACCATGGCCGACTTTCCGTGAGCAGGTGCGACGAGCTGTGAGTGCTATTTGGGTGAGTTATAAGCCAGACCATAGTCATGAGGGTGCGATGCATAATGATACGGCGTATGGTTTATTGGGTGATGGGAAAATGCATCATCATAAGGTAGTTGATGGACGTAGAACTGAGGTCATCGAAGCGTTAAATGTTATTCCGATGACTTGCGAGAAAGCGAATAAACGTCATGGAATGAATGCTGATGGTTCTCCTAAGGCTTATAAGGGGTATAAAGGCGATAGTAATTATTGCATGGAAATTTTCCTTAATGAAAAAGGAAAATGGCAGTCCGATGTTATTAGTACATACGATGCTTATCAAATAGTGCGGAAACAAGGATTGGAGCAATTGCGTCATAAAACATTAGCGCAAAATGGTAAACCATTAGTGATGCGTTTGATGCGGAATGATTTAATTAAGATGGAGCATAGTGATTTGCTTGGTTTATATAGAGTGTGTGCCTTGTCTACGAATGGAGTAATCACGTTAGCACCTCATAATGAATCTAATGTGGATGCTAGAAATAGAGATAAGGATGATCCATTCTCATATACGTTTAAAACAGCAGGTTCGTTGCAAAAGGCTAAAGCTCGCTTGACTACTGTATCGGCAACGGGGCGTTTAAAAGATCCTGGTTTTAAGGAGTAAATGATGTTAGGGCGAATTGTCGAAATAGCTGACAACAATCGCCATCTGTCTGTTTATCGTGGTTTTTTAGTTGTTAAAGCGACTGATGGCGATAAAAAAGAATTAGGGCGGATTCCTTGTGATGATATCTGTGCGCTTATAGTGAATGCGTATGGCGTCTCATATACCAATAATGTATTAATTATGTTGGCAGAGAAAGGAGCTCCCTTTGTATTGTGTGCTAATAATCATAATGCTATTGGTATGCTTTGGCCGATTGGCGGTAATTTTGAAGTGTCTAAACGCATTGATGCACAGATTAATGCAAAATTACCATTGAAAAAACGGCTATGGGCAGAATTAATCAAAAATAAGATTGCACAACAGGCAAATGTTTTGCGTGCTATTGAGGTGCCAGATAAGCCGCTAAGTGCCTTGGTGAGTAAGGTGCGTAGTGGTGATCCAGATAATGTAGAGGCACAAGCGGCTAGACGATATTGGACATTATTGTTTGGTAAAGATTTTCGGCGTGACAGACGAGGGGAAGGTGCTAATGCTTTACTAAACTATGGCTATACCATTTTAAGAGCAACAGTAGCTAGAGCGGTGATTGCGGCTGGCTTGCATCCTAGTATAGGAATCCATCATAGCAATGCCTCTAATCCAATGCGATTGGTGGATGATCTTATTGAGCCTTTTCGACCTTATGTAGACTATCAGGTGTATCAGCTTTTGCAAGAGGGTGTAAATGATGTTAATCCTGACAGTAAGCGACAATTAGCACGATTAATGTATGAAGATTTGGTTACCGAGGCAGGGATGGTACCGATAACGGTTTGTGCTCAGAAGTTAGCAGTTTCATTGGCACAAGTGTATTTGGGAGAGAGGGAAAAACTAGAATTGCCACTTATTGGCGCGCCTATTATTTTAGGGGCGATTATGTAGGAGAGATGTATGTTATCGGGGTATAGAGCAATGTGGTTACTTGTCATGTTCGATTTGCCCGTTACGCAGAAGGCTGAGCGTAAAGAGGCAGCAGAGTTTCGGAATTATTTATTAGACTTGGGATTTGAGATGGCACAGTTCAGTGTATATATGCGATTTTTTACGAGTGCTAAACAAATTGAAACGTGTTGCCAACGTATCTGTGCAGCTTTGCCAAAAGGTGGTAAAGTGAACATAATGCAGTTTACTGATAAGCAATACGAGAAGATTATTTCATTCTATGGACAGGTTAGACAGCCAGAAAAAAGTTCACCAGATCAATTTGAGTTATTTTAATGAGTGATTTTTATAAACTGATACCCCATAATATCTTTTCAAATCAAAGTGTTATGGGGTATCGAGTTTAGCAGATTAAGAAATGAACTCTAAGCGGAACAATGCCGACAGAAAGCTAAAACTAAGCGATAGTTTAGCAGATTAAGAAATGAACTCTAAGCGGAACACTCCATAGTGACTAATGTTGCAGAGGCAGAGTTTAGCAGATTAAGAAATGAACTCTAAGCGGAACAGTAATCGTGCGTGGAAATTCGAGCACTCAGTTTAGCAGATTAAGAAATGAACTCTAAGCGGAACCGTTAATGTAAGTCAATTCTATTTTCATTTAGTTTAGCAGATTAAGAAATGAACTCTAAGCGGAACTTAATTTCTTTTCAAAAGCAAGATGGCGATAGTTTAGCAGATTAAGAAATGAACTCTAAGCGGAACTAGATGATGCCACTGTATTAAATATGCTAAAGTTTAGCAGATTAAGAAATGAACTCTAAGCGGAACGAAGTTGAGGCGATTAATCCAATCTACATAAGTTTAGCAGATTAAGAAATGAACTCTAAGCGGAACATGTCTTTAATAATTGTGTGTGCTTGTACGAGTTTAGCAGATTAAGAAATGAACTCTAAGCGGAACAACTTAACATTATGATGTTTAAACAGGCTTAGTTTAGCAGATTAAGAAATGAACTCTAAGCGGAACATATTTTTAATTATACTGCCAATATTAAAAGTTTAGCAGATTAAGAAATGAACTCTAAGCGGAACTATGGGATGCAGTTATGGGCATTACTTAAAAGTTTAGCAGATTAAGAAATGAACTCTAAGCGGAATGGCAATGCGATTACAGTATCAACCATCAGAGTTTAGCAGATTAAGAAATGAACTCTAAGCGGAACAGAATATAACGATACGCGACAACTCAATACAGTTTAGCAGATTAAGAAATGAACTCTAAGCGGAACAAAACACGAGCAATCAGCTGTACACGCATTAGTTTAGCAGATTAAGAAATGAACTCTAAAACAAACAACAGAGAGGTATCCAAAATTTCCATATCTGCTTAGAGGATTATTTGTATCAGTATTTTTAATCATATAATTGATATATACGGCAAATTGCCGTATAATTTATCGTGTATAGGAGATTTTGTATGGAAAAAATAGCAACGGCTCGTCTTGAAGCAAGACTACAGCAGGATATTTATAACATCATTAAGCAAGCTGCAAAAATGACTGGTAAATCGGTTACTGAGTTTGTGGTTAATTCTGCTTATTCTGAGGCAACAAAAGCCATTAAAGAGCATTCTTTGATTGAGTTGGCTATTAGTGATCAGCATAAGTTGATTAATGCATTAGCACAAGATTATGAGCCTAATGAGGCAATGAAACGAGCTGCCAAACGCCATCAAGCCATTTTGCAGGAAAAATAAATGACATATTCGTTCGTTGAATTGTCTTCTTCAGTGAATAAAAAGGATTTTGCCAGTCGTTTTGATGCTTTAAATGAGTATTTAAGAAAATTTGCCGCTCAAGACCAAAAACGTAATCTAGCGAAGTGTTACGTTTTACTTTCTGATAATGCTGACGTGGTGGGGTACTACACAATTTCAGCGAGTTCGATTCCTCTAACAAGTTTTCCTGAAAACGTTCAGAGGCGAGCAGCTTACGAGGTACTGCCAGTAGCATTGATAGGTCGTTTGGCTATCGATAAACAGTTTGAGGGTAAGGGTTTTGGGTCAGTGTTGATTTATGATGCTATTGAGCGAGTCAAAAATAGTGCATTAGCGGTATCAGCGGTGATTGTTGTAGCTAAAGATGATAGTGCTAGCCGTTTTTACAGACACCTAGGTTTTATTCCCTTTGATGAGTCTGTTAATGGAAAAGAAGCGTTATTTTATCCTTTATCTAAAATTTTTAACTCTAATTAGGATTGGCAATATGCAAAAACCCGTTAAGCTTGCGCCTAACGGGTTTAAATTCTGGTGGCCTGGGGCGGAATCGAACCGCCGACACAAGGATTTTCAATCCTCTGCTCTACCGACTGAGCTACCTGGCCTTGAGAAAATAATATTAACCTAAAAATAAAAAAGATAAAAGGAAAATTTATAAAAAATCATCAAACTTAGTTTTTCACTATTGAAATCATTAGTTTTTTTATTTTTGATGTTGTTTTTTTAATACAAATATGCGTCTTTCAAGGAGTATAATAGAGCACATTCACATTAATGGATTGTGTGCAGAGGATATGAGGTGCGTGTAGCGACAGATAGCATTTTACCAATCTCTTTTGCATAAATATTTATTTCAGTTTAGTTTTCCCGTTATGGCAGACGTTTTCACATTTGGCTTAAATCATCACTCGGCACCGGTATCGGTGCGTGAGCGGGTGTCTATGGCTGGTGATTTGGTGCGTCCTGCATTAGATGCGTTACGCTCGACATTTGGTTCTTCTTTAAAAGAGGCGACAATTTTATCGACATGTAATCGCACGGAGTTATATCTTGCCGCACGTCCTGAGATTGTGGATCATATTCCAACATGGATGGCTGATTTTAACTCTTTAGATGCGAGTCTTATTCGTCCTCATCTGTATTTATACAATCAAGAGCAAGCGGTACGTCATGCGTTTCGTGTTGCCTCTGGTCTAGACTCAATGGTGTTGGGTGAGGCGCAGATTCTTGGACAGATGAAGACGGCGGTGCGTACAGCTGATGAGGCAGGTGCATTGGGCACGATGCTGAATCAACTCTTCCAAAAGACTTTTTCTGTAGCGAAAGAGGTGCGTACGCAGACTGCGATAGGAGCTCAATCTGTTTCTATGGCGGCAGCGGCTGTTCGTCTGGCTGAGCGAGTGTTTGGTGATATTAGCGATACTAAGGTGCTATTTGTCGGGGCAGGAGAGATGATTGAGCTATGTGCAACTCACTTTGCTGCACAGAATCCTAAGTCGATTATGGTCGCTAATCGTACATTAGAGCGAGGTGAGGCATTGGCTTCACGCTTTGATGGGCAGACAATGCGTCTTGCAGATTTACCAGACCATTTGCATGAGTATGATATCGTAGTGTCCTGTACGGCATCTACTTTACCGATTTTGGGCTTAGGTATGATTCAAAAGGCCATTCGCCAGCGCCGTTTTAACCCTATGGTGATGGTGGACTTGGCGGTGCCTCGTGATATTGAGCCAGAAGTAGCGACCTTGAGTGAGGTCTATCTTTATACGGTGGATGATTTGGGTCGTGTGGTGCAAATGGGCAATGATGCTCGTCAGGCAGCGGTAGTGCAAGCAGAGGCCATTATCGATAGTCGTGTGCAGAATTTTATGCATTGGTTACAAAACCGTAGTGTTGTGCCAGTTATCCAAGGACTTAACCATGGTGCTCATGTTGTTGCAAAGCTTGAGCTAGAAAAAGCGCGTAAGTTATTGGCTAAAGGTATTAGTCCAGAGCAAGCGCTAGAGCGTCTGGCAAAATCACTAACTCAAAAATATATGCATGCGCCTATGCAAGCATTAAATCGTAGTCAAGCAGAGGAAAAGGCACAACTCTTAGATGTGCTGCCTAAGTTATTCCCTTACCAAGAAAAAGACGATACAACGCCTGCACAATCGTCTATCTCACAAGCAGAACATTAGCTAATAAATCGCTTGTTCATCATCCTTGAGAGGGTGATAAAGATTTATGTTGGCAATCTATTTTTTAAATTTAAATTATTTTTTAGTTGAGATTTTATTATGAAAGCATCTATGCGTTCTCGCCTAGAACAGTTGAGTCAACGTCTTATTGAAGTGGACGCTATTTTAGCGGAGCCTGATACGGTAGAAGATATGGATCGTTTCCGTAAACTCTCTCGTGAGCGCAGTGAAATTGACCCTGTGGTGGCATTATTTAAGACTTATACGAGTACAGAGGGAGATTTAGCTACAGCGATTGAGATGATGTCTGACCCTGATATGAAAGAAATGGGTGAGGAAGAAATGAAGGCGGCTAAGGCGCGTATTGAGGAGCTAGAGGCGCAATTACAGGTTGAATTGCTACCTAAGGACCCAGATGACGGTCGTAGTGTGTTCCTAGAGATCCGTGCGGGTACGGGTGGTGATGAGAGTGCGATTTTTACTGGAGATTTATTCCGTATGTACAGTCGTTATGCAGAGCAAAATGGTTGGCGTGTCGAGGTAATGAGTGAAAACCCATCAGAGTTAGGTGGTTATCGTGAGGTGATTGCGCGTATTGAAGGTGAGGGTGTTTATGGTCGTCTTAAGTACGAATCAGGTGCTCACCGTGTTCAACGTGTGCCTGAAACCGAGTCTCAGGGACGTGTGCATACTTCAGCATGTACAGTAGCGGTATTGCCAGAAGCCGATGAGTTGGCAGAGGTTGTTTTAAACCCAGCAGATTTGCGTATTGATACGTTCCGTGCAAGTGGTGCAGGTGGTCAGCATATTAATAAGACCGACTCTGCGGTGCGTATTACGCATATTCCAACAGGTATTGTGGCAGAGTGTCAAGATGACCGTTCGCAACATAAGAATAAAGCGCGTGCGATGAGTGTATTAGCGGCGCGTATTAATGATATTCAACGGCAAGAGCAACAGGCCAAAGAGGCCGCAGAGCGTAAGAGCTTGGTGGGTACAGGTGACCGCTCGGAACGTATCCGTACATATAACTATCCACAAGGTCGTGTGACTGATCATCGTATTAATTTGACTTTATACAAATTAGCGCAAATTATGGAAGGTTCTTTAGATGAGCTTACAGGTGCGTTGATTGCAGAGCGTCAAGCGGAGTTATTGGCGGCATTAGGTGATGACTAATTCTCCCTATACCTTAAGAGATTTTTTTGCACAGTCAGGCTTACCTTTATTGGAGGCAAAGATGCTGGTAGAGCAAGCGCTGGGAGTTTCTCGTGCGTGGATGATTACGCATGATCTTGATGTTTTGAGTGAGCACCAATGGCAAGCTTTACAAGCTTTGTGTAATCGACGTACCGCTGGTGAGCCTATGGCGTATATTATGGGGTCGAGAGAGTTTATGGGATTGGATTTTACGGTGAGTCCGGCAGTCTTAATTCCTCGACCAGATACAGAAACCTTGGTTGAAGCGGCGTTAGGGTTCCTAAAAGATAAAGTGACAGCACGTGTATTAGATATGGGTACTGGGAGTGGAGCTATTGCATTATCCATTGCGCACTTTGCTCCACAAACTCAGGTGTTTGCGAGTGATATTAGTCAGGAAGCTTTAGCGATTGCACAAGTTAATGCAGAAAAGTTCAAACTCGATGTGGATTTTCGTCAAAGTAGTTGGTTTGATCAATTCTGTGGAGAGACTTTCCATTTGATTGTTTCTAATCCCCCCTATATTCATCAAGGCGATGAGCATTTGAGTCAAGGTGATTTGCGTTTTGAGCCACGATTAGCCTTAACGGACAACGCGGATGGTTTAAGTTGTTATCGCATCATTATTCAGCAAGCACCTCGTCATTTAACACAGGGAGGTGCTATTTATCTTGAACATGGTTGGAATCAGGCTGAGGCAGTGCGAGCGTTATTGATACAAGCTGGGTTTGCTCAGGTGTGTAGCATTCGTGATCTGGCTGGTATTGAACGAGTGAGTGGGGGAGTATGGTTAGCTGAGTAGTCGTACGATTGCTAAGGTTAAAGCGCAACCGCTCTAAAAAATTAGTACAATAAGTTTTTAGTCCAAATTTTGTAAAAGGTTTTATGATGAGTGAAGTTCAAGATTTTATTCGCCAAACAGTAACAGACCACCCTGTTGTTTTATTTATGAAGGGTTCTGCACAGTTCCCACAATGTGGTTTCTCTGGTCGTGCGGTACAAATTCTGCGTGAGCTTGGTGTTAAGAAACTGGTAACAGTAAATGTGCTAGAAGATCAAGAAGTGCGTGAAGGTATTAAGCAATTTTCAAACTGGCCAACCATTCCTCAGCTCTATGTTAAGGGTGAGTTTATTGGTGGTGCAGATATCATGACAGAAATGGCTGGTAATGGTGAGCTAAAAACGGTACTAGAAGAAGCAGGCGCGTTTAATGACTAAACGATTAGTGATTGGCATAACAGGGGCAACAGGCTCTATTTATGCCATTCGTATGCTTGAGCGTATTAAGGAGATTCCTGATGTGGAGTCTCACTTAATCGTATCTCCTTCAGGTTTGTTAAATATTCATTATGAGTTAGGTATGGATCGCAAGTCGGTCAATGCCTTGGCAGACCATGTACATGGTTTTAGGGATGTCGGTGCGACGCTAGCGAGTGGGGCATTTGATACGGCAGGTATGATTGTGTTGCCATGTTCAATGCGTACTTTGGCAGCTTGTGCGCATGGTTTCTCTGATAACTTAATTACGCGTGCTGCAGATGTTCATCTTAAAGAGCGTCGCCGCTTAGTGTTAGCTGTACGTGAGACACCGTTTAATCTGGCACATTTGCGTAATATGACGGCGGTCACAGAAATGGGCGGTATTATTTTTCCTCCATTACCTGCATTTTATCATCACCCCAAGAATTTGGAGGAGATGATTGACCATACAGTAGCACGTATGTTGGAGTTGTTTGGTATTGATTCTGGTGGTCCAAAGTGGGAAGGGACGTAGCGCTTTTATAAATCGTAAGAGCTACACTACGTACTTTCTTACCTTCTTTTTCCAGTACATTCAACTTGTACTAGTTTACGATCACTTAAGCGAATAGCGCTTAATTTACCTCCCCAAACACAACCCGTATCTAGCGCGATGAGGTTTTTTCTAATCATTAATCCTAATGTTGACCAATGACCGAAAATAATAGTGGTTTTTTCGGTTTTGCGATTGGGTAATTCAAACCAGGGCATAATATCGTTGCTTTTATTATCGAAGGGCGAGTCTTTAGATCCAAACTCCATAGAGCCATCTTCAAAGCACATACGCATACGCGTTAAGGCATTGATAATCACACGACGGCGTTTGGAGCCTGTGAGTGAATCACGCCAACGGTTAGGTTCGTTACCGTACATCTTTTGTAGGTATTTTTGCCAATGTTTGGATTGCAATGCATCAGAAACCTCTGCGGCAAGTTTGAGCGTTTTCTTTTCATCCCATTTTGCCATCACACCTGCATGCACCATCAGATGATTTTGATCAAAGTGAGCAAGAGGGCGGTGGCGTAGCCAATGGATAATTTCCTCTACATCAGGTGCTTGCAGAATTTCATCAATGGTATCTGATTTATTTTCGCGACGAATACCTGCGTAGACCGCTAAGAGGTGTAGGTCATGATTGCCTAAGACGCAAACAGCTCGTTCGCCAAGTTGCATAATGGTGCGTAATGTTTTGAGCGAATGAGGTCCGCGGTTAATCAAATCACCAGCAAACCAAAACTGTGCGTGTTCATCCTCTTTAATCTCAGGATGATTGAGTAATTCTTGTAGGGCATCACAGCAACCTTGAACATCGCCGATAGCCCAGATAGTCGGGGTCTTTTTATTTGGCATGAATAAAATTACGAGGTTTACTACGGCGCTCCATTAAATAAAGCGCTCCAAAAGCTAAAATTAAGGCAATGATATTGGGTAGAAGGGCAGTTAACCAAGGCGGGAGGTTGTTGAGCATTCCCACATTGAGGGCCAGTTGATTAGCCATAAAGAAGATAATGCCAATCAAAATACCCAAGAAAATTTTGGCCCCTACACCACCTTTACGACTTTGTACAAAACCAATAGGAGCCGCGAGCGTAATCATAACAAGAAGTGTAAATGGATAGCTTCCTTTACGCCAGAGCGCAACAATATGACGGTTAGCTTGCAGATTATTTTCTTCTAAGTACTGGACATAATTGAGTAAATCAGGTGTGCTCATCTTATCGGGTTGCAACTCTGTTGCTACCAATCGCTCACTCGTTAGTGAGGTTTTAAAACTGATTGTTTTTTGAGTTTTTAAGCTTGAAATACTTTCAAGAGGTGCTTGCTCATTCGTTAGTACTTGGGCAAGATTGGATGTTAACGTGCGAGTGGTGACATTATCTAAACGAAGTTCACCATGCTGTAAAATGCCTTTGGCAGCATTCGTTACGCTAGAGAGTTGATTATCTTGCGTGTTATATTCGAAAATAGTGATAGTGTCTATTTCAGTACTAGAGTTCAAACGACGAATATTGATAACACGGTAATGAGCGTCATCGACTGGCTCTCTAAACCAATAACCACTATCCATCTTCGTGCTATTCTTGCCTAGTGCAGAGATTGTAAATTCACTTGTTTTCTTTTCTGTATAAGGGGTGACGACTTCCGAAACAAATGCTGCAAAAATCATAAAAGGAATGGTAATCAGCCATAACATCCATAATAGGCGTTTGCTACTAATGCCTGATACGCGAAGGATAACTAATTCGTTTCTTTGTGCTAGACCAGCCAGGGCAATGACCGTGCCAATGAGTACGCAAATGGGTAATAAATCATAGAGACGGTTAGGGATTTGTAAGGCTTGTACGTAGAGTAATGATACAAAGGTAAACTTCTCGTTGAGATTATCTAGTGCATCAATCATATCAAAGAAGATAAATAGACCGAGTAGCACCAAAATAACCGCAATGGTGGTGCGATAAATTTCACTAGCAAGGTAACGTCGAGCAGTTTTCATCGTATGTTTTTTATTTAAAAGGCAACTTATTATAATAACATTGTGGGCGCTTATCTTTATGAAATCCACTTTGTCACAAAAGCTTAACAATTACGGTATGTGTTAAGGTGGACTGACTTGGCGCATACGTTGGCGAATGATGCTTGCCCTACCATTCACATAAGCGCCTTTGATATGCTGACCATAGTAGCGAGGGTTAGGTAGTAGTACGGCTAGTCGAGAAGCCTCATGATTATTGAGTTGTTTGCTACTCTTTTTGAAGTAAAATTGGCTTGCCGCTTCGGCACCAAATACGGTTTCTCCAAATTGTGCGGTATTGAGATAGAGTTCTAGAATACGTTTTTTTGGCATTGTCCATTCAAGCATATAGGTAATAACCAGTTCTTGTGCTTTACGCCAGTAAGAACGATCCTCACTGAGGAATAGATTTTTGGCGAGTTGTTGGCTGATTGTCGAGCCCCCTCGCATTCTTTCTTTGCCTTTGCGCCATTGCTTGAGGTTAAACATAAAAGCATGACGTATGGCTAACCACTCAACACCACCATGTTGCTTAAAGCCACTATCTTCTGAGGCGATAACCGCTTTTTTCAAAGAAGCGCTGATATTCTCATAATCAACCCATATATATTGGATAGTTTTATTGTCTAGTTCGGCCGCCTGAGCACGCATAAAAGCCGTACTGCTTGGATTGATAAAGCGATAGAGTAAAACGTGGGAAAACAGAAAAATTTGATAAGCCAGCACAAGCCCGAGTAGAGTCAATAGACTCCACTTAAGACTCGTACGAATAGGGTGTTGTGTAATGGATTGTGCTAGACCTGACATTGAAGCTCTTTGCGTAGTATACCTAATACTTCTTCTGGGTTTGGGTACATACCGTTCCAAATGCTAAACGCCTCAGCACCTTGATATACCAACATGCCCAGCCCGTCAGAACATTGTAAAGCACCATGTCGATGCGCTTGTTGTGTAAATGGAGTCTGTGCATCAGCGGTATAAAGCATATCGTAAGCTAATTTTACTTGATGAAATACAGAGGTCGGGAGAGGAAGTTCATCAGCAGATAAGCTGCTGGCACTTGCATTGATAATAATATCCCATTGTCCAGTAATGTTATCTAGACCGCTGGCGGATAATTGTTTGAGATGGCTAAAAGTTTGAATCAGTTCATGTGCCTTTTGTTCGGTACGATTAGCGATGTGAAGATGTGAGCAACCCGCTTCTATCAGAGGAAGAATGGCTCCTCGGCTAGCGCCACCTGCACCGATAAGTAAAATATGTGCATTATTGAGAGTGATGCTAAGACGTTTAATATCGTTAACTAAACCAATACCATCCGTATTATCGCCATAAATTTTGCCGTCTTTATGCCATAAGGTATTCACCGCTCCAGCACTTGATGCTCTGTCACTCAGTATGTTGGCTAATTCAAAAGCTCTTATTTTAAAGGGAACGGTGATGTTCAGTCCCTTACCGCCTTGATTAAAGAAATTTTTTACTGTTTGTTCAAAAGCATCAATATCGACAAAGGTTTTGACATAACTAAAGTCTTTAAGGCCGCAATACTCTGCAAATAGTTGGTGCATTTTAGGAGAGTAGCTATGCTTAATGGGATTACCAAAAACAGCAAATTTTTTCATTCTAACTTTCCAATAATTGAATTAGACGACTTTCTACCTTAAGGTTGTAGAGGTCTACAGATAGAATATCAATTTCGACTCTATCATCCCGTTGAGCATCCACAAGCTCTGGAACAGCAATAACGAGAGGCATATTATCGAGTCGTACTAAATCATCACGGAGAACAGTAGCTGTTGTGCGTTTAATATTATTTTGCTCTACGTAACGCAAGCACCAATAGCGCTCCATTTTATTTTGATGATCTGAATAGCTAGTATAACAAGACTCAAAGCGACTAATAATAGAAAAAATATCAGCATCTTTAGGCTTATAAGGTGCTACCAAGCGAGCAGAGATGCCGTGTTTAACAGCCGCAATTAACTGTCGTTGATTAAATAAGTCGATATAACGGCGTAATGGCGAAGTTGTCCATGCATAATGGTGAACGCCGATAGCCTCGTGAATGAGGGCATGAGTACTCATGCGTACACGTCCATTTTGTTGTGAACGAAAAATACCTGGCAATCCTAATTCGTCTAAGAGTTTTGCCCAACGGCTATTGCAGAGAATCATAAACTCTGCCACCATCAAATCAAGTGGAGCATTACGTAACCGTGGCGTGAGAGTGAGCTGAGAGTTTGGGTCATCAGCTGGCCCCTCTAAACTAAACAGATATTCAACGCGATTATGATTCTCTGGTTTCCCTCGAACCTCTTCTCGTGCCTTACTAAGATGCTTAGTCAATGCCCACATCGGTTTAAATAAATTTGCGTGCGGTAACTCGCTAAGCGGATTCTCTAACGCTTCGGCACTAAGAACATGGTCGAGATGATTGGTGCGAAGATTTTCTTTAATAAAGACTTCTTCAAGTTTTGTTTGTTCATCAATTACTTCGCCTGTTTGAATATTGGCGGTGATATAAAGAGAGAGCGCGGGAGCATAATTGCCCTCATTAAGGGAGAAAGCTTGAATAAGTTTCTCACTTTGCATAGGGATTTTATCGCCCGGGAAATAGACGGTAGACATACGCTGTCTTGCCACCTTGTCTAAATCACTATCTCGACTAACGGCCAGTGCTGGGCAGGCAATATGAATACCGAAGATAAATTCTTCTTCACTAATCTTTTGGATGCTAAAGGCATCATCAATTTCAGTTGTAGAAATATCATCCACAGAGTAGGCATCTACTGTTGCACGCTCCAACGGCTCCCATGTTGGAATCTCAACATCGTCATGAGTAGTACCTTTAGGGAAGTATTGCCCCAGGAATCTTGCACGATGGACGGCTAAAGCATGCGGGAATACTTGCAGTTTTAATAAAAATTCTGCGGGTTGTAAACCTGTGATGTCTAAGGCTTGATTAAAGGCTTTCCATTCTAATGTATTTTTATCGGGATTATTAAGATACGTAGGCAAAATATCGCGTAATACCTCAGGAACCTCTCCTTGAACAAGTGCTTGCGTCCATTCTTCTTGTTGTTGAGCTTGTTGACGTTTTTTCTCTTGTGCAAGTAGTGCTGCTTTGATAATCTCCTCTGGAGCTGAGAGGTAAAGCCCTTTTCCTTTGCGATGAAAATAAATGGGGTTGGCATGTAAGCAAAGGAGTAGCGCAGTTTTCTCAACCGTACCTGCGTTGTCGCCATAATACTCTTTGGTGATGCGTTCTACATTAAATGTTTCTTTGGGGCCCATCTCCCACAGAAATTCGACATCAATATCATTGGCTAATTGTGTTGCTGACTCGATAAGTGTATCTGGTAGGGCGTCTTTAAATGTAAAAATAACATTGGCTCGCTTTATCTTGCTGCGTTTGCCAGAGGTGGTTTCGACTTGTAAGGAACTGTCAGCTTCTGACAGGATAGTGGCACTTTTAAATTGACCTGATTCTTCAAAGAGTACGTACATTCGGCATTAAGAGAAAATAAAATCTAAAACAGTCGGGAGGTAATGTTCAAAACCACTAAATGCATGATCTTGATCTGGCGCAATGATTTGCTTTGCGCCATGATAGCGAGCTTGCATTTCTTGCCATTCTAATAGTTCATCTTGCATGCCTGCTAAGAGTAAAAATCGTTCCGGTTTAGTCAGTGTAGGGATAAATAAATCAGCAAGCTCTTTAATGTAGGATGCTTTAAACTCAAAAGGTTCCTCGCTATGATACTGTGTGCGCACTTCTAGTTGTGTGGCTAAATCGCGAGCAGCATAGATACTAGGATTAATACATACAGCACGGCAGTCGAGCGTCTCAGCTAAGTAGGTGGCGTAGTATCCACCTAAAGAAGAGCCAACAATGTAGAGGTCTTCTTTAGGTGTATTTTTGGTCAGTGATAAGCAGAGCTCAATGGCTTTTTGGGGTGATGCAGGCAATGCAGGGGACATCAATAAATGCGCTTGTCCACGCGCAGTCATCACTCTTTCAAAAAGTTGGGATTTTGCCGATTGTGGGCTAGAACGAAAACCGTGCAAGTATAAAATCATAAGGCCTTTAAGAGTTTATCGTGTAATCCGCCAAAGCTACCATTACTCATAATAATGATATGGTCACCAGTTTGAGCAATCTCTACCAAGGCTTGTTTAAGGAGTTCAATATCATGGAAAGTTTTTACTTTATCCGCTTGTGTCCCAAATACTTCCTCTGGCTTCCAGCCAAGAGCATGTTTGCCTTGTGTCTCACCATAACAGAAAACTAAGTCAGCTTGCGCTAAGGCTTCAGGTAACCGTGCAGCCATAGTACCAAGCTTCATCGTATTAGAACGAGGTTCCAATACACCGATAATACGCGCACTACCAACGCGTTTACGTAGACCATCAAGTGTTGTCGCAATGGCTGTTGGATGGTGAGCAAAATCATCATAAACCGAGATATTATTGACTACGCCACGTAATTCCATACGACGACGAATGCCTTGGAACTTGCTTAACGCCTCAATGGCTTTGGCGGGCTCAACGCCGATGTCTTTAGCTGCAGCAATAGCGGCTAAGGCATTATTGATATTGTGCGTACCGGTATGTTTCCAATTGACTTTGCCGACCACTTTACCTTGATAGATGACTTCAAAAGACTGACCTGCTGCATCTCGTTGACCACATTGCCAGTTGGCGTTTAAGCCAAAATGATCTTGTTTTGACCAAATGCCACGAGCAATCACGCGCTCTAATGCATCATCTTGTGTGGGCGTAATCACTGTACCACTTTGAGGAATGGTACGGACTAAATGGTGAAATTGCGTTTCAATCGCTTTTAAATCAGGAAAAATGTCTGCATGATCATATTCTAGATTATTAAGGATAGCTGTGCGTGTGTGATAATGGACAAATTTTGAACGTTTATCGAAAAATGCCGTATCGTACTCATCTGCCTCAATCACAAAATATTTGTGATTTGGGCTAAAACGAGCAGAGATGCCTAAGTCGCTTGCAATACCTCCAATAAGGAAGTTGGGTTGTAAGCCAGCATACTCTAGAATCCACGTTAGCATTGAGCTAGTGGTGGTTTTGCCATGTGTGCCTGCGACAGCAAGGACGTGCTGCTGACGTAGCACGTGGTCACCAAGCCATTGTGGTCCTGATACATAAGGTAGATTTTTCTCTAAAATGGCTTCCATTAGCGGATTACCGCGCGTCACCACATTACCAATAATGTATAAATCAGGGTTTAAATTGATTTGATCTGCGCTAAATCCCTCAGTAAGTTCAATACCTTGTTCTTCTAATTGCGTGCTCATAGGTGGATAAACACCTGTATCGCAACCAGTAACCTTATGTCCAGCAGAACGAGCTATCAATGCAAGACCACCCATAAAGGTGCCGCAAATACCTAAAATATGAATATGCATATGTTTCTCTTAATGTCGAATAGTAGTATTTTAAGCGTATTCTAAGGGTGGTTTTATCTAAAGATAAGAAATAGCGATAAAATTATGAAAGTTTAACGAAGAGGTTTTCTTATGAAGTTTGCGATAGTGTCCAAGTTTTTATTATCTTTATTCTTGGTAGGCAGTGCTTCTTTAGTTGTCGCTCAGACAGATGCACCCAGACCGTGGGTTTCTCAGCCCGAGATAAGCAAGAGTGCGTTAGAAACGTTTTGGGCGATTGAGGCGAAAAGTTTACCAGAGGATAATCCGCAGCTTAAACGCTTGGCAGACTTTAAGGGAAAGCCAGTTTTAGTGAACTTTTGGGCAACGTGGTGTGCACCTTGCGTCAGAGAAATGCCGTTATTGGATAGCTTTGCTAAAGAAAATCCTCATTTGCCTGTGGTGGGACTTGCTTTAGATAGCTTAAAAAATATGCAAAAATTTGAAAGTAAAGTGCAAGTATCTTATCCTTTACTCCAGTTGGATGCACATCATTTAAAACTTGTTAAACAGTTGGGTAATACAAAAGGTGGATTGCCGTTTAGTATTTTATTTGGTGCTGATGGGCAGGTTAAAGCTATTTATCTCGGTGAATTGCATAAAGAGCAGTTGCAGGAACTATTATCTTTGCTCTAAAAGCAACTGTTGCAAATATCACAAACATAATTTTAAACAATCGTTTTAAAATCAAACAAAAATTTGAAAATTAATCGAGATTAATAGACAAAAGCGTAATTTTGTCGTTAAATAGACGTTATTTGATGTTGAACATAAAATGTCATACAAAGTACTTATCATCAACGGCCCAAATCTTAATCTTCTAGGAAAAAGGGAGCCTCATATTTATGGCTCGCAAACACTAGATGATATTAATCTGGCTTTAGTGGCTAAAAGTTCTGAATTGGGGTTAAGGTGTGAGTGCTACCAGAGCAATAGTGAAGGTGAAATAGTGAGTCGTATCCATGAGGCTATGGGTAATACTGACTATATCATCATCAATGCTGGGGCTTATACGCATACAAGTGTAGCGATTCGTGATGCGTTGTTGGGAGTGGCAATTCCTTTTGTGGAGGTACATCTTTCTAATGTACACGCGAGAGAAACGTTTAGACATCAATCGTATTTGTCTGATAAAGCGCTTGCCGTCATCTGTGGTTTAGGTGCATATGGCTATGAGGCTGCCTTGTCATTCATTGCGAAAAAATAGCTTATTTTCGTGTGGTTTGGAAAAACTGCGTTCAAAACAGAGACCAATATATTGGAAGCATTATGGATCTTAGAAAATTAAAAACACTTATCGATTTAGTGGCTGAATCAGGTATTGCTGAACTTGAAGTAACCGAAGGTGACGGTAAAGTTCGTATCGTTAAAACTCAACAAGCGACTGCAGCGACGACATATGTTGCAGCACCAGCACCTGTAGCGGCTGCATCAGCAGCGCCTGTGACTCCGGCAGCAACGCCGGCTGCTCCTGTGGCAGCGGAGCCAGTGGTTAGTGGTCATATTGTTAAAGCACCAATGGTGGGTACATTCTATCGTGCGCCAAATCCAAACTCTCCTCCATTTGTTGAGGTGGGGGCATCAGTAAAAGAAGGTCAATCACTCTGCATTATTGAAGCGATGAAGTTATTAAACGAAATCGAAGCAGATAAAACAGGTGTTATCAAAGAGATTTTGGTAGAAAACGGCGAGCCAGTTGAATTCGGTCAACCATTGTTCGTTATTGCTTAAGCTTTGAGGCTAGCGACTATGTTTCAAAAAATTCTTATTGCCAATCGAGGTGAGATTGCGTTGCGTGTGCAGCGTGCTTGCCGTGAATTGGGTATTAAAACCGTAGTGGTGCATTCTGAGGCTGATCGTGATGCGAAGTATGTGCGCCTTGCCGATGAGTCTGTATGTATTGGTCCCGCAGCACCACAACAGAGTTATCTACATATGCCAGCGATTATTGCCGCTGCAGAAGTGACGGATGCAGAAGCAATCCACCCGGGTTATGGGTTTTTGTCGGAAAATGCAGATTTTGCAGAGCGTGTAGAGCGTAGTGGTTTTGTATTTATTGGTCCTCGTCCTGAGTCGATTCGTGTGATGGGCGATAAGGTCAGTGCAAAACAAGCGATGATTGAAGCAGGTGTGCCTGTCGTACCAGGTTCTGACGGTGCATTGCCTGATGATCCAGCTTATATTTTGGCGACAGCTGAGCGTATTGGTTATCCAGTGATTATTAAAGCGGCTGGTGGTGGCGGTGGTCGTGGTATGCGTGTTGTGCATACGGAGGCAGCCCTATTAAATGCAGTGCAAATGACAAAAGCAGAGGCTTCTGTGGCATTTAATAATCCAGAAGTTTATATGGAGAAATTCCTCGAGAATCCTCGTCATATTGAGATTCAAGTGATGGGTGATGGAGAAGGGCAAGCTGTTTGGTTAGGTGAGCGTGATTGTTCTATGCAACGCCGCCATCAGAAAGTCATCGAAGAGGCTCCTGCACCAGGTATTGATCGTAAATTAGTTAATTTTATCGGCGAACGTTGTGCACAAGCCTGCCGTCAGATGAAGTATCGTGGCGCGGGTACATTTGAGTTTTTATACGAAAATGGTGAGTTCTATTTTATTGAAATGAATACACGTATTCAGGTAGAACATACTGTGACCGAATGTATTACGGGTATTGATTTGGTTCAAGAGCAAATTAAAGTCGCTGCTCAGTTACCATTTACACTACGTCAAGAAGATATTCAACTTAATGGTCATGCAATCGAATGCCGTATCAATGCTGAAGACCCTTATAGTTTTATTCCATCGCCTGGACTGATTAGTGCTTGGCATACACCGGGAGGTCCGGGTGTGCGTCTAGATTCACATGTGTTTACAGGATATCGAGTTCCGCCAAATTATGACTCAATGATTGCGAAATTGATTACATTTGGTGGTACACGTAGACAAGCCTTATCTCGTATGAATCTTGCTTTATCAGAAATGGTGGTTGAGGGTATTAAGACGAATATTCCTTTACATCGTGATTTAGTCAATGATGCAAACTTCGTTGAGGGTGGTACAACCATTCACTACCTTGAGAAGAAATTAAGTGAATTAGGTAAGTAAGTTTTTCTTATTTATCGGCACTTATCGCAACCCCGATCACTGGTCGGGGTTGTGTTACTTTTATAAATAATGACTGTTAGGAAAATTATGCGAGAGTTAGTTCTATTAAGCTTAGAGAGTGAAGCAGAGGCCTTATCTGATTTGCTTTTAGAGTGTGGTGCATTGTCTGTATCAGTAGAGGATGCAGATTTCAATACGGATAGTGAAAAACCGTTATTTGGTGAGCCAGGAACTGAGCCTGAAGTGCAGGCGTGGGTGCGTAATTATGTGATTGCTTTGTTGCCTGATGATGTGTCGGCGGAGCAAATGTTAGTTGCCCTAACAGAATTAAGCGGTAAAGATTTTAGTGACGTTGCTACCGTGAGAGAAGTGGCAAATGAGGATTGGGTGCGTTTGACGCAATCACAATTTGACCCTATCCAAATTGCCGATCGTATTTGGATTGTACCGAGTTGGCACAAAGAAAATCCAGATGTGTTAAAGGCAAACGAAGATAATCACAATATTTTTATTGAGCTAGACCCAGGGTTGGCGTTTGGAACAGGTAGCCATCCAACAACACATTTATGTGCAGAATGGTTGGCTCGTAATGTACAAGCGGGCTTAGATATATTGGATTATGGTCATGGATCGGGTATCTTGGCAATTATTGCTAAAAAACTCGGTGCTAAGCGTGTACTAGGGGTTGATATTGATGAGCAAGCTGTAGTGACAGGTCACTATAATGCACAGGTTAATAATGTTGAAATAGATTTTATGCTTCCTGATGCGTTAGCAGACGGTCAGTTTGATATTGTGGTGGCAAATATTCTCTCAAACCCACTAAAAGTCCTT
Organism: Pelistega suis; assembly: GCF_013133795.1. Lineage (GTDB taxonomy): Bacteria > Pseudomonadota > Gammaproteobacteria > Burkholderiales > Burkholderiaceae_B > Taylorella > Taylorella suis. The sequence goes on from NZ_JABGBN010000001.1 coordinate 308,431, forward strand.
GCACCTATGTTGGCTAGTCGTGTAAAAACAGGTGGTCATTTGGTGTTATCAGGCGTTTTGGAGCGTCAAGCAGAAGAAGTAGCGCAGGCGTATGCGCCTTATATCCAACTAAGTGTCTGGAAAGCAGAAGAGGGTTGGGTTTGTTTACATGGTGTAAAGTAAGTTAATGATGAAAACGTGTTGTCCGCAGTGTGAAACTGTTTTAACTTTAAATCAACAGCAAATTGAGCAACGTAATGGTATGGTTCGTTGTGGCGTTTGTCGTCAGGTCTTTAATGCATTAGAGCATTTATATGAAGAAGAGGACGACTATCCTATTTTGAATGAAGACCATGAGCCAGAGCTTATTCAGCCACATGTTGAGCCACATTATCGTGCGCATCAGTCGTCGTCACCCAAATTCAGTGGGGCAGTACGTCCAGTTGAGGTGCCGCGCAAGGAAGAGCATGCTCAGCCTACGGTACATATTCATGTGAATAATGCCGTACCGTCAGCGCCGACGCATGAGAGAGGAGAGCCTCGTATTGTGATGAATGCTGTTGAGCCTGAAGATAATCACTATATCGGTGGTGATGCTCGTCATACACGGGATGTGCGCATTCATGACGATGATAGTGATTTCCGTATCGTCGGTGATAGTGTTTATGACGAGGACTATGAGCCTACAAGACGACGCTCTTCTGGTTTAGGGCTGTTTGTACTTGTTTTATTAGCGTTATTATTGATTGTGGGACAAGTGTTTTATATCTTCCGTAATCAAATTAGCACGTCGTTTCCAGCGGCGCGTCCTGTTTTAACACAGATGTGTGCTTTATTTAAATGTGAAGTCGGTGTTCAGAAATCAGTAGATAATTTGGGTTTAGAAAATGTATTGATTTCGGTGGATAAAACCAAGTTGCCTAAGCGTGGTCAGCATGCGTTATTATTGCAGGCGGTTTTAGTGAATAAAGTGGATCAAGCACAAGAATGGCCAATGTTGATTCTGCGTTTAAAGAATGCCGAGGGTGCAGTGATGAATAGCAAAAATATTCAGCCTAAGGAGTATTTAGCGACAGAACAAGTCTTACAATTGTTTCCTGCGCAGTCTCGTCAAGCAATCAATTTGCCTTTTATGTTAGAGGGTGATGCGATTAGTAGTTATGAAGTCAGTATTTTTTACCCCTAAGGATAACATTATGAGTTCCCCAGTATTGATTTGTGGTTCCGTTGCTTTTGATACGATTACCCTATTTGAAGGGCATTTTAAAGATCATATTTTGCCCGAAAATATTAAATCGTTAAGTGTTTCCTTTTTTGTACCAACTATGAGAAAAGAGTTTGGTGGTTGTGCAGGTAATATTGCTTATAGTTTAAAGATGTTGGGTGGTAATCCCATTCCTGTGGCAACGGTAGGCAAGGATAGTGCAGAGTATCTTAAACATTTTGAAAATTTAGGCATTAGTACTGAAGCGATTAAAGTATTGCCAGATGCATTTACCGCACAGTGTCACATCACCACTGATTTAGATGGTAACCAATTTGCGGCATTCCATCCGGGCGCTATGTTGAGCTCTCATACAAATAAGATTGAAAAAACTGGTGCTGTATGGGCGATTGTTGCACCAGATTCTAAAGAGGGGATGTTTGCTCATGCAGAATCATTGAATGCACAAGGTATTCCCTTTATTTTTGATTTAGGACAAGCCATGCCGCTTTTTGATAAAGCGGATATTGAGAAAATGCTAGGTTTGGCTCAAGCCATGACAGTTAATGATTATGAAGCGTCTGTTATCGAGCAGCGTTTGGGTCGTAGCATTGAGGACTTATCGCATTTTCTAGAGGCGATTGTGGTGACACGTGGAGCAGAAGGTGCAAGCTTGTATATTAAAGGGGAAGAAACACAGATTCCTCCTTTAAAAGCAAGTAAGGTATGTGACCCAACTGGCTGTGGAGATGCGCATCGAGGAGGGTTGCTTTATGGTCTGACTCAGGGGTGGTCATGGTATGAAAGTGCTTGTTTAGCGAGTTTGATGGGAACATTAAAGATCGAAGTACAAGGCCCACAAAATTATGTCTATACGAGAGAAGAAATCGCTGATAAATTAAAAGAGGCTTATGGCGTAGAAATGTAATCCGAAATGGCTATTTAGAGTATCAGAAATTACTCTGTATTTGAAATAATGTCCCGCAGCTTTATGGCTGGTGGGACATTATTTTATAGAGTGAGTTATTTAAACGACTATCATTTGTAATGCAATAATCCCAATCATAAGTAGCATTAATGAAATATCAATAGGCGCTGTTTGTAAAGACTTAGGGAGCGTTTGACGAATAGCGCTAAGAATCGGCTCCAGTAGTGCGCGTAAGAATGATTGAAAAGGTGATAGCGGGCTTATCCAACTGAGGATGGCATAGACGATACCCAACCATAACACCATGGATAATAAACCATTAATAAAAATTTTAAGTGCAGCAATAGGTAATATGCTCATATCCACAGGGACTTCACTCAGACCATCAATGCTATTTATGGCAAGCTTAGTTGTTAAGAAGAGCTGCACTAAGCAAATGATATAAGCAATAATCAAACTAGGAAAGTCGATATTGCTACTAGAGGGAATGATTTTACGCACAGGAACAACGATAAAATCCGTTAACTTGTAGATAAAGGCACAATAAGGATTGAAGTAAGGAATACGGCGCCAGAAAATCCATGCTCTTAAAAATAAGGCACTACAAAATAACGTGGCAAACGTTGATATTAAAAAAATTAAGGCATTGGTCATTGCAATTTATTCCAAACAAAAGCAAACTCACTGCTCATAAGTAGCATTATGCAGATGCGTTTAGCTAATAAAAAAACCGTTTGAACATTATAAAACGTTCAAACGGTTTTCGTTTAAAAATAACCTAAAGAGACTTAAGGACGATGTGATCCAGTAGGAAATGGCCAAGGATTAGGGGTATCCGCCTTTTTATGGGCACTCGCTTTAGTCACCGTTGGTGCTGCTTTGGGGGCAGCTTGTTCAGTTACTTTTTTTTTGAGCCTGCCTCAGCTACTTTTTCTGCAACATTAACTGTTGCTTTAGCTTCTGTTTCTGTTGATTTAGTTGCTGCTTTCTTAGCAGGAGCAGCGGCTTTTTTCGCAGGTGCTTTAGCGACGGTTTTAGTTGCCGCTTTCTTAGCAGGAGCAACGGCTTTTTTAGCAGGTGCTTTAGCGACGGTTTTAGTTGCCGCTTTCTTAGCAGGGGCAGCCGCTTTTTTAGCAGGTGCTTTAGCGACGGTTTTAGTTACCGCTTTCTTAGCAGGAGCAGCGGCTTTTTTAGCAGGTGCTTTAGCTACGGTTTTAGTTGCCGCTTTCTTAGCAGGGGCAGCCGCTTTTTTAGCAGGCGCTTTAGCTACGGTTTTAGTTGCCGCTTTCTTAGCAGGAGCAGCCGCTTTTTTAGCAGGTGCTTTAGCTACGGTTTTAGTTGCTGCTTTCTTAGCAGGAGTAGCGGCTTTTTTAGCAGGTGCTTTAGCGACGGTTTTAGTTGCCGCTTTCTTAGCAGGAGCAGCCGCTTTTTTAGCAGGTGCTTTGGCTACGGTTTTAGTTGCCGCTTTCTTAGCAGGAGCAGCCGCTTTTTTAGCGGGTGCTTTAGCTACGGTTTTAGTTGCCGCTTTCTTAGCAGGAGCAGCCGCTTTTTTAGCAGGTGCTTTCGCTACTGTTTTAGTGGTTGATTTTTTTGCTGTTGCTTCAGTTTTAGTCGCAACGGTCTTTTTGTCGTCTACTTTTTTAGTATTTTTTGCAGGTGCCTTGGCTTTTGTAGTTGCCATCATCATACTCCTGAATAGGGTCCTAATTGCAATTGTTGAATTTGAGATATCCCCCAGGTGAGATGAGAAATATATCAAATTGACATCATCGGTATGCCTTTAAAAATATAGGCTTACACATAAATGAAAGATTACAACAAACTGTCTTGAAAATCATCAGTTTTTTATTATTGTTCAATAACTTATCTTGTTGTGGATAGCTAATGTTTTGCGAGGTTTTAATGGTTTTTAATTTAAAAATTTTATATTTAAACTATTTTGATGAAGTTTATTAAGGGATAAAAATAATGTTTTATTCATCTTCATATGGAATAAAATTCAGATTTCACAGGCCTTTTAGAGGTATTTTTACTTTTAATTTGTTTTATATTTAAATTAATTTTTGAAAAAAGAGAAGGTGTGCTCTTATAAAAAAAGCACCTGATAAAAAGGTGCTTTGCGAGGATAAGTAAAATGCAAATAATTATTAAAATTAGCATAAAACCAACAGGGCAGAGGGTTGCAGTCCTTAGGCTTTTAGTCGGCTGAGAACGGTGTCTTTGCCCATAATGGCTAATACTTGATCAACAGCAGGTGTTTGTTTCTGTCCGGTGACGAGTAGGCGTAATGGAATACCTAATGCGGGCATTTTTGCATTATGCTTAGCTAAGGTTTCTTTAATGATACGAGCGAGCTCTTCGCTAGTCCATTGCGCTAGATTGTCTGCGGCTTGTGCGAAGTCGTTTACTAATAGGCGAGCCTCTGGTGTCACAAACTGTGCGAGTAATTCGCTATCTGCTGCTTTAAAAGGAGAGCAGAATAACATTGCATCATTAGCGAGTTGTTCAAGTGTTTCGGCGCGCTCTTTAAATAAGGCTAAGACCGCTTTTAAATCTACGATAGAGGTATCGCCTCCGCGTGCTTGTATACGAGGAGCAACAGCTGCGACAAGTGATTCATCATCAAGTTGTTTGATATAGTGCGCATTAACCCAATTCAGTTTTTTGGGATCCCATTGTGCAGCAGATTTTGACATGTGATTGCCATCGAACCATTCAATAATTTGCTCGCGTGTAAAAATCTCATCATCGCCGTGACTCCAGCCCAAACGAGCAAGATAATTGACCATGGCATCAGATAAGTAACCGTCACTATCATATTGCATAACACTTACCGCACCATGACGTTTTGAGAGCTTTTGACCATCTGGTCCCAAAATCATCGGGACATGCCCATAGATAGGAAGTGGCGCATTAAGTGCTTTTAGAATATTGATTTGGCGAGGGGTGTTATTGACGTGATCATCGCCACGGATGACATGTGTAATTTGCATATCCCAATCATCTACTACCACGCAGAAGTTATAGGTAGGTGTGCCGTCTTGGCGAGCAATAATTAAGTCGTCAAGCTCTTGATTATCAATCGTAATGGTACCCTTGAGCATATCATCCCAAGAGACAACACCTTCTGTTGGATTTTTAAAACGGACGACGGGTTTGCGCCCTTCAGGAATCGGAGGAAGTGTTTTACCTGTCTCTGGTCGCCAAGTACCGTCATATTTAGGTTTCAGGCCTTTTGCCTTAGCAATTTCCCTCATTTGTTCGACTTCTTCGGGTGTGCTATAACAGTAGTATGCTGTGCCATTTTGGAGCATTTGTGCGATAACTTCTTTGTAGCGATCAAAGCGTTTTGTTTGATAGAATGGACCTTCGTCATGCTCAAGCCCTAACCACTGCATACCATCCAGAATAGCTTGGACGGCTTCTGGTGTTGAACGCTCTAAATCCGTATCTTCGATACGAAGAATAAAGGTGCCTTTATGGTGACGAGCAAAAGCCCAAGAAAATAATGCGGTGCGCGCACCACCTAGATGCAAGTAGCCTGTGGGTGATGGAGCAAAACGAGTGCGAATGGTAGACATAGAATTAATTGAGTAGAAATAAATCAAAAAATAGCTACTAAGTTTAAAATAGTAGCAAACACAGATAGACTGTATTTTAACTTAAGTTGACTGAGAGTACGCGAATGTTAAGACATCGTTTAGCATCCTTTTTTGAGCCCAAGTCTTTATTAGTCATTACGGATATTGAATTACCTATTTTGAAAGCGCTTCCAGCATCATTCGCTGCTCATGCCACGGTGATTCATATTCAAGAAGGACAGTCTATATCTACCGTATTGGCAGATAGTCCATTATCAGAATCTAAAGAGTTAGCACTTATTTGTGTGCAACCTTCGCACTTATCGGCAGTATTAGCTTATTTATCTGCACGACCACCTCAGGCACTCTTGTTATTACCTCCGAATGTTATTGATATGGAGCCTAAAGAAAGTGCTGCTTTGCTTTCTCAATGGGTCAAGGATAATAAAGTGATGCTATTAGGTGCGCGCAGTTTTGGTGTGCAGCGTCCTCATCTGAATTTGAATTTGAGCCGTTCTGAAAATGCTAAAGCAGGACGGGTAGCGGTGGTTTCTCAATCAAGAATGTTGGCTATGTCGGTGTTAGATTGGGCACTAGATACGCACATAGGTTTATCGGCGATTGTTTCTCTAGGAGAGACGGTCAATGTGGATATTCCAGAAATTATTGAGTACCTAGCTGGCGATGCTCGTACAGATAGTATCGTGCTTTATTTGGATAAATTTAGTAGTGGACGAGAGTTAATTAGTGCTATCCGAACGGCAGCTAGTGTTAAACCGGTAGTGGTGTTACGGGCAGGACGTACGGATAAGGTGTTAATGGGAAGCGATCAGGTCTTTGATGCTGCTTTACGTCGCTCTGGTGCTGTGCGAGTACATTATTTCGTTGATATGTTCTCTTCGTTAAAAGCCTTAACGCATAAGCGTCGTCCTAAAGGAGGGCGAGTGGCTGTGATTGCTAATGGCCGAGCACAGGCGCAGTTATTGATGGATGAGATGTTATCTTGCAATCATAATATGCAACAGGCAGATTTTTCTCAAGAAACACGTACCAAACTTATGGACTTATTGGGGCCAGGATGCTTGGTGGGCAATCCCGTTATCGCGTATGAGCCTATTACAGGGGATAAGTTAGTAGAAGGCTTAAAGATTCTGCAGGACGATAATAATGTGGATGCTTTAATGGTTGTTCTTGCTCCAGATGATGCAACGGATATGGAAAAAGTAGTGGATCATTTAGTGCAGTTTGTTCCACGAGCCAAAAAACCTATCTTAAATACCTTATTAGGTGAGTATTCGATGAAACCTTTGCGTCGTGTGATAGACCAGTCAGGTTCACCGGCGTTTCGTACACCAGAAACCGCTATTTCAGGAATGGGTGCCTTAATTTCTTATCACTATAATCAGCAACTTTTACAGCAAACACGCATTCCTTTTTTTGATACAGCGACACCTGATAAACAAGCAGGGATTAATTTAATTAATGGTTTGCGAGCAGAAGGGCGTAGAGAGCTAACCAAAGCAGAAAGCTATCAATTGCTCAAGTTTTATCATGCCGATATTTATCTTGGTGCGGATGATAAGGATGAGCAATATTCGGTAGAAGATGATATTCCTGCACTTAAAGTGATGGTAAAAAGGGATCCCGTTTTTGGGCCTTGGATTTATTTTGGTGAAGGCGGTCATGAAGTTAAAGTACCTGTGGATGACCAAGGGCTAGATTTACCTCCTCTGAATGCTTATCTTGCTGCACAGCTTATTGAGCGTAGTCGCTTGTATCGTCAAGAGTTGCAAATGTATGTTGAACCACCGATTTTCAAAAAGTTACAAAAACTTTTAGAAACGGTATCTGAGCTGGTAACAGATTTTCCCGGGATTGAAGAGATTGAAATTAATCCCATCATTATTGGATATAGAGAGTTGAATGTGCATGATGTGCGTATTAAGCTAACAGAGCATGTTATGCCAGATATGCCAGAAGAGGGTGGTTATGCGCATATGGCCATTTATCCTTATCCCGATTATTTAATTGAACATCATACGTTTAAAGATGGGAATGAATGGGTATTAAGGCCTATTCGCCCAGAAGATGCAGAGCAGATGCAAGCGTTTATCCGTAATTTATCGGATGAGTCTCGTTATATGCGATTTGTGTCGATGATGAAAGAACTGACACCCAAAATGCTGACGCGATATACCTATGTGGATTATCACAGAGAGTTGGCATTGGTTGCGACGACAACCATACCTAATCCTGAAAACAGAGGATTACCTAAAGAGATTATTATTGGTTTAGCTCATTATCTACGTAATGCCGACGGAGTAGGTGCTGAATATGCTTTAGTTATTGCAGATGATTGGCAGGGACATGGTTTAGGGAAGAAGCTTATGTCAAAATTACTAGCGGAGGCCAAAAATCAAGGATTAGAGTATATTGAAGGCGTAGTATTGGCGAATAATAAACCTATGTTGGGATTGATGACGGGATTGGGACTTATTAATGATATGGATCCTGAAGACCCCTCAATGAGAAGGGTTTGGATGCCCTTCGACAGGAAATAGTCGATTGACGACTATTTCCTGCGTAGGGCATCTGAGAGCCTCTGGCTCGAAGTGGATGAGTCTTGACAAGAAACAGTCATAGTTGACTGTTTCTCGCAGACGAATCTGAGCAAGTTCTGATGCGAAGTGGACAGCCCTGAGAGGCATCTGAGAGCCTCTGGCTCTATTTCCTCGCCCATTTATTAAGTAGTAGAGCCTGAATAGAGTGAACTTTGATATCCACATAATCTGCTCTTCCATCGTAAATCGTACTAAAAGGTGTATGTGGATTTGCGATATGGGCGCAACGCATACCTAATTTCTTTGCGGCTTTCAGGTTTTTTAGCGTATCTTCTACTAGCGTAATGCGGTTAGCAGGAACATTTAGCTCTCGTAAGAGTGTGCGCATTAAACGCATAGAGGGTTTAGGGTGATATTCGCCTTGTAAAAACATATGATCAATCGCACAAATACCAGAAAAGCAATCTTCAATCTTTAAGGTTTTGAGAACCTCTCGTGCATAGGCATAAGGCGCATTGGTGACAATATATTTTATCCCGGGAGTTTGTCTTAGGAGATGTCCTAGGTGAGGTTCTTTTTTGACATGAGTAGCAATATCAAAATCATGGCTAATATGCAAAAACTCAATAGGATCTACGCCGTGATGGCGTTGCATGCCAATCATTGTGGCACCGTATTGTTCCCAGTATTGTTGACGTAATGCCGTTGCTTGTTCGAAGTCTAAATGGAGTGACTTCATGACTGCAGTCGTCATACTCTTATCAATTTGAGAAAATACCGAATGTGAGGCATCGTGTAAGGTATTGTCTAAATCAAAAAGCCATACCCTGTCAGAGACAGGGTAATGTGCTTTAGAGGGTAATGGATGAATGAGTTTCGCCATATCAAAGGGATTAGGCAGTAATCATTGTACCCACGCCGTCATCTGTTAGGATTTCTAGCAGTAAGCAGTGAGGAACGCGTCCGTCAACGATGTGTACTGAGTTGACGCCTGTGCGAGCAGCATCTAAGGCTGAAGAAATCTTTGGCATCATACCACCAGTAATAGTGCCGTCTTCAAATAGTGCATCAATGGTTGCTGTCGATAGGCGACGAAGTAAATTACCGTTCTTGTCGAGTACTCCCGGGATATTTGTCATTAATAAGAGTTTCTCGGCCATTAAGACTTCAGCAATTTTACCTGCCACTAAGTCGGCATTAATATTGTAGACAGAGCCTTCTTCGTAGTTAAAGCCGATAGGAGAAATAACAGGAATAAATTGATCTTCAATAATGGCTTTAAGTACCGCAGGGTCGACAGATGTAATTTCACCAACAAAACCGATATCAAGGGGTTGACTAGGATCTTCTTTATTGGGCATCAGTTTTTTCTTAGCCTGAATAAGTCCACCGTCTTTACCCGTTAAACCAATGGCTTTACCGCCTGCTTGATTAATCATCATCACGATGTCCTGTTGTACTTGACCTCCTAGAACCCACTCGACGACTTCCATGGTATCGGCATCGGTGACGCGCATACCTTGGATAAAGTTACCTTCTTTGCCTAGGCGTTTGAGAGCAGAGTCAATTTGTGGACCACCACCATGGACAACGATAGGGTTTAATCCAATGAGTTTTAACAGCACAATATCGTGAGCAAAGCTTTTTTGTAAGCGCTCTTCGGTCATTGCATTGCCGCCATATTTAACAACAACGGTCTTACCATGAAAGCGTTTGATATAGGGAAGTGATTCCGCAATAATGTCAGCTTTGATTGATGGGCTAATGGTTTGCTCTGCCATTTGTTGCTCCTATTTTTGTGCGAGTGTTTTTTCTAAGGTTTGAATAAATTCTTTTTTATCGTATTCGCCTATATAGCGTTTGACAATATTGCCATCTCTATCAATTAAAAAAGACACGGGGGTGAAACGAATACCACCAAAGTCCGTGGCAACTTGACCTGATTTGTCATAAGCGACAGTAAAAGGTAATTGGTATGACTCACGGAATTTATGCAGTGCTTCCGTATTGTCGTAGCTCATGGCTACAGCAATCGTATCGTAACCTTTGTCTTTATAGGTGTTGTAGTATTCGATGGTATCCGGCATTTGTTTAACACAAGTCACACAAGTGGTTGCCCAAAATTTAACAAGGACTACTTTGCCTTTGAGTTCCTCAGTATTGATTTTTCCACCGTCTAGTGTTTGGAAGGTGACATGAGGAGCACTATCTTTATTGAAAAAGAAGAAAAAACCTGCAACAGCAATAATGATGGCAGTAATCGCAATGATAAGTTTATTCATGTTTAGTTCTGTAAAGGAGTCGTTGTCATTCCTGACGATGTGTTTGAAGAAGTATTGCTTGTGTTTGATGATGTGCTAGAAACACTACTCGTTGAACTATTTGCTTGAGCATTGCTAATAATGTCAAATACTTTAACGACACGAACTACACCATCGACAGAGGCGGCTGTTTGAGCGGCCAAATCCCCTTCGGCTTGGGTAACTTGACCCATGAGGTATACCACACCTTGAGAAGTGGTGATAGAGATGGTGCGAGAAGGGATATTTTTAGTAATAAGTAGTTCGCTGCGAACTTTTGAGGAAATCCAAGAGTCACGCGAACGAACACTAAATTCGGCAGGTTTGCCAATTAATAGCTCGTTTAGCACTTCTTTTACATCATTAACGCCACGAGCAATTTCGGTCACACGATTTTTGTCTTCTTGTGAGGATACTTCGCCTGTGATTAATACGCGTTGATTAAAGGAGGTAGCATTAACACGGATGGTGTCGGCATTAAGTTGTGTTTTGGCTCGATTTTCAACGGTTATGCCGATGGTTTTATCGGTAAGCTGCATGCCTGCGCTACGACGGTCGGAAACAACTAGGCCTGTCGCTGCTGCTCCGCCTAAAACCATGGATGTTACGCAACCTGATAATAAAGTCGCTCCAGTTAAAGCGGCAATCATAGCAGGGCGGAAGAGTCGAGAAGTCATGAAAAATCTCCTAACAAGAAAGCATCAATACCGTCACATAGTATATGAAGCAATAAGATATGGATTTCTTGGATACGCATCGTTCTATCATGAGGAACACAGAGGTGGATATCGTTGGAGGTAAGTGCTTCATTCATGGCGCCACCTTTTTTGCCACTTAAAGCAATAACCGTCATGCCTCGTGCATGAGCGGCCTCAATCGCTTTGATAACATTGGGCGAATTACCGCTAGTCGTTATGGCAACGAGAATATCACCCGGCATTCCTAAGGCCTGAACTTGGCGCTCAAAGATTTGATCAAATCCGTAATCATTACCCACAGCGGTAAGAATAGAGGTGTCTGTGTTGAGTGCAATGCCTGCCAAGGGGATACGATCTCTTTCGAAACGTCCGACTAACTCAGCGATAAAGTGTTGTGCGTCAGCAGCTGAACCACCATTGCCGCAGGCTAAAATTTTATTGCCTTGCTCAATTGCTTGAAGGAGAGCAAAGGTCGCTTTGGCAAGAGGCTCTTGCAGGATTTTAGTACTTAATGCAAGCGCTTCGGCACTATCTTCAAAATGCTGTGAAATTCTATTCTTTAAGTCCATTGCAATCATTGATGATAAACGATGAAACTATTAGTATAACCTTGCTAGATGGGAAGATAGGGAAAAAATACGTTCTCAGAGCAATCAAATGTTTCAATAGGTTCAAATTGTTATTTATAGGAAAATATTTTTTAGCCAATGCGTTTCTCTAGGGGACTCTTGAAAACAAACTGCATCAAATCGACAAAAGGGTTGTTTGCTTTGAAAGTGCTTATGGGATAGATAGGGAAGAAAGTAGGCAAGCGTTTTTAGAAGTTTTTGTTGTTTTGATTTTGTTATGCTGGTGATGGCTCCTCCATAAAGATTATTTTTACGAACGCGTACCTCTACAGCAACAAGGATGTTGCCATCTTTCATGATTAGGTCGAGTTCTCCGCATTTGCAAGAAAGGTTCTTTTCTAACAGTTTTAACCCTTTCGCTATGAGCAATTCAATCGCGGCTTGCTCGTATTGCAGTCCTTTTGATTGGCTTGGAGAGATAAGCCTGATTTCCTTGGGCGATTTTTTTTGAGGTGAAGGACGATTTTGTTTTCGTGGCTTGATGAGTTGAAATCGAATATCCATGACTATTTTTTGCCATAATAAACACTTTAGTATTTTCTATAAATAGGTCATATATGTCGATAGCCGTAGGACAGTTTAATCATAGTGTTGAAATCATGTTTGAGGATTTACATCGTCAATATTGGCCAGAAAGTGCGCTGTATATCGTGGCGACACCTATCGGTAATTTAAGTGATATATCATTGCGTGCTTTATATACCTTGCAGATGGTGGATGTTATCGCTTGTGAGGATACACGTTCGTCCAAAAGCTTATTAAATACGTATGGAATTACGACAACGTTGATAGCAGCACATCAGCATAATGAGATGGAAGCGTCTCAGCAGATTATTCAGCGACTCTCACAAGGGCAAAGGGTTGCTTTGATTTCTGATGCTGGAGCGCCTGCGGTGAGCGACCCCGGAGGGAGGATTGTTGCTTTAGTAAAGCAAGCTGGGTTTGATGTCAGACCTATTCCAGGTCCCTCTGCGGTAATTACGGCTTTAATGGGGAGCGGAGTAACCGATGATATGCAGCCGGGATTTACGTTTGCCGGATTTATTCCACACAAGACTATGGCACGTCAACAATGGTTTGAGCAATGGAAGCAGAGTTCTCTGGCAGTATTGATGTTTGAGTCGCCCCATCGCATTATTGATAGTTTAGAGGATTTATGTGCAATTTATGGTGATAATCGTCAAGTGACGATTGCAAGAGAGCTGACTAAGCGGTTTGAGCAAATTGTGAGCCTACCGGCAAAGGCGTTATTGCAATGGATTCAGGAGGATAGCAATCGCCAACGAGGAGAATTTGTATTAATTATTTCTCCCGAAGAAAAATCCGGTGATAACGAAAGCCAAAACGTCTATTTAGATGAGCTTTTACAGGTTATGTTAGCTCAGGTATCGTTAAAAGATGCCGTCAAAATGGCGACTAAATTGACAGGTTTCTCTAAAGATATGGTTTATAGTCGTGCGCTGATGTTAAAAGATACTCTCTAATTCTTTAAAGTGTAGGAGGACTGTTCTTTTTGCTAATCAGCTCAATTTTTACTTTTTCTGAGCCTCTATGCACAATACCTAATTGTTTAGCAGCGCCATACGACAAATCAATAACCCGATTGCTATGAAATGGTCCTCGATCATTAATTCGCACAACAATACTTTTACCTGTTGATACACGCGTCACACGAACAACGCTATTGAGAGGAAGCTCTTTGTGTGCAGCGGTGAGAGCATGTTGATTAAATGTCTCGCCATTAGCGGTGCGTTTACCATGAAAACCAGGACCATACCAAGAGGCAACGCCTGTTTGTGAGAATTCTTTGAGGCTAGCAAATGGAACGTAGCGTTTACCATTGACCGTATAGGCTTTACCGCGTCGCGCATGCGACGGTTCGACACGGAGCTTTGGTGCGTTGTCCTTCTTGAGGGCTGATGTGTCAGCTGATACAACAATATCCGCAAGATTAATATCGTCGCCATTGCTTTCCTCTGCTGTGTTGCTAATGAATAAGCTGTCGCTGGAGGCTTGGTTGGGCATATCAATACTCGCCCAACGGTTAGTTGGTGAGTCGGGGAAAATACCATTAACGGTAATTCGAAAAGTAGTCTTGTCGTGAGCAGGTGATGTGCTTTCTTGCGCGGAAGAGGCGGTAAAACAAACAAAACCAACTACTAAAAAGCAAAGTCTTTGTATCATACTATATCGCTATAAAACTGTGCTTGTGCACGGTGTCTCACGCGTAATGGTTGGTGATAGCTAAAGCGTTTGGCAAGTTCTTCTGCCACATAAACTGAACGGTGCTTTCCGCCGGTACAACCAATCGCTACGGTAAGGTAGCTGCGTGTATCCTGCATATAAAAGGGTAACCATTTTTCAATATATACAGCGATGTCGTTAATCAACTCATTAACGCTATCAAATTTTGATAGCCAGTCTGCTACTGCCTGATCACGTCCTGTCTGGGGACGTAGCTCTGAATCGTAATGAGGGTTAGGTAAACATCTTACATCAAAAACAAGATCTGCGCTACTTGGCATTCCTTTTTTAAATGCAAATGATTCAAAAGTTAACAGTATTTCACCAGGCCCCACCTCACTTAGCTCTCTTACCCAAGCACGTAACTGGCTAGGAGCAAGTGAGGATGTATCGATGACATGTTCTGTTTGGCGAAGGGGGGCTAACAGTTCTTTCTCGTATTCAATGCATTCTTCTAATGAGGGAGGTGTACCCGTTTGTTGTTTGAGTTTTTGAGTAAGTGGGTGAGCACGACGTGATTCAGAATAGCGCTGTAGAAGAGTTTCTGTGGCGGCCTCTAGAAATATTACTTGAATAGGTGTGCCTCTTGCTCTTAAGCCACTAATAATCTCGGGCATATTGCTGATATCGCCATGAGAGCGAGCATCAATAGCAACAGCAATGCGATGTAAATTATTATTTAAGGCATCAGCAATGTATTCGTGTAATAAAGATACAGGGAGGTTGTCCACGCAATTATAAGCCAGGTCTTCTAATTGCCGTAGCGCAACTGATTTTCCTGAGCCAGAGATGCCTGTAACAAGAACAACAGATTTTTTCATTTGACAATCACTTTTATAAACGACTATTTTCTAAAATGAGTTTGGATTGGCGCTCCATGAACTCGCTGAGTGTATCAATGCCACGTAATTTAAGAATCGTATTACGCACAGCAGCCTCGACTAAGACGGCAAGGTTGCGACCAGCCGCTACTTGTAGCATGACACGTCGAATAGGCATACCTAATATATCTTGAGTCTGATCCTGAATCGGTAAGCGTTCAAACTTTTCATTATTAGCACGGACTAAATGTACGATAAGTTTTAGGCTCATTTTACGACGAACAGAGGTTTCGCCAAAAATGGTGCGAATATCTAATAAACCAAGTCCACGCACTTCTAATAGATTACGTAATAATTCGGGGCATTGTCCTTCGATAAGTGTGGGTGCTGTACGGGAAAATTCAACGGCATCATCGGCGACTAGTCCATGTCCACGAGAGATGAGTTCAAGAGCAAGTTCGCTTTTCCCTAAACCAGATTCTCCTGTAATAAGAACGCCTAGTCCCAAAACATCCATAAAGACACCATGCACTGTTGTGGTCGGTGCGTAGCGACGAGCAAGGTACACGCGTAAAACATCAATGACACGAGCGGAGCTCACCGACGAAGATAGGAGAGGGATTTTGCTACGCTGACAGAAATTTAAAATATTTTGAGGAGGATCAATAGACTCTGCCATAATCATTGCAGGCACGCTACCTTCCGCTAATCCTACTAAGGCACGTTCTTGTTGTGCGGGTGCTAGACGACTGAAAAAATCAATCTCCTCTTGTCCGAACACTTGAATGCGAGCAGGATGAATCATATTTAAATGACCCACTAAGTCAGCCGCATCACCTGTGCTTTCAGGAAGATGACGATCGGCTGATACTTGACCTGCCTTCCAAGAGAATTTTAAGGTTTCAATATTGTCGTCAATCAGTTCTTGAATAGATAACATAGCGTATCCGATGCCATATGCAAAAAAGCCAATGTAGAGACATTGGCTTGTAGATGATAATTAGTTAGTCAGTAGCGAGAGGATAGTCTGAGGATTTGTCTCAGATAGCAGCTTTTGTCGTATATCGTTATCCGAAAGCTTGTGAGCAATAGCGGCTAATAAATCTAAGTGTTGCTGTGTTGCGCTTTCGGGTACGAGCAAACAGACGAGCAACTGTACATTTTGACCGTCTGGTGCATCAAATGGAATGGGAGTGGATAAACGCACGAATGCTGCATGAGCTTGTTCTAGCTTAGGAATCCGTCCGTGAGGAATGGCGACGCCATGACCCAGAGCCGTAGAGCCTAAACGCTCACGAGAAAACAAACCGTCAAATACGGTTGACCGCGCAATGCCTTGATTGTTTTCAAACAACAGGGCAACTTGTTCAAAAGCTCGTTTTTTGCTAGTAGCATTAACATCCAAAAGGATGTTATCGAGCGACAAAATAGAAGATAATTGATTCATAGTTGTGATTATAAGCTATTTCTTATAAATGTTATAAAAATTTACAATCGTTGTCGTATGTTCACACTATTTCGCAAAAAATGATTATAAATGAAGAAATCTTCTTTTGTATATAACAATAAAAACTCCCGATAATCGGATGCATCATCGGGAGTTTGGTAGAAAAATTATCTTGAACTAACTAGCTAAATGTTTAGCGGCGGTATTATCAAAGTTCTTTTGCTTCTCTTTGTGTTTGACAACTAAACGGTCTGTTTTGTCGACGAGTAAATCAATTGCCGCATAAAGATTGTCATCTATAGATTCTGCATGGATGTCTTTGCCTGGGACATGTAGCGTAACTTCTGCCTTTTGTTTGAGAGGTTCTTTGGAGAGAATGACTTGGACATCAATAACATTATCAATATGTCTTAGTACACGAGCAAATTTAGTTTCTACGTATTCGCGAATAGCAGGAGTAATGTCAAGATGATGACCTGAAATGTTTAAATTCATATAGATTCTCCTTTTTCATTTAAACAAACAGACGCATTCGTCTGATTAAATTAGTGACAAACAAGAATTGTTTGTCACTGTCATTAATTTGTCTAAATTTAAGTGTATACCGTTTTGAAATTTAATCAATAGGTAGTTACATCTTGAAGTTTTCACCGAGATAAATCTTACGGACATCAGGGTTATGGATAATGTCAGCCGGAGAGCCACTAGTAAGTACGGTGCCATCAGAAATGATATAGGCACGGTCACAGATGCCGAGTGTTTCTCGAACGTTATGGTCGGTAATCAGTACTCCGATGTTACGCTCTTTTAGGAAGCGAATAATACGTTGAATTTCAATAACGGCAATCGGGTCTACGCCCGCAAAAGGTTCATCGAGTAGAATGAAACGAGGATTGGTTGCTAATGCACGAGCAATTTCGACGCGTCGACGTTCACCGCCTGATAAAGATAAAGCCTGATTGGTGCGGATATGGGTAATTTGTAATTCGTTAAGGAGATTTTCTAACTGAGTATGGATTTGATTTTTAGTCAGGCGTTTGCCGGTTTGACTATCAATCTGTAACTCTAGAACGGCTTTAATATTTTGTTCTACTGTGAGTCGACGGAAAATTGAAGCATCCTGAGGTAGATAAGAGAGTCCGATACGAGCTCTTTGATGAATAGGTAGCGCTGTGATGTTTTTCCCATCAATTTCAATTCGACCAAAATCAGCAGGAACAAGACCAACAATCATATAGAAGCTTGTTGTTTTACCAGCGCCGTTAGGACCTAGTAAGCCAACTACCTCACCGCTAGATACTTCGAGGGTGACATCTTTGACAACGGTACGCTTGCCGTAAGTCTTACGCAGACCAATGGCTTGTAATTTGCCGGAACTAGTTGATGAAACCATATTAGCCTTTTTTGATATTTGATGGCATCGGTTTGCCGTTATAACGTTTACGGCATTCTGCAACAGCCGTATCTACTTGTGATCGTGCTTGTATGATAGAACGAACCCGACCTCGATCAGGAGAGTTTGGTCCGCCATCTGCAGAATATGTGCCTTTTTTGCTATTGTATCTCACCACATCGCCGCGTAACACATCCACAACTTTACCGCATACACTACGTGTTACGATAGACTGTCCTAGTAATTGGACAACTTCAGTTTCACCATTGTAAGTGGCTTTGAGACCCTCAGCATGAATGGTTTCATAATTCTCTGGACGCTCTTCATAGATGGTAACTTTTTTGTTAGGACTAACAGTAGCAACAGCGTGTTGAAAGCCTTTGGCATCTTCTTTGAGGTTGACATCGTCTGCAGTTAAGCGCATTAAGCCACGAGTGAGAATGACATTGCCTTTAAAATTGCTTGTCTTATTGGCATCATCATAACTGAGAGAGTCAGATAAAATAAGTGTTTCTGACTCATCCGCTTTTTTGGGTGTCTGTGCATGGGCTAAAAGAGAGAAGCTACAGAGACTTAACGCACTGAGCAATAAAACCTTTTTCATTCTGAAGAGCCTTTGTTTTGGTTTGCTTTGTTAATATCATCTGGTGAAATTCTAACGTTAGAGTTATTGAAAACTTCAAGACGACGAGTTTCATTATTGTAAATCATTCCTGTACCCTTCATGCGAGAATTACCTTGTTGGACATCAGCTACTTTATCTGTTTTAACGATATCTTCTTTGGGCAAAATAGTTAATTCTTCGCTACGTACATCAAGAGCAGAGTTTTCCTCTGTAGGGAAACGATGGATATGTGCGTCTCCTTGCAGGAGAATTAAGTCGCCTTTGTCTTTTAAGGTGGTTAAGTTGGCGCTTGCTAGTGTGCGAGGGTTGTTAGGATGCATGCCGATAAGATGTGCTTTGTCGGCTTCATACGAATCATCGTCAGGGTAATGGCGTAGCTTCTCACCGGTTAGCCGGTTAATGGCTTGACCTTTTTCATTGGTGGTAATCATAGTGAATTTGCTGGACCATGCATCTGGCTCATGTCGTATAGTGATGGGTGCATCAATAGGGACTGCTCGTTGTGCGTAATCCGCTGCCCACCAGGTTGTCAGTACAAGACCGATGAGTAGGAATAGTGCAATGAGAGCAGGAAGACGATCTTTCATAATGCCTCAGTTATTGAATAGCTAATCCACGAACGAGAAGAGAGCCTTGTAAAAAAGGACCTAATAAACCTTGAGAGGCAAGAATAACGTCTGCAAGCTCTCTTGCAGCGCCATATCCTCCTTGAACAGAGGTTACCCAATGTGCAGCTTGTTGAATATAAATTGGGGCATGGGGTACGCTGACCGCTAAGCCTACTTTTTGCATCGCTTGTAAATCAATAATATCATCACCAATATAGGCGATTTGGTCTAAGGTAAAACCATTTTCTGAGGCGACAGTTGAAATCAGCTGACCTTTATTGCGTGCATCTTGGTAGACGAGAGCAATGCCTAAGTCAGCCGCACGACGTGTGACGATAGGACCGCTACGCCCCGTAATCAGCGCCACTCGGATGCCGCTTTGTTTAAGCATTTTTAAACCATGACCATCTAGAGCATTAAAGCGTTTGAGTTGCTCTCCTGCTTCGTTATATAAGAGAGAGCCATCTGTAAGTACACCGTCTACATCTAGTGCAAGGAGACGAATATTTTCAGCGCGTTGACGTACTGTTTCGGGTACTTTTGAGAGAATCAATGATTCAGCAGGATGAGGGATTTTATTTGTCATGGTGTTTTTTATTAAATAACTTTGGCGGTCATTAAATCGTGCATATGTAAAGCACCAATAAGAACGCCGTTTGAGTCAGTGACTAAAATATGAGATACACGAGCTGTTTCCATAACGCTAGCAGCTTCAACGGCTAGTGCGTCTGAGGCAATGCTTTTAGGTTGAGCGGACATCACGTCTTTGATGAGATAATGTCGAATATCCCCTTCTTTTTGGATAAGGCGACGTAAATCTCCGTCGGTAAAAATGCCAATAGGTTTGCCATGCTTATCTATGACACAGGTCATCCCCATGCGTTTGCTTGACATAATAGCCAGCGCTTGCGTCAATGGTGTGTCAGGTGTAGTAATAGGTAAGTCATCTCCTTGGCGCATAACATCATAAACATGGGTGAGTAAGCGACGTCCTAATGCCCCACCCGGATGAGAACGAGCAAAGTCAGATGCACCAAAATGACGTGCTTCTAAACAGGCGACTGCTAATGCATCACCTAGGGCAAGCGTCACCGTGGTACTGGCAGTGGGAGCTAGACCAAGAGGGCAGGCCTCCTTTTCTACGTGCGCATTGAGAAAAATATCACTCATTTTTGCTAAGTCTGAGCTAGGATTTCCACCGATACCGATAACCTTAGTGCCTAATCGGCGAATCACAGGCAAGATGGTAGATAATTCATTAGACTGTCCGGAATAGGAAATGGCGATGACGACATCTTCTCCTGTTACCATGCCTAAATCACCATGAACCGCTTCAGCAGAGTGAACAAAAAAGGCAGGAGACCCTGTGGAAGCAAGAGTAGCGGCTATTTTGCGACCAATATGACCTGATTTGCCGATGCCAGTGACGACAACACGACCTTTGCATGCTAGAAGTATTTCTACAGCTTTAATAAAAGTATCGTCTAAGCGAGCAGCAAGAGATACCAAAGCCTCGGCTTCGGTAGAGATTGTATTTTTTCCTGATAAAAGATAAGCATGCATATTCTTCATAAGTGTATTTTAATGTAAGTCATTAGCAAAATTTGGAGTTTCGTAATGACGTGCAAAAACTTATCTGTTTAAGGCTATAATCATGAGTTGCTATTTTACTCTTTTAGGTTTATCGATATGCAATACAATCCAGTTGAAACCGTTCGTCAGTCTATTCGTTCGATTAGTGATTGGCCAAAACCAGGGGTCACTTTTCGAGATATTACGCCTGTATTGCAAGACCCTCGTTGCTTTCGTATGTTGATTGATATCTTTGTTGCTCGTTATATGCGCCAGCGATTGGATTTAGTCGCAGGAGTGGATGCTCGAGGCTTTATCATTGGTAGTGTGATTGCTTATGAGTTGAATCTTGGATTTGTGCCTATTCGTAAAAAAGGAAAGTTACCTTTTGAGACTGTTGGAGAGGACTATGATTTGGAATATGGTAGTTCTTCGGTAGAAATTCATACAGATGCTGTTAAGCCTGGGCAAAGAGTGCTATTGATGGATGATCTTATTGCAACAGGAGGCACTTTGTTGGCTGCAAGTCGGTTATTGCAACGCTTGGGCGCTAATGTGGTTGAAGCGGCGGCGATTATTGATTTGCCAGAATTAGGCGGGTCTAAATTGATTAAAGAAAGCGGTTTACCAGTTCATGCCTTATATGAATTTTAATAAGTCGATAAGCACTTCTTGTAAAAAAGCTCAGCCTGAACTGAGCTTTTTTGTTGTGTGTAATGTAAAAATACCTAGAGAAATAATTTATAAGCAGGATTATTGCTCTCATTGGTATAGGGATAACCTAGTTCTTCTAAGAAAACTTTAAAGGATTTTTTGTCAGAAGGAGGGACTTGCATACCGACTAGAACGTGTCCAAAATCACCTCCCATATTACGATAGTGGAATAAGCTAATATTCCACTCTGGACTCATAGCATCCAAGAATCGCATTAGAGCACCGGGGCGCTCAGGGAACTCAAAACGATAAAGCTCTTCATGTTCGGCGAGTACAGAGCGTCCACCGACCATATAGCGTAGATGAGTTTTAGCTAAATCATCATTGGTCAGATTAAGTACTTCAAACTTGTTCTTTTCGAGTAATTTTTGCGTTTTTTCAGCATCATCTGCTAGCGATGTTTGTACGCCAACAAAAACATGTGCTTTGGTTTTATCGGAAATGCGATAGTTAAACTCAGTGACATTACGACTACCAAGTGTTGCACAGAGCTGTTTAAAGCTTCCTCGTACTTCAGGTAAGGTGACAGAAAACAATGCTTCTTTGTGCTCACCTACTTCGGCACGTTCTGCTACAAAACGTAGGCGGTCAAAGTTCATATTAGCACCAGAGGTAACGGCAACGATATTTCTATTTTTCCAGCGGTGTAGTTGTGCGTATTTTTTGGCACCAGCAACGGATAGTGCTCCTGCAGGTTCTAGGATATTGCGTGTATCTTGGAAAACATCGCGTAAAGCCGCACAAATTTCATCGGTGTTTACGGTGATGTAGTCATCCACCAATGTTTTACATAATTTGAATGTTTCTGCTCCAACTTGTTTTACGGCAGTACCGTCAGAGAATAAGCCGACATCATTTAAGGTGACGCGACGGTTATTTTTGACGCTCTTAATCATAGCGCAAGAGTCTTCTGTTTGAACGCCAATGACCTTGATAGAGGGATCTAATGCTTTAATATACGCCGCTACCCCTGCAATCAGTCCGCCGCCACCGATAGCACAAAAAATGGCATCGGGTTTTTGAGGGGATTGACGTAAAATCTCCATAGCAATCGTGCCTTGGCCTGCAATTACATAAGGGTCATCAAAGGGGTGAACAAAGGTGAGTTTCTCTTTCTTTTCAAGTTCAAGAGCATGTGCATACGCATCTGAATAGCTGGTTCCTGCAAGAATAACCTCACCACCTAAACGACGGACGGCGTCCACTTTTACCTGAGGAGTGGATGTTGGCATGACAATCACAGCACGACAGGCTAGTTTTTGGGCAGAAAATGCCACGCCTTGTGCGTGATTACCAGCTGAGGCAGCAATTACCCCTCGATCTAACTCTTTACGAGAAAGATGCGCCATTTTGTTATAGGCACCACGAATTTTAAAACTGAAAACTTGTTGCGTATCTTCACGTTTTAAATAAATGGCATTGTTAGTCTTACTGGAGAGTAATTTTGCAAAATCAAGGCTAGTTTCCTCGGCAACCTCATATACTTTTGCGGTGAGAATCTGTTTTAAATAAGAGTTTTTCATGCGATAAGCCCTTCTTGCTTAAGTACTGAATGGATTTTTTGGGCAAAAACTAAAGCACCAGCTTGATCGCCATGAATACATAGGGTATCGGCTTGAATGGGAATTTTTTTGCCTGATTGAGCTATCACAAAGCCGTCTTTGACCATATGTAGGACTTGTTGAATAGAGACTTCTATCTCGGTAATCATCGCACCTGCCTGTGTACGAGGCGTTAGCATGCCGTCATCTTGATAACTACGATCGGCAAATACTTCTTGTTTGACCGTAAGTCCCAACGATTGTGCAATAGTGACTGCTTTGCTATTAGCGAGTGTAAATAATATGAGAGAAGGGTCTACATCATACACAGCCTGTGCAATGGCCGTCGCTAGCCCTTCATTATTGGCCGACATATTATAAAGGGCGCCATGTGGTTTGACATGATGAAGTTTTGCCCCTTGGCTTTTGGCTACGGCTGCGAGAGCACCAATTTGGACAACGACTAAATCATAGGCTTGTTCTGGTGTAATAGGAATATTGCGACGACCAAACCCTATTAAATCATTAAAACCGGGGTGGGCACCAATATTGACGTTGTGTTTAATAGCATCAGCAACGGTTTTTCTCATTGTATGGGGGTCACCGGCATGGAAACCACAAGCAATATTAGCGGAGTGAATATAAGGCATAATGTCGCTATCATGTCCCATTTTCCAAGCCCCAAAGCTTTCACCCATATCACAGTTTAAATCTATCGTCATTTTGTTCTTATCCTAGAAATATGTGAATTTGTCCGTTAAAAAGTCTACTGTATCACGAAGTTGTACTTGGAGTTGTTTAAATCGAGCATTTCGTTCTGCCCAGATTTTTTGTGCTTCATCAATGGTAGTTAAGGAAAAACGAACACTTTGTCCCGGTAAAGATTGTGCGAGATAGCCTAAGTCTGCTGTGATAACATTAGCCAGTTTAGGATAGCCTCCAGTACTTTGGCGATCTGCCATGAGCACAATAGGGTTTCCATCGGGAGGTACTTGAATAGTGCCAAAGGAGGTAGGCTCTGAATAAATTTGTAGTGGTTCAGTAAGATTTAGTGAACAACCTTGCAAGCGATAACCCATCCGATCGGATTGAGCGCTAATTTTGTATTCTGTATCTAAGAATTGATGAATAGAGTCATCGGTAAATTTTGCAAAATGGGTGCCTGGTATCACTCGTAAAGTTTGTCTTGGCTGAATACCTAGACCTGAGGTCAAATATAAGCTACGTGAGGCGATAAATTGTTTGATTTCTAAAATATGACGAGAGCGGAAACGACCATTTAATTCAAGGATATCGTCTTTTTGTAGCGCTCTTCCTTGGATGCCACCTAGTTTTGACTTTAAATCGGTGCTAAAACTATTGAGTACTTTATTGCCTTTTAGTCCTCCAAATAGCGCTAAATAAGCTCGTGCTCCCGTATTGTCAGAGCTGGATTTAAAGCTTAGAGTTTGTCCTGGAGTTAAGATATAACTACGGTTGTTTTGAATAGGTTCATTATCAATATGGGGACTCAGAAAGGCCCCTGTAATAGCGATGCATGCATTGCTATCAAATCGTAGGGTAGGGCCTGTGAGAGTGATTTCTAAGCAGGGTAGAATACGAGAATTGCCTACCAGAATATTGGCTAGTCGTAGGGCACTAGGATCCATAGCACCTGTAACGCCAACGCCTAGCCGCTGATATTGCCAACGTCCTTCATCTTGGATGGTACTAAGCATGCCGGGTTTTATAACAACAATACTCATCTTATTTTAAGCTTAAAAATTCTTCTTTAGAAATGGGGTTGAAAACAATTAAATCACCGGGCTGGTAGAGCGTATATGGTGCATTATTCTCATCAAATAGTTTAATAGGGGTTCTGCCGATAATATGCCAACCTCCTGGAGTTTCGTAGGGATAGATAACACATTGACGATTAGCAATCGCAATGGAGCCTGCTTCTAATTTTACTCTAGGTGTAGCACGACGAGGAATGTTAAGTTTTTCGTCGAATAGTCCTAAATAAGGTAAACCGGGAGAAAAGCCCAACATAAATACACGAACAGGGTGTTGACTATGAAGACGAATAATATCTTCAACACTGATTTGTAATGTGTGAGATAGTTCTTCTAAATCAATGCCAAACTCTTTGTCGTAACAAACGGGTATTTCTACGGTTTTTGTAAAATTATTGTCATTGTTGCCTAGTACGAGATGTGCATCACAAATCGGTTTTAGCCAGTCGCTCAGTGTTTGAAATGCCGTAGCGCCTAGGATATCAAGATTGTAATAGACACCGACTGTACTGAAGGTCGGGATTGCCTCAATAATACCGTGAGCTGATTTATTGGTTATTCGTGTATTGATTTCGTTAGCAATACGAATAGCAGCAGCATTAACCTCCACATCTGGATGTTGTTGCGAAAGAGATTGAATACGAATGATAAGCGTGCTATCACCTTCGTATTCGAATAAATAAGGGAGTGCTGTACTCATAAATTTGATGCAATATTTTCTTGTGGAAATACTAAACTAAAGGTGCTGCCTTTATTGAGTTTACTTTTAATCTGTAATTTTGCATTATGTCGAATCGCAATATGTTTAGTGATGGCTAGCCCTAAGCCTGTACCGCCTGATGCTCGCGAGCGGCTTTTATCTACGCGATAAAAACGCTCGGTAACGCGAGGAATATCACTTGGTGCAATGCCAAGACCTGAGTCAGTGACACTAAAGACAGCTTCATTTTGCTCATTGACCCCCCAGAAGACACTAATTGTGCCACCTGAAGGTGTATATCTTACTGCATTTGTAAGCAAGTTGGTAATAGCTGAGCTAAGTTCTGTTGCATTGCCTGTTATGGTGAGGTCTTGGTTAATATCCCAATGAAAGCTATGTTGTTGGCTGGATAGTGCTTCAGTTTGTGCCCGCGCTTGTTCGATAAGGCTCTGTATCGCAACGGGGGGCTGGTCGCCGAGTTTGGTGGATTCTAGTGTTGATAAGGTGAGCAAATCACTGACAATAGCCAACATTCGGCTAGTTTGTTCTTGCATTAAACTTTCAAAGTGTTGGCGCTGTTCGGCTGAAATGGCTTCAGGGGGTAAGTCTTTGAGTGTTTCTAAAAAACCACTTAATACCGTTAGTGGAGTACGAAGTTCATGAGAAACGTTGGCAACAAAGTCTTGTTGTGTGGTACGCAAGGTTTCTAATTGTGTGTTATCAAAACAAAGCAGTAGGATATTATCACCATTGTATTGGGTTAACTCATATTTGAGGTGATAACGTCTTCCATCGCGAACTTCTGACACAAGAAAAGGTTTTGACCAATTGCCTTCAGAGACGTATTGATAAAAATCTGGAGTACGAATATAGTTTAGTAAGTTGTGACCACTATCTTTTTTGTAATCAATATTAAGGAGCTGCTTGGCATGACGATTACACCAACGAATCAGATAGTTTTTATCTAAAATAATGACAGCAGCGGGAAAGGCGTTGGCTGCCCATAAGATATTTTGATTAAGTTGATTTGATTGGGCTAAATCAATGGTTTGGCTACGAAAATGCTTATAAATAGGGTAGATGATTTGTTCGTATTTGCCAACATAACTTGGCGGTGTATTTTCGATATTATTGACCCAGCGTAGTGTTTTCAAAAATAAGCGGTAGTCCATAAGGACATAAGCAAATAATAAAATACCGATAGTAATAAGACCGGAAAAGCCTCCTTGCCATGATTGGACAAGAGAGGCTATGAGTAGGGTCAGGATTAAAAAAATAAAGGGTCTGGTGTTTAGCATATATATGTCAAAGCGCGGGTTTGCTCGTAAAGCGATACCCGCTACCTCGTACTGTCTCAATGAGATTATGGTGTTCGCTTGGTTCTAGCGCTTTACGTAAGCGACGAATATGCACATCAACGGTGCGTTCCTCTAAGAAAACATGATCGCCCCATACTAAATCAAGTAATTGGCCTCGTGTGAATACACGGTCGGTATGGGTCATAAAGAAATGCAGTAATCTAAATTCCGTTGGGCCAAGGGTGAGCTTTGTATCGTGACCTGTCACCCGATGAGCAACGGGATCTAAATGTAGACCAGCCACTGTAATTTCATCGTCGGTTAGCTGAGGGGAGCGACGACGCAATACAGCTTTAATACGTGCGAGCAATTCTTTGGGTGAGAATGGCTTGGTAATATAATCATCAGCCCCGCTTTCTAGCCCCTCAATTTTGTCATCTTCCGTACTTTTTGCTGTTAGCATAATAATAGGCGTATCACGCGTGCGTTCATCTTGTCGTAATGTGCGAGCGAGTGTGAGACCTGATGTAGTAGGAAGCATCCAATCTAATAGGATAAGGTCGGGTAGTTCAGCGTTAATCAGAATCTTAGCTTGTTCAGCATCCATTGCACGGAGCACTTTATGACCGGCAAAGGTCAAATTGACTGCAATGAGTTCTTGAATTGCGGGTTCATCTTCAACAACGAGAATGGTACTTGCCATAATAGGGTAAAATAAGAAAATCGATTGATAGGAAATGTATAAGTGACAGCTTATACGCTTAATTAGCTTATCCTAAACTTATTTTATGTCATGTTTGTGACAATTTATTGTAAAAATTATGAGTATTGAAAATAAAACACCTGAACAAGAAACGACTCACTTTGGCTTCCAGACAGTAAAAGAAGTCGAAAAAGCGAATAAGGTCGCCAATGTATTTCATTCGGTGGCGGCACGTTATGATGTGATGAACGATTTTATGTCGGTTGGTTTGCATCGCATTTGGAAAATGTTCACCATTGGTAAGTCTAATGTGCGTCCCGGCATGAAAGTGCTAGATATTGCCGCAGGGACGGGTGACTTAACCATGGCTTTTGCGAAAAAAGTGGGCAAAACAGGTGAGGTATGGCATACCGATATTAATGAGTCTATGCTGAGTGTAGGTCGCGATCGTTTGATTGATAAGGGTTTTAGTGTACCTAGTGTTGTGTGTGATGCGGAAGCTTTGCCTTTTCCAGATAATTACTTTGATATTGTTACGGTGGCGTTCGGTTTACGGAATATGACGCACAAAGATAAGGCGTTGGCTGAAATGCTACGCGTCTTAAAACCGGGTGGTAAGCTATTAGTTTTAGAATTTTCACAAATCTATAAGCCTTTAGCTCCAGCGTATGATTGGTATTCTTTTAATATTCTTCCTTGGTTAGGTAAAAAAGTGGCGAATGACGAAGACAGCTATCGCTATTTAGCGGAGTCTATCCGTATGCATCCAGACCAAGAAACACTGGCTCAAATGATGAGGGATGTGGGTTTTGAGCGAGTGAATTATCATAACCTAACAGCGGGTATTACAGCTTTACATGAAGGAATTAAGCTTCGCTAATCTGAGGCGTAGTGAGTGCTGGAAACCAACTGAAACTTAGTGATTTTACGTATAGTGAGGAAATTGTATTTTATGCTACACTTGACTTCACTTAGTATGAAATTCACTAATATTTAAAGGAAGTTATGAGAAAGAAGTTTTCTAAAGTTTTATCGGCAGCTGTGGTAATATTTGCCTCTTCTACGATGTTTATGGCGGATGCTGAGGCTCGTCGTGCAGGTGGTGGCGGTAGTTTTGGTCGTCAGTCTAGCAATATTAATCGAGCGCCTGCTACTCAAGTTCCTGTAGCACCGACAGCACGTACTAATAATGCGGCAGCACCTACGGCAAGTAGTACGACGACAGCTCGTAATACCGCAACACAACCACAACGCAGTGGTATGTCGCGTTTCTTAGGACCTATTGCAGGGATTGCGGCAGGTTTAGGTATTGCGGCCTTACTTTCTCATTTGGGCTTAAGTGGCGCTTTCTTAGAGTTCTTATCTAGTGCTATTCTGATTGCGATTGTCGTATTTGGTGTGATGTTTATTCTACGTCGTTTACGTGGTGGTGCTACTCGTCCAGTGACAGCGGGTGCAGGTGCTTACTCGGGTAGTCATACTGCAAATAATACATTTCGTGCTTCATCAGAGAGTCAGCAACCTGTGGTTACACCAGCCGCAACGTCAGCACCGAGTGTTGCCGATACGCAAGTGGCTCAACCCTTAGATTCAAGTTGGTTTATTCCTGCTGATTTTAATACGGTAGCTTTCTTGCAAGAAGCCAAAAAACAATTTGTCTTTATCCAAGACTTGTGGGATAAGGGGGATGTTGTTCAGTTGCGTCAATATATGACAGATGATTTAGTGCGTGAACTCACACCACAGATTGAGGCACAGTCAGGTCGTACCAAAACTGAGGTAGTCTTATTAAATGCTGAATTGCTTGGTATGGAGAAAATTACCGATGCTGGTTTTGATGGACATTTAGCGAGTGTCCGTTTCTCAGGTATGTTACGTGAGGAGGCCAATCAAGCAGCTTTCCGTTTCGAAGAAGTTTGGAATTTATATAAAGCAGACAATAGTGGTTGGTTACTTGCTGGTATTCAGCAAATTGATGTCTAATCAACTAAATGCTCATTTAATGTAATCTGTGCATTGTAAATCCCTGATTGATATTTTTCAGTCAGGGATTTTTGTTAAACTAGAGTTCTTATTTTTATTGTTTTCTATTATGTTTTCTAGCCTTCAGCCACAGCAAATTGCTATTAACTTACTCAATGCGTTATTACGACGCGAAGAATGGGCCTTAAAAAAAACGCAATTACACGCTGGCAAATATATTCGTTTGAAAATTAGTCGTTTTCAGCTTGTTTTATTGATATTGCCAACAGGATATATGAGCTTGGCAGATGCAGAAACAATGCCTAATGTGACATTGACAATCGATGATTCATCATTACAACGTCTACCTACGGTGTTGCGTGAAAAAGCGAGTATGGATGAGTTAGCTTCTTTATTACATATAGAGGGTGATGCTGGTTTGGCGAGGTTAGTGTCTGAGTTGGCGCATGATTTACGTTGGGATATCGGGGCAGAATTAAGTAATATGGTTGGCCCTTTTATGGCTAATATCATGCTAAATACCTTTAAGAAAGCGATGGTAGTGGGTAAGGAAGTTCACGAAAAAGGACTTGAAAAAACAAAGGCATTCTTAAGTCAAGATTACCACGTTATTGTGCAGGCACCAGTCGTTGATGTACTAAAAGAGGATATTCAATCTTTGCATCAATCTATCGCACAATTAGAACAACGCATTCAAAAATTACAGAAGGTTTAAATGAGATTTTTGCGTTTAATACGAATTACCTTTATTTGTTGGCGATATGGGCTAGATGAGTTATTGCTCGAAAGTATTCATCATCCTGTGGCGACATTTCTCATGAAAATGACCCGTTTGGGGCGTAAATACAGCAAACCACGAGGCGAGCGCTTACGAGAGGCGCTGGAGACATTAGGGCCTATTTTTGTGAAGTTCGGGCAGGTTTTATCGACGCGTCGTGATTTAGTCCCACATGATATTGCGGATGAGTTAGCTTTATTACAAGACAAAGTACCTCCGTTTGCCTCTGAGAAAGCTGTCGAAATGATTGAAAAATCTTTAGGCAAACCGCTAAATGAACTTTTTGCTGAGTTTAATCTGACTCCGCATGCGTCAGCCTCGGTAGCACAAGTACATATTGCCTATTTGTTTAATGGTAAAAAAGTAGCTGTTAAGGTATTGCGTCCGGGCATGCTCTCTGTCATTGAAAAAGATTTGGCCTTAATGCGCTCTTTTGCTTCCCTAGTGCAACGTTATATTCCTGATGGAAAACGCTTAAAACCTAAAGAAGTCGTTGCAGAATTTGATCAATATTTGCATGACGAACTCGATTTGCAAGTGGAAGCAGCGAATTGTAGCCAGTTGCGTAGAAATTTTATCAATGATCCTAAGCGTGCTGGTTTGTTACTCGTTCCAGAAGTATTTTGGGAGTATTCCAGTAAGGATGTCTTTACGATGGAATGGATGGAAGGTATTCCTATCAATCGTATCGATGAGTTAAAAGCTCATGGTGTCGATATTGCTAAGTTAGCGCGGATGGGAGTGGAGATTTTCTTTACGCAAGTATTTGATGATGGATTCTTTCACGCGGATATGCACCCCGGTAATATTCTGGTTTCTTTGGAGGAAAAGACATTTGGTCAATATATTGCGGTGGATTTTGGTATCGTCGGCTCTTTATCTGAGTTTGATAAAAATTATTTAGCGCAAAACTTTTTGGCCTTCTTCCAGCGAGATTATCGTCGTGTGGCTCAATTACATATTGAGTCGGGATGGGTGCCACGAGATACTCGCGAGGAATTGCTTGAAGGTGCTGTACGAACGGTATGTGAGCCTCATTTTGATCGACCCTTATCTGAAATTAGTTTGGGGCAAGTATTGATGCGTCTATTCCAGACATCACGTCGGTTTAATGTAGAAATTCAACCTCAATTAGTGTTATTGCAAAAGACATTGTTGAATATTGAGGGAATGGGTAGAGAATTAGATCCCAATTTAGATTTATGGCAGACGGCAAAACCTTTCTTAGAAAAATGGATGTGGCAAAGAATTGGACCACAAGGGTTTGCTTCTCGGCTTAAAAAAGAGGCGGCACAATGGTCAGGGATTCTTCCTGCATTACCTCGCCTTTTACAACAAAACTTATCAAAAGAGGATTATTCTGCAGAAATTCTTAAGGCTTTGCAGACACTAAGTGCGGAACAAAAACAACGTAAACGCCTTGCATGGGTTGGTACAGGGATTGCTTTAGCAAGTTTTGCTATGGTGGTGTATTTTGTTGTGTTACCGATGCTATAACGAGGAATGAGTGATGGCAAAGTTTGAACAAAAAATCCTTTCTCCTGAGCAAATTTTAGAAAAAATAGCGGCTGGGGAGTTGCAAAGACCTTTGATTTTTACCAATGGGGTATTCGATATTCTACATCGAGGCCATGTGACGTATTTAGAGGCAGCAAAGGCATTGGGTGCAAGCCTAGTGGTAGCAGTGAATACCGATGAGTCCGTTAAGCGACTTGGTAAAGCCCCAGATCGCCCTTTTAATACAATGGAAGATCGTCGCGCTTTATTAGCTGCACTTGCCTCAACAGATGTAGTAACTTACTTTGCAGAAGATACACCTTATGAACTTATCGATAAACTACGTCCTGACGTAATTGTTAAGGGTGGAGATTACGATATGAGTAAGTTGCCTGAAACGGCTTTAGTCCATCAGTGGGGAGGTAAAGCCGTGGCGATTGATTTTGAGCATGATCGCTCGACAACGGCGTTAGTGAAAAAAATAAAAGCTTAACTCCAGACGACTAAGACTTTTCCTTCGACAAAAGGGTGAGCAATAGTTTGTCCTTTAATGCCATAGAGGGTCTCTAAATTTTGGGTGTTAAGTACTTGTTCTGGTTTTCCTTGTGCAATGATATTGCCATGAGCAAGCAAAACTAATTTATCGCAATGTAGTGCAGCTAGATTCACATCATGCAAAACAATGAGTACGCCGAGCTGTAACTCATGGGCTAGGCGACGAAGTACTTTTAACAAGAGTTGTTGGTTTTTAGGATCTAAACTAGAGGTGGGCTCATCTAGTAAGCAATAGCGAGGGTTCTCTGTGGCTTGATAGCGGGCAAAGAGTTGAACAAGAATGCGCGCAAACTGAACCCTTTGTTTTTCCCCTCCAGAGAGTTCTTGATAGGGGCGATGTTGTAAGTGGGTGATATCAATCCATTCCATGGCCTGATGGACAAGGGATGTTGTTTCCGTTGTTGAGAGTTCAGGAAAAGGATAAGCACCCATTTCGATTACCTCATCGACAGATAAGGCAAAATTTAAGCTTGGATATTGGGTCAGCACAGCACGTTGTTTGGCAAGTGCTTGGCCTGATAATGTTTTGATGGCGATCTCGTTGAGAAAAACCTCTCCCGAAACTGAGGGTAAGGAGTGAGTATCCCCCGCTAAACAAGAGGATAGTGTAGACTTTCCTGCACCATTAGCGCCTAGCAAGGCAACGACTTCACCAGCGTTAATCGTAAGATTTATCCGATCTAAAATTAGGCGATGATTAGCTTGTGTAACGGTTAGGGATTGTGCTTTTAATTGTTTCATCTATGACGCTCCCTTAATAGCAAATATAGGAAGAAAGGCCCACCTAGTAGACTTGTTAAGAGTCCAACAGGGAGTTCGGCTGGGGCGACGAGTGTTCTTGCAACGGTATCGGATAAAGAAAGTAGTAAGGCGCCCCCTAGAATAGAGGCTGGGATAAGATATTTGTGGTTGGCTCCCAGTAATAGACGCATAATATGAGGAACAATAAGTCCTATAAACCCGATGCCTCCTGTAATAGCAACAAGAGGGCCTACTAATAAGGCAACGCTCATAATGAGGCGACGACGTAGAGCTTTTAAGGAAAAACCTAGATGATTGACTTCGCGGTCACCAAGCAATAAGGCGTTTAGGGCACGCCATTGCAACATTAGACTAATCAACCAGAATAGTGTCCAAGGGATAAGAAAGCTTAAAATCATCCACGATCCAGTCGCTAAACTACCCATACTCCAGAATGTTAGGTCTCTTAATTGAGCATCATTTGCCATATAAGTGAGAATGCCGATAATGCTGACTGAAATTGCATTAATAGCAACACCTGCGAGGAGAAGTCCAGCGGATCCACCAAAGCGTTTGCCTACTAAATAAGCAATCATTGTGGCACCTAAGCTGCCTAAAAAGGCTAAGGGAGCAATGAGACTTAGTCCTGCTCCGAATAGGACAATAGCGACCACAGCTCCTAAAGACGCTCCCGCAGAGACACCCATTAAGCCTGGTTCAGCTAAAGGGTTACGAAAGAGTGCCTGCATAATAACGCCAGCAATTGCCAAGATTGCCCCTGCAACTAAAGAGAGGATAACGCGAGGAAGTCGGATATCGATAAGAACTTTTTGGAATACTTGTTCTTGTGCAGATACTTCACCTATTAATAAATGAGGGATATCTGACCAAGGAATGTGTACCGCTCCTTGACCCGTTACCCATAATGTACTTAATAGTAGTAGAACGCTTAAAAGTATTAAGAAGGATGTTTTTGAATAAGACATTATTTAGTCATTAGTGTTGCATTTTTAATTTGCCGGATAGCTTCACCAGTGCGCGGACCAAGCGTCATCGCTAATAAATCGTCTAAAACGAGAATGCGGTTATTTTTGACGGCCGGCGAATCTATTAAGGCTGGTAATGATTTTAACCTGTCTATTTCACCACTATTTTGTGCAGAGAATTCGGTGATAATAATTAACTCAGGTTTTGCGCTAGCTAGGCTTTCGTTAGCGACGGGTTTAAAACCTTTTTGATGGGCGAAAATATTGTTCACACCAGCTAATTTCATTATTTCATCGGCAGATGTTTCGCTACCAGCGGCCATCAATGAGCCTGTGCGGTTAATAATAAAAATAGTATCCAGCTTTTGAGCAGGAAGGGTAGTGGCAGAGTCGATATCTTGCTTGGTTTTGTTGAGTAATTGTTTACCATCTTCACTTACATTTAAAATATCAGCAATGGTTTGGATACGTTGATATAAACTGTCAATAGAGGGTCTATCTGGAATAGTCTGAATTTGAATGCCGAGTTGTGCTAGTGCATCTAAAGATTTTTTTGGACCAGCAATTTCTGAGCTCAAAAGTAGAGAAGGGTTGAGTGCAGCTACGCCTTCTACAGGAATGGAGCGATAGTAACCCACTTTAGGAATTTGTTGTGTTGCATCGGGATAGATGCTTGAACTATCAATGCCTACAAGATTTTTTTCTTGTTTGAGGGCATAAATAATCTCGGTAACACTACCACCTAAACTCACGATACGTTCAGCTGCTAAGGTTGTTGGTGATATAAACGCCAATGGTAGTGCGGAAAGTAGAGAAAGGATAAGAGTTTTCATTGTTTATCCTAATAGAGGTGTCTCGCAAAAACCGTTGAGTAAATTCCGCCAAGAGGTTAATTCAGGAACGCCCGGCTTGCGTTCACCAAAGAACTGAGCGATGAGTTCCCCCTCTTTTTCATAAATTTCTACGGAAGTAATATAGCCATCTTCAGTAGGCTTATTCACAATCCAAACGCTATCAATGGCATCTGTATTGAGATGAAGATTAAATTTTGGGTCTAGAACGTTATACCAAGGCCCTGTGCGAACTAATTTTTTGATAGGGCCTGAGTGAATTTGAATAAGACTATGATTGCCGACAAAACACATAATAGGGATTTGGTGTTCGGATGCTTGTGTTAGCATGGCTTCTACGGTATGTGTAGGAACTTGTTGTGCTAGGTCTGAACCCGCTGCTTTTAAAGCACTCACACGAGAGATATTCCATTTTTTAAGGAGAGGAAAGAATTCGTGAGTGTCTTTCATGGCTAACCAGTCTGTGCGTAAATTGCTGGGTGCTTGTTCAGCATAGGTTTTATGGTTTGGGATAAGTTCAATGTCAGGGATGTCATCGGTACTGATAAAGTCTTGAATGAGCATTTGCCATGCCTCTTTATTGGTTTTGTCTGTGGCATACACTTTATGAATAGCAACACCTGCTTTATCGAAGAATTGTAAGCTTTTATGTTCTCCTTGTTGGACATACCAAACCGTCCCCCAATGCATAAAGAATAGACGTAAATCAATATCAGGACCGAGTACTAAGCCTACAGGCGCTTCGCTTATAGAAATATCTTCATATTTGCCATGACGTTCATGAACGCACCAAGGATTACGGGTGAGAGCCATCACTTCATCTAGCTCACCGAGACGCTTGAAAATTGATTTAAAGTCTTGACCAAGGTATTGACTGTGGACATCGCAACATTCTGCTTCAACGAGATCTCTTTCGCAGACACCAAGACGATCAGCTACATTCTTGATGCGAAGTTTGGGTTCTTGTACCAATAGAGCGGCACTTTGCTGTTGTAAATATAAACGGTTTATCATATAAAAACATTAATTAAAAATTTTAAATGATATTAATTATCATTTATATTTAAAGGAAGTGCAAGTTCTTTGTTGGATACAAATAAGAAAAACGCCGATTATTTTTGAAGAGTAATCGGCGTTTTTCTGTCTGTATCAACTGAAATCAGCAAGAATTAGAATTTAAAGCGAGAAACTACAGGACCACGTAAAGGCTTGATATATGTTTCTTGGAGGACTTCTTCGGTGAATTGAGAGGCACTTTCACGCGTAATGCGAAGGAGCTTCATCGTTTGACCTGTCCCGACGACGGCGATTAAACGACCACCTACAGCAAGTTTATATTTGAGTGCATCATTCAATGTAGGGAGTGAACCTGTCACTAAAATAGCTGGATACTCAACAGATCCCCAACCATTTTGGCCGTCACCTACTTCGACGGTGACATTAGCGATATGATTTTTTTCGAGATTGGCTTTAGCAAAGGTAGCTATTTTTGAGTCAATTTCAACACTGATAACATTGGCACAAAGCTGACTGAGTAAGGCTGCCTGGAAACCACTCCCTGTGCCAATCTCAAGCACAGTATCTGTTGGTTTGAGTTGTAGAGCTTCTGCAAAGCGTGCTTCTAAGCGAGGAACTAACATGGTTTCATATGTTTGAGTGCCATCTACCTCAATAGGAATTTCGGTATCTGTATAAGCAATGTTTTTATAGTTATCACTAACAAAGGCATCACGAGAGAGGTTAAGCAGAGCATTTAAAACTTTTTCATCTAAAATGCCAGCAGGACGAATCTGTTGCTCAATCATATTGAAGCGGCTTTTTTCTAATAAAGAAGATGTGTTGCTCATAAAAAACTCTAAAAAGAATTAACAGTGAATAGGAGGATTTTAACTGATATAGCCTTTTTATTGTACTTCGTTCTGCCAAGTCTTATGAAAATGGTGAATAGGTCCATGACCATGACCTACAGTGAGTAGGTCGGCATGCGCAATGGATTGGTGAATAAATGCCACTGCTTGACGGGTGGCTTCGGGTACATCTCGTAGCCGCGCTTGTAAGGCACAAATGGCTGATGAGAGAGAGCAACCTGTACCATGAGTATTTTTGGTATGAATTTTGGGGTTGGCGATTTCTATCATTTTATCCCCATTAAATAGTAAATCTATAGTATCGTTGTTCGGAAGGTGTCCACCTTTGAGTAAGACCCAACTTTCACGAGAGTGATTCATTAAAGCGTGTAAGAGTTCAGCCACTGTGTACATTTCTTTGATACTTTCGGGGGCACGACGATTGAGAATTACACCTGCTTCAGGAAGGTTGGGGGTAATCATATGTGCTTGTGTAATTAGGGCTTCAATTAAGGCAGAGACGGCTTTTTCTTCTAGCAATAAATCGCCACTTTTAGCCACCATGACAGGATCTAAAACGATGAAGGGAGGCTGATACTTTTCTAGTTTATCGGCTATCATTTTAATCACAGGTTCATGACCTAACATGCCAATCTTAACACCGTCAATACGCACGTCTTGGAATAAAGTATCCATTTGCAAACCGATAAAGTCAGGGGTAATAGGAAGGATTCCTGTCACGCTTTGGGTGTTTTGTGCTGTTAAGGCAGCAATAACGGCTGTTGCAAAAGTGCCAAGAGCACTCATGGCTTTAACGTCGGCTAAGATACCTGCACCACCAGAAGGATCGACACCAGCAATAGTCAGTGTATTTTTAATCATGAAAAAGTATTCCCATAAAAGTAAAAGGATTAAGTCCTTATTTTGATAAGGGTTTTATCTATTGTAAAAGAGGAAATCCCAGTTTCCAAAAAGAAACAGGAGTAAAATAAAAATAGTTAATCAATACCATAACATTGATGGGAAGTTTTGTTTAATTTATTAATAAGTAAGGAAAAACTATGGTGACAGCAAAAAAATCTGCTCCTCGTAAAGTAACTCCTCGTAAGGCTAGTTCAGGAGATACGATTACAGGTCGTACATCAACACAGACACGTAGCAATGTGGTGAATAACCGTGTACGTGAGCGTATTGATAAAGAGAGTGCTGCTGTCGCTGTTGCTTTAGAGAAAAAAACTGAGTCTGTACACAGTTTATTAGAGGGATTATCAGCGGATGATCGTAAGGCTTTATTAAAGCTTTTACGTGATGAAAAACGTAAATTAGACGCAGAGAAAGTTGAAGATTCAGATAATGTGCTTGTCGAAAACTGGCAAGAAGAGGGTGTTTACCCATATCGCTATTTGATGAGCCGTCGCAATTATGAGTTCCAAAAATATAATCTTCAGGTTGAACTTTTGAAATTACAACAATGGGTTCAGGAAACAGGTTCTCGTATTGTGATTCTTTTTGAGGGTCGTGATGCAGCAGGTAAGGGTGGTACGATTAAGCGTTTTATGGAGCACTTAAATCCACGTTTTGCTCGCGTAGTGGCACTACAAAAGCCAACTGAAGTAGAAAGTGGTCAGTGGTATTTCCAACGTTATGTACAACATTTACCGACAAAGGGCGAGATGGTTTTATTTGACCGCTCTTGGTACAACCGTGCAGGTGTTGAGCGTGTGATGGGATTCTGTTCTGATGCTCAATATAATGAATTTATGCGTCAGGCTCCAGAGTTTGAACGCAATCTTGTACGTAGTGGGATTGTATTGATTAAATTTTGGTTCTCCGTCAGCCGTGAAGAGCAACGTCGTCGTTTCCGTGAGCGTAAACACCATCCATTAAAACAATGGAAGCTATCTCCAATTGATATGGCTTCTTTAGATAAATGGGACGACTATACTAAAGCGAAAGAGGCTATGTTCTTCCATACGGATACGAGCGACGCGCCTTGGACGGTGGTGAAGTCAAATTGTAAAAAACGTGCACGTTTAAATGCAATGCGTTATGTTTTACATAAATTTAACTACAAAAATAAAGACCTTAAATCTATCGGTAAAATTGATCCGCTCATCGTTGGTCGTTCAAATGTGATTTATGAATCAGGCGAAAGCGCTGTTATTGATAAACCTAAAATAGCCTAATTGCTTAGCCTGAATGTATAAAGTGTATTAATTTATTTAAGTTACTTGTAGAACCAGTCTTCATTGAAGACTGGTTTTTTCATTATGTTGCAATAAAAGGTATCAATCGTTGATATAGGGAAATGCAATCTGACAAGTTGATGTAATCTCAGTAAAATAAGATGATGTTATTGTCAATACAATGGATGAAAACGTCTTTACGTAACTGAAAAAGAGAGAAGAATATGAGTTTTGATTTTGATTTATTAGTGATTGGTGCAGGTAGTGGTGGTGTACGTGCCTCACGTATGGCAGCCGCTCGTGGTGTAAAAGTGGCTGTTGTCGAAGGAGCTCCTTTAGGAGGGACTTGTGTGAATTTAGGTTGTGTGCCAAAGAAGCTTTATAGCTATGCCTCAAGTTTTCCTGGACATTTTAGCTCATCAAAAGGTTATGGCTGGAGTGAGGTTTCTTCCTCTTTTGATTGGGAAGTGTTAAAGAAAAATCGTGCGACAGAAATTACTCGCTTAAATGGCATTTATGGCAATTTATTAAAAGGGTCTGGTGTTGTTCAATTGAACGGTTGGGGGGCTATTGTCGATGCTAATACGGTTAAAGTAGGTGATAAGACATATACTGCACGTTATATTCTGATTGCTACAGGTGGATGGCCTACTGTGCCTGATGTACCGGGCAAAGAGCTTGCCATTACGTCTAATGAAATTTTTGATTTGCCAGCCTTTCCTAAACGCTTATTAGTCGTTGGCGGTGGCTATATTGCGAGTGAGTTTGCCTCCATTTTTAATGGTATGGGTGCTAAGGTTATCCAGTTGTATCGTTCCGAAAAAATCCTACGTGGTTTTGATGAGGATATTCGTCATTTCTTAAGTCAAGAAATGGTAAAACATGGCGTTGATTTACGAGTTAATAGTGATGTTGCCAAATTAGAAAAGACAGCGACGGGTATTTTAGTTACCTTAAAAGATGGTTCGACCGAAGAGGTTGATCAAGTACTCTATGCGACGGGGCGTGCACCTAATACCAAAGGATTGAATTTGGAAGGAGTTGGTGTGGCAACAAGTAAGAGTGGGCATATCATTGTAGATAAAAACTATATGAGTAATGTACCTTCTATTTTTGCTATTGGTGATGTGGTGGGACATTTAGAGTTGACTCCTGTTGCTTTAGGTGAGGCGATGGTATTAGTTGATTATTTATTTGGTGATAAAACGCGTCAAATGAGTTATGACAATATTCCTACGGCTATTTTTACAACACCTAATGCCGCCACAGTAGGCTTAACAGAAGAACAAGCACGTCAACAATATAAGGATATTGCCATTTATCGCTCTGACTTTAAAGCGCTCAAGCATACCTTAACAGGCAAAGATGAACGGACATTAATGAAGTTAATCGTTGATAAAGCCAGTGATAAAGTACTTGGCGTTCATATGGTGGGTGATGAAGCAGGAGAAATTATCCAAGGTTTTGCTGTGGCCTTAAAAGCGGGTGCAACAAAGGCAATTTTCGATAGTACGATTGGGATTCACCCAACTGCTGCAGAGGAATTTGTGACAATGCGTACACCGGTGGGGGATTAATGCAGCAACAGATTCAGCATTGGTTAGTTTCAAATAATGTAGCGTTTTATCCAGAATATCTTGCGCTTGGTCTTGCCCTTCTGGGTATTTTGATTTGTTGTGTAGGGGTGTCTTATGTGGCGTATTTAGTCTTACGCCGCATTATGCAAAATGTATGTGCTAAGTCTTCGTTTTTATTTGTACGCAGTCTTAGCGAAACACAGCTGTTTACACATATTAATTATTTAGTTGTTGCCATCGTATTACAACAACTATTGATGTTATGGTTGCAGCCATCTACTTTACAAAAGGTATTATTGGTTATCGCTCAAGTATGGCTATTGCTTTGTGTATTATTTATTGCATTTGCCTTACTCAATGCTTTAACGCGGTGGACATTTGAACGAGGATTTGCAGGTAATTTTCCAGTTCGAGGTCTTATCCAGACCATTAAGCTATTGTTGTCTATTGGTATTGGCATTGGTATTATTTCCTTATTAATTGGTCAATCGCCTTTGATTTTATTGTCCGGTTTAGGTGCAATGACGGCGGTATTGATGCTGGTATTTAAAGATCCTATTTTAGGATTGGTAGCTGGTATTCAGTTGTCAGCGAACAATATGCTCAGTATCGGTGATTGGCTTGAAATGAGCAAGTATAATGCTGACGGTGCGGTTATTGATATTGGCTTAACTACCGTCAAGGTGCGTAATTGGGATAATACCGTCACCACCATTCCGACTTATGCCTTAATTTCAGACTCGTTTAAAAATTGGCGTCCAATGAGTGAGTCAGGAGGGCGTAGGATTAAGCGTTCTGTAATGATTGATGTGAGTACTGTTCGGTTTATTTCTGAAGATGAGGTTAACCGCTTAACGCGTAGTCCTTTATTATCTGAATATATCATTGCGAAATCGCATGAGTTGGAGCAAGCTAATCGCGAGGCGGATATGAGTTTAGGCTTAAATGGTCGTCGCCTTACAAATTTAGGGACGTTTCGTGCTTATTTGGCTCGCTATTTAAAGAATCATCCGCATGTGCATCAAGAGATGACTGTGATGGTGCGTCAATTAGCCCCTACAGAAAATGGCGTGCCTTTAGAGATTTATTGTTTTAGTAATGATGTGGCATGGGTAAATTATGAGGG
The DNA here is from genome assembly GCF_013133795.1 of Pelistega suis. Classification (GTDB taxonomy): domain Bacteria; phylum Pseudomonadota; class Gammaproteobacteria; order Burkholderiales; family Burkholderiaceae_B; genus Taylorella; species Taylorella suis. The sequence goes on from NZ_JABGBN010000001.1 coordinate 349,879, forward strand.
GATTCAGGCTGATATCTTTGATCATATCTTTGCTGTGGTGGGTGAGTTTGGTTTACGTATTCATCAATCTCCAACAGGCTATGATATGCAGATAGGTCTTCATCATAAGGATTAAAGAGAAAGAGTTATGCTTAATTCAAATGCTATTGTGGCGATTGGTACCTTGGGGGGTACGATTACAATGACCTCTCAAGATGGGGCGACAGGTGTTAGTTCAACCTTGGGAGCAGTTGATTTAGTACAGTCTATTCCAGGGCTAGCAGAGTTGGCGGTACAGTTGCGTCTTAAGACGCTTGCTAATTTGGCTAGTGGTTCTATTCAGTTTGAGCATCTTTTTCAAGCCTTAGCTTGGGCAAAGCAACAAGTAGAAGATGGAGCGACAGGAGTTGTTCTTGTCCAAGGAACGGATACATTGGAGGAAAGTGCATTTTTCCTTGATATGTATTGGCCTTATGGTGCCCCTTTAGTCTTAACAGGGGCTATGCGTTCTCCTAAAGAGGCGGGTGCAGATGGTCCAGCAAATTTATTATCTGCGATTAAAGTAGCAATGAATCCTAAAATGCGGAATTATGGCTCAGTAGTCGTAATGAGTGATGAAATTCATCAAGCGAGATATGTGCGTAAGCAGCACACTATGTCGGTTAATGCCTTTGCATCACCGGTTGTTGGTCCATTAGGCTATGTTCAGGAAAGTGATATTTTGCTTTATCGTCAGGCTAATGAGCGAGCAGTATTGCCCATACCTGTGCAATATGATGAGAAAGTCTTGCTAGTAGAGGCAGTCTTGGATGAGTCTATTGAGCTATATCAAGTCTTGCCTAAGCTTTCGTATGCGGGATTGGTTATTGCGGGCGTGGGGAGTGGGCATGTATCAGAAAACGTGAGAAATGCCTTAATTCCCGTATTGGAGAAAATGCCTGTTTTAATGGCTTCTCGTACGGGAGCGGGAAGTACGACAAAAGCCGTTTATGGGTATAAAGGGGCCGAGATTGATTTACAGTCTTTGGGTGTGATGATGGCAGATGCCTTATGTCCTCGGAAGGCACGCTTATTATTAAGTGCGATTTTATGGTCAGCAGATGGTCAGCGAAGCTATATTGAACAAGCCTTAAGAAAATATCTTAATACGTATAAAACACCTTAAATAGACTAAGGGTTAATACTAGGGACTCCAAAAAACAACGGTTTTGCGCTTAAAGCCACTTATAATGTGCGCTGCCTAACCCAGGTGTGGTGGTATAACATCGAAGAAGTATGCGTGGTTAGGTCATATCGATGTTGTTTTTTGGAGTAGTAAAGCAATGACTCTTAGTACAATTGCTATCCTTGTTTCTTTGTTTTTATTGATGTATCTCGCTTATCGAGGTATTTCAGTTTTAATTTTAGCACCAGTAATGGCAGCCTTAGCTGTCTTGCTATCAGGCGATTTTTCTTTAATGGCACCTATTTATACCGAAACCTTTATGGGTGCTTTAGGTAATTATCTCTTAAAATTCTTCCCAGTATTCTTATTGGGTGCTATTTTTGGTCAGCTTATTGCGGATTCGGGAGCTGCATCTAGTATCGCACATTGGTTCACTCGAATTCTTGGTCCTAAACATGCAATCTTAACGGTAGTATTGGCGTGTGCAGCCTTAACGTATGGCGGTGTGTCTTTATTCGTGGTGGCATTTGCGATTTATCCTATCGCTAAAGTGATGTTCTATCGTGCCAATTTGCCTAAACGTTTTATTCCTGGAGCGATTGCATTAGGTGCATTTACGTTTACAATGACGGCATTACCAGGTACGCCTGCGATTCAAAATGCTATCCCTATTCCTTACTATCAAACCAATGTATTTGCTGCGCCGGGTCTTGGTTTAATTGCCTCAGTTATTATGTTTTGTTTTGGCTGGTGGTGGCTGACAGCACGTGCGAATAAAGCAGTAGCTGCTGGCGAGGGATATGGCAATCATAATGACGGTGTTGAGCACGAAAATATCGAGGAAAAAAATGCGATGCCAGTATGGTTAGCATTTTCACCGCTTATTTTAGTGATTGGTTTAAATGCCTTATTTACGTATGTCATTTTCCCAAGTGCAGATTTTTCAGCCGTAGCAGCTAAGTTCCCTAATTTAGTTCCTGCTAAAAATACGGGTATGTGGGCGATTATTATTGCTTTAATCTTATCGTGCATTTGGTTAATTGTGATTGCATGGAATCGCTGGGCTGATTTACGTGAGACAATCAATAAGGGCTCTTTTGGCTCTATGCTACCGGCATTTAACACAGCTTCAGAAGTAGGTTATGGTGCAGTGATTGCGAGTCTAGCAGGCTTTGTTATTATTAAAGAGTTTGTGTTAGGTGTTGCTCCGGGCAATCCATTGATTTCTGAGGCAGTGGCGATGTCAGCTTTAGCAGGTATCACAGGTTCTTCTTCTGGTGGTTTAAGTATTGCTTTACAAACATTAGGACCAGACTACTTACGCTTAGCTGTTGAGAATAATATTAGCCCAGAGTTATTACACCGCGTGGCGGTGATTGCTGCAGGTGGTTTTGATACCTTACCGCATTGTGGTGCTATTATTACATTATTATCGATTTGTGGTTTAAATCACCGTCAATCGTATGCGCATATTGCTGCTGTCACTATCGCAGGACCTGTGCTTGCTGTAACGGCGGTTATCATCTTAGGAACCATATTTGGCTCTTTCTAAGTAAACGATAGTTATGCTATGATAAACGAGGGTTGGTTCTTATGAGCCAGCCCTTTGTACTTATCAGGAGAAAAGGATGGGTCTTTATATCGGATTAGGTATTGGCTTGTTGCTAGCGACGTGTGTTGTGCATTGGGTCGTATGGAAATTTTTATTAAAGCCTCGTTTAGACAAGCATGCTAAGATGATTCAAGAGCAATCACAACAGCAAGAGTCATAAAGTCCATTAGCTTGTTATAATGAAAACCTTGTGTGGTTCGAAATCCTCCCACACAGTTATCTAGGTTGCTTAGATAACTAAATCAAAACTAAGGAACTTATTTATGTTATCCCAAGAAAAAGCCTTGGTCATCTTTTCTGGTGGTCAAGACTCCACGACTTGCTTGGTGCAAGCGATAGCGACATATGGTCGTGAGAATGTACAAACCATTAGCTTTGCTTATGGACAGCGTCATTCGATTGAATTAGAAAAAGCACGTTGGATTGCTCAAGATTTAGGTGTTTCTCAGACGGTGTTAGATTTATCGCTGATGAAGCAAATTACGCATAATGCGCTGATGGATAATCAAGCAGAGATTGCCGAAGACAACAATGGTATGCCCAACACTTTTGTTGATGGACGTAATGCATTATTTTTGATGTATGCGGCTATTTATGCGAAATCACAGGGCATCAAGCATATTATCGTCGGTGTCTGTGAGACGGATTTTAGTGGTTATCCAGATTGCAGAGATGTATTTATCAAATCAATGAATGTGACCTTGAATTTAGCGATGGACTACGCTTTTCAGATTCATACCCCATTGATGTATTTAACTAAAGCTGAAACATGGGCATTGGCTGATACATTAGGGTATTTGGACTATATTCGTGAGCATACACATACCTGCTATATGGGAATTGTCGGTGGCTGTGGTGAATGTCCAAGTTGTGTGTTGAGAGACAAAGGTTTAGCGAGCTATCTAGAAAGTCGCTCAGCACAGGGAGCGTCACGATGAAAGTGGTTAAAACCTTTACGTTTGATAGTTCGCATTTATTGGACGGTCATGACGGAAAGTGCAAAAATCTACACGGACATACCTATAAATTAGAAGTTGAAGTGAGTGGTTCTTTGCATATGGATGGTCCTAAAGAAGGGATGGTGATTGACTTTAGCGACTTAAAAGCCGTAGTAAAAGAGCAAGTGGTCGATAAGATGGATCATGCCTTTCTTTACAATCGCTTAAATGAAAGAGAATGTGCGATTGCGAATTTGCTAGAAGGCTGGAATCTGAAGACGTATCCTTTAGAGCAACGTACGACAGCTGAGGTGATGAGTCGTCATATCTTCCAATTATTACAAGAAAAAGGCTTGCCTGTCACACGAGTCAGGTTATGGGAAACGCCTAACTCTTATAGTGAGTATGATGAATATGATGGTTAATCATGAGCAGCCTTTACAACGCTTAGATAGTCAAAATCCTAGCTATCGTATTGTAGAGATTTTTGAGAGCCTGCAAGGTGAAGGTCATAATACAGGTATGCCTTCTATTTTTATTCGTCTAGGGCGTTGTAGTTTAGCGTGTACTTGGTGTGATACGGATTACTTGAAATATAAAGGGATGACACTAGCAGAGATTCTGGATTTTATTGCGCCTTATCAGGCTAAAAATATCATTATCACAGGCGGTGAGCCAAGTATTCATCCTCAATTGGATGTATTGTTGTCGGCCTTAAAGAAAAAAGGTTACTCTTTGTGTATTGAAAGCAATGCTTTACATGAGATTTCTCCTCTCATTGATTATATTGCTGTAAGTCCTAAGTATTGTTACGCTGAAAAATATGAACGTGAGTGTATCTCTCAAGCAGATGAGGTGCGTATTGTTGTGGATCCTTTAAGAGCAGGAGAGCCTGAGCCTAAGACCCCCTTAGCTATTGACACTGATGATGCTTTCTTATTGTGGTGTGAAAGGATCGCTGCCAAAATTCAAGCGAAGTATTATTTCTTATCACCGCTGGAAGTCGATGGGGAAATGAATATTCTACAAACCATAAGCTGTATTGGTCGTTTAAATGAGCGTGCAAAGACTAGAGAAAATGCTCCTCATTGGCGATTAAGCATTCAAACGCATAAGTTTGCTCATATTCAATAATAGTTGTAAAGAGTAGGTGAGTCTTCTATTTTTAAAAACAGAATAGAGGGATTTGTGTTAAGGTAATGTGATAATAAATAGAGAATTAATTCATAAGGAAGGATTATGTTAAAGAGAGTCGTATTAGCGATGGCCTGTATGGTCAGTGCATCTTCTGTTTTTGCAGAGGAGTTCCCGAGCAAGCCAATTCGTTTGATTGTGCCAAGCGCTCCTGGTTCTGCTTTTGATAATTTGGCACGTGTATTGGAGCCTGAGTTAAGCAAAGCTTTTAATCAATCTGTGGTAGTGCATAATTTAGCTGGTGCTTCTAATATGACGGGTACACGCGAAGTAGTACGAGCAGCGGCGGATGGGCATACAGTCGGTATGGTTTCATCAACACATGCTATTAATCCGTATTTGCATGAGCAAATGCCTTATGATGCAGTAAAGGATTTTACACCTATTACAAATTTGGTTATTACACCACTTATTGTGACAGTACCTGCAAATTCACCTTATCAGACGCTAGCAGATTTAGTAGCAGATGCTAAAGTCAATCCTGATAAGATTAATTACGGTTCGGCTGGTGTAGGGAATTCCTTACATTTGGCAACGGTATTACTTGAAAATGCAGCGAGTATTAAGCTAACTCATGCCCCTTATAAAGGGGGTAATTTAATCGTTAATGATTTGATTGCAGGTCATTTGCAAATGGCGACCTTAGCGATTCCTAGTGTATTGCAACAGATTAAAGCGGGTAATTTACGTGCTTTAGCGACTACAACAGCCAAACGTAGTGATGCTTTGCCAGATGTTCCAAGTATAGGTGAAAGTTATCAAGGTTATGATTATTCGACGTGGTTAGCCCTGGTAGGCCCCAAGGGGATGAATGATAAAGTGAGAGACAAATGGCATAAAGCCATTGCAGACGCTATGGCTAAGTCAGAGGTACAAGAAAAATTAGCTGCGTTAGGTCTCGTGATTGAAACGTCAACACCAGCAGAATTACAAGCACGTATTAAAAAGGATTTAGAAGAAAATCAAAAACTATTTAAACAAATTAATGCGACACATTAAAATTTAAATAATTATTGATTCTATTGAGCACGCATAAATAGCCTGTGATGATTGTCACGGGCTATTTTTTTATAAAGACTTATGATAGCATATAAATAAGAATTGTTATTGTTTTTATTATTATTTATATCATAGGGATTGATATGGAGTTGCCACTCAGTTTATATTTAAAGGAAAATTGCCGTACGACGCATGATAGTGTAGATCACTTAGTTATGTCAGTAAAACCTTTTGATACTATAGAAAACTATACGCGCTTTTTGCAATTACAAGCCGTATTTCATCAAATTGTGGATGCTATTTATAAGGATCAATTACTTAATCAAGGCATTGAGGATTTAGCCGAGTTAGCGCGTTATGAGGAAGTGCTGAAAGATTTAAAAGATTTACAAGCGAATACTAAAAACATTACGCAAACATTACCTATACCTCAAGGCAAAGAGGTTTTGGGTTGGTTATATTGTGCTGAAGGGTCTAATATCGGCGCAGCTTTTCTATATAAAGCAGCTCAACATAAATTAGGCTTAACTGCTGAGTATGGTGCTCGTCATTTAGCGCCTCATGCAGAGGGTCGTGCTAAACATTGGAAAGATTTTTGTGATCAATTTAATCAAATTGATATCACGGTAGAGGATAGAGCTGCAGCTCTTAAGGGAGCATTAGATGCCTTTGCAACCTATAAGGCATTACTAAGGGAAGTGTTTGAATTATCGCCAGCGACGGTCTAAAAGATAAAGGACTGCCATTGGCGTGATAGCAGATGACAGTCCTCAAACTAAGCATTGCTCAGCTTATGGAGATAATCGATAAACTGTGTGTCATTTATTTTTTAAAGCCGCTTCGATTTTTTTATCGGTTTTATACTGACTTAATGCATAGACAGACCAGATGGCTGCAGGCAACCAACCGATGACGGTAATTTGTAAAATGAGACAAATAATACCCGCCCATGGACGACCAATAGTAAAAAATTGCAGCCAAGGTAATAATATGGCAAGAATCAGACGCATTGTATACTTTCCTTTGTGTTCATTAAGCTGTGGTAAAAGCCGAAATATTTATGTATATCAGCTTTGTCGTCCTTATCATATAAGGCTTTATTTCAAAAAATCAAGCAATGACACGTTGAATGGCATTTTTCCATGATTTTAACCGTGTTTGTCGTTCATCTTCACTCATCTGTGGCTCAAAACAGCGATCAAGCTGCCACATAGATGAAAAATCACTTTCATTAAAGAAGCCACAACTTAGCCCCGCCATTTTAACGGCACCAAAGGCTGTGGTTTCTGTCAGTGTTGGACGTAGTACGGGTACGCCAAGAATGTCTGCTTGGAATTGCATAAGCAGATTATTCGCACTTGCACCACCGTCTACACGGAGTTCGGTGAGAGGAACGGGGGCATCTTGCTGCATAGCATGTAATACATCCGCTACTTGAAAGGCAATGGATTCGAGTGCAGCGCGTGCAATATGGGCTTTTTGAGTTCCTCGGCTAAGACCACTGATACTGGCTAGGGCATTCGGTTCCCAATAGGGAGCCCCTAAGCCAGTAAAAGCGGGTACGAGAATGACACCGTCGCTGTCTTTGACTTGTGAAGCGAGTTGTTCTACTTCATGGCTTTCTTTGATAAATCCTAAATTATCACGTAGCCATTGAACAATAGCACCTGCCATGAAAACGCTGCCTTCAAGTGCAAATTGAGTCATTTGTCCAGTCTTTTGCCAAGCCACAGTGCTTAGCAATTTATGGGTACTTTTAATCACTTGATTGCCCGTATTGAGTAGCATAAAGCAACCTGTACCATAGGTGTTTTTTGCCATACCAGCTTGTTGACAATCATGACCAAAGAGAGCAGCTTGCTGATCGCCAATGGCCGCAAAGACGGGGATTTTTGCGCCAAATAGGTCTTTATTCGTATGGGTGATTTCCTGCCCTGATGCAACAATAGAAGGTAAGATATTTTGAGGGATTTTAAAAAGATTAAGTAAAGGGGTAGACCATTGCTGTGTGTGAATATCCATTAGCATAGTCCGTGAGGCATTAGACACATCGGTAACATGACATCCCTTACTTAAATTCCAAATCAACCAACTATCTACTGTACCAAAGGCTAATTCATTGCTGTCAGCCAATGTGCGTGCATGGGGGGTATTGTCTAAAATCCATGCTAATTTAGTCGCACTAAAATAAGGGTCAATCATGAGTCCTGTAATGTGCTGAATATGGCTTTCATGCCCTTTGTCTTTGAGTTGCTGACAAAATGCAGAGGTACGACGGTCTTGCCATACAATGGCTGGTGCGATTGCTTGTCCTGTTTTTTTATTCCAAACGATTGTTGTTTCTCGTTGATTGGCAATCCCGATAGCACGAATCTCATGTGCTTGAATCGCTGCTTTTTGTATGACTTCTTTGATGGTATTGAGCTGTGATTGCCAAATTTCATTGGCATCTTGTTCGACCCAAGCAGTTTTTGGGGTATTTAACTGGAAAGTTTGCTGAGCACTTGCAACGACCTGTCCTGCCTGATTAAAAAGAATGCTGCGACTAGATGTTGTGCCTTGGTCAAGAGCTAAGAGATATGACATAGTGGGTAAAGATGTAAAAATAATGGCATTATTGTAATACTTATATTTATGTAAAAAATATATTTATAATCGTCTTTTTATAACATTTGGCAATAAGAATAGAAAAAAACATTCGCTCAGCGGAGAAATAATTTTTGTATAGTTATTTCATCCTTAATTTTTAGACGAGATCATAATGAAATTACTAAACAAAATTTCCGCACTTGTATTAAGTTTAGGTTTGGTGGGTACCGCTACTGCACAACAGCAAGATTTCTTAAATGTGTCTTATGATGTTATGCGTGATTTTTATAAAGAATATAACCCGCTTTTCTTAAAAGAATATGCGGACAAGCATAATGGTGCAACGCTTAATATTCAACAGTCTCATGGTGGTTCAAGCAAGCAAGCACTCAGTGTGGCTAATGGTTTGCAAGCGGATGTAGTGACAATGAATCAAAGTTCTGATGTTGAACTACTAGAGAGCAAAGGGCTTATCGAAGCAGGTTGGGATAAAGAGTTCCCTGACCATGCTGTCCCATTTACGAGTGCTACGGTATTTTTAGTGCGTAAAGGCAATCCAAAGAATATTAAAGACTGGGCTGATTTAACTAAAGAGGGTATTCAGGTTGTTGTTGCTAACCCAAAAACAACAGGCAATGGTCGTTATACCTTCTTGGCAGCTTATGGTGCTGAGTTAAAAGCTAATGGTGGAGACCATGATAAGGCAAAAGCTTTAGTAAAAGCCTTATTTAAAAATGTGCCTGTCTTAGATAATGGTGGTCGTGCGGCGACAACAACATTTGTCAAACGCAATATTGGTGATGCATTGATTACCTTTGAAAATGAAGCGAATATGGCGGCTCGTGAGTTTGGAGCAGGAGAGTTTGAGTTGGTATATCCAAAATACTCAATTAAAGCAGAAAACCCAGTCGCTATTGTGGATACGGTCGTAGCGAAAAAAGGTTCAGCCGAGGTGGCTAAAGAATATCTCTCTTATTTATGGAGTGATGCAGCACAAGAGTTAGCCGCTAGTCTTTATTTGCGTCCAAGTAATTCTACTGTATTAGAGAAGCATAAAGATCGTTTCCCTCATATCGACACTTTCCGTGCTAATGATGTATTTGGTACCTGGCCTGAAATTATGAAAACGTATTTTGCGGATGGTGGTGTCTTTGACGAAATTCAAAAACCATAAGTGAGTTGATGTGTTACTGAAGTCACGTACGATATTGCCGGGGTTTGGTTTAAGCTTCGGCATCAGCCTTTTTACGCTATCCTTGTTGGTACTCATTCCTTTTGCGATGTTGATTTATCACACCGCAGGAATGGGGTGGAGTAAATTTTGGGAAACGATTTCTCATGCACAGGTATTGGCGGCTATTTACTTGACCTTAAAAATGTCATTTTTTGCGGTTTTGACGAATCTTGTTTTTGGTACGATGACCGCATGGGTGCTTGTACGCTATCAGTTTTTTGGTCGTAGTGTTGTTAATGCCTTAGTGGATTTGCCGTTTGCATTGCCCACCGCCGTGACGGGGATTGCACTGGCGACTTTATATGCCCCGAGTGGATGGTTAGGGCGCTGGTTTGATTTCAAAATTGCATTTACACCCTTAGGGATTTGGTTGGCATTGGTGGTTGTGAGTTTTCCTTTTATTGTGCGAGCCGTACAACCCGTATTAGAAGATTTGTCACCTGAATTAGAAGAGGCAGCCGCAACCTTAGGAGCAGGTCATTTGACGATTTTTAGACGAGTCGTATTACCAGAGCTCATACCAGCTTTATTAACGGGATCGGGGATGGCATTTGCTCGTGCAACGGGGGAGTATGGTTCAGTCGTATTTATTGCGGGTAGTATTCCTTATGTATCAGAGATTTTGCCTGTCATTATTACGGCAAAATTAGAGCTGTTTGATGTGGCAGGTGCTTCTGCGGTGGCTTTATTTATGTTATTGATTTCTTTTGTGATTCTTTTTGTCTTTAATATCACACAATGGTTCTTTAGTAAACGATTGGGGGCAAAAGTATGAATCCATTAACGAATCATAAGCCCAGAAAAATTGTTGAGCCAAGATGGATGCGCTATACCTTAATTGGTTTGGTATTGGTATTTTTGGCGGTAATGTTACTTATTCCTTTAATCTCAATTTTTATTGAAGCATTACGTCAGGGGGTGGATTTATATATTGCGGCATTAACAGACCCTGATGCTTTATCGGCGATAAAATTAACTTTATTAACGGCTACTATTGTTGTACCAGTCAATGCTGTTATAGGCATTGCTATTGCTTGGTTATTAAGTCGTTATGACTTTAGAGGCAAGCAATTATTTACAACCTTGTTGGACTTACCTTTTGCGGTGTCTCCTGTGGTGGCTGGTTTGATGTTTGTTCTGTTATTTGGGGCACATAGTGTCTTGGGTGCTTGGTTAGAGAGTCACCATATTCAAATTATTTTTGCTGTACCGGGCATTGTATTAGCCACTTTATTTGTGACCTTTCCCTTTGTGGCTCGTGAGATTATGCCCTTAATGCAGAGTCAAGGAGATCAAGAGGAGCAGGCCGCTTTAATTCTGGGTGCTTCAGCATGGCAAATGTTTTGGCGAGTGACTTTACCCAATATCAAATGGGCATTGCTTTATGGTCTGATTTTAACCAATGCACGTGCAATGGGGGAGTTTGGTGCGGTAAGTGTGGTATCTGGGCATATTCGAGGTTTAACCAATACAGTACCCTTGCATGTAGAGATTTTATATAACGAATATAACTTTGTGGGTGCTTTTGCAGCAGCTAGTCTTTTGGCTTTTCTGGCATTATTTACCCTGATTTTACAGCACGTCTTAGCTTATCTACAGGTGCGTAAAAATCATTTAAAAGTGAGTGATGAATGAGTATTCAAGTTAAGCATATTGAAAAGCATTTTGGTCAATTTCATGCTTTAAAAAACATTAATCTTGATGTTGAAACAGGGGCATTAGTGTCTTTGTTAGGACCTTCTGGCTGTGGTAAAACAACGTTATTGAGAATTATTGCAGGGTTGGAAAGTGCGGATACAGGACAGATTCTGCTAAATGGTGTGGACGTTACTCACATGCCAGTACAAGCACGTAAGATTGGCTTTATGTTTCAAAGTTATGCGCTATTTCGCCATATGAGTGTGTACGATAATATTGCCTTTGGTTTATCGGTATTGCCTCGTCGTATTCGTCCTTCAAAAGATGAAATTCATGAAAAAGTGATGTCGCTATTGAAATTGATTCAATTGCCTCATTTAGCAAATTCTTTGCCTCATCAATTATCAGGAGGACAACGGCAGCGTGTTGCTTTAGCACGTTCTCTAGCAGTAGAGCCAAAAATTTTATTATTAGATGAACCATTTGGTGCCTTAGATGCCAAGGTGCGTAAAGAGTTGCGTCAATGGTTACGTGATATTCACCAAGAGCTGCATATTACCAGTTTATTAGTTACGCATGATCAAGAAGAAGCGTTGGAGGTCTCAGATAAAATCGTAGTGATGAACCATGGTCATGTTGAACAAGTGGGTGATGCGTCAACCTTATATCATCAACCAGATACGCCTTTTGTGACTGAGTTTATTGGGGAGGTGAGTCGTTTTGACGGTGATGTACAGTCCAATCAATGGACGTATCAACAGTATACCTATCCTTTAGCACAGAACCTTAGTGATGGTGCTTACTCTGCCTATATACGCCCCCATCAATGGCTATTAAGCAATCAGGCTGACGGAGCGATGTTAAGCGGGACTATTAAGCATATTCATGATGTTGGATCATTTTTACGTGTAACGATTTTTGATGCAAGAACAGAGCGTTTTATTGAAGTCTTAGTGACCGCAGAACAATGTCCTTATCACGTAAATGATGGTGTTTATCTCATTCCAAAAGCCTTGCAATTATTTCCTGTGCATTGATTATTAACTCAGAGTTAATGGTGAATTGCAATTTGGTAGCTTGATTGCACTGCTGTATCGGCTCATAATGGAACACATACAAAACACATTTAGTGGTTTTTAAAAATTTGAAAAGGAAATCATGATGAGCAAAACATTTTATGAGTTACAACAACAACGTCGTTCTATTTATGCCATTGGTAAAAATGTCACTTTAGATAAGTCTGTGATTACAGATGTCATCCAAAAGGCAGTCCGTGAAGCACCGTCATCATTTAACTCACAATCTTCTCGTGCGGTGATTTTATTTGGTGATGCCCATCATAAAGTTTGGGATATGGCATTAGATGCGCTACGTCCTATCGTTCCTGCAGAGGCATTTGCTGTGACTGAGAAGAAAATCAATGGTTCATTTAAGACAGGATTTGGTACGGTGTTGTTCTTTGAAGACCAAGATGTTGTTAAGGGTTTACAAGAAAAATTCCCACTTTATGCGGATAACTTCCCAATCTGGTCTGAGCAAGCAAGCGGTATTGCACAATATGCGGTATGGTTAGCGTTAACCGAACAAGGTATTGGTGCAACGTTACAACACTATAACCCATTGATTGATAGTGATATTATAAAAGAATGGGGCATTCCTGCCACTTGGAAGTTGCGTGCTCAGATGCCTTTTGGTAGCATTGAGGCAGTTGCAGCTGAGAAAGCCTATATGAATGATGCTGATCGCTTTAAAGTTTTTGGTGTATAATTAGTTTTATGCCGTTGATATAAAAGATAATTTGTATAGACTTCCCCTCTTGCCACTTAATGAATCAGATTTTCTGAGGATTTAAGTGGCTTTTTTTGCCTATTTCTTTTTGCGCTCAATATATTGGTTTAAGTGGTAAACCATAATGCCGATGAGCAAGCCCCAGAAAGCACTACCAATTCCTAAAAGAGTCATTCCAGATGCGCTAGCTAATAAAGTAATAAGGGAAGCTTCTCGAGTAGCTTCCTCTGACCATGCTTGAGAGATATTGCTAAGCAGAGTACCGAAGATAGCAATACCTGCTAGAGATAGAAGTAAGGCAGAAGGGAGTGCATTAAGTAATGATACGACAGCCCCGCCTAGCAAGGCCATAATGAAATATAGAATCGCTAACCATACATTGGCCATATAACGTTTGCTAGGATCCGGATCTACATCGCTCCCCATCGTAATGGCTGAGCTGATGGCGGCAAGGTTAACTTTGAATGCACCCAATGGTGCCATCAACATAGTCGCTAGGCTAGAGGAGATGACAAGTGGCTTATCTGGTACGGTTGTATAACCATGCATACGTAAAATAGCCATGGCGGGTACATTTTGTGTGACAAGAGAGGTAATAAATAAAGGGACGCCTACACTTATCATCGCTTGGAGATTAAAAGAGGGAGCGACCCAAACGAGTTGAGGAGGACTCCAGGTGAGTTGTTCGAGTTTTAATAAATCCAGGTGATAGGCTGTTGTAAAACCGATAATCAGCATAAAGAGCAAGCTGTAGCGGGCAAAACGGATTTTGCTTAATAAAAAAGTCATAAGCATGAGAGCAACCAGCAAGGTTTGCTCTTCCATAGCGATAAAGACTTTTGACCCGAAGTTGATTAAGATGCCAGCTAACATAGCGCTGGCGAGTGTTTTAGGAATAAGTGTAGCAAGGCGATTAAACAAACCTGTGACGGAGAAAAAAAACATTAAGGCTGCCGCAAAGATGAAAGCGGCAGTAGCTTCAGGAAGTTGAATGCCTTGCATGTCGACCATTAGTGCGGCACCGGGAGTACACCAAGCCACCATAATAGGTGTTTTGTAACGTAAAGATAAAAATAAAGTCAATACACCACAAGCTAAACTGAGTGAAGTAAACCAAGAGCTAATCTGAGGGGGTGTTGCGCCAAAGGACGAAGCTGCTTGATAGATAATGACAGCTGCAGAACCATAGGAAACTAAAATTGCCGTCAGTGCGGCAGCAAAATGGCTAGCGGAGAAGGTGGGTTTGACCATATGGGTTTTACTTTATAATAAGCAAAATTTTTTCTGGGACACTTTTATGACATGGTTATATTTAGCTATAGCAATTGTAGCAGAGGTGATAGCTACTTCTAATCTACAATCATCCATGGGATTTACTAAACTAGGTCCTAGCATTATTACCATCATGAGCTATATTATCAGTTTCTATTTCTTATCTCTAGCGTTAAAGCAAATTCCTATCGGTATTGCGTACGCGATTTGGTCTGGGGTAGGGATTGTCGCACTTGCATGTATTGGTTATTTCCTTTATAAACAAACATTAGATATAGTGGCAATGATAGGATTAGGTTTGATTATCTTGGGTGTCGTTATTATTAATGTCTTTTCAAAAAGTGTTGGACACTAATTAAGGAGGAAGGCGATGAAAAAGGGACTACTTTCATTATGTTTAGCATTGACGCCATTAGCCGCAATGGCACAGTCTCCCCTAGGGACATGGCAGTCGATTGACGAGGATGGGGCTAAAAAAGCAGTTGTGCGTATCACGCAAGATCAGAATGGCGATTTACGAGGGACGATTATTAAATTAAATCAAAAGCCGGGTGCTATTTGTGTAAAGTGTAAGGGTGATAAAAAAGATAAACCTATTGAGGGGATGTCTATTATCTGGGCCTTGAAAAAGGTAGGTGACAATAAATGGGGTGAAGGAACGATTCTCGACCCAGCTAAAGGTGAAGTCTATAGCCTCAAAGCAGAGCTGATTGATAATGGTCAGAAATTTAAACTTCGAGGCTTTATGGGCGTTTCTCTATTAGGACGTACCCAAGTATGGTCGAGAATTGACTAAAAAGTTGAACCTTCTTGCTTGAGGAACTCCTGTTCTTCAATAGTAGATTGGCGACCTAATATACTATTGCGGTGCGGATAACGACCAAAGCAATCAATGATAGCTTTATGTTTCAATTCAAATTGATAGTTGTTATCTGTACCGTAATTTTTAAATAAAATTTCGGCTTGTTGGTGGATAAAAGCAGATTCAGAGTGCATATAGGGCATCAATAAAAATCCAGCCTCTAAGCGAGATAGTTGATAAAAACCACTGTCTTTTGCGGCTTCTTGTGCTAATGCCAAGGCCATACCGTCATAGGCAAAAGCAAGCGGATTGTCGCGATGTAGATTGCGAGAAAACTGGTCTAGCACGATGATTTCTGCAAGGCGACCATAGATAGTAGAGCGCCATTCAGCAAGCTCTCCTTGTGTAGCCGTTTGCCATATTGTACTGAAACGATTTTGTATGGTTTGGTCAAATTGTGCGTCTTTTTTAAACCAAAGCTCAGGTGATATTTCTTTGAACCAAAAGTCTAATATTGTTGTTGCTTGCGTCATAGTTTGCTTTTTAGATGAGAGAAGATTATTAAAAGAGTATAGTATAAGATGTTTAAAGCATCTTTTAAGAAGTGATAAGAATGCGATGTCCTTGTTGTTCTGAAAAATTATATGTAGAGTGTTGTGAGCCTTTTCATTTAGCGAAGGCGATACCGAAAACGGCAGAGCAGTTAATGCGATCGCGTTATAGCGCTTACGTCTTACATAAAGTTGATTATATTGTAAAGACAACCATTCCAGCCCAACAGGCCAAGTTAGATGTGGTGGCGATAACGACATGGAGTGAGCAAACGGATTGGCAAGGCTTGCGTATTTTAAAGTATAAACCTATTAGTGGTGTTCCTCAGGCTAAGGTTGAGTTTGAGGCGTACTACCAAGAGAATGGAGAGCGTAAAACTCATCACGAAGTGTCGATATTCTTAAAAATTCAAGGGCAGTGGTATTTTAAGGATCCAACGGTTTGATTAGAGGATATGTTTTTCCTTTAGAATGAGTAAATTTTGTACAATACAGTTGGCTAATTTTAGCTTAAGTGATGGTAAAAAGAGGTTTTTATGAAAAAGTTGGTATTCCCCACGATGTTATTGTTGAGCGCTTGTTCGACAGGACAGGTAGATGATAATAAAACAGCAGAATGCTCACAAATTATGGGTAAGGTTATCCAAGCACCTAGTGCTCAACGCAATCCCGGAGGTGATTTTCTAACACAATATCGTCAACAGATGAATGCTGAGGCAGCGCGTGAGCATGCTCGTCAAGCAAAGTGTCTTTAAAGTTGTTCAACGCCCATATTAGCTAAAGCATCTGCACGCTCGTTACCTGGGTTACCTGCGTGCCCCTTTACCCAAATCCATGAGATTTCATGTTTTTTACATAACTCATTAAGCGTTTGCCATAAGTCTTGATTTTTGACAGGTTTTTTATCTGCTGTTTTCCACCCTCGTGCAACCCAACCAGACATCCATTCATTAATGCCTTTTTGTACATATTGTGAGTCAATATGTAGACGTACTTTGCATGGACGTTTGAGAGCGGAAAGTGCTTGGATAACTGCTGTCATCTCCATGCGATTATTTGTTGTTTCAAGTTCACCACCAAAGAGTTCTTTTTTGTGCTTTCCGTGCTGGAGTAATACACCCCAGCCACCTTTACCAGGATTGCCTTTGCAAGCGCCGTCTGTCCATATATCAACAAAGTCTTCAGTATTCATTGCTTATGCGTTTTTTGGGTTGCGACAGCGGGTTTAATAGCAGAAGGATTTTTTTTCTTAATGGCTGGGCCAATTAAGTGCATGCCTAGACTACGTTTACGCGCTGTCAAAATATAAAAAATACCGTCTTTACCCCAATGTCGAATATGAGATGATTGACGATTTATTTCAAAACCGTATAGTGTAAACCATTCCTTGATTTTGGAAATAGAAATGAATTGTTGGTAGGGAAGAGTCGGTAAATGATGAGAACGATACAGTCTTCGTAACATGCCGATATGCCAAGGATTAAATCCAGTAATGAGTAATTGTCCTTCGTTAATTAAGAGTCGATGAGCTTCTTTTAAAATCTCTTTTGGTTGCGTGCTTAATTCTAGTGTATGAGGAAGAACAATCAAATCGACGGATTGTTCTTCTAAGGGAATGTGAGTAGCAGGTGCTTGAATACATGGGTATTTATACGTGTATGCATGTGTATTTTGGCTTGATACAATAAGTTTTTTTCGTGAGCGATTACTGGTGAGATAGTCGATATGAGGCAAGCCAACTTGTAGAGCGAGATAGCCAAAAGTATTGGTGAGAATAGGTGCTACCTTCATTTGTTCCTGGCGTGTTAATGCCTGCCCTTGAGAGCTTGCCAACCAGTGATGAAAAATTTGAACAAGATGTTTATCCATAAAGGTGTTGCCGTGATAAAAGTTGAGCCTATCCCTGCGTTTAATGATAATTATATATGGATAATAGAGGATGGACGCTATGCTTGTATAGTAGACCCTGGACAAAAAGATCCTATCATAGACTATTTGACAAAAAGACGATTACAATTAAAGTCAATTTTGATTACACATCACCATCACGACCATACAGGGGCGGTTCTTGATTTAGTTGAGCTGACAGGCGCCCATGTATATGGTCCCATGAATGCAATAATCCAAGGGATTGATACTTATGTTCAGGAGGATGATCTTGTATCATTAGCACCATTGGATTTGGTCTTACGTGTTTTAGAGGTGCCAGGGCATACCCTAGATCATGTCGCTTATGTCGGAGAGATGAGCAATGGTCAAACCATTGCATTTTGTGGTGATACTTTATTTTCTTGTGGTTCAGGGCGATTATTTGAAGGAAATTCTACACAAATGTTGCAAAGCCTTGATAAGTTTAAGAAAATGAGTCAGAATACTCTGTTGTATTGTGCTCATGAATATACTTTATCGAATATTCGATGGGCCCTAGCGGTGGAACCTAACAATATTGATTTGCAGCATTGGGAGCGGGAGGCGGTGTGTTTGCGAGAGCAAGCGCTGCCTACGGTGCCAACCACCTTAGAGCAAGAATTAAAAACCAATCCTTTTTTGAGGGTTGGCGAGCAGACCGTGCAACAAGCCGCACAGGCGTATGCTGGTCATGTTTTATCTTCTCGCGCAGAAGTTTTTAGCGTACTACGTGAGTGGAAGAACCATTTTTAGAGAAAATTATGAAAGCAGTTCGTTATGCACTTATTGCACTAACAGCATTATTGGTAGGGTGTGCTTCCTCTGGTGGAAGTCATAAGTCTTATTCATCGTCTGAGCTTAAGAAGCAACAAAAAGACGTGTGGGAACGCATCCGTAAAGGTTTTGATATGCCTAATTTGGACAATGATCCCAAGGTGGATTATTGGACCAATTATTATGCTGCACGTCCTACATCTATCCAAACGATGGCGCAACGTTCTAGTCGTTATATTTACTACATCACTAAAGAACTTGAAAAACGTAATATGCCATCTGAACTAGCATTGCTACCATTTGTAGAAAGTGCTTATAATGCGACGGCGTTATCTCGTTCGAAAGCCGCTGGTTTATGGCAGTTTATTCCTAGTACGGGAACGCACTATAACTTAGCACAAGACTGGTGGAAAGATGAGCGTCGTGATACGGTGCATTCTACACGTGCGGCATTAGATTACTTATCCTATCTCTATAAATTCCAAGGAAATGACTGGCATCTAGCATTGGCCTCCTACAACTGGGGAGAGGGAGCCGTGCGTCGTGCTCGTGAGCGTAATGCTGCCCAAGGTCGAGGTACGGACTATCTTTCTTTACGCATGCCTAATGAAACTCGGGATTATGTTCCTAAGCTACTTGCCATTAAAAGAATTATTGCAAATCCTGCGAAATATGGTGTGACATTACCACATGTACCAGACCAACCTTACTTTGTGGAGGTCGTTAAGGATAAGGATATTGATGTCAGTACTATTGTACGTTTAGCGGGTATTTCTGATGAGGAATTCAGATTACTTAATCCTGCCAATAAGCGTCAGGTGATTTTGGGAGAGCATCGTACGCGTATTTTATTACCAAAGAAAAATATTGCACAGTACGAAAAAAATCTCAAACAGCACAAAGGTGAATTATCTTCTTGGAAAGGTTATACACCTACACCGGGCGAGTCTTTAGCAACTATTGCTCAGCGTCATGGGATTTCATTAGAATCGTTAAAATCAATGAATGGTTATGGGCGTAATCAAAATGTTGCGATTTCTTCTCGTACATTAATTGTGCCTCGTACAGGTGTATCAATGAACTCATCACCGTCAGGTATTGATACACGTGATATTGCTAACCCTATTGCGGATAGCGCTACCATGTTAGCTAGTAATCAAGTTAACTTGCCTGTGCAAACACCTCCGATTCGTCAGGTTAACCCAGATGTTCGTTTAGGCGCAGTAAATAGTAATCCTCAAGCTCGTTTAGTATCGACAGCGA
This sequence comes from Pelistega suis, assembly GCF_013133795.1. Classification (GTDB taxonomy): domain Bacteria; phylum Pseudomonadota; class Gammaproteobacteria; order Burkholderiales; family Burkholderiaceae_B; genus Taylorella; species Taylorella suis. Next base: position 369,585 of record NZ_JABGBN010000001.1, read on the forward strand.
CCCGTCGTCCACCGGCATTGCCAGTGCCAGCATCGCCTGCTGCTGAGGTGCCGCCGACACCGACCGCAGAACCACCTAATGAGGATTTGATTGCGAGTTTAGTGGCTAATCCTACAGGGAATGCGCCATCACAACAGACATCGACGGTAACACAAACCCCGGCACCTGTTGCTCCAGCTACTTATAGTGCAACATATAATCCAGCGACAAGTACAGTGGGTACACGAGCAGCAAGTGCACCAATGTATACACAGAGAACAAGTGGTGGTTCTGTTGTTCATACAGTTGTAGCAGGTGATACCCTTTATTCTCTATCTCGTCGTTATGGTACAACAGTTGAGAATATCCGTGCTTTAAATAATTTAGGTGCACGAGAAATACGTACCGGTGAACGTTTACGTATGCCAGGTTCTGGTGTACAAAGCTAATCAGACGGGATAAGAAGTTTAAAGGGAAATCTATATGATCTGCACCCCAAAAGTTGGACTAAGTTTTCAACTTATTAAGGTGCAGATTTTTTATGACTAAATATAACCAAGCATTTAAACAGCAAGTTGTCGAGTTTTACGTCGAACACAACGAAGATTTTGTCAAAACGCTTGAACATTTTTTACTTCCACATCAGACAGTTCGTCGTTGGATAGCCCAGTTTCAGTACTCAGGAAGTCGTGGTTTAGCCGTTATTGGGACCAAACGGGAGTATTCAACAGAATTCAAATTAAAAGTGATTCAATCTATACTGGATAATGAACTCACGGCGGAACAAGCCACACTTTATTTTGGCATTTCAAATTCAGGGATGATTAGCCATTGGTTGAAAGTTTTTTAAAGAGCAAGGTATAACAGGGTTATTGCCCAAACCTAAAGGTCGTCCGAGTATGAAACCTAAATATGCCAAAATGCCTCCAACACCTAAAACGGAAGAAGAACGCTTACGCTTAAAGATTCTCGCCCTAGAAGCGGAGGTAGCCTATCTAAAAAAGTTGGACGAGATAGTCAAACGAGACCAAGCCACAAGGCGCAAGCCGTCCAAGCGTTGAGGGTTGACTATCCGTTGGAGCTTTTATTAGCCATTGCTCAACTAGCACGTAGTACATTTTTTTATTACTTAAGGTGCAGACCTGATAAAGATGCTGCCTTAAGGGAACGAATAATTCAGATAAAGCAGAAGCATCCGAGTTATGGTTACCGTCGCGTAACAGCGACATTAACCGGGGTGAACCATAAGCGAGTGCAACGATTGATGAAAGAGATGGGGCTTCAAGCGACATTGAGAAGACGTAAAAAATATTCGTCCTACCAAGGTGAGATAGGTAAAATAGCGCCTAATTTATTAAGACGTGATTTTAAGGCAAATCAACCGAATGAGAAATGGGTAACGGATATCACGGAGTTCAAAGCGAAAGATGGTCAAAAACTTTATTTTTCACCTATTTTAGATACGTTTAATAATGAAATTATTGCCTTTGGTTTAAGCAAAAGTCCAAATTGGCTTTTAGTCAAAGGGATGTTGCAAGAGGTGATTAAAGCATTACCAGAAAGTGCCAAATCCATTTTGCATTCAGACCAAGGGTGGCATTATCAAATGCGAGCGTATCAACAAATTTTACAGCGCAAAGGCATGTCACAAAGTATGTCAAGAAACGGAAATTTTTAGATAATGCCGCGATGGAGAGTTTTTTGGACGACTCAAAATAGAATGTTTTTACGGCAAGACCTTTGAGAGTGTGGATGAAATTGAACAAACAGTCAAAAACTATATTCGTTATTACAATGAAGAGAGGATTCAATTAAAATTAAAAGGACTGAGCCCGATACAATATCGAACACAGTCCTTGAACTAAATTAATCTAACTTTTTGGGGTCAGATCAACATTGGATTTCCCTTTTTTATTATTGATGAAAATCGACTTTTTTGTAGATAAACGCTTTACGAATAGCGTCAGGGATTTTTTTAATTTCTCTAGAGAGTTTGGCTAGTACAGAAAGTTTTTCTTTACTTTTTTTAAGTGTAGCGACTCTTTCGACTTGGATATCACTGTCTAAATTACTTTTTTCTTTTAAGAAGAATTTTTCTTGGATAATGATGGCGGGATTTAATTGATAAACTTGTAGTTGAGGTACGGTTAGATAACGACGAAAGAGAATATGATCTAACGGTTTTAGATGATGCACAGGCAGTTCTCGTACAAGATTTAATAAATATCTTGCACTTGCTTGTGAAACAATATAAGCCGCTGCACCGTAGTGTGTACTAGTGAGAATGTTTAACTTATATGGTGTATTTGATGAAGAACAAGGGATGTGTTTGAAAGGCTTTTCACCGATTTTCATCAGCATCGTTTCAAATCGTAGAATAAAGAAGTCATTTGGAGATGGAAAAATATCCAATAGCCATTGATTATTTGTTAGAAAGTATTGACTATCTTTTCCTAACAAAATATCATCCTCATAAATTGCAATATAAGGCAAATCCTCATCAATACATTTTTGCCATAGCAGGACATGGCTCATAAAGCATGCCTTTTCTCCATTGCTTAAACTGTTGACGTTAGCTAAGTTTGGTACAAATTGTGTTATGGCTTTGTCAAGACCAATGCTAGGCGTGATAGCATCAAAAAATTCAAAAGCAATATTATGTTTGCCGAACTCTCGATGAATATGCTCGCGGCGATGTTCGGCAGAAGTCATACTGATAACAAAATTTTTTAGCATAGTATCGGCACTTGTCAAATTCTGCTTAAGTAGAATACAGAAAATAAGGAAAGAGTATATTAATCTCTGTAGATATTAACATAAGCTGGCTCATCGATATAAGCATAGCCACGATACATACCTTCCGAATTAAAGGGTAAATAGACATTGCCCTGTTTATCTACAGCGATAATTCCTCCACTGCCTTGAATAGCGGGGAGTTTTTCATAGATAACCTTATCACACGCTGCTTGTAGGCTAAGCCCTGCATATTCCATTAGGGCAGATACATCATAAGCGACAACTGAACGGATAAACATTTCACCGTGCCCCGTACTAGATACGGCGCAGGTTTTATTATTGGCATAGCATCCTGCTCCAATAATAGGGGAGTCACCCACACGCCCCGCGACTTTATTGGTCATCCCTCCAGTAGAGGTAGCAGATGCTAGATTACCATATTGGTCGAAAGCAACAGCACCCACGGTTCCCATTTTCTTGCGTTCATCTAGTGGCGCGGATGTTTTTACGTCATGATCAAGAGCCACTTTGCCTAGACCTTGCGCTGTTAATAGTTGTTGATAGCGAGCTTCTGTACTAAAGTAATTTGGTTCAACGAGTGGCAGATTATGTTCTTTTGCAAAACTTTCTGCCGCTTCGCCGATGAAAAAAACGTGTTGGCTCTTTTCCATGACGGCACGAGCTGTCTGAATAGGGTTCTTGATATGCTTAACGCCAGCAATAGCACCACAAGCAAGCGTGCTACCATCCATAATTGACGCATCTAATTCATGTGTGCCTTTGTTGGTGAAGACAGCACCTTTACCAGCATTGAATAATGGATTGTCTTCAAGCATAGTAACGGCAAGCGTAACAGCATCTAATGCACTTCCTCCTTTTTTTAAACAAAGTGAACCGGCTAATACAATTTCTTCTAAGGCATGACGATAATCATGCTCTTGCTCAGGAGTGATATGTTCTTTAGAAATGGCGCCTGCACCGCCATGAATAGCAATAACTGGTTTTTTCATTAGAAAAGTCTCATTTAATAAAGCTGTCTAACGCAAAGCGGCTGACATGGTAGAAAAAACATTAATTGTACGGATAACGTTTTCAATAGAGTTTTGAGTAAATTGAAGTTGAACGCCGTCCAAACGCGATGTTCCTGGAAGTAGGCAGAAAGCGTCAGCAAGGGATGGGGAGCTTGCTTGAATTGTGCATACATAAGGTCCCTCTATCGTGAAGGGTTTGTTTTTCCCTTGGCGTAATTGATGAACAGCATGCTGCATACCTTCTTGAATAAGTGCACATGAAGCATCAATGGTTTTACTAGCGGCACTAGTATGACCCATCGCAAATTTGGTTTGTACCCAAACAGCATAAGGGAAATAGTCTTGGTTTTCTGAGGCTAAATATTGATCACCACTACCAAAAATAATGGGTACACCTTTTTCTCCTGCAAGTAAACCATATAGTGACGGTTCTCCGACATCTATGCCGTTCACATTAATACGTGCAAAAGCAAAGCTATTAATCGTGTGTGCTAATACGCCTTTACCTTGCGCTCGTGAGTGATGACCGACTAAGGCAATGCCATCGACCCCAAATTCTAAACCTGACATCATGCTGTATAGTCTTGGTTTACCCGTGATTAGCGTCGCTCTATTGTCAATATTAGAGGCGATAAGATTGCGAAACATAGCATGAGAGTCATTGACAAATACTTCGGTTGCCCCAGCAGCAAATGCACCAGCAATGGCCGCATTTGCTTCTTGAGTCATCCAGTGGCGTGCTTTTTCATATTCATTATTACCCGGACGAACTTGTTCGGGAGCAACAACACCTGCAACCCCTTCGATATCAGTCGAAATTAAAATTTTCATAGTAAGTTATCCTATAAGTCCAAGTTGATGAAGATAGTATTTCAATGTAGGGCAGTGATAGTTGTTTCTTCCTTTAATCTCTGTTGCATACCATAAAGCATTGATAATTGCTTGTTCGGTTGCTTCTGCAGCAGCATTAAAGAAATCATTTAATGCCGTTTCATGAATGAAGGATGGTTGGGGAATAGATTGAGATGCGTCATGAGGAATACGATTTGTGGTTGAAAAGGCGACGGCAATATCACCACTACCATGCCCGTAGTTTGAGCCTGTTCTGGCAAGACCGGCAGCAGCACGCATACTTAAGCGCTTTAATTGCCGAGCGTCTAATGGCGCATCTGTAGCAAGAATAATAATGATAGAACCTTTATCCGTATGTGCTTCGACTTGTCGTAGGGCTTCAATTTTTTGACCAATCGCATGCCCTTGAATATGTAAGTAGGGTAATGCACCAAAATTAGAGAGTACAAGAGCGCCGATGAGATAGTCCTTTTTAAATGTAACATAGCGAGAGGCAGTTCCTATCCCTCCTTTTAGTCCAAAGCTACGCATTCCTCTGCCAGCACCCACAGAGCCTTGTTCAATATGAGTTTGCTGACAATTACAGGCTTCTGTGTAGTGAGACTCTTGAATTGCCAGTGCTTGAATATCATTTAAGACACCGTCATTACATTCCAGCACTAAAGGATTCACGGTTGACCATTCTCTCCCTATTTGAGGGTGTTGAGTAAAGGCTTGTCTAATTTGTGCTTGTGCGAGAATAGGAACCGCAAAGGTATTGCTTAGTGCAATAGGTGTTTCAATAGTCCCTAACTCTTCTAATTGAATCAGACCAATGCTTTTTCCAAAGCCATTAATGACTGATGCACCTGCAGCCACTTTATTTAAAAATAAATCCTGTTGATGAGGATAGATAACCGTAACCCCTGTTTGGATGTCACCTTGATTGAGCGTTACCTGACCTACAGTAATGCCTGCTACATCACTGAGGCGGTTATGTGGTCCTTCTGGAAGAATTCCCACTTTTGGGGGAATATGTTCGCTAAAAAGAATTTTATTCATAGCTTGTTATTGTTTGAGTTTTGGATCCAGAGCATCGCGTAAGCCATCACCTAATAGGTTGAAGGCTAAAACAGTAAAGAAAATAGCCAATGCAGGGAAAAGAGCAATATGCGGTGCTAAAGCAATATCTGCACGAGCCTCATTGAGCATGGCGCCCCATTCTGGGGTTGGTGGTTGAGCACCCAAGCCAATAAAAGAGAGTGAAGCCGCAGTAATAATTGAAGTGCCGATACGCATGGTGCCATAGACGACAATTGGTGAAATAGTCCCTGGCAGAATATGCTTAAAAATAATTGAAAAATCAGAGGCGCCTAGACTACGAGCTGCCTCTACATAGGTCATATTTTTGAGTGCAAGCGTATTGCCACGAACTAATCGTGCAAAAGCGGGAATACTAAAGACAGCCACAGCAATAATGACATTAATCATACTTGGCCCAAGAACAGCAATAACACCGATAGCTAATAGAATACCTGGAAATGCTAAGAGAACATCAGAAATACGCATAACTAGGCGATCGGTCCATCCTTCATAGTAACCGGCTAATAAGCCAAGAATGGTCCCAACTGCTGCACCAAGAGCGACTGAAATAAACCCCGCAGCAAGAGAAATGCGAGTTCCCATAATAATACGACTAAAGATATCGCGACCTAATGAGTCCACACCCATCCAGTGTAGTGTAGATGGACCTTCATTGATACGGTCATAATCAAAGAAATTCTCTGGATCAAAGGGTACCAGCCATGGTGCAAAAATAGCAATAAGGACAAGAAGTAGCACAAATGCACCTGCCCACATAGCCAAGGTTTGTTTTTTAAACTTACGGATAAACTCGCTGAGAGGTGTGCGAATTTCGGTAGTAGAATGTTGGAGAGTATTGGCAGAATTAGACATAAGAAACCCTTTTATTTATAGCGGATTGTTGGGTTAATAGCGCCATATAAAATATCAACGATAAGGTTAATGACGATAAACTCTAGAGAGAATAATAAAACGAGCCCTTGAATAACAGGGTAATCACGAGCATTGACGGCATCTACTAGTAATGAACCCATACCTGGCCAAGCAAATACAGTTTCTACGACAATTGATCCACCTAAGAGGAAACCAAATTGCAGTCCCATCATGGTTACAACAGGAATTAGTGCATTTCGTAGGCTATGTTTAATAATAACGATATATTCACTTAGACCTTTGGCACGAGCCGTGCGGACGAAATCTTCATTAATCACTTCGACAAACGAAGCTCGGGTAAAGCGAGCCATAACGGCAGCTACAGCGGCACCTAAGGTGAGAGAGGGTAATATATAGTGTTTCCAACTATCTGCACCGATAGAAGGTAACCAACCTAAGTCAACGGCAAAAAATTGGATAAGAATCATCCCTAACGCAAATGAAGGGAAGGAAATACCTGAGACAGCGAGGGTCATAAATAGGCGGTCAGGCCAACGGTTACGCCATACGGCTGAGACAACACCGATAATCAAACCAAAGAATACAGACCATAACATACTCGTGATGGTCAGTAGCATAGTAGGCATAAAGCGAGCTGCAATCTCGTCTAGAACGGCTCTTTTGGTGCGAAGAGAAGTGCCTAAATCACCTTGCAATAAATTGCTAATATAGTGGAAAAATTGTTCGTGTAAGGGTAAATGTAAGCCTAAGCTTTGACGAACAAGCTCAACGGTTTCTGCATCTGCTTCAGGACCTGCGGCAAGAATAGCTGGATCACCGGGAAGTAAATGTACAAATAAAAATACAACTACGCTGATGATAAAAAGCGTTGGTAGTATCCCTAGAATTCTTTTTATTAAATAAGATAGCATTTCGTTTGTCTTTTAAGCGTTGGCAAGTAAGTCTTAAAAATTTGATTACCCTCACCCTCATTTTTGGTGAGGGTAATCGGATTGCTATAAAGCAATAACTAACTATAAGACTGATTAGTCTTTAAGTGTCGCCGTTTTGAAGTAGAGAGAACCGTCAGGCATAACAGTAATGCCTTCTAGGTTTTTACTACGAGCAGAAACGGTTTTATTCACATTTAAGAATACCCAAGGAGCATCCGCCCAAATTTGTTTTTGGGCTTCTGCATATAATTTGGCTTTTTCTTCCTTGTTGGTTGTGCGTAAAGCTGCGGCTAAGTTAGCATCAACCTTTTCATTTTTGTAGTACGCTGTGTTGTTAAATACTGGAGGCCATGCATCACCAGCTAAAAGAGGACTTAAAGCCCAGTTTGCTTCACCTGTAGAGGCAGACCAACCAGAGTAGTACATACGAACCTGAGCGTCTTTTGGATCTTTGACTGTTTGAACGCGTTGGACACGTTGACCTGCCTCAAGATTTTCTACGCTAACTTTAATACCGACTTGACGAAGTTGTTGTTGTAAGAATTGAACAGCTTTGATAGATGTACCGTCGTTATAAGCTCCCCACAATGTTGATTCAAAACCGTTTGGATAGCCAGCCTCAGCCAAAAGCTCTTTGGCTTTTTGTGGGTTGTATGGCCATGGGTCAAATTGAACAGAGTATTCCACTTGGTTCGGAACAACACCTGTTGCTACATCCGCATAACCATTGAAGGCAACTTTAATCATCGCTTCTTTATTGATAGCATAGTTAATCGCTTGACGTACTTTTGGATTGTCAAATGGCTTAACTAGGGTGTTCATAGAGATGTAGCGTAAGATAATAGATGGTGCAACAATAACGTCAATTTTGTCGTTCTTTTTGAGTACTTCAATTTGCTCATTAGGAACAGGATAAATAAACTGTGCTTCACCTGTTTGTAGTACCGCAGCACGTGTATTATTATCGGTTACGATACGGAATGTAATTGAATCAACTTGAGCTTGTTGATCTTTATTCCAATAAGTATCAAACTTTTTCATTGAAACGGCTTGTGCTGGATCCCAATGACCAAATACAAAACGACCTGTGCCTACTGGGTTTAAATTGATATCTTTACCATATTTGGCGAGCGCTGTGGGTGAAATAATCATTGCAGACGGATGAGCAAGATTATTAATAAAAGCAGAGAAAGGTGCTTTTAAGGTGATTTTGACTGTGTGTGCGTCTAATGCTTCTATTTTTTCGATATCTTTGAATTGATTAAAGCGTGCGAGTGCGTTATTACGATCAAGAACGCGCTCAAAGTTATATTTGACGGCTTCGGCATTAAAGTCTGTACCGTCATGGAATTTTACCCCTTCACGTAATTTAAATGTGTATACCAAACCATCTTCGCTTACTTCGTAGCTAGTTGCTAAAACAGGTTTAATGTTAAGTGCTGTGTCAAACTCGAATAGACCTTCATACCAGCCTTTGCCGAGTGCTTGGCTAATCGTTGAATTCGTATTGTATGGGTCAAGGGAGTCGATGCTTTGAGAAATGACAGCAACGACATTTTTTTCTGCCATTGCAGGTGTAGCAAAGCCTAGACTCGCCATCAGCGCAGACATTAATACTGTGTTTTTAAAGAAAGAAGTTTTCATATAGACTCCTAAAAAGTACCGCAGGGATTAACGATAAATACCGATTGGGTGACGAGCCACAAAGTGATCTTCTCCAACCTGTACAAGGGGTTCAACAAGAGGTTCATCTCCTAGTTTACGAATAGGACTAGGAATCTCTCCTGTTAAAAGTTGTTTTTCTAAGTGTTTGCGACTTGGGTCAGCGATAGGGACTGCATCCATGAGTTTTCGTGTATAAGGATGTTGAGGGTTTTCAAAAATAGCTTGACGTGAACCCATCTCAACAATCTGACCTAAGTACATGACAGCAATACGATGGCTAATGCGCTCAACGACTGCCATATCATGCGAAATAAAAATATATGAAATACCAAACTCTTGCTGTAAATCCATTAATAAATTAACGATTTGGGCTTGAATGGATACGTCAAGTGCAGAGACAGACTCATCAGCAATGACTACTTTAGGGTTGAGCGCTAAGGCGCGAGCAATACAAATGCGCTGACGCTGCCCTCCTGAGAATTCGTGAGGGTAGCGTTGTGCCATATCGGCGGATAATCCCACTTTTTCCAATAACCAAGCAACGCGCGAATGAGCTTCTTCTTTAGCGCAAATTTGGTGTATCAGCAATGGCTCCATGATAGAGTAGCCAATAGTTTGGCGAGGGTCTAGTGAAGCATAAGGGTCTTGGAAAATAAATTGAATATCACGACGAATTTTTTGCATCTCGCGAGTATTAAGCTTTGTGATATCTTGTCCTTTAAAGAGGATTTCACCCCCTTGCGCTTGGATAAGTTTGAGAAGAGTACGTCCTGTGGTGGATTTGCCACAGCCAGACTCTCCGACAATAGCTAAGGTTTCTTTAGGGTAAAGGTCAAAATTTACTTTTTCAACAGCATGTACGCGTTTTTGTACTCGCCCTAAGAATCCACCAGTAATATCAAATCGAGTGATTAAATTCTTCACTTGTAAAATAGGGCCAGAATCATAATCAGGGGCAAGAGGTTCATATACTTTAGTGTTTTTATTGATGCTATCTTCTTGCATAGTGAGTAAGTCAAAACGTTCTGGTAATGCTTTGCCACTCATTGCACCGAGACGAGGTACTGCTGATAAGAGAGCTTTTGTATAAGGATGTTGTGGGGAGTCAAAGATTTTTTGCGATACGTCTTCTTCTACTTTATTGCCTTTATACATCACTAAAACACGGTCGGCAACCTCTGCTACTACACCCATATCGTGAGTGATGAAAATGACCCCCATATTCATTTCTTTTTGTAGCTCTCTAATGAGTTGTAAGATTTGTGCCTGAATCGTAACGTCTAGGGCTGTGGTTGGCTCATCTGCGATGAGGAGTGAGGGTTTACATGCTAAACCCATGGCAATCATGACGCGTTGACGCATGCCTCCTGAGAGCTGATGAGGGTAGCGTGTGAGCACATTTTTTGCTTCTGGGATACGTACTTGATCAAGCATGCGTAGGGCCTCTGCCATGGCTTGGGATGCATTAAGACCTTGATGCAGACGAATTGACTCCGCAATTTGTTCACCGACGGTAAAAACAGGGTTTAATGATGTCATCGGCTCTTGGAAAATCATGGCCATATCGGCACCGCGAATGGCGCGCAGTTGTTTTTTATCTAACTCAGCTAAATCAACAGTTTGTTGGCGGCGACCAGTAAATAACATTTTTCCTTGAGTAATCGTGCCACCTCCATTTTCTACTAGTCGCATTAAGGATAAAGAGGTAACAGATTTACCAGAACCAGACTCACCAACGATAGCGAGTGTTTCACCTTGAGCAACAGTAAAGGATAAATCTTTGACTGCATGCACCGTTCTTTCTGAGCTAATGAAATCAACACTAAGATTTCGAACGTCTAAAACTGTTTTGTGAGTAGCATTCATAGGGAGAGGTATTTTCATATTAAGGTGAGTTAGGACTAACAAGCCAAGGAGTGAGTGTTTGTGCCATTTCTGTGGCTAATTCCACTGCGTGATTAGAACTGTAATCAATTCCTGCCATTAGTGCCTCAATTAACGCTAGAGTACTAGCTTCGCTGTTCTGACCAAATTGTGTTCCACTTTTCGCGTAGAGTACGCAGTGTGCAATGGGTGCGATAGGTGCGGTTAATTTATCGGTAAGGGCTAGGACTTGTGCTCCTTTTTGTATTGCATTGCGAGCAAGCTGTATAGTGTCTAGTAGATAGCGTGGAAAAGAAATAGCGATGATGAGATCTTTTTCATCTACAAAAGTTAAACGGCGTGCTGCTTCCGCGATGCCTCCTGGACTACTTAGCGATAACACCATATCTTTGTATGGAAAAAGACGTCTTTCCATAATGCCACTGAGATAGGCACTTGAACCAAAACCAAGAATGAATATACGTTTAGCGCCTAGAATCATTTGAACAGCTTTTTCACAACTTTCTTGGTTGAGGTTGTGGCGAGTCACTGATAGATTTTTTTCTGTTTCAAGTAGTGCATTGGTGAATACTTCTTGGATACTATTGCTTGTTCTTTGTCCGTCTTTTAGACGGTGTACAGAATCTAAAACACTTTCAAAACCTTTGATAAGGTCTTGACGAAAAGGGGCATAACCACTATAACCCAATGCTTTAGCAAAACGATTGGCACTTGCTGTGGAAGTGCCTACTGCAGTAGCAAATTCCTCAATGGAGTATAAGGCCACTTTAAATGGATAATTGAGAACAAAAGCCGCTATTTTTTGTTGAGGTTGAGTCAACGTAGGCGTAATTTTGACAAGTTTTTGAGTAAAGCTTGTTTCAATTGTCATGACTTTCTCTAATGAGATGAATAAAAATTTACACAAATATTAAATTGTGAAAGTTTATTTACATATTAGGGATAATACTGATTTGTGCGTAGACTGTAAAGAAGGGGGAGGATAAATGTAAAAAAGCCCCACTTTGGTGCAAGTGGGGCTTGGTACGATAAGCTTATTGTTTAGCGATTATAAGCCAATCTTATTGTGCTTTTTGCACGTTAAACTCAATGCGACGGTTTTGTGCGCGACCTTCATCTGTACCGTTGTCAGCGATAGGATTTTCTTGACCATAACCTACGGCTACTAATTGATCAGCAGGAACACCTTGAGCAATTAAGTAGTTACGCACAGAGTTAGCACGCTCTTCAGAAAGTTTTTGGTTAGCTGCTGCGTCACCAACATTGTCTGTATAACCAGCAATCTCACCAGCGCGTTTGTTTTCTACTAAGTAGTGAGCAAATGCATTCAAACGACGGTTATAACGTTGTTTAATCTCAGAAGAACCTGTATCAAATACGATATTCAAGTCTAATTTTTCTAAAGACATATCAGCGATAACTTCAGCTTCAGGCTCTTCTGCGGCTGGGGCTGCTTGAGCTGGTTCTGTTGCCGGAGTTGCAGGTGCTTCAACAGTTACTTTATCCGCATTTACTGAGAATAAAGAACCTAAAACGCCTTTTACTTGATCAACTAAAGATGATTTTTCAGCATCGCTACCTACTTTACCAACTAGTTCAAATGCTTTATCCGCAAAAGAACCGCTTACGGCAGGGAATGACTTGAATACATTCGCCAAACCAGCAAAGTTGTCAAAAGAGAATTTACCAGCCTTAGCATCAACCACTAAGTTGTTTACTACGGGTAAACCACCAGCTAAGCCTGAGAAAGCATCAGTGATTTTTGTTTTTAATTCATCATTTTGCACAAGACCACTTAACGTGAAGTCTGTGTCTGTTTTTAACCAAGAAAGATTGCCTAAGCCATCCGTTGTTTTTGCTTCTTCAGCTACTGGAGCAGCAGGTGCTGCTGGAGTTGTTGCTGGAGCCGGAGTCGCTGCTGGAGTAGGCGTTGCAGGAGCCGTTGTTTCTGTAGTGTTATTTGAGCAGCTTTTGAAGCCTAATAGCGCAGCTAATAATACTGCACCAGCTGTTAACCATTTCCATAGACCAGACTTGCCAGCTGTTGCTGTAGCGTGACCTGCTACGGATTGTGCAGCAGCAGTTGCTTTTGTGCCAGCAGCAGCTGCACCAGCTACACCAGCACCTAAAAGACCACCAATTTTGCTTACGCTACCTAGCGCATCATTGAAAGAATTACCAGCAAAACCTAAAGCACCTAATGCATTTGTATCTAGGTGAGAAGCTGCTGCTTTAGCTTGCTCACCTAATAGACTAGCAAAGCCACCAGCAGTTAAACCACCAGCAATTTTATTTTTGAAGAAAGAGAATACTGTAGGAGCAATTAAACCTAAGAAAGACTGAGCTTTGTCAGCAGACACGCCAGTACTATTTGCTAAGTAAGATGTTACTGCATCAGCACGGTTACCGAATAAGCTAGGTAATAGTTTTTTGCCAGTTTCTAATAATCCACCTAACTGAGAGGAATCAGCTTTACCAGTTAATAAGTCTACTGGATTAACATTAAAGCCAGTATTTTTGATTAGGTTAAATAAAGCAGAGGCACCTTCTTTAGAACCAGACTGTTGTACCATGCCACCTAAAACACTTGACAAGCCTTTATTCAAAAGACCACCTGCGCTTTCGTTTGATAAACCAAGCTGTTTTGTTACCTGACCTAACACGAGATCACGAACAGGACCTTGGAATAATTGACCTAAATCAAAGCTCATATTTTTCTACCTATAAAATTAAATGAAAACTAAGTGACGAGTTATCTCTAAGAATGGCGACGTCACTCCACTAGGAGCATATTAACACCCATTATGTTGCGGTTTTGTTAAGAGTTGTTAATTCTTATGTGATTTAGGTCAATAAAATATTAAGAAATATAAAGATTGAAAATAGTATTCAAAAAAGGTCAGAATAGTTAAAAAGCGCAAAACATTTTAAGAGTACTCCTATGAGGTAACTATTGCCGTAGTAGTTTAAACTTTAAATAAAGTCAATGACGTAATGAGGGCAAATCCCTGTTTTTTGGATAGTGTCCTGCCAAGGGATTGTTGAGGCAAATCCATTGGCTGATACCATTGCTGTATGTAGACCTGCATTACAACCACCTAGGATATCGGTATGTAGCGTATCACCAATCATGAGAGTTCGAGACAAAACAGTATCAGGTTTCAGTTTTGCTTTTGCTAGATTAAAGATGTTGTCATAGGGTTTACCAAAGGCTAATGCCTTAATGTGGGCTTTATCAAGGATTTGCTTTGCCATAAAACCAGGTTCTAAAGAAAATCCATTGTCGCGAGGCGCTACTAAGTCTGGGTTGCCTAATAGAATCGGTCGAGGTTTTGTTATTAGACTCTGAATAAGTGTTTCTTGGAGAGAACTCGTCCAGTCCTGACTAGAGAGTAATAGTATACCGTCTACAGTATCCATAGCATCTGGATATTCAATGAGATTGATAAAGCTACCGTTAAGGTCATTGAGTTTTGTACCTATGGGAGCAGTGACACCATAGCTTTCAGCTCTATGCGTATGTAGATAAGTGGCAAGAGCATCTCGACTACTGACGATTTCATCTAAAGAGAAATCAAAGCCTAGCTTAGTATATTTTTCAAATAGTTGTTGTCGCGAAACACTAGCAGCATTACTGACAATACAGAGTTGTTTATTTTGTTGGCGTAAGGTTTTGATACGTTCTGCGGCGAGTGGAATAGCCGTTTCCCCAAGATTTAATACCCCAAATGCGTCAAAAAAGAATGCATCATAGAGATGGCTAATATCGCCAAGCGTATGCACTTTTTGGAAGTGTTTAGGAAAAATTGGTTTTGGGAATATCTTCTCTAAGGTTTGGTAAGTATGAAGAATTTCTGCAGGAGAGAGAGTCAGTAGCATAAAGGAAGATGATAAGAAAAATCATTGTGTTCAGACTGATTATTAGTTTAATTGTAAATCAAATAGAAAAATTTAGATAATATTAGAAATCTATTGATAAAAATATAAATCTAAATGATAATAATTATTGTTTAGATTTTTGAGTTTTTAGGAAGTGAAATCGTGAAAAAGAATTCTTTACAGTTAAAACCATTGTCCGCCATTGTCCTGATGTTGTGTAGCAATGGTCTTTATGCTCAAGATAGTGATGTTGCTGTATTGTCTGAGATTACTGCGCATCAAGATTATTTAGCTGTGACGGCATCAGATACACAATTAAATAAGAAAGATTTAGAAAAAACGAATGTTCAAAACTGGTCTGATATTGCTAAGCGCTTAGATGCAGGGATTAACTTTAATACACAAAATAATAGTATTAATATGCGTGGCTTGGATGCACAACGTGTACAGGTGACGGAGGATGGTATTCCTTTGCCATGGCTAAATGACGGTGCTCGTGGTGTCATGGGGGGTGTTTCAGGTATTAATTTTAATGCTATCTCTTCGGTAGATATTCATAAAGGGACAGGGGTTAATGGTACTAATGCCCTAGCGGGTGCGGTAGAGCTGTATTCTTTACGACCTTCTGATGTATTGGATGTAGCACGTAATATTGGCTTATTAAGTAAAGTGGGTTATTCAGGCTATGATAATAGCTGGTCTGCTGATGCTGCCTTAGCTTTCCGCTTGGGTGATAAGACAAGAGCGTTAATTCAGTATGGTTATAAAGCCGGCAATGAAGTAAAAAATCTGGGGTCTGTAGGGGGGTATGGTGTGAATCGTACGAAAGCTAATCCTGCAGACTACGATGTGAATCAAGTTGGTATCCGTCTTGAGCATGACTTGAATTCAAACCATCGCATTGGTTTCGGTGCTAGTTCATATCGTCAAGAGAGAACGATTGATGAGCGTCATTTACAAGGTGGGATTTTAAATGCACGTACTCAGCAACTGGTAGAAACCTATCCAATTGGACAATATGAGGGTAGTGAAGATATTAAACGAGATCGTGCTTGGTTAGAGTATGACTATAAGGCACCGACAGAATTTTCGGGTTTAGACCAAGTGTCAGGTGTGGCATATTGGCAAAAAAGCGAATTGATTAATGGCATCGATGCTTGGCGTAATAACAATAGGATTGTGCGTCCAAGGGGGATGAGCTTTAATGCCTATCCATTTGGAGATTATTCACGTACTAATTCGGTAAAAGAACAGAGTTACGGATTCAATCTAAAAGCCTCAGGTACTTTTGGGGATGCTAGTTTTTCTTCGCGTTGGATGGCAGGTTTAACTTGGGATATTGGGCAGTTTAAACAATATTCGGCAGGGGTAGATAATTGTGGTGCCGCGCAAGCGGAACTTAATACTATTTTGAGCCAAGTTCCACCAGCATTACGAGGACGATTAGCGGGGACGATTCGTCAATATTTTTTAATGGGGTGTAGTTTCTTGCATACTAATCAGGCAGATGTACCAAAAGTGAAAACGCAAGATTTAGGACTTTATTTACAAAATACATTTGCTTGGAATAGTAATCAATTTGAAGTAACCCCTGGATTACGTTTTGATTATTATCAACGTAGACCGAGTGCAAGTGCTAACTTTGCAGAAAGTGCTAGTGGAGTACTTGGTGGGGAGTTGGCCAATCGTAGTGGTAGTCGCTTTTCTCCTTCCATTGATTTTCGTTTCCAAGCCTCAGATAATTTGAGTCTGTATGCACGTTATACAGAAGGCTTTCGAGCGCCGAATGCACAAGAGCTTTATATGAAATATGGTTCCGAGGCAAATTATTTGCGTAAGGGCAATGCGAATCTTCGTCCAGAAACAAGTCGAGGGTATGAGTTAGGAGCCATGTATAACAGCGATACGTTGAATGCTTCTTTAGTGTTTTTTGATCAATATTATAAGAATTTTATCGAGTCTGGTTATGCAGTAGAGGCTAATTCGCCCTATGCGGCATTACAAGCGCAAGGCTTATATCCACAAGGTGTGTTTGAGACGCGTAATATCACACGTGCTCGGATTTATGGTATTGAAGCAGCGGCTAAGTGGGACTTCCAACCAGACTGGTATGTTCGTAGTTCATTAGCATGGTCTGTAGGACGAGATAAAACAAACGATACTTACCTTAATTCTGTTGCACCACTTAAAGCGATTGTCGGTATTGGTTATGATAATGGTTCGTTTGGAGTGGATGCTACCTTAACAATGGCAGCCAAGCGTAATAAGGTGCGTTCAGATGTAGCGGATTTTAAAGCGCCAGGGTATGGCGTTGTCGATTTATCTGCCTATTGGGAGCCCGAGTCTTTGAAAGGGCTACGTCTGCAAGCAGGTTTGATGAATGTCTTTAATAAAAAGTATTGGAATGCGCTTAATGTTCCTACCGCAGGAACAGGACGTAATGAACGAGGCATCGATTACTACACTGAACGTGGTCGTTATGCGACAGTTTCTGTAAGCTATCGTTATTAGTTTCCTATTAAATTGTTTTAAGCAAAATAGTCGTCGTGAGACAGACGGTTTAAAACGAAATTCTTAAAGTGCTGTGCCGCTTCTGAAAGCACAGCACTTTTTCTTTGGAAAATATAAAAATGACGTATCACAATCGGTTGAGTAATTTTGAGCATCGTTAAATCGTAATGTTGAATTTGTTGTTTTGAATAAGGTAAGCATACGGTAATGCCTAGGCCTGCGGCAACCATACTTAAAGCCGTGGACATATAGTTAACCTTACTGGCTGAGTCTAGTAATTGACGGTTTGTATGAGAAAGTTGTTCTGCAAGAATTTCAGAAAAAGGTCCTTTTAAGGTAATGAGGTTTTCATCTTGTAAATCTGTCCAACAGAGGTTTTTATAGTTAGCAAGAGGATGTTCTTTAGGAAAAACGGCATGAAAGGGTAAGCTAAAGAGTTTGTCGTTCGTGATGTTAGATCGAATTGCTCGCTCTGGACCTATTCCCCAATCCGCCTCATCTGAATCGACATGATCGATGACTTTTTCGACACTACAATCGATAATATCAATTTGTATCTCGGGTGATTGATGACGAAATTCAGCTATTAGTTCAGGCAGTAATGAGGCCGCTAATTGCTGTGAACAGGCAACACGTACACGACCTTGATAGATGGCACGATGATTCTGTGCTTGGTGATTAAGCAAATCTAATTTATCTAAGATTTCTTGTGCTTGAGGGTAAAGTTCTTGCCCTATTTTCGTTAATACAAGACGGCGTGTAGTACGCTCAAATAAGGTAACTCCCCAGTTTTGTTCGAGCTCTTTTATCAACCCACTTAAAGCCGATTGTGTTAAAAAAAGTGATTCGGCAGCCAGCGTAAAACTCCCCATCCTAGCAACTGTCACAAAAGCTCGTAATTGTCGAAATGAAATATTCATAAAGGTAGTAATGAAAATTTTTTATAGAAATCGTAGGCAGTATTAAGTATAGCGTATGATGTTGTATAGGCAAGGCATAAAAATTAACCCCTTTTAGCATGAAGATAAAAGGGGTTAGCGTTAAACCTAAAGTAAAGTACTTAATCGCTTAAGGTGCTTGCATTTCTGGATTTAAGCTTTTCGGTGCAGTAGCAGGTGTTACAGTAGGAATCTGAACCGCTGGAATAGTTACTGCTGGAGCTGCTTGTGCTGTGGGTACTTCAATATAAGGTAATTGAAGTGCTTCACTCGTCATACGACGAATTTTGTTGGTTAGCTCAGTACTTTCATTAAGCTTTTGACCATAAGAAGGAATAATCTCTTTGACTTTAGCAGCCCAGTCTTGTTTCATCTTAACAGGGAACGCTTTTTCCAATACAGATAACATAATTGGAGGCGATGTAGATGCGCCAGGAGAAGCACCGAGTAATGCCGCTAAAGTACGGTTTTCATCAACCACGACCTCTGTACCAAATTGCAATACAGTTGAACCGTCCGGCATTTTTTTGATGATTTGAACACGTTGACCTGCTGTAATTAATTTCCAGCTATCCTGTTTGGCTGATGGATAGTATTTTAATAACTCAGCCTGACGATCTTCGGCAGATAAAGTGTTTTGTGCCACTAAATATTTGACGAGATCAAGATTATCAATGCCCACCGTAATCATGCCTAATACGTTGTGAGTGTTTGTTGCAGAGAACAAATCAAACCAAGAACCATTTTTTAGGAACTTTGTGCTGTAGAGTGCAAATGGACCAAATAGCATGGTTTGTTTGCCATCTAAGCGTCGAGTGTCTAAATGAGGAACAGACATTGGAGGTGCACCTGTTTCAGCTTGACCATATACTTTTGCATTATGGCGAGTGGTGATATCTGGATTTTCAAAAGATAGGAACTGACCACCAACAGGGAAACCTGCATAGTTTTTCGATTCAGGAATATCTGATAACTGTAAAAGTTTTAACGTTGCACCACCGGCACCGATAAAGACAAATTTTGTCTTAATCGTTTTTTCAGTATTGCCTTTTAAGTCGTAGTAAGTGATATTCCAAGTTTTATCTTCATTTTGACGTAGTGCACGTACTTCATGTTGTAAATGAAGAGAGAAATTAGGATTCTTTTGTAGGTTAGCCGTAAGTTGCTGTGTGATTACCCCAAAGTTAACATCTGTACCTAGAGGCATATAAGTAGCAGCCACTTTCTGTTGTGGGTCACGACCCTCCATGGTTAAAGGAGCCCATTCAGCAATTTTGGCTTGTTCTGTTGAGAATTCCATGCCATAGAACAGAGGGTTTTTGATGAGCTCCGCATGACGTTTTGTTAGGAAATCAATATTTTGATCGCCCCATACAAGACTCATGTGAGGGGTAGCATTAATGAACTCTTTTGGATTGCTCATTGCGCCACGGTTAACTTGGTGTGCCCAGAATTGGCGAGACACTTCAAATTGTTCGGCAATATTTACGGCACGTGTTGTTTGGACAACACCGTCTTTCATTGGTGTGTAATTTAACTCTGCAAAACCAGAATGACCTGTACCGGCATTATTCCAACCATTAGAGCTTTCTAAGGCAACAGCATCTAAACGCTCGTAGGCATGAATTTTCCATGTCGGTTCTAGCTCTTGTAAGTAGGTAGCTAAAGTCATGCTCATAATACCGCCACCAATGAGCACAACATCAACAGGTTGCTCGTTGTCTGCAGCAGGTACGCTTGGTTTGGTAAACGGCCATTTTAAAAAGATAAGTGCCGCAATTACGAATAATAGGGCAAGTCTAAAGATAAATTTTAAAAAACTAGTCATTGTAAAAGATACTCTTTTTAAGAAAAAGACTTTGATTTTAACTGTTTGATAACGCTATGTTTTGCATAAGATGAAATGTAATTAAATAATACGAGGTTGATACAAAAAGAAAAAAGCCAATAATCCATGAAAGTTTATTGGCTTGTGTATATAACGCCATTCCTTAGTAGGAGGGGCGGCAAGGACTTCGATACCTAAAGCAATGAGATAATAATTAAAATTCTTTTTTGAGTTTATTAAGCAAAAGGAATTGACGGTCTCTACGGACTGTTTTTTGCGATACGCTATTTTCGGGGTAGTCATAAATACCGCCGCCAGTTTTTATGCCTAAATGCTGATTCTCAACGAGGCTATCAAGTAGTTCAGGTGCTTTATCAGCATTATTTAAGGTTGGTGAGAGATTATTTAAGACATTGCGCCAAATATCTAAGCCACCAAAATCGGTGGTTTCTAGTGGCCCAATAAATGCCCAACGAAAACCAGGGCCTGCTGTAATCGCTGTATCGATGCTTTTTGCATCTGCTACACCTTCGTTGAGAAGGTGTAGTGCCTCGCGGACGAGAGCCGCTTGTAGGCGATTTGCGATAAAACCAGGTTTGTCTTTTTGTAAGAGAACGGGTTCTTTGCCAATAACGCGCATCACATGTTCAATATAGCTCACTATTTCAGGAGAGCTTTCTTGATTAGCGACAATCTCTACGAGCGGCACAATTTGAGCAGGATTAAAGAAGTGTGTAATGAGAAAACGATTTTTGTGTTGAATGCCTTGGGCGAGTACTTCGACAGCAAATGAAGATGTATTGGACAGAATAATAGCGTCTTTGCTGGCGAACGCTTCGATAGTTTGAAATAACTTATATTTTAAGTCCAAAATTTCAGGCGCGGCCTCAGTAATAATGCTAGCTTTGCTGACTGCCTCTTGAATTGAGGTTGTCAATTGAATGTTGTTTAGAATCCCTTGAATAGTATCTTTTTCAATAAGCCCGCTATCTGCAAAGTGTTGAAGACTTGTTTGGATTTGTACTAAACCACGTTGAGTGGCTGCATCATCAATATCGTATAGCATGACCTGATAACCTGACATTGCATAAAGTTGAGCAATACCATGTCCCATTGTACCCGCACCTAATACCGCAATATTTTTATTGGACTGCATTTTTTTATCCTTTTTCTACGTAGTTTTACGCATGGACAAACACGTGTTTGTCCAATGTTCAAAATAATTTCTGCTTTTTAGAATGATATGGACGTTTTCTAAAGCGTCGGTTTTTATATTAAATCTAAAGGAGCGGACAATGAAATTTTCATTAAATTATTTACAAAAAACTTTAGTACTCTTTGGTGTGATTGGGGCGGTACCTGCGTTGGCGGCAGAATGGGAACAGCCTGATGCAGTAGTCACAACCAAAATTTATTTTGGTTGTAATTTGGATGAATTTAAGGCGAATAGAGAAAGAGGATGTACCCCAGTAGAAGAGTATACGTGGACATCAGGTGGGACATATATGACAGGATTTCAAAAAACACATGGGTTTTTTATTAATGGTGCTGTAGGAGGAGTTGATTCGGAGGAGTTAGTTAATTTAAAAACGATAGTGACTTCACAAGGAGAAAACTTAGATGCTCATACGCAGTCTATTAGCAACTTAGAAGGGAAAATATCTACTTTAAATCAACAGCAAACTCAACAAGCGACAAGTTTGAATAGAATCCAAGATGTAATGACGGGTTTAGATAATAGAGTGGCACAGAATACGCAGGGCATTGTCACTAACCAAAAAGCGATTCAAGGTTTAGATGGGCGCGTAGCACAAAATACCTTAGATATTGCGGATAATAAAGTGGCTATTCAACAAAATAAGGAAGTCATCGCTAAAGGAATCAATATTGTAACAGATAAAGGAAGTGCAAATTATCAGCTAGGTGATACGATTAAAGTGCATGGGGGTACAAATATACAAACGCAGCAAAAAAATGAAAAGATTGTAATCAGTTTGGTAGATAACCCTCAATTTAAGGGAGAGCTAAATGCACAAGGTGGTTTAGTGGCTCACCATTATTTAGCAACTCCTAAAAATACCTTAGTTGATTTTGGTGGAAACCGTGTGCGGAATGTGGGTGATGCTGTACATGACAATGATGCGGTGAACTTAAGACAACTTAAGCGATTGGGGACGCATATGAATAATGAAGTGAAGTCTTTACATAAGCAGCTTAGACACACGCGTAAAACCGCCCATGCGGGGACTGCTTCTGCTTTAGCCGTCGCTTCTATGCCACAGGCCTGGGATCCAGATCAGGCAGGGATGAGCTTAGGTACGGCAATTTATCGAGGAGAAACAGGTTATGCTATGGGGTTATCTCGGATGTCTTCATCAGGTCGTTGGGTCGTTAAAGGAGCATTGACAGCAGATAGTCGAGGAGGTATGGGAGCAACTGTGGGTGCATTCTTTGCATTTGATTGATAGTTTCTTGTCGCGATATTCCCTAAAGTTTAGACACTTTAGGGAGGCGATAGTCTGTCACGTTTTTGGCACAGTCGAATTTTTAGTTTGAGTAGAAAAGCAAAAATCCTGACAATCAAAGTTATGTAACTTCTTGATTTATCAGGATTTTATATGTGGTGCCCGGGGCCGGAATCGAACCGGCACGCCTTGCGGCGGGGGATTTTGAGTCCCCTGCGTCTACCAATTTCACCACCCGGGCAAATACGGAGATTGATATTCAATCAATGAATAAGTTGCATATTATACGACTTTTATAGAAAAAGTGTGAACTTTTATCTTGTGGTATAAAAATTAATAGGCAAATTCAGAAAACTTGCTTGAAAAACAGTATGTCGCCCTTATCTGCTGGAAAAATCATTGTTTTATAGAGGAATAAAAATATGTCAAATGTGCAAACAATGGGCTTTCAGACGGAAGTCAAGCAGTTACTTCAATTAATGATTCATTCGCTTTATTCGAATAAAGAGATTTTTTTGCGAGAGCTGGTGTCTAATGCCTCAGATGCTTGTGATAAATTGCGGTTTGCTGCGTTAAATGATTCAAGCCTATTAGCAGAGGATAGTGAACTACGTATTCGAGTGAGTTTTGATGAAGCAGCCAAGACAATTACCATTGAGGATAATGGTATTGGTATGAGCTACGATGAGGTGATTGCTAATTTAGGTACGATTGCTCGCTCGGGCACCAAAGAATTTTTTGCCTCATTGACAGGGGATCAGCAAAAAGATGCCCAACTGATTGGTCAGTTTGGGGTTGGGTTTTATTCGGCATTTATTGTCGCCAATAAGGTTGAGGTACTTACTCGCAAAGCGGGTGCTGCGCTTACAGAGGCAGTACGTTGGGTATCTGAAGGCCAAGGGGAGTTTTCGATTGAAGTCATTGAAAAGGCGACTCGAGGCACTAGTATTACTTTATTTGTCAATGAAGACGGTGAAAAATTCTTAAATAGTTGGGCGCTTAGAGAGGTGTTGCGCCGTTATTCTGATCATATTTCTTTACCTATCCAAATGGAAAAAGAAGAGTTTAATCAGGAGACAGGGGCTAGCATCAAAACAGGTGAATGGGAGTCAGTAAATCAAGCCAATGCGTTATGGGCACGTAATAAAACAGAGATTACTGATGAGCAGTATAAGGCATTTTATTCACATTTAAGTCATGACTACAATGAGCCGTTGGCATGGTCACACCATCGAGTCGAAGGGCGTAGTGAATATACGCAATTGCTTTATATTCCAAAGCAGGCACCTTTTGATTTATATGATCGAGAAGCTAAGCGTGGTGTGAAGCTTTATGTTAAGCGAGTCTTTATTATGGACGATGCAGAGCAATTACTGCCATCGTATTTACGGTTTGTTCGTGGTGTTATTGACTCATCAGATTTGCCGTTAAATGTATCTCGTGAGATTTTACAAGAAAGCCGTGATGTTAAGCTTATTCGAGATGGCGCTGCTAAGCGTGTCCTCTCAATGTTAGAGGATATCGCCGAAAATCGTTCTGAGGATTACATGGCGTTTTGGGCTGAATTTGGTCAAGTATTAAAAGAGGGGCTTGGTGAGGATCAAGCTAATCAACAACGTATTGCGAAATTAGTGCGTTTTGCTTCTACACATAATGATCAAGCAACACAAACAGTATCATTAGTTGACTATGTCGCTCGTATGAAAGAGGGGCAAGATAAGATTTATTATGTGGTAGCGGATAGCTTTGCAAATGCAAAAAGTAGTCCTCATCTTGAGATTTTCCGACAAAAAGGTATTGAGGTTTTATTATTATCTGATCGTGTTGATGAATGGATGCTGACCTATTTCCGTGAGTTTGACGGAAAATCGTTAGTTTCTGTTGCGAAAGGTGGTTTAGATTTAGAAAAGCTCAGTAATGAAGAAGAGAAGAAACAACAAGAGGAAGTGGCTCAAGAGCTCAAACCATTAGTTGAACGTTTGCAAGTCGCTTTGGCTGAGCGTGTTAAAGAGGTGCGCGTGACGGCACGTTTAGTGGATTCCCCTTCTTGTGTTGTAGTGGGACAGAATGAGTTAAGCCCTCATTTATTGCGAATGTTGAAAGCAGCAGGTCAAGAAGTACCAGATATTAAGCCTATTCTCGAAATCAACCCAACTCATCCTTTCGTACAAAAGCTAAAAGGGATTGATGGTGATGATTTTGCGGATTGGGCAAGTAT
This sequence comes from Pelistega suis, assembly GCF_013133795.1. GTDB lineage: Bacteria > Pseudomonadota > Gammaproteobacteria > Burkholderiales > Burkholderiaceae_B > Taylorella > Taylorella suis. The sequence goes on from NZ_JABGBN010000001.1 coordinate 394,459, forward strand.
CCTATTAGATCAAGCGATGTTAGTGGAGGGGGCTCAGATTGATGATCCCGCAGCATTTGTGAAGAAGCTAAATCGTTTGTTGGTATCTTAGTTGATTAATGAACTTTTAGATAAAAAAAGGGGAGGCGTTGAAGCCTCTCTTTGCTTATTGGTCAAATGATTTGTGATTTGTAAATCTTAATAAGTTGATGGATGGTTGACCTTCTATTGTAGATGAGGCAGTTCCCGCCATGTCCATTTAGCTTCTTTGCGATAACGGGTCCAATCAAAAAAAGGTCCTGGATCTGTTTTTCTCGCAGGGGCAATATGTTTATGGCCTCTTACTGCGCGCAGGGGATAGCGGGATTTTAAGCAAAGACTGAGTTTTGCTAAGCGTTGATATTGTATATCTGTAAAAGGTTCAAAATCACTTCCCTCAAGCTCAATACCAAGAGAGAAATCATTGCAGCCTTCAATCCCTTCAAAGCAAGAAATGCCAGCATGCCAAGCACGTTTATCTGTGCTGACAAACTGTATGATTTCACCGTCTCGTCGAATAAGAAAGTGAGCAGACACGCGTAAGTGAGCAATTTCTTTAAAGAAAGGGTGGTGATCGATTTCTAAACGGTTAGTAAAAAGTTGTTCAATATATGGGCCTCCAAAAACAAAAGGAGGTAGGCTAATATTGTGAATGACTAGTAATCGCGCCAAATGCCCTGTCGGTCGTTCATTAAAATTAGGTGAAGGGACTTTACGTACTTGTGGTGCCGGTGTTAGCCAACCATGACGATCTAAGTGTAGATGACTCATCGAGGTTTATATCCTAATTGTAAGTGTTCTTTGGAGCACCAGTGATGATTGCCTTGTGAAATAGCCTCGTTTTCTGGCAAATGAATACCACAATACGCACATTGAACCATGCTAATGGTTGTGGTGCTTTTTGATTTGGAAGGATGAGAGTGGACTGTCGCTTTTTTTCTACTATGACGGAAGAAAAAAATCAGTCCTAAAATAACAGCTAAAACGATTAAAAACTTCATTAAGCACCTTGTTGAATTAATTCCTCAAAGATTAGGCGAGTGCCTGTATAGGCGAGCATTAATAAGGCAAAACCAAATAATGTCCAGCGTAGGGCTATGCGACCCCTCCATCCCCACATCATTCGACCAAATAAGAGCGTACCAAAAATGACCCACGAAATTAATGTAAAGAAAGTTTTGTGGTCACTAGGTAGGATAACTCCCATTATATTCATGGAGACAAACATGCCAGTAATGATAGCAATAGTGAGTAGGATAAAGCCTAACCAGATTAAACGAAATAGTAATTTTTCTTGAACCAGTAGAGGTGGTTGAGCATCTAGTACACGAGAAAGAAGATTAGGTTGAGTGCTAAAGTCTTGTGGTTTGTGTAAATAATTATCGAGACCAGTCATGATTAAGGCTTGCAATGATCCAAGCGCAATTAGACTATAGGCAAACAAAGAGGTGATGAGGTGCACCATAAATAAATTGGTTTGGGCATGGATTGTTGTGCTGACTTCAGAAGTAGGAATCAACGCAGCTAATACGCAAATAATCACCCCAAGTGGTAGAAGGAGTAATTGGAAGCCATTGATTTTCATAAAATGACTTTCGAACCAATACACAATTAATCCTAGCCAGAGGGTAAAGGATAAACCCAGTGTCCAATTAATTTGGATATGCTCTGTCGCAAGCATACCAATATGGATAGCAATTCCCTGAATAATAATGATGGCTAATAAGACTAGAGAGGAGAGTATTGGGCGTTTATTAAGGTCTTTGTGCTTAAATAAATGAGACCAAATTGAGATACCTAGCCCAAGATAGAACAACGCAGCTAAATAGTGCAATACAATATCGTATGACATAACAAACCCGAAATGTAAAAGGGAATTGTTTACAAGTATAACACTTACACTCTAACGAAAAATATGTTTGATAATTTAACCAATCGTCTATCTAAAATCATGCAGACTATGCGTGGTGAAGCGCGTTTAACAGAAGCGAATACCAAAGATATGCTGCGTGAAGTACGTATGGCACTCATTGAGGCGGACGTTGCCTTACCTGTGGTGCGTGATTTTATTGAACGCGTCAAAGAAAAAGCGATGGGCCAAGAGGTCTCAACTAGCTTGAATCCCGGCCAAGCTTTAGTTGGTGTTGTTCATAAAGAACTTACTTCCCTGATGGGAGGTGACTTAGGCGAGTTTGCAAGCGAGTTATCATTGGCGACACAGCCCCCTGCGATTATTTTAATGGCAGGTTTACAAGGAGCAGGTAAAACAACGACGACGGGCAAATTAGCTAAGTTGTTGGCAAATGGTCAATTAAAACAGCAAGGTCGTAAGATTAATAATAAAAAGGTCTTGGTGGTGAGTGCTGACGTATATCGTCCAGCGGCGATTGATCAATTAAAAACGGTAGCGACTCAGGTTGGAGTGGATTTCTTCCCCTCGGATCCTAGCCAAAAACCATTGGATATTGCTAAAGCAGCCGTAGACTATGCTAAACGTCAGTTTTATGATGTACTGATTGTGGATACGGCGGGTCGTTTAGGTATTGATGAGGCGATGATGAAAGAAATCGCGGAGTTACATCAATTCTTAAAACCAATTGAGACCCTGTTTGTTGTCGATGCTATGCAAGGTCAGGATGCGGTTAATGTGGCTAAGGCTTTCTCAGATGCTTTACCATTGACTGGTGTTGTTTTAACTAAGCTGGATGGTGATGCCCGTGGTGGTGCAGCATTATCTGTACGTCATGTTACTGGCAAGCCTTTAAAATTTATCGGGGTCTCCGAAAAAGTTGATGGTTTAGAGTCTTTCCATCCTGAACGTATGGCTCAGCGAGTGTTAGGCATGGGTGATATTGTTTCGCTTGTTGAACAAGTACAAAGCAATATTGATATGGCTGAAGCCGAAAAAATGGCTAAGAAGCTCAAGAGTGGTGATAAGTTTGACTTAAATGACTTTTTAGAGCAATTACAGCAAGTGAAGAAGATGGGCAGTATGACTAGCCTATTGGAAAAACTCCCTGGGCAATTTGCACAAGCAGCGAGTCAGCTAAAAGAAGGGGAGGCCGAAAAGCAACTTCGTCGCACGGAAGGTATTATCAACTCAATGACACCTGCGGAGCGTCGTAAGCCTGAATTGATTAATGGCAAACGCAAACAGCGGATTGCTAAAGGTTCTGGCGTGCAAGTTCAAGAGGTAAATCGACTATTGAAACAGTTTGATCAAATGCAAGGTATGATGAAGCAGTTCAAGAAAGGTGGTATGGGCAAATTAATGCGTGGTATGGGTGCGCTTAAGAATATGGGTGGACTCGGTGGTCTTGGTGGTTTCGGTGGTTTTGGTAAGAAACGCTAAGCTTGCCAAAATCGCGAGAAGAGCAAGCTAGCTCATTAATGAAAAAGGCTTATCGTGGTGGATAAGCCTTTTTCTTATGATTTGCTTGTGATTATAGAATAGTTCACAGGCACTAGTCTGCTTATTCAGGGATACGTAATACTTGACCTGGATAAATTTTGTCTGGGTGAGTTAACATTGGTTTGTTAGCTTCAAAAATCTTTTGATATTTGTTTGGATCACCATACATTTCTTTAGAGATTTTTGATAAGGTATCGCCTTTAACCACAGTATAGAAACGAGATTCAGGAGTAGCTTGAGCTACCTGTAATTGATTGTCTACAGTTGCTACACCAAGTGTATTACCTAAGGCAATTGCGATTTTTTCAGAGATTTCGCTATTAGCCGCTTGACCTTTTACAGTGACTTTATCGCCATCAACAGAAATGTCTAAACCTTCTGCATTAAGTTGATGCTTTTCTAATTCTTTTTTGAGATCATCAGCACTTGCTGCTTGTGCTTCTGAACCGCCAAATAGTTTTGCACCTGCTTCTTTAATAAAAGAAAAAAGACCCATAATGTGCTCCTTAATAGTGAGTTAAAAAGTTTACCTTTTCATTATGGACGAAATTGAGGAGAACTCAAGTTTTTTCGTGAAAAGAATTGTTAGTTTTCATGACAGTCTTTGACTAAACATCTTATTTAAGACTGACTAAATTTATCGGTTGCTGTAATTAGTGCTTTGAGAATACCTGGCTCTGTAAAGGCATGCCCTGCATCGTCAATGATCTGAAAATCAGCCTCAGGTAAAGCTTGGTGTAATTCCCAAGCAGCTTGCATTGGTGTACACATATCATAGCGACCTTGGATAATCACGGTAGGGATATGACGTATCTTATACGCATCGCGAATGAGTTGATTATCTTCAAAGAAACCTTTATGCATAAAATAATGATTTTCAATGCGAGCAAAAGCAATAACAAATTCGTTTGCAGAGAAGTGCCCTGCTGTAGCAGGATCTGGTAGTAGCGTAATCACACGTCCTTCCCATAGGCCCCAAGCAATGGCAGCTTCTAATTGGGCAGCTTTATCACTACCTGTCAGGCGTTTGTGGTAGGCTGTGACAAAATCATGGTGTTCATTTTCAGGGATAGGACGGATAAAGTCTTGCCAAAAATCAGGATAGACTTGAGAAGCACCACCTTCTTGATATAGCCAATCAATTTCAGATGCGCGTGACATAAAAATACCACGAAGAATAAGTTCGCTGACATTCTCGGGGTGGGTTTCGGCATAAGCTAGGGCAAGTGTAGAACCCCAAGAGCCACCAAATACCATCATTTTTTCAGCACCGAGAACTTCCTCGCGTAAGCGATGGATATCGTGAACAAGGTGCCAAGTCGTGTTGTTTTCCAGTGAGGCATAAGGAAGAGAGCGCCCACTACCACGCTGATCAAACAACATAATATGATATTTCTCAGGGTTAAATAGGCGACGGTGTTTAGGTGTGCATCCAGAGCCAGGGCCACCATGTAAGAAAACAACAGGTTTTCCTTGAGGATTGCCACAGAGTTCCCAATAAACAAGATGTCCATCCCCTGTATCTAAATAGCCTGTTTTGTAGGGCTCAATGTCTGGATATAACACACTTTTCTCCTTGTTATACTTTTTTAAATACGACATCCCAAGAGCTATGACCTAGACGAAAACCGCGAGTCTCAAATTTTGTTTGAGGACGATAATCAGGTTTCGGAGCAAAACCATTAGCCGTATTTTGCAATAATGGTTCAGCGCTCAAAACCTCTAGCATTTGCTCTGCATAGTTTTCCCAGTCTGTCGCACAATGGATATAGCCACCTTTTTTTAAACGTTGTGCTAATAAATGCACAAAAGGTCCTTGGATAAGGCGACGCTTGTGGTGGCGCTTTTTTGGCCAAGGGTCTGGAAAGTAAATATGAATACCATCAAGACTTTCTAGAGGAATCATATGATTAACAACATCGACAGCATCATGCTGAATAATGCGTACATTTTTAAGGTCGGATTGCTCAATGCGCTTTAGCATAGCACCAACGCCAGCATTAAAGACTTCAACGCCTAGGAAGTTTTCGGCATGGCGAGCAATAGCAATTTTTTCGGTGGTTTCTCCCATACCGAAGCCAATCTCAAGAATGGTAGGTGCTTGACGCTCAAACACCTCTTCAAAATTGAGTAATGCAGGCTGATAAGGGATAGCCCAACGTTGCATTAAGGTATTGAGAGCTTCTTGTTGTCCCGGTGTGATATGGGCGCGACGATGTACAAAGCTACGAATACGCCCAAAGAAAGGATGTTTTTCGTCTTGTTTAACGTGTTGTTCTGGAGTTTCGCTCATCATAGCTCCTTATTAGCGAACACGCATACCTGGTTGAGCACCAGGGAATGGTTCAAGCACATAAATACCCGGATTGGCTTTTTCATCCGCATGGCTGCCAGCTAAGACCATTCCTTCGGATACGCCAAATTTCATTTTACGAGGCGCAAGATTGGCGACCATCACAGTCAATTTACCCACAAGATCCTCTGGTTTGTACATAGACTTAATACCAGAGAACACATTACGATAACGACCTTCACCGACATCTAGGGTGAGTTGTAGGAGTTTGTCAGAGCCTTCTACGTGACTACATTCGACAATTTTAGCGATACGCAAATCAATTTTGGCAAAATCATCAATCTTAATTGTCTCTGCGATTTCTTCACCACCTGGTTTAGGTGTTTCTACGATAGGAGCAGGAGGCTCTAATAAAGCATCCATTTGTGCATCATCGACACGTTGCATTAAATGTTTGAAAGGCGCAATGGTTGTGGGTAGTTCAGTGGCATCTGACCAAACGAATGAACGGTTAATACCAAATAGTTCTGAAGCAACACGTTCAGCTAGTGCAGGTAGTACTGGACTTAATACGACAGATAATGCTTTAAAACCAGCAATGGCACGAGAACAAATATCTTGCAATTGGGCTTTTGTTTCCTCAGAAGCCGTGCTGATACCTTTTGCTAATACCCATGGTTGGGCTTGGTCAAACGCTTGGTTAACGGTATCCGCGTAAGCCATCAATGTACGAATAGCACGACCATACTCTCTGGCTTCAAAATCACCGCTGACGCTATCGACGAGTGCTTTAATTTCCGCACGAATCGTATCAGTATCCCCTTGATAGCTTAATTGACCGTTAAAGTGTTTGCTAATAAAGTTAGCGGCACGACTAGCAATATTGATGTATTTACCAATTAAGTCAGAATTGACACGTGCGATAAAGTCATCAGGATTGAAGTCTACGTCTTCCACTTTGGCATTGAGTTTTGCAGCGATATAGTAACGCATCCATTCAGGATTCATATTGAGGTCTAAATAACGTAGAGGAGAAATTCCTGTGCCACGACTCTTAGACATTTTTTCGCCGCTAACGGTGATAAATCCGTGAGCATTTAACTGGTCAGGTACTTTGCGGCCTGAAAATTTTAACATCGCTGGCCAAAAGAGGGCGTGGAAGTACGTAATGTCTTTCCCGATGAAGTGAATCTGTTCTGTCTCGCCATTTGGATCGAGTAAAGTATCAAAGTCTAAGCCCTTTTTCTCACAATAAGATTTGAGTGATGCTAAGTAACCGACGGGCGCATCTAGCCATACATAGAAATATTTGCCGGGTTCACCGGGAATCTCAATGCCAAAGTAAGGTGCGTCGCGAGAGATATCCCAATCATTGAGGTTATTGTTTTCAATACTTTCGCCTAACCATTCGCGAGTTTTGCCTAGAACTTCATTTTGAAGGTGTTTATAACCAAATTTGCTCGAACCTTGTGTCCACTCATGGAGGAATTGTACGCAACGCGGGTCAGACAAGTTAAAGAAGAAATGCTCTGATGTTTTTAAAACAGGCGTTGCATTACTGAGAGTTGAGTATGGGTTGATAAGCTCTGTTGGTGAGTAGACAGCACTACATACCTCACAAGAGTCGCCGTATTGGTCCTTGGCATGACACTTAGGGCACTCGCCTTTGATATAGCGATCGGGTAAGAACATGCCTTTTACTGGGTCATAGAATTGTTCAATCGTGCGTTGGCTAATTAAGCCATTGGCTTTAAGAGCGAGGTAAATATCGCCTGATAATTGCACGTTTTCTGGGCTATGTGTACTATGCCAGTGGTCAAACTTGATATGGAAGCCGTTTAGATAGGTAGGGCGCTCAGCCGCAATGCGCGCAACAAGCTCTTCTGGTGTGATGCCTTCTTTCTCTGCTTTTAGCATAATCGGTGCCCCATGGGCATCATCAGCGCCGACAAAATGGACAGTATGACCTGACATTCTCATGGCACGAACCCAAATATCCGCTTGAATATATTCCATGATATGGCCAATATGGAATGAACCATTGGCATAAGGCAGTGCAGTAGTAACAAAGATAGTACGTGTCATAGCTTTATCAATAAATCTAATACGAAAACTAAGATTTTAAACGAAAAGCTCGTCCCTATTACTAAGAACGAGCTTTCCCGAAGGATAAATTTAGGAAATAGTGGAAACTATTTTAATTCTCGAATTTCTACGTCACTCACATCCTGTTGTGGGCGACGGCTATATGAGGGCTGACGAAAACGCTCATTAAACTGAGATTGAGTTTTTTGTGCTTTTGCGCGAGATTGTTGCCAATATTGAGCGGCTGAGAACTTTTTACCACGGATAAGGTATACCAAATACATCACGCCAAGAGAAACGACACCGACCACTAGGAACATAAAGGCGATGCCTAGACCAGCGAGGGTGAACAGTAAAACAAGGGCGCCACGAAATAGACTACGAATAAAATCCATGAATAAAAACTCCAATGATATTATGGTGTTTAGGGACAAAACTAATCAGTTATGCTAAAACTATCCTTTGATTTTAACATTACTATGAATAACGCTTATGTCAGTCACCTTGTCTATCTCTCAGATTCTATCCTCACTTCAATCTTTGCAAGATCCTTTGATTATCGAAACAATCGGTCATAAATTAAAGGCAGATGATATTCACATTCAAGGTTCGACAGTTAGTATTCGATTAACTCCGGGTTATTTTTTGACGGAAATTGATCGTAAAGCACTACAGAATCAAGCATTAAATCTTTTGCATTCTCTAGGGGTAACCGAGGTGCGTCTGGACATTGTAAATGGTGTACAGAAACATAAAGTTCAAGAGGGCTTAAAACCCATTGAAACAATTAAGAATATTATCGCGGTGGCGTCTGGTAAAGGCGGTGTTGGTAAAAGCACGACAGCGGTAAATTTAGCTGTAGCGCTCGCACAGGCAGGAGCGCGAGTAGGTATCTTGGATGCAGATATTTATGGCCCCTCACAACCTTTATTGCTAGGTGTCAAGGGTAAGCCAGAAATGGATAAAAACAATCATATGCTTCCACCTCAATCACATGGTGTTTGGGTTAATTCGTTTGGCTTTTTGATTGAAGAAAATCAAGCCGCGATTTGGCGAGGGCCTATGGTTGTTCAGGCAATGAATCAATTATTAAGCTTAACTGCTTGGCCTGATTTGGATTATTTAATTGTGGATATGCCACCGGGTACCGGAGATATCGCCTTAAGTTTGGCTCAAAAAGTCCCTGTTGTGGGAGCTGTCATTGTCACAACACCACAGGATATTGCTTTACTGGATGTACGTAAGGGAGCCAGTATGTTCCAGACGGTGAATGTCCCTATTTTAGGCGTTGTAGAGAATATGAGTGTGCATATTTGTTCTCATTGTGGACATGTAGAGCATATTTTTGGTGAGGACGGCGGTAAACAATTAGCGGAAAAGTTGGCGGTGAGTTATTTAGGTGGGTTGCCATTAACTATGTCTGTACGAGAGCAGTCCGATAGTGGAGTACCTATTGTTGCCAAATCGCCAGACAGCGAAGTTAGTGTGATTTATCAGCAAATGGCGCGCAAATTAATGTTAAATGTTTCTAATTTGCCAAAGGATATGGCACATAAGTTTCCTCCAATTGTGGTAAAACGTTAAAATTAAGGATTAAAAATAGTTTTAACGATTGCATGAAATCTTTTCTGAACTTATCGAGACTTGTATTTCTGTGCCTACTTTGCCCCAGTATTACATGGGCAGAGGAGCCGAAACCGAAAAACACCAAACCCGAGGTAGTGATTGACCCTAGCGGTTTAGCCCCCGACGTATTAACAGCTATCCAAAAAGGGATAGCGGCAGTTGTACGCCAAGCGGATGACCAAGATGGGGGGGAGGCTGAACGTATTCGCCGTAAAGGACATGATGCGGTTGTTTCTGCATTAGCGACTAAAGGATATTTTGATCCAGAGGTAACGCTAGAGGTTGGTGAGGATATTGGTGGAGATACATGGGATATTTCCATTGAGCCAGGTCAGATTTCTAAGGTTCACTCGGTCACGAATGTCTTCACCGGACGTATTTCGGATACTGAATTTGCTGAGCGTGTTAAGGAGTTACGAGAGTCTTGGGGATTGCCAGTAGGGAGAGATTTTATCAATGCGGATTGGAGTAGTGCAAAGACCAACCTTCTTGATAGAACGCAGGAGAAGGATTTTTTCTTGGCACGTATGATTCGCTCGCAAGCGGTCGTGAATCCCGAAAAAGCTGAGGTAGAAACGTTAACCTTAATTGATAGTGGGCCGAGTGTTACCCTAGGTGAGGTTGAGGTGATAGGTTTACGTCGCGTGCCTTTAAGTGTTATTACGCGTTATATTAAATATGAGCCAGGTATTCGCTATGACCAAGACCAGATTGATGAGTGGCAGGCCAAAATTCAGTCGACCAACTACTTTCGGGGTGTTTTTGTTAATGTCAAGACACCACCAGGCGAAGCGATTTATCAAGAAAAACAAGCGCAGCTTCCTTTATTGGTTAGAGTGACTGAAGCGCCAGCTCGTACGGTGACAGGATCATTGGGCGCAGACGATTCAGTGGGGGTGCGTGCCGAAGCTATGTATCGCCATCAGGTCGTTTGGGGCACTCCGCTCACCTTAGAAACAGGTGTGGGGGTAGACCTTAAAAGTCAACGTGCTTATTTAGACTTTTATTTCCCTCCTAATGAAAATGGCTCGGTGGATAGTTTTGGTCTAATGGCAAGACATTCCGATATCGAGAATGAGGAAGTTTACCGTGTAGGTATAGGCTGGCGACGTAAGCGAGAGTTTAAGTTAGACTCGTTGAGTAATGTTGAATATGAAAATAGTTGGGCACTAATGGCCAATTACGATTCAATTCGTCGTGATTTAGATGTTAATCAATCCAAGTTTGTATTACCATCGTTGGTAGCGACTTATGATATCTTACGTCGTGATGTCGATAATAAATATGATCCGCGATCAGGTAATCTGCTTGCCCTTGGTGTAGGGGTTGGTCAAAATTTAAAACAGAAGAAATCTTTCTCTCGAGCCGCTCTTCGCGGGCAAGTATGGTTCCCTGTGGGCAAGCGAGATATTATTACTTTACGTGCAGAGGTAGGTAAGGTTTGGGCAAGCAAAGATACGTTGTTTCCGGATGATTTTGGTTATCGTACTGGGGGAGCAAGAACAATTCGTGGCTATAAGTACTACGGAATTGGTCATCAAGTAGCGAGTGATACAGTAATTGGTACCAGAGCGTTAGCGGTCGCTAGTGCTGAATATATGCATTATTTTAATGATATGTTTGGTATGGGTGTTTTTGTTGATGTGGGTGATGCTGCTCCTTCGTTTAAAGAAATGAAAATGCGTGTAGGTTATGGGGTAGGTGCTTTGATTAAGACACCAGCAGGACCTTTAAATTTAGATATTGCTTACGGTCAAAAAGATAGAAAATTCCGTTTGCACTTTTCGCTAGGTATGGCTTTTTAAATGACGAAGTTTATGCGTTTTTCGACAATCCTAGGCAAAGCGTTGCTATGGATTTTGTTGTGCTTAGTTTTATTGTTGGTTTTTGTTTTCTCAACAAATTGGGGCACTCGATTATTATTAACCCAGATTTTGCCGGTAGTCGGGGTTAAGGCAGAGCATGTTCAAGGCTCTTTAATGAGTGGGCTACAGGCAGAGCATTTGTCGGTGAAAACGGCATCTGCTGAGGTTGCGGTTAAGGATTTGACGTTGGACATAGCATGGCGCCGTTTATTTGATAAAACGGTAGATGTGCAACAATTATCGGTGGGGGAACTACAGGTTAAATTACTCCCTGTTGAGCAAAGCGCTACTGTAAAAAGTGAAACCCCTTTTTCACTACCTGAATTACCGGTGGATATTTTGCTTGATAGTGTGAAGTTGGGCAAGTTTACCTTGACTCAAGCTGATGGCAGTGAGATGCCTATTGGTTTGGGTAATATTGAGTTAAGTGGTATTCAATGGACGGCAGATCAGGCAACTATCGATTTAAATGGCTTGGAGTTAGTGCATGACTTTTCAACGACGCAGTTAAATGGGTCATTGAAATTAGGTGAGTTGCGAAATGCGGATTTTCCGATAGAATTAGTGTTGCATACACGTAATGCAACCAATAATGCTTTATCCCCCTTATGTGTTAGCCCTGCTGTTAAAGAGGCATTAAAAAAAGATAGCCAAGCAGAGGTGGCATGCCACCTTGATTTAGATATTCGTGCGAATGGTAATTTGCGAGCCTTAGATGTCAGTATTACCGGTAAAGGAGATGATATTCGTACTGACGGTATAGCCAAAGTCAATCTTTTTGCACCGATTCCTTTGGAGAGTTTGCAGAGTACTTTACATATTGAAAATGGCTTGAATATTAAGGCTGATGTGCGGTCTGTGATGGTGGATGATAAAAATCAAAAATTAAATACCACTATTCAAATGCAACAATTGGACCTATCAGGATTTTTGCCTAAATCGCATATTGATGGTTCTTTGCAGTTAGAAGCACAAGCGAGTGGCTTGGAGCAATGGCAGTATGCGGATATCCGTTTAGATATTGCTAAGAGTAGTCGTTGGAATGGAGAAGTAGTACAAGGTAAGGCAAAGCTTGTCGCTGATGTAAATGATGTCTTTACGCCACGCGCTTTGGATGATGAGAGCACGGAACAACTAAAAGGTTGGGTATTAGAAGCATTGAAGCTGACTGCGACGGATGTTGAGTTTCAAGTAGGCGCCAATACGATTAAGATGCAGGGTACGCTAGGTCAACCAGAGGATAAACTAAACCTTGATGTGCGTCTGCCACAGATGAGTAAACTGTACCCCGCTATCGGTGAATCGGCACAGTTAAAAGGAGATATTAAAGGTTCTCTAGCCAAGCACCAGCTCAATTTAAGTGCTACTTATAAACCTGCCGAAGGTGAAGGCGTGGGCGTATCCACAATTCATCTTAATTTACGAGTGGATTCACAGTTAAAAAATATTTTACAAGCATTGCAGTGGCGAGCCAATGTTCAGTCCTTAGATGTTAAACATAGCGGTTATCATTTGCGTAATCAAGAGGAGCTATCTGTTTTAGTGGATACGGTAGCCCCATTAACATGGGAAGTGGGGCAATCATCGTTATTGTTAAGTCTACCAAATGGTCAAGAAACACGAATTTTGCATCAGCACTCTCAACAAAAAAATAATGACATCATGTCTGAGGGGCATGTTGAAAATCTGGCTTTAGAGAAAAGCCGTTATAACGCTAACTGGCGATTTACTAAAAACCCACAGATGACGGCTGAAATCAAATTGACACGTCAAGGCGAGGAAATGCTTGGGGTACAGACCAATCCTTTGGCCAATGTACGAAATTTATTATTGACATTAACGCCACATGAACAAAATGATATCTATAAGCTTTTACTTGTAGGTGACGGTGAATCGACTACGCTAAATGCAGATGCTGTATTAAATTTACAGGCACCATTGGTTTTAGATAATGCGGTCTTGGATATTGCCTTATCTGATGGTACGGTTTTAAAAGGTCACTCAAAGATAGGTAAAGATGAAACGAGCAAGAACCATATTATTGATGTCGATTTAACAACGAAAAAATTAGCATTGCATAAATGGACCCTAGGGATGATTCCCACAACAATCCTAAATGGCGATATCAAAGCAAAAATTAATCTTTCTGAAACCAAACAGTTATTAGACGCAGGTATTCAAGCAAACTTTAGTGATGATAGTGTATGGAATAAGCAGAAATTTGCCGGTAAAGTGGATGTAGTGCTGGTGCAGTCTGCGACATTAAATATACCGCAAGGACTACCATTTTATATGTTGGATCGAGCCAATATTGATTTAACTATCGGTAAAAATCGTATTTTTACACAGGGTGCTTTTGGTAAAGAGGGAGATAATCTCATACTGGATATTCAAGCCCCTAATTTTGCGGAAATTTATCCTACATTGACGGGTGGCGCTATCGCCAGAGGTAAGCTTTCTGGCGGTTTAGAAAAACATCTTGTTGATCTTGAGGCAAGTTATGCGACGAAGGGCGCATTGACAGATAAAAATCCAGAATTAATGCGAGCCAAAATTTTGGCGAATGGGGCATGGGGTAAGCAAAATAACCAACAAGAGGGCTGGTCAGGCAGTATTCAGACCTTAAGTGCGAAATATCAGGATTACTCAGTCGATCAGTCCCAGCCCTTAACTTTGCAAGTTATCCCTGTAGGTGAGGGAGGCTTACCTGAATGGAATGCAGGAGCATCGACACTAAATGTGACCTTGTTAGGGAAACATAAGGTCCACATCCAACAACAAGGAGCATCTGGAAAAAATGGTCAATGGAGCACGAAAGGGGCAATACATGGTTTTGTCGTTAATCGTGCTTTGTTAGATGAGCTGGATAAGCTGATTGGACAGTCATCACAAGAAACGCGCCGTGGTGGTGTGGTTGTTCGCGATCAGAATAGGACAGCAGTTGCGGATCTGGTTTTTGATATAGATTGGGATATTGGCTTTGATAAGGCATTAAAAGGGTCGGCTAATATTGTCAGAAAGTCGGGAGACTTTACTGTGCCTTTAGCCAAGCCCTTTACCTTAGGTTTGCAGAATTTAGCGTTACATGCTGTATTTGAGCCTAAAGGTGGAGATGCTAGTCAATTAAATGCCCAGTTATTATTTGATACGCAAAATAAGGGCAATGCTAAACTGACCCTAACCTCAGCTTTTAAAGGGCTTGTGCCTAATCTGAATGGAGGTACACAATTAAAGGCTGTTGGTGGGATTAAAGATATTGCTTGGGCATCCATTTTTACCGATGATCTTCTCACCTTAGGTGGCGCTGTTAATTTTGATGTGGATTTAAAATCAACATCAAATGGCCAATGGCAGTCTTCTGGTTTTGTTAATGGTCAGGAGTTGCGTATTGTGGAGGTGGAAAATGGTGTGCGTTTATTAAATGGTACATTAAAAGCCTCTTTTAATGATAATAGGGTGAGAATTGATACCTTATACTTCCCTTCAGTTATTCGAGTTGTTCCTAGCGAATGGCGTACTCGTCAATGGATAGAGGAAAATCCACCAGCCCAAAAGGGAAGTCTGCGTGTTGATGGTGAATGGGATTTAAATCAATCGAGAGGCTTTGTTAAAACGACGTTAGATCATTATCCCATTGTGCAACGAGCCGACCGTTTTGCGATGATGAGTGGAGATATTAATATTACGGCAGCTTTACCTAAGATTGATTTACAGGGTAAATTGACAGCCAATGCGGGTTGGGCAAGTATTGATATTAAAGATACCATTCCGAGTGTTGATGGCGATGTGATTGTGCTGAAACCGGGACAAACGACGATTGAAACACCTAAAAGTAACTCATCGAGTGATTTAAATATGAATCTAACGGTTGATTTAGGGCCTCGATTCTATTTGGTGGGTATGGGCTTGAACTCTGGTTTGGTAGGTGCGATTAATTTAGTCCAAGAGCAAGGTCGCCTAACGGCAGAGGGTCAGTTTAAAACGCGTGGTGGTGCCATTGAGGCCTATGGTCAGCGATTGCAAATTGCTAAGGGTGAAATCTCTTTTGGTGGAAATATTACCAATCCTACATTAGATATTGAGGCTGTGCGTCGAGGTACCGAGGTAGAGGCTGGGTTACGTGTGATTGGTACAGCAAAAAAACCTAAAATCACGCTGGTATCTTATCCTGAGGTCAGTGAGGTTGAAAAGCTTTCTTGGTTGATTATGGGGCGTGGGCCTGACAGTAGTGGTGCAGACTTGGCTTTATTATTTTCTGTCGGTAGCTCTTTAATTGGGGGAGAAGAACCCTTTTACCGTCGTATAGGTATTGATGAAATTGGGGTGCGTTCAGGCACAGTAGGTGATACGGATAATATTCTTCCAGAACGTACCGTTGCGGATAGTACGGCTTATCGTGGTTATGAAGAAGGTAATCAGCTGTTTTATGCAACGAAAAAATTTGGTGAAAAATGGCGGGTGAGTGTCGAACAGGCATTAGCGGGTAGTGGTACCGTAGTGCGTGGTAGCTATAAGCTCATGCGCTACATTACGACGGATTTAAAGGTAGGAACCGTAAATGGGATAGAGCTGTTATATAAACGCGTGTTTAAAGACTAAGTTTAGATAAATACTGCCATCTTGGAAATATACGTTAAAATAGCGATTTTGTGAAAAATTCTTTTTATAGAGAGCTTGATTATGAGCATTAAGAATGATCGTTGGATTCGTGAACAAGCAGCAAAAGGCATGATTGAACCTTTTGAGCCAGGTCAGGTTCGAAGTGTAAATGACCAAAAAATCGTCAGCTATGGTACGAGTAGTTACGGTTATGATGTTCGTTGTGCACGTGAATTTAAGATTTTTACGAATATTAATTCAACGATTGTGGATCCTAAGCGGTTTGATGAAAAATCCTTTATTGATTTTGAAGGGGATGTGTGTATCATTCCGCCTAACTCATTCGCATTGGCACGTACGGTAGAGTATTTCCGTATCCCTCGAGATGTTTTAACTATTTGTTTGGGTAAAAGTACCTACGCTCGCTGCGGTATTATCGTGAATGTCACCCCTTTAGAGCCTGAGTGGGAGGGACATGTGACATTAGAGTTCTCTAATACGACACCGCTACCCGCTAAGATTTATGCTAATGAGGGTTGCGCTCAGTTCCTATTTATTGGTGGCAATGAAGTTTGTGAGACATCATATAAGGACCGTGGTGGTAAGTACCAAGGTCAACAAGGTGTAACACTTCCGCGTACATAATTCACCATATATATTCCCATATTCTTACTCACGCATTCATTTGGAGTCACTTATGAAATTCCGTTTTCCAATTGTTATTATTGACGAAGACTACCGTGCAGATAGTGCCTCTGGTCTAGGTATTCGTGCCTTAGCGGATGCGATTGAGCAAGAAGGTGTTGAAGTGCTGGCTGTCACGAGTTACGGTGATTTAAGCTCGTTTGCTCAACAACAAAGTCGTGCGAGTGCATTTATTCTCTCTATTGATGATGAAGAGTTTGATGTGGATTCGCCAGAGGATGTAGCACAAGCCATTAAAAATCTGCGACAGTTTATTGGTGAGTTACGCTTCCGTAATGCAGATATCCCTATTTATCTTTATGGTGAGACACGTACATCGCAACATATCCCGAATGATATTCTGCGAGAGTTACACGGCTTCATTCATATGTTTGAAGATACGCCAGAATTTGTGGCTCGTCATATTATTCGTGAGGCTAAAAGTTATTTAGATTCTTTAGCACCGCCATTTTTCCGTGAATTGGTCAAGTATGCGCAAGACGGTTCTTATTCTTGGCATTGCCCCGGACACTCAGGTGGCGTAGCCTTCTTAAAAAGCCCTGTAGGTCAGATGTTTCATCAGTTCTTTGGTGAGAATATGTTGCGTGCAGACGTTTGTAATGCGGTAGAGGAATTAGGTCAGTTACTGGATCATACGGGTCCTGTAGCGGAGTCTGAGCGTAATGCAGCACGGATTTTCCATGCAGATCACTGTTATTTTGTGACTAATGGCACTTCAACATCTAATAAAATTGTTTGGCATGCTAACGTTGGTGCGGGTGATGTGGTATTAGTTGATCGTAACTGCCATAAGTCTATTCTGCATGCGATTACGATGATTGGTGCTATTCCTGTATTCTTACGTCCTACACGTAATAATTTGGGAATTATTGGGCCGATTCCCTTAGAAGAGTTTGAACCAGAGAATATTCGCAAGAAAATTGAGGCCAATCCTTTTGCACGTGAGGCTGTGGATAAGAATCCACGTATTTTGACGCTGACACAAAGTACGTATGACGGTGTGATTTATAACGTGGAGATGATTAAAGAAAAGCTCGGTAGTCTGGTGGATACTTTGCACTTTGATGAGGCTTGGATTCCTCACGCATCATTCCATGAGTTTTATCAAAATATGCATGCAATCGGCGAAGGTCGTCCACGTCATAAAGATTCGGTGGTTTTTGCGACGCATTCTACACATAAATTATTGGCAGGTATTTCTCAAGCCTCACAAATTATTGTGCAAGAGTCTGAAAATCGTAAGCTTGATCCCAATATTTTTAATGAAGCTTTCTTGATGCATACATCAACTTCACCACAATATGCCATTATTGCTTCGTGTGATGTGGCTGCTGCGATGATGGAGCCACCAGGGGGGACTGCCCTTGTAGAGGAAAGTATTCGTGAAGCGTTGGATTTCCGTCGAGCCATGCGTAAAGTCGCGTCTGAATATGGTCGTGATGATTGGTGGTTCAAGGTTTGGGGGCCAACTCGCTTGCCGGCTGAAGGTATTGGCACGCAACAAGATTGGTTCCTCGAATCGGATGAGGAATGGCATGGTTTTGGCCCACTAGCCGAAGGTTTTAATATGCTGGATCCAATTAAGGCGACGATTATTACGCCAGGATTGGATGTGACAGGTACCTTTGCAGAGCGAGGGATTCCTGCTTCTTTAGTGAGTAAATATCTTGCTGAACACGGTATCGTGGTAGAAAAAACAGGGCTTTACTCGTTCTTTATTATGTTTACGATTGGTATCACGAAAGGACGTTGGAATACCTTATTGACTTCATTGCAGCAATTTAAAGATGATTATGATCGTAATCAGCCGTTATGGCGTGTGATGCCAGATTTCTGTAAGGCATATCCGCAATATGAGCGTATGGGTTTAGCGGATTTATGTCAAATGGTCCATCAGGCATATCATGAGCATGATGTGGCGAGATTAACGACAGAGGTCTATCTGAGTGATATGGTACCAGCACTTAAGCCATCTGATGCCTTTAATCGTATGGCGCATCGTAAAGTGGAGCGTGTCGGTATTGACGATTTAGAAGGACGCGTGACAGGGGTGTTATTGACACCTTATCCACCGGGAATTCCTTTGCTCATCCCAGGTGAGCGTTTTAATAAAACCATTGTTCAATACTTACAGTTTGCCCGTAAGTTTAATAAGCAATTCCCAGGGTTTGAAACATTTATTCATGGTTTAGGATCAGAGACTTTGGCTGATGGTACGACACGTTTTTATGTGGACTGTTTAATTGATGAATAAGTTGTGATACTTGTTTATACGCTGACCCATTCTTTCAATGAACGGTTTTGTTGAGAGAATGGGTTTTGTTTTAGTCAAATCATGGATAGATAGAATAAATGAAAAAAGCGGATGTAATCATTATTGGCGCTGGTGCTGCCGGGATGTTATGTGCTGCCCGTACTGCGGAGCAAGGTTTAAGCGTTCGCTTAGTCGATCATGCAGATACACTCGCAGAGAAAATTCGTATCAGTGGTGGTGGTCGTTGTAACTTCACCAATATCGGTGCAACATGGGAGAACTATGTCTCTAAAAATCCACGCTTTGCACGTTATGCTTTGAGTAATTATACGCCACAGGATTTTCTCGCTTTAGTGGAAAAGTACGATATCGCTTGGCATGAAAAGCATCGAGGGCAGCTTTTTTGTGATGAAAGTAGTGAAGAGATTATTCAGTTGCTTTATCGTGAATGTCAGCGAGCAAAAGTAATTTGGCATAGACCTTGCACAGTAAAAGATGTTGAAAAACGAGAGGGATTATTTCATCTCAACACAACGGACGGTCTTTTACAAGCACCACATTTAGTCATCGCAACAGGAGGTATGGCGGCTCCTCCTATTGGGGCAACAGATTTTGGTTTAAGTATTGCAAGACAGTTTGGTCATAAAATCGTTGAGCCAAGACCTGCATTGGTACCTCTGATTTTTGATGGTATTTTATGGGAGTCTTATAAAGAGCTTGCGGGTATTTCGCTTGAGGCACGTATTGCTGACGGTGTAGGTAAGAAAGCTCAGTTTTTTATTGAAGATATTTTATTTACCCATAAAGGACTATCAGGTCCAGGGATTTTGCAAATATCTTCCTATTGGGATGGGCATTCACCACTTTATTTAGATCTATGTCCACATATCGATTTAGAGCGGGTGCTAATTGTCGACAAGCAAGGGAGTAAGCAACAATTACTAACGGTATTGTCTCAATATTTACCTAAACGATTAGCACAACACTTTATTCGTAAGAATCAGTTAAAAGAAGAGCAGAACTGGGCTGAGGTGCCCGATAAAGCATTGCGTCAACTAGCTTTGTCGATTAAAGAGTGGCAGATTCAGCCTAAAGGCACAGCAGGCTATAAAAAAGCAGAGGCAATGCGAGGTGGTGTGGATACAGCAGATTTAGATCAGAAGACGATGGAAAGCAAGAAAGTATCTGGGCTATACTTTATCGGAGAAGTGATGGACGTTACAGGCTGGTTGGGGGGTTATAACTTTCAATGGGCCTGGTCAAGTGCTATTGCCTGTGCTGAGTCTTTAACTGTAAGTAAATATGAGTATTTTTAGTTTTTTTGCCCATCGTTTGTTAAAATGTGTACAAGAGACGAGCATTAGGGACATGATTGATAGGATATGTGTTTAAGCTTGGCATTTTAGTATTTTGGTAAATATATGAAAGGAAGTGACATGATAAAAAAAATGCTATTAGCGACTTTGATGTTAATAGTGGGTGCTTCTGCTTTTGCGCAGACAGAGGATGAGTTGGTGTCAAAGTATCAGCAAGCACGAATAGCAGTAACTTATAAGGGTAGTGTGGGTGATTTAGCGCAACAGTTAGCTCAGCAACTGAGTATTCCTTACTATGCGATGCAACATCAGCCGACTGTTCAAATTCGTTTGAAACAAGATGATAGCAAGACAATTCAAGATTTATTGGATGAGATTAATCGTCAGTTAACACATCAAAAAATACGCTTTGATGTATTGGATGATAAGGTGGTGTTAGCTTTAACCTCTAAGGAAATTACGTCATTGGTAACTCCTCAATTTATTGGTCAAGTGATTTTTGCTGATGGGCAGAAACCTGTGAATAGTGAAGTTTCTCCTGTTAATGAGCTTAACCATATATCAACACCTGTGATTGATGGTGCAAAGGAAGTACAAGAGAGTACACTAGATAATAAGGCGATTGCGCCTGTTAAACAGGCTGTAGCAGAGCCTGAGATTCCTGCAGAAAAGGAGGAAGAAGCAAAAAAGTTAAAAGCCATCCTGGAAATGAGCCAGGATGAGAAATTGTTAGCACAATATGCCAAACGTAAACAACCATTATTTACTATAGAAGATAAAAAAGCGATTAAGTTAGATGCGGTTCGTAGCACAAAAATTAGTACTTTTTTAATTTTTGAAGAGGGTGTTGATGTGAGTCAATATAAAATTGAGGGCGATTTCCAAGATATGGCAAGGTTAGATAATGTTGTTGCCATTTTGCATCGTCAAAAGTCCCCACCTCGATCTTTTGCGATTATTACACCTGATGGTGTTAAGCAAACTATTCAACGTGCACCCTAATGTATTATTAGGCTATTGAACAATGCTGATTGAGAAGCAAAGTTTCCCTTATGGGAAACTTTGCTTTTTTATTTTTAGCAATAGTGGATGAGATAATAAGGAAAATAGATTAAAATACTCGTAATCTACGTATGGGATACAGGAGAGAGTGGCTATATAGCTACCACCGAAGGCGCAATGACCCAGAATCGCTCAGGTAAAAGGTACTGTAACTCATCGCTATCTTAGCAGTAGGTACTCTGGAGAGATCTGCATAGGCAGACGCCGAAGGTGATATTAAAACTCTCAGGCAAACGGACAGAGGGGTGAAGTGACTTTTTTAAATATAAAACCCATTTCTTTTAAGGGGACTTTATGTCATCAGCTTCACTAAACCGAACTGCTCTTTATCAGGCTCATCTTGACCTAGGTGCCAAAATGGTTGATTTTGGTGGTTGGGAAATGCCTATCTCTTATGGTTCTCAAATCGAAGAACACCATGCCGTACGCGCCAAGGCAGGTATGTTTGATGTTTCGCATATGTTAAATGTAGATGTCAAAGGTGCCGATGCTTATGCTTTTTTACGTAAACTCATTGCTAATGATGTGGCTAAGATTATCGGCACACCCGGTAAGGCACTTTACTCTTGTATGTTAAATGAGCAAGCCGGCATTGTGGATGATTTAATTGTATATTTCTTCTCAGAAACAGAGTGGCGTGTTGTCGTTAATGCGGGTACAGCGGAAAAAGATATCGCATGGATGAATAAGCAAGCCGCGGGTTTGAATGTGACAATCACTCCACGTCGTGATTTGTCGATGGTTGCCGTACAGGGGCCAAAAGCACGCGAAATCGTGTGGTCTGTGCGTCCACAATGGAAAGAAAAAACAGAGTCATTGACCCCTTTTGTGGCAGCCTTATTAGAAAATAATACCTTAGTGGCTCGTACTGGTTATACTGGCGAAGATGGTTTTGAAATTGTATTGCCGAGTGAGGACGTGGTGGCTTTTTGGAAAGATTTATCAGCAGCCGGTGTACAAGCGTGTGGTCTAGGTGCTCGTGACACTTTACGTCTAGAAGCGGGTATGAATCTTTATGGTCAAGATATGGATGAAACTATTCAACCATATCAAGCGGGTTTAGCATGGACCGTGAGCTTAAAAGATGAGAGCCGCGATTTCGTGGGGCGTTCTGTCTTAGAGACTGCACCAGTACGCAATGCGTTTTTAGGTATTAAGTTACTTGAGCGCGGTGTAATGCGTGCCCATATGAAAGTGCGTTCAGCTGCAGGTGAAGGTGAGATTAGTAGTGGTACGATGTCTCCTACGCTGGGTTTCTCTGTAGGCTTTGTGCGTATGCCAGAAGGTGCGCAAGCGGGTGAAAATGTTGAGGTGGAAATCCGTGGTAAATGGGTGCCTGCTGTCTTAACAAAACTACCATTTGTACGTAATGGCAAAGCATTAGTTGAATAAGTATTGAATTGTTTAATGTTTTAAATATGGCACGTGTGCAACGTGACCTTAATCTAAGGAGTTAAAAATGAGTTTACCTGAAGATCGCAAATATACAGCATCACATGAATGGGTTTTACAAGACGGTGATGTATTTAAAGTAGGTATTACATACAACGCACAAGACCAATTAGGTGACTTAGTATTCGTTGGTGATGCTAAAGTGGGAGAGTCATTAGCTGCAGGTGATACAGCAGCGGTTGTGGAATCAGTAAAAGCTGCTTCTGATATTTATGCACCTATCGCAGGTGAAATCGTTGAGTTCAACGAAGAGTTAGATGCTAATCCTGCATTAATTAACGAAGATCCGTATACTAACTGGATTTTTAAAATCAAACCAGCTAACCCAGCTGATGTTGATGGTTTATTAAGTGCGGCTGACTACGCAGCCCAAGCTTAATTACTCTTAAAAATATTTGGGAATTAAACATGTTGCACACTCATATTGAACAGACAGAAGAGTTTATTGGTCGTCATATTGGACCAAACGAAGCTGAACAAGCCCATATGCTGAAAGTGGTTGGTGCGGACTCTTTGGATGCTCTAGTCGAGCAGATTGTACCAGCGAATATTTTATTAAAAGATGGTTTAGACTTAGAAGCGCCTGCTAGTGAAGCGGATATTTTGGCGGAACTTCGTGAGATTGCTGAGAATAACCAAGTATTCCGTAGCTATATTGGTCAAGGTTATTATGGGACTTATACGCCTAATGTGATTTTACGTAATATTCTTGAAAATCCTGCTTGGTACACGGCGTATACGCCTTATCAACCCGAGATTTCACAAGGTCGTTTGGAAGCTTTATTGAATTACCAAACAATGATTACGGATTTGACAGGTCTAGACGTTGCTAATGCCTCTTTATTGGATGAGGGTACAGCAGCGGCAGAGGCAATGACTTTAGCACGTCGTAGCTCAAAATCTAAGAGCAATGTATTTTTTGTTTCAAAACACGTACATCCACAAACATGGGAAGTGGTGCGCACTCGTGCAGAGCCTTTAGGTTACGATGTCGTATTGGGTGATGAGGCCGATGGCTTACCAGAATGTTTTGGCGTGTTATTACAATACCCACATAGTTTAGGTACAGTAGCAAACTACGAAGCCCTTGCTGCAAAAGCACATGAACAAGGAGCCATCGTTATTGCGGCAGCTGATTTATTAGCATTGGCTCTCTATAAAGCTCCGGGCGAGTGGGGTGCAGATATTGCGATTGGTAGCGCACAGCGTTTTGGTGTGCCATTTGGCTTTGGTGGTCCACACGCTGGTTATATGGCATGTAAAGATGCTTTAAAACGTACTATGCCAGGTCGGTTAGTTGGTGTATCTGTTGATGCCCAAGGCAAAAAAGCCTTGCGTCTAGCCTTGCAAACTCGTGAGCAACATATTCGCCGCGAGAAGGCGACCTCTAATATTTGTACAGCACAGGTATTGTTGGCGGTGATGGCAAGTATGTACGCCGTTTACCATGGTGCGAAAGGTATTCGTAAGATTGCCGAGCGTGTTTATTCGAGTACCTTCTTATTGCGTCAGGCTTTAGTGAAATTAGGTGTGAAAGTACTCAACGACACCTATTTTGATACTTTGCAAATTGAATCAGAAAAAGCACCAGAGATTTTAGAAACAGCGCTTTCTTATGGTGTAAATCTACGCAATGTTAGTCCAACAAGCGTGGCAATTGCACTTGACGAAACCGTCACTTTATTTGATGTTCAAGACTTAGTGGACATCGTGGCAGAGGCGATTGGTCAAGAGACGATTGATATTAATGACCTAGCGGATGCAGCAGAAGATATCCAAGTTCCTGCTGATTTAGCACGTCAAAGTGAAATCCTAACGCACCCAGTATTCTCTAGCGTTAGCTCAGAGACAGATATGCTACGTTATTTGCGTGCTTTAGCAGATAAGGACCTGGCGTTAGATCGTACGATGATTCCATTAGGTTCGTGCACGATGAAGCTGAATGCGACAGCAGAGATGATTCCTGTGACATGGCCGCAATTTGCGAATATTCATCCATTTGCACCTGATGATCAAGCTACAGGTTATGAGATTTTATTCGAGCGCTTAAGTGAAGCCTTATGTGAAATCACTGGTTACGACGCATTTAGCTTACAGCCAAACTCTGGTGCTCAGGGTGAATACGCGGGCTTATTAGCGATTCGTGCTTATCATAAAGCCAATGGCCAAGAGCAACGTAATATTTGCTTAATTCCAGCCTCTGCTCATGGTACTAACCCTGCGTCAGCCGCATTAGCCGGTATGGAAGTGAAAGTTGTTGCTTCTGATGCTAATGGTAACGTAGATGTCGAGGATTTAAAAGCGAAATTAGCTGAAATTGGCGATCGTTTATCGGTATTTATGATTACTTACCCTTCAACACATGGTGTGTTTGAAGAGCGTATCGTTGAGATTTGTGATCTTATCCATGCTGCAGGTGGTCAAGTATACTTAGACGGCGCCAACATGAATGCATTGGTCGGTTTAGCTAAACCGGGTGTATTTGGTTCAGACGTTTCTCACTTGAATTTACATAAAACTTTCTGCATCCCTCATGGTGGTGGCGGTCCAGGTATGGGTCCTATCGGTGTGCGTTCACACCTAGCCCCTTATTTACCGGGTATTGTTGATGAGCAAGGTCGTATTGACGATGAGGATGCTGTGGGTCCAGTATCGGCAGCACCATTCGGTTCGGCAAGTATTTTACCGATTCCTTATGTGTATATTGCCTTGATGGGGGCTGAGGGCTTACGTAAAGCAACACAGATGGCATTATTAAATGCAAACTATATTGCGACACGTTTAGCACCTTATTATCCAATTCTGTATAGTGGTCGTAATGGTCGTGTAGCTCACGAATGTATCCTTGACTTACGTCCATTAAAAGAGACTTCTGGTGTAACTGTAGATGATGTGGCTAAGCGTTTAATTGACTTTGGTTTCCATGCGCCAACGATGAGTTTCCCGGTAGCGGGTACTTTGATGGTAGAACCGACAGAATCAGAAGGTTTGGCTGAGTTGGATCGCTTTATTGATGCGATGATTGCTATTCGTAAAGAGATTGAGCAAGTTGAAAAAGGCGAAGTGGATGCGAATGACAATGTATTGAAAAATGCACCTCATACAGCAGAAAGCTTATTGTCGGATGAGTGGTCTCACCCATATTCTCGTAAAGAGGCTGCTTATCCAGGCGGTATGGATCCATTGAAAAAATATTGGAGTCCAGTGGCTCGTGTGGATAATGCTTACGGTGACCGTAATCTTGTCTGCACATGTCCTCCGATTGAGGCGTATGAGTCTTAATCAAGGCGCGTGAGTTAGCCATAAATAAAGCCCCGATAAATGTTTATCGGGGCTTTTTACTTGTATAGAGAAACCGCCTCTTGTTAGTGGGTACTTAAATGTGTGAATCAGTCACAGAGACGGTTATGATTATTTAAAGACCTAGTTCTTGCCAAATACTATCGATACGAGATTTTGTCGTGTTATCCATTTCAATAGGACGCCCCCATTCACGATTGGTTTCACCAGCCCATTTATTGGTAGCATCCATACCCATTTTTCCGCCTAGACCAGAGATAGGAGAGGCAAAATCTAAATAGTCAATTGGAGTATTTTCAACCAACACAGTATCACGAACAGGATCCATGCGAGTGGTCATTGCCCAGACCACTTCTTTCCAGTCACGTGTATTAATATCGTCATCTACGACGACGATAAACTTGGTGTACATAAACTGTCGAAGAATGCTCCATACACCGAACATGACACGTTTAGCGTGACCGGCATATTGTTTCTTAATAGAGACGACAGCGAGGCGATAACTGCAACCCTCTGGAGGTAGATAGAAATCGACAATTTCAGGGAGTTGTTTACGCAATAAAGGGACAAAAACTTCATTAAGCGCAACGCCTAATACCGCAGGTTCATCAGGTGGTTTGCCTGTGTAGGTGCTATGGTAAATGGGGTTCTTGCGCATGGTGATACGCTCTACTGTAAAGACAGGAAACCAATCTTGTTCATTATAGTAGCCCGTATGATCACCGTAAGGGCCTTCTAATGCCATTTCGTAAGCAGTATTGCTTGGAGGTGTAACACCTTCGGGTACACGTGGTGTAATCGCATTGGGATGATTAGACGGTAAGATATGTCCTTCTAGTACAATCTCTGCAGAGGCGGGAACAGATAACTCATTACCAATGGATTTGACTAATTCAGTACGAGAACCACGTAGCAAGCCAGCAAATTGATATTCCGATAGGCTATCAGGTACAGGTGTCACCGCACCTAAAATGGTAGCAGGATCAGCCCCTAAGGCTACCGAGATAGGGAAAGGTTTACCAGGATTGGCGAGTGCAAAATCACGAAAATCCAAGGCACCACCACGATGAGATAGCCATCGCATAATCAGTTTGTTTTTGCCAATGAGTTGCTGGCGATAGATGCCTAGATTTTGGCGTTTGGCATTAGGTCCTTTTGTAATGACCAGTCCCCAAGTGATAAGCGGAGCAACATCACCCGGCCAACACTCTTGAATAGGTAGCATATTGAGATCAACTTGGTCTCCTTCTAAGACAATTTCTTGACAAGGTGCCGTGCGAACCATTTTGGGTTGCATATCCCAAAGCGCTGACTTTAGCATAGAAACCTTACCGAAGGCATCTTTAAGATTACGAGGAGGTTCAGGCTCTTTTAAGCTGGCTAAGAGTTCTCCCACATCTTTTAAGGCAGAAATATCCTCAGCACCCATACCCCATGCAACGCGATTCGGTGTACCAAAGAGATTAGTCAATACAGGCATACTGGCTTTTTGGCCATTGTGTTGTGCATTGGTGAAGAGTAAAGCTGGACCTTCTTTGCGTAAAACACGGTCGCTGATTTCAGTCATCTCTAAACGAGTTGATACAGGGAGGTCAATATGTTTGAAATCATTCTTTTGCTCGAGTTGAGCAATAAAATCACGTAAGTCTTTGTACTTCACGTTAAGTCCTATTTGATAGTCGGTAGGAATTTTTCTAAACGAGCAATCGCTTCTTTCAGGCGATCAATAGCCGTAGCATAGGAAATACGAATCATCTTATTTGCCCACGCAGGACCGAAATCTACTCCCGGTGTTACTGCAATACCTGCTTCGTTAAGTAAGCGATGACAGAAATCCATGCTATTGTCACTATAATGACTGATGTCGACATAGATATAAAATGCACCGTCAGGTTTTACAGGGACAGGTAGATTTAAACGAGCCAGTTCAGTCAGTAAATAATCCCGACGCTCTTTAAACGCTTGTTTACGTTCGCGATAAATTTGCATTGCTTCGTCAGAAAAACAAGCGATAGCAGCATGTTGTGCTAGTGTTGGTGCACAGATATTAAGACTAGAAGAAAGCTTTTCAATATGAGGGATAAAGTCTTTGGGGGCGATAATCCATCCCAAGCGCCAACCTGTCATATTAAAAAATTTGGAAAAACTATTGATAACAAGAATATCTTTATCAAGCGTTAAACCAGACTTTACCTCGCCTTCATAATTTAAGCCAAGATAAATTTCATCCAAAATCACAAAGCCATCTTTTGATTTAACAAAGTCGATGATTTTTCTTAACTCCTCTGGGGTAACAGAGGTGCCTGTGGGGTTGCTAGGGGACGCAATAAGAATACCGCGCGTATTGGCTCCCCAGTTGGCAGCAATTTTCTCTGCACTTAATTGAAAGCGTTCTTCAGGGCCACAAGGAATCAGTTTTGTTGTCGCACCAGAGCAAAGGATAAAGTTAAAATTGGCAGGATAGTAAGGATCTGGCATTAATAGCTCATCACCATGGTTGAGCAAGCTTAAGCAAGCTAACGATAATGCACCTGATGCACCTGTGGTGATGATGATTTGTTCATATGAAATGTTTGTTCCAAACTCTTTATTGTAGTAATCTGCTAGGCATATCCGTAATGGTGTAATACCGAGCGCAGGACTATAACCGCTTAAGCCCGCAGCAGAAGCCTTATTGAGTGTATCAACGACAATTTGTGGGGCAGTGAAGTCTGGTTCACCAATGCCTAAACTAATAATATCGCGCCCTTGTTCACGTAGTGTTTGGGCTTGTTTGGTGACTTCCATTGCTTGGAATGTTACCGCTTGTTCAATTCGTGCTGCCGGCTTTAACATAATTAAACTAGAAGAGTTAAGAAATAGTTAATAGAAGAAATCTTATAGCTAACATTTTAGACGCTCAGGATTAGCTTGTCAGTTTTTGTCAAATAAACTCAGTAAAATGACAGGCATGTCCATCAACCTCACCTTTGTTTGCTAGGATATTTTTATGGATCGCCGCTCATTTTTGCATTTTGGTCGTTCTGGGGTATTACCTAAAACACCATGGGAGGAGTTTTGTCATCGAGTGCAAAGAACGGTAAGTGGTCAGTTTCGAGATATTTCTGTGCCAGAAAATGGGGTGGGTACAGCAGAAATAGTCATAGAGCGACTTGAGGATATACAGCACTTATATGCTTTATGCAAATATTATGACGTTGCTATCGCTTTAGCAGGCTTCACACAAGCTGAGCTAGTTCATACACGCTCACTTTTGATTATCCATTTTTCGTCCACTTTAAATAAAATAGATGAAATGGGAGGGAACGCTTGTTTAGCACAACCTAGTGTAAAGGTAGGCACGCTCTTGGCAAAGGGGTATCAGCAGTTTGCTCGTGTGCCTAGGGATTGGTCTTTGTCTCAATGGTTCGCTAGTCCGCGTTATCATGATGTGCGTCCGTATCATAGTTTTTTATCTGGAGTTGAGCGTATTAGTGTCTTTTTTGCGGATGGAGAGCAAGCGGTTTTAGGTGGTTTTGGTGTGAATGACCGCTCTGCATTATCAGTACCTATTCTTAATCGTTGTATTCCTAATCTTTTTGAGCTTTTGCGAGAAGATGAGATGGAAAGGCAGTTGGAGGCGGATTATTGGCCTTATGCTTATCGGTTGGATTCACTACAAAAAAAATTAGTCGATATTAATATTGCTCGAGTATTTCAAGGGCATCAGGCTCGGTTGTTGTGGGTGCAGCAATTTGTGATTCGTAAAATTCCAGAGGATGTATTGTTGCTTGCTGAAGATATGGAGGAAATACCCGATACAAGTGCTATCCAACAGAGCTTGGAGCGAGTGAATCATCGCATTAAAGGTTTATTGGATGCTGAAGGTATTTTTCTTTACGATGATGAGGTTTTTGAGTCGGTTTAAAGGGTGTTGGTATGGAGATGTGTGAAAGCACACAATCTTAGAAAATTTTAGTATGATTGGAAATTATTAGTTTAAAGTTGTAAATCTTAGGAATAAAACATGATGAAAGAGTCTTTACGCCAAGCGGCCTTGGAATATCATAAAGCAGGTCGTCCCGGTAAAATTACGGTCATGCCGACAAAACAGCTATCTAATCAGCGAGATTTAGCGTTGGCGTATTCTCCTGGTGTAGCTGCCGCTTGTGAGGAGATTGTGGCAGACCCTGCAAATGCAGTTCAATATACGGCTCGTGGGAATTTAGTGGGTGTCATTACCAATGGTAGTGCCGTGCTAGGTCTCGGTAATATTGGCGCATTAGCTTCTAAGCCGGTAATGGAGGGTAAGGCTGTTTTATTCAAAAAATTCGCTGGTATTGATGTTTTTGATATTGAGATTAATGAATCTGACCCAGAGAAATTGGTGCAAATTATTGCTGGCCTGGAGCCAACGTTTGGTGGAATCAACTTAGAGGATATTAAGGCTCCTGAGTGTTTCTATGTCGAACGAGAGTTACGTAAACGCATGAATATTCCTGTGTTTCATGACGATCAACATGGAACAGCGATTTGTGTCACTGCAGCCTTTATTAATGGTTTAGGTGTTGTTGGCAAAGAAATTGATAAAGTGAAAGTTGTTGTATCAGGAGCAGGTGCAGCGGCATTGGCGTGTTTAGACCTGATGGTTGATATGGGTTTGCCGCTCGAAAATATCTGGGTATCGGATATCGAAGGGGTGGTCTATAAGGGTCGTACAACGCTTATGGATCCTGATAAAGAGCGCTTTGCTCAAGATACCGATAAGCGTACTTTGGCAGAGATTATTCCTGATGCTGATGTGTTTTTGGGTTTATCTGCAGGGAATGTATTAAAGCCAGACATGGTTAAGGAAATGGCATCGAACCCATTAATTCTTGCTTTAGCGAATCCTAATCCAGAAATCCTACCAGAAGATGCAAAAGCTGTTCGCGGAGATGTCGTGATGTCTACGGGGCGCTCAGATTATCCTAATCAGGTCAACAATGTACTTTGCTTCCCTTATATTTTCCGTGGTGCTTTAGATGTTGGTGCGACAACAATTACGCGTAATATGGAAAAAGCAGCGGTACATGCGATTTGTGCATTGGCAAAAGAAGAACAAAATGAAACGGTGGCCGCAGCTTACGGAACCAAATCCCTATCTTATGGTCCAGATTATTTTATTCCTAAACCATTTGACCCTCGCTTAATTGTACGTATTGCACCTGCTGTCGCTAAAGCGGCGATGGAAGAGGGTGTGGCTACTCGTCCTATCGAGGATTTAGAGGCGTATACCGAACAATTACAACAGTTTGTTTATCATTCTGGTTCATTTATGAAACCTCTATTTGGTATGGCACGTCGCTTTAAGAAAGAGGGGGGTAAATCACGTATAGTCTTTACTGAGGGTGAGGATGAACGTGTATTGCGTGCCGTCCAAGTCCTAATTGATGAGAAGGTGTGTACCCCTATTTTGGTGGGACGTCCAGAGGTATTACGTACGCGAATCCAGCGCTATGGTTTACGCTTTGATTTAGATGTGGACGTTGAAGTGGTTGATAGTGAGCATGATGAACGCTTTAACCGCTATTGGACAGCTTATTGGGAAATGATGCGTCGTCGTGGTGTGACCAAAGAGTTTGCTCGTCTAGAATTACGTCGTCGCTCTACGCTCATTGGTGCGTTAATGGTGAAATTCGAAGAAGCTGATGGTATGATTTGCGGTACGATTGGTCGCTATCTCAATCACTTAGAGCTTATTGATCAAGTGATTGGTAAGGCACCGGGCGCGAGCACTTATGCAGCAATGAACATTTTATTGACACAAGAGTCGATGATTGCTATTGCAGATACACATGTGAATGCACAACCTAATGCTGAGGAATTAGCCGATATTGCCATTATGGCAGCAGAAGAAATGCGTCATCTCATGCTGGATCCAAAGATTGCGTTTGTTTCGAGTTCAAACTATGGTACAGATTCGCCAGTTTCAGGCAAAACTATGCGCCAGGCATTAGAAATAGTACGTGATCGTGCACCTGATTTAGAAATTGACGGTGAAATGCATGTGGATACCGCACTAGACGAAAATTTACGTGCTAAGACCATGCCAGATAGTCCACTTAAAGGGGCGGCTAACTTACTCATTTGTCCTAATGTAGATGCGAGTAATATCGCCTATAACTTATTAAAAGTGAGTGCGGGTGGTAACGTAGCGGTAGGACCTTTCTTGTTGGGGATTAATGCACCAATTCATATCTTAACATCGAGCTCTACTGTTCGCCGTATTGTGAATATGGCGGCATTAGCGGTTGTGGATGCAAATTCAAGAAGAAAATAAGTATTGGACACTACTCAGCAAGGGCGTAAAATCCTTCGCTGAGTAACAATCAAGGTATTTTTCTTGACGAAATATTGAACGCAAGATACATTACTGCAAATAAAGAAAACATATAGGTCGAGTTTTGCTCGGCCTATATCATTGATATGCAGTTTCCAATATACGAAAGCGTAAAGGAAAAGGTGATGTAATGAGTAAAAAGAACGATATTGAACAAGCGTTATTAAAAGGTGGTGAATTACCCAAAGCGCTATTAAAACAAGAAGAAGATTTAAGCAAAGCGGCTAAGGTGCAAGGTTTAGCCGTATTTACAGCAGACTGTTCAAAAGCGAGAAATTTATCCGCTTTATTGCGAGCTTTTGCTAAAGCTGTCGATTATCCTGTCTTTTTTGGCAAAGACATTGATTCTTTATTGGACTGTCTTAAGGAAACATTAGCAGAGCAGAAACAGGGTTATCTGCTATTAGTCCATGAGATTCATTCAGGGGATCCAGACTTAAAAGAGGATGTTAATCTAGTCTTAGAAGTCTTACATGAGGCGGCAATGTATGCCCCAAAAGTGGGTAAAACAATTGCGTATTTAGTTAATCATGTGGGCAAACATCGCCCCCCTGAGCCAGGTAGAGGCCCGCAGGGTTATACGGATGTAGAGTAATCTGAAAGTGCTAACAATATATAAAATTGTTAGCACTTTTTTTATATCCATCCTAATATCGCGGCACTCGCACTACTCAAGGCTAATCCTGCGGTTTCCGTACGTAAGATACGTGAACCAAACTGGATTTTTATGGCGCCTTGTTTACTCATGAGTTCGACTTCTTTTTGAGACCAACCTCCTTCTGGTCCAATAAAAAAGCCAATATTATTCATTGTTGGGTGTTGGCGTAAATGTTCCGTCAGCGATAATTCACCGTCTGGATCAGCGACAAATAAGTCGGTGTCACCAGTAGTATTAAAGACATTTTTTAAGTGTTGAACCGGTAATAGCTCCATCAAGGTATTACGTCCGCTTTGTTCACAAGCAGATTGAATAATGGCTTGCCAATGTTGCTGACGCTTTTCTAAGCGAGCCCCTGATAGCTGTAAGACACTGCGCTCAGCGGCAACAGGAATAAAGCGATTGACACCTAACTCAACAGCTTTTTCGATAATCCAATCCATTTTGTCGCCTGAAGCAAGTGCTTGAATAAGGGTGATATTGCCACAGAGTTGTCGATTATCTTCGATAAAACAATCTATCTGCACTTGGGCTATGCCTTCATTAAAGTACAAAATACCTTGATATTCACCCCCATGACCATTAAAAAGAGCGATTTTTGTACCCTCTCTTAAGCGTAAGGAGCGTCCTGCATGATGAGCAGCCTCTTTGGGTAAGGTAATGAGAGTATTGTTTTCTAATGGGATAGGGCAGAAAAAACGAGGTAATGCCATAGTCAATGCAATATGAAAGAATAGAAATGTTAAAATTATACGTTGAAAATGGTTTGTCAGATCTCACAGGACTCAAATGAATACCGAATCAAATATTCAGCCTAGCGTTTTAGCGAATGCTATTCGTGCTTTATCAATGGATGCCGTTCAACAAGCAAACTCAGGTCACCCCGGTGCCCCAATGGGGATGGCGGAGATGGCCGTTGCGTTGTGGAAACGTCATCTACAACATAATCCAGCTAATCCGCAATGGTTTAACCGAGACCGTTTTGTGTTATCAAATGGTCATGGTTCTATGCTGATTTATGCTTTATTGCATTTGACAGGCTATGACTTGCCAATGAGTGAGTTAAAGAACTTCCGTCAATTGCATTCTAAAACACCAGGACATCCAGAGGTCGGTATTACCGCAGGGGTAGAAACGACAACAGGACCTTTAGGTCAAGGGGTTGCCAATGCCGTGGGTTTTGCTTTAGCCGAGGCCTTATTAGCGGCAGAATTTAACCGTGATGGACATGCCATCGTTGATCATTTTACTTATGCTTTTGCGGGTGACGGTTGTTTGATGGAAGGCGTATCGCATGAGGCCTTCTCATTAGCGGGTGCCTTGAAATTAAGTAAACTGATTGTTTTATATGATGATAATGGTATCTCTATTGACGGTCAGGTAGACCCTTGGTTTTCTGATGATACGCCCAAACGCTTTGAGGCATATGGTTGGAATGTGATTCGTGGAGTGGACGGTCATGATGTTGCTGCGGTAGATGCGGCGATTGCCGCCGCTAAGGCAAATGCGTTGGTGGCTGGCGCTGGTCCTACCTTGATTTGTTGTAAGACTGTTATTGGTAAGGGTGCGCCTAATATGGCGGGTACCGAGAAAGTCCATGGCTCACCATTGGGTGCAACAGAGATTGCGGCAACACGTGAGGCATTAGCTTGGACGGCTGCACCATTTGAAGTGCCTACAGATGTCGCTGCCGCATGGAATCATACAGCTAAAGGTGCTGAGCAAGAGGCTGCGTGGAATCAAGTCTGGTCAGCGTATCAAGCAGCCTACCCAGCGTTAGCTGCAGAATTTGCACGTCGCATGGCGGGTGAATTACCGGTTGATTTTTCAGATAAATTCCAAACTTACCTAAACGATACGATTGCTAAAGCAGAGACAGTAGCATCACGTAAAGCTTCGCAATTTGCTATCACGGCATTAGCAGAAATTCTTCCTGAGTTCTTAGGGGGGTCAGCAGACTTAACGGGTTCTAACTTTACCGATTGGAAGGGGGTTGCACCAGTTCGTGCTGCGGATCAAGGTATTCAGTTTGGTCGTCATATTAACTATGGTGTACGTGAGTTTGGTATGGCAGCGATTATGAATGGTATTGCTTTACATGGTGGTTTTTTACCATTCGGTGGCACATTCTTGACTTTCTCTGATTATTCTCGCAATGCGATTCGTATGGCAGCGTTGATGAAACAGCGCGTTGTGCATGTATTTACACATGACTCGATTGGTTTAGGCGAGGATGGACCAACCCATCAATCCATCGAGCATGCATGGAGTTTGCGTCTTATCCCTAATTTGGATGTATGGCGCCCTTGCGATACATATGAAACAGCGGTGGCTTGGCAGTCTGCTGTTACTCGTCCAGCTAGTCTAGGCATGAATGTGCAATCAGGTGGTCCGAGTGCCTTATTATTATCACGTCAGAATCTACCTTTTATAGCACGCGATGAGGCGACATTAGCTAATGTGGCTAAAGGTGGTTACGTATTGCGTGATGCGGCAGATGCTAAGGCTGCTATTATTGCAACAGGTTCTGAAGTCGAAGTAGCTTTAAAAGCGCAAGATTTATTAGCAGAGCAGGGTGTCGCCGTTCGTGTGGTTTCTATGCCAAGCACAAATGTGTTTGACCGTCAGTCTCGTGATTATCAAAATAGCGTATTACCAGTGAATTTACCAACCGTAGCGGTAGAAGCAGGTTGTTCTGGTGCGTGGTTTAAATATACGGGTCGTCAGGGTGCTGTTGTGGGTATTGACTCTTATGGTGAGTCTGCACCTGCTGGTGTGTTATTTAAGCATTTTGGTCTTACGCCAGACAATGTGGCTAAGACCGTAAAAGAGATTTTATAAATTTTATTTTAGGAGAATGCAATGACAATTCGTGTTGCAATTAATGGTTATGGCCGTATTGGTCGTATGGTGTTACGAGCTCACTATGAGTACGGTAAAAAGCATGATATTGAAATCGTTGCGATTAATGCCTCAGGTTCAGCAGAAACCAATGTGCACTTAACAAAATATGATACAACGCATGGACGTTTTAATGCGGATGTGTCTTTAGACGGTGATTATATGGTAGTAAATGGTGACCGTATTCGTCTATTTAGCACACGTGATCCATTAGAGTTACCATGGAAAGATTTAAATATTGATGTGGTATTGGAGTGTACTGGCGCATTTACGACAAAAGAAAAAGCAGGCTTACACTTACAAGCAGGTGCTAAGAAAGTGATTATTTCTGCACCGGGCGGTAAAGATGTTGATGCGACTGTGGTGTATGGCGTAAACCATGATGTATTAAAAGCTGAACATACGGTTATTTCTAATGCTTCTTGCACAACGAACTGTTTAGCACCATTAGTTAAACCATTACAAGACGCTATCGGTATTGAAAATGGTTTAATGACGACTATTCATGCGTATACGAATGACCAAGTATTAATCGATGTACGTCATAAAGATTTACGTCGTGCGCGTTCAGCAACGATGAATATGATTCCAACTAAGACAGGTGCAGCAGCAGCGGTGGGCTTAGTATTACCAGAGCTAAATGGTAAATTAGACGGTTATGCCGTCCGTGTACCAACAGTTAATGTTTCTATGGTTGATTTAACTTTCGTTGCGAAACGTGATACAACAATCGATGAAGTGAACCAAGTATTAAAAGCAGCGTCAGAAGGTTTCTTAAAAGGTATTTTGGCGTTTAATAGCGATCCATTGGTATCTATGGATTTTAACCATACACCAGTGTCAAGTACCTATGACTCTACTTTAACGAAAGTAAATGGTCGTTTAGTGAAAGTATCAGCTTGGTACGATAATGAGTGGGGCTTCTCTTGCCGTATGTTAGATACGACAGTGGCGCTTATGTCGGCTAAATAATTCATAAAGAGACTTGGCATATCGTAATATGCTTTTGAAAGTGTCGTCAGTTAGTGTTCAGTTGCAATAGCGAAGAGAGGATGAACTGGCGACATTTTTGTTAGGCATTTTTCTTGAGGAAATTTTTTGATGCTTAATGTAAAAACATTATCCAATTTAGCAAGTAACGGTGAATTAAAGGGTAAACGTGTTTTTATTCGTTCAGATTTAAATGTGCCGTTTAATGATCAGGGTGAGATTTCTGAGGATACGCGTATTCGTGCTTCTGTACCTGCAATTAAGCTGGCCTTAGAAGCAGGTGCTGCTGTTATGGTGACTTCACACTTGGGTCGTCCTACAGAGGGGGTATTAAATCCAGAAGACTCATTAGCTCCGGTGGCCAAACGCTTAAGCCAGTTACTCGGGTTTGAGGTAAAACTCATTCAGAATTGGGTTGATGGTGTTGATGTTAAGGCAGGTGAAGTTGTTTTACTTGAGAACTGCCGTGTGAATGCTGGTGAAAAGAAAAATAATGAAGAGCTAGCTAAGAAAATGGCAGCACTTTGTGATGTTTATGTCAATGACGCTTTTGGTACAGCACATCGTGCCGAAGCAACAACGCATGGTATTGCGAAGTTTGCTCCTGTTGCTTGCGCAGGCCCTTTGCTAGAGGCTGAGTTAACAGCATTAGGTCGTGCCTTACAAGAGCCTAAACGTCCTTTAGTGGCGATTGTTGGAGGCTCTAAAGTTTCTACAAAATTATCCATTCTACAATCATTAGCAACCAAGGTTGATCAGTTAGTGGTTGGTGGGGGTATTGCAAATACTTTTATGTTAGCTAAAGGGTTGAATATTGGTAAATCTTTGGCTGAACCAGATCAAGTAGAGCAAGCTAAAGCGGTTATCGACTTGATGGAACAACGTGGTGCAGGCGTTCCTATCCCTACCGATGTTGTGGTGGCTAAGGAATTTTCGGCGACAGCAACACCAACAGCGAAAAAAGCAACAGAGATTGCAGATGACGAAATGGTGTTTGATATTGGCGCCGAAACAGCACAAACATTAGCAGATATTATTGCTAAGGCGGGTACTATCGTATGGAATGGTCCAGTTGGCGTATTTGAGTTTGATAGCTTTGCCGCAGGCACCGAGAAAATTTCTCGCGCGATTGCCGATTCAGCGGCGTTCTCTATCGCTGGTGGTGGCGATACCTTGGCAGCGATTGCTAAATTTAATATTAGCGATAAAGTAGGCTATATCTCAACAGGTGGTGGTGCTTTCTTAGAGTTCTTAGAGGGTAAGGTGTTACCTGCTGTGGATATTTTAGAGCAGCGTAATCAATAATCCGAGCATGCACGCCACAAAACAGGTCAGACTTCTGACCTGTTTGTTTATCTTAAACGCCTAGGAGAGAGGGATGTTTAAAAAGTCTTTATTAAGTCTAAGTTTATTGAGTTTATTATCTACTTATGGTGTAGCACAGACTATCGCTGAAACGCCTACATTACGCTATGTGTATCCTTCTGATGGTGCACAGATTGATGAAGATG
The DNA here is from genome assembly GCF_013133795.1 of Pelistega suis. Lineage (GTDB taxonomy): Bacteria > Pseudomonadota > Gammaproteobacteria > Burkholderiales > Burkholderiaceae_B > Taylorella > Taylorella suis. Next base: position 432,867 of record NZ_JABGBN010000001.1, read on the forward strand.
CGATTTTTGCCTTGGCATTTACTCAGCCTATTAATGCGACGTCTTTAGCGAATAAAGCGGTATGTATCATTGAAGGTATTGGAGAGCAAGTGCCTGTGCGTTTATTAGATAATAATGAAAAGACAGACTTATGGGAAGAACATCTTTCTTGGGTTGATGAGCATAAGGAAAATGTTGAGTTAGTTCAATGTTCTCGTGAATTACCGAGCGGTGCAAAAGTCTCTTTACAAATTTCGTCGGGTTTAGAAAATACTCAGGGGGTAGCAACGAGTAAAAACTTCTCTCAAAATTATGTGGTGCGCTCTCCCTTTACTGTGCAGTTTCAATGCGAACGAGTAAATCCTAAAGCTAATTGCTCTCCATTGGGTGATTTACGGTTGCAATTTAATAGTGCAATTGAATATATTCCAACTAAGGATAAGATTCGTGTATTGGTGGATGATGTTGCTGTTGTACCCTACCAAGAAGAAAATGAAAAGGATAACTTGGTATATAGCTTAGTATATAAAGGACCTTTTAAGCCAAATGCTAAGATTACAGTTAATGTCCAAGAGGGTATACAAGATGATACGCAACGTCCTTTAAGTAATGCGAGCAAATTTCCTATTCAGACACAATTTGATCATTACCCGCCTTTATTGAAATTTTCAACAGGTGATTTTGGCATTATTGAAAGTTATGCACATACTAAGGTAGGGAGTGATTTAAAAGAAAATCCTGCATTAGTTCCCTTAACCGTCCGTAATGTTGAAAAAGAATTAAAAATTGCTCAGCAATATCGAGCAGGACAAGTGGCACAAATACGTACACAAAACGATGCGCAAGTCAGAAAATGGTTGAGTCTTGTCCCTGTATTGGCAAATGCGCAATATAGCGAAAATAACTTACGTCGTATAGTGGATGGCCTACAGACGGAGTATCGCGCAAATGAGAAAGAGATTGACTCACGAAATTTTGCGGTGATTAGTCATTTACCAGAAACGACAAAGTTAACCTTACCTCATCTACAAACCTCTCAGAATGAGACTGAAGTTGTTGGTTTACCTGTAACGTCACCGGGATTTTATTTTTTTGAAGCAGAGTCACCAGTTTTAGGTGAACAACTGACAACAAATGCACAGCCTATGTATGTTCGTTCGACTGCCTTAGTCACCAATATGGCTGTGCATTTAAAAACGAGTGATACTGGTGCATTGGTATGGGTGACACGCTTAGATGATGCACAACCTATTCCTCATGCGAATATTCGTTTAAGTGCTTGTGATAATAAGGAAATTGCAATTGGTCAAACCGATGACAAGGGCGTGTTTCATTTTAAAGGTAAACTCCCAGAGCTGAAGAATTGTGCATATGATAAATATGCTTATATGGCAAGTGCAACCTTAGCAAAAGAACATCCAATGTCTTATGGGGTTGAGGACTATGCATTTGTTTTTAGTGATTGGGATAGTGGTATTCAACCGTGGCAGTTTAATGTATCGTCAGAGGGTTATTATGCCTCGTCTGATAAGCCTAATGCTTTATTGATTCATCCTGTATTAAGTCGTACGTTATTACGTGCAGGCGAAGTATTGAATATGAAACATATTATTCGCCAACAAACCCCACAAGGATTACAAACGCCGACTCAGGACGTAATATTGCCAAATCAGTTAGTGATTAATTTAGAGGCAATGGATGAGGAAATTGAACTGCCGTTAAATTGGAAGAAAGCCCCTAATGGTGGAATGTATGCGGATACACAATGGGAGGTTCCTAAGACGGCAAAAAATGGTGTTTATACGCTTGAATATCGTCATAGCACGGAAGAAGAAATTAATATTGCTAGTCCAACAGTGAGCTTTCAGGTAGAGGAGTTTAAGCTACCGTTCTTAACAGGAAGTATTCAAGTATCTGCCGAGCAACAAGAAAGCGGAATTTTAATTAATCCTCAACAAATGACCGCTGATATTCAGGTGAACTATATGGCGGGAGGTACAGCGGCTGAGTTGCCTATTGAGGTTTCTGCAGTATATTTGCCGAGTGAGTTCTCTGTACCCAGTCTAAACGATGTGGACTTTTCGGTGAGTGATATGGATAAAAGCCCGCGGAAGGTCTTTTTGGATAAGCAACGATTACAGCTCGATGCGAATGGTCATGCACGTTTAACGATTGAGAATATTCCAGCGATTCAGGGCAAAGCAGACTTATTGATTGAGGTTAGCTTTTTAGATCCTAATGGGCAGGTGCAGACAATTAGTCATATGGTGACAGCGATTCAAGCGCCTGTGATGGTAGGTGTTCGCAGTGCAAGCTATTTTGAACCTCATAAGGATTTTACTTTTGACGTACTTGCTGTGAATGCACTTGGTGAACCACAAGCGAATGAAAAAGTGACTGTACATGCTACGCGTGTGATAAATAATGTGGTGCGTCAGCGTCTAGTCGGTGGTTTTTATGCGGTTAAGTCGCATCAGGAAATGCAAGATTTAGGTGTATTGTGTCAAGGGGTGACTAATCAAGAGGGTATATTAAAATGTATCACTCAGATAAAAGAGACAGGGCGGTTAAATTTATCTGCGGCTCTTGAAAATCAAGAGCAAGTCTATGCTACCCGTGTACCATTATGGGTATTTAATGGAGCGAGTTGGTATACCGGTAATGATACAGACCGTGTAGATGTGGTATCAGATAAGAAGGCCTATCGTGCAGGAGAAGAAGCGGTTTTTGATGTACGGATTCCTTTTGCACAAGCAACCGCTTTAGTGAGTGTTGAACGAGAAGGTGTGATGGATTATCAAGTGGTTAACTTTGAGAAAAATAGTTCAACATTCAAATTAAAAGTTCAAGAAAATTGGTCCCCTAATGTGTATATCAGCGTATTATCCGTACGAGGACGTTTGCGTGGTGATGTTAATGACGCAGGATTGACGTGGCTAAAAGACGAAAGTCAAGCAGAAGGAGCCAGTATGCTAGTTGATTTGGCAAAACCTTCCTTCCGTTTCGGTGTGGCTAAAATTAAAGTCGATAATCCAGATACGCAATTGAATTTGTCACTCAATTTAGATAAATCAATTTATCAAGTAAGAGATACGGCGAAGTTACAGATTACAGGGAAACGAGCTAATGGGGATAAGGCGGCTAATGCAAGTGTGGCTGTGTTGGTGGTGGATAAAGCCTTATTAGAGTTGGCTCAGAATAAGACAACGGATTTATTAAGTGCGATGTGGCAAGAGCGTCCATGGCAAGTAGGGACAGCGACGGCTCAAGGTGAAGTCGTAGGGCGTCGTCACTATGGACGTAAGGCTGTGCCTGCGGGTGGTGGAGGTGGTTTAGCACCAACACGAGAGTTATTTGATGCCTTAGTATTTTGGAAATCAGATATTGTGCTAGATGCCAATGGTCAGGCTAATGTTGAATTTAAGTTAAATGATAGCATTACGCAGTTTGAAGTTGTGGCCATTGCGGATGACGGCTCATCAGCATTTGGTACACAAAAAGTAGAGTTGAGTAGTCGTCAAGACTTACAGATTATCTCTGGCTTACCAACATTAATTCGTGACACAGATAAATTTGAAGCTCAGCTAACTTTACGCAATGCCACAGAAAAAGACTTTGTTGTACTTGTTAAAGGTCAAGGGAAAAAAGGTCATCGTATAGTGGCTAATCTAGAAGAGAAGAAAGTAACGGCTTTGGCGGGGCGTTCTACACGTGTTAATTGGACAATTAATCCTATTCGCTTAAATGATACTGAAGGCAAGCAAGTGATTGATTGGGTATTTGAGGCGAAGGAACAAGCAGAATTAGGGGGTAAAATTGCCAGAGATAGATTGGCGATAAAACAGCAGTTAATCCCTTACGTGCCAGTGACTGTGCGTCAAACACAATTAGTTCAGGTTTCTGATACGCCTGTAAATTTAAGCGTGCAAGCACCTACACGTGCGATGACGGTGGAAAATAATATTCGAGGTGGTATTCAAGTGCAAATACAAAAGAGCTTGAGTGCAAGTCTAGATGGAGTTAAACGTTATTTCCAAGATTATCAATTTATGTGTTTTGAACAACAAGCTTCCGTGGCAATGGGCCTACAAAATCAATTGGCTTGGGATAAGCTTATGCAAGAAAGCCATAGCTATTTAGATGACTTTGGCTTGTTACGTTATTATCCAACAGCCCGTATTGGGGGTAGTCCTTTACTCAATGCTTATGTATTGGCTATTGCGGCAGATGCTCAGCGCTTAGGATGGTCATTTACATTACCGATACAGATACAAGAGAAATTATTAACTGGCTTAGAGCAAGTCGTACAAGGTAAAGTTAAACAGCAAGGTGATTGGATAGCGAGCCCCGATAAGACTGACTATCAGTTAAATCTCTTGGCAGCATTAGCACGTTATAAGCTCGTGACACCGAGGATGTTAGAGGCTTATCCATTAACGGAGAGTTATAGTGCATCAGCTTTGGTGAATCTCTATATTATTCATCGACAGTTAATGACTGAGCAACAAGCACAGAATTTAGCGACATTACGTCAGGCGCTATTAGCCAAAATGCTTAAGCAAGGTGATCGTTTGGTCTTTAAAGAGAGCGCCGCTTTAAATCAATTGTGGTGGCTAATGGAAGATAGCCATGCGGTGCATGCTAAGTTATTACTTGCGGTAGCGGATGATAAGACTTGGCAGCAAGATATTCCTTACCTTGTTCAAGGTTTACTGGGTGCGCAACAACGTGGACAATGGGGGATGACAACCAATAATCTATGGGGCACATTGGCTATTCATGCCTTTAGTCGTGAGTTTGAAAAAGTACCAGCCACAGGTGAGGTCAATATGACATTGAAAGGAGCTGGTTATGATACAGCGCAAGAGTGGAATGGTTTAAGTTTGAATCAAAAAATTATTGCGCCATGGTTAGATAAAAAATCAGCAGAGATGAGCTTGCAGTTAAAAGGTAAAGGGTCAGCTTGGGCAACCGTATCAACATTAGCGGCCGTAGAGCCAGTGGAAAATGTGTATGCGGGTTATCGTGTTGAGAAATTGATTGAGCCGGTCAGTCGACGTATCGCAGGTCAATGGTCTGTCGGTGATGTGTATCGAGTGAAATTAAAAATCACGGCAGATGCACCGATGACATGGGTAGCGGTGACCGATCCAATTCCAAGTGGAGCAACGATTTTAGGTAGTGGTTTAGGTCGTGATAGTGCGATTGCCGCGGTGAGTGATACGGAGTTTATGAGCGATACACCAAGTTTTATTGAACGTAAGTCGGACGTCTTCCGTGCTTATTATCGTGTGATGAATGCGGGTGAAACTCTATTGGAATACACCGTTCGTCTCAATGCTTTGGGTAAGTTTGCTTTACCTGCCACGCGTGTTGAAGGGATGTATGCACCAGCCGTATTTGGTGAGACCGTCAATAGCGATATTTGGGTAAAAGAGCCTTAAAAAGCTTGTGGCTAAATGACAATACACAATAGCGCAAATGATGAAGCAACGATTAAGTATTTTTTTAGGAATTGTTCTTGTTATTGCGCTGTTGTGCCGATGGGTGATAAGCACAATTACCTTACCCAGTTTTATTGAGATTAAGCAGCAGTCAGCCGCTTCTTACATTCAAATTCTGGCGAGAGACGGTACACCTTTAGAGCGTATTCGAGCAAATTTCAATCAACGACGGTTAGAGTGGACCGCACTTGAGCAGTTTTCATCTGCTATCCAAGAGATGATCTTGCGTTCAGAGGATAAGCGTTTTTATCAGCATAGTGGTGTAGATTGGCTGGCGTTAGGTAATGCTGTAGTTGGGCAAGTTCAAGGGGAAGCAACTCGAGGGGCGTCGACAATCAGTATGCAGGTAGTAGGGATGTTGGTTCCTGAGTTGCAGCGCCAGCAAGGTTCACGTCGCTATGCCCAGAAAATTCAGCAAATGTTTTATGCGATGGCCTTGGAGGGGCAGTGGTCTAAACAACAAATCCTTGAGGCTTATTTAAATCTTGTCCCTCTTAGAGGTGAGCTTGTTGGGATTCCTGCGGGTGCACAAGGTTTTTTTCAAAAATACCCAGAAGCACTGAATATGAGGGAGAGTGCTTTACTAGCTGCCATGTTGAGAGCACCTAACGCGGATGTGGATAAACTAGTACAGCGTAGTTGTGCTTTGATAAAACCCGATGGTTGCGAATATCTTGACCGATTTGTGAGTAATGCGGTTAAACAACGTCATAGTCAGTGGGTGGATAGTCCTACAGATGCCCCTCATTTGGCTAGGCGATTAATTAGTCAATATCGTGCTCAATATCTTCATATCCCAGAAAATCTTCCATCAACTATTGATGCCTCTTTGCAGCGTTTTGTACAAGAGAGAATACACTCTCGTTTAGTAGAGCTATTTGCTGAACGAGTCAGTGATGCGGCGGTTGTTGTTCTGGATAATAACAGTGGTGAAGTATTAGCCTATGTAGGGTCGTCAGGACAACTTTCTACGGCAATAGATGTTGATCATGCGAATGCCTTGAGACAGGCTGGATCTACATTAAAACCTTTTGTATATGCTTATGCATTCGATAAAAAAAGATTAACCGCGGCTTCTTTGCTCAATGATGATGTGTTAAGTTTACCTGTAGAGACGGGGCTATATATTCCACAAAATTATGACCGAGGTTTTAAAGGGTGGGTATCGGTGAGAACCGCTTTAGCTTCATCACTCAATATTCCGGCCGTACAGGCATTAACCATGTTAGATATTGAGGCTATGCGAGATGTCTTAGTGAGTTTGGGTTTGCCTCTTAATGAAACAGGTGAGTTTTATGGTTATAGCTTGGCCTTAGGAAGTGCAGACGTGACACTTCTGAGCCTCACTAATGCCTATCGTGCTCTGGCAAATGGAGGGCAATATCGTCCAGTAAGTTGGTTGCCAATAAAGAATACAGATTTATCTATAGATAATCAAAGTTCGGCAAGTGCTGTTAAGCAAGTATTAAGTCCGGAGAGTAGTTGGATTATTGGGGATATATTGTCAGATAGACAAGCACGTGCGTTAACCTTTGGTTTGGATAGTGCCTTGAGTACGCCTTTTTGGACAGCGGTGAAAACAGGGACAAGTAAGGATATGCGTGATAACTGGACGGTAGGATGGTCATCACACTATACCGTGGGTGTCTGGGTGGGTAATAGTGCAGGTGAAAGTATGCGTCATATTAGTGGGGTGTCAGGTGCAGCGCCTATTTGGCATGACATTATGCAATATCTACATCGAGAGTTACCTTCTATGCAAAAGGATAGACCGAGCGAGGTACTGGCACAACGCATTGATTATGAGCCTAGGGTAGAGCCTAGTCGTACGGAATATTTTTTAGATAAAACAGCGATGAAGACGATTCGCTTAGTAGGTAGTGATGTAGTCGATAGCGCTAGCTTTATCAGTGAACCGACGCAAGGGACTATTATTGCCCTAGATCCGGATATCCCTAAAGAGCGACAATTAGTGAAGTTTGAGGCCAAACAATTAAATCATCAGGTGGCAAATGATGTGTATTGGGTATTAAATGGAGAGACTTTAGGTGGGCAGAATCCTTTTTTTTGGCCTGCCCGAGTAGGGAGATATACCTTAAGTCTTTATCATAAGAATGGGAGAAAGTTAGATGAGATTCGTTTTCAGGTAAGAGGGATACGTTGAGGATAACAAGTTTGCTTAGCTGAAAATTGGTTAGGATTAAACGAGAGTTATTTATAATAAGTTTCATCATGATTTTAAAGGACAAAGACAAATGGCAAAGTTAGTAGTAGGAGTAGGTCAATTTCCTGCGAGCAATGATATCGAAGAAAATAAAAACTATATTCGCCAGTTAGTGAGTGAAGCGGCTCAGCAAGGCGTGAAGCTATTTACGCTCCCAGAAGCCGCCATGTGTTCGTTTGCTTCTGAATTGGAGGTGTTACGCCAAATGGCGAGTGAGCATACACCAGACTTTATTCAGTTTATGCAAACTTTAGCGACGCAATACCAAATGCATATTGTTGTAGGGGTATTGAGTATGAGCGATAGTGATAATGAGCAGCGTGTACAGAATCAGTTGTTAGTCATCAATAATAAAGGGGAAATCACGACACGCTACAATAAAATTCATGTTTATGATGCGTTTAAGTTTAAAGAGTCTGATAAAGTTAAACCAGCTGATTTATATGAAGATGGCTCTATGTTGGGTGTATTCAATATCGGTGAGTTTACCTTTGGCTTAATTAATTGTTATGACTTACGCTTCCCTGAGTTAGCGCGTGCGCTAATTAATCGTGGAGTTAATGTTTTAAGTGTGAGTGCAAACTGGATTCCTGGTCCTTATAAAGAAATGCATTGGGATTTATTGCTTCGTACGCGTGCGATTGAGAATACGGCATATGTATTAGCTAGTGGTCAAACAGCCCCTAAAGGTGTTGGCCAAAGCATGATTATTGATCCAATGGGATTTGTATTGGCAGGTTGTGGTGAGTCAGTAGGTATTCAAGTGCAAGAATTGGATAGTGAGCGTATTCAAAGTGTGAGAGAGCTCCTACCTTGCTTAGCAAATCGTCGCTTATAGTCAAAGTGTTTTAAGTATCCATTGTATTTTGATAGCGACAAAACTAAATAATTTTTACTATTTTTAATTTTGTTTTTATCGCAATTGTCATGAATAAGCTTTAAAATGGTAGGTTACTTAGACTGATTTTTAGATTATCCTTCAGGAGAAATATTTATGGCACTCGTGTCAATGCGCCAATTATTAGACCATGCCGCAGAGTTTGGCTACGGTTTACCTGCGTTTAACGTCAATAACCTTGAACAAGTTCAAGCGATTATGGAAGCAGCGAAAGAAACGAATAGCCCTGTGATTATGCAGGCGTCTGCTGGTGCGCGCAAGTATGCAGGTGAGGGATTCTTAAAGTATTTAATCCAAGCGGCAGTAGAGTCTTACCCAGAGATTCCAGTCGTCATGCACCAAGACCATGGTCAATCGCCAGCGATTTGTAAAGGCGCAATTGATTTGGGCTTTTCTAGTGTGATGATGGACGGCTCATTGATGGCTGATGGTAAGACGGTAGCTAGCTATGAGTATAACGTCGATGTCACCAAAGAAGTTGTTAAAATGGCTCACGCTTTAGGTATCTCTGTTGAGGGTGAGTTAGGGGTATTGGGCTCATTAGAGACCATGCAAGGTGATAAAGAAGATGGTCACGGTGCTGAAGGCACATTGACACGTGATCAATTATTGACTGACCCAGAGCAAGCAGCAGATTTTGTGCGTCAAACACAAGTAGATGCTTTAGCGATTGCGATTGGTACAAGCCATGGTGCGTATAAGTTTACGCGTAAACCAACAGGTGATATTCTTTCTATCCAACGTATCAAAGAAATCCATGCGCGTTTACCCAATACACATATCGTGATGCATGGTTCTTCTAGCGTACCACAAGAGTTACTCGAAGAAATCCGTCAATTCGGTGGTGATATGAAAGAAACGTATGGTGTGCCCGTAGAAGAAATTCAAGAGGCGATTAAATACGGCGTTCGTAAAGTGAACATCGATACAGATATCCGTCTTGCAATGACAGCGGCGGTACGTCGTTTCTTATTTGAAAATCCGTCTAAATTTGACCCTCGTGAGTTTAATAAACCAGCTCGTGAGGCGGCTAAGAAAGTGTGCATTGCACGCTATGAGGCGTTTGGTGCTGCAGGTCAAGCAAGCAAAATTAAGCCAGTGTCATTAGTGGATATGGCGGCTCGTTATGCTTCAGGTGCTTTAGCTCAGCAAGTGAAATAATTACAGAGTTATTCTCTAAGCGCTACAGAGATTGATTATAGCTCCTTAGATACTGAGTGTCTGAGGAGCTTTTTCTATGTATGGTCTAACGCTATGCGTCTAAGAGAAGATGGCGTTAATCTTTTCATTCAATGCTAGAGTTGGTGAGAGACTAGATATTTTCATAGTAAAATACTGCATCATTTCCAGCAATTCTAAAAGGTCAAATCGTGAGTACTTTACATCAATCTTCTCTTAAATCTTTACCTTTATTAGCCCGCGGAAAAGTGCGTGATATGTACGCTGTGGGTGATGATAAATTATTGATTATTGCAAGTGATCGTATTTCGGCATTTGATGTAATTTTAGACGATCCAATTCCGGGTAAAGGTCAGGTACTTACTGAATTGACAGAGTTCTGGCTCAAGAAATTAGCCCATATTATTCCTAACCATGAGACAGGTATCCGTCCAGAAGACGTGGTAGCACCTGATGAGGTTGATCAGGTTAAAGGTCGAGCAATGGTGGTTAAACGCCTAAAACCTGTCTTGGTAGAGGCAGTGGCTCGTGGCTATATTATTGGTTCTGGTTGGAAAGATTACCAAGCGACGGGTTCGGTATGTGGTGTTCAATTACCAGCGGGTTTAAAACAAGCAAGTAAATTGCCTAGCCCGATTTTTACGCCAGCAGCTAAAGCAGAGGTGGGTGCTCATGATGAGAACGTGAGTTTTGAACATGTAGTTAATGTAGTGGGTAAAGAATTAGCCGAACAAATCCGTGATGTGACCTTACGTTTGTATACAGAAGCCTCAGAATATGCTGCTACAAAAGGTATCATCATTGCGGATACTAAGTTTGAATTTGGTTTAGATGATAATGGCCAATTGCATCTCATGGATGAGGTGTTAACGCCTGATTCATCGCGTTTCTGGCCGGCGGATACATATGCAGAGGGGACAAGTCCTGCTTCATTTGATAAACAGTTTGTGCGTGATTGGTTAGAGACTCAAGTATGGGATAAAACGCCTCCAGCACCACGTTTACCGCAAGAAGTCGCAGAAAAAACAGCCGCAAAATATCGTGAAGCCTTAGAGCGCTTGCGTGGTGAATAGAGCTTTGTATAAAGAGTCTTTGACGAGATAGGAATTAAGATGAGTATTGCAAAAGTTGGCGTAATTATGGGGTCTTCAAGTGATTGGGACGTAATGCAAAACGCTGTTCGTATGCTGAAAGATTTTGGTGTGCCTTATGAAGCACAAGTGATTTCTGCTCACCGCATGCCACATGATATGGCTGAGTATGGTGCTCAAGCTTATGATAAGGGCATTCGCGCCATTATTGCTGGTGCAGGTGGTGCTGCTCATTTACCAGGGATGATGGCAGCATTAACAGAAGTGCCTGTGTTTGGTGTGCCAGTACCGTCACGCTATTTGCGCGGTGAAGACTCGCTACTTTCTATCGTGCAAATGCCTAAAGGGGTGCCCGTCGCTACATTTGCCATTGGCGAAGCAGGTGCAGCTAATGCGGCTTTACATGCGATAGCAACGTTGGCAATGCATGATGAGGACTTACGTCAACAGTTGATGGCTTTCCGTCAAAAGCAGACTGAAGCAGCACGTGCGATGCACTTACCCGAGGTTGAATAAGATGACAGTTCCTTATTCAATGGTATTACAGCCTGGTGCAACATTAGGAATGCTCGGTGGTGGTCAATTGGGGCGTATGTTTTGTCATGCAGCACAGAGTTTAGGTTATAAAGTTGTTGTGCTAGAACCCAGCTCAGCAAGCCCAGCGGGTAGTGTGGCTGAGCAAGAGGTTGTGGCTGCTTATGATGATGAAAACGGTTTAGCCGTTATGTTACAGCATACGCAAGCGGTGACTACGGAATTTGAGAATGTTCCTGCCGCCAGCCTTAAGTTTTTATCACATACCGCTCGTGTTAGCCCATCTGCGGCAGCAGTAGCCGTAGTACAAGACCGTATCGCCGAAAAGGCGTTTATTGCTTCTCAAGGTATTCCCGTTGCTCCTTATGCGGAGGTGCGTACGGTAGCTGACTTAGAGCAAGCGGATGAGACATTGTTCCCTGCCATTTTAAAAGCGGCACGTCTTGGTTATGACGGTAAAGGTCAAGCACGCGTGAAATCTCGTGTAGAGGCAATTGAGGCATTTAAGTCTTTTGGTGAAGTGGCGTGTGTATTAGAAAAAATGCTACCACTTAAGCAAGAAGTGTCTGTCGTCATGGCACGTGGTTTTGATGGTAGCACAGCGACCTTCCCATTGGGTGTTAATACCCATATTAATGGTATTTTATCGAGTTCTGTTGTGGGTATTGAGGCTATTGACCCTGCGATTGAAGAGGCTGCCAAAAATGCCGCTGTTAAGATTGCGACAGGATTAAACTACTTTGGTGTGATGTGTGTGGAGTTCTTTATCCTTGAAGATGATCACTTAGTGGCGAATGAAATCGCACCACGTCCACATAATAGCGGTCATTACACGATGAATGCATGTTTGAGTAGTCAGTTTGAGCAACAAGCTCGTGTATTAGCGGGTATGCCGCTAGGTTCGACGGAATTATTAGCACCAACGATTATGCTCAATATTCTTGGAGATAGCTGGTTCGCTCATGGTGATCAAGCACAAGAACCTGATTGGGCGAGTGTTTTAGCATTGCCGGGTGTACATTTGCATCTCTATGGTAAAGCAGAGGCGCGTAAAGGTCGTAAAATGGGTCATGTCAATATTGTGAATAAAGACCCAGCACTCGTGCTGCAATATGCACGTCAAGTGAGTGATATTCTCCATTTAGGGGCAAAAATATAATTTATGCGAATCAGTATTCAAGAAGCGGCTAAACGATTGGCGGAAGGGGATTTAGTTGCCTTTCCAACGGAAACAGTTTATGGTCTGGGTGCCGATGCAGAGAATCCAAGCGCTGTAGCGAAGATTTATCAAGCCAAAGGTCGTCCACAGAATCATCCTGTTATTGTCCATTTGGCACCGAATGCTGATTTATCTTATTGGGTGAGTGAGGTTCCAGTCGAGGCAAAGAAATTAATTGAACATTTTTGGCCCGGACCACTCACCTTGATTTTGCCTCGTGCTACTCATATTCCTGATGCGGTGAGTGGGGGACAAAGCAGTGTGGGTGTGCGTTGTCCATCGCATCCTGTGGCGCAAGCCTTATTGACAGCTTTTTCTGCACTTAAGCCTAATGGGCAAGGTGGTGTGGCAGCACCATCTGCCAATAAATTTGGTCAAGTATCACCAACGAGTGCAAGTCATGTTGTATCAGAGTTCCCAGCAGAAATTCAAGCGGGTGTGCTGTCAGTCCTAGAGGGGGATGATGCTGATATCGGTATTGAATCAACCATTATAGATCTTTCTCGTCTTAAAGAGGGGGTCGGTGCGGTGTTGCTACGTCCGGGCCATATTACACGTGGGCAGTTAGCTGAAGTATTAGGCTATGAACCAGCAAGTCCTGATAAGGCTGCGCCACGAGTGTCAGGTTCTTTAAAGGCACATTACGCACCTCGTACACCATTGCAGATGGTGCGTGAGGAAGAGTGCAAGCAACTAGTGTCACATATTCCTGCGGGTGAAAAATGGGTATTGATGGCATTTAAGGAAATGGTATCCCAAATCACATCGCAAGTGTCTACAACGGAGGTTGGCACACTAGAAATCTACGCGGTTTCATCAGACCCTGTCGCTTATGCCAGAGAAATTTATGGATTACTACGCCGTTTAGATGAGCAAGGTTACCAGCGAATTTGTGTGCAAGCTTTGCCGCAAGATGCTAACTGGGAGGCATTAAATGACCGTCTTCAGCGAGCAGCAGCGGCTTTTGTTTAAATTCGAATACCTTTGCCTTTTAAGTTTTCTTCACACTCTACCCAATAATGCTGATCATGTTCGGGATAAATAGGGGAGGTAAGAGTAACTTCTGATAATTCTGAATAAGCTGGTGTTGATTTTCCTCTGTAAAGCGGGTTGTACCAGAGTGGGTCAGGCTGATAACCACGGCGTCTCATTTCTTGCATCACTAGAAGATGGTATTGATAGAGTTTATAGGGAGAGTGAGTGAAGACATAGTTCACTGTCATATGAGGACGCCCCCAACCGCTGCCTCGTAAGGCAGCGCATTCGCGGTGCTGTCCTAGAAGTTGTTGCCGTGGTAAGCGTGGCAACATATGTTCATGCCATAATCTCATATCACATCAAAGACGAGAAAAACTGGTCTATTTTTAATAAGGTCAATATACCCATAACAGCAAAAATACAAGCAGAAATAGCATGGATAAGTTTGGGTGAAAAGCGTTTGGCAAATTTTTCACCTAGAAAGACTGCAGGCACATTTGCCAGTAGCATACCTAATGTCGTACCAATGACAACAAGAATGGCATCATCAAAACGGGCTGCCATGGCTACTGTTGCGATTTGTGTTTTGTCACCCATTTCGGCTAAGAAAAAGGTAATACAGGTGAGACCAAAGATACCCCAACGTGAAGAGGCTAAGCTGACATCGTCTTCATCAAGTTTGTCTGGAATTAACATCCAAATTGCCATGGCAATAAAGGATAGACCAAGCACCCAGCGAAGTACTTCAGGACTTAAAAATTGGCTTACCCACACGCCTACTGCACCAGCTAAGGCATGATTAAAAATTGTGGCAATAGTAATACCAAGGATAATAGGAAGTGGTTTTTTGAAGCGAGCAGCTAATAAGAAAGCCAAGAGTTGGGTCTTATCACCCATTTCGGCAAGAGCTACAATGCCTGTCGAGACGAGAAGTGCATTCATTTGGAATAAACCTTTAGCCGGACAGTAGATAGACGAATGACTACGCAAGTACTATCCGGCTAATAGCACCCGAGTAATCAAAGGTCTTGTCAAACTAGTGTACTAGTCGCCGGCGCCATAGCATTGTCTGCCAAGTGTGTTGACGCAAGCCTCAACAGTGAGAGACTACTCCCCAATGAAAGTAACAGCATTTTATAAGGGGATGGGGGTATCGTCAAGTATTCTCTATCGTTGAAGTTTGTGGTTGTCGATTTTTTGCCAAAAGCCATATTAATTTTTTATGGTTTTATCATTTTTATTGCTAAAAACTATGATTGTTTGATTTATCGCAAAACTTTGCTCATAAAAGGGAGGTAAACTTTAAATAACCATAAAGTAATGAAGGGTATTAACTCATAAGGAGAGAAAGATGAAAGTATCAGTAAAAGTTTTGGTGTCTTGTTTGGCTGCTTTATCAATGAGTACAGCCATGGCGCAAGCAAAAGAAGAGCGTTATAAACCGAATAATGAATTAATCGTTGCGATTGAGCCAGCAAAAGGGCAAAATCCTGCTGAGGTTGAGCTCGGTAAAAAGCTATTCTTTGACCCACGTCTTTCTCGTTCAGGGTTTATTTCTTGTAACTCCTGCCATAACTTATCGATGGGTGGTACAGACAATCTTAAAACCTCTATTGGTGATAAATGGTCACAAGGTCCAATTAATTCACCAACCGTATTGAACTCAAGTTTAAACTTTGTACAATTCTGGGATGGTCGTGCAGCAAATTTACAAGAGCAAGCAGGTGGTCCAATTGCCAATCCATTAGAAATGGCATTCACACATGATTTGGCAGTTGATATCTTAACGTCTATCCCTCAGTATCGTGAAGAGTTTAAGAAGACATTTAATGAGGACAAAATCACGATTGAACAAATCACTAAGGCTTTAGCCGCTTTTGAAGAAACATTGGTGACACCAAACTCTCGTTTTGATCAATGGTTAGGTGGTAAAGAAGATGCGATTACAGATCAAGAGTTGCGTGGTTACTTGCTCTTTAAAAATAGCGGTTGTGTGGCCTGTCATAATGGTGCTGCAGTAGGTGGTAATTCATTCCAAAAAATGGGTGTGGTTGAGCCATATGTTACTGACAATGAATCTGCGGGTCGTGCAGGTGTATCAGGTAAAGATGCCGATCGTATGCAATTCAAAGTGCCAACATTACGTAATGTGGAATTAACCTATCCGTACTTCCATGATGGCGCTGCGGCAACCTTGTCACAAGCAGTAGATACAATGGGACGTTTACAGTTAGGTCGTAAGTTCTCTGAAGAAGAAGTGAGCGATATCGTGGCATTCTTAAAGACATTAACAGGAGAACAACCAAGCTTCACTTTACCAATCTTACCTCCTTCAAGTGATGAGACACCTCGTGCTAATCCTTGGGCGAAATAAAGGTGTTTTAAAGTAGATAGAATGTAAATATAGTCCTATAAAGACTGTAAACAAAAAAGACCCTTCGTTGTTAAACGAAGGGTCTTTGTATTGCTTTAAATAGTGTTTATTTAAAGCATAATAATGTGTTTCAGTGATATTACTTCATCGAAATAGTCGTATTAACACCGCGCTCATGGTGAGACCAACGCGCTGTGATAGACTTGGTCTGTGTCCAGAATGCCATCGCTTGTTTACCATTAGGACCTAATACACCTAGTTTAGATCCACGAGAACCCGTGAAGCTAAACCATGCCACAGGAACTGGAATTGGGATGTTGATACCAATCTGACCTACATCAATATTATTTTGGAAGTAACGCGCATCGCCACCGTTTTGTGTAAAGATAGCAACACCATTACCATTTGGATTGGCATTAATAAACTCAACCGCTTCTTCAATAGTATCTACGCATACGATACATAGTACTGGACCAAAGATTTCTTCACGATAGATTTGCATATCGACTTTAACATTGTTAAAGATAGTAGGACCAATAAAGTTACCATTTTCGTAACCAGGGACAACGATATTGCTACCGTCAAGTAATAAATCTGCACCTTCTTCAACACCAGATTGGATAAGTCGACGAACACGCTCTTTGGCTTGCGGAGAAACAAGAGGACCTAGGTCGGCTTGACGGTCGGTGCCAACATTGACCTTGAGAAGTTTAGATTTTTCGACAAACTCATCAATCCATTCTTTAGACTTACCCACAAATACGGCAACAGAAGTTGCCATACAACGCTGACCTGCTGCGCCAAAAGCCGCGCCGACTAATTGATTAAGTGCTACTTCTTTGTCGGCATCTGGCATGATAACGCAGTGATTTTTTGCGCCCATCATAGCTTGACAGCGTTTACCGTGGTTAGATGAACGTTGGTAGATTTCTGTACCAACACGTGTTGAACCAATAAATGATACCGCTTGAATATCAGGATGTTCACATAAACGATTAGCGACCTCAGGGCCACCATGTACGACATTAAGTACGCCAGGAGGGAGACCCGCTTGGTGTGCAAGCTCGACTAAGAATAGTGAAGCACTTGGGTCTTGTTCTGATGGTTTTAAGACAAATGTATTACCTGCAGCAACCGCAAGTGGGAACATAAAGCAAGGTAACATTACGGGGAAGTTAAAGGCGGTGATACCTGCGCATACACCAAGAGGTTGGATTAAGGTGTAGACATCAATTCCTGTAGCCGCATTTTCAGCATATTCGCCGAGTTGTAAGCTCACAATAGAGCAAGCGTGTTCGATAACCTCTAATCCACGACCGACTTCACCCTCAGCATCGGGCAGAGTTTTACCGTGCTCAAGTGTAATCAGCTCTGCTAATTTTCCTGCATTCTCACGAACGAGTTGTTGGAATTTGAGCATGATGCGCATGCGCGCGCCTTGTCCTGTATTGCGCCATGTTTTATAAGCTTTTTTGGCACTAGCAATAGCTGCATCTACTTCAGAAATTTCACAAAAAGGTACTTGAGCAACAACTTCTTGGTTGGCTGGGTTTAAAACATCCACCCATTTTGATGTTTTAGATTGAACCTTTTCATTGTCAATGATGAGAGGAATGCGAGGTACGCTCATTTAAAAAGTCTCCTTATGATGAATGCTAGGGCTGACCCTAACACGTTATTTCTTACAAAAGTGTGAAATATTTAATACTGGATGTATAGTAGTTTGATGTGTATAAAAGTTAAATGCAATATAATAAATGCACATTAATTGTTTATTTATACACATAAAAAATGTTGAATTGGGATGACTTAAGATTCTTTCTGGAAGTGGCTAGAACTCAGCGAGTAAGCACGGCTGGCGTGCGTTTGGGGGTAGAGCATACTACGGTAGCGAGACGGATTAGACAGTTAGAAAATGAGTTAAATACGCTTTTATTTGAAAAATCGCGTAGTTCAGGTTTTACCCTAACTCAAGCGGGACTGGACCTTTTGCGCCATGTTGAAAAGATGGAAAGTCATCTTTTAAATGCGACTGAGGAGGTGAGTAGTTTAGGGGACTCATTAAGTGGTAATCTGAAAATTGCCGCCACAGAAGGGTTTGGTAGTTTTGTTTTGACACCTGTGGCCATGCATTTTCAAGATTTATATCCGGGGATTACCTTGGATGTGATGCCTTTTCAGCGGTTTGTGAGTCATAGTAAGCGGGAAACGGATATTGTTATCAGTATTGAACGTCCAGCACGAGGTCCTTATATAGGGAGTAAGTTGACGGATTATGCACTTAAGCTTTATGCAACACATGATTACTTAGATAAGTCCCCACCTTTGCAGAAGTTAGCTGATTTAATGCGTCATCGTTTTATTTCGTATATTGATGAAATGATTATTTCGGATCAATTGCGTTATGTCGACGATATTATGCCAAGGGATAAAATTGTTTTTCGGAGTAATAGTGTGGTTGCTCAGATGAGAGCCTGCCTACAAGGTAAAGCCATTGCGGTATTGCCTTGCTTTTTAGCAGAAAGTCAACCTTTATTGCGGAGTGTGTTGGACGATACTTATACGATTCAACGTAGTTTCTGGATGCATTATCATGAAGATTTAAAAAACCTTAAACGTATCGAAGTCTTTACCCAGTATATGAAGCAGGTGATGGAACAAAATAAACAATTTATGCTAGGTAAGGCAAAGCAGTTAAAAATTTAAAAGGTCGTTATGTTGTATTGCATAACGACCTTAAGGCACTTAAAAATTTCCGAGAGCGTATTAAGCAAAGACGACAGTTTTGTGTCCGTTTAATAAAATGCGGTGTTCAGCATGATTACGTACCGCACGAGAGAGTACGAGGGACTCAATATCGCTACCCACCTGTACAAGCTCATCGGCACTTAAACGATGGTCGACGGCTTCTACATCTTGCTCAATAATGGGACCTTCGTCTAAATCTGCTGTGACATAATGTGCCGTGGCACCGATAATTTTAACCCCACGAGCATGGGCTTGATGATAGGGTTTTGCCCCTTTGAAGCTAGGTAAAAAACTGTGATGAATATTAATGGCGCGTCCTTCTAGTGCTTGACATAGTTCATTAGAAAGAATTTGCATATAACGAGCAAGTACCACTAAATCAATTTTTAAATCATCCACTAATTGTAGAATTTGAGCTTCTTGTGCTTGTTTGGTTTCTGCATTTACAGGGAGATAATGGAAAGGAACTTTATAGCCATTGGCGAGTGCTTCGTGATCGCGATGATTAGAGGCAATCGCGACAATCTCAATGGGTAAGGCACCACTATAAGTACGGAAAAGCAAATCATTTAGACAATGCCCTTGTTTGCTAACCAAAATGAGTACACGCATTTTCTCTTTACTATCATGAACTTGCCATTGCATTTGGAATTTCTCAGCAATGGGGACAAAGCCCTCTCGAATGGTTTTTAAGTTGGTATTGCTGGTAAAGTGGATGCGTAAAAAAAACTGCTGGCTCTCAGGATCTCCAAATTGTTGTGAATCAATGATATTGCCATTAATATTTAATAAAAATCCAGATACAGCATGGACAATACCAGTACGGTCAGGACAAGAGAGGGTTAAAATTAAATCATTGCTCATTGTGAGAGACCTTTAATGCGTCATAAACATATTCAGCGATGGCTAAACAAGAGGTTAAACCGGGAGATTCTATCCCGAATAAATTAATAAGGTTGGGAATATGGTGTTCAGCTGGTGTACTAATACGGAAGTCTGCTGCTGGTTCGTATGGACGAGTAATTTTAGGGCGAATGCCGGTATAGCCTGGGTTTAATACACCATCAGGTAAGCCAGGCCAATATTGACGGACTGCTTCATAAAAATCGCTGCTTCGAGCAGGATTTAAGTAATAATCTACTTGCTCAATCCATTCAATATCGGGACCGAATTTGACTTGCCCACCTAAGTCTAGCGTCAGATGAATACCTAAACTGGTTTCATTAGGCATAGGATAGATTAATCGTGAAAAAGGGGATTTTCCGCTTAAGGTGAAGTAACAGCCTCTGCAATAATACGCATTGGGAACATATTGCTGGTCGAGTCCTTTAAAATTTTTGGCTAATAAAGGCGCATTTAGTCCAGCAGCATTAATAAGAATTTCGCAGCTCAGTTCAATCGCTTCTTCACCACCAAACTGACAATGGAATAAGCCGTCACGAATATCGACGGATAACAAAGGTGAATGAAAAACACATTGGGCACCATGGTTTTCGGCATCCCCCTGTAAGGCTAGCATTAAGCCATGACTATCAATAATCCCAGTCGAAGGAGAAAGTAAGGCGGCAACGCAATGTAGATTAGGTTCTAAGGTTTGCGCTTCTGCTGGTGAGAGTAATTGTAAATCATGTACGCCATTGGCCTCTGCTGTCTCTTTGATGTTATGGAGCTTGGCGAGTTGATTATCTTCTGTGGCGACAAGCAGTTTGCCTAGGCGTTGGTGTTCAATACCTTTTTCTTGGCAGTATTGATAGAGCATTTCTTTTCCAGAAACGCACAGTTTGGCTTTTAAGCTGCCAGGCGTATAGTATAGACCAGCATGAATGACTTCGGAGTTGCGAGAGCTAATGCCCGTTCCTATGGCTTCATTTTCTTCGACGATGAGAGTAGTGTAGCCTTGCATAGCCATTTTACGAGCAATGGCCAAGCCTACTACACCTGCACCGATGACGATGCATTGGATATCACTTTGTGTCATTTTTTTGAGGGGAATTAGGAGTTAAATCAAAAGTTCCTGCATGAAAGACAAGTGGCATATAGTCGCTATGAGAGCAACGCTCTACTTGCCCAATCATAATATGATGGTCACCTTCATGGTATTGGCTTTTGTTATAGCATTCAAAATACGCTGCTGTACAAAACTCGGCTAGTTTAGGAATGCCGAATTCGTTATAGCTAAAGTCAATATGAGAAAAACGTTCTTCTTGTGTACCGCGAGAAAATTCAAGCGCTAATAACATCTGTTCCGCCGTGAGAATATGAATGTTATAACGTTCAGCTTTTAAGAAGATATCAAGCAATGTTGATGTATTTTGTAAACTCCAAAGCACTAGAGGGGGATCCATCGAGACCGAGTTAAAAGAACTGATAGTGAGCCCTAGAGGTGCTTTGGTATGAGGGTCAATGGTAGTGACAATCGCTACCCCAGTCGCAAAGCGCCCTAAGGCCTGACGAAATTCATAAGAATCAAAATTAGCAATTCTCGCAGACATATCCTCTCCTGCTTAGGGCGACAAGCGACCCAGTTGCCATTGACCTGTAATATCGCGTGTAAATTTCAGGCGATCATGTAAACGAGAAGGACGTCCTTGCCAGAATTCAATCGTCTCAGGAATAACACGATAACCTCCCCAATGTGCTGGTTTGGGGATATCTTCCCCAAATTGTGCTTCATAGTCAGCATAACGTTGCTCAAGTATTTCGCGACTGATAGCTTGGCTTTGCAAGGATGCCCAAGCACCAATTTGGGAACCAATCGGACGTGATTTAAAGTATTCGGTAGATTCTGCTTCCGAGATTTTTTCGACACGTCCATTAATATGGACTTGGCGTTGTTGAACCATCCAAAAGAATAAAAGACTCACATAAGGGGTTGCTTCGATATCTTGACCTTTTGCCGATGTGTAATTGGTAAAGAAGACAAAACCTCTCTCATCAAAGTCTTTGAGTAAGCAAATGCGAGAGCTTGGCTTGCCATCAGCAGAAACGGTAGATACGGTCATGGCATTGGGTTCTAAACCGCCTTCTGCACGTGCTTGATCAAACCAAAGTTGGAATTGTGTAAATGGATTTGGATGGATATTGCTTTCTAGCAAAACATCTTTATCGTAGTTTTCTCGTAAATCAGCAATAGACATGGAACGACTCAATAGTTGTAAGAATTTGTATTAGTATACCGTAGTCGAGCCGTTCTGTCCTTGATTAAAACTTAGGCTAGTCGTTGTTTGATGAGATTACTGAGATACACAAGGTAATCGTCTTTAATACCTGCACGGGCTAAAGCATCTGATGTTTGGGTAACGTACTCGTGACAAGGACCATAGGTGCCTGCTGCATTGAGGACAATCTCAATGGTTTCTTCTTCGCTGAGTTCTCCTGTATAAGCATTGGTTCGCGTATCCATAACAAAAACAAGCGCTTTAATTATTCCTTCGGGGGTTTCGCAGGGTAGCCACATAGGTGTATAGGATTCTGAAGGCATTTCTCTGCGCCATAGTTTACGGAATTGACCGATGATATCCTCGTTAGGGATACGGTAGACGCGTCCCTCACATGTCCCCCCTTGTTTTAACCCAAACACTAAGCCGGGTTGCTCGGGAGTCCCTCTGTTGACACAAGACCATAAGCATAAGGCACGGCTATAACCAGTAAGGGTGGCATGACGAGACTCTTCAAAGGCAAATTCGGGTCGCCAGACGAGAGAGCCATAACCAAAAATCCAGATGTTTTTTTGTTCTTCAAGCTCATTGAGTGTTTTGAACATTGTTTCTTCTCGCTCTTCTTCGGTCCAAAGACGGAAGGTGCGAAGATGTTCTTGAGCTTTGCTTAATGCTGGGATGTTAAGTTTTGACACGGCAATAACAACAAAAGAGATACTTAATATATAAACAGATATATTGTTAATACGACTATAATAACGAAATTCTAGTCAAACTATGATAATGACATTATAGTGAATTCTTAAAATGATGGACAACACAACAGATTCAATCAGTCGCCGATTTAACAGTTTACAACGATTGTATGGGGAAAAAGCAACACAGCAACTCGCACAATCGCATGTTTTTATTGCAGGGATTGGTGGAGTAGGCTCTTGGGTGGCAGAAGCGTTAGCACGCTCAGGAGTAGGGCAGTTAACCTTAGCCGATTTGGATCATGTGGCGGAGTCGAATATCAATCGTCAAGTGCATGCGTTAGGTTCAACTGTCGGTATGGCAAAGATTGAGGCAATGGCAGCAAGAATTGCGGATATTAATCCAGAGTGTAAGCTGAATCTTATTGATGACTTTGTTGATGAGCAGAATATTGATTCATATTTAAAACAATATGCACCTCATGTATTATTAGATTGTACCGATCAAGTCAAAGCCAAAATTGCGATGTTATTGACAGCTAGGCAACATCATATTCCATTTTTTATGTGTGGTGGTGCTGGCGGTAAAACCGATGTATTTAGTTTGCGTTATAGTGATTTAGCTTTAGTGAAAAATGATAATTTACTCGGTCGTATTCGCCAAATTCTGCGTAAAGACCATGCTTATCCAAAAGGCTCGGACAATAAAGGTAGAGCTTTAAAAAAACCACCCAAAATGGGGGTTAATTGTATTTGGTATGAGCAGACGGCACAATTACCTGATTTATGGGTAAATCCTGACCAAGCACCACAGGGTTTGTCATGTGCAGGGTATGGTTCGAGTATGACAGTGACAGCAACAATGGGACTCGCCGTCGCTAATCTGACACTAGATACTTTATTAAAAGCGTAATAAGGAAAAGGGGCTTGCCAAGAGGTAAAGCCCCTTAATAGTTGTGGGCTATTTATAGCTGATATTTATGTTTATATAACGGGAGAAAATAAGGATGTTTTCCGCATATCGAGAGGACGTTTTTTTTATGAAAAAAGTCTTACCGGCATTGGTATTAATGGGTGTTGTGTATGCTGGCTTGCAGCTATTGTCCATTCCGATTAATGCAGTCGCCTTGGCAATTGTACTGATGGTGGCTTTTTGTTTATTAAAAATTCCAGTCGCGGTGGCTATTGTCATCGCCGCATTGCTAGGTGGCTTACATGCTGGGATGTCGTTTGATGCTGTATTAAAAGCATTGAACGATAATTTGCTAGGGGGAGCACAGGTGGGCATGACCTATATTATGGTGGGTGCCTTTGCCGTTGCTTTAGCGCGTAGTGGTATCTTAGAGTGGGTAGCTCAGAAAATTTCTGCTCGCTTAAATGTACAAGGACAAAAAGTACAAGCACAGATTAAATGGACTTTATTTGCTATTTTTATCGTAGCGTCCTTGATTTCTCAGAACTTAGTGCCTGTTCATATCGCCTTTATTCCTGTGTTAATTCCGCCTTTACTAGGGGTGATGAATAAACTACAGATTGACCGTCGTATGGTGGCATGTATTCTTGCGTGCTGCATTAGTGCAAGTTATCTATTGTTACCTTTTGGTTTTGGCGCAATTTATCTAAATGATATTTTGCTAGAAAATTTTAATAGTGTGGGTGCCGCAGCGGGTTTAGCAGGTACGGCAGATATGGCACCTAAAGCGATGTTCTGGCCAGTGATGGGTATTCTTGCGGGTATGCTATTTGCGATTTTTGTTTCTTATCGTAAACCTCGTATTTATAAAGATATTCCTTTGTCGAATCGAGATGAGGGGGCTCCTGTGGTGATTAAATGGCAGCAATTGCTATTTACTTTAGTGGCGATTGCTGCGACAGTATTGTGTCAAGTGCTATTTGATTCTTTATTCTTAGGTGCTTTATTAGGTTTTGTCATTTTGGGCTTTTCGGGGATTTATCGTTGGCAAGCGCAAGATGATGTTTTTACGCATGGTGTGCGTCTTATGGCGGAAATTGCCGTCATTATCACGATAGCCTCAGGTTTTGCTGGTGTATTAAATGCGACAGGCGAGATTGATTCACTCGTCGCCTCTGCAAAAGATCTATTCGGTGATAATAAGATGTTGGGTGTTTTTGTGATGCTGGCGATTGGTCTATTTATCACGATTGGTTTTGGGGACTCGTTTGCATCAGTACCGATTTTGGCGCCTGTTTATATTCCGCTAAGCCTTGCTTTAGGATTGTCTCCATTAGCGACGATGGCTATGCTAGGTGCTGCGGCGGCCTTGGGTGATGCAGGCTCACCAGCCTCGACGATTTCGCTAGGTGCAACTGCTGGGTTGAATGCTGATGGTCAGCACGATCATGTTAAGGATAGTGTTATCCCCGCATTTTTACATGCCAATATTGGTATGTTGTTATTTGCTTTTGTAGCGATTTTATATTTGTAATATTTCAATATAGATTGAGAAGGTCAGATGATTATTAATCAAGCTGACCTTTTTATGGAAGTAAATCAGGTTAAAAAGGCCAAAACATCGGAATAAATACAATACCCAGAACAAAGAAAATAATATTCAAGGGTAATCCTACTTTGATAAAGTCGGTGAACTTATAACCGCCAGCACCATAAACCATGGCATTGGTTTGATAACCTACTGGAGTGACAAAGCTGGTGGCAGCGGCAAATATAACGGCAATAACAAAAGGAGTAGGACTCGCCTCTAGAGACTGTGCGGTACTAATGGCAATAGGTGTCAGCAGTACAGCAGTACCAGCGTTACTCATAAACTCAGTTAGAATCATTGTCATGAGATATAAAATCGCTAATGCCATAACGGGGCCTAATACGGCAGCTTTAGCAATCGTATGATCAGCGATAAACTGGGCAGCACCACTATTGGTCATCGCAATGCCTAGTGGAAAGAGTCCAGCAAGCAAAATAATGACTCGCCAATCAATAACGTTGTAACTGTCTTCATCACCTAAGCAACCTGCTAGTGCCATAGCAACAGCACCGAGTAGAGACGTAATTACAATAGGCGCTATACCGATGGCCGAGGTAATAACGACAGTCGCCATAACTGCAATGGAGAAGTAGGCTCGCCAATTGCTCTTAGTGCGATAGCTAGTTTCTGAGAGCAAAATAAAATTGTGGTCACTTTTGAGTTGTTCGATGTCCTCTTTGGGGAGACTCATCAATAAAATATCGCCCACTTGAAAAGAGAGCGTACGCAAACGTTCGCGGATAATTTTTCCGCGACGTTGCATGCCCCATACCACCATATTGCGGTTCCACAGTCGATTGAGCAAGAACGTATTGCTATGTAACCAGTGAGAATTAGGGGCAATCATGACTTCTGCCACCATGAGCTCATCGTTTTTTTCTTGTTGGATATGATGTAATGCAGAACTATGGGTGAGTTTATATTTTTCTCTCAGCTCCATAAGCCCGTCAACTTCGCCTCTTACTAAGAGGATGTCGTTCTCTTGTAATAGTTGGTGAGAGGGTGTTGATAAACGTTCATTGCCACGAAGGACACTCAGAATATAAACATCATAGGTGTCGTTAAGAGCCAACTCATCGGCCATTTTTCCAATTAAAGGAGAGTCGGCAGAAATCTTAAGTTCACTCACATATTTGCCATGACCAATTTCCTCATTGCTCAAGCTAGAAGTATCTGGAAGTAGCCAGCGATTGAGCAGGAGTAGGTAGGCACATCCAATGACTAGAAAAATCAACCCTAGAGGGGTGAATTCAAACATTGAGAATCCGGGCAAGCCTTGTTGCTTTGCAATCGCATCAACTAAGAGATTGGTTGATGTCCCAATCAAAGTAGAAACCCCTGCCATTTGTGAAACATAAGATAGGGGGATAAGGGATTTCGAGGGGGATAAGCCTATATTATGTGATGCAGCAATGACAACGGGAATAAAGACAGCAACGACCGCCGTATTATTAACAAAGGGAGAGATAAGAGAGGTGATGATAAATAAGGTCAGCAAAAATAACCAAGGTGATTTAACACGAGAAAGTAACTCCCCCACGCTGTCTAATGCACCACTATTTTTTAGTCCTGTGGCTAGCACAAACATAGCTGCAATTGTAATGGTAGCTGAGTTGCTAAAGCCGCTAAGTGCTTCTTTAACATCAATCTGTCCTGATAAGGTGAGTAGTGTTAGTACGATAATAGCAACGGCATCAATACGGATTTTTTCTGTCGCAAAAAATACGACAGCCATCAAAACAATACTAAGCGTAATAATAATATCTATAGTCATTGTGCGCTCCCTATCATACGTGCATTATACTCATCTTTTAGTCTTTTTTTGTAGACATAAACTCCGCTAAAACGGCACCTGTATGCGAGCGTTTTTTCTGTTTAATGAGTTCTTCTGGACTGCCACTTGCGACTAATTGTCCGCCACCTGTGCCACCCTCAGGCCCCATATCCAGAATCCAGTCAGCCTCAGCCATCACATCAAGATTATGTTCAATGACGACTACGGTATTACCAGCATCGACCAAACGGTGGAGCACATGGATGAGTTTTTCAACATCAGCCATGGATAATCCTACGGTGGGTTCATCTAGCACATAGAGGGTATGAGGTAAACGAGAAGCACGCCCTGTTTTGATAACTCCTTCATCGAGGCGCGCTTTGACTAATTCAGAGACGAGTTTAATGCGTTGTGCCTCACCACCTGATAAGGTCGGAGAGGCTTGTCCTAGTGTCAGATAGCCTAGTCCGACATCTTGCATCAGTTGTAATGGTCGTAATACTTTAGGATGTGCAGCAAAATAAGGGATAGCATCATCCATTTCCATACGAAGAACATCACCGATGGATTGTTCTCTTAATTTAATGCTTAATGTTTCAGGGTTAAAGCGTGCGCCATGACAGGCCTCGCAAGGCACTTTCATATCAGGTAAGAAACTCATTTCTACCGTACGCATACCTTGTCCTTCGCAGACCGGACAGCGACCGGTTCCTGTATTAAAGGAGAATCGTGAAGCCGTCCAACCACGAATTTTGGCATCACGTGTTTGAGCAAACTGTTGGCGTACATCGTCCCAGAATCCAATATATGTCGCAGGACATGAGCGAGGTGTTTTGCCAATCGGTGTTTGATCGACCTCAAGGACTCGGTCGAGCTTTTCCCAACCTTCAATGGTTTGGCATCCTTGCCATTGTGGTTTGTCTTTGCTACCGACTATCTGTTTAAGATTGTGTAGGAGGACATCACGTGCAAGACTAGATTTTCCTGATCCTGATACCCCCGTAATTACACTTAACTTACCGAGAGGGATTTTTGCATCGACATCTTGTAAGTTATGTAGAGTGGCGCCTTTAATGCTTAACCAATCTTGTTCATTTGTGATGGCACGTCTTGCTTGCATAGGATGTTGAATAGGGTGAGCAAGGAATTTACCTGTAAGGGATTGAGGATTATTGATAATATCTTCATAACTTCCTTGAGCGACTACGGTACCACCGCGTACACCTGCCCCTGGTCCGATATCTATAATATGTTCAGCTTTACGGATTGTGTCTTCATCATGCTCAACAACAACTAAGGTATTACCATTTCCCTCTAGTTTGCTTAATGCATCTAATAAAATACGATTATCCCGAGGATGTAAGCCAATAGTTGGTTCGTCTAGAATATAACAGACACCTTGTAAGTTGGAGCCTAGTTGCGCAGCTAGGCGGATACGCTGAGCTTCACCGCCTGAAAGCGTCGGTGATGAACGGTCTAGGGTGAGGTAATTTAAACCGACCGATTGCATAAAGCTTAAACGACTCTTTATTTCTAAAAGAATATCGCGTGCAATTTCAGCTTCTCGTTTGCCTAGGCGAAGTTGGGTAAAAAAGTCTTGTGCCTCTTGGACAGACATGGCACTAATATCCGTAATAGATTTTTCTTCCCATTGAACAGCACGTGCAATAGGGTTTAAACGAGTGCTGGAGCAGCTTGTACATGTACCGAGATATTCACCGTCCTCTTCCTGATTTAGCCAGTTACTTTCTTCGCCTGTTTGTTCGGCGTCAAAGCCTGCAATGCTTAAACCTGTACCAAAGCAGCTAGGACACCAACCATGTTTCGAGTTATACGAAAATAAACGAGGGTCAGGTTCTGGGAAGCTAGTGCCACAACTAGGGCAAACACGTTTACTAGAGAAGTGGCGTTGAGTGACATTCTCTTGTTGATTAAGCTCTTTTTTCTTCTGCAAGTTTGGCAGAATGCTCATTACGCCTTGACCATGTTGAAGTGCTAATGCAATGCCATCCAGTAAGGTTTTTTCTTGTGATGCTGAAACTGTGGTATCCAATACGGACAATTCAATCGTATGTTCTTTATAACGATCTAGACGTGGCCAAGGATTGACAGGAATAAACTCACCATCTACACGTAATTGTGTATAGCCTGCTTTTTCTGCCCATTTCGCTAAGTCGGTGTAATAGCCCTTACGTGCCGTGACGAGTGGGGCAAGGAGGGCAATGCGTTCACCTTTATGTTCACGAAGAATTTGAGCAAAGATTTGTTCTTTACTGGAGGGAACAACAGGGACATGGCAGCAAGGACAATATTGTGTTCCCAACTTTACATAGAGTAGACGCAAGAAATGATGAATTTCGGTCATGGTACCGACGGTCGATTTACGCCCCCCTCGACTGGTTCTTTGCTCAATAGCAACCGTTGGAGCAATCCCATAAATCGCATCGACATCCGGTTTGCCAGCAGGTTGGACAACTGCACGTGCATAGGCATTAAGTGACTCTAGGTAGCGGCGCTGTCCTTCATTGAATAAAATATCAAAGGCGAGCGTAGATTTACCTGATCCGGATACTCCTGTAATGACACTAAATTTATTGTGTGGGATATTGACGGAGATATTTTTTAAATTATGCTCACGAGCATTTAAAATCTCAATCTGAGTAGGACGATTATGTTGCACTTGATAGTGCATTTCTTGTTCATTGATTGTCTGTGCTGACTCAATAATAATGTCCTTTTCATATTCACGAAGGGCTTGTCCTGTGAGTGATTGCTTGTGTTTCTTTAACTCATCAGGCGTACCTTCTGCTACGATATGACCACCACCATGACCACCTGATGGACCTAAATCAATAATCCAATCGGCAGCACGGATAACATCGAGATTATGCTCAATAATAATTAGAGAGTGTCCTGCTTCTAAGAGCTTACGGAAGGCACGCATTAGGCGAGCAACATCATCAAAATGTAGACCTGTTGTCGGCTCGTCAAATAGGAATAAATTACCTTTGTATGCAAGTGATTTGGCTTTATTGCCTAATTTAGCTGCCTCGACGAGGTGTCCTGCGAGTTTTAAGCGTTGCGCTTCACCACCAGAAAGTGTCGGTACAGGCTGTCCCAGACTCACATATTCTAAACCTACATCGACTAATGGTTGTAAGCTGGTTTTGACATCTTTAAGTCCTTTAAAGAAAGCGAGTGCTTCGCTGACAGTCATGGCTAGGACATCTGCAATATTAGCGGTTTTGCCGAGATGTTCGACTTCTACCTCTAATATTTCAGGTCTAAAACGTTTGCCATCACAATCAGGGCAACGTAGATAGACATCAGAGAGGAATTGCATTTCAACATGCTCAAAACCGGTGCCACTACATGTTGGACAACGACCGTCCCCACTATTAAAGCTAAAGGTGCCTGCTGTGTAGCCACGTTCACGCGATAAAGGCGCTTGCGCAAAAATCTTACGAATGGCATCAAATGCACCCACATAACTCGCAGGGTTAGAACGCGCTGTTTTGCCAATGGGGGTCTGGTCCACCATAATGACTTCAGCGATTTGCTCTGCACCTAATAAATGAGAATAAGCACCGGGTGCTTCAGTCGGTTTATTAAAATGTTTGAGAAGCGCAGGGTATAACACATCTTGAATTAAAGTGGATTTACCTGAACCTGAAACGCCCGTCAGACAAACAAAACGGTTAAGCGGGAAGGCGACATCAATGTTTTTTAGATTATGCTCTCGTGCGCCTTGTAGTAAAAGTTTTGGGGTATTTGGCAGCACCTTCATCGGTAAAGGTGCTTCGACACGCAAGCGACCACCGAGGTATTGACCTGTTAACGTAGGAGCGTGACGCAGTTGCGCTGGCGTACCGTCAAACACAATCTCACCACCACGCTCTCCTGGACCCGGACCAATATCCAAAATACGGTCAGCGGCGACCATGACTTGTGGGTCGTGTTCGACAACCACCAGGGTATTGCCAGCTTGACGTAAACGTTGCATCACACGAACAATTTGATTCATATCATGAGGATGAAGACCGATGGAAGGTTCATCTAGCACAAAGAGGGTATTGGTCAATGATGTACCGAGTGCTGTGGTGAGGTTGATACGTTGTACTTCACCACCAGATAAAGTGCGGCTTTGTCTGTCTAAACTGAGATAAGAAAGACCGACATCATTAAGGTAGTTTAGTCGCGTTTTAATCTCAGTCATTACGAGTTCGATAGCGGAGTCTTGACTGAAGTCTTCTTCTTGGAAAAAGCTTTTAACATCGCTCAAAGGTAAGCGCATCAAATCGTGAATAGCAAGACCGGGCAGTTGTTGTAGTTGGCTATCAGACCATTGCGTACCGACAGGCATAAATCGTTGATAGAGCGGATAGCGTTCGGCGGTCTGTTTGCCGATACGCCAGAGATTAGCATCGGATTTCAGACGAGAGCCATGACAGCTTTCGCATGGACGATAAGAGCGATATTTAGACAGCATGACACGGATGTGCATTTTGTAGGATTTGCTTTCTAAATAATCAAAGAAGCGAGCGGTACCATACCATTGAGTCTTCCAGCCTTGTCGAGTATCTTTAAATTCTGGGTCACCATGAATAATCCATTCGAGTTCCTTTTCAGAGAGTGATTTCCAAGGGACGTTTGTACGAATACCCGCTTTAGGTGCATACTTCATCAGTTCGTCTTGGCATTCTGCATAGGTTGGTGTTTGCCAAGGTTTAATGGCACCTTCAGCTAAGGTTTTATTTTCATCGGGTACCACTAAGCCATAATCAATGCCCATGGTACGACCAAAACCTCGACAGACTTCGCAAGCGCCTAGTGGTGAGTTAAATGAGAAAGTACTTGGTAATGCTTCAGCATAATTGATATCACAAGTCGCACAATGTAGGTGCTGACTGAAGTTCCATTGATAGGCATTTTCTCCTTCATCATTGAGGGCATAAACACGTAATTTACCTAGACCATACTTAAAAGCAGATTCAATCGCTTCGATAATGCGCTCTTTTTCTGCCTTGCTAAAGCGGAAACGGTCTTGTACAACATGCAAGGTACGGTAGCTTTCAGGTTCAGTCTTGCTTTTTTTCTTGCTTGGTTTAATGTCCTGTGTTTCTTCGGCGTGGATACGTGTAAAACCTTGTTGTTCTAGAAAGTGCTTAACTTCCTCTTCGCTATAGTTACTTGGCACTTGAATAGCAAAGGTAAGAATTAAACGAGGGTCATTGGCAGCTTGACTCAAGGCACCGAGTTGCTTATAAATCGTTTCACTATTATCTTTATGAACAGGTTCTGCGCATTGGCGACAGTGTAGGGTTGCGACACGTGCAAATAAAAGTTTCAAATGATCGTTTAATTCCGTCATGGTGCCGACGGAACTACGTGAATTACGCACAGGATTAGTCTGATCAATGGCAATCGCAGGGAGGATGCCTTCAATATGATCTACCTGCGGCTTATCCATACGGTCGAGGAATTGACGTGCATACGGTGAAAAAGTCTCGACATATTTACGTTGACCTTCTGCATAGAGGGTATCGAATGCTAGAGAGCTTTTGCCTGAACCTGATACCCCTGTCAGAACGGTAATTTCTCCGGTATTAAATGCAACATTTAAATTTTTTAGACTATTTTGCTTAGCGCCAAAAAGACGAATTTGTGAAGACATAGCGAGAAATAAAAGTAAAGTGCTAAACTGCTAAATTATCAGGCAGTTCGCTATAAAGGAAGTGATATGTATGCTAGTGATTGTAAACCCATTGGTATTACGATGGGGGATGCAGCAGGAATTGGTCCAGAATTAATTGTTAAACTTTTTAAAAAAGGACTTCCTGCACCAGTAGTCGTCTATGGTGATGTGTTTAGCTTACAACGGGCGGCTGATTTTTGCGGTTTTGGAGAATTGTCGATTGTTGAATGTGCGGATATAACAGAAGCATTAACTGTTGCTCCAGATGCTATCCCAGTAATCAATTGTGGTATGTATTTTGATGAAAATTTAGTATTGGGAGAGACTAGTGCGGCAGCTGGTGAGGGTAGTTTTCGCTTTTTAAATCAGGCTATTGATGATGCGATGACTGGTGAGATTGCTGCGATTGTGACGGCACCTTTGCATAAAGTGTCTCTAAAAAAAGCGGGGTATGATTTTCCTGGTCATACCGAAATTCTAGCGCATCGTGCAGGTGTTGAACATGTGGGGATGATGCTATTAAATGATGAATTACGAGTGATTCTGGTCACGATTCATGAGGCATTATCGGCAGTACCTGCTTTAATTACGCCTGAGAGAGAGAGCATCACTATTCGTTTAGCGGCACACGCCTGTCGTCAATTAGGTCTGGAAAATGGACGTATTGCGGTGGCAGGACTCAATCCTCATGCGGGAGAAGAGGGACGTTTTGGGCGGGAAGATGAGGACATTATTCGCCCAGTGATTGAGCAGTTGCGTGCTGAGGGGGTGAATGTGAGTGGTCCTTATCCAGGGGATACGATATTTATGCGAGCTCGCCGAGGAGAGTTTGATATGGTTGTGGCACAATATCACGATCAAGGATTGATTCCTGTGAAGTATCTTGGCGTTGATACGGGGGTGAATGTGACGGTAGGTCTGCCCTTTATCCGTACAAGTGTCGATCATGGAACGGCATTTGATATTGCTGGCAAGGGAATAGCCGATGAGTCGTCATTAAGAGAGGCGTTTTTGTTGGCGATGAAGATAGCCAATAAACGCTCGCTATGATGATTGGTAGCAAATACTTACCAACAAAAAACAACATTTTTTATTGAAAAATCAAAAAACTTCGCCCTTTTTATAAAAATAGGCTACACTAACGGATTAAATCCAAACTGCATATTCCGGAGAAAAACATGGCAGAAATCAAACGTAATCGCCGTAATACTCTAGAGCGCCGTTGCTTAAGCAAATCTTTCAAACGTTTGTTTGTAGGCTCTCCAAAGGGTACATTTAAAATGCTAGAAAAAGTTAAACGCGTATAATTCGGGTTTAACACTAGTTGTAACTATCCTTGTTTTTGCAAGCGTAGTTGGCAAAATTCCAAGCCGAGATTCAGTAGAGTCTTGGCTTTTGCTTTTTATACGATATATTTTGTCCTGAGGATTTATGAGTACTCTGCCTATCACGGTAATGACCCCTACCTATAATCGAGCGCATACCTTACCTCGAGTTTATGAGAGCTTACTTGCTCAGCATTTTCGTGATTTCGAATGGCTTATTGTGGACGATGGCTCCACAGATGATACCCGCGCTTTAGTAGAGGGTTGGCAAGCTGAGGCAAAACTGACGATTCGTTATCTATGGCAAACCAACCAGCATAAAAAAGCGGCGTTTAATCATGGCGTGCGAGAAGCACAAGGAGAATTATTGGTCGCACTAGATAGTGATGATACGATTTTGCCTGATGCCTTAGCGCATATGTGGACAACGTGGCAGCAGCTAGACAATCGTGAGCGATTTATTGGTATCACGGGATTATGTGCCAAACCCAATGGAGAAATTGTCGGTGATCCTTATCCTCAAGACGTGATGGATTTAAGTGCGATTGATATGTACTTTAAATATAAAGTCAGGGGTGAAAAGTTTGGTTGTTTAAATACGGCTGTGCTTAAGCAATTTCCTTTTCCTGAAAATATTCCTGGGTTTGTTCCTGAAAGTTTAGTGTGGCGTAAGATTGCACGAGCAGGTTATAACACCTTATTTATCAATCATGTCTATCGCACGTATTATGATAGTGATGATTCTCTATCACATGAGGGGCATACACAAGGTAATAAGCATGCCTTGGGATTATTATGGTTGGCTAAAGATATGGTCAATGATTGTATGCCATGGTTTAAATATCAGCCTAAAGAATTTATTAAAGCGGCGATTCGCTATAACCGATTTAAGCGCGTATTGGCTAAACAAGGACAGTGTGTTCCTGAATGGGGGCAGTTGACTGATTGGAAAGCGAAATTATTGGTGGCGTTAACAGCACCGATAGCGAGGGTGATGTATCGGTGAATAGTGAAAGGGATTTGATTTATGTTTAAATTAAATCCCTTTTTTTATTTGATAAATAGAGGGTTATGATAAAACAATAGGTAAATAGTATAAGAGGATTTTTTTGTTCTATCTCTCGTATTATGAGTCATTAACACGCACAATAATCATAGATTACCTTGATTAACTTTATTTTTTTGTGATTTAATAAATCACACTTAATCTATGATTAAAAGTTTTATTCATAAAGGTTTGGAGCGATTTTTTAGAACAGGTGATACATCTGGCATTAACAAGATGTATGCTTCCAAAATCGCAAGGGTCTTATCAGTATTAGATGAGTTATCTGATATCTCTCAGCTAAAGGGATTATGGCAATGCCATCGTTTAAAAGGGGATAGAGATACTGAATGGGCATTATCCATTTCTGGAAATTGGCGTATTACCTTTGAAATTAAAGAGGGGCACGTCTATATCGTGAATTATGAAGACTACCATTAGGAGTGATATTACATGCTAATGCATAATCCCCCACCACCGTGTGATATTCTTAGAGAGGATGTATTACCTGGGTTAAATATGACAGTCACGGAGTTTGCTCGACATCTGGGTTATTCGAGAGAGGCGATGAGCCGTACTTTACATGGTAGAACACCGATTACGGCTCAAATGGCATGGCGTTTGGAGCAAGCGGGGATTAGTACTGCGGAAATGTGGCTGAACTTACAAATGAAGTATGATTTGTGGCAGTTAAAATATCAAAAGAGTGATGTCAATATTCAACCCATCAAAATGTTAGAACTTGCTTAATATGTGCGGGTATTAAGCATATAAACCTTTAATGCCATACCTTTTTACCGAGATAAGTTCCTTGTTCTGGTGCCGAGGACTCTTCGTCTAAATCGTCATCATCAAAGTCACCATAGTCATCATTAAGGTCTTGGGCCTCCATCTCGGTAATGATATCGCTATCATCTAAACCAAAAGGCAGTAACATGGCCAAGTCTTCTGACCAATCAACTTCATCGCCTTGATAATCAATACGCGTAAAGCGTAATGGTGGTTCACCAATTTGGATACCCCATAGGAACTCACATTCGTAGACGCTTTGGTTAAAGTCTTCCATTAATGCGGATGCACCGATTAGGCGAGCAGATGGGCCGCCCATTTGCATAATGACCGCTTCTGCATCGACATCTTTACCGACTTCGAGTGGTGTGCCAAAGGCAATCCACTCATAGCCTTCTTCGGTAACATCAATTTCGGCGAGTACAGGCTTACCCATATAAGCGCTAAGTGCCTCAACGGTTTTGGCGAGTAGTTCAACTTCAGTAGATGAAAACGTTTGTGTCATTATGGGTCCTTCAAAGAGTATCAAATAAAAGGATGAGTTTGATGTCTGCCCAGTATCTGATTTTGCGATAACTTTCGCTCTATTGTAATGCAAAATCTTTTAAAATAGAGGTTAATGTTTTTAACGATTTAAATACTCATAGGTAGCTATGGCTCAATACGTTTTTACAATGAACCGTGTAGGCAAAATTGTTCCGCCTAAACGTCAAATTCTTCGTGATATTTCTTTATCGTTTTTCCCAGGTGCAAAGATTGGTGTACTAGGTTTAAATGGTTCAGGTAAATCAACTTTATTAAAAATTATGGCAGGTTTGGATAAGGAGATTGAAGGTGAAGCAGTCCCTATGCCCAATTTGCATATTGGGTATTTACCTCAAGAGCCTCAATTAAATCCAGAACATACGGTACGCCAAGCTGTAGAGCAAGGTTTAGGTGCGGTATTTGCGGCACGTCAGCGCTTAGAGCAGGTGTATATTGAGTATGCAGAACCTGATGCAGACTTTGATAAATTAGCTGCAGAACAAGCGGAGTTAGAGGCGATTATTGCGGCAGCGGCTTCTAGTGGTGCTGATGATATTGAACATCAGATGGAAGTGGCGGCTGATGCTTTACGTCTTCCTCCTTGGGATGCCATTGTGGGTCATTTATCAGGCGGTGAAAAGCGCCGTGTTGCTTTATGTGCTTTGCTCTTATCAAAGCCAGATATGTTGTTATTAGACGAGCCAACCAACCATTTAGATGCAGAAAGTGTGGATTGGTTAGAGCAGTTTTTACAGAAGTTCCCTGGCACGGTAGTGGCAGTAACGCATGACCGTTATTTCTTGGACAATGCAGCAGAATGGATTTTAGAGTTAGACCGTGGACACGGTATTCCTTGGAAAGGCAACTATAGTTCTTGGTTAGAGCAAAAAGAAAATCGTCTTCAACAAGAGGAAAACCAAGAGTCTGCACGTCAGCGTACGATTAAGAAAGAGCTTGAGTGGGTGCGTCAGAATCCTAAGGGTCGTCAGGCAAAATCTAAAGCACGTTTGGCACGTTTTGAAGAGCTTTCTTCTTATGAATATCAAAAACGTAATGAAACGCAAGAAATCTTTATTCCTGTAGCTGACCGCTTGGGTAATGAAGTGATTGAGTTCAAAAATGTGAGTAAGGCATTTGGTGATCGTCTGTTAATTGATGATCTAAGTTTTAAAGTGCCTGCGGGTGCTATTGTGGGGATTATCGGTCCTAACGGTGCGGGTAAATCAACGCTCTTCCGTATGATTACAGGTAAAGAGCAACCAGACTCGGGCGAGGTAATTATTGGTAAAACGGCTAATATTTCTTTTGTCGATCAATCTCGTGATGGCATGGAAAATGATAAGACCGTCTTTGACTATATTGCTAATGGTGCAGACTTACTCACGGTAGGTAAGTTTGAAATGCCTGCCCGTGCTTATTTAGGTCGTTTTAATTTCAAAGGCTCTGACCAGAATAAACAAGTGGGTTCTTTATCAGGTGGTGAACGTGGTCGTTTACATATGGCAAAAACACTCATCAAGGGTGGTAATGTGTTACTCCTTGACGAGCCATCAAATGACTTAGACGTAGAAACATTACGTGCGCTTGAGGATGCGTTATTGGAGTTCGCCGGTAGCATTATGGTCATTAGTCATGATCGTTGGTTCTTAGACCGCATTGCGACACATATTCTTGCATTTGAGGGAGATTCGCAAGTGGTCTTCTTTGATGGTAACTATCAAGAGTACGAAGCGGATAAGAAGCGTCGTTTGGGTGAAGAGGGTGTTCAACCTAAGCGTATTCGTTATAAGGCATTAAAATAAGCCTTTTCTCGTAATAAGGTGAAATAAACAAGCACAGAATAGGCTATATTCTGTGCTTTTTCTTTGGTAAGCTAGTTTTATCGCCTATGTTTTA
Source organism: Pelistega suis (assembly GCF_013133795.1). GTDB lineage: Bacteria > Pseudomonadota > Gammaproteobacteria > Burkholderiales > Burkholderiaceae_B > Taylorella > Taylorella suis. The sequence continues at coordinate 471,001 of NZ_JABGBN010000001.1, forward strand.
TTAAAGGAGTTTTTATGAAAACGATGACGAAAATGTTAGCTATTTCAGCATTGGTAGTCAGTTTAAGCGCTTGCGGTCATTTAAGTACTCGCGATAAAAGCACGATTGGTGGTGCAGCTATTGGTGGTGTAGCCGGAGCTGTAATCACTGGCGGTAGTGCCTTAGGTACTGTGGGTGGTGCAGCCGTTGGTGGTGTGATTGGTAACCAAGTCGGTAAATAAGTATTATTAGATGGAAACAAAAATGGTGGTTCAGTTAATCTGAACCACCATTGCTATTTGAGACAGATAAATTCTTACCAGCCTCCGCCAAGTGCTTTATACAGACTAATCATATTTTCATGTCGCTGTAGGCGAGCTTGGGTAAGTTCACGTTGTGTTGTTAATGAGTCCAGTTGAGCTTTTAATACCTCATCTAGTGTCTTGTGTCCGTGTTTAAATAGTTTATCGGCATTCTGTGCTTGTTGCTGTTGTTGTGATATTGTTTTTTCTAGTAAGCGTACTTTCTGCGCAAGACCGTCATTGAGTTGATAATGGCTTTCAACTTCTGCTAATGCTTTTAATAGTGCTTGATCATACTCAATAATACTAGCCTTTAAACGTGCGTTGGCAGCATCAATATTCGCTTGTATACGACCATTGGTAAAAATAGGGAGTTGCACACCAGCACTAACAATACTCGCTAGACCAGACACGCTTGATAAATCACTACTCAGTGATAGTCGACCACCTTGTCCTAAGAATTGGATATCAAAGCGAGGTAAGAGGTCTGCTTTGGCGCTAGCCAATTGTGCTGAGCGAGCTTTAATACCTAATGCATAGGCTCTGATATCAGGGCGTCTTTCCATTACTGTACCGGGCAACTGACCAGTAGGCGCAGGTGGGGCATACTGTAGCACCTTTAAGTTGGGGTGTAATATTGACGCTAAATTTTGAGGGTTTTTTCCGCTAAGTACTGCTATCTGGCGTGCTAAGCTATCTGCTTGTGTGATTAAATCACTCTGCTGTGCTTGCAAAGAAAGAATATTACTTTGGATTTGCTCAACTTCATAGCGAGTAACATGACCTGCATTAAAACGCCCTTGTAAGTAGCGGTGTAATTTATTTAAGACGGTTAGATTTTGGCTCAAAATGGCATGATATTGCCAGAGCGTATTAAATTGGAAGTAACTTTGCGCTAATTGGGCAACGATGGCGAGTTGTGTGGCATAGAGTTGTTCTTCTTTACTAAGCGCGGCGTACATAGCAGCATCTGCATCGCTTTGTTTTTTACCAAAAAAGTCGGGCTCCCAAGAGGCGCTAACTCCCACACCACCTGCGGAGAATGTGTTATAGCTATCACCTATGAGAGGAAGATCATTAGCTCGTGTGCGTGCTGCCCCAATATTGGCTCCTACCCCAATAGTAGGACCTTTATCGGCTGTGGCTAATTGTGCTGTGGATCTTGCTTCGGCTAAGTGTGTTTGTGCTAGTGCAATGTCTTTGTTGTAGCGTAATGCTTCCTCAATAAGCTGTGTGAGTTGAGAATCTTGCCAAAATGACCACCATTGGCGAATATCCTCACTTCCCATGGCATTTTTATTTTTCTCAAATTGAATAGGTAAATTGACCGAAGACTCAACAGGAATGGTGGTATTTGCACATGCAGTGAGTATGCTTGTCATGAGGATAGAGAAGAGAAATTTTTTCATAGAAATTTTATCCTTGTCGAGAAAGCATGGACTTAAATTGAAGAAGCGCAATGCTTAGAAAAAGGGCACCTGCAGCAAACATCTTAATCAGATGTGTATTCACAAGAGAAATATCCGCGTGTTTGAAGAGAACTTCCTGTGCAAAACTACTTAACACTGTTTGGGGAGAGAACTGGGTAAGCATTTGGATAATGGTAGGCATATTGTCAATAGGTGCGGCTGCACCAGATAGCATATACATAACGATATAGACAGGAATACACAATAGACCAAATTGAGGCATTGAGGGAGCTAAGATAGCTAATAAAATGCCTAAGGATGCCATTGAGAATAAAAAAGCGGCAATTCCCAACGCAAATAAAGGGAGTGAGCTCATACGAATAGGAACATCTAAACCGATATGTACGACAAAGTAAATAGAGAGTAATGCCACGGTAAGGATAATAATGCCATTAGCGATGATTTTTGCTAGGGCGATTTCACTTGAGCTTACAGGCATAACGAGAAGATGTTCAATCGTACCTCTTTCTCGCTCTCGAATAACGGCAGCCCCAGAGAGTAGGAGAGTGATTAAAGAAATGTTGCCGACTACTTGCATAGCCCCCATAAACCATTGACTGGAGTGGTTAGGATTATAAAGTACTTGAATAGCAGAACGAATAGGCCCTTCTTGTTGCGTGTTTTGGCGCATGAATTTTTGAATTTCACTTCCAAAGATGCGTTGAATGTATGCTGTACCAATCGCCGCTTGTGTCATTGCTGTGGCATCGACAAGTAATTGTATTTTAGGCGTATAACCCGTTAGTAAGTCTTTTTCATAATTAGCAGGAATATCCAGAACAAATGTGTATCTTCCCGTATCCATATGACGGTCAATTTCATCAATAGTGATATCGATAGGGGGTTTAAAATTGGGTGCTAATAAACTATCACGGAGTTGTTTAGATAAAGTGGATTGGTCATGATCGGCAATAGCAATTGCTGCATTTTTTAATTCAGTAGAGCTGGCAGATACAGACGTCCATACACCAAAAGTAAATATGTAAACAATTAAACCGAGCAATACAGGGTCACTAAATAGGCTACGAAACTCTTTAATGGTGAGGTGAAAGGTATTTTTTATCCAAAGCCACATATTATTTCTCCTGTTTCTTCAAAAGCAATGTGGCAGCACCAATAAAAATAATATAGAAAGAGCTGATGATAATATAGTTAAGGATAAAGTCTGTGATGCCTAAACCTTTTGTAAAAGCCCCTAGAGTGATTTTCTGGAACCATGTTGCAGGGAATGCATGACCAATATAAAAAAGCATACCATCTAAGGCAGAGGTAGGGTAGATTAAGCCAGCAAAATTAATCGTAGGGATAATGGATAAAATCGCGGTAGCAAAAATAGCGGCAATTTGTGATTGTAAAAAGCTAGACATGAGTAAACCAAAACCGGTAGAAGCACAAATCACACAAAAAGCTCCCAAACTAAGCGCCAAGAAAGACCCTTTTAGTGGAACCTGAAAAACAACAATAACGCAAAAGACAAGAAGTAGGTAGCTAACAAAAGATAGAGCAATATAGGGAAGCTGCTTACCTAGGAGAAATTGAAATGTACTTGCAGGAGCGCCATAAAGGTTCATAATTGAACCAATTTCTTTCTCTCGAACAACACCTAAAGCAGTCATCATGGCAGGAATAAGCATTAATGCCAGCATAATAATCCCAGGCGTAATAGCAAAAACACTACGAAAGTCTTGGTTGTAAACAAACCGAGCCTCAACAGGCATTGGCGTATTTAGAATAAAACCTTGTTTAGCTAAGAACTGATGGGTATATTCCGCTATGACACCTTGTACAGAACCGCTCAAGTTCTCCGCTTGTGAAGGGTAAGAACCATCAATAAAGAAGGCAACTTCGGGTTGCTTTTGTTGTAAGAGTTTTTCGCCAAATCGTTCAGGAATTTCAATGATAAGTTTGACATCTCCTCTTTGTAAGAGTCGTTGAGCCTCTTCTATAGAATAGATATTTCCTTTATCTATAAAATAATGTGATCCTTGAAAGTGCTCAATGAGTGTGCGACTTTCCGAAGAATTATCATGGTCTAAAACGGCAAATTTTGAAGGATTTAAATCAAAAGAAATGCTGGCTCCCATGGCCAATAACATAATTAAAGGACCACCAATGGCGAAAAATAAGCGAATATTATCGCGTAAAAGCTCTTTAGCTTCTCGAGTGGCAAATGCCCACGTCGTAGAAAACCATCCCCAGATAGAAGAAGTTTTATTTTTTGACTCAAAAGAAGATTGATGAGGAGCAGAAATTTCCGTTGCTTCTTCTGGAATCCGGTTGTCTTCTGCCTCTTCTAGGTAGCGGATAAATGCCTCTTCAAGTGTTGAGGTGCTTTTTTGCTGCCGTAGCTCTTCAGGTGTACCAACAGCAAGGACGCGCCCCGCATGCATAAAGGATATTCGGTCGCAACGTTGTGCCTCATTCATAAAATGTGTAGAGACAAAGATGGTGATTTTATCTTCTCTCGATAGCTTAATAAGGTATTCCCAGAAACTATCGCGTGCGGCAGGGTCAACACCTGAGGTGGGTTCATCTAGGATAAGAACTTCAGGTTTATGTAAACAGGCGGCAGCTAATTGTAGCCGTTGTCGAATGCCTAGAGGAAGAGAGGCAGGCGTTTTGTGAGCAATGTCACTTAACTCAAACTGTGCCATGATATCTGCAATAGCTTGTTTTTTATTTGAAATCTGATACAGTTTTGCGTGCAAATCTAGATTCTGATAAACCGTTAATTCTTCATACAAGGAAAAGGCTTGTGACATATAGCCTACACGTTTACGGGTAGAAATATCACTCGCATTGATGGGTTGCCCTAACAAGGTAGCCTGTCCTTCTGAGGCATCTAATAGCCCCGTTAGCATTTTCATGGTGGTAGACTTGCCACAACCATTAGAGCCTAGAAAGCCAAAAATCTCGCCCTTTGGAATTTCAAAAGAAACATTATTGACAGCCACAAAATCACCAAAGCGTTTAGTGAGTCCTTCGGCTTTCATTGCTAAAGGGGCATTAGGGTCAATTTCTAGGGGAGGAATTTTTAATCCATCAATAGCCCCCCGTTTATCCTCAGGGAGTAGGCGAAGATAAGCTTCTTCAAGATTTTTGCTTTGTGTTTTAGCTATCACTTCCTGAGTGGCTTCATCGGCAATTAAGTTACCGTCATCCATCGCCAATAAATATTCAAAATGCTCGGCTTCATCAATATAGGCGGTAGAAACCATAACCGTCATATCGGGGTTTTCTTGTCGCAACTCATCGACTAATGTCCAGAATTGACGGCGAGATAATGGGTCTACACCTGTGGTGGGCTCATCTAGAATTAATAATTCTGGGTCATGAATCAAAGCACAGCATAGACTCAGTTTTTGTTTCATGCCTCCTGAGAGTTTACCTGCTGGACGGTGATGAAAAGACCAAAGACCAGTAGCACGTAATAAGCGTTCGATGCGTTGTTGACGGTCGCGCTTGCTTAGACCGTAGAGACGTCCATGAAAGTCGATATTTTCATAAATCGATAGCGTGGGGTAGAGATTTTTTCCCAGACCTTGTGGCATAAACGCAAGTTGGTGGGTCAATTGATCGCGAAGATTTTTGTCCGTGATATCTTTGTCTAGTACATTGACTTGACCTTGTTGAACGATTTTGATGCCAGCAATTAAGGATAATAAGGTGGATTTACCTACACCGTCAGGACCAATAAGCCCTACAGTACGACCTTTGGGTATTTGGAAAGAAACATCTTTTAATGCTTGTGTTTTTCCATAAAAATGGCTCAGATGTGCGACACGAACGGCGTGCATATCATTTACTCTTTGGGAAGTTTAATAGATAACTCATCTGGCCAAGCGATATTCTGATCATATTTAACATAGCCTAATGCTGTCATCCCACCTTTAAAGAGATTAGGGTAACGATTAATAATCTCTACAGGGATCGCAAGTTTTACCTTAAACATGAGTTTTGTTCGTTCTTCTTGTGTTTCTACTGATTTTGGTGTGAATTGTGCATCTGAGGCAATAAATTGGATAGTGGCAGGGAAAATCGCATCAATTCCTTCAATTTGAATACGCCCCTCATCACCGATTTTTAAGGGATTAGATTGCTGAGAGGGTAAGAAAATATTGAGATACACATCTTGCGTATCTAATAAACTCATGACTTTTCCGCCAGCGGGGATGACTGTTCCTAATTCTGCTATTTTGTATTCAACACGTCCAGCAGTAGGCGCTTTAATAGCAAGATCATCATACATATCTTCTATTTGGGTAAGTTGTGCATCGGCTTGTTCAATATGGCTCTGTGTTTCTGCCACCGCTGCCGCTGTGGCATTGACTTTGGCAAGTGTTGCTGCATATTGAGTTTGGTAACGAGCCAGTTCTGTGCTGGAGATTAAGTTATCTCGGCGTAATTTAGTGGCATTATTAAGTTCTAACTGGGCAAGTTTGAGTTGTTGTTGAGCAGCTTCTTGCTCAGCCTTAACACGTCCAACAGCTTCGCGAGCTTGTTGTTGTTGTGCTTTTACTTGCTGGATTTGAGCATCTACTTGTGAAGTTGATAGGCGAACTAGCGTTTCTCCTTGAGAAACATCATCACCTTCTTTGACTAAAATCTCCTGCACTCGACCTGCATAGAGTGTTGCAACGTCTAGTCGATTCAGATTAATACGTCCATTTACTTTAGCGATACCCTCATAAGAATTTTTTTGTAAGGTAAAATTTTGCCAAACACCTAGACCAATCAGTGCAATCACAACGAGGATAATAATGAATTTTTTCATAAACGTCAGGAGATAAGTATTTGATAATTAAGCTTGTTATTTTATAAAAAGGGAGGATGACTGGCAACCCGCAATTATCAATAATTGCTTATTTATCATCTAGGGTTACGATAAAGCTTGTAGCGAATAGCTTATGTTAGGTAGATTTGAAAAGAAAAGGCTGGCAAAATTTTCATGCTTGTCAGCCTTTGATAGAAAGTATAATTGGCTTATTTTATGCGAGCTGCTGCCATTTCTTCGGCAGACATTTCGATTTTGACTTCTAGCACTTCCAGAGAGTCTTGTTTATCTAAATTGACTTTGATATCGTCTGGATTGACCTTAATATACTTAGAAATAACTTCAATTAACTCACGCTGTAATTGAGGGAGAAAGTCTGCTGTCGCGCTATCCATCTCACGATCGCGGACAAGAATCAGTTTTAAACGATCCTTGGCAACTTCATTACTTTTCTTTTTCTCACCTAATAAAAACTTTAAGAAAGACATCACTTATCCCCCAAAGAGCTTCTTGAAGAAACCTGGTTTGACATACTCCGTAAAGCGCATAGGTAATTCTTTACCTAAATAACGTTCAACAATGTCAGCGTACGCTTGCGCAACCTCAGTTTCTGTATTATGGATTGCAGGAATACCCATATTAGATGCTTGTAATACGTCTTGGGATTCAGGCGTTACACCGATGAGATTAATGTGTAGGATATCGTTGATATCTTGGATAGATAACATTTCGCCATCTTCTACACGTTTTGGATTATAGCGAGTAATTACTAAATAGGTTTTTACCGGTTCTAATCCCTCTTGTGCGCGTTTTGTCTTGGCTTGTAAGATACCTAAAATACGGTCAGAGTCACGAACAGATGACACTTCTGGGTTAGTGACAACCAAAGCATCATCGGCAAAATGAAGAGCCATTAATGCACCTGTTTCGATACCAGCAGGTGAGTCACAAACAATATACTCAAATCCCATTTCTTTGAGCTCATTGATAACACGTTCAACACCTTCTAGGGTAAGGGCGTCTTTGTCGCGTGTCTGTGATGCAGGTAAAATGTAAAGATTTTCTAGATTTTTATCTTTAATCAAGGCTTGGTTAAGAGAAGCTTCTTTTTGAATAACATTTACGAAATCATAAACAACACGGCGCTCACAACCCATAATAAGGTCAAGATTACGAAGACCGACATCAAAGTCAATCACCGCTGTTTTATGACCTTTCATCGCTAAGCCAGAAGCAAAGCTAGCACTTGTTGTGGTTTTACCTACACCACCTTTACCTGAAGTAACAACAATAACGCGAGACATAGAGATATTTCCTCTGATTAAAACTATTTCTTAATCTTAACGTAAAATGAGAGCAGAAGTTAAGAAAAAGAAAGGCGTTGAATAAGTATTTATAAAAATTAAGATTTAATGGAATCAAAAGTTAAGGTTTCATTTTTGAGACTGACCATAACGGTTTTCTTAAGTGCTTCGGGAGTCGCTTCACCGTCAAATAGGCGATAAATCCCCGCAATCGCAACTAGTTGAGGGTCTAAATAGGTTGTAAAAATACGTGCAGCACTATCACCTTTTGCGCCAGCAATGGCACGCCCTAATAAGTGACCATAAACGTGAATATTGCCATCAGCGATAACCTCTGCTCCATGACCAACATTTCCAACGATGATTAAATCTCCGCCTGCGGCATAAATACGCTCACCAGAACGTAATTGACGATCCATTAGCATAGTTGGTGCTACACCTGCAGTAATCGTTGCTTGAATTGGGGCATCTTTAATGATGGTTTTTGCTGTTTGTATTACTGGTTCGTTAGGTGCTTTTGCAGGGGCTACTGTTTTGGTGACAGGTGTTGCAGTAGGCGGTTTTTGAGTTGTAGGTACGGGTGTAGCGGCTGTTTTACCTAAATCAATATGTTCAAAACCATCAGCGAGTACCGTAGGTAGTAAGCGGGCATTAGCATAAATACCGAGAACATTCAGTTGATACTCCTCTAGGACAGCCGCGAGTTTTTTCCAAGGGAGTGGTTGAACAATTCCATAAGCGTCAATAATGATAGATTCACCCGTAAAGAAGTCTTTAGCTTCTTCCATTTTTTTGCGAATCGTTTTGGTAATGCCACTAAAGTCAGTCGTTTTAAGAATTAAACGCAATTTACCATTGGTGTGTTTAATCTCTAGAATATGTGCGTCACTCATCATTTATACCCAAGAGTCACGTAAGGTTACGCTACGATTAATAATAGGTTGTTCTGGTGTGGAATCTTTATCAGCAATAAAGTAGCCTAGACGTTCGAATTGCCATTGATTGCCCGGCATCACATCAATTCCTGGCTCTAACCAAGCATTAACGACTTGTAGAGAGTTTGGATTAAGTGAGGCTAAGAAGTCTTTATCACCACTATCAGGGAATTCATCGGTAAATAGACGATCGTATAAATTCACGGTAGCAGGAATCGCATATTTAGTACTCACCCATGTGATATTGCCTTTGACTTTGACACTATCAGAACCCGGTGTACCACTCTTGGTATCAGGGATATATTCAACGTGAACTTCGGTGACTTCACCTTGCTCATTCTTTACAAAACCTGTACAACGGACAACATAAGCATATTTTAGGCGTACAGTATTGCCTGGGAAGAGACGGAAGTATTTCTTTGGTGGGTCTTCGCGGAAATCATCACGTTCAATCCATAGCTCTCGCGTCAAGGGGAATTCACGTTTGCCAGCGTCTGGATTATGAGGGTTGATAGGGGCAAAGCATGCCTCCTCATAATCTTCTGGTAAATTAGTGATGACTAGTTTAATAGGGTCAAGTACGGCCACAGCACGATTGGCTACAGGGTCTAAATCATCACGTAAAGCTTGTTCTAGAACACTATAGTCAATGACTGAGTCTGCTTTGGAAACGCCTAAGCGATCAATAAATAAGCGTAGAGCTGATGGCGTATAACCACGACGGCGTAAACCAACAATGGTTGGCATGCGAGGGTCATCCCAGCCACTCACAAAACCGTCTTGTACAAGCTTAAGTAATTTACGTTTGCTGGTTACAATATGCTTCATCTTCAGACGAGCAAATTCGTATTGCTTGGGGAGTGGATCTTTAAAGAAACCTAGCTCGCGAAGTTTGTCTAGTAGCCAATCGTAGAAAGGGCGTTGGTCTTCAAATTCTAATGTACAAATACTGTGCGTAATCCCTTCTAATGCATCTTCAATGGGGTGAGCATAGGTATACATAGGGTAAATTGGCCAAGCATCGCCTGTACGATGGTGTGTCGCATGACGAATACGATAGATAATTGGGTCGCGTAAATTGATATTAGGCGATTGCATATTAATTTTGGCACGTAACGCCATACTACCATTAGGGTGTTTACCTTCACGCATTTCTTGGAAGCGTTGTAATGATTCCTCAATAGGACGATTACGCCAAGGTGAGTCTTTGCCTAGCTCTTTGAAGTTACCACGCATTTGAGCAATTTCTTCCGGAGACTGCTCATCGACATAGGCATCCCCATTTTTAATGAGAGCTTGTGCAAACTCATACATATAGTCGAAGTAGTCACTAGCAAAATAGAGATTGCAATAGTCTTTTTCTTTGTTTTCCCAATCAAAACCGAGCCATTTCACACTGTCTTTAATGGTATCAACGTATTCTTGGTCTTCTTTTTCGGGGTTGGTATCATCAAAACGTAAGTGACACAGACCGCCATAGTCTTTGGCTAGACTAAAGTTGAGAATGATGCTTTTTGCATGACCAATGTGAAGATAACCGTTAGGTTCGGGCGGAAAACGCGTGCGAATACGTGCTGTATCTTTTGGGGCTTGTTCGTGAATAGCTGCAGGACCTGGCGTGCCAGCCCAACGTTTGCCTTGGAAACGCTCTGCACTTAAATCGTTTTCAATAATCGTACGTAAAAAATTAGAAACAGGAGTTTCTGTAGGATGGTTTGTCATTCTATTAATAAAGCAAATACGAGTTAACTGCACATAATTTGTGCCTAAAGTGACATTATAGTATATTGCAGAAAACTCGTCTGATTATGCTTTGTTTGTTGTGATTAAAGGTAGGTAAATATCCACTTTTAGACCGCCGCTACTACTTTCACCGAGTTCTAATGTGCCTTGGTGAGCATGGACAATGGTATCGACTAGGGCAAGACCTAAACCCACACTACCTGTTTTTGTGCGAGCAGAGTCTAAGCGAGAGAAGGCGCGAAGTGCTTCTTCACGACGCTCAGGAGGAATGCCACAACCATGATCGCTAACACTGATGAGGGCGGTTTCACCTGCTTTTTTGAGTGAAATCTCTACTGGTGGCTTACCATGCTTTAAGGCATTGCTAATTAAGTTGTCTAGTAAGCGTCCTAATGCTAGGGTATCGGCCGATATTTGTAAGGACTCTGAGGTTTTTTCTGTCAAGACGATATCGCTACTGGCATCTCCCCATGCATTGGCACGTTCATCAATCCATTGGTTGAGGTTGAGGGATTGGAAGTTGTAGCGCCCAGGGTCTGATCCACGCACATAAGAAATAAATTGTTCAATGATGTTTTGCATTTCTTGCACATCATTGCTCATCCCTTGCTTTAACATTTCATCATCGGTCATTGCAAGGCGTAATCGCATGCGAGCTAATGGGCCTTTTAAATCGTGAGGCAAGCCTGCTAATAAGGTTTGTTGAACTGTCTTGGCTTGCTCTAATGAATTAAGCATGGCATTAAAGCGTTGTCCCAGGACTTTGGTTTCGTAAGGTCCAGCGGGAACAACCTTGGCATGAATACCTTTAGCTAATTTATCAGCAGATTGACTGAGACGAAGTAGGGGTGTTGTAATACGCCATGCAAAATATCCTGCACCCATAAGTAAGAGTGAGGTAAGTGCAATCCAGGCAATCAGAAAAATTCCGGCCTCGGCTGGCTCAATCTTGTCCAAAGGAATAATGAGCCACTCTTTAATAACGGTATTATTAAACGGGTTGAACTCTGGCAATAAGGATAAATACATTAACGGAGTATTATTGCGCTGAGTTAAGCCGATACGAGTCCCATCGTCTAATGTTTGATTGACACGAACAATGAGTTTTTGTAAGTCATCACGAACAAGGGGGGAGTCTAATAAATCAGTTTTTTCCGAAGCCTCTACTTGACGAACAAACTCTTCTTTAGGGAGGCGAGGAATATTGCGCTCTTGTAAATTTGGAAAAATTTGATGAAGCAGTGGCGGAGGAGGTGGACGATTTGATGATGGCAACGGTAATGAATGTCCCGGCGCTCTATCCTGTGGAAAAATATTGCTATAACGGTATTTTTGGGAAAAACGAGGATTTTGGGGAAGCTGTCGAGTCCATAACGACCATTTTCCATGCGATGCTTTGGCAATAAACTCTGCGCGATGTTCGGGTGGTAATAAATTAACAGCAGAACGGATGATTTGAATTGTGGTGGTAATGTGATCTGCCACGACTTCTTCTAAAAATCTTTCTTTTAAGAAATTGCCAGCGTACAAAACCGCACCCTGAACAAGGACGATGGTGCCAAACATCATCAATAAAATCTGGGTGCGGATACTTAAAGAAATATTTTTAAGCCGGTGCAATTTCATTCGTTAAGCATTGGGGGAAAAACGATAACCAATGCCCCATACGGTCTGAATCCAGCGAGGGTCTTTGGGGTCATCCTCTAATGCTCGACGTAAGCGCAAGATGGCGATATCGATAGCACGATCATTGCGTTCACCTTCGTCATCATCACGAGCAAGAGCCAGTAAACGTTCACGAGAAAGTGGTTTGCTAGGATTTTTAACAAATGCTTCTAAAAGATTAATTTCGCCACCTGTCAGCTTAACAACCTCATTGTTTTTAAATAATTGGCGTTTGGCAGGATCAAATGTAAAGGGTCCAAAGTGAATTGGTACTTCCTTGATAAGGCTAGAAGGACCTTTTTTGCGACGTAAAACAGTTTCGATGCGCGCTAATAATTCACGAGGGTCAAATGGTTTGCCAATATAGTCATCAGCGCCAGATTCTAAGCCAATAATGCGGTCAGCTGTTTCGTCACGCCCAGTCAATAAGATGATAGGAATATCTTCGTTGTGGGCACGTAAGTTACGGCACGCTTCAACACCGTCACCACTAGGTAACATACGGTCTAGCACAATTAAGTCTGGACTGAATTTAGTGATGCGTTGGAAAAGATCATTACAATCATCAACTAGCAAGGTATCGTAACCGTGACGGTTAAGATATTGAGCAAGTAGTTGACGTAAGTCTGGGTCGTCATCCACGACCATAATTTTAGTAAGTGGTTTATTCATAGTGAGAATATGATAACAGAGAGAAAATGAATCGTGGTTGTTAAGAAATCGGCTGAAATTTATTTAAAAAATGAACAGTTATTGTGTAGGCTGTGCAGGAGTTGGGGTAACAGTAAAGCTACGCGAGCCTAGAACTTTACGGGTTTGCGTATTAATAACTTTAACCTCAACACTTTGTGGTGTGAGAGTAGGTTTGCTTAGAGCAACTTGACCTTGTAGGCGAACATACTCGTTGGCAGTAATATTAATGGATTGTAATTGGTCAAAGCCACGGTTGCCGTTTTTGTATTGCCCTATCGTGATAATTTCTACACGTGCGGGTACATTGGCGGCGTTGATGTCCGATTTTGTGAGAATCAATTCATAACTTAATTGACCGATACTGCCTTGGAAATTGCCTACTCGAATACCTACAGGATTATTTTGTGGATCTGGGGGGATGTTTTTAAGCACCTCTACCATATTTAAGTTGGCATTACCTTCTTGAATAGGGGTAATAGGGTTTAATGTGGGGTCATTATTAACAGTTTGTTCAGTAGAGGGTGTGTTTGTGGCGACCACAGGTTGAAGCTGTTTAACCAAATCTTTTGTTTGATTAAGGTTTAATTGGGCTTCTGAAAGTTGTTGTTGTAAGGCGCTTTTTTCCTGATTAAGTTCGCTAATGGTTGTTTGAAGCTTATTCGCTTCTTCGACACTTAGGCGAGGAGGGCCATAGTTGGTTTGTAAAAACCATAAACCACCGCTGCCTGTAATAATACCAGCTAAAAACGTAATTAACCAGCGAGGCATACGACGATTGCGACGACCGCTGTTGCCGTATACAGAAGGGTGAAATACAACTTGTTTTCGAGATGAACCAAACATAAAAAACCTTTTAATCCTAATTATTTAAGTTGAGCGTCAAGCGCTTTTAAACGTTCTTGTGTCCCTACATCGGTCCATTGGCCAGTATGTTGAGTACCTAATACGGCATTTTTTTGCATGGCTAAACGTAGTAAGGGAGCTAGCTTTGCAATGGTTTGTTTTCCAATGCCTGAAAATAAGCTGGGGTGATAAACACCAATTCCTGCAAATGTAAGTTTATTATTCCCCTCTGAGGTGAGTCTACCATTTGAGGTAAGATGAAAATCACCATTAGGGTTGTGTGCTGGGTTATTAACCATCAGTAACCAAGCCTGCTCCTTGCCTTGCTCTAGTTGTGTGACTTTGGACATTGCGTTGATAGGATTCCAGTCACACCATACGTCACCATTCATAACAAGAAAAGGTGATTTACCTAGTAAATCAATAGCATTGGCGATACCACCAGCCGTTTCTAATCCATTTTCTTCAGGAGAGTAGCGAATATCTACCCCAAATTGTGAGCCATCACCAAGTATTTCCGGGAATTTATGTCCCAACCAAGCATAGTTAATCACAATATCCGTAATGCCAACACTCGCTAGGCGTTCGATATGCCAAACAATAAGAGGCTTTCCACCTACTTCTAATAGAGGCTTAGGAAGAGTATCAGTGAGTGGACGCATACGTTCGCCACGTCCAGCAGCTAAAATCATGGCCTGAATCAAAATGTATACCCCACTTTTGTATCAATATTATCAAGACGATCCAAAATATTGAGTAAAGGTTTGAAAGCAATATAGCGATTAGCGACTTGACGAACATATCCATTAACACGTGGCATATGGTCAAGATAGTGTTTTTTATTGTCGCGGATGGCTAAACGAGCAAATACGCCGAGAATGCGTAGATTGCGTTGTAAGCCCATATATTCATAATCGACATGGAAATCAGCAAAATCTGCTGGTACAGGGAGGTTGGCGGCACGTGCCATTTCCCAATATCGAATAGCCCAATCTAGTTGTTGAGGCTCTTCCCATGTGGTGCGTGCATCCATAACTAATGAGACAACATCATAAGAAATGGGGCCTAAGACAGCATCTTGGAAATCGATAACGCCAGGGTTTTTGCCGTGGAGGGTAGGATTGCAAAGCATTAAATTGGGTGAGTGATAATCACGGTGAACAAAGACTTTGGCTTGCTTATCATTATGTTGAACGAGTAGCTCAAAGATGGCATCTAGTTGAGTTTTCTCTTTATCTGATAAAGTCGTTTGATGATATTGTTGCACATACCACTCATTAAAAAGACCTAATTCGGTGAGTAGACGTGGTTTATCATAAATAGGTAAGCCTGTGGTGTCGGCTTTTTGCATATCGACCATTGCAGCGAGAGCGTCACGGTAAATGCTTTGTAATTCTTGATCGCTAATCTCTGACTGTAGGCGTTGATAATAAGTCAGATTACCTAGGTCATTGAGGATTAAAAAGCCTTTTTCTAAGTCTTGTTCGAGAATGTGAGGGGTATTAAGACCAACGGAGCTAAGACGTTGAGCAATATCAATAAAAGGTTTGCAGTCTTCGTGTGCTGGCGGTGCGTCCATAATAATCAGTGTTC
Organism: Pelistega suis; assembly: GCF_013133795.1. GTDB lineage: Bacteria > Pseudomonadota > Gammaproteobacteria > Burkholderiales > Burkholderiaceae_B > Taylorella > Taylorella suis. The sequence goes on from NZ_JABGBN010000001.1 coordinate 486,301, forward strand.
CATCATGTGTATCGATGCGGAAGTAACGTCTGAAGCTAGCATCACTAGAAGCAGGGCGAAGAGTATCAAGTTTTAACTGGTAGTTATTTTGGAGAGAGTGTAACCAGTTTTTTAGTAAATCAAGGCGAACGTCGAGATGGGTAGACATAAAACTACTTTATAATGGGATATTAAATTGAACCAAACGTATATTTTAGACATTAAAAATCATTTTGTCTGGGTAGCAAAATAAATTTTTTAGTTTTTAAAACATTTCTAAGTGGATAGCTGTTGTGCGAAAGATTTTAGGTTTTTCTTTGTGTTTATTGATTCCTGCCGTAGAAGCACAGACGAATAATATCGTGTTGAGAGGTATTCAAACACAGGATTCACTTCGTTTACAAGAAAGCCCTCTTCTAACCGTTTCATCAGCGGCTAAAGATCAGATAACTACGTTTACAGATAGTGCTGATATTAAAATTTCAGATGACAATAATCGTGTTGTATTAACGGGTGGTGCACAGATTCGACGGTCGGATGCTATTCTAAAAGGCGATAAAATTACCTATGACCGACGGACAGGAGAAGTTGAAGCAATTGGGAATACGCGCCTATTGCGTAATGGCTCTGTGGTGCGTGGACCAGGGCTTAAGTACAATATAAACAAGCAGACAGGAGTGATGAGCTCACCTATTTATAAGATGGCCGAGGGTGGTTCTGGTGAGGCGGATTACGCTGAGATTGTTGATAACAATCATATGCGTTTGGGTAATGCCATTTATTCCGCATGTAATTGTGATAATAAGTTTTGGTATATTCAGTCCGATAAGGTCGATTTATATAATGATGAAAATGAAGGGATAGCAGAAGACGGTACGCTTTATATCAAGGGGGTGCCTGTGTTATGGTCACCTTATTTTTCGTTCCCTATTAAAAAAGAGAAAAAAACAGGGTGGTTATTTCCGACATTCACGACAACGTCCAGTGCTGGCTTTGGTGTGTCTGTTCCTTACTTTATTAACTTAGCCCCTAATTATGACTTAACTTTAGTCCCTCAGGCATATAGCAAGCGAGGCGTAATGTTGGGAGCTGAGTTTCGTTATTTGCAACCTGGTTATAGTGGACAACTAAGTGGTTCTTTTATGCCTAAAGACTCAAAGTTGGATATCAAACGTTGGTCAATGAATTGGGCACATCGTCAGGGTTTAGGAGAATTTGCTGGATTTAAATTTGGATTAAATATTGGGATTCAAGCGGCTTCAGATAATGATTATTACCGTGACTTTAGTGATGCCCTAAGTACGAAGTCAGATCGTACATATCTTTCTAAGAATGCGAGTATTACCTTTAGCGGTTATAAATATTGGTCAGGTTATTTATCTTGGCAAAAATACCAAGGCCTACATGACTTTTCTGGTGCAACTCCGATTTATTACTATCAATACGAACGAGAGCCAGAATTGATGATTCGAGGTGCTCGTTATGATTGGTTTGGTTTTGATGTGAGCACACAAAATACCTATACACGATTTACTTTCCCGACAAATAAAACGCGTTATCCAACGAGAAACGGTGTACAACGTTGGGATGGTGAGCGTATGGCTTCCTATACGCAGGTGAGCTACCCCATTGTCCGTGCTGGATGGTATGTGACGCCTAAAGTTGGTTTGCATATGTCGCATTACAATACTAATTGGTATAAGCAATATACGAATAGCCGTACCGGATTAGGTGTGTTCCGTAGTCAAGCAGGCACACAGTACGATAATTTATCGCGAATTGTCCCTATTTATTCTGTAGATGCAGGTATGACGTTTGAACGTGAGACGACATTATTTGGTAAACCTCGTTTGCAGACGTTAGAGCCTCGTCTTTATTACGTTTACATCCCTTATCGTCATCAAGAGGATTTCCCAATATACGATACGGCACCAGCTCAGTTTAATATGGGAACAGCATTTTCAGAAAACCGCTATGCGGGGGGGTGGGATCGCATTAATGACGCGAATCAAATTACGCTAGGGTTAACTTCGCGTTGGTTGGATGCCGAAACAGGTAATGAACGCATGGTAGCTCAAATTGCACAGAGATTTTATTTTGAAAAACCAAAGGTGGCTTTGCTTAATGAGCGGGTTGGTAAAGAGCACCGTTCAGAGTTTCTGGGTAATTTGTCTGTTGCTATGACGGATAAACTAAATACTGAGGTCGGTATTCAATTGGATACTTATAATCGAAAAGTAGCTCAGACATACACTTCTATTCGTTGGTTTCCTAAGAGGTTGACGTCTCTATCACTCACCTATCGTTATCAACGAGATCCGTTTTACTATAATGAGAGTAATCAGCTTTATGGTTATCAGTTACAAGGTAAAAATAATATTAGTGTAGCGGGGCAATGGCCAATTACAGAGAGGATTTATGTGGTGGGGCGTCATGACTATTCAATCAAAGATCGTCGCTCTACACAGTCTATTGTGGGGATGGAATATAAGGGCAATTGCTGTTGGACAAGTCGCATTGTGTTTCAGCGTTATGCGGTTTCTACCCAAAAAACGAATACGTCTTTATTTTTTCAGTTAGAATTAAGTGGTTTAGGAGCTGTGGGTTCTGATCCAATGGAATTGCTTCGTGATAGTATCCCGGGGTATCAATCTGTCAAAGACCCTCAAACAACTCAATCTCCTTTTGAAAGGTATGAATAAAAAATGCAACACTCAAAAAAATGGTTAAAAATTGCTTTGGTCGCATTGCCTGGTCTAGTATTGACATTACCAGAGGCAGAGGCACAAAAAGTATCAACAACTAAAAAGCAGCAAACACAGGGGAGTTTTGCTGATGGTATCGCAGCGATTGTGAATACTGATGTAATTACACAAAAAGAAGTAAATAGTCGTATGTCGACTATGCGTGTATCAGGAAATCCTCAGTCACAAGAGGCTGTCTTATCAACCTTGATTGATGAGCATTTAATGAATGAACAAGCGAACTTGTTTGGCATTCGTATTACTCCTGATCGTGTTCAGCAAGCATTGATAGGAATTGCTGCTGAAAATGGCATGACCTTAGCACAGTTACAAGCGGCTGCTAAACAACACGGCATAAACTGGGATGATTATACGGCCAATATTTCTCAACAAATTCGTATGGATGAGCTACGTACACGAGTTGTACAGTCTCGTGTGCATGTGAGTGAGTTTGATGTGGATGCTTTCCTTCGTCAGCACCCAACAGGCATGTACCCAGAGTATAAACAAGCGATTAAATATGAACCTCGTTATGAGAAACGTGAGGTAGTTGAGCGTAGTTTTGACCCTAAAGCAATTGCATTCCAACATATTTTTGTTCGAGTACCTGATAATTCTTCTCCAGAGGTGGTGGAGGCTGCACGTAAAAAAGCCAATGAAGCTTTAGCTAAACTTCGCCGAGGACAGAGTTTTGAGAGTGTAGCAAGACAGTATTCTGAGGGGCCTGAGGCGCAAAATGGCGGTAACTTAGGTATTCGCATGAACGAGGATTGGCCTGTATTGTTTATGAGTATGACTAAAAAGGTTCAAGATGGTTCTACGACAGGGGTTTTTAAAGCACCGAATGGTTTTCATATCCTAAAAGTTGTTGAGCGTCGAGGGGTAATTAATGAGCGTCGTAAAGTAGTGAGTGTACGCCTGCCTGATCCTCCTCAACCTCAATTATCACCACGCGAGCTAGCGGCTCGTCATAATGGACCAGTAGAAGTGACAGAATCTCATGTTCGTCATATTTTAGTACGTACTACGCCTGTATTCTCTGATGCACAAGCTAAAGCGCGTATTGATGAGATTTACCAACGTCTACAATCGGGTGAGCCGTTCGCTGATGTTGCATTGAAATACTCACAAGATGCCTCAGCTCCATTAGGAGGCGATATTGGGTGGTTAGCACCAGGTCAAGCAGACCCAGCTTTTGAGCAAGCTACCTTTGCTTTACAACCTGGTCAGGTGAGTGGTCCTGTGCGTAGTCAATTTGGTTGGCATATTATTGAAGTTCTTGATCGCCGTACCGAAGATAAGCAAGCACAAATTCGTCGTGATTTAGCGCGTGAGACTTTGTATCAAGAACAAGGCGAGAATATCTTACAGGATTGGTTACGTCAATTGCGTACACAAGCCTATATCGATAATCGCATTACTGGCGAAAAGACAATCCGTTAATAATGGCTCAACATAAAGCACGTAAACGCTTTGGTCAGAATTTTTTAACTGACCAAAGCATTCCTGAGGCGATTGTTCGCGCTATTCATCCAGAGTCCTCGGATACTATCGTTGAGATTGGTCCGGGACTTTCTGCCTTGACTAACCCTCTATTGGAGAGGGTTGATCATTTACGTGTGGTGGAAATTGACCGTGATTTAGCGGCTCGATTACGTCATCACTATAGTCCAAAGCGACTTACCGTGATTGAGGCAGATGCGTTAACAGTCGATTTCAGTCAATTTGGACAGGGTGTACGTATTGTTGGTAATCTACCTTACAATATTTCTAGCCCCTTATTATTCCATTTAATGGAATCAGCGGATTATGTCCGTGATCAGCATTTTATGCTACAAAAAGAAGTCATTGATCGCATGGTGGCTAAACCGGGTGATAGTGACTACGGTCGTTTGTCGGTGATGTTGCAGACGCGTTATAAGATGTATTCCTTATTTGATGTACCACCAGAGTGTTTTGACCCTCCACCTAAAGTGATGTCTTCGGTGGTGCGGATGATTCCTTTGGGGGCAGATAGACCAGTCGCTCAAGACCCTGTCATGTTTGCTCGTCTTGTTACGCAAGCCTTTGCCCAGCGCCGTAAAATGCTGAGAGGCTCACTAAAAGATTGGCAAATTAATTGGCAAGCACTAGGCATTCCTGAAACCGCTCGTGCAGAAGAACTAAGTGTGATGGACTTTATTCGAATGTCGGATTTTTGTAGTCAGCAAAAATCATAAGACAACGTAATTCAGACTTTCTAATAGTGCAAATCCCCGCATTGAGCGGGGATTGTTCTTTCTATATAAGTATCTAGGTACTAGTGCAGGCTTATAGGAATACTAGGCTTAAAATCCAAACAGTGATGATACCAGCAATACCTTGTGTTAGTGTGGCGACTGTTTGAGCCTTATAAGCAGTAGCTACTTTCATGCGGCTAAATTGACTCACGACCCAGAAGAAGCTGTCATTAGCGTGAGATACTGTCATACCACCAGCACCGATAGCCATTACTGTTAATACACGACCCATATCAGAGTCTAAACCTAATTGTGGAAGCATAGGAGCAACGAGTGCAGAAGTGGCTACAAGTGCAACAGTTGTCGAACCTTGTGCTGTTTTAAGTGCTGCTGCTACGATAAATGGCATAAAGATACCGACACCTAAGCTAGATAATGTTTGACCGAGATAGTCACCAAGAGGTGTAGCTTTTAAAATGGCGCCAAATGAACCACCTGCCCCCGTAATGAGTAGGATGGGTGCGGCAAGTACGATACCTTCGACAACTACTTTATTAAACTCATCCGCTTTGCTGCTGCCTTTTAATAGACCTAAAGCGGCAATTAAACCGGCTAATAGGGCGACAACAGGTTGTCCAAAGAAAGCCAGCACTTGTGCAACAGTACCTGTGCCTAATGGTTTGCTTGGGAAGGCAACAATTGTGCCTAAGCAGATTAAAGCGATAGGCAGAATAATGGGTAAGAAAGCGGCTGTTGCAGAAGGGAGTTGACCGTAGCTTTTACGAAGTTCTTCTGTTTTAGCTAATTGATCAGAGTGAATTTCTGGGAGTAGTTCAATGTCTTGTTTTAAGAAACGATTCGCCCACCATAAACCAGCCATAGCGGTTACAAAGGCAACAAAAAGACCGACTAAAATAACAAGGCCTAAATTACTCTCTAAACCTAGATTCGCTGCTGCTGCGATAGGGCCTGGTGTCGGTGGAACAAAGGTATGAGTAGCATAAAGACCTGTTGCTAACGCCACGCTCATGGCCACTAGAGAGACTTTCATCTGTTTAGCGAGTGCTTCTTTTAATGAGTTAAGAATAATGTAACCAGAGTCACAAAAAACAGGAATAGATACAAGATAACCGATGATAGAAATGGTAAGCGTAGGGAAACGTTTACCCATGACTTTAATCACGGTTTCAGCTAAGGTAATGGCAGCGCCTGTGCGCTCTAAAATAACACCAATAATGGTACCTATTGCAATAACCAAACCAATACCGCCCAGAATACCACCAAAACCAGTAGCGATATGCTTGACGATTTCATTGCTAGGGACTTGATAGGCAAAACCACCAATAAAGGCAGCACCAAGTAAGGCGAGGAATGGATGAAGTTTTAGCTTAGTCGTTGCCAATACAATAAAGGCAATGAGCAGTGCTAGTATTAACACGAGTGTCATAGTAAGCTCTCCCTGTAAAGAGTAATGTTTTAAGTATTAAATAAAATATAAATCGAAAATTCTATTCAAGCAATAGAGGAAAATGCGGATAAGCTTATACTACCTTACTCATCCATAGCCGGATTAAATCATTGGTTTTTTGTCGAAGTAAAGGAGCACATTGTTGCATCGATTCTTGTAATGTTAATGGTCCACTACTGATACTAAAGGCGGCGGTTAAGCCTTGAGAGTACAAATCTTGATAATGTCCATGTACGGCACCACCTAAGGCAATCAGGGGTTTTTTATACTGTTGACTGAGGGAAGCAATACCGGCGATTGTTTTTCCTTGGAGGGTTTGAGCATCAATACAGCCCTCACCCGTAATCACTAAATCAGCTTCTTGGATATGTTTGGCAAGTTGTGAGTATTCGGCAATGACATCAATACCTGGTTTGAATTGTGCATTTAAAAAGGCTAAAGCAGCAAATCCTAGACCACCAGCAGCACCTGATCCTGCAGCTTGGCTATAATCTTTTTGTACGCATGTAGCTACCAGTTCTGCATAGCGTTGATGATGGGTATTTAATTCGATAACTTGTTCTGGGGTAGCACCTTTTTGAGGACCAAAAATATGAGAAGCACCTTGTGGGCCATATAAGGGATTACGTACATCTGAGGCAAGAATAATCTCTAAAGATTGTAGTCGTTTATCTAAAGAGGAAATATCAATGTGATGAATGTCTGCAAAGACTTTTGGGGTTGGTTGGTCAATCAGCTGAGCATTTTTATCATAGAATTTGACTCCCAAGGCATTCACCATACCTAGGCCAGCATCGTTTGTAGCTGAGCCCCCTAAACCTAAAATGAGACGCTTTATTGGATAGTTAAGGGCTTCTTTAATAAGAAGACCCACACCATAGGTGGAGGAGGCATAGATATCACGGTTTGCTTTGGGAATTTGCTCTAGACCTGCAGCAGATGCCATTTCGATAACGGCAGTGTCTTCTTCAATCAAAGCCCATTGGGCGGTAATCTCTTGTCCTAGTGCATTGACTGTCGTGTGTTCGATTAAACGACTATTAGTACTTTGAGCAATAGCGGCGACAGTCCCTTCGCCCCCGTCAGCCATAGGGATACAGTAGATGGTGGCATCAGGGACTGCATCCAGAATGCCTTGTTTAATAGCAATCGCAGCATCTGCGGCAGAAAGACTTTCTTTAAAAGAATCGGGAGCAACAACAATAATCATAGGACAAGAGAGCGTAGTATTTATTAATCGTGTAAGCCTTTACCAGTCGCATTCATATCTTTGCGCTCGATAAATTCAATTTTATAACCATCAGGGTCTTCTACAAAGGCAATCACTGTGGTACCGCCTTTGACCGGGCCTGCTTCTCGAGTCACTTTGCCACCTGCTTTTTTGACAGCTTCACAAGCAGCATAAGCATCAGGAACTCCGATAGCGATATGACCATAGGCAGTACCCAAGTCATAGCTTTCTACCCCATAGTTATAGGTCAATTCAAGTTCGGCTTGTTCTGGATTTGCTGCAAAACCTAGAAAAGCTAAGTCGTATTTGTACTCTGGATTAGAGGAGGTGCGTAGTAATTTCATCCCTAATACTTTGGTATAAAATTCAATTGAACGTTCAAGATTACCAACGCGAAGCATCGTGTGTAAAAATTGCATAGTCATCCTTTTAGATAGGTTTAGGTCAGAGTATGTAAACTTTGTTGCTTAATCGCTTTTTTATGTGGTTCATAATTAGGCATAATAGTAGCGACTTCTTGCCAGAAAGCTTTACTGTGATTCATATGTTTTAGATGGGCTAACTCATGAGCAATAACATAGTCAATCTGCTCGGGGGATAGATGGATCAAACGCCAGTTTAAACCAATAACACCTCGGCTATTACATTGCCCCCAACTTTGTAGTGCGTTACTCAATCGGAAGGCATGAGGTTTGCGACCAGTGGTCTGATAAAACCATGCTAAGCGATGTTCGAACCATTGATAAGCTTGTCGTTTTAACCAGAATTCACAGGAGTCTTGAATACTTACACCGTGATGCGGGTAGATGATATTATCGACTAAGAGGATATCACCATCTTGAGGTGCATTCACCTCCCCCAAAAAAAGAGGGGTGTCATGCGTAAAATGCTGTTTTAGCTCAATAGTACGACCGAGATAACGAATGGTTTTGCCTAGTTCCCAATGATTTAAGGAAGGAGGGCGAGAGGCCTCTATTTCCGCTAGTTTATTGATAAACCATTTGGCAAATTGACGAAGATAGCGTTCGGCCGTACTAATAGGCTCGCTGAGATTGGCATGCACAACGACCCCATCGTAGCCCACTTTAACCTTAAAGCGTACGCGACGGATACGTTTTAAGGTGTAGTTAATGGTGCCGTGCGTTGTGCGAACACTATGATAACTGGTCTGCATATATTTCAGGATTGAGTATACGCATTTCGGCTTCAATCCAGTCTTCCACACGTTGGTTGAGTTCTTCAGGACTTAATCCTTCGGGAGAAATAACAGGACCGATAGAAACGGTGATTAAACCCGGTTTTTTTAGGAAGGCTTGACGTGGCCAACACATACCTGCATTTAAGGCAACAGGTACGACAGGGCATTGTGCATGGACGGCAAGACGAGCACCACCGAGTTTATAGCGTCCTTTTTGACCCACAGGTATACGAGTTCCTTCTGGAAAAATGACGATATTACGATCTTCTTGTAGTCGTTGCGTACCTTTTTCCATGACTTGTAGCATGGAGTCTCTACCAGCACTGCGATCGATAGCAATTTGTTGAACGCTTGCTAATCCCCAGCCAAAGAAGGGAATATAGTGCAGTTCTTTTTTATGGACATAAGTAAGACTTCGTTTGAACATTAATGGGAAGAAAATGGTTTCCCATGCGGATTGATGTTTTGCGAGATAGAGAGTGGCCTGATCGGGAATGTTTTCTGTACCCTTTACTTGATACCGAACACCACAGATGACTTTGAGGCCATCAATAATTAAGCGATTCCAAATAGTGATGAATTTCCAGCGCCAAGTTAAGGGGAAAATAATAAGAAAGCCAGAAAGAATACCAAAAATAATGGTGAAAATACCGAGATAAATCGCAAAGATGGTAGAGCGAATGTAAATCATAGAGGGATTACTCCTCAAGAAGTTTTTCAACGACTTCTGATAAATTAGAACTCATGAGTGTACCAGCAGGGAGATTGCCATTTGCTAAGGTTTTTTGACCATTACCAGTAAGTACTAGCCATGTTTTAAAACCCGCAGAAGTGGCGGCCTGTAAATCACGTAAGCTATCACCAACAGCAAAAAACTGTTGGGAATCAGTAATGCCATAACGTTTTTTTATTTCGTTAAATATGCCTGGTAAGGGTTTACGACAATCACACTGTTCATCGGGGTGGTGAGGGCAGATAAAAAAAGCATCAATACTCGCGCCAAGTGCTTTGAGTTGAGATTGAAGTTTTTTGTGCATTGCGTTGAGGTCGTGGATAGTAAACAGTCCGCGACCTAAACCTGATTGATTGGTCGCTACAACGACTTTATAACCCGCATGATAGAGCTGAGCGATTGCCTCAATACTTCCCGGTAAGGCAATCCACTCATCCGCATTTTTAACGAATTCGGCACTTTCGTGATTGATTACGCCGTCTCGATCTAAAATGATTAACTTCATTGAGCGAGTTTCGATAAGTCAGCAACCAAGTTCATCGTTGCATGTAGTTTATTTAAAAGTGCTAAACGATTTTGACGCACTGCAGGGTCTTCTGCCATTACCATCACATCGTTAAAGAACGTATCGACAGCATCCCGTGTTTTTGCCACACTTTGTAAAGCTTGCGTAAACTCTGCTTGAGCAAAATGTGTTTGTGCAACTGGTGCAACCTCGTCAATGACTTTTGCTAATGTGATTTCTGCAGCATCTGTCAGTTTTGTGTTATCAACGGTTCCGACGTCGCCTTCGACTTTCTTCAATAAATTACCAATGCGTTTATTGGCAGCAGCAAGACTGCTCGCTTCAGGTAATGTACTAAAGTGACTTACTGCATTCACGCGAGCGGCTACTTCATCTAAATCTGGATTTAGTGCCAAAACAGCATCGACCACAAAACGGTCATTGTTTGTTTGTAATTGATGGCGTAAGCGTTCAAAAATAAAGTCTTGGACTTCAGTTGCTGTTGCTTGGTTAATCTCGATGTTTTCTTTGCTAAATAAGCTTTGTGCAAATTTGAGTAAATCAATGAGTTTGAGTTTGTCTGCACGGTTAAAGACTTGTGCTTGCTGAAGTGCATCAAATGCACTAATAATGCCAAGTGCAGCACGGCGTAGAGCATAAGGATCACGTTCGCCTGTCGGTAATAAGCCAATTCCCCAAATGCCGACAAGCGTTTCAATACGCTCTGCAATAAAGAGGGCAACGCTAGTGAGGTTATCTTCTGATACGGGCTTGTCAAAGCGAACAAGATATTGGTCTGCAATTGCCTGAGCTACAGAAGGGTGCTCGCCATCGCCTTTTGCATAATAAGCACCAATAATGCCTTGCAATTCAGGGAACTCGCCGACCATATTAGAGGTAAGATCAGCTTTTGCTAAGAAAGCGGCACGATCTGCTTGTTCACTATTAGCACCGAGTTTTTCTGCAATATAGCGAGCTAAAGCACGGACACGTTCGACACGCGCAAGCTGAGTACCTAATTTATTGTGGTAGACAATAGTACCCAATTGATCTACTCGACTTGCTAATGTTTGTTTGCGGTCTGTATTAAAGAAGAACTCAGCATCAGCCAAACGAGGGCGTACAACACGTTCATTACCCTCGATAATATTGTGAGGGTCTTGTACTTGCATATTGCTGACAATGAGGAAGCGATGGCTAAGTTTGCCTGTATTCTTATCGAAAAGAGGGAAGTACTTTTGGTTTAAACGCATGGTGAGAATTAAGCACTCTTGCGGTACAGCTAAGAACTTCTCTTCAAATTGACCCACATAAATGGTTGGATGCTCTACTAAAGAAGTGACTTCTTCTAGTAAATCTTCAACAGCAGGCTCATTGCCAATGCTTAAATTCAGTTCTTCTGCTTTTTGTGTTAGCGCTTGGCGAATCATTTGCAAACGCTCATCGTACGAGGCAATGACCATACCTTCTTGAGCAAGTTGTGTTGCATAGCTAGAGGCATTATCTAAATCAAAAGAGACTTTGCCCATAAAGCGATGCCCATGCGTTGTTTTGCTAGAGTCAAGACCTAAAGCGGTCACGGGAATTACATCACTACCATAAAGAGCAACTAAACCATGTGCAGGGCGAACAAACTTGACCGTTGTCTTACCGTCTGCCAGTTGATAACGCATAACCTTAGGAATTGGTAGGTTTTCAATAGCTTTATCCACAACACTTTGTAAGTGCTGAACAAGTTGAACGCCAGCGGCTTTCCCCTTAGCGACAAGATAATCTTGTTTACCGTCAGACTCTATTTGTAAGTCAGCTACCGATAAGTGTTCTAGCCCTTTGCTTGCTAACTTCTTGAGTAAAGCTGGTGTAGCAGCACCATTGGCATCTAAACCGACTTTGACCGGCATAAGTTTTTCGGCAAAGTCTTGTTCAGGAGCCTGTGCTAGCACATTTTCTACACAAACAGCAAGGCGACGAGGTGTAGCAAAACTTTGGAACGCCGTACCAGCTGTGATTAGGTTAACCTTAGTAAGGTCACCAACAATACTTTGTGCGAATGCCTCACCTAAGCGACGTAGTGCTTTTGGCGGTAATTCTTCAGTAAATAATTCAATCAATAAAGGTTTTGTGGTCATGATTATTTTGCCTCCGCTAACATAGGGAAGCCCAGTCTTTCACGAGAATCGTAGTAGCATTGAGCAACAGCACGCGATAGATTACGGATGCGACCGATATAAGTCGCACGTTCAGTTACACTAATCGCATTGCGAGCATCTAATAAGTTAAAAGTATGTGCAGCTTTTAGGACTTGTTCATAAGCGGGTAGAGCTAATGGATTTTCGAGTTCCATTAGACGTTTGGCTTGTGCTTCGTAGTCATTAAAGTGAGCGAATAGCACATCAATATCCGCATATTCAAAGTTGTATGTGGACTGCTCCACTTCGTTTTGGTGGAACACATCGCGATAGTAAATTTTGTCACCATTAGGACGAATTGTCCAAACGAGGTCATAAACACTTTCAACATTTTGGAGGTACATGGCGATACGTTCTAAACCATAGGTGATTTCGCCTGTTGTAGCAGAACAATCCAAACCGCCAACTTGTTGGAAATAGGTAAATTGCGTGACCTCCATACCATTTAACCAGACTTCCCAGCCTAGCCCCCAAGCACCTAGTGTTGGGTTTTCCCAGTCGTCTTCGACAAAACGGATATCATGCTCCTCCGGATTGATACCTAACGCTTTTAATGAACCAATATACAAATCAAGGATATTAGGAGGGGCTGGCTTTAAAACCACCTGATATTGATAGTAATGCTGTAAACGGTTTGGATTTTCACCATAACGACCGTCTTTAGGGCGACGTGATGGTTGTACATATGCCGCAAACCAAGGTTCAGGACCAATCGCTCTTAAAAAGGTAGCTGTGTGAGAAGTGCCAGCACCAACTTCCATATCATAAGGCTGTAATAAGGCGCAACCTTGTTCACCCCAATAGTTTTGTAATGTGAGAATAATTTGCTGAAAGGTAAGCATATAAAGTTACTCAGACGTAAAAATAAAATAATGCTTAATTCTAGCATGTAGGTTACAAATATTGCATAAGAATACAGAGGGGCGCATATTAATAGTAAATAGGGTGTATTAAGGTTTATCTGTATTTACAAGTTCGATAGAATTTTTTACATTGTTAGAAAAAATGATGATATTGCAAGGAAAAGGCTTAGTCTTTCTTGCAAATGTAGAAAACCTTATTCAAGAAAAGGAGTCATAATGACAACGGAACCATTAGTTATTTCTGAAAAGATTGGTCGCGTGTTAGTAATCACTATTAACCGCCCAGAATCACGTAATGCATTGACGTATGATACCTCTTTTGCTTTAGCAGATGCGATTGATGAACTGGATCGAAATCCTGATTTATCGTTAGCGATTCTACGTGGACAGGGCGAGCATTTTTGTGCAGGAATGGATTTAAAAGAGTTTGCTAAGACACAACGTCGTGCAGTGGTTCCAGGTCGTGGTTTAGGTGGTTTATGTGAGGCACAACCTAAGAAGCCTTTAATCGCTGCTGTTGAGGGGTATGCTTTGGCAGGTGGTTTTGAATTGGTCTTGGCATGTGATTTGATTGTAGCATCTAATACCGCTAAATTTGGTTTGCCAGAAGCTAAACGTGGTTTAGTTCCTGGGTCTGGCGGTATGTTGCGTTTACCACAACGTGTACCGTATCACATCGCCATGGAGTTATTGTTGACAGGGGATATGTTAGATGCAAATCGTGCGCACCAATTAGGCTTGATTAATGAATTGGTAGAGCCAGGCAAAGCGTTGGATGCAGCATTGGCACTAGCACAACGTATCGCAGCTAATGGTCCACTATCACTTAAAGTGATTAAACAGGTGGTGATGGAGTCGCAAGGCTGGTCACCAGAAGATATGTTTGCACTTCAGCAACCACGTATGGCGCATATCTTTACTTCTCATGATGCTAAAGAGGGAGCGACAGCCTTTGCAGAAAAGCGAGCACCCGTTTGGAAAGGTGAATAAGTGAAGGATTTTTTATAAAGCGAATATTATTTTCTCTCTTGTAAAGTAGCCGAGCTCCCAATAAATGCAGTATGATGTAGGCAATCTATTTTATTACTGAATTTATTGGGAGTTTTTTATGGCAGTCGTCATCAAAGAAGCCGATTTAGTGCAATCAATTGCCGATGCGGTGCAATTTATTAGTTATTATCATCCACAGGACTATATTCAACATTTGGCACGTGCGTATGAGCGTGAGCAAAGTCCTGCAGCAAAAGATGCTATTGCACAAATCCTAACAAACTCTCGTATGTGCGCTGAAGGACATCGTCCTATTTGCCAAGATACAGGTATCGTCAATGTATTCTTAAAAATCGGTATGGATGTGAAGCTCGAGCTTAGCAAAACATTGCAAGAAGCCTGTGATGAAGGTGTTCGTCGTGGTTATCTTGATCCTGATAATAAACTGCGCGCCTCTGTATTAGCTGATCCGATTTTTGAACGTAAAAATACGAGAGATAATACGCCTTGTATCGTATCAGTAGAACTTGTTCCGGGTAATACGATTGATGTTCAAGTTGCTGCAAAAGGTGGTGGTTCTGAGAATAAAACGAAATTTGCTATGCTAAACCCTAGCGATAATATTGTGGATTGGGTATTAAAAACGGTTCCTCAAATGGGGGCGGGTTGGTGTCCTCCAGGGATGTTAGGCATTGGTATCGGTGGTACAGCTGAAAAAGCGATGTTAATGGCGAAGCAAGCCTTAATGGAAGATATCGATATGTATGAGTTGCTTGCGAGAGGTCCTCAAAATAAACTCGAAGAATTACGTATCGAGCTGTATGAAAAAGTGAATGCCTTAGGGATTGGTGCGCAGGGTCTAGGAGGTTTAACGACTGTATTGGACGTTAAAATTAATACCTTCCCAACGCATGCAGCCTCTAAACCCATCGCGATGATTCCAAACTGTGCAGCTACGCGTCATGTGCACTTTGTGTTAGACGGTAGTGGTGTGGCTGAGTTACCTGTTCCTTCTTTGGATGCTTGGCCAGATGTGCATTGGGCGCCTGACTATAATAAATCTACTCAAGTGAATTTAGATACCTTAACAAAAGAAGAGGTGGCTAGCTGGAAACCAGGTCAAACATTATTATTAAACGGTAAGATGCTAACTGGTCGTGATGCGGCACACAAACGAATTCAAGATATGTTAGCGAAAGGTGAAAAACTCCCTGTCGATTTTACAAATCGAGTGATTTATTATGTTGGTCCAGTTGATCCGGTGCGTGACGAAGTGGTGGGGCCTGCAGGTCCAACAACAGCGACGCGAATGGATAAATTTACCGATATGATGTTGGCTAATACAGGTCTGATTGCCATGATTGGTAAAGCAGAGCGTGGACCGGCTGCGATTGAATCTATTCAAAAGCATAAATCTGCTTACTTGATGGCAGTAGGTGGCTCGGCGTACCTTGTATCTAAAGCTATTCGTAATGCTAAAGTAGTTGGTTTCGAAGATCTTGGTATGGAAGCGATTTATGAGTTCGAGGTAAAAGATATGCCGGTGACTGTAGCAGTGGATGCTTCAGGTACTTCTGTACATACCACAGGTCCAGCCGAATGGAAAATTAAGATTGAGAATCTTAAAAAATAGTACATTTTTACAGTGATGCTATAACGAGGAGGGTGAGCCGAGGAAGGTTTACCCTTTTTAATCGTCGAATGTTATTTTCCAAAGTCAAGAAAAAAATAAAATGTGAACAAAATAAAAGCAGTTTTTGCAAGATGGTAATATGTTTGCACCAAGTTGATGATTTTTTGATAATAGGGAAAATACCAGTTGCCGAAATCGCTTATAACAGGTTATAAATTTGGTATTGCTTTAAATTTAAATATAAGCTAACTCATTTAACAGAAGGAAAGGATTTATGAAAACTTCTAATAAGATTCTATTAGGCGCTTTGATGTCTGCTTTTGCGGGTATTGCATCTGCTAATGGCGGTACTTTAGTTTACTGTTCTGAGGGTAGTCCAGCAGGCTTTGACTCTGCACAATATACAGCGGGTACAGACTTTGATGCGAGTGCAAACAATGTAATGAATCCGTTGGTTCAGTTCCCTCGTGGCGGTACAAAAGCAGAGCCTGCATTAGCAGAGCGTTTTGATGTATCTGATGACGGTTTAACGTACACTTTCCATCTTCGTAAAGGTGTGAAGTGGCACACTACGAGCTACTTCAAGCCTACACGTGAGTTTAATGCAGATGATGTAATCTTTACATTCGATCGTCTAGGCAATAAAGAGAATGCTTTTAATAAGGCTTACCCAGTAGAGTTTCCGTATTTTAGCGATATGGGCTTGGATAAGAATATTAAATCTGTCGAAAAAGTTGATGACTATACAGTCAAAATTACGTTAAATACGACGGATGCATCATTTACACAGACATTAGCGATGCCGATTGGTTCTATTTACTCTAAAGAGTATGCAGACAAATTACTGGCAGACGGTAAAGCGGAGTTAATTAATCAACAACCTGTTGGTACAGGTCCATTCATTTTCCAACGCTACCAAAAAGATGCTTCTATTCGTTATAAAGCAAACAAAGACTACTGGGACAAAAATGATATGCCTTTAGTAGACAATCTCGTGTTTGCTATTACGAAAGATGGTTCAGTACGTTATCAAAAAGTGAAAGCGGGAGAATGTAATATCATGTCATTCCCATTGCCTGCTGACATTGAGAAAATGAAAAAAGATGATTCTATCAATGTATTAAGCAATCCAGGCTTTAATGTTGGTTTCATTTACTACAACACAGAAAAAGAGCCGTTTAAAAACCCAGATGTTCGTGTCGCTTTAGACTATGCAATGAACAAAGACGCTATCATTGAGGCGGTTTATGGTGGTCAAGGTCAACGTGCACCTAACCCAGTTCCTCCAACACAATGGTCATTCAATGAGAAAATCAAAGCGCGTGAACACAATATTGAAAAAGCCAAGGAGTTATTGGCAAAAGCGGGTTATCCTAATGGTTTTGAAACCACCTTGTGGACATTGCCAGTACAACGCCCATACAATCCAAATGGTCGCTTAATGGGTGAGTTAGTACAAGCTGACTGGGCTAAAGTTGGTGTTAAAGTTAATCTAATGACATACGAATGGGGTGAGTACCTCAAGCGTGCGAAATCAGGTGAACATGATACTGTCATGGTAGGTTGGACAGGTGATAATGGTGACCCAGATAACTGGTTAGGTAACCTATTTGGTTGTGGTGCTGTCGGTGGTTCTAACTACTCTCGTTTCTGCTATGAGCCATTCCAAAAACTTATTACTGAAGCTCGTCAATTAAGCGATGTTGCAGAACGTACTAAGTTATATGAGCAAGCGCAAGAGATTTTCTATGAGCAAACGCCAGGCTCACCAATTGGTACTTCTATTGTGAATGTGCCAACAACAAAAAATGTTAAAGGCTTTAAAATCAGCCCATTTGGTGCATTCCAGTTTACTGGTGTTAGCGTTAAATAATTCATTTTTTATTGAGTAACCTTGAAAGAGTGACATCATCAGGTGTCACTCTTTTGTTGTTTTGTCTAATAGTTGAGTTTTTTTCTCAACTTTAAGCCGTGCAGACGGGATAATAATATGTTTCTATTTCTGCTTAAACGAATTCTTGTGTTAATACCGACCTTTTTTGGTATTACCTTGCTGACATTTTTATTAATTCATGCCATTCCGGGTGACCCGGTCTTGATTATGTTGGGTGAGCGTTCCAATGACCCAGCAGTTTATGCAAGTATGATGGCAAGATTAGGCTTGGATCAGCCTTTATATGTACAGTATTTTAACTATCTGGGGAACTTACTCTCGGGGGATTTGGGTAAATCTTTCGTGACGAGTCGTAATGTTTGGGATGAGTTTATTTCCTTATTTCCTGCGACATTAGAGTTAGGTGTTTCAGCCCTATTGTTTGGCACTTTCTTTGGTATTTTGCTTGGAGTGTTGGCAGCAGTTAAGCGTGGCTCTGTTTTTGATCATGGTGTAATGGGATTATCACTGACGGGTTATTCGATGCCAATTTTCTGGTGGGGTTTGATGCTTATTATGCTATTCTCAAATATGTTGGGATGGACACCAGTTTCAGGGCGAATTAGTCTTTTATATGATATTGAACCTCATACAGGCTTTATGCTGATTGATGCTTGGATGGCAGAGGCAGCAGATGATTTCAATAAAGGAGCGTTTTTAGATGCGATTCATCACTTGATTCTACCGACTATTGTATTGGGGACTATCCCATTGGCAGTGATTTCTCGTATGACGCGTTCCTCTATGTTAGAAGTAATGGGTGAGGACTATGTGCGTACTGCACGTGCTAAAGGTTTATCTCCACGTCGCGTGATTTTCGTACACACATTACGTAATGCTTTGATTGCGGTGGTGACGGTGATTGGTTTGCAAATCGGTAGCTTAGTGGGGGGTGCTGTACTCACGGAGACAATTTTTTCTTGGCCTGGTATTGGTAAGTGGTTGGTAGACTCGATTTTCCGTCGTGATTATCCTGTGGTTCAAAATGGTTTATTGCTCATTGCAGCTATGATTATTATTGTCAATTTATTGGTTGATGTGGTTTACGGTATTGTGAATCCACGTATTCGCCACTCTCGTTAAGGAAGTATGATGACAAACGTGGTTACACCAACAGAAAATACCGTTGTGGTAAGTTACCCCTCACCACTCAAAGAGTTTATTACCCACTTTATGCGTAATAAGGGTGCGGTTATTGGTTTGGTCTTTTTATCGGTTATGGTACTGGCAGCGATTTTTGCGCCATATCTTGCCCCGCATAGCCCAATTGAGCAATACCGTGAACATATGTTGCAACCACCGGCTTGGCAAGAGGGTGGTTCTATGCAATTTATTCTCGGCACAGATGAAGCGGGTCGCGATATTTTATCGAGAATCATTCATGGTGGGCGCTTATCGTTATTTATTGGTATTAGTGCTGTTATTTTGACTTTAATCCCAGGGATTATTTTAGGTTTACTGGCAGGTTTTTATCCTAAATTCTTAGGTCAAGTTATTATGCGTTTTGCAGATATTATGATGGCATTACCGTCAGTATTATTGGCGATTGCGATTATGGCGATTTTAGGTCCTGGTATTCTCAATGCGATGATTGCGATTGCTGTGGTGGGCTTGCCTGCGTATATTCGTCTGGTACGCGGTTCAGTGATGACGGAGTTGAGCAAGGACTATGTGGTGGCTTCGCGTGTATCGGGGGCTGGTATTTGGCGTTTGATGTTTATAGCAGTATTACCTAACTGTATGGCGCCTATTATTGTACAAGCAACATTAGGATTTTCATCAGCAATTCTTGATATTGCTGCCTTAGGTTTTCTCGGGTTAGGCGTGCAACCTCCTGCTCCAGAGTGGGGTACGATGCTAGCGACAGCGCGTGAATATATTACTCGTGCTTGGTGGGTAGTGACATTCCCTGGTTTGACCATTTTATTGACGGTGTTAGCGATTAACTTGATGGGTGATGGGTTGCGTGACGCGCTTGATCCAAAACTTAAACAAGCAGCATAGAGGTAATGGAATGAGTTTATTAGAAATTGAAAATCTATCCGTACGTTTTGGTACAGAAGAAAAGCCTTTCTATGCCGTCGATCGTTTAAGTGTCAAGGTCGAAAAAGGGGAGATTTTAGGGATTGTAGGTGAGTCTGGTTCTGGTAAGTCTGTCACCATGATGGCTTTGATGGGTTTATTAGCTGGTCAAGGTAAAATCACCGCAGATAAATTGATGTTTGACGGTAAAGATATGTTGAATATCTCACCTAAAGAACGCCGTAAAATTATCGGTAAAGATATATCGATGATTTTTCAAGACCCTATGACAGCTCTCAATCCGAGCTTTACGGTAGGTTTCCAAATTGAAGAAGTATTAAAGCTTCATATTGGTTTAAAGGGTAAAGCACTTCGCGAACGGGCTATTGAATTGATGAAGATTGTAGAGATTCCAGAGCCAGAGTCACGCTTAAATGCTTATCCTCATCAATTATCAGGCGGTATGAGTCAGCGTGTTGCGATTGCGATGGCGATTGCTTGTGAGCCTAAATTACTGATTGCGGATGAACCAACAACTGCATTGGATGTGACGATTCAGGCACAAATTATGGATTTATTAGTCAATCTCCAAAAAGAAAAGAATATGGCTTTAATCATGATTACGCATGATTTAGCGGTGGTGACTGAGGTAGCTCATAAGGTTTGTGTGATGTATGCAGGTCAAGAAATTGAGCTGGGTAAGATTCCAGAAATTTTCTATCATCCAGCGCATCCTTACACTGAGGCATTACTATCGTCTATTCCAGAATCAAGCCATGGTGAGGCAAGGCTGCGAACTTTACCAGGCATTGTACCGGGGCAATATGATCGCCCTAAAGGATGCTTATTATCTCCGCGTTGTCCTTATGTTGAGGATAGCTGTCGTCAGGGGCGTATTGAGTTAGATCATTATCAAGATCGTTCGGTACGTTGTTTAAAACCATTAATTGCGTTGGAGAAAGCACATGGCTAAAGTATTGAGTGTGCGTGATTTAGCGCGTCACTATGATGTATCAAGAGGTTTTTTAAAACCTAAAGCAACTGTAAAAGCCTTAAACGGTATTACGTTTGAGTTAGAAGAAGGTAAAACATTAGCAATTGTAGGTGAGTCAGGGTCTGGTAAATCTACGTTGGCACGCCAATTGACCTTAATCGAAGAGCCTAGTGCTGGTAAAGTATTTTTAGGTGGTGTAGAGGTTAATCACAAAGATAAAGCGCAGATTAAATCTTTGCGTAGTAAAGTGCAAATGGTATTCCAAAACCCTTATGGTTCTTTAAATCCACGCCGTAAGATTGGTGATCAATTATCAGAGCCGCTGGTGATTAATACCAAATTAAGTGCTGCTGAACGTAAGCAAAAAGTCGATGAAATGATGAAAATCGTTGGCTTGCGTCCAGAGCATTATTATCGTTATCCACATATGTTCTCAGGTGGTCAGCGTCAGCGTATTGCTATTGCGCGTGCGATGATTTTAAACCCAGAAATTGTCATTGCTGATGAACCAACCTCTGCGCTAGACGTATCGATTCAGGCACAAGTATTGAACTTGTTCATGGATTTACAAGATAAGTTAAAAACAGCTTATGTCTTTATTTCGCATAACTTGGCAGTGGTAGAGCATGTGGCAGATGATGTCTTGGTCATGTATTTGGGTAAAGCGGTAGAGCTGAGTGAAAAATCTAAACTCTACGAGAAACCCTTACATCCTTATACACAAGCTTTATTGTCGGCGACACCGTCTATTCGACCAGAAGAAAAACGTTTTAAAACGATTAAGATTAAAGGTGAGTTGCCTTCACCTATTAATCCTCCTCCAGGATGTTCGTTCCATAAACGTTGTCCTCATGCAGTAGAGCGTTGCTCTAAGGAAGAGCCATTATTACGTGAGGTGGATGGTCGTCAAGTGGCGTGTCACTTGGCTGAGCAGTTTGTGTAAGCGATTAATCGTCTTTGTAGCAGAACTTGAGTATTGATAACAGACCACACTGCAGACAGTTCACTCTTGCTATGTATTGTCCTCACTACAGAACTTGCGTATTCGCTCGGACAGGCAAAGTGCTTCGCTATCGCTCGCCGTTTGCAAACTCGCTCGGTACATCAAGTTCTCTTCGTGAGGACTGCCATTAGCTAGCACTGTCATCCAAGCCAGTCTGCCGGAGAGCATAACCGCTTGTTAGCATGTTTACCCAAGTACTCAAGGTTTGCGGAGACATTTCGATGCACAAAGTGAGTTAGGCGAGCGCCAGCGAGGCTCTGTTCGAGCGACTGCGCGGAACGTGTAGCGAACCTGATGATTAAGTTAGCAATTAATGACAAGCGACTGACAAAACCTGTAAGCAGATTGATTTATATACAGTGTTTATCTTTCGCGTGTACAATAGTTCTTTGAATTAAAGGAACAACTATGTCCACACAAACTGTAAAATTTTCCCTAGGACACCATGAATTCATCGCCTTATGTGATTTATTAAAACTCACTGGCGTGGTGGATAGTGGTGGCCAAGCGAAGGTTCTCATCAACGAAGGCTATGTTTTGCGTAATGGCGAAGTCGAAACGCGCAAAACCGCCAAAATCCGAGCCGATGAGCAAATTGAGCTGGATGGAATACTTATTCAGGTAAGTGCATAATGGGTGACGACGATAAGAAACCGATTTTTTCCAGTATGACTGAAGAGTTACAACCACCCAAATATCCAGAGAGCTGGGAGTGCTGTGGTAGTGATTGTGGCGATGCTTGCGTCTATACGATTTATGCGAGAGAAAAAGAGGAATACGATCGTCAAGTGAAATTATTAAAAAATCTTTTTGATGGAGATACAGATAATGCGAGCGATTGAAATTAGCCAACCGGGAGGTCCAGAAGTATTGACGATTGTGGAGCGTGAAATACCTGTTCCCAAAGCAGGGGAAGTACTGATTAAAGTAAAAGCAGCTGGCATCAATCGTCCTGATGTTTTTCAACGACAAGGCTCTTATCCTCCACCAGCAGGTGCTTCTGATTTGCCAGGGCTTGAAGTAGCGGGTGAAATTGTAGCAGGCGATGTAAGTGGTACAGATTTCAAAATTGGTGATCAGGTATGTGCCTTAACGCCTGGTGGTGGTTATGCAGAGTATTGCATCGCTCCAGCTGGTAATTGTTTACCTATTCCGACAGGCTTATCTTTGGTAGAGGCAGCGACTTTACCAGAAACTTATTTTACAGTTTGGACCAATGTGTTTGATCGAGGCAGTTTAAAAGGAGATGAAACATTATTAGTTCATGGTGGAGCTTCTGGTATTGGTACCACAGCAATTTTGTTGGCTCGTGCATTTGGTCATAAAGTTTTTGCGACGGTGGGCTCGGATGACCGTGTATCAGCGGTAGAGGCGTTAGGAGCCACAAAAGGCATTAATTATAAAACCCAAGATTTTGTTCAAGAAATCAAAGCATTAACAGATGGCAAGGGCGTGGATGTGATTTTAGATATGGTTGCGGGCGATTATATTAACCGCAATCTAGAGTCTTTAGCTGATGATGGTAGAGCAGTTATTATTGCTCAGTTGGGTGGTAGTAGAGCTACGATTAATAGCGGTATGCTAATGCGTCGTCGTTTGACGATTACAGGATCGACTTTACGCCCTCGTTCGACAGAGTTTAAAACAGAAATTGCTCGTAATTTAGAACAAAAGGTTTGGCCTTTATTCGCTGAAGGTAAGTTAAAACCTGTGGTGTATGCACAATTTCCGTTTGAGGAAGTACAAAAAGCCCATGCGATGATGGACGCGGGTGAGCAAATCGGTAAGATTGTTTTAACGTTTTAACTATGCAAGGTGATGTTCAACAATCGCTGACTATTCGTCCTGCTCAAGAGGGGGATGTGGCGGCGATTTGTGCTTTACAAAAGCAGTGTTATAGTGAAGCCTTTCATGAAAATGAAATAGCCTTTCTATCCAAAATAAATGGGGCTAAAGGGCTTTGTTGGGTGGCTGAGAATCAAGGTCAGTTATTGGCTTATCTTATGAGCGTGCCTGTTAAAACACCCTATATTCCTTGCTTAAATATGGAAAACTATCAGCAGCCAGACGGAGCGGATATGCTGTATTTACATGATATGGCTATTGTTCCACACGCAAGGGGGCTAGGATTAAAGCGTCGTTTACTCGATAAAGTATTGGCACATGCTCAACAAGCGCATTTTCGACAAGCGATATTAATTGCAGTCCAAAATTCTGTGCCTATTTGGGAAAAAGAAGGGTTTAGTATCGTAGACGCGAGTGTCTTAGAGTTAGCGGAGGTGCTGCAAAGTTATGGTTCTGATGCTAAGTTAATGTCAAAGACTTTATTCTCCATATAAGTTGTTTAAAAATACCAACATAATCAAATCTAATGACAAATTTCGTATATTCATTTTATAATAGTTGGTTAAATTTTAATTGGCTACAAGGGCGATAAATTTATGCGCACACGTTTAGTAATGGGTAATTGGAAGATGAATGGCGATTTGCAAGCAAATCAAGCCTTATTGTCGACTATTGTCCGTACAGTACAGGCGGAACCATCTATTTATCAAAAAGGTCAAATTGTTGTCTGTCCACCATTTCCTTATCTTGCTCAGGCGGCTCAGTCATTGGTAGATTCTTCCGTTGAGCTGGGTGCACAGGATGTGAGTGTTGCAACTTCTGGTGCTTATACAGGAGAAGTCTCTGCTAGTATGCTTAAAGACTTTGCTTGCCAATGGGTGATTGTAGGTCACTCAGAGCGTCGAGCTTATCATGGTGAGTCTAGTGAAGTTGTAGCTGAAAAAGCAAAGGTAGCGATGACTAACGGTCTAACGCCTGTGGTTTGTGTGGGCGAGTCATTATCTGAGCGTGAGGCTGGGCGTACTTTAGCGATTATTGATGAGCAATTGAAACCAGTACTTGCTTTAGGAAGTGCTGTTTTGGCAAAATTGGTGATTGCTTATGAGCCT
The DNA here is from genome assembly GCF_013133795.1 of Pelistega suis. Taxonomy (GTDB): domain Bacteria; phylum Pseudomonadota; class Gammaproteobacteria; order Burkholderiales; family Burkholderiaceae_B; genus Taylorella; species Taylorella suis. Next base: position 510,959 of record NZ_JABGBN010000001.1, read on the forward strand.
GTATGGGCGATTGGCACAGGTTTGACAGCAACGCCAGAGCAAGCGCAAGAGGTTCATGCTTTTATTCGTGGGCAATTGACGGCAGCTGGTGTGGGTCATGTACAGATTTTATATGGCGGTAGTGTAAAAGCGAATAATGCAAAAAGTCTATTTGCAATGCCTGATATTGATGGGGCGTTGGTGGGTGGTGCTGCATTAAATGCAGAAGAGTTTTTAGCGATTGCCGCTGCTTAATATTTTTATTCGGAGTTTTTATGTCGGCGTATTTATTTCCTTTATTGATTGCTTTGCAAGTTATTTCTGCATTGACAATCATTGGTTTGGTGCTTTTACAACAAGGTAAAGGTGCTGATATGGGTTCATCTTTTGGTGGGGGCTCTGCGGGTAGTTTATTTGGTTCTGCGGGTTCAGCGAATTTCTTTTCTCGCATGACAAAATGGGCTGCGATTGTATTTTTTGCGTGTACATTAGGTCTTGCATTTGTAGGTGCAGATGCGTATCGTCAGGCAGCACCAACTGAGAGTGGTAGTGTGATGGAGGGCTTTGCGCCAGTACCTACTGCGCCAGCAACAGCGCCGACAACAAGTACGGCACCGGCAGCTGATGCTTCGGTTCCAAGTGCGCCTGTTGTTGCGCCGACAACACCTGCGGTAGAACCAGCGCCTGCTGTTGATGCAACGCCTACGACTCCTGCAGCAGAAACAAAACCTGCGGCACAATAATTCACTATACTTTTTTTAAAAGGTAAGCTATAATTCTTTTTTTGCTCACGTGGTGGAATTGGTAGACACGCTATCTTGAGGGGGTAGTGGCGAGAGCTGTGCGAGTTCGAGTCTCGCCGTGAGCACCATCAAAATCCTTAAAATCCCTTAAAAATCATAGAAATAAAAATTCCCTTTATAGAAAAGGGAATTTTGAGGGAAGTATGTATTTATTCAGTCCTGAACTTGGGATTCTAACACAACATTTCCCCATCCCTGAGATACCCTTAATCTTTCCACTAGTCGGTCAGCATCTGCTGCCACCGCTTGATATCTTCTAAGCGCTTCTTCGAGTACGATCCCACCTTTTGAAGGGGCGACATCAATTCCTCTGGTGGATGGGGTAACGCAAGCAATAAAAAGACCAGCCACATTTGTTTTATGGGCTGGTCTTTTGTTTTTAAGCACGGAATAGTACTTAATTATACATTTGGCAATACATCAATTTCTAATACTGATGCGTGAATACCACCGACATGGACATTATTGGTCGCAATTTGTTTTTTGCGTGCTTGTCCTTCTGGTTCACCACTATTGGGATTGCAATCAAAGTGAGGGAAGTTACTGCCAGCAATATCTAGGCGTAAGCGATGTCCTGCTTTGAAGGTATTGCATGTCTCAAAAGGTTCAATCGTAATTTCGACGACTTTGCCTTTTTCTAACCACTTGGCTTCTGTCCAACTCTCACGATAACGTGCTCTGAAAATACCGTCGGTGATGTTCATCGCATAGCCTTGTGGATAGTCATCACTGGGCGGGTAAACATCGACAAGTTTTGCGGTGAAGTCAGTATCAGGAGCATCACTATCTACCCATAGCTTAATTTTTACTTTACCAGCAACGACTAGATCTTCTTGAAGAGGTTCCGTTTGGAAAACTAGAATGTCTGCGCGAGCGGCAAGAGGCATATTAGTGCCATCCGTACCAAAGAAATCGGGAGACTCACGTTGATCAAAAGCACCACCAGCAAAAACAGGAAGTCCTGATGTAACTGAACCGCCAATTGTCGGAACGGGGTGACGAGGATCAGATTGGAAACATAGGGTGGCTTCTTTTGCTGACTTGCGACTTAATGACATATCGTGTTGCAAGAACCATTGTTGGGTGGATGTGTCAGCTAATGGCCAGCTATCACCATGTACCCAATGACCACCATGTTCAATACGGCCATCTTCGTTGCGTTTGCCACTTCCCCCGCCCATGATAAAGAGTGATACAGTACCTTTGGGTGTATCGGCTGGGGTGTTGGATTTAAGATGTGTATTGAACCATTCTAAGCGACAAGATAACCAGTCTTTATCAATGTGTTGATCAAAAGCGGCCTCATCACCAAACTCAGCATTACCACTATACGTAATATTACGATCACCATGCAACCATGGTCCCATAATTAGGCGTTGTGGTGCTTGACGACCTTCTGCTCTAAAAGCGTTAAAGTTTGATAGAGTTGTTGGCACATAAGCGTCATACCAACTCGACATGAATAATACGGGAATATCAGGTAGGGTAGCGTAATATCCTTCAGCATAAATGCCGAGTTGTTTCCAATAATCGGTAAAGAACCCTTCTTGCCATTGTTCGAATAAATAGTTTTCATATTCGGGGTGATGGCGTAAAGGAGAATGGCCTGGTTGCCAAGGCATTTTTGCAAACCAATCACGAATATTTTCTTCGGATAGGGCGGTTTTAATCTGAGGATTTTCTTTTGCTAAAGGACTGAGAGCAGCTTGTTTAAAAGCCCATGTGGCTTGCTTTAATTCAAAAGCACCGCCTTGACGAGCGCCGCAACGGAAAGCATTGTGAAAACCACCAGAGTCTAAAACCATAGTTTTTAAGCCTGGAGGATTTAGGCAGGCAACTGCCATTTGCGTATGTGCAGCATAGGATAAGCCCATGCTACCAATACTACCGTTGCACCAAGGTTGCGCTAAAATCCAAGCATATGTATCAAAACCATCTTCGCCTTCGCGCGTGTATTTAATAAACTCACCTTCTGAACGATAACGTCCACGGCAGTCTTGGAAAATAACGACAAATCCTTGCTGACAAAAGGTTTTAGCCATTTCTTCTCGGCTAATTTTATGTCCATCACGATTGATTTCTGAGCGAGAGAATGCGCTTTTATTATAAGGTGTTCGTTCGATGATAACGGGCCAAGATTGCTGTCCATCGTTTGGAAGGTAAATATCCGTCGCTAGACGTACACCATCGCGCATACTGACCATTTGATTAGCGAGTAATGTATATGATGTGTTTGTTGTCATATTTTAAAGAGGGCTACTATTTGGGTAGTAGCCCTTTAAATCAAATAAGGGATGAATTAGTAACCGATGCTAACAGCAACAGTTAATAGAATGATAGCAGCAATGGCGAGTAAAATAATCAAAGGCCATACATAGCGAGCCCATTGACCCCAACCAATTTGTGCTGTGGCTAAGAAGATTAATAGACCACTTGATGTTGGTGTGATTACATTCGTTAAACCATTACCCATTAAGAATGCAAGGATAGTGGTTTGAGGTGATACTCCCGATAATTGACCGACTGGTCCCATGATTGGCATAGTTACTGCAGCTTGACCCGATGTTGATGGAATAGCGATGTCTAAGATGAGTTGAGAGATAAACATGCTGTATGTGGCAACATAAGGGCTAGACTCACCTACTAAAGATACAAGGTAGTAAATGATGGTATCAAGCACTTTACCTTTATCAAGTACAATGGCAACTGCAGTCGCTAGACCAATTAATACCGCAGCGATTAATACTTTTTTCATGCCTGAAACAAAAGCATCGGCTGCCTCTCCTGGACTAAAGCGCGCAATAGCTGCAAATACAATGCTTAAGAACATATAGTAAGCAGAGAGCGAGCTGCTTTTCCATTTCCAAGTGTGAGAAGCGTAAACCAGGAAGATAATACCAGCCACGAGAACCAAAATCATCGCAAAGTGTTGACCAGAAAGTGGTTTGCTATCGAATTCAATTTTTTGTGTTGATACGCCATTCGCAATTTCTTGACGTACGCGCCACATAAGGAAGGCGATACATAGCCCCATCATGACGAAGTAAGTGGCAACGCGCATACTTAAACCACTGAACACAGGTAGACCTAATAGTGGTTGAGCGACTGAAAGTGCATAGGGATTAGTAATAGAAGCAAGATAACCGACTTTCACAGCTAAAGTAACAATCGCTAAGCCTAGAATGGAGCTAAAACCTAAACGGGTAGTTAGGGCGATTACCATAGGGATAACTAAAAGATATTCTTTGGCTAACCCCATGAAGGTACTGCCAGCTGAGAAAATTAACATCAATACGGGAATGAGGATATAAATATTTCCTTTGGTGAGTCCGAGTGCTCGTTCTAGGCCTGCTTCAATCGCACCGCTTTTATTCAAGATACCAAACATCCCGCCGATAAAAAGTACCATAAAAATGAGTCCGCTTTGTTTAGCAATACCTTCAGGTACGGCTTGTAGCATATCGGCGATACCAGCAGGTGCAGCTTGACCTTTTGGTGTTTCTACAAGACCAGAGGCAACGATATTGGCAGCTTCAATAGGTTTTTCAATTTGAGCATAACTACCGGGAACAACGAGTTTGCCATCACGTTGATATTGACCGGATGGAAGAAAGAACGTTAGAAGTGTCGCAATGATTACGATGAGTAGCATAATAATCACGGGATTATTCAACGAGCTTTTTTTCTTTTCTGCTGTGGCTTCTGCCATGATACTCTCCTGAGTAAAGATTGATTTATAAGATAGATAAAAAGTTTGGGGTAAATGATTTGTGATATAGATTAAATAGGTATCCCACCAAGACGTATAAAAAGAGTGTCTCTAGCGGCTACAAGACGATTGAGAATAAGTTGGATTCGCTCCTGTGGCATACGACTAATGGGGGCGCTTAAGCTTAAACAGGCAATGCATTGTTTTTGTGCGTCGTAGAGAGGAATGGCGACAGCGCAGACTCCCTCAGTTAAGTCGCCATTAGATACGTAGAAACCCTGGTGTTGAATTTGCTGTATTTTGTCTTGTAGGAGTAGCGTTTGCTCTGCTGAGAGGTTGCTAAAGAACTTATCTTGCGTAGATGCTGATGCAAACGCTAAAAGAATTTTTCCTGCAGCACCAGCGCCCAAAGGGCGACGATTGCCTGCCTCGCTACGTACTTGTAATGGTTGTGAAGAAACGCGACGCCACACCTGAACAATTTCTAAGTTTTCTCGAATGCGGATTTGTAGATTTTCATTAAACTCGGTAACAAGAGGTTCAATAATGGACTCGGCAATATTGAGCCAATTGGATTGTGATTTTGCGATATGACCTAGTGTCAGCAATTGATGGCCTAATTGGTATGAGCTATCGTCATTTTGAATGACAAAATGATGTTCGGCCAAGGTACAGAGCATACGGTAAGCACGTGATTTATTGAGTCCGCTAAGACGCGATAGTTCACTTAAGCCAGTGCAAGGATTATCTGCGACGACTTGTAGTAAATGAAGTGCTTGAGATAGGCTGTCAATTTTAGTTGTCATGTTTGGTTTTCCTATTAAACCGATAGTTTATTTAATAAACCGATTAAGTCTATTTTAATAAAGAATGTAAAGAAATAGAAATATTTTTTTGAGAATCCTAGGGTAAATACTAGGTGTCGTCAGATGGCAAATGAAAAAAATTGTATTATTGCTACATGTTTTGTAACAGAATAAAATAAAAAACTGAAATTTATCGAAATTATTTTTTAGGAATTTCAAAATTTCTTAGCTAAAGTGGTACAATCTACAAGTTTAAACTTTATCTTTATCCCTTAAATTTTAGGCGGCGCTAAACATGAATGTTGCTGAATATTTACCAGTGTTACTGTTTATCCTTGTGGCCACAGGGTTAGGCTGTTTTTTATTGTTTGCAGGGTCGTTCTTAGGTCCTCGCAAACCAGGTGGCGAAAAGGATTCTCCTTATGAGTGCGGTTTTGAAGCTTTCGAAGACGCACGTATGCGTTTTGATGTGCGTTACTACCTAGTGGCTATTCTTTTTATCCTTTTTGATTTGGAATTGGCATTTTTATTTCCATGGGCAATTGCTAATGGTCATGTCGGTATCGTTGGCTTTGCGACGGCGATGTTATTCCTTGTGATTTTGACTGCTGGTTTTATTTACGAGTGGAAAAAAGGTGCGTTGGACTGGGATTAATCTTTTCTAAGTGAAGCAAATTATGGAAGAACAATTAAGTAACAAAGGTTTTCTCGTCACTAGCACGGATGCCGTGATGAACTGGGTTAAGACTGGTTCTATGTGGCCGATGACGTTTGGTTTGGCCTGTTGTGCAGTTGAGATGATGCATGCAGGTGCGGCACGTTATGACTTGGACCAATTTGGTATTATTTTCCGTCCTAGTCCACGTCAGTCAGATGTGATGATTGTAGCTGGGACATTGTGCAATAAGATGGCGCCTGCATTGCGCAAGGTTTATGATCAGATGGCAGAGCCTCGTTGGGTGGTTTCAATGGGTTCCTGTGCTAATGGTGGTGGTTATTATCACTACTCTTATTCGGTTGTTCGTGGCTGTGATCGCGTTGTGCCAGTTGATATTTATGTGCCGGGCTGTCCGCCGACAGCGGAAGCGCTGGTTTATGGTTTGTTGCAATTGCAAAATAAAATTCGTCGTACTAATACAATTGCTCGAGAAGCATAGTATTAGAGGGCTTACTTATACGGTATCAATATGACGCGTTTAGAAACTCTTAAAAAAAATCTGCTTGAGCGCCTAGGGGACACATTCCCTATGGTTGAGCAGTGTGGTGAAATCACCTTAGAAATTCCTGCCGAACAGTGGGTAAAAGTCTGTACTAGTTTACGCGATGATCCGCTGCTGGCGTTTGATGTCGCGGTTGATTTGGCAGGTGTGGACTATTCCACTTATGGCTTACCAGGTAATGGTCCTAAAGTGCCTTTTTCGGGGCGCTTTGCTGCAGTAGTTCATCTATTGTCGGTTAAACATAACTGGCGTTTACGTGTGCGTACGTTTGCGCAAAATGACGATATGCCTATATTGCCAACATTATTTGAGGTATGGCCAAGTTTAGGTTGGTTCGAGCGAGAAGCTTTTGATATGTTTGGTATTATCTTTGAAGGGCATCCAGATTTACGTCGTATCCTCACCGATTATGGCTTTATTGGGCATCCTTTCCGTAAAGACTTCCCCTTATCGGGTTATGTTGAAATGCGCTATGACGAAGAAACTCAGCGCGTTGTTTATCAACCAGTTACTATCGAGCCTCGAGAGATTACTCCGCGCGTTATTCGTGAAGAAGGCTATGGAGCGGGGCGTTAATTATGTCAGATATTAAAAGCTATACCCTTAACTTCGGTCCTCAGCACCCTGCAGCGCATGGTGTGTTACGTTTGATTCTTGAATTAAATGGTGAGGTGATTCAGCGCGCTGATCCTCATATTGGTTTATTACACCGTGGTACTGAGAAATTAGCAGAGCATAAAACTTTCTTACAAGCATTACCTTATATGGATCGTTTGGATTACGTATCTATGTTAAGCAATGAGCATGCTTACGTAATGGCAATTGAGCGCCTAATGGGTATCGAAGTGCCATTGCGTGCGCAGTATATTCGTGTGATGTTTGATGAGATTACGCGTATTCTTAATCACTTGATGAGTGTGGGTACGCATGCGCTTGACGTGGGTGCGATGGCAGTGATGTTATATGCATTCCGTGAGCGTGAGGATTTAATGGACTGTTATGAGGCGGTATCTGGCGCACGTATGCATGCAGCTTACTATCGTCCGGGTGGCGTATATCGTGATTTGCCTGATACGATGCCTAAACACGAGATTGATTCGAAATACCGTAGCGTGCGTGAGATGAAACGCCTTAATGCGAATCGCGAAGGCTCTTTGTTAGACTTTATTGAAGACTTTACAAAACGTTTCCCTAAATGTGTTGATGAATACGAAACGTTGTTGACGGATAACCGTATTTGGAAACAGCGTTTAGTAGGTATCGGTGTTGTCGAACCAGAACGTGCTAAAGCCTTAGGTTTCTCAGGTGTGATGTTACGTGGTTCAGGTATTGAGTGGGACTTACGTCGCAAACAACCATACGAAGTCTATGACCGATTGGAGTTTAATGTACCGGTTGGTGTTAATGGTGACTGTTACGACCGCTATCTTGTGCGTATCGCAGAAATGCGTGAAAGTAATCGCATCATTGCGCAATGTGTGCATTGGCTAAAAAATAATCCAGGTCCTGTTATTACGGATAATCACAAGGTGGCTCCACCCAAACGAGTGGATATGAAAACAGGTATGGAAGACTTAATTCACCACTTCAAACTCTTTACAGAGGGGTACCCTGTTCCTGCGGGTGAAGTGTATTCAGCCGTAGAGCATCCAAAGGGTGAGTTTGGTATTTACATGGTATCTGATGGTGCGAATAAACCGTATCGTTTAAAAATCCGTGCGCCGGGGTTTGTGCATTTGCAATCACTAGACGAAATGTCTCGTGGTCATATGTTGGCGGATGCAGTGACCATTATTGGTACACAAGATATCGTGTTTGGTGAAATTGACCGCTAATTTAGTGGTTATTAATTGGAACAATAACTATGTTGCTTTCAGAACAGGCTTATAAATTGATTGATGTAGAGTTGGCAAAATATCCTGCTGACCAACGTCAGTCTGCTGTCATGTCAGCGTTGCGTATTGCGCAAACTGAAAAGGGCTGGGTCTCTGCGGAGATTATTGATGATATAGCGAAGTACATTGGTATGCCACCTATTGCGGTACAAGAGGTAGCGACTTTCTACAATATGTATGATTTAAAACCAATGGGTCGCTTTAAAGTGACTGTATGTACAAACTTACCCTGTGCATTACGTGATGGCGAAAAAACACTAGACTACCTAAAAGAACAATTAGGTATTGATGTAAACGAAACCACCGCAGATGGTCTTATTACACTTAAAGAAGGCGAGTGTATGGGTGCTTGTGGTGATGCACCAGTTTTACTTGTTAATAATCATCATATGTGCGTACGCATGTCGAAAGAGCGTATCGATGAAATGTTGGCGGACATTCGCAAAGAGGGGCAAGCATGAGTTTTCTAGGTAAATACTCTCAAGGCTTGGTACCTAATCCAGGTAATGATTTAGCGACAAGCATGGCTTTGCATGGTCGTCATATTAAACCGCAAATTTTAGCGGATTTAAATGGCGATAATTGGCATATTGAGGACTATATCAAACGTGGTGGTTACGAGGCTTTACGTAAGATTTTATCGACAGGCATGACACAGGAAGCTGTGATTGCTGAGGTCAAGGCATCTGGTTTACGTGGTCGTGGTGGTGCAGGCTTCCCCACAGGATTAAAGTGGAGTTTTATGCCACGTTCTTTCCCTGGTCAAAAATATATCGTTTGTAACTCAGACGAGGGTGAACCGGGTACTTTTAAAGATCGTGATATCTTGCGTTTTAATCCTCATGCAGTCATTGAAGGCATGATTATTGCGGGTTATGCGATGGGCGTGAGCGCTGGCTATAACTATATTCACGGTGAAATTTTTGAAATTTATCAGCGTTTTGAAGAGGCATTATCAGAAGCGCGAGCAGCGGGTTTCTTGGGTGATAATATCCTCGGTACTGATTTTAGCTTCCAGTTAAATGCTCACCATGGTTATGGTGCGTATATTTGTGGTGAAGAGACGGGTCTTTTAGAGTCCCTCGAAGGTAAAAAAGGTCAGCCACGCTTCAAGCCGCCGTTCCCTGCAAGCTTTGGTCTTTATGGTAAGCCAACCACGATTAATAATACCGAGACATTTGCTGCAGTTCCTTGGATTATCCGCAATGGCGGACAAGCGTATGCGGATGTCGGTATTCCTAATAATGGTGGTACAAAATTATTCTCAATTTCGGGGGATGTAGAGCGTCCGGGGACGTATGAGATTCCATTAGGTACGCCGTTTTCAACTTTATTGGAGTTGGCGGGTGGTATGCGTGATGGTAGCAAGTTAAAAGCCGTTATTCCTGGTGGTTCGAGTGCACCAGTGATTCCAGGCAATATCATGATGGATCTCACCATGGACTATGACTCAATCTCAAAAGCGGGATCGATGTTGGGTTCTGGTGCTGTTATTGTGATGAATGATACACGTTGTATGGTGAAATCTTTACTACGTTTATCGTATTTCTATTACGAAGAGAGCTGTGGACAATGTACACCTTGTCGCGAGGGTACAGGTTGGTTATACCGCGTTGTTAATCGTATTGAGCATGGTCAAGGTCGTCAAGAAGACTTGGATATGTTGGACAATATTGCAGGTAACATCATGGGGCGCACTATTTGTGCCTTGGGTGATGCTGCCGCTATGCCAGTACGTGGTTTCTTAAAACATTACCGTGATGAATTCGCTTACCACATTGAAAATAAAAAATGTGTGGTGGCTCCATATAAATAGGTCAGAATAATGGTTGAATTAACTATTGATGGTAAAACCGTATCAGTTCCTGATGGCAGTATGGTTATGCATGCCGCTAACGAACTGGGTATCTATGTGCCTCATTTCTGTTATCACAAGAAGTTATCTATTGCAGCTAACTGTCGTATGTGTTTAGTGGAAGTAGAAAAGGCACCTAAAGCACTTCCAGCTTGTGCTACACCAGTGACACAAGGTATGGTTGTACATACAAGTTCAGAAAAAGCCAAAGCTGCACAAGAAGCGGTAATGGAGTTTCTATTGATTAATCACCCATTGGATTGCCCAATCTGTGACCAAGGTGGTGAGTGCCAATTACAAGACTTAGCGGTGGGCTATGGTAAAACAAGCTCTCGTTACCAAGAAGAAAAACGTGTGGTGATGCATAAATCAATGGGTCCATTGGTGTCAGCAGAAGAAATGTCGCGTTGTATCCAATGTACACGTTGCGTGCGTTTTGGCCAGGAAGTCGCTGGTCAAATGGAATTGGGTATGCTGAACCGTGGCGAACACTCAGAAATTACGTCTTTTGTGGGTAAAGCAGTTGAGTCTGAGTTATCTGGCAATATGATTGATATCTGTCCGGTTGGTGCGTTGACTTCTAAACCGTTCCGTTATTCGGCACGTACATGGGAGTTAGCTCGTCGTCGTTCGGTAAGCCCTCATGATAGTTTGGGTGCTAACTTAGTTGTCCAAGTCAAAGGCGACAAAGTGATGCGTGTTGTACCCTTTGAAAATGATGATGTGAATGAGTGCTGGATTAGCGACAAAGATCGTTGGTCGTATGAAGGTCTCAATGTAGAAGATCGCCTCACAGTACCAATGGTACGTGATGAGAACAATGTATGGCGTGAAGTGAGTTGGCAAGATGCACTCAAAGTGGTTGGCGATGCTTTAGGTCAGATTGCACATCATGACGGGGCGGAATATATCGGTGCTTTAGCCTCAGAAACCTCTACTTTAGAAGAGTTGGCGCTATTAAAACGCTTGATGAGCGGTTTAGGCTCAGACAATGTTGATGCACTATTACGTAATACCGATGTAAATTTCGCTCGTGCAACAGCAGGTGCTGCCTGGTTAGGCATGTCAATTAATGATCTAGATAGCGTAGATGGCGTGGTGGTGATTGGTTCTAACCTACGTAAAGACCATCCGTTGATGGCACAACGTTTACGTCAAGTAGCTAAAAAAGGTGCGCGTATCACATTAATTGATAGCTATGGTGAAGATCCTTTATTCCCTGTAGCTGCGCGTCTAACAGTAGCGCCATCTGAATTAGCAAATACCGTAGAAGCAGTTGCTAAAGCGGTTGCTGCGCAAAAAGCAGGTGCTACGGCAGACTTAAATGATTCGGTACAAGCCTTAGCGGCACAAATCGTTGGTGGTAGTAAACCAGCAGTATTCTTGGGTAATGCGGCGGTTGCAGCGCCTGATGCTAGTCAGATTGCTGCCAAAGCACAAGAGTTAGCCGATGCGTATGGTGCGACATTAGGTTTCCTAACCGCGGGTGCGAATACCGTGGGTGCTTATATTGTGGGTGCAGTTGCTCAAGGTTCTGGCCTGAGTGCAAAACAAATGGTAGAGAATCAATTAAAAGCATACTTGGTATTAAATGCAGAACCCCGCTTTGATATGGACAATGGTTTCACCGCAGAAAAGACGTTATCGAATGCATTCTCTGTTGCCTTTACTGCGTATAAATCAGCAGCAGCAAGTTGGGCGAAAGTGATGTTGCCTGTGGCGACATTTGCTGAAACATCGGGTACGTTTATTAATGCAGAAGGTCGTGTACAAAGCTTTAAAGGCGTTGTTCCGAGTAAGGGTCAAGCACGTCCTGCTTGGAAAGTACTGCGTGTATTAGGTAATGTATTACATTTTAATGGTTTTGAACAAGAATCTTCAGAACAAGTTCGTGATGAAGTAATTGGTTCAGGCATTCCTGCGAAGTTAAATAATAAAGTGACTGTACTTGGTCAAGAAGTACGTCGTGCGACTGTATCAACAGGTCTTGAGCGTGTAGCAGAGGTGGCTATTTATCGTACAGATGCGATAGTTCGTCGCGCAGAATCTCTACAAGCAACAGAGATTAGTCGTACACCAAAAGTGCGTATTAATGCAGCGACATTGTCTAATCTACAAGTAGTAGACGGAGATAAGGTCAAAGTGAAATCAGCAACAGGCGAGGGTGAGTTTGTGGTTGCGCTAGATAATCAATTAGCAGACAATACAATCCGCTTAGCACAAGGCTTTGAAGAAACTGTGGCGCTAGGTAGTGCCTATGCCCAATTAACTGTGGAGCGTATCTAAAATGGATATTTGGTCTTGGTTCACAGATGGTGTTGCTGCCCTAAATACTTGGGGGACTGAGTTATTAGGCGAAACGGCATGGCTCATCATTTGGTCTATCGTTAAGATTTTGGTGATTGCATTACCCATCATTATCTGTGTGGCGTTCTTGACTTTATGGGAACGTCGTATGATTGGTTATATGCACATCCGTCGTGGTCCTAACCGTGTAGGTCCCGGTGGTATTCTTCAACCATTTGCAGACGTATTAAAGCTACTTACGAAGGAAGTTATCGTACCCACAAAATCGAATAAGATTTTGTATATCGTGGCACCGATTTTAACCTTAGTCCCCGCCTTAGTGGCTTGGGCTGTGGTTCCTTTTGGACCAGAAGCGGTATTAGCCAATATTAATGCAGGGTTGCTCTTTATCATGGCAGTAACATCACTCGGTGTTTATGGCGTGATTTTGGCAGGTTGGGCATCTAACTCTAAGTATCCATTTATTGCAGCGATGCGTGCATCAGCACAAATGATTTCTTATGAGTTGGCGATGGGCTTTGTATTGCTGACAGTATTGCTTGTCTCTGGTACGTTAAATATGAACGGTATTGTGACAGGTCAGACGCAAGGTTGGTTTGCGGACAAAGGTCTAACTTTCCTTTCTTGGAACTGGTTACCTTTATTGCCTTTATTTGTTATCTATGTGATTTCGACAGTTGCAGAGACCAACCGTCACCCATTTGACGTGGTAGAGGGTGAGTCTGAGATTGTCGCTGGTCACATGGTGGAATATTCTGGTATGGGCTTTGCGATGTTCTTCTTAGCAGAGTATGCCAATATGATTTTATTATCTGCTATGGCTTCAATTATGTTCTTAGGTGGTTGGTCTAGTCCACTAGATTTTGCACCTTTTAATATGATTCCGGGCTGGTTATGGTTAGGTATTAAATCATTCTTTGTGGTGTCATTCTTTATTTGGTTCCGTGCTTCATTCCCACGTTATCGTTATGACCAAATTATGCGTTTAGGTTGGAAAATCTTTATTCCGCTTACCGGTATTTGGTTAGTGGTTGTAGCTATTTGGATGCAGACACCATTTAATATTTGGACCCATAACTAGGAGTAGGTAAGATGAGTTTTAAGAATCACTTTGCAAGCCTATTCTTGAGTGAATTAATCAAGGGTATGGCGCTTACAGGGAAATACTTCTTTAAGCCGAAGTTTACCTTGCGTTATCCATACGAAAAAACACCAATGTCACCACGATTCCGTGGTTTACATGCACAACGTCGTTACGCTAATGGCGAAGAACGTTGTATCGCTTGTAAATTATGTGAGGCTATTTGTCCTGCGATGGCGATTAGTATCGAATCAGCAGAACGTGAAGATGGTAGCCGCCGTACTACACGTTATGACATTGATTTAACAAAATGTATTTTCTGTGGTTTCTGTGAAGAAAGCTGTCCTGTGGACGCTATCGTAGAAACACATATCCATGAATACCACGGAGAAAAACGTGGTGACTTATATTTCACTAAACCAATGTTATTAGCGGTAGGTGATAAATATGAGCCTGAAATTGCAGCGCGTCGTGAAGCTGATGCGCCTTATCGATAAGGCAGGTGAGGAAAAATATGTTTTCTAGCATTCTATTCTATATCTTAGCGGCGGTATTGCTCTACTCAGGTGTGCGAGTTGTTTTAGCTCGTCATCCAGTAGTAGCTGTCTTACACCTTATTTTAGGGTTTTTTACGGCAGCGATGCTTTGGATTCTGATTGGTGCAGAGTTCTTAGGCTTGCTTTTAATTGTTGTATACGTTGGTGCGGTGATGGTGCTGTTCCTGTTCGTGGTGATGATGATTGATGTTGTACCAGAATCATTACGTAGTGGCTTCCGTACATTCTTGCCAGTCGGACTTGTCGTGGGTGGCCTAATGGTAGCAGAGGTAGCCTTTGTATTAGGCTCAGCTTACTTAGATACGCCAGCACCAGCAGCTTTACCAGCAGACTATAACAATACACTTGCTTTAGGCATTGCGATGTATACAGAGTATTCTTTTGCTATCCAAGTGGGTGCATTGATTTTGTTGGTAGGTATGATTTCTGCGATTGCCTTAACATTACGTGAACGTAAAAATCGTAAATATGTCTTGGCGAGCGATCAACTCTACGTAAACGCAAAAGACCGTGTTCGTTTAGTGAATTTAACATCAGAAAAGGAAACTCCTAAACAAGAAGGGGGTGAGCAATAATGGAAATCACACTAGCGCATTACCTCATTCTTGGCGCAATATTATTTGCGCTAGGAGTATTTGGTATCTTTTTTAACCGTCGTAATATCATTAGCTTATTGATGTCTATTGAGTTGATGTTGTTAGCGGTAAATATGAATTTTGTGGCTTTCTCAGTATGGCATCCAGCAGCAAATGGTTTGCCAGATACAGCAGGTCAGATTTTTGTATTCTTTATTCTTACAGTAGCGGCAGCGGAAGCAGCGATTGGTTTAGCGATTCTTGTATTGTTATTCCGTAAGATTAACTCTATTAACGTTGACGACGTGGCTCGTCTCAAAGGCTAAGGGGAAATATTATGACAACATTTTCTCCCGTTCTCTTAGCGTGCATTGCCTTAGCGCCGTTGCTAGGTGCAATTTTGGCGGGTCTATTTGGTACGGGCTTTTTAGGCAATTTTGTGAGCCGTCGAGGTTCACATATGGTGACGATTGCTTTAGTAGCCTTTTCTGCATTAGCCTCCGCTTACGTTCTCTACAACGTTGTTGTTAATGACGCTTACTTTAATGGTAATCTCTATACGTGGAGTATTATCGGTAAAATCGCCATTGATATTGGTTTCCTCATTGATCCTCTTAGTGCATTGATGATGGTCGTTGTGACTTCTGTATCGTTGATGGTACATATCTACACTATAGGCTATATGGTGGATGACCCGGGTTACCAACGCTTCTTTGCTTACATCTCATTGTTTACCTTCTCAATGCTGATGTTAGTGATGGGCAATAATATGCTCTTATTGTTCTTCGGTTGGGAAGCGGTAGGCTTAGTCTCTTACCTATTAATTGGCTTCTGGTATACCAAGGACACAGCGATTTTTGCCAATATGAAGGCGTTTTTGGTTAACCGTGTGGGTGACTTTGGCTTCATTTTAGGTATCGGTTTATTATTTGCCTTCTCTGGCTCAATGAAATATGACGATATTTTTGCTAAATCAGCAGAGTTAAATCAAATCATCGTATTAGGTGATTGGCATATGTTGACTTTGGCATGTATCTGCTTATTCGTGGGTGCTATGGGTAAATCAGCGCAAGTGCCTTTACATGCATGGTTACCTGATTCAATGGAAGGTCCTACACCGATTTCAGCCTTAATTCACGCAGCGACGATGGTGACTGCGGGTATCTTTATGGTATCACGTTTCTCTCCCTTATATGAGTTAGCACCAAGTGCTTTATCGCTCATTATTGTGGTGGGTGCGATTGGTGCCTTATTCTTAGGTATCTTAGGTCTTATCCAAAACGATATTAAACGTGTTGTAGCGTACTCGACCTTATCGCAATTAGGTTATATGACGGTTGCATTGGGTGCATCGGCTTACTCTGTGGCCGTATTCCACTTAATGACGCATGCGTTCTTTAAAGCCTTGTTGTTCTTAGGTGCGGGTTCGGTGATTATCGGTATGCACCATGACCAAGATATCCGTAATATGGGTGGTTTACGTAAGTATATGCCAATCACGTGGATTACGTTCTTGATTGGGACTTTATCACTTGTAGGTACACCGTTCTTCTCGGGTTTCTACTCAAAAGAGCACGTGATTGAGGCTGCACATTATTCAACTGTATGGGGATCTAGTTTTGCCTACTATGCGACGCTAATTGGTGTATTTGTGACATCGCTATACTCATTCCGTGTGTACTTCTTGGTATTCCATGGTAAAGAGCGTTTTGATACGACAGCTCATGCACATGGTCACGATGATCATGCTCATGATGACCATCATCATGGTGGTACACCGCATGAGTCTCCATGGGTAGTGACATTACCATTAGTGTTATTAGCGATTCCTTCTATTGCCGTAGGTGCGTGGGCAGTGGATGCGTTATTGTTCAAAGGTTACTTTGCTAATACCATCTTTATCGGTCCAAATAGTCCAGCAATGGCAACATTGGCTGAGCACTTCCATGGTTGGGTTGCTTATGGCGTTCATGCTTTCTCAACCTTACCATTCTGGTTGATGGTGGCTGGTTTAGTCGTCGCTTGGTATGGTTATGTTGTTAATCCAGCATTACCACCGAAGATTTATAAAGCATTATCGGGTGTAAACCGCGTTCTTGAGAATAAATACTTCGTGGATTGGATTTACGAAAATGTGTTTGCTCGCGGTGGTCGTGCTTTAGGTAAGTTCTTCTGGAATGTTGGTGATAAAGGCATTATCGAAGGTATCTTTATTGGTGGTTCAACCCGATTAGTAGGCTTGGTAGCTGCGCTTAGCCGCGTGTTCCAATCAGGTCACATCTATCATTATGCATTTGCAATGATTGTGGGTTTAATCGTATTAATTTCTTTCTTTGTATTAGGTTAAGGGCGGCGAAATGACATCTAATCTTCCTTGGCTTTCCTTATCGATTTTTGTACCGATTATTGCCGGTATTCTCGTGCTAATTTTTGGTCGTGATGAGCGAGCGGAATATACACGTAAAATGGCATTGATGGGTGCAATTGTGAGCTTTTTAGTGACATTGCCTATTATTGCAGGTTTTGATTCGACAACGGCAGAGATGCAGTTTGTTGAGAAAGCCGCATGGATTGACGCATTTAATGTGGCTTATCATTTAGGCGTTGATGGCATTAGCGTATGGTTTGTCATTTTGACTGCCTTTGTAACAGTGATTGTTGTTGTTGCAGGTTGGGAAGTCATCACGACACGAGTGGCACAATATATGGCAGCCTTTTTAATCCTTTCTGGATTAATGGTCGGTGTATTTGTGGCATTAGATGGTTTGCTTTTCTATGTATTCTTTGAGGCAACCTTAATTCCTATGTACATCATTATTGGTGTATGGGGCGGACCAAATCGTGTATATGCTGCTTTTAAGTTCTTCCTATACACATTGTTAGGTTCATTGCTCACATTAATTGCGTTTATCTACCTCTATACAAAGACAGGTACATTTGATATTGCTACATGGCAACAATTACCATTAGCCATGACACCGCAATTATTGATTTTCTTTGCCTTGTTTGCGGCATTTGCGGTGAAAGTACCTATGTGGCCAGTACATACATGGTTGCCTGATGCTCACGTTGAAGCACCAACAGGTGGTTCGATTGTGTTGGCTGCTATTATGTTAAAGCTTGGTGCATACGGTTTCTTACGTTTCTCGCTACCGATTGCCCCAGATGCTTCACAAAGTATGGCTGGTTTAATGATTGCTTTATCATTAATTGCAGTGATTTACATTGGTTTAGTGGCAATCGTTCAAGAGGATATGAAAAAACTGGTGGCTTATTCATCAGTAGCGCATATGGCTTTTGTGACATTAGGCTTTTTCATGTTCAATACAGCTGGTGTTGAAGGTGCGATTATTCAAATGATTTCACACGGTTTTGTATCGGGTGCAATGTTTATGTGTATCGGTGTGCTTTATGATCGTTTACACTCGCGTCGTATTGCTGATTATGGCGGTGTCATCAATGTTATGCCTAAGTTTGTGACTTTCTTTGTATTGTTCTCAATGGCAAATAGTGGCTTACCAGCAACGAGTGGTTTCGTAGGTGAGTTCTACGTTATTCTGGGTGCAGTGGAATACAATTTCTGGATTGGTTTATTGACTGCGACAGCATTAATTCTAGGTGCTTCTTACTCGCTATGGATGGTTAAGCGTGTTGCCTTTGGTAATATTACTAACCCAGAAGTGAAGCAAATGGATGATATTAGTAAACGTGAGTTTGCGGTATTAGCAACATTGGCGGTATTTACACTGTTTATGGGTGTGTATCCACAAGCATTTACAGATGTTATTCACGTTTCTGTACAAAACTTACTTGAGCATGTTGCTCAATCTAAACTGTAAGGTCTGGGACAATAATGGATAATCAATTTAATTTTGTACTCGCATTACCGGAAATTGTTCTTTGTATTTTAGCGACCGGTATTTTACTTGTAGAGGCATTTGCTAAGTCAAAAGATAGTGCAGTGAGCTACTCGCTTTCTTTATTGTCTTTAGTCGTTGTGACTGTGATTACTTTATTCCAATGGAATACAGGTGTTGTTGGTACAACCTTCTACGGACAGTTTACAGCAGATCCTCTTGCTCACCTTTTAAAAGCATGTTCATACTTAGCGGTATTAGCAACATTAATTTATAGCCGTCAATACTTAGTTGAGCGTCAAATGGTAAAAGGCGGTGAATACTACGCCCTAAGCCTGTTTGCTTTATTAGGTCAAATGGTGATGATTTCAGCCACAAACATGCTGACCATTTACTTGGGTTTAGAGTTAATGTCATTAGCTTTATACGCTTTGGTGGCGGTTCGTCGTGATCATCTTGGTAGTATTGAGTCTGCGATGAAATATTATGTGCTAGGTTCATTGGCTTCAGGCTTTATGTTGTACGGTATTTCTATGGTTTATGGTGCAACAGGTGAAGTTAGCCTAGCAGGTGTCGCAGCTGTATTACAAAGCGGTAAATTTGAACAAATGGCCTTTGTATTGGGTGTGGTATTCGTGGTGGCAGGTATCGCCTTTAAATTAGGTGCGGTACCATTCCATATGTGGATTCCTGACGTTTACCAAGGTGCGCCAACAGCAGTGACATTAACGATTGCGTCAGCACCTAAATTGGCTGCATTTGCGATGACATTACGTTTATTAGTAGAGGCGATGAATGCAGTGGCTATTAGCTGGCAACCGATGTTAGTGATTTTAGCTGTATTATCATTAGCGATTGGTAACCTCACGGCGATTATGCAAACTAACTTTAAACGTATGTTGGCTTATTCGACGATTTCGCATGTGGGTTTTGTTTTATTAGGTCTATTGTCAGGAGTGACGGACGGTAAGCTTGCAAGTGGTGCTTATGGTGCTTCGTTATTCTACATGGTGACTTATGTATTAACGACGTTAGTCGCATTTGGTGTGGTACTAATCCTTAGCCGTCAAGGTTTTGAGAGCGAAGAAATCAGTGATTTAGCAGGGCTAAATAAGCGCCATCCATTGTTAGCATTTGCGATTCTTATCCTTATGTTCTCATTGGCAGGTATTCCACCATTAGTGGGTTTCTATGCTAAATTAGTTGTATTGCAGGCGGCTTTA
Organism: Pelistega suis; assembly: GCF_013133795.1. Classification (GTDB taxonomy): domain Bacteria; phylum Pseudomonadota; class Gammaproteobacteria; order Burkholderiales; family Burkholderiaceae_B; genus Taylorella; species Taylorella suis. Next base: position 530,826 of record NZ_JABGBN010000001.1, read on the forward strand.
GCAGCAGGTCATGTGGTATTGACGATTGTAGCTGTATTGTTCTCACTTATTGGTGCTTTCTACTACTTACGAGTGGTAAAAACAATGTACTTTGATGAGCCTGCAGTCAATGCCCCTGTTATCGGTAACCAATTAAGCTTCCGTAGTGGTGTATTATCTGTAAATGGTTTATTGATTTTATTATTAGGTATCTTACCGGGTGGTTTATTAGCGTTATGTGTTCAAGTGATTGATGCATCGTTAAAATTCGCTCAATAATGTAAAGAAGAATTATGTATCCAGAGACATCCGTTTGGTTGATTATCGTATTGGCTGTTGTTTGTGCTAATTTACCGTTTCTCACTGAACGGATGTTTGTTTTGGCACCCGTAAAACTCAAGGGTGAGCCTGATAAATTTATGGGCTATTACCTTGGACGTGCTTTATTGTCATATTGCTTTTTAGGTACGGCATTTTATCTATTAACAGATGTCGGCCTGTCGATGAGTGCAAAGGCATTTGGTGGTGTAGCCTTTATTTTATTGCTTGCTGTTCCTGGTTTTATTTATGGTAAAACCGTTGCTTATAAAAATATGGGTATTCACTTACTTGAATTAGCTGTTTTTGCGTGTTTTGTAGTGGCAGTTGGCTTCTTTATCGAATCGTATTATGCCAATCGTTTTGTGCAAAGTTGGCAATTCTATGCCATTAGTATTTGTATCTTTCTTGTATTAGTATTTCCCGGCTTTACATGGCGTCATCTGATGCGTCATCCTCATTTACCTAAAAGTCGTTTAGAAGAATAAAGTGTTGTGGTGTTGCGGTTTAGTTAAACTTAATGCGTAGTTTAGGGTTAAATAATAGTGCAGCACCCATTCCAATCACAATCCCCCAAAATGCCGAGGCAAAACCCAACCAAGTCATACCTGATGCGGTAATGATAAAGGTCAGTAAGGCGGCTTCACGATTCTCCTTATCCTCAATGGCTATAGTAATATTGCTATAAATGGTACTGAGTAGCGCAAGTCCAGCTAAAATAGCGACGAGTGCACTTGGGAAAACAGTGAAAAGCGTTACAATGGTGCTTGCACCAAATGCTCCCAACATATACGTTAGACCATTACTAATACCAGCAATATAACGCTTATCAGGATTAGGATGACAATCTTTGCCTGTTGCAATAGCAGCACTCACGGCACCTTGTACAATTTGAACAGCTCCTGTTAAGGCAGTTAGAGCAGAAGTTGCACCCGTCACTAACATGATTGGACGTGATTTGGCCTGATGAAAACCATCAAGGCGTAAAATGGCCATTCCGGGTAGGTATTGACCGCTAAGACTTACCAGCAGTAGAGGGAGGGCAAAGCTTAATAAACTATTAAGCGTAAACTCCGGCATAATGAGTTGTGGTGTTACCCAACGCAATTCAAATTTATCGGTTTGTAATTGACCTGTGAGCAAAACATAGAGGATACCAACAATAAATACCATGAGAATATGGTAGCGAGGGACAAATCGCTTACCTAAAAGGTAGGTGCTAAGCATTAAGATAAAAAGTGTTGGCGAGACGCTAATAGTTTTAAAAGCAGAGGCACCGAATTGAAAGAGTAAGCCTGCTAGCATACCACCAGCGACACCTTGTGGAATCCAAGCCATTAGTCTATCGAATTGACCAGACAACCCTACAAGAATAATCCCGATACTGGCAATCATATAGCCACTCACCATTTCTCCGACACTAAAAGAAGGGAATAGACTAAGTAGGAGTACGGTGCCGGGTACACTCCAGCCCGTCATGATAGGGATTTTGAATTTACAGCTCAGAAATAAGGTAGTTATACCTATGCCAAAAGAAGTTCCCCAAACCCAGCTCATCAAGGTGTCATTGGATATATCAGCAAGTTGAGCGACCTGAAAGATAATTAATAAAGGGCCACAATAAGCAATGATGGCAGCTAAAATACCTGCAAGCACCGCGGTGATTGAGATATCTTTGACCATAAGTACATCCTTCGGGGATAAAAGAAGGATTGTAGAGTATTTTAGAAAGAGATTTAATTAGGGATTAAACCAATTTAGTACAGCATCTAAACCGCTATGATTAATGCTATAGGCAGCCTTTTCTTGGACGATTGGTTTGGCACGATAAGCGACGGAATAATGGGCATGTTGCATCATAAGCAAATCATTAGAACCATCACCCATAGCGATACATTGAGACGTATCTGCTCCAACTTTGGCAGCTAGTGCTTGTAGATAATTTGCTTTGGCTTGAGCATCGACAATAGACCCCAAGACACGTCCTGTTAGATAACCTTGATTGTCGATTTCTAGTGTATTCGCATGTGTTTCATAAAGACCCAATCGTTCTTTCAGTCTATTCGTAAAGAAAGTAAAACCACCCGAAACTAAGAGGGTTTTAATACCTGCTTCATGGGCTTTTTTAATTAAATGTTCTGCACCCGGATTTAAACGAAGTTTTTCTGTATAGACTTGCTCAAGCGCTGTAGCTGGTACGCCTTCTAACATGGCAACACGACGGCGGAGACTTTCTGAAAAGTCGGTGATTTCACCACGCATGGCAGCTTCAGTAATGGCAGATACTTGTTCTTTGCGACCAGCAATGGCAGCAATTTCATCAATACATTCAATATTGATAAGCGTGGAGTCCATATCCATGGCTAAGACTTTCATATTTTTCCAGTCCTGAAGACCTTGAGGGAAATAAGCAAAATCAGCACGATTATGCTGTGCCCATTGTTGAATTTCTTTTACCGTATCGCTATCAATATCGTTTAATAAGCCACTATGAGCACCTAATAAAATCAGTTGATTGGCATTCGCTAAAGCTGCGGCTTGTTCGAGTAGAGAAAGGTTTAAGCTAGGTGCTTGTAAAACGATACTGGCGTAGTTTGACATAATGGACTCGAAGGAAAATAATAGGACAAGTTTATCCTACCTATATTTTGTTATCTATCTTTTACAAAAAAGTTCTTTTAGGATAGAGGGAAATTATACAAAAGAGACTGTGGGAAAAGGAGATTATTTTGTCAAAACAGCTGAAATCTGATAACGTATATATAAATAATATATACGAGGTGTTTTCTATGACGGTTGCTAAAGTATTTTGGACAGGAAATTCACAAGCTATTCGCTTGCCCAAGGCGTTTCGCTTGAATAGTAAGACAGTACGCATTGAGCAACAAGGTAATAAGCTCATTATAGAACCTGTGATAGATGGTTGGGATTGGTTAGATGAATTAGGAACAATAGATGAAAGTTGGATTCGAAGTGTTAATGAAATGAAGCAACAAGTAGTTCCTCAGGAAAGAAATTGGGGGGATTTAGAATGAAATTCTTGATGGATACTAACGTATTAATCGCATTAATGAAGAGAAATACTAGTCTTTTAGCAAAAATGCGAATGTATACCCCAAGTGATTTTGGACTCTCAACTATTGTATTGTTCGAAATGCAATATGGGGCTGAACGTAGTCAGCGTAAAGAAGAAAATTTAGCAAAACTTGAGTTATTACCTTTTGAAAAACTGCCTTTTACAGCAGAAGATGCAAGGATAGCAGGGACAATAAAAGCATTTTTATATAATCAGGGGACACCCATAGGGGCTTACGATATTCAAATTGCAGCGCAAGCATTGTCACGACGGTTAATTTTATTAACGCATAACACAAAGGAGTTTTTACGTGTCCCCAATCTTGAAGTGGCTGATTGGATAAGTGAATGATTGCCTTACAATTGTCCCCCAGACAAGGTTTTAATCAATTGACGAATGCTATCAATACGTTGAGCAATATCAGGCATATTTTTTAATTCAATACGTAACTTATCGGGACCTTGCAAACGGATATGACGATGTTGTTGAATCAATTCAATAATTGTCACAGGGTCAATTTTATTGTCACTGGCATTAAAGACGAGTAATGCACTCTCTTCACTAATATCAATTTTAAGTAAACCAATTTTTTGTGCCATCAGACGTAGACGATGAGTCATCATGAGCATTAAGGCAGGTTCAGGCAGTTTACCAAAGCGATCGGTGAGTTCCTCTTGAATTTCCCATAAGGTACTTTCATCTTCAGCATGTGAGAGGCGTTTATAAATGGATAAACGCATATTGATATCAGGGCAATACTCATTGGGTAATAGCGCAGACGTATGTAAATTAACTTCTGTACTTAAATCAAAAGGGGATTCTAAATCAGGTTCTTTACCTTCTTTCAAGGCTTTTACAGCACGATTAAGCATATCCGCATAGAGGGTAAAACCGACTTCTTGAATATTGCCGGATTGTTGATCCCCAAGGACCTCACCTGTACCTCGGATTTCTAAGTCATGCATGGCAAGATAAAAACCAGAACCTAATTCCTCCATGGACTGAATGGCATCCAGACGCTTTTTAGCTTGCGAACTAATGGCATCATCACCGGGGGTTAGGAGATAGGCATAAGCTTGATGGTGTGAGCGACCAACGCGGCCACGTAATTGATGAAGCTGTGCCAATCCTAATTTATCGGCACGGTGCATAATGATAGTATTGGCACTCGGTACATCAATACCTGTTTCAATAATCGTGGTACAGAGTAGAATATTACAACGCTGGTGATAGAAATCTTTCATCACCGCTTCTAGTTCTCGCTCATTCATTTGACCATGGGCGACACCGATACGTGCTTCCGGAATAAGCTCTTCAAGACGTGCCTTACGGTTATAAATGGTATCAACTTCATTATGTAAAAAATAAACTTGTCCCCCACGTTTTAATTCACGTAATACAGCCTCACGAATGGTGCTATTGTCTTCACGTCGTACAAAGGTTTTAATTGCTAAGCGTTTTTGTGGTGCCGTGGCAATGACTGAAAAATCGCGAATCCCTTCTAAAGACATACTGAGTGTACGCGGGATAGGCGTGGCAGTTAGGGTCAGAATATCGACTTCAGAGCGTAGAGCTTTGAGGGCTTCTTTCTGACGTACACCAAAGCGATGCTCCTCATCGATAATGACTAAACCTAAGCGTTTAAAATTGACTTCTTTTGACAAGACTTTGTGTGTGCCAATTACCATGTCGACAGTACCGTCAGCTAAACCTTGCAGGGTTGCTGCAACTTCTTTGCTAGAGCGAAAACGCGATAGTTCAGCAATTTTGACGGGCCAATCAGCAAAACGATTACTAAAGGTTTGCGCATGTTGCTCCGCTAACAATGTGGTCGGGCAGAGCATCACGACTTGTTGTCCATTGGCAATGCATAGGAAAGCAGCACGCAGAGCAACTTCGGTTTTACCAAAACCCACATCACCACAGACGAGGCGATCCATCGGTTTATCGCTTGTCATATCATGGATAACGGCATTAATCGCTTGTGCTTGGTCAGCAGTCTCCTCAAAACCAAAGCCTTCAACAAATTGCTCATAATCTTGTAAAGGTAAATTAAAGCTAAAGCCTTGTCGTAAAGCGCGTTGAGCATAGATATGCAAAAGCTCTGCCGCAGTATCTCGCACTTGTTTAGCCGCTTTTTTACGCGCTTTTTCCCATTGTCCTGAGCCTAGTTTGTGCAAAGGAGCAGTGTCAGGGTCAGTACCTGAATAACGAGAGATAACGTGTAATTGTGAGACAGGAACATAAAGCTTACTTTCACCGGCATAGTCAATCTGTAACATTTCCACGAGGTCGCCATTGATTTCCATATGGGTAAGACCTTTATAGCGACCAATCCCATGTTGAACATGCACAATAGGATCACCTTCTTGTAGTTCAGAAAGGTCTCGCACCATGGCATCAACATCACTATGTTTTTCTTGTTGGCGACGGCGGCGGACTTGCCCGGCACTTTCTGGATAGAGGTCATTTTCGGTAAGGATAATGATATTTTTATCAAGTAAGCTAAAACCCTTTTGCAAGGGAGCAACAGCCATCGCAAAGGACTGAGGTTCCTGTAGAAAATCATTTACAGAATCCATTACCATGGAGGGACGTAATTGATTTTCTTGTAGTAGTTGTAGCAAAGTTTCTCGACGACCTGCAGAATCAGCACAAAGGAGTACTTGCCATGTATCGCTATCAATTAGTTTTTTTAAATGTTGAAAAGGATCTTCGTGTCGACGTAAGACGGAGACATTAGGTGGTTGAGCAATGGTTTCGCTAACTGTTTTAGTGTCAAAGGCTAAACGAGGGAAGTTTTTCAGAGAGTGAAAAAATTGCTCACTCGAAAGAAATAGATGGGTGGGTGCCAGAATAGGGCGCTCACGGTCACTATTTAAAAAACGGTAACGATTTTGAGTGTCCTCGCTAAAGTCAGTGATTGTTTTATCAATATCACCAATAGTAAAACTAATACTGTTCTGAGGTAAGTAATCGAAAATTGTGGCTGTTTTTTCAAAGAATAAGGGTAAGTAATATTCAATTCCTGCAAAGTTAATGCCATTACCCACGTCTTTGTAAGGTAAGGCACGCGAAGGGTCTCCCTCAAATATTTCACGAAAACGTGCACGGAATTGTTGTCGTGACTCGGCATCCATGGGAAATTCACGCCCAGGCAATAAATTGATTTCATTAACAGGATAAATACTACGTTGGGTATCGACATCAAAAGAGCGGATAGAGTCAATCTCATCATCCATTAAATCAAGACGATAAGGTAGAGCAGACCCCATTGGGAAAATATCAATAATGCTACCACGAATGCTAAATTCACCGGATGCAGTGACTTGGCTAACATGGTTGTAGTTAGCAAGCACTAACTGTTCTTTGAGTGCTTGTTCATTTAAACGCGCACCTTTTTTAAAAGAGAAGGTAAAGGCGGCTAAAAATGAGGGAGGGGCAAGACGGTAAAGTGCTGTCGTTACAGGAATCACTAAAATATCAACTTCATTATGTCGGAGTTGATTGAGTGTTTGTAATCGTTCGGAAATTAGGTCTTGATGAGGAGAAAACGTATCATAAGGTAAGGTTTCCCAATCAGGAAACTGATTGATACGTAGTGCCTTATTGAAAAGACGCATCTCTTCCGTTAAGCGTTGTGCCTCTAATGGATCAGCACAAAATAGGACGATGCATTTTTTCTCTTGTAAAGCCAATTCTGTTAACCATAGCGCATCACCAGAACCATGTGGTTTAGCAATAGAGAATTTTTGACCAACTTTTAATGCACTAGCAGGTAACTGAATTAAGCTCTTCATGACAACGAATAGTGAGTAAAAGGGTTATTGTAAATGATAACAAAAGAGTACGTGCTCAGTTTTGACAGCCAATGCTAATGGCAACAAGGTTCGCTGCACGTTTCGCGCAGTCGCTCGAACAGAGCCTCGCTGCCGCTCGCCTAACTCGCTTTGTGCATCGAAACGTCTCCGCAAACCTTGAGTGCTTGAGTTAAGATTGCTGTGCCAATGAGCACAAGACCACACGGAGAGACATTCACTCGTAGCGACATTGGAAACGGCGAAGCACTTTCCGGAGCAAGAGTGAACTGTCTGCAGTGTGGGCGGACAGCAAAACACTAATAGCAACAAGATTCGCTGCACGTTTCGCGCAGTCGCTCGAACAGAGCCTCGCTGCCGCTCGCCTAACTCGCTTTGTGCATCGAAACGTCTCCGCAAACCTTGAGTGCTTGAGTTAAGATTGCTGTGCCAATGAGCACAAGACCACACGGAGAGACATTCACTCGTAGCGATATTGGAAACGGCGAAGCACTTTCCGAAGCAAGAGTGAACTGTCTGCAGTGTGGGCGGACAGCCAATGCTAATGGCAACAAGGTTCGCTACACGTTCCGCAGTGAGGGCGATATACAGCAAGAGCGTGAGTTGTCTACGATGAGAGCGATTATTGCCACCTATAAGTCTGCTACAATAAACTTTTACTTTAGAACCTTAGAGCTATGCAAACAATGCCACAGATTACCGCGATTATTCCAGCAGGCGGCGTGGGTGAACGAGCAAAAGCAAGTTGGAATGGTATGGCTATTCCAAAACAATATCGTTTAATTAAAGATAAGGCGATGTTGCTGCATACCGTGGATGCTTTATTAGCACATCCTATGATGACATCCGTTGTGATTGGTGTGGCAGATAAAGATGATTGGATAGAAACATTAAGTCTACCCCCACAATGTATCGTTTCTCGGACAGGTGGTGCAACACGGGCAGATACGGTATTAAATACACTTATAGCGAGTGATTTAGATGATAATGCTTGGGTGATGGTGCATGACGGGGCGAGACCGGGATTGCCTTTTGCTAATTTGGATGCATTGATACAGCAATGTATTCAGGCTGATTCGGGGGGGATTCTTGCTTTGCCTGTGAGCGATACAGTCAAACGCCAGCGATCTCATCAAACTTTACCAGTCATAGAGCGAACCATTGATAGACAAGGATTGTGGTTGGCACAAACACCACAATTATTTAAAAAAGCACAATTAGAAAATGCTTTACAGCAAGCCTTGCAAGCAGGTTTTGTTGTAACAGATGAGGCAAGTGCTATCGAGTTTGTAGGGGAGTCATGTTTATTAGTGAAAGGGCATTGGAAGAACATAAAGGTGACATGGCCAGAAGATTTTGAATTAGTGGAGTATTTTTTATGATGCCGAGTTTTCGTGTAGGACAAGGATTTGATGTTCATGCTTTGGTAGAAGGGCGCCCATTAATTTTAGGGGGAGTAGCGATTCCGCATACTCATGGCTTACAAGGACATTCAGACGCAGACGCTTTACTGCATGCTATTACAGATGCTGTGTTAGGTGCAGCAGGTATGGGGGATATTGGACGGTTATTCCCAGATACCGACCCTCAATATAAAGGTGCAGATAGTCGAGTATTGCTTAGAGCGGCTTTTGATAAAGTGAAGTCTGCAGGGTGGTGCGTAGTAAATGTGGATGCGACTATTCATGCACAAGCCCCCAAGATTATGCCTTATGCACCAGCGATGGTAAGTAATATCGCGGCTGATTTACAAATTGCTGAAGATTGTGTGAATGTGAAAGGTAAGACAAATGAGTATTTAGGTTTCTTAGGTCGTAAGGAAGGGATTGCTGCTACTGTGGTTGTATTACTGAGTAAATAGAGATGAGTAATCTTATTCTGGATGTGGTGATTCCTTGCTACAACGATGAAGAAATGTTAGAACGTGCTGTGCAAAGTGCCTTACAACAAGCAGAGGTTCGTCATATTATTGTGGTAGATGATGGTTCCACCGATAGCAGCCTTTTGCTAATGAAACAATTAGCGCAACAAGATGTCCGGGTAAAAGTCTTATCAATGCCTGTGAATGGGGGAGCTGCACGTGCTCGTAATTGGGGGGCTATGCAAAGTGATGCTGACCTGATTGCTTTTTTAGATGCCGATGATGAGTATGAGACAGGTGCATTGAGTGCGGCTTACATGATTTTTCAGCAATATTTGTATATCAGTTTAGTGCGTTTAAAGCTACGTCCTGTGAGTTTACCTAGTCATTATCAGTATCATCAAGGATTCCCTCGAATTTGGCAAACCTTAGAAATGACGGTAGGAGGGAATATGGTTTTTCGTCGTAATGCTTTTATGGCAGCAGGGGGGTTCCCACAGCATGAGCTATTTCGTCGTCTTGGTGGAGAGGACGGTGCATTGGGTATTGCCTTTACGCGTTGTACCGTGGTGGGAACTTTATTTGGTGAGCATGAACCAGGCGTTAAACATCTTTGTCACCCCAAAGCGCATGCTTGGCACTTATTAGACACGGCCTTATTTGGTAAAGAAGAAAAACGGGTTAGTGCAGAGGACTTAGCGGCAGCAGAAGAGGTAACGGCTTCTATTGTGAAAAGACTTCAAGGACTTCAAGCAGTTTTGAATATTGAAAAAGCTGGTATTATGCCATTTTATCCAGAAAGGTCTTAAAAAACAGGCTTATTGAGTCAGTGCATACTGAGGGCCATAAAAAACGCCCTTCACCGCAGAGCAAAATACCTGTGCAGTGAGGGCGTGTTGTTATCAATGTAACGTTAATGAGGCGCTACATCAACCATTATTTACCTTGAGCAGCGAGCACTTGTGCTGCGGCATTAACGACAGAAGCAATACGACCGACGTCTTGCAATTGTTCGATAGTTAAACCAGCAGCTTTGGCGTTGTCATAGTGAGATTTTACGCAGAAATGACATTTCCCTACGATAGATGCCGCTAAACCAAAAATCTCAAAACGTGCTTTATCAACACCACCATGAGTGGCATATGCATTCATACGTAGCTTTGCTGGCAATGTACGTAATTGGTCATCCCCCGCCATTTCAGTATATGGGTAATACACGTTGTTCATACCCATTAAAGCAGCGGCAGTTAAAACGCCATTGACATCTTCTTCGCTTAGACCAGATTTAAATTGCTCAATTAAGAATGTGCTTTTTGCAGCATAAGCAGCAGCTAAAGCGACACCCACTGCATCCGCTGCAGATAAAGAAGAGCGAGCAATCGTGCCATCTAAATTTAAACGAATATCTTTTGCCCAGTCAGGGATTTCATTTTTAATAACAGATAAAAATTCCATAATATATTTCCTAGAGATGTTTTGTGATTAATAGGATAAGGGGGAGCCCAATAACCATTAGATACAAAAATGGCCCAGCATATAGCTGAGCCACTCAGCACTATCTTAAGAAATAGTGCTTTTGTTGTGCTATATGTTTGTCAATCAAACAATTATAAAGTTGCACCACCAGCTGCACGGTTGCATGGGCATAATTCGTCAGTTTGTAGACCATCTAAAATACGTAAGATTTCTTCTGGGTTACGACCAACGTTTAAGTTGTTTACAGAAACGTGTTGGATAACGTTATCTGGGTCAACGATAAATGTCGCACGTAGAGCAACACCAGCTGCCTTTTCACGTACACCTAATTGGTCGATTAAAGAACCTGTTGTATCTGCAAATTGGTAGTGACCTAAACGATCTAAGTCTTTGTGGTCACGACGCCATGCTAATTTACAAAACTCATTATCTACTGAACCGCCTAATAGTACAGCTTCGCGGTCTTCGAAGTCTTTAGCTAAGTTGTTGAAACCAACGATTTCTGTTGGGCAAACAAAAGTGAAATCTTTTGGATAAAAGTAAATAACTTTCCATTTGCCTGGGAATGAGCTTTCTGTGATGTCTTCGAAAGCTGATACACCGTTTTCTTCGTGGTTGTTGAAACCAGGTTTAACACCAACTACTTTAAACGCTTCTAATTTTTCACCAACTGTTTTCATCTTTAAGTCCTTTTAAGTTAACTAAGGGGATAAGTCGTTATGACTTAACTAAACCATAACGATATTCTAAAACTATTAAATTTTTTCGTCTAATTGAATATTTTTATTGTCATATAAGGAAATTTCTATCCTACACAATAAACCTCTAGGCTTATTAGGTAAAAGCTTGAGGCGAGCACCTACTGGTTTAAGTAAACGCTCACAAATAGCTAAACCTAATCCTGAGCCACTCACACCGGTTCGAGCTTGTTCACCGCGAGAGAATGGGCGCATAATACGAGGAATATCCTCTTCGTTGACACCTTTACCGTAATCACTAACATCAATATAGATATTGCCATGGTGACGATAAGCTTTTAGATCTATTTCAATTTGCTCATTTTCATTTTTGCCGTAACGACGAGCATTTTCAATAAGATTGCCAACGACACGTTTTAAATTGCCTTCAACAATACGAGCAAACAGATTGTTTTCTATATGATAGCGTAACTTGCCATTAAGTTCAGCGGTATAAGCAGACTCCAAACGGCAGAGATTTTCTAATGTTGTACTGATATTGATTAAGGAGGCTTTTTCTGCAGTCGGGCGAGAGTATTCCAAGATTTGATTGATACAGTGATTGACTTGTTCTAAATCCTGATCGATGGCTTGCATGGACTCTTCAGGAATATTCGACATTTCTAGTTCTAAGCGCATACGAGCAAGTGGTGTGCGCAAATCATGAGAAATACCCGCTAGCATCACTTGACGGTCACTGTCTAATTGTAAGCGATCAGATACCATGGTATTAATATCACGAAAGAGCGTTCTTAGCTCTTGTGGACCAGAGTCTTCAGGTAGGGGAACTGGCTTTTCTCCGCGTGATAATGTGTGAACTGTTTGAGAAAGTTGTCCTAGTGGTTTATTTGCAAGAAAGGCGGCAATACTAGAGCCAAGCACAGAGAGTGCCAGAATGATAAGGCTCCAATAAATCCATTCGCTTTTAATATCTGTAAAAATGGGTGGATTCCGAATCATGAGCCAGTACTCTTGATTATTGAGGGTTCGGAGGCTTAACCAAATACCTTCTACATTGTTAACTGAGCTAGCAATAATTAAATCTGGGTCATGCAATAAGGTTCCCCTGACTTTGCTAGAAACAAGGTTCCAAAAGGTGTCATCAGGTAAGGGTTTGTAATTATCACCAGATTCTTTTGGATAGGCTTGGGTATCACCGATTGAGGCTAATTCAAGAATAAGAGCAGGATGTGTTTCGAGAGGAGCGAAGCGAAATGCACGTTGGGTGATGTGATAAGCCGTAATTGCGCGTTCAGCGATTTGAGTTGCTCTAGGCTCTAGTTGCGCAAATAAGAAGGCAAAAACGAAAGCTGAGAGGCTGACGACCAGTAGAGCGAATAATGTTAAAAAGGCTCTACCAAATACACCCAGCCTCAACCGACTCATTAAATCTCTAAAAGGCGTCAAGAGTTTTTTCACTGAGAGTCGATTTATCCGCAAAATTATTGTCCAGCGTCTGCATCAGGAACAAACACATAACCCAAGCCCCATACTGTTTGAATGTAGATAGGCTTAGCAGGATTAGGTTCTAATAATTTGCGTAAACGTGAAATTTGAACGTCTAAACTACGGTCAAATGCTTCGTATTCACGGCCACGTGCAAGCTCCATGAGCTTGTCGCGCGACATGGGCTCACGAGGGTTACGAGCAAAGACTTTAAGAACAGAGAATTCACCCGTTGTAATAGGAATAATCTCTCCCTTTTTAGTGAGCGTACGAGTCGATAAGTTAAGGGTATAAGGCCCAAAATTAATTAATTCAGTCTCATGGCTTGGCGCACCAGGATGTTCTTCAACTTGACGACGACGTAAAATAGCATTGATACGTGCGAGTAGTTCACGAGGATTAAATGGCTTCGTGAGGTAGTCATCTGCACCCATTTCGAGACCGAGAATACGATCAATATCCTCTGATTTTGCTGTCAGCATAATCACAGGCGTCATATCATTAGCACCACGAATACGACGACAGATAGAAAGACCGTCTTCACCGGGAAGCATCAAGTCAAGAATATATAAATCAAAATTTTCGCGCTGAGTGGCTTTCACCATCTCTTTGCCATCTTCAGCAACGTGCACCGTGAATCCTTGCTCTGAGAGATAGCGACGTAGCAAATCACGAAGACGAGGGTCATCGTCGATAACAAGAATTTTGCGCGGTAAAGCAGCACCTGTTGTTTGCATAGTAGTAGGCATTCCTTTAAGGGCTAAAACGATTATTTTAAATAATATGTAACAACTAACAATGTTATCAGAAAAAAAGAATTATTTTGTTGCAATATGCAAAAAAATTAAAAGAAGTAATTATCTGACATTTTAGGATAAGAATAGATGTGCAGCTACTCAGTCTTGTTAAAATAGGCACAGATTAAATTGTGTGAAGAGTGTAATATGGTCAATTTTATTGCAATTGAAAATGCGTCTAATGGAGCGAGCGTAGCGCTTTTGCAGGATAATTCAGGTGTGCAGACAGTAAAACTTCAAATTTCAACTAATGAAGGTAAAAATGCAGAGCAAGTTTTACCGTTATTAGACACTCTATTAGCCGATGCAAAATTGACCAAAACAGATATTCATGGCGTTGCTTTTTCTCAGGGACCGGGTGGATTTACTGGGTTGCGAGTGGCTTGCGGTCTAGCTCAGGGTTTAGCATTAGGTTTACAGATTCCTGTTGTGCCAGTGAGTTCTTTGGAGGCGAGTGCGGTTTTATCACAAGCTTATATTGATAATGGTTTTATCGTTGTCGCCTTGGATGCCCGCATGCAAGAGGTGTATCTTGCTGTTTATCAAGTAAAAAATAGTGAATTGAAGTCTATTCCTGTATTATCACCTGTATTAATGCAATCACAAGATGTGATGGCGTGGGTGCAAGAACAATTGCCTAGATGGTGTTTAGTATCGGGTCAGTCTTTATCAACAGCGCAGTATTGTATAGCGGGTAATGCATTGAGTGCCTATCCAGAAGATTTTGTCTTACCAAATACACAGTGGGTGGTTGGTGAGACAGCTTGGGCTCATGCTGATACTTTAGTCAGTATAGCTTATAAAAAGTTCCAGAAAGAGGGGGGAGCGTCTTTGGAGGCGTTAGCACCCTTGTATTTACGAGATAAAGTGGCTTTTACCACCGTTGAACGGGAGTCAGGACTAGGGGGGAATCCAAAGATTGCTTTACCGATATTAAATCCTCTTGAAGTAGCACAAAATACATTGGCGACTCAATTGCTTGAGAGGTCGTTATGGATTCGACCGTTGCGCAATAGTGATTTGCCTGCAGTTATAGCGATTGAGAATGTTGCGCATCACACGCCTTGGACAGAGGGGATGTTTTTTGCGGCCCTAATGCATATCCACTATCATAATTGGGCACTTGTAGATGAGCAAGACAATATTCTTGCTTATGCCGTACAGTTGGTAGAACCAGATGTGGTGAATTTGATGACTATTGCGGTAGCACCAAGTCTACAAGGTCAGGGTTTTGGTGAACTATTGCTACGATGGCTAGAGCTGTTTATTATGGGTCGTTCACAAGGTCCTTATGTGCAACTACTGGAAGTTCGTGTTTCTAACGAAAAAGCCCGTTCTCTATATAGCAAACTGGGCTATGAGCAAATTGGTGTTCGCAAAGCGTATTATGAAACTGACGGTGGTAGAGAGGATGCCTTGGTATTACAAAAAGATGTTAGTCTGAATAAAGGAGCATAGAGGTAATGACACCGCAAATTCCTCTTTCAGAAGTACAAACATTATGGTTAAAAGAATTGGGTATCTCCATGCTTTGGGGGCAGGCCTTAGTGCCTTACGAACCAGAGATAGCTCAGTCAGCCTCAGAGCCCTCCTTTCAAGTCGTTCAAGAGGATAGTGCGTCATCCTCTAATAATAATGCTGTTGCTTTAATTAAGCGTAGCTCTCCAGAGGGCAAGACAAAAGCAGGTCGTGTTAGCCGCAAGCAAGAACAAGCTATCCAAGAGATTTATCAAGGATTTCAAAAACAACGAAATCGTCAGCGTCGTGCTCAATCTGAAGTTACCTCAATTCCGGTGGTTCATGCGCAGAACTGGACAGACTTGGAAATAGAAATACGTCACCAATACAAGCAGTGGCAATGGGTGAATGATGAGAAAGAGGTCTTGATTGGACAGGAGGGTAAATCGCCGCTTGATTTATTGATTATAGAAGAAATGCCCGGCGCAGATGATTATGTTGAGGGGACTGTTTTTTCTGGTGAGACAGGCGTATTGCTTGCGAATATCTTGGCACCACTAGGGATTAGCAAAGAGGATGTTGCGATAACTAGCCTATTAAAAATACATCTTCGAGACGAAACATTGCCTAGTCAATATGAGCAAGCTTTACCTTATTTACAAGCACAAATTGCATTGCTTAAGCCAAAGTGCATTTGGTTATTGGGGGCAAGAGCGGCGCAACCGATTTTGAAACAAGAGAATGGGAGTATGGATGTCTTACGAGGTCAAGAGTGGTTTTATCCGCTGAGTGATGATATTCAAATTCCTGTGGTGGTGAGCCATCATCCGAGTTTGTTGCTGATTCATCAGGGATTAAAAGCGGATATGTGGGAAGATGTACAGAAAATTAATGCATATTTGAGTGAGTAGGATTTAATTTTCTGATGTGAGATGGTGTTAAATTTAAAAAATACGGGATAAAAAGCTACTTATAACCTAATGAAGAGTATAAGTAGCTTTTTGTATTTTAGACGTGTTGTGCCTTGCCGTGGCTAGTATCGCCAATTTCCTCAAAAGCTTGAGGATATTTTTTCTCATTGTGTTTGCACAATAAAATCACGACAAACATTAGCACAGCCACACTCACACCAAAGATGATAATGATAGTATTAATGTGTAGGTCGAGATGGACCAGTAAGCCGTATAAGGCGACCATTAAAAGAATATTTAATTGTTCATTAAAATTCTGCACAGCAATTGAGTGTCCAGCTGAGAGTAGCACATGACCACGGTGTTGTAGTAGGGCATTCATGGGTACCACAAAGAATCCAGATAAACCACCCACCAGAATTAATACAGAGTACACTGCCCAAGGTTCTTTAACAACCACCATTAACATGACACAAAGTCCCATCGCAACACCGACAGGCAGAACAGAAAGGGCTTTTTCAAGCGGAATACGTCCAGCAAGCACAGCACCGATAATTGTCCCGATGGCAGCAACACCCATTAAATAAGCAGATGACGATACATCAAGACCTAGGTGATCCGTTCCCCATTTGAGTACCACCAGTTGGATAACAGCACCAGCGCCCCAGAATAAAGTGGTAACAGCTAAAGAGATTTGTCCGACCTTATCACGCCACAAAATCATCACATATTTAGAGAATACGCGGACGAGTTTTACAGGATTAGTTGCTTGTTTGGGATAAACAAAGTGTGTTTTAGGAATGAGTAAGTTGCAAACAGCCGCCGCAAGGTAAATAAAACCAATAATGATAATGGCGATTTCTGCGGGTGTTTCTTTGAAAGGCTGGAAGGCATCAAATTGTAAAAACCAATTGATTACGTTTTGATTAATTAAGATGCCGCCTAAAACAAAACCAAAAATAATAGAGAGGACGGTCAATCCTTCAATCCAACTATTGCCTTTGACTAAGTCTTTGGGAGGGAGTAACTCGGTCACAATACCGTATTTAGCAGGTGAATAGGCAGCAGCACCAATACCTACAAGACCATAGGCAATACAGATAATATAGGTTTGTAATTGGGGGTTATCATTGGCAAATATCCCCGATATAAACATCAAGAGGCAACCGGTAATTTTGATTGAGTTGGTGACAAACATCACTCGACCTTTGGGGAAAGAGTCAGCAATAGCCCCCACAAAGGCAGCCAAAATAACATAGGATGCGGCAAATGCCCACTTAAGTAGTGAGTCTAACCAGTCAGGACCTGAGAGTTGATGAATTAAAGCAATAGCGGCGATGAACAGAGCATTATCGGCAAGCGACGATAATGCTTGTGCAGTCATAACTGTAAAAAAACCTTTTTTCAAAACATCCTCATCTTGGTAGCAAATTGATATGCATATCGTGAGTCACCTGACAGAATATAAAATTTGTTGGTGAAGGTGACTTTTCTTAACCTTATTCTTTGATAAGCTAGGTTATTATATTGTTTTTTAGATTGCTTAGTAATTAGTTTCTAACGGTTTGTTGAATTCTTGTTCTGTTTTGATGGTTTATTGTGCGTTTAACTCAAATTAAATTATCTGGCTTCAAATCATTTGTAGACTCAACGGTTATCCCAGTACCGAGTCAGTTGGTAGGGGTTGTGGGTCCCAACGGTTGTGGTAAGTCTAATATTATTGATGCGGTGCGATGGGTATTGGGTGAGACCAAGGCATCAGAGCTTCGTGGTGAGTCAATGCAGGACGTTATTTTTAACGGTTCTGGTACACGTAAGCCAGCGGGTCGTGCAGCCGTTGAGTTGGTTTTTGATAATTCCGAAGGCCGTGCCGTTGGACAATGGAGTGTCTATGCGGAAATTGCCGTCCGTCGTGTTTTAACAAGAGACGGGACAAGTAGTTACTTTATTAATAATCAACAAGTCCGTCGTCGAGATGTTCATGATATTTTCTTGGGGACTGGTCTTGGTGCGAGAGGTTATGCGATTATTGGTCAAGGGATGATTAATCGTTTGATTGAGGCAAAGCCTGAGGAATTGCGTGTCTATCTGGAGGAAGCTGCGGGTGTCTCTCGTTATAAAGAGCGTCGTCGAGAGACAGAAAATCGTCTTTCCGATACAAGAGAGAATCTTTTGCGTGTCGAAGACATTCAAAGTGAATTAGAAAAGCAACTTAGCAAATTAGAAAGTCAAGCGGAGGTAGCGACACGTTATCGTAGTTTGCAAGCAGAAGGTGATAAAAAACAATTTGCGCTCTGGTTAAACCGTGAGGAAAATGCGTTACAAGAGCAGCAACGTAAAAATGCAGAAATTGAAGCGGCCCAAACGGAGTTAGAAGGCTCTACAGCTGAGTTACGTGCTATTGAGAACGAAGTAGAATCTCGCCGGCAAGCACATTATCAAGCGAGTGACCTTGTACATAAAGCACAGACACATTTTTATGAAGCCAATACCCAAGTCAGTCGTTTAGAAGCAGAGATTCGACATGTGGTGGATTCTCGACAACGCTTAGGAGCTCGTCGCACGCAACTTAATGAAAAGATAGAAGAGTGGTTAGAACAATTTAAGCATTGCGAAGAGCAGATTGTTCTTGTCGAAGAAGAATTAGCCATGGGTGTTGAGCGTCTAGAGGAGGCTAAATTACGAGAAGAAGAATTACGTACCCAGTTGCCTGATTTAGAAACTCAATTAAAAGCTGCAGCACAAGAACGCGAGCAGATGCGAATTGCTTTATCAGCGATTGAACAGAATTTGGCGTTGCTTGGGCAACAACAGCAAGAGGCTAATCGTCAATTGCAATCTTTAGAAGTGCGTAAAGAGCGCTTAGAAAAAGAAAAACGAGAGTTAGATGCACCAGATACGGAGCGTTTGAATCAATTAGCAGAAGAACGTGAAGTGGCTCAAGAAAATGTCGCCGTTGCACAAGAGCGCTTATTAGAAATTGAAGAAAAGTTGCCGGGCGCAGAAGAGCTTCGTCGTGCAGCACAAGTACGTTCACAAGAAGAGTCTCAACACTTAAGTAAATTAGAGGCTCGATTAAGTGCATTGGTAGCTTTGCAAGAAGATGTGCAGTCAAAGGGTGCTTTAGAGCCTTGGTTGCAAAAGCATGATCTTAATCGTTTTTCGCGATTATGGCAGTCTATTCATGTTGAGCAGGGTTGGGAAACAGCGTTAGAGTCGGTATTACGTGAGCGTATGACGGCTTTGCAGGTACATCAATTAGAGATGGTGGCAGGGTTTGCTTATGATGCTCCGCCAGCACGCTTAGCCTTTTATAGTAAACCAAGTGCAGTGCCTCTACCAGCGACACCCGTAGGATTGACTTCTTTATTGAGTTTGGTGCGAGTAAATGATCCAGACTTAAAGTCTTTATTAGCACAATGGTTAGACGGTGTTTATATTGTCGAAGACTTACAAACTGCCGTTAAAATGCGCAACCAACTGAAAGAGGGCACCCATTTTGTTGTTAAGCAAGGGCATATGGTAGATGCTTATGGGGTATATTTCTATGCAGCAGATTCAGAGCAAGCTGGAATGTTGGCGCGTCAGCAAGAAATCGAGAATCTGCAAAAAGAAATTCGTGCCGCCCAATTAAAAGCCGATCAATCCATTGACGAAGTGGTGCGTGCAGAGCAAGCGTATCAACATATTGTGTCAATGTTAGCCCCAGCACGCCAACAGGTATCCGATACAACACGTCGTGCACATGATGTTCAATTGGCGTATACACAGATGCAAAGTCGTGTGGAGCAATCCAATACCTTGACTAAACGCTTGAATGAAGATTTAGCGGATACCCAAGCACAGATAGAAGAATTAAATATCATGCTCGCTGAGTGCGAAGAAAAGTTTGAACAACTTGATATGCGTTTAGGTGATGAGCAAACACGTTACGCAGAAGCACAAATGCAAGGTGAGGATATTGACGGTCAAGCAGAGTCTTTAAAAGAACAGATTCGTGAGGCAGAACGTCAGGTACAAGAAGTTGGCTTTAGTCAGCGTGGGTTGCAATCTCGTCTTGAGGAGTTAAAGCGTAATCGTCAATTGTCAAAAAGCCAAGCAGATCAGGCTAAATTTGAATTAGAAAATCTAAATGCAGAACTCTTTGAGTTTGATGAAGAGGCGACACGTAGCGGTTTAGAAGACGCTTTACAAGTACAAGCAGAAAAGCAAGCGGCCTTAAATGAAGCTCGTATTCATTTGGATAATCTTGAGGCAAGTCTAAGAGAAAGTGATGAGCGTCGTTTGAGTATTGAGCACTCTCTAGAGCCACGTCGCGCTAAAATTATGCAATTACAGTTGGATGCTCAAGCCGCTCGTTTAGCTGTGGAACAATTCTCTGAGCAATTAAATCTACAAGAGGTTGACCGTGATGCCTTACGTGCAGAAATGCGTGAGTTAGGTGAGAATTGGCAGAAAGTAACTTGGTTGCAGAGCGAAGTTCAGCGTATTTCTCGCCAGATAGAGGCATTGGGTCCTGTCAATTTAGCAGCGTTAGATGAGCTTAATGAGGCCAAAACACGGAAAGAATTCTTGGATAATCAACATCGTGATTTAAGTGAGGCCATTCATACCTTAGAAGAGGCTATTCGTAAGATTGATCGCGAAACACGAGAGTTATTGCAAGATACTTTTGATAAGGTCAATGCGCATTTTGGTGAAATGTTCCCCCGCTTATTTGGTGGTGGTGAAGCGAAATTGCGGATGACGGGTGATGAAATTTTAGATGCAGGTGTGCAGGTCATGGCACAACCACCGGGTAAACGCAACAGTACGATTCATTTATTATCGGGTGGAGAAAAAGCCCTCACAGCGACAGCATTAGTGTTCGCCTTATTTAAGTTAAATCCAGCACCATTCTGCCTATTAGACGAAGTGGATGCACCATTGGATGATGCTAATACCGAGCGATATGCGAATTTAGTTTCGAGTATGAGCGACCAAACACAGTTTTTATTTATTTCTCATAATAAAATTGCAATGCAAATGGCAAAACAATTAGTTGGGGTTACCATGCAAGAGCAAGGGGTGTCTCGAATTGTGGCAGTAGATATTGATTCTGCTGTTAAACTAATGGGTGATGCGTAATAGGTATTTAGGAAAAATATGTCAAGTCTACAAATTAGTATCGTAATCTTTGGAGTATTAGCTGTGTTAGGTGTTGTTGCCTATAACTGGTGGCAAGAGAAAAAAGCACAGCAACGCATTAAAGAGCAATTTCCTGCCTCCGAACATGATCCCCTGCTAAATGGTTTACATGCTATTAATCCAGGTTCTGAAATAAAAGAACCTATTTTTGCCATTCAAAATGGTGAGCCTTCTTTATCGCAAGAGCATGATGAGGATGCTCCAGATGCTTTATGCGAGGCGGTGTTTGATATTCAGTTTGTGATGCCAGTTTTAGGTTCTCAATTAATTAGTCATTTACAGCCTTTACGTACAACAGGACAGAAGACTATTCGTTATTTTGCAGAAACTTCAGATGGCTACCACCGTGCACGTATTCAGCCATTAGAGAGTTATAGCTCAGTACAAATGGCAGTACTATTAGCCAATCGTAGTGGTCCATTGCGTGTAGAAGAATGGGATCGTGCGGTTGTGTATGCGGATAATATTGCCCAAGCCTTTGATGGTACGATTGATTTACCAAACAAAGAGTCTGTATTAAATCGTGCGGCAGAATTAGATGAGTTATGTGCTAGTTTAGAAGCGCAGCTAAGTGTCAAATTACAGCTTGAGGGCACACAACCAGTTAAAGCGATTTTAACGATTGCTCAGCGTCTAGGTTATAGCGAGTATGGCGCAGGACATGTGCGCTTACATGAAAATGGTAAGCCTTTGTTCTTGTTATTATTGGGTGGTGAGTTAAGTTCAGAAGTCCGTTCAGCAGGTGTTGAGTTTGTGGAACTATTGATTGATGTGCCTAATAGCCAAATTATTGATAAGCCATTTAGCCACCTTGTTCAACATGCACACGAACTGGCAAAAGCCTTAAATGCAGAAGTCATAGACGAAGAAGGTAAACCATTAAAACTGGATAATGCCGTTATTCCTCTTATTGATGAGCAACTTGCTCAAGTTTATCAAAATCTAGAAAATGAGGGTTTTGTGGCGGGTTCAGAGCGTGCTGCTCGTTTATTTAGTTAATTACACTTATTATGTTAGAAGTTAAATCACGTTTAGAAGCTTTACGTGATGAGATTCGTCGTCACGATTATGCTTATTACGTCAAAGATGAACCAACGATTTCAGATAATGAATACGATGGTTTAATGCGTGAATTACAAGCACTAGAAGAACAGCATCCTGAATTTATTACCCCAGATTCGCCAACGCAGCGAGTAGGGGGAGAGCCGCTAAGCGCATTTGCTTCTATACGTCATGCCCAGGCGATGTTGTCTTTGGGCAATGTTTTTTCTGAGCAAGAATTATATGCATTTGATAAGCGTGTTGCTGACGGTTTAGCTGAGGCGGGTTTATTAATGCCAGGACAAGCTGTCGAGTATAACTGTGAATTAAAGTTTGATGGCTTAGCCATGAGCTTACGCTATGAGAATGGTGTCTTGATTCATGCAGCAACGCGAGGTGACGGTCAGGTTGGCGAGGATGTAACAGCGAATATTCGTACGATGCCCTCTGTACCATTACGTCTAAATGCACCATACCCTGCCGTCTTAGAAGTGCGTGGTGAGGTGCTGATGAATCGTCAGGATTTCTTAGCCCTGAACGAACGCCAAGCTAAGCGGGGCGAAAAAACCTTTGTCAATCCACGTAATGCAGCAGCAGGTAGTCTGCGTCAATTAGACCCTCGTCTTACTGCGCAACGTCCTTTACGCTTTTTCGCATATGGTTGGGGTGAAATTGTGTTTGCTGAACATCAGACCTTTGCGATTGGTGATACGCATGCGACACGTTTAGATTATTTAGCACAAGCAGGTTTTGTGGTAGCAAAAGAGCGTGCTGTTGTGCGAGGTGCAAATGGCTTATATCATTTTTTCCAGCAAGTAGCTGAACAACGTGCGACTTTGCCTTTTGATATTGATGGAGTAGTCTATAAAGTCAATAAGCTTGTCCAACAACAAGCCTTGGGTTTTGTCTCACGCGCACCACGTTTTGCTGTAGCGCACAAATTCCCGGCAGAAGAAGAACAAACAACCGTAGTGGATATTGATATTCAGGTGGGGCGTACAGGTGCATTAACGCCAGTTGCTCGGTTGAAACCTGTATTTGTTGGTGGTGTGACAATTACCAATGCGACGTTGCATAATGAAGACGAAATCAGACGTAAAGATGTACGTATCGGTGATACGGTGATTGTGCGTCGTGCGGGGGATGTGATTCCTGAAGTGGTGCGTGCTTTGCCAGAATTACGCCCAGCGACTGCACTGGTATTCCGTATGCCGGAAGAATGTCCTGTTTGTCATTCTGCCGTAGAACGCCTACCTGATGAAGCCGTGCTTCGTTGTACGGGAGGCTTATTTTGTGAAGCACAACGTAAACAGAGTATTATTCATGCGGTTAGTCGTAAAGCATTGAATATCGATGGTTTAGGTGAAAAACTCGTTGAGCAATTAGTCGATGTAGGATTTGTCCATTCTATTGCGGACGTGTATAAACTGACGGTTGAAAAGCTGATAGGCTTGGATAGAATGGGGCGGAAATCGGCGGAGAATCTCATATCAGCGATTGAGGTAAGTAAACAAACAAGTCTTGCTCGATTAATTTATTCATTGGGTATTCGTCATGTGGGTGAGGCAACCGCCCGTGATTTGGCTGCCCATTTTGGCCATATTGAACACTTAGAAAAAGCGACAGTAGAACAATTGCTGATGGTGAACGATGTAGGGCCAGTGGTTGCCCAATCCATTGTGCGTTTCTTTGCTGAGCCACATAATCAAGCAGTGATTCAAGACTTATTGGCAACAGGTTTGCAAGTTGAAACGGCTGCCGTGGTAGCCTCAGTCACTAATACTGAAATCGCTGGCAAAACTTTCGTACTCACAGGAACTTTACCGGTTTGGAAGCGTGATGAGGCGGCCGCCTATATTATGCAAGCAGGAGGTAAGGTAAGTGGTTCGGTATCCAAGAAGACAGATTATGTTGTGGCGGGTGCTGATGCAGGTTCTAAATTAGAAAAAGCGACAGCGTTAGGCGTAAGCGTTATTGATGAAGAGCAGTTACGCCAACTTTTAGGCATGTCATCGCTTTAAATAGTTACTAACGAGGTTTACGCCATCAGAGCAAAGAGTGTGGCACCTATTTCCCATGCTTGCTCCTCTTGCTCTTTTGTTAGCACTTTCGGAGCTTGAATCGTTTCTGGTGTATCTGCCTGTGTCAATAAAATCTTACTGGGCACGACTTCATTTAGACGCCATCCGGTGCAAATAGTACGTAGCTGGCGTAATGCACCAGAACCGTCTGTGCCTGCACCAATAATGGCACTAAATGGACGACCTTCAAGTTTCCCTAATACATCATAGTAATAAGTATCTAAGCATTCTTTCATTGCTCCACTAAGTGTCCCGAGATTTTCGGGTGCACAAAAAAGATAACTATCCGCATTGAGTAAATCCTCCAAAGTGACTTCTGGTGCTTGTTTTAACAAAATTTGATGCTCAACGGCTAAACTTTTTTTGATGCTATCTGCTCCCTTTTTTGCCATAAGTGCAGCTAAACGGGCAGTATGCGTTCGCGAGTGATAGACAATTAACAGGGTTTTCATGACTTAATATCCTATGCAATACACGATATAATGACACAATCATCGTCTCGAATAAATACATAGCGTATGGAAAGTACCGATTTAACCCCTAGTGAATTTGACCAAGCTTGGAAAAACGAGGTTTTTGGTGACTTGAGTGAAAAAGATCAGGCGTTTCTTAATCGAGTGTTGGCATGGGTCGAACCCTATCTAAAAAATAAGGAATTATTTACACAAGAGCCAGCTATTCATCATGTTAAAGGTACCTTGAGAGTACTTTCTCTTTTAGAGATGGATGCAACGACGATGGCAGCTGCCTTATTGTCGACCATTACCTTGACATTGGGTGAAGACTCCACGCTTGAGGATAGCCAATTTAAGACCAAGGTGATGGATGATTTTGGTGCGGAGCTTTTTGAGTTGGTCGAAGGGGCACAAGCATTAATTCGCATTGGTACGGTTGCCTTTTTGGCGCATCAACCCTCTGCAGAACAAGAAAAACTACAACAAGAAATGCTACGTAAAATGCTGTTGGCGATGGCAGCGGACTTGCGAATTGTACTGATTCGTCTCGCGGCACGATTGCAGACCTTACGGTGGTATGCAGAGAGTAAATTGCCTTGTCCGGCAGAATTGGCATCACAAACGAGTAATATTTATGCTCCCTTAGCAAATCGCTTAGGGATTTGGCAGATTAAGTGGGAGATGGAAGATCTTTCATTGCGTTTTTTAAAACCCGATGTTTATCGCGAAATTGCGGTTAAGTTAGAGGCAACGCGTAAGCAGCGAGAGGAATTGGTCAATAATTTCCTTGATACGCTTCGCAAGGCGCTAGAAGAACAACATATCAAGGCAGATACAGCAGGGCGAGCTAAACATATCTATAGCATCTATAACAAAATGCGGAATAAGTCCTTGGCTTTTGAGGATCTTTATGATTTATTAGCGATTCGTATCATTGTTAATAATGAACGCGATTGTTATACCGCTTTATCGATGGTGCATTCACATTGGACGCCCGTGATGGAGGAGTTCGACGATTATATCGCACGACCTAAGCCTAATGGTTATCGTTCGTTGCATACTGTTGTTAAGGACGAAGCAGGGCATATTTTTGAGGTGCAAATTCGTACCAAACAAATGCATCAATTTGCCGAGTATGGTATGGCAGCACATTGGCGCTATAAGGAGGCGGGTGCTAAAGGTGGCTCTGTGAGTGCTTCTAGTTTATATGACCGTCAAATCTCATGGATGCGTCAGCTATTATCGTGGCGCAAAGAGGTGGGGATTACCGAACAAGCAGAGAAAAATCAAACTGTACCGATTGCGGATATTGAGCGTAAAAAAGATGCGCTTCAAAAAGAAAAAGAAAAGCTAATTCAAACAAAACCAGCGCAAGGTAAGCCTGATCGTATCTATGTGATGACACCGCAAGCACGCTTATTGGAGCTGCCAGAAGGTAGTACCCCAGTCGATTTTGCTTATTTATTGCATACCGATTTGGGGCATCGTTGTCGCGGAGCCAAAGTAGACGGGCAGTTGGTTTCGTTAAACACCCCGTTAAAAACAGGACAAACGGTGGAGATTATTGCGGCAAAATCTGGCGGACCATCGCGGGATTGGTTAAATCCTCAATTAGCTTATTTGCGTAGCCCGAGAGCTAAAGCAAAAGTACGACTATGGTTTAATGCGATTGAATTACAAATTCGTATTAATGCAGGTCAAGAGCAAGTTGAAAAAGAGTTACAGCGCTTAGGTAAAACGTCTGTGAATTTGGAGCATTTGGCCAGTAAGCTAGGTTTTGCACAGCCAGAAGACCTTTATGTTGCGGTGGCTAAAGATGAGTTCAGCTTGCGCCAGATTGCCAATGCTTTTATTGAGCAAGAGCCAGAACCGGAGGAGAAAACCTTTTTACCTCGTCAAAGTGCGGCGACAAGTGCGACGATTACCGGTAAAAGTGGTGTATTAGTGGTGGGTGTGGATTCATTGATGACGCAATTGGCGCGTTGTTGTCATCCAGCACCCCCTGATAAAATTGGTGGATTTGTCACAAGAGGTCGAGGGGTGTCCATTCACCGTATTAATTGTCCATCCTTTAAAGTACTTCAACAAAAAGAACCCGATCGTATTATTGAAGTAAATTGGGGGGAAACTGACGAAACCGTTTACCCAGTAAATATCTTTATTACCTCGGTAGATCGCAATGGATTGCTACGAGATATTTCGGAAACATTTGCTAAGATGAAATTAAACGTGGTGGGTGTTAATACACAGAGTAAAGAGTCCAACGCTTATTTGAACTTTACGGTAGAAATTCGTGACGGTGAGCAATTGAATAAAGCTTTAGCGTCGATTCGCGAAGTTCAGGGCGTGCTAGATGCTAGACGTGTCTAATTAAGGCTATAATAGCCAAATAGTTTTTAATCATTATGTGGAGTCATCTTGGAAACGGTTAATTTACCAGATGAAAAAGGGCATTTTGCTCAATATGGCGGTCTTTTTGTCGCAGAGACATTAATGCATGCCATTACGCAGTTAAAAGATGCTTATGATAAGTATAAAAATGATCCGGATTTTTTAGCAGAATTTCATTACGAATTAAAGCATTTTGTCGGTCGACCTAGCCCGATTTACCATGCTAAGCGTTGGTCAGAGGAATTGGGTGGTGCACAAATTTGGTTTAAACGTGAAGATTTAAATCATACGGGTGCCCATAAAATTAATAACTGTATCGGTCAAATTCTCTTGGCTCGCCGCATGGGTAAAACGCGAATCATTGCGGAAACAGGTGCAGGCATGCATGGTGTAGCGACGGCAACTGTAGCGGCTCGTTATGGTTTAGAGTGTGTTGTGTATATGGGGGCAGAGGATGTGCGTCGTCAAGCAGCCAATGTCCACCGTATGAAGTTATTAGGCGCCAAAGTTGTGCCTGTGGAATCTGGATCCAAGACACTAAAAGACGCGTTAAACGATGCCATGCGTGACTGGGTGGCTAATGTTGATAATACGTTCTACATTATTGGTACGGTGGCAGGACCTCACCCATACCCAATGATGGTACGTGATTTCCAACAAGTGATTGGTCAAGAATGTATCGCCCAGATGCAAGAGTTCGTAGGTCGTCAGCCTGATTATGTCGTCGCTGCCGTAGGCGGTGGCTCTAATGCGATGGGTATTTTTTATCCTTATATCCCACAAGCTGATGTGAAGTTATGTGGTGTAGAAGCGGGCGGTGAGGGTATTGATACTCCACGTCATTCTGCCTCTATTAATGCAGGTCAAGTCGGTGTCTTACATGGTAATCGTACTTATGTGATGCAGGACGCCGATGGTCAAGTCCAAGAAACACATTCTATTTCAGCAGGTTTGGACTATCCAGGTGTAGGACCTGAACATGCATGGTTGCATGATACTGGACGAGCAAGTTATGAGGTCATCAATGATGATGAAGCATTACAAGCTTTCCAAGACTGTTGTCGTCTTGAGGGTATTATTCCTGCATTAGAGTCATCTCATGCGTTGGCTTATGCGGCTAAATTAGCCCCTAGTTTGGCCAAAGATAAAATTATTTTAGTGAATGTGTCAGGTCGTGGTGACAAAGATATGCATACGGTGGCACAACATTTAGATTTAGCATTATAAGGAAGTCGTATGGCAAGCTCTAGAATTGATAAAGCGTTTGCGAAAGCAGCAGGTCGTGCGGCCTTAATCCCTTATATTTGCGCAGGTGACCCTAACGCAGAAACAACATTAGCTGTTATGCATGCTCTGGTTGAAAATGGCTCAGATGTGATTGAATTGGGTATGCCTTTTTCTGATCCTATGGCAGATGGTCCTGTGATTCAATACGCGAGTGAACGTGCTATTGCAGCGGGTATGACCTTAAAAAAAGTGTTAGCGATTGTGGCGCAGTTTCGTCAAACAAACACTGACACACCGATTGTGTTAATGGGATATGCTAATCCGATTGAGGCGATGGGACGTGCTGAATTTGCACAGGCGGCAGCCGAGGTAGGTGTCGATGGTGTTTTAATTGTGGATTATCCTCCAGAAGAATACGATGATTTTGGCGATATGCTAAAAGCAAAAGGGATTGATCCTATCTTTTTACTAGCACCAACATCGACGGATGCGCGTATTCAACAGGTGGCTAAAGTAGCCAGTGGTTATCTCTATTATGTCTCTTTACGTGGTGTGACAGGTTCAGCGAGTTTAAATATTGCTGAAGTTCAAGAACGCGTGAAGAAAATCAAACAATACGTGAGTATCCCAGTAGGTGTAGGTTTTGGCATTTCAGATGCAGAAAGCGCACAAAAAATTGGTTCAGTAGCCGATGCGGTTGTTATTGGTAGTAAATTAGTTGATACAATGTACAAAGCATTAAATGGTGCTAAGCCTACAGGTCTTGCTCCGGAGGTGGCACAAGCCGCAGGTGAGTGGATTGGTGGTATTGCACAAGCATTAAAAAATAAATAAGGAATGACAATGAGTTGGTTAGATAAAGTATTACCACGCATTAAAAAATCAGAAAGCAGTAATCGTCGAGTTCCTGAAGGTCTTTGGGTAAAGTGTCCTTCGTGCGAAACAGCGCTTTATCAAGAAGATTTGGCAAAAAACCTACATGTTTGCCCTAAGTGTGATCATCACTTACGCATTAGCGCACGTGAGCGTATTAACTCCTTATTAGACGCAGACGGTCGTGTAGAGATTGGTGCTAATGTTCGTTCAACTGACCCATTAAAGTTCAAAGACTCTCGCAAATACCCAGAGCGTATTAGTGAAGCAATGAAAGCGACAGATGAAACCGATGCATTAGTTGTCGTAAAAGGCACGATGGCTTCTGTCCCTGCAGTGGTAGCCGCGTTTGAGTTTAACTTTATGGGTGGCTCAATGGGTTCTGTGGTCGGTGAACGTTTTGTTCGAGGAGTGCAAGCGGCGATTGAGAGTCGTGCACCATTTATCTGCGTAGCAGCCTCAGGTGGTGCACGTATGCAGGAGAGCCTATTCTCTTTGATGCAAATGGCTAAAACCAATGCCATGCTGACACGTCTTTCTGAAAATGGTTTACCGTTTATCAGCGTATTGACCGATCCGACGATGGGCGGCGTTTCTGCTAGCTTTGCCTTTATGGGTGATGTGGTGATTGCCGAGCCTAAGGCACTTATCGGTTTCGCAGGTCCGCGTGTGATTGAGCAAACTGTACGTGAACAACTCCCAGAGGGTTTCCAGCGCGCTGAGTTTTTATTAGACAAGGGTGCGGTAGATATGGTCGTTAATCGCAAAGACATGAAAAATGAGATTGTCCGTATCGTCACTTTATTAATGCGTCAATCAGCAGAAGCAGTAGATGCAGCCTAACAAGCATTAATGATAAAAAGGGTGAGAGTCGGATGGGCACATCCGACTTTTGTCTTTTATGGAAGTTTTATGTTTAAAGCAATTTTTCAATGGTTTGAAAACCGTATTAACCCTTATCCTGATAGCCCCCCCGTACCGCCAAAGAAAGGGTTGATTCCTTTTATCTGGTCGGGGATGGAGGGATTAAAAGGATACTTAATTGCCTTGGTAGTTTTGACAGCAGGGATTGGTGCTTTTGAGGCTATTTTATTTAAGTTTGTAGGTTCTTTAGTCGATTGGTTAGGGCAATATACACCTCAACAGTTATGGGCGGAGAAGTCGACTTCCTTAATGCTAATGGGAGCGTTGTTACTTGGTTTTCCATTATGGGTGGGACTAGAGTGTAGTATTCGTTTTCAAAGCTTGCAAGGGGTATTTCCCATGCGCTTGCGCTGGAATTATCACCGACTGATGTTAGGGCAGAGCCTTGCATTTTATCAAGATGAGTTTGCTGGTAGAGTGTCTACTAAGGTGATGCAGACAGCCTTAGCTGTGCGAGATGTCATTATGACTTTTACCGATATGCTGGTCTATGTCATTGTGTATTTCGTGACGATGGGGATTATCCTATTTCAATTTGATGGCTGGTTGATGTTGCCCTTTTTTGTATGGATTTTGATGTTTTTAACTTCTCTACGCTGGTTTATTCCACGATTAGCGGAGTCGTCACGTCTACAAGCCGATGCACGTAGTTCAATGACAGGGCGAATTACGGATGCCTATGCCAATATCCAGACGGTGAAGTTGTTCTCTTATGATAATCGAGAGACGATTTATGCTAAAGAGGCAATGGAAGAGTTTATGGTAACCGTCCATCGTCAAATGCGATTAGTGACTTTATTACAAATTGTCAATAAGTGCATGAATATGTTCTTATTAGTCAGTACAGCCGGTTTGGGCGTTTGGTTATGGATGCAAGATACCGTGAGTGTTGGTGCGATTGCTGCAGCGGTTTCTATGGCATTACGGGTATTGGGTCTATCGCATTGGATGATGTGGGAATCTGCGCGTTTATTTGAAAATGTCGGTACGGTGCAAGACGGTATGAATACCTTGAGTAAACCGCATAAAGTATTAGACCAAGTTAATGCCTTACCATTGACTGTTAAGCGTGGTGAGATTCAGTTCAATCAGGTGAATTTCTCTTATGGAGAAAATAAACAGTTATTGCAAGACTTCAACTTGACGATTAAACCGGGTGAAAAAGTAGGTTTAGTCGGACGTAGTGGGGCGGGTAAATCGACTTTAATGAATCTCTTATTACGGTTTTATGATATTGATAGTGGTGAGATTCTTATTGACGGTCAGGATATTAAAACCGTCCAGCAAGAGAGCTTACGCCGTCAAATTGGATTAGTCACGCAAGATACTTCTTTGTTGCATCGTTCGGTTCGAGACAATATTAAATATGGATGTATTGAAGCGACAGAAGCCGAAATGATGGAGGCTGCCCGACGTGCACAAGCCGCTGATTTTATTCCGCAGTTGCGTGATGCCAAAGGTCGTTCTGGCTATGATGCCTATGTGGGTGAGCGAGGTGTTAAACTTTCTGGTGGACAACGACAACGTATCGCGATTGCACGTGTCATGCTAAAAGATGCACCTATCCTTATTTTGGATGAAGCAACGAGCGCTTTAGATTCCGAAGTAGAAATGGCGATTCAAGAAAGTCTTAGCCAATTAATGGACAACAAAACTGTGATTGCGATTGCACATCGCTTATCAACCATTGCAGCGATGGATCGTTTAATTGTAATGGACAAAGGGCGTATTGTTGAGCAGGGGACTCATCAAGAGTTATTAGCATTGAATGGTGTTTATGCGAAGTTGTGGTCACATCAAAGTGGTGGTTTCTTGCCGATGGATTGATAGGCTATTCTCAGTTTAGAAGAGCCCCTATAAGTGCTATTCAACTTATGGGGGCTCTTTATTTATGGCGAGCAGTGCAAAAAAGCGAGATATGTCAGTTTTAAAGTGCTGCTTATACCATGAAAGTGTTATCTATATTCGCTGATGAATTAGCGTGTACGAAGGGCTTCCACACATTCTTTGACCAGCTTAGGACCTTGATAAACAAGACCGGTATAGAGTTGAATAGCATTAGCACCTGCTTGGATTTTTTCAATCGCTTGTTGCCCTGAACTAATCCCTCCAACCCCGATAATAGAAAAATCATTGCCTAGCTCTTGACGAAGTTTACGGATAACCTTGAGAGAAAGTTCGTGTACGGGAGGGCCTGAGAGACCGCCTGTTTCTTCGGCATTAGGGAGACCTTTAACCGCATCACGAGAAAGCGTGGTGTTGGTAGCAATCACGCCATCCATTTTGTGTAAGGTGAGTAAGTGCGCAATAGAGATGACTTGATCCTCGTCCATATCCGGAGCAATTTTGACAGCGATAGGGACATAGCGTTGATATTGATCTGCCAATGCAAGACGTGTTTCTTGTAATTGACGTAGTAGCTGACTTAATTCATCTTCACCTTGTAAGGCACGTAGATTTTTTGTGTTAGGGGAAGAAATGTTAATGGTGATGTAATCAGCGTGAGGATACACACCTTTTAATCCAATAAGATAATCTTCACTCGCGCATTCGATAGGAGTATCCGCATTTTTACCCAAGTTTAAACCTAAAATGCCCCCTTGTTGGCGATATTGGCTTTGTTGTACATTGCGAAGAAACGTATCTAAACCCTCATTATTAAAACCCATGCGATTAATGAGGCAGGATTTTTCAGGGATGCGGAACATACGTGGTTGTGGATTACCTGCTTGTGCTCTCGGCGTGACCGTACCCACCTCAATAAAACCAAATCCCAGACTTGATAGTGCATCAATAAATTCCCCATTTTTATCGAGTCCCGCCGCTAAACCCACAGGGTTTTTGACCGTCAGTCCCATGATTTTTGTAGGGAGAGGAGCTATCTGATTGGCGATAAAAGGACGTAAAAGGGGATTTTGATAGTGTTCTTTTAGTCGTTGTAGCGTGAGATGATGCGCTTTTTCGGCATCCATAGAAAATAAGACAGAACGCGCAAGTTTATAGGGATTGAGTAGATTGAACATAGCGATGATTTATGTTGTTACGTAGTGTCCATTATTTTAAAAGATAAATCTAAACAGGTGGGTATTGTTGTTAAATGAATAATTTTTCTGCCAATTCTTGTAACTATTCAATGCTATCCACATTAAATTGGTCAAATTTGCCGCCTGCGGACGCAAGATATTCGTTTTGAACATCAATGATCAATAAAGCGGTTTTCATCGTTTTTGCCTAGTTTGGCTAAATAATGGGCGTATTTGAACCATTTTTTTGGTTATGCTAACATGGGCAATATTGCCAATCAAGGCAAGGATTTTGCTATTTTTTGATGTGATCGGTGGTGCAACAGTGAGTGCCAGTAATTAGTTTTTAATCGGAGAAAATGTATGAATAAAGCCACTTTAATTTTGCCATTATTATTGGCATTAACTGCTTGCCAATCAACTCCACAACTAAACACACAAGTCAATTCAGATTTTATTCGTATTGTAGAAGGGAAAACACCCAATGAATTGGCGGATTTATTATATGCACAAGCTACGAGCCAATATCATAATAAAATGATTGATCAATGCACCAAAATGCAAATCAGCAAATCAGACAATCAAGTTATTTTTGATAATTTATTATTCGATGACCAATGTGGCGGTAAAGTAAGACATAGTACCGACAGCCAAATTAAGGCTCATCTGCAATCAGGTAAGCAGTTTCGCATCAATGAAATCAAGAGAACACCAACCGCATTAACAATGATTAACGGGGGCGTAGAACAAGTTTATCGTTATTATCTAATGCCTGAGCGAAAGCTGATTGGTGAATTTACAATTGGCAAAAATGATGTGAAATAATAGCTTTTGCCAAAATGATTTTCGCCCATCAACCGCCAAAACTCACCCTTTACGCCCAAAATGGCTGTAACGATTTTGTCTTTAACATTCCCTTTTCGCTGTTTCAAGCCACTTATCAAGGGCAAAAGTTGTTTGATTTTGGGGTATGTAGCGATAATGGCAAGGTGATTTTGAGCGAATTTGGTGCAAAAATTGCGTTCAATGGCGATTTGTGGAGCGGGTATTGTGATGATGCCTGATTGGGCGGTGGCAGATGAAATACGAACAGGCAAACTCGTTCCGATTTTGACTGATACGCCTGTTTCCAGCGATGACGCAGATATTTATGTTGCTATTCTCACGCCACAAAGTGCGTATCGTCCTATGAATGTGCAGGCGGTGATGGATTTTTTTGTGGAAAAATGGGAAGGGGGGAGATGTTGGGCGTTTCAGGCTACCTGAAAACTTATTTTTGCAAAATCCCCAAACAAAAACACCGCCTGAATTTCTCCAAACGGTGTTTTTATCAACTCAAACAACTTCAATCCAACCTCTATCTGCCAATGCCCCAAGTGCGATTTGATGAATCAGCTCGGTTGGTGCGGTACAAAGACTTGATAATACACGGATTTTATAATCTTTGGCAAAAGGTGAAAGTGCGGTATGGGTAACGCAGTTTTGGGTCATAATACCGCAAATGTCCACTTGCTCAATACCATTTTCTTGCAAGATTTCAACAAGATTGGTATTTAAAAAACTGTCGGCGTGGACTTTTTGCACCACTGGCTTATCCGCCAAAATGCCTGCGACCGATGAATGCAACTCTGCACCAATCGAACCTTCGGCAAACAGCGGATAATCTTTTGCCATGATATGCTGAACGCCAATAATGAGCGTGCCGTTTTGCTCGGCAGTCTTGGCATAATCGGCGATGTCTTTGGCAATGTTATCTACATTAAACTGGTCAAATTGACCACCTGCGGACGCAAAATATTCGTTTTGAACATCAATGATTAATAAAGCGGTTTTCATGGGGTTTTTCCTAGTTCGGCTAAATCATGGGTGTATTTTAACCATTTTTTGGTTATGCTAAAACAGGCAATATTGCCAATCAACGCAAGGATTTTGCCAAAATGACTTTCACCCATCAACCACCAAAACTTATCCTTTACGCCCAAAACGGCTGTAACGATTTTGTTTTTAATATTCCCTTTTCGCTGTTTCAAGCCACTTATCAAGGGCAAAAACTGTTTGATTTTGGGGTATGTAGCGACAATGGCAAGGCGATTGTCAGCGAATTTGGTGCAAAAATTGCGGTCAATGGCGATTTGTCACTGCTCAACACGGCGGACATCATAGTGATTAGTGGCTTTGTGGGTGATGTACCCAGTGCCAAATTATGCCAAAAATTGCAAACCGCCCACGCACAAGGTAAAAAAATCATTGGGCTGTGTTATGGCACTTTTGTGCTGGCTTTTGCGGATATATTGCAGAATAAAACGGTGGTGACGCATTGGGCGGGTGAGCGAGCATTTAAGGATAAATTCCAAAATATTCAATTAGATAGCAATCGGCTTTATATTGATGACGGCAATATTTTGACATCAGCTGGGGCATTTGCAGGCTTAGATTGTTGCTTGTATTTTATCCGTACACTGTATGGGGCAAAGGTAGCCAATGAGTTGGCTCGGAACTTGGTTTCTGCACCGCACCGTGAAGGCGGTCAAGCCCAGTTCAATGCTATCAGCCCAATTAGCCACGCAAAAGATAAAAAAATCAATGAATTATTGCAATTTTTAAGCGATAATTTGGACAAACCCCATACGCTTGATGAATTAGCGGAGCGAGTACATTTATCCAAAAGAAGTTTTCATCGTCATTTTAAATCCGCCACGCACATGACATTAACCGAGTGGCTGACCGCCAAACGCCTAAGCCTTGCCCAAGAGCTGTTGGAAAGTACAGATTTTTCCATTGAAGTTATCGCCCATCAAACAGGCTTTGGTACGGCAAGCCATTTTAGAATGCAATTCAAGGCACGCTTTGGCGTATCACCACAAAGTTTTAGGAAAAGTTTTGGCGGATAAGTCTTTGTTAGCTAAGCAGACAGTCTCTTTCCAAAATATCCTAGCATCGTAAAAATACATTTATCTAAAAATTCAATACCTGCCTAGACCATTGATCTTTAGCATAAAATTCTAGCGGTTGATAATGAGTTTTATAATGCATTTTTTCACTGTCTTTAACCCAATAGCCAAGATAGAGATAGGGAAGTTCCCATTGCACACATAAATCAGCCAAACACATCACAGCGAATGTACCTAGACTGCCTTTGTACTCTGGATCATAAAACGTATAGACAGCGGATAGCCCATTATGCACACGGTCAAAGACACTCACCATACGCAAAATACCTTGCTTGTCTCGAAAGCATAGAAACTGTGTATCGACATAAGAATGAATTAAAAAGTCAGCATAACTTTCAGGTGTAGTTTCGGGTGCCTTCTCTGCGTGACGCAGTTGTTGGTAACGTTCGTAGAGAGCATAGTGTTCTGCTTCAAATATGGGTTGCTCAATAATGGCGATATCCAGTTCTTGAGCATGTTTTTTAAACATACGTTTTTGTGTTTTGGAGGGCTGAAAGTCGTCAACGCATAAACGGACAGAAACACATGCTTGACACTGATCACAGCGAGGGCGATAGGTAGAAATACCGCTGCGACGGAATCCTTGCTCAATCAATGCTCCATATACACTCGTATTGACCCATTCGGCTTGTACAATTACTTGTGAACGAGCCGTCTTATTAGGTAGATAACTGCATTCATAAGGGGCAGTCAGAAATAAACCAAGTTGCAGATTTTCTTGATTTTGCATATAGATAATTATTTAAAATATTGACTAATAAATACTTTAATCATGAGTGCTTTTCTGGCTTTTTAAGCTCGTTTAAAACTTCAAAATATCAGGAGATAAATAGCCTTTTTGCCACTGTATGGGGGCGAGCGGACAAACGCGCTGAAGATGAGCGCTGAATGTTTTTCTGGCGATACAATGCCCACCCATACTGCTTAGATGAGGCGTATCTTGTTGGCAGTCAATTAAATACACGTCCTGTTGAGCTAAATAAGACATTAAAAAAACAAGGGCGATTTTAGAACTATCTGTCTGATAAGAGAACATGGATTCGCCATAGAACATTTTACCAATGCTCACGCCATAAAGCCCGCCCACTAATTGATTATCACACCATGTTTCGACACTATGGGCATAACCTAGATAATGTAATTGGGTATAGGCTTGAATAAAGTCCTCCGCAATCCATGTGCCATGTTGACCAGAACGTTTTTTTGAGGCACAAGCACGAATAACATCTTCAAAAGCACTATCTAAACGAACCTCAAGAGCGCCTTGTGGCTCACGCTGCATTTTTTTAAGGCGTTTTTTAAGGCTATGCGATATATGTAAATTATCAAAAGTGAGCACCATGCGTTGAGAAGGCGACCACCAAAGTAAAGGTTCATCTTCCGAGCACCAAGGGAAGATGCCGTTCTGATAGGCATTGAGAAGACGAGCAGGGCTTAAATCACCGTCCCATGCTAATAGCCCATCGGGTTCACGTAATGCCGTTTCAACATCCGGAAAAGAGGTACTAGCAGTACTTAGCTGAGGTAAGATAAGTGGCGAAGTCATTTAATGCCTGTCTTCTTCAAGGGTAAAGATTATTCAAGGGTAAAGCGATGTGTTTCAAATACGCCCGTTTGTCTATCTTTGATATATTTTTTGAGTGTTTGTTCAACAGTGGTAAAAGAAATTTCTTGCCAAGGAATCTCATCGATATCAAAAAGCTTGACCTCAAGTGATTCTTCTCCGGGGTTAAACTCAAGATTAAGCACCTCAGCCAGATAATAAATATGCACCTGACTGACGCGTGGCACATCAATCACCGTGAATAATTGACCTAACTGAACTGAAGCGCCGGCTTCTTCAATGGTTTCTCGGACAGCGCCTTGATCTGTGCTTTCTAACATCTCCATAAAGCCAGCAGGCAAGGTCCATTTTCCATAGCGAGGCTCAATGGCACGTTTGCAAAGCAATACCTTTCCTTGATAAATTGGCACCGTGCCCACCACAAGGAGTGGATTACGATAATGCACAGCACCACAATGGGTGCAGCAATCACGCAGGCGGTTATCGAGAGGAGGCTGCATACGAGTCAAAGGGCTTGCACATTGGGTGCAGAATTTTTGCTCGACAGGAGCAGGAAAATAAAATGATGCGTCTTGAGTCATAATGCCTCTCATTCTAATTACTAGCCTAGCTGTATTGTAGCTGATTGTGTGTAAGATGTTTTGCTATGAGTGTCGATATGGATGCGCTTCCTATATGAAATAACAAAAATTTTTTCGGATTGCTCTGTTTTTTGATAGCGGTATTTGATGTTTCTTATGGTTAATCACTCAAATGAATAAAGTGATAGGTGAAAGAAAAGCCTAAAAAATAAGCGAATTTTTAGCTAAAACGAGAACAACGGAGGAATAGATGGCGAATATATGACTGGGAATTATGTTGTTTTTTTGAAACAAAAGTGTAAAAAAAGGGTTTTTGACGGTATAAGACTAGACAAAAAATAACAAAATCTGTATAGTTATATTCTTCACACAACGCACTCGTGGTGAAATAGGTAGACACAAGAGACTTAAAATCTCTCGGGCATTACGCCCGTGCCGGTTCGATTCCGGCCGAGTGCACCACTAATTTTTTAGTTTGTTGCGTGATTGGAAGCTTGGCAGAGCGGTTGAATGCACCGGTCTTGAAAACCGGCGAGGGTTTGTAGCCCTCCGTGAGTTCGAATCTCACAGCTTCCGCCAAACACTCTAAAGCAGTCGGGGCATAGCGCAGTCTGGTAGCGCATCTGGTTTGGGACCAGAGGGTCGTAGGTTCGAATCCTACTGTCCCGACCACTTTTAAAAATTGAAATTACCGTCCAGTATTATTCACGAGGACGGTTTTTTTACGTCTGTAGGTTTTTCAGAGATCAAGGATAAGAATGTTAGGTCAATTCGTTATGGCGATTGTAGCCAGTGCATTTTCTGGTCAAGCGATTGATGCCCCTGTATTGGCAGAAGGGCAATCAAAACCTGCTGGTATTTGGATTGATGTACGTACACCGGAAGAATTTTCTCAAGGTTATTTAGAAGGGGCGGTAAATGTCCCTGTACAAGTCATCGCAGATGAGATTTATAAGGTGACGGTCGATTTAGAGGCGCCTATTTACGTCTATTGCCGCAGCGGAAATCGCTCTCGTAAGGCAGCGGAGATTCTTCACCAAAAGGGCTATAAGAATATCGTCAATTATGGTGCTTATGAAGAGCTAAAGGCCAAAGGTTATCGTTAAAATATCAGTTATAATGCAGCAACCTCAGTTATTATTGACTGAGGTTTTTTTACGTCATGCTTTATCGTAGGCGACTGTATAATGAAAATAGGCTTGTACGAAATAAAGTAAGAGTATCTAGGTGGAGCATAGGAAAAATGACAAATAAGGCTGCAATTGAAGGGGTCGTTTCTGCTGAGGTGAAGACATTAGCTGATATTTTTAAGCATAAATTGAAAATTCCATTTTATCAACGTCCTTATAAATGGAATCGTGATAATGTGAGTCAGCTATGGTTGGATTTAAAAAAAGCATTTGATGACAATAAAGACCAGGCTTATCGTTTGGGGACGATAGTTATTCATCATAATAAGCAGCCAGAGGGTGAAAATGAACAGAATGCTTCGCAGGAGATTCAGCACGATATTGTTGACGGTCAACAGCGCTTAGTAACATTAGTTTTATTATTGCTGGCTTTACAGAAAGAGGGAGAACTAGAGTCTGGTGAAGATTTTTCAAATTTACTGGAGCATCATTTTGAAGCGGATATTAGTTGGCACAATCTGCTTGAAAATAGTCAATTCTTGAAAGAGTGTGTGGGTGGTTTGAATGACAAGAAAGACTTTAGAAATTATCTTCTAAACCAATGTGAATTTGTTTATATTGTTCTGAATTCACTTGGTCAGGCATTCCAGTTTTTTGATTCACAAAATGCGCGAGGTAAATCACTAGCAGCTTATGACCTTTTAAAAGCCTTTCATTTGCGTGCGATACCAGCTATTGATGAAAATAAGAAATTATTAGAAGACTATGTTTCCAACTGGGAGGGAGCTGTAGAGGGGAATGATGAAGGTAATACCAACGATGGTAAACCGATATTAGCGAAAATTATTAATGCATTACTCTATCGTCTCCGTAAAATTCGTCGTGATGAAATGGATTTTTTTGAGTTTACAACGGATGACTTGGATATTTTTAAAGGGTTGGATGCTAAAGATCGTGAAAAATATCCTTATTTAAAAGCAATGAGTGGCAAGAATTTTCAGATTTGCCAAACGCTTTTTAATGGTGAGGATTTTTTTAAATATATTGAACATTATCGAGAACAATATCGAAAGTTATTTGCGAAAGATGAGGGTTTATTAGCAGCACCTATCTTTAAGTCGGGGGATGTTCAACAGCATCAAAAGGACGATGAGAAGGGAGATGAGAAGTCGTCTGCTAATCAACAAGGGAAGGACAAAGCGAAGACTTGGTATGACCTTATTAATCAAGATGATATTAACCGTTTGACGGGAGATAAAAATCTTCGCAATTTTTTTGAGTTATCGATCATGCTTTATTATGATAAATTTGGGGAAGACGGTTTAGACGCTGCTTTGCATAAAGCTTTTGTGAATGCTTACCAAATCAGGCTCTTGCATCATTCGCAAGTGAGAATGGGTAAGGATAATGTGGAGTTATTATTGAAATTTATCCGTTGTATTGACTATGCACAACAGCCCAGTGATATTGAGAAATTTACGGTAGATAGTGCAAGTATTAGGAAAAAAATAAAGGATAAAAATAATACTGCAAATCATGAGACGAATACAGATAAGTCTTTTAACTATATCGCCAAGTATTTTAAGGACAAGGGTTTAGCATAGGATAACAATCAAATGGATAAGCAGTTAGGCTTTATTGATTTAAAAACTTTATTCAATGATTATAGTGATAAATATATTATTCCTATTTATCAGCGAAATTATGCGTGGATCGACATTGAAATTCAACAATTATTAAGTGATTTATTGAATACTAGTGAGAGTGATACAGCCTATTTTTTAGGTTCATTGGTGGTACAGAAAAAAACAGATGCTACTTATGAAGTGATTGATGGACAGCAACGGTTAACGACATTATTTTTACTCAATGAGTGTTTACGTTTATTGTTACCTGATGTTTATAATGGGAAATCATTTCATTTGCGGTTTGAGCATCGAAAAGCATCGGAAGATATTCTCAATGGACTAAAAGATTTATCGCCACAGGAACTGGACGCATCAAGTATTGATAAGCGGTTAGAGGAAAAGTTAAAGGAAAAGTCAGAGAACGAGTTAAAGGAAAGGTCTGGCTTAATTGATGGAGTCAGTATTATCGAAAAGTTTTTGAGAGAGTTATCTCAAGACAAACAAGAGCAACTATGTGCCTTTTTATCTTTGAAACAAAAAAATTGTGCTTATCTACTGAGAACAGAGCTTCCCTCACATATTGATAAAAACCATTATTTTGAAAAGATGAATGCACGAGGAGTGCAGCTAGAAGCGCAGGAGCTTTTGAAGGCAAAGATGATGGATGCTTTGGAGAAAAATAACGCAGAAATAACATTGTTTTCGCTTATTTGGGATTCTTGTGCAGATATGAGTCGATTTGCTGTACAACAGTTATATAGCAAACTCAAGTCACCATCAGAAGAAGTCTTTTCAGAGAGTGGTCTTTTGAAAAGCGAAATGACATTTGATAAGTTGGCTAAAATATACACGGACAGTAACCATAAATTATTGCAAAATAGTGCAGATAGTGGTGAAAGTGAGGAAGCCGATAGTGGTAACAGTGCTCATGATAGTAAGAAAGTTGAGCGAACCATTAAGACTCTTTTTACAGGAGACATTAGCGAGAATACGGAAAATCAAGTAACTGCTGACGAGAATAAGAGAAATCCTGACGAGGATAAGGGAAGTTATCAATCTGTGATTAATTTTCCCAATTTTTTATTGCAAGTGTTGTCTATTTATCTAAATAAAAATAATACTTCGGATGAAAATGCTATCCATATCCGCTTAGATGATAAGTTTTTATTAGAAGAGTTTAGTTATGCTCCGAAAGTTCCTAAGCGCAAGGAAAAACCTCATTTTGATAAACCAGAAAAAGTTAAAGAATTCATTATGCATTTACTCAAAATGCGATGTTTATTTGACTGTTATGTCCTTAAAATGACTGAAAAAGAAGATAAGGAAAAGTGGGGTATCTGGTCATGGAAAAAATCAGCAAAAAATAACTATTATTCTGTAGAAACATTCTCAAAAGAATTCCTAAAAGAATCGGAAAAAAAGTCTATTGAGTCTATTCTCCAATTGCAATCTATGTTACATGTTTCGTTTAATACACAGACCTACAAGAAATGGTTATTAAAGGTCTTAGATTTTTTAAATAATGCAACTATGCTGAATAAAGATTTCGTTAAAACCTTTAAGGAAGAATTAGAGAAAATTGCAGCGGAATTATTTAAAGAACAATATTCAGATGTGGACGATGTTGTACAGTACTTACAAGATGCTCAGTACCT
The DNA here is from genome assembly GCF_013133795.1 of Pelistega suis. Classification (GTDB taxonomy): domain Bacteria; phylum Pseudomonadota; class Gammaproteobacteria; order Burkholderiales; family Burkholderiaceae_B; genus Taylorella; species Taylorella suis. The sequence goes on from NZ_JABGBN010000001.1 coordinate 573,414, forward strand.
TAACATTACACATTACACTTTTCATTATTTGGATTATCTCATTTGGAAAGCTTTTCAGAAAGATGAAAGCTCGAAAGATTTGCTACTAGAGAAGAGCAAGCAAGAAGATAAAGGATCTGTTGAAAAATTACAAAACGCCATTAAAAATTTTACGTTTAAGCATCGTAGTTCAGTTGAGCATTATTATCCACAGAATCCAGCATCTATACCGCCTTTGGATAAGGATGAAGAAGGGGAAAAGAAATTATTACACTCTTTAGGCAATCTCTGTCTGATTTCTGGATACCAGAATGGTAAGTTATACAACTCCTCTCCAGAAGAGAAGCGGAGAGAGGTATTATTAAGGTTAGAGCATACTAAAGGAATTGATAGTGCCAAACAAGCTTTGATGATGATGTATAAGCAATGGACAGACGAAGACATTACTGATCATCAGGAAAAAGTTTTGACACTTTTGGAAAATGAACGTAAAGAACTTAAAAAATAGAGAGCAGTTGAACTATACTTTTCCGACATAATATGTCGTATCATTGTATAAACTATCGCTTTATCGTGAGAGGTATAGCATGAGCAAAGTGAATTTGTCTATTTTATTGGGTGATATTACGGTTCAAGAGGTGGATGTGATGGTCAATTCCATCCATCCCTCTTGTCGACCTGGTTTAGGTGTAGCGGGTGCTATTCATCGACAAGGAGGAGCAGAAATTTATCAAGAGTGTCAGCAGATACATGCACAAAGAGGTCATCAAGATTTGGCAATAGGTGAGTATATCGTTACCAATCCAGGACGATTGCCAGCCAAGCGCATTGTGCATATTTCTGCGCCACGTTGGTTAGAGCATTCTGAGCAAGCACAGCCGGAATTAACAGAATGTTATGTCAGTGTGATAAATTATGCAGATAGTGCCGGTTTTAAAAGCATAGCCATACCGGCAATTGGTACGGGTGTTTTTCGTTTCCCATTTGAGTTGGCAATGCAAGCCGCTTTAGTAGGAATTCAAAAGGCTAGTCTTCAGTGTCATTCACTCGAAGAAATTCGGTTAGTATTTTTTAAAGAACATTATTATCAACAGGCCAGAGTGATGATTCAACAATTTGTACAGTCACAGGTAGAGTGAGTATAGTGGAATATAGATGGGTAAACGACAGGATAATTTAGAAACGACTTTAATGACGATTGAGATTCTTCGTCATATTGCAAAGCATCGGCTGACGACTTGTGCTGAAATTCGCACTCATCTTCTTGGTTTGGGGATAGAGCGTTCTGAACGTACTATTCAGCGCCATTTGGAAATGTTAAGTGAGCATTTTGATATTGAGCGTGATAATCGAAGTAAACCGTATGGTTATCGTTGGAAATACCAGAGCGTGGGTTTAAATTTGCCCACGATGAATGAGGCAGAGTCCTTGCTTTTTTTACTCGCTAAGAAAAATCTTTCTCCTTTACTGCCTCAGCAGGTATTGCAAAGTATGCAACCATTTTTTGAGCAGGCTCATCAAAAGCTGCATGTGGATGCACTGGATAAGCCGGAAAAAGAATGGTTGAATAAGGTTATTGTTGCACCGACCAGTCAACCCTTATTACCTCCACCAATTGAAGAAGGCGTCTTAGAAACGTTATCATCAGCATTATTTCATAATCGTTATGTTGATATTGTTTATGAGCGAGCTGATGGTCGAGTATTAAATTATCGTGTTTCACCATTAGCACTCGTTCAACAAGGACATTTGATGTATGTGGTGGTTGTCTTTGATGGTTATACGGATTTTCGCCATTTAGCCTTACATCGTTTTAAACAGGCGACTTTAACGTCATTTGGATTTCATCGACCTAAAAACTTTAATCTTAAAGAATATGTCGATGCGGGGCATTTTGGTTATACATCAGGTCATCAAATTCGCCTGAGATTTTCTACGACACCCAAGCAAGCTGTTTATTTTTTAGAAAGCCGTCTTTCAGAAGATCAGACAGTGATACAGCAAGAAAGCTATTTTTACCGTTTTCAGGCGACTGTGGTCGATACATCGATGCTGGAGGATTGGTTAAATAGTTTTGGTGATGAAATTTGGGATATTGAAAAAGAGGAAGTGCTTGATTAATCACTCTTCAGTTTATACTCCTTGTACATAAGCACCGTATTTGATGAGTTTCTTATCAGCGCTGAGTAGTGTTAGTCCCTCTGAAATACTTTGGGCTAATAAGATGCGATCAAAAGGATCTTTGTGAATATCAGCCAGTTGTGCTAAGGTTAGCGTATGCTTGCCAAGGATGGGCAATTCAATATAGTCATTTTCGATGAGACTACGTCTAAAAGCAGTAGCATTAATAGAGAAGTCATTTCTACCTAATTCGTTCTTAATTATAATTTCCCAGATGCTAGCCACACTAAAGAAGAGTTGGTTTTCTGTATCATTGAGCAATTTTTTAGCTTTTTTACTGAGATGCTTTGAATCGCTCGCAGCCCATATGAGTAGATGGGTATCTAGTAGTAATTTCATTTTTCTTTCCCTTCAAATAAAGCTGAAATTTCTTCTTCATTCATGTCATTAAAGTCCTCCGGAATGCTTAGTTCTGGAGCGAAACCAATGCGTTTAGTGGTTTTTTGATGGTTATCAAAGGGGATAACTTTGACGAGAGGTTTGCCTGATTTGGCAATGATTAAGGGTTCTCCGAACATGACGATTTCATCAATTAAACGGGATAAATGAGTTTTTGCTTCATGGACATTAATCATTTTCATTTTTCCTTTTCCTCTAAAAATAAACTAACTATAGTTAGTTTATCATAGAAGATATAACGTATTTAGAAGTAATTTTATTTATCTATCAATGAGATAGATATTCGTGGATTTACTGATGGACACTTTTATCCTCTTTTTTATGCGTTATATTTTGACGTATAAACTAAGATAATAGAGATTATTCAATATATTTTCTTAAAGGAAATGCATATGTTTTTTTCAGTGGGCAAACAGAATTTATATCCATACAGTGAATGGTTAATCTTGCAAATGATATTTGAGTTACAGCAAACGAACGAGATTATTGAGAAAATTTCTAAAGAAGAGTATGTACTAAAAGCATTGGGTATTTTTCAACCTAAAAAACAGAGAAAGGATTTTTTTACGATTAAGTCCATACTAGAAAAACGTTATCTTTTTCTTAAAAAGAATGGTTACCAACATAATGAGCAAGTGAAAATTTTAGAGAGTAACATTCAACAGCTCAGTCAGTTTTTCTGTTTGAGTCATCTTGAATCAGCGATTCTGCGAGTATCTGTTTATACCGCCATTGATTCTATCCTAAAAGCGGTAAGTGATATGGTATCTATTAAATATGATAGAAGAATAGGTTGTGATGCGTTGGCACATTTACTAAGAGTGAAAGGGAAAGACATTGTTCGTTCATTAAAAGAAGAGTCATCACTTTGTCGATTTCAGTTAATTTCTTATACAGGAAGTAGACTGAGTTTTGGTGGGGACTTAACCAGCTTAACGGAGTGGGATAATCTTTTTGATATTCATAGTTTAGATAGTGAGTTAGTTAATTTTGATCATTGGCTGGTGAAATGTGTCCATCGACCTCATATAGTGAGTGAGCTGGCACTAGATAAGGATTTTGCGCATATTAGTGAGATGACAAAGGGACTCTTACATTATTTATCTTATGTGAATGAGACGAAGAAAAAAGGAAGTAATATTTTAATTTATGGTGCAGCAGGTACAGGGAAATCTGAGTTTGCTACGTTATTAGTACAACAACTGAATATGTCTGCGTACTTTGTTAATACGGCCAATGAGAATGGCGAACATATTAGTGCAGGTTTGCGTCTAAATAATCTATGTCTTGCACAGCATATGATGAATGGGCATCGAAACGTGATTATCTTTGATGAGGTTGAAGATGTGTTTCAAGATAGTGCTTTGCAGCATTCTTTAGGTCAGTCGCATAAGGGGTGGATTAATGAGTCTTTAGAACATAATAGCGTACCGGTTATTTGGATTTCCAATAATGTGAGGGATATGGATGTCGCATTTATTCGCCGTTTTGATGTTGTGTTAGAAATGCCTGATTTACCGCTAGATAATAAGCGTAAGTTAATTCAACGAATGGCACCAGAGCAATTACCAACCGAGGATATTAATCATTTAGCCAAGCAAAAAGAGATTACGCCAGCAATGTTGCAGAGAAGTTTTGCCGTGGCAAAAGTGATGTGTCCTCACAATGACTATTATAGTCAATATGTATATGATTTATTAAATCAAACATTAAAGGCAAGAGGGGAAAGAGAGATTATTCCTTTGGCAGCCACAAGAGATGAGCATATTTGTGCTTATTCCTTGGATTGGATAGCTTGCGATACCAATTTGCGTAAGCTGACAGACGGTTTGCGTCAACGCCCCAAAGCACGCATTTGTTGTTATGGTCCTCCAGGGACAGGAAAAACAGCATGGGCGAAGTGGTTAGGCGAACAATTGAATATGCCAGTATTGGTAAAACGAGCTTCAGATTTATTAGATCATTATGTTGGAAAAACTGAGCAAAATATTGCACGTGTTTTTGAGCAAGCGAGGCATTCTAAAAGTATTTTGGTATTGGATGAGGTAGATGGTTTTTTATATCATCGCGAAACAGCCACCCATCAGTGGGAACGCACGATGGTCAATGAAATGTTGACCCAGCTAGAGCGTTTCGATGGGGTATTTGTGGCTTCTACTAATTTGATGGGAGATATTGATGCGGCTGCATTAAGACGTTTTGATATTAAACTCAAATTTAATTATTTAAAACCTGAACAAGTATTGGCAATCGCACAACAACAGCTTTTATTATGGCAGTGGCCAGAGTTGGAAGGTGGTCAAGTCAGCCGTTTGCAGGCTATTAAAGGTCTTACTCCTGGAGATTTTGCGGCAGCAGCTAGACAGCATATCTTCAGTCCATTTGAAAGCGTAGATGAGTGGTTTGGTGCTTTAGAGCAAGAGAGTGCATTAAAGAAAGTTGAGCCGAAGAAGGCAATAGGTTTTATTTGATACGTTCAACGATTTGCCCAGCCCCTCGTGCCTCGGTGATATATTTTGACAAATCCCAAGGGATGGTGGGGTCTGTGGCAGTTTCTTGTGCCGGAAGTTGAGCACGTTGTTGAACCAGTTCTTGCAAAGGTTCTAAGACAAAAGCACGTAGGTGCATACGTGGGTGAGGTAAAGTCAGTACGGGGTCTTGGCTCACGTCATCATTAAAAAGTAATACATCTAAATCTAAGGTGCGTGGTGCGTTACGATAGGGGCGCTCGCGTCCATGGGCGAATTCTATTTTTTGTAAGAGTTGCAGTAACGCTATTGAGCTTAAGGTGGTCTCAATAAAAGCCACCGCATTGACATAATCAGGACCGCTACTATCGACAGGAGAGCTACGATAAAAACTTGAGCATTTCACCGTTGTGATGGTTTTTTCCTGGCGTAAGTCGTCAAGGGCAAGCGCTAAGAAATTCTCTGATTCGCCTAGATTGGAGCCTAGACCAATGTATGCTTTATTCGTCATGAAGATGTTCGCTTGAATTGTCGGAAGTCGACATTTTTCTTGAGTTAAAGAGGTATGTCAAGGAAATCATTGTTTTATCCTTTATATGGGATAATATGGTAATTATCCTCTAAAAGGTATAAGTTATTATGGTAGCGACAACCTCAAAAATGTTAGCTCATCTCATTAGAGAGTTTCGATATGAGAAAAATTTATCACAATCTGATTTGGCAGAAATTGCGGCTGTAAAGCAAGCGACAATCTCTGCATTCGAGAATAGTCCTGATAGCACTAAACTAGAAACATTCTTTAAGATTCTCTATGCGCTTGAGTTAGAGCTCGTTGTTCAACCTCGTCCCAAAGGGGGATTGCCCTCAGGATTAGATGAAAATGGAGAGGAGATTTGGTGATGAAGGATGTGTTACACGTTGCTATGAATGGTGAGCTTATTGGGCAGTGGTTTAAGTCTCGTGATGGTCACACGGAATTTCATTATGAGGATAGTTGGTTAGATAGTCCTCGTCGCCGTATGTTGTCGTTATCTTTGCTTTTGACCCAAAAAGTTCATCGCGGTGCGGTTGTTTATAATTTTTTAAATTACCGATGGGCTTAGTAGGGCAGTTTAGGCTTGCCGTTTTCACAGATAAAGTTACCGCCGATTTCACGGGGTAAGCCATAATTTTTTAAATAACTACCCCCTTCCCAAGGGGACTGTTGTAGTGCAAGCGCAGAAATTGCCATGTATGATTTGCCCATCAGTCAATGCCAAAGTCAGCCCACCTTACTCACCAGTTCGCTGATTGGCATTTCAAAGAAAATATTGCAACTTATTTTTGGTAAATATAAGAGGACTTACCGCAAATGAGCGTAAGCTTGTCATGCCGATATTTAATGACAGCATTGACTATGATAAAGTTAAGATTCATCATGGACGATTTATCCCAATCTTTCAACCCAGTCAAACTGCCATGACACCCTTTGGTACCATTCATTTCCCCAATGATATTTACGAAGAAGATTATGCAAATCCGACTCAGAATTTAATAAACCCCAATATAATCCAACATCTTTTTGTTCACGAAATGACCCATGTATGGCAATACCAATTGGGTTACTCGCCTTTTTTAAAGGGCATTATTATTGCACTCAAAGGGGGATATATAAACAATAAAGCTTATGAATATCTTTCCAAAGTTCAATCCAATCAAGATTTATCCGACTTTAATATGGAACAGCAAGCCTCTATCGTTGCAGATTATTTTATAGATACTACAAACAACTTTAGCTCTCCTAGTCCTCATCCATACACAAAAGGAATGCCCCTTATTGAGAGCATTTTAAAAGAATTTAAAAACAATCCTTTTAATAAACAACTACTTCCAAGGGATAATCATGTTTAAAATACTTTTTTATTTACTTTTATTGTTATTCTCTAGTTATGTTCATTCTGCATCAACTCTTGCTAAAGATGATGGCAAAATACTTATTGTCCTAAAAAATAATTATCCCTGCTTTTATTTGGTGGATAATGAGCCTATTTATCATATTGGATTGGCTTCTAGAGGAGTGGATGGTTATAAGTACAATTATTCACATAAAATTGGTGAAGAAAAATTTGGCTTTAGCAAAAGCACTTGTATTACTGCAAACCATCATACAAAATTTCCCTACAATACTCCATTTAGTGTGTATGTCGGTGGTTATAATAATGCCTATACACAAAACAGCCCAAATGACATACAAGGGAATAGAAGTAGTAGCCACCTTTATTCTACTACCAACTTTTGTATTTTAAAATCCCAAACAGAAAAAACACGACTGGTCAAAGCCAGAAAATCGCATTTTTGGGAAACTGGCGGTCAATTTAAATGCACCGATCAAGACTGGATACCAAAATGATGACTGCTTGTGGCGCCAAACTCATTGCCTCGCAATCACAGTTTGTGGTAGAAATAACAAAAGGTAAGGGCACTGCTCAAAAAGCTTCCGACAACACCGATTCTACCGCACCTTTGTTTGATGAACAGTTTGTCCTGCAAAGTGAAGATGGTACATTGCTGAACAGGCATGGTATATGAACTAAAATTTTCAGATGGCTCTATCATTAAGGGGGTAACTTGTGATGAGGGTTGTACAGAGCGCATACAGGCAGATACCGCTTTGGCATTGGTGGAAATCAGTTATCCTGTACTTATACCCCCTTTCCAAGGGGACTGTTGTAGTGCAAGCGCAGAAATTGCCATGTATGATTTGCCCATCAGTCAATACCAAAGTCAGCCCACCTTACTCACCAGTTCGCTGATTGGCATTTCAAAGAAAATATTGCAACTTATTTTTGGTAAATATAGAGGACTTACCGCAAATGAGCGTAAGCTTGTCATGCCGATATTTAAAGACAGCATTGACTATGATAAAGTTAAAATAGAAATTATATACATCATGATGGTTATCCAGTAGCCAATGCTTATGAGTATCTTTCTAAATTTGATAGGAATCCAAAAAATGCGGCACTTTTACCAAAACACAATGATGTATAAGTTTTTTATTATTTTAATGGCGCTATCTTCTCTTTCAATGGCTTATGCTAATTCATTTGTTAATCTTAGTAAAGAAGATGGCGAAGTGGTAATTTCTTTGGTGGATGATTATCCTTGTTTCAGCCTAAATGCTAATAAAAAAATCAGTAGTTTTTATCTTAGAGATATGGGGGGAGCAGACCCAAAATTACTGCCGTTACAAGAAAATAATTTTCATTATAATGGTTATTGTATCAGTTATGGCTATGATATTTCACATAAATTTATTTACAATTATCCCTATGAAATCTATATAAAAGTCGCCACCGAAGATATGAAAAAATACCCTTATCGTTATCACAAGGCAAGCTTTTGTGTCCTAAAATCCCAAACAGAAAAAACACGACTGGTCAAAGCCAGAAAATCGCATTTTTGGGAAACTGGCAGTCAATTTAAATGTACCAATCAAGACTGGATACCAAAATGATGATTGCTACTTTAAACTCATTGTTGTATCCAGTCCAATATTATTAATTTATGATAAGCAAATACAAGCGGTGGCTGCACCACGACTAAAGCCATAGACGTTGAAGCTGATACGATGAAATCGTTGATAAACAGTTCAAGTTTAACTTATTCACGCCACTTATTTCATCATTAGACACACGGACGTTTACGACCACGAGCGTCTTTGCAGGTGGGGTCGTATTTTTCATCCTGTTTCCATGTCTCTAGTTGTATTGCTGGTATGCGTGGGGTGCCACTTGTGCAATCAAAATGAATTAATCCCACAGGTAGCTGATACTTTTCCCAATAGGCACGCAGTTCTGCTTCGCTTCTAAACTCTTTGCCTTGACAGTCCTTGGGCAGTTTTGGGGTATCACCATCGCAGATAAAGTTACCGCCGATTTCACGGGGTAAGCCATACCTATCTAAAAACCCCAAACCTGAGATTTGTTCACCCTGACAACCCCATACATCACCCCCTCGAGCATTTTGAAGTCCACTGCGTTTGCTTCCACCTGCCCCTGCTTCTTGACCATAGCCCTTTAAGGGATCACAGGCGGTGAGGGTTAGGGAGGTTAATGCGATTATGATACTAAGACAGATATTAAATGGTTTCATAAGGTTACTCCTTAGCCTTGATAGACGGTTCGATAAAACTGGTTAGTTTGTGGATTGATTTGTGGCACGCTGACATAGGTGAGTAAAAGACTGGCTGAGTCTCTTTTCATGCTACTACACCAGTGTAGGTAGTCGTGATAGAGTATGTGTCTTAACGGTTGGTCTTTGATATCAACATAGCAGGTCATGGTGTGTTGGGCGTTATTGACAATATCACTACCGACAAAGTATTGGGTTTTGTTGGTTTTGTAGTCTTGGTATTTTTCCCAAGCTTTGCCAATCAATTCTTTTGAAAACTCTTGGAAATAAGGCTCTTTGATTGTATCAGCATGGTATGTATCCAGATTATAATTACGATTAACCCCAACCTCTGTCATGATATCAAGCATCAGCTTAGTGGCGATTTTGGGATAATCAGGTGAGAGGATTTTAATGCGACCTTCTGGATTCAAATGATGTCTTCTATTCACCTTAATTTTATCCATCGTTAAGACATCATCATCTCGCCAAATCTCATCAATCTCTTCGTTGCCATTTTTGACAAACCAACCTTGCTCTACCAAATCATTAATAATATCACCAAAATCGGCTTGTTGTAGATTCATCAAGGCTTTTTCCTCGGCTTGTACCACCTGAGAGAATATCAATGGCTCAATCTCATGTCACAAGCGGTATCGTCAACAAAATCAACCTCCTAAATAAACACAAGCAAGCTTTACTTAAGCAAATCCAAGATATCGATCAACAAATCAGTATTCTCACCCAAGCAGCTTACATCATATTTTAATGCTTGAGGATATACGTCTAGACAATACGCTCAACGTATTGCCCAGTCTCTCGTGCTTCGGTGATACACGCTGTCAAATCCCAAGGGATAAAGGGGTCTGTGGTTGTTTCTTGTGTAGGAAGTTGAGCACGTTGTTGAACCAGTTCTTGCAAAGGTTCTAAGACAAAAGCACGTAGGTGCATACGTGGGTGAGGTAAAGTCAGTACGGGGTCTTGGCTCACGTCATCATTAAAAAGTAATACATCTAAATCTAAGGTGCGTGGTGCGTTACGATAGGGGCGCTCGCGTCCATGCGCTAATTCTATTTTTTGTAAAAGTTGCAGTAACGCCATTGAGCTTAAGGTGGTCTCAATAAAAGCCACCGCATTGACATAATCAGGACCGCTACTATCGACGGGGGAGCTACGATAGAAGCTAGAGCATTGCACCGTTGTAATGGCAGTTGCTTGGCGTAAGTCGGCAAGGGCAAGTGCTAAGAAATTCTCTGATTCGCCTAGATTGGAGCCTAGACCAATGTATGCTTTGTTTATCATCTTATTAAGAGAAAATATGTTGTCGTGGGATTATCTATTGCGGGGGATGAATTGTATTTTATCCTTTATAAAGGATAAAAGCGATTGGATAATCGGTACTATGGTAGTAAAGCGTGTAGGGTGTTTCTTATGGCATATCAATTAGAAAATAGATTGGTCATCGGTGTAGCGTCAAGTGCAGTATTTGATTTAACGGAGTCGGATAAGGTATTTAGGGAAAAGGGTGAGGAGCAGTATAGACATTTTCAAGAAGAGCAGATGTCTAATCCTTTGCCTAAAGGGATAGCTTTTCCTTTTATTAAGCGATTGTTGTCACTTAATGATTTGGATTATAAAAATCCATTGGTTGAAGTTGTTTTATTATCGCAAAATGATCCTGATACAGGATTGCGAGTGATGGAATCTATTCAGCATTACAAATTAAATATTACCAGAGCTATTTTTACACAAGGGAAATCTCCCTATCATTACATTCCCGCTTTAAACATAGCGTTATTTTTGTCTGCAAATAAAGATGATGTTGATGCAGCAATAGCGAAAGGCTTTCCTGCTGGACATGTATTAAGATCTCAATTTAATGATGATGAAGATGATGTAGAGTTGAGGATTGCTTTTGACTTTGACGGTGTTTTAGCGAGTGATGAGTCAGAGATTGTTATGCAAACATCAGGTTTGGATAAGTTTCATGAGCATGAGATTAAGAATGTCATGCAGGCTCATGACCCTGGTCCTTTAAAAGAGTTACTGGTTCGTATTACTAAAATCCAGAAAGTAGAAGAGCAATATAAGAAAAAGAATCCTAATTATAAAAACCGTATCCGTGTGTCTGTGGTTACAGCACGTAATGCTCCCTCACATAAGCGAGCAATGAATACGTTAAAACAGTGGGGAGTGATGGTGAATGATGCTTTCTTCTTGGGTGGGATTGATAAGAAGAGAGTATTGAATGTTTTGAAACCGCATATCTTTTTTGATGATCAAACAGGTCATTTAAAATCGACAAGCGAAGTGGTGCCTTCAGTACATATTCCTTTTGGTATTACGAATAGAAATCAAAAAACAATCAGTCAGCCTCAAAAGAAAATAATAAAGAGAAGTAAGAAGTAGTTTATAGGAAGGTTCTTCAGAGGTTTGATGAGAGAAATAACTCCATAAAAAATCCTTTCTTTATGGAGTTATGATTTTAATCATTAAACTTTTTCTTTAATACTTGCGTCTACGGCATCTGCCCATTTCTTTTTACTCGAACGACGACGAGTACGACGTTTGCGTTTAGCTGGGCTATTTGAGTCTTCTGTATTGGCAGTGGGTCGTTTGCCTTTTGTGCCTGAACTCGCTTTACCTAATTCATTCACCATCGTGGCTTTTTCACCGTCTGATGCATTGGCGAGATCCATCCACCATTGGGCTAATACGCTATCGAATTCATGGCTAGCCGCACGGATTTGTAGAAAGTCGCAAGCGGCACGGAAATAAGGTTGCTCAATCATACGCCAGATAAAGCGAGGGCTGCGCTTGGCAAAACGAGGTTGCATTAACCATATCTCACGCATTTCGGCGCTATGACGTTTTTGTAGTGCTAGCTTTTGTACTTGCTCATCTAATACGCGATTCGTGGCATTTACAAGCGCAGGGACGGGAGGAATATCAGGATTTTTTCTGAATTCTTCTTTTTGATAAGCTTGTACCAGAGGCCATAGCAATGCGGCGTAGAGGAAGCTTGCGCTGACGTGTTTATTGCTACGAATACGGTGGTCTGTGCGTGCTAAGGTTAATTCAATGAACTCTTGACCACCGGCTTGTTTGAGAACAATATCTAATAGAGGTAATACTCCTTGATGCAAACCTTCGGCACGTAATTGCTGTAGGCATGTCATGGCATTGCCACACGTCAGCAATTTAAACGTTTCGTCAAAAAGACGTGAGTCGGGTACATTGGAAATCAAATGCGACAATGACTTGATAGGCAGATGAGTGTCTTTCTCGAGTGTGGCATCTAATTTTGAGGCAAAACGTACAGCGCGTAGCATACGCACAGGATCTTCACGATAACGTTTTTCAGCATCGCCAATGATGCGGACAATACGTCGGCGTAAATCATTGACACCATTATGATAGTCAATGACTTCTTGTTTAACAGGGTCATAATAAAGGGCATTGAGCGTAAAATCACGGCGTTCTGCATCGCTTTTTATATCGCCAAACACATTATCATTGAGAATGCGTCCTTGTTCATCCGTGATTTGTTCACCAGCCGCACGGAAAGTGGATGTTTCAATAATTTCTGAGCCAAAGACGACATGAACAAGACGGAAGCGTCTACCAATGATGCGCGCGCGACGGAAAAGTGAGCGCACTTTTTCGGGGGTGGCATTGGTCGCCACGTCAAAATCTTTGGGCTCGTGTCCTAAAATTAAATCGCGAACAGCACCGCCAACAATATAGGCTTGATAGCCTTTATCTTGAAGGACTTCGCAGACTTTAATCGCATTGCGAGAGACAAGACGTAAGTCAATTTGATGCTCTCGTTGCGTATAAACCTTAGGGCTTGTTGCAGACTTTTTTCCTGAGAATAGTCGAGCAACATATTGAGTAAAGGTTTTCTTTAACATAGTTTAAATTTAAAATAAATCAAGAATCGCCCAACCTTTTTCTTGAGCAATTTTACGTAATGAATCTTGAGGATTAGTCGCAACTGGATGAGTCACTTTTTCTAATAAAGGTAAGTCGTTAATCGAGTCGCTGTAGAAATAACTCTTTTCAAAATCATTTAAGCTTAAACCAAGAGTGGCAAGCCATTCTTGGACTCGAGTGATTTTCCCTTCTTTGTAAGAGGCTGTACCAACAAATTTACCTGTATAACGTCCATTGATAAACTCAGGTGTTGTGCCAATGATATTTTCAAAGGCAAATGCGCGTCCAATAGGGGTGATAACGAAAGTGTTGGTCGCACTGACTAAACAACATAAGTCGCCATTGCTGAGATGTTTATCAACTAAATCGGTAGCAACCTTTTTGATATTAGGGCGAATCACTTCTTGCATGTAGATTTCGTGATATTTAGCTAAGTCATAAGGGCTATGCATTTTTAAAAAGCCGAGCATCACGGCGGCGGATTCTTCAATGGTTAATGTACCTGCCTGATATTTAGCATAAAGCTCATCATTGCGGCGACGAACGGCCTCAGGATCTCCGGCAAGCTGATGACGGATGAGAAACTCGACCCATTCATGATCGCTATCGATAGGCAATAGCGTATGATCCAAGTCAAATAAGGCAAGATTTCGGCTTGTCATTGAAAAATCTCCTGAGATTGAATAAGTTGTTTAAGCAGAGGGATAGTAATCGCGCGTTGTTGACTTAATGAATATGCATCAAGTGCTTCTAAAAGCGCAAAGAGTGTACGGATATCACGAGGGCAATAGGTAAAAATCCATTGCAATACCTCTTTGCTCAGGCGCAGTCCTTTAGCTTGAGCGCGTTGTTCTAAGGCGTTTTTGCAGTCTTCGTCATTGAGTACTTGTACCTCATAGACTAAGCCCCACCCTAGACGATTACGTAAATCTTCGCGCATGGAGAGTTGCATAGGGGAGGCATTGGCGGTGGCGACAATAGAAAAAGCATTAGGAAGTAATTTTCTAGCCTGCCAATCGTTGTATAAATTAAAGAGAACGGCTTGCTGCTCTGGAGAAAAGAGATGAACATCATCGACTAATACAACAGTACGAGGAGGGAATTTAGGCAGTGCGCTCATCTCAGCAGGGAAGTTGTGTGGCCCATAGGGTTCATGTTCACCTGCTAATGCTTTAAGTATATGTGATTTACCTGTGCCAGCTTCTCCCCACAAAAAAATCGACAATCCTGCTTTTAGGTGAGTAAGTATCTCAAATACCTCTGTATTTTTGCCCACGATGAAGTTATCAAAACTCGGCGTGGGTTTTAAAATTAAATCCGCTAAAAATAATTGTTCTTTCATGGGGAAAACTGCAACGATTTTTTTCTATTCATCGTAAAATTATACTTTCTTCTCTCGTCGCAATGGCTAGAAACGACTTCTAGTTGGTTAAGACGATACCTTAATTAACGCTATTTTACATATTTTAGGCAGATTCCATGACTACGAATGAAAAAAACTCACTGACTTACCGTGATGCAGGTGTTGATATTGATGCGGGTGATGCTTTGGTGGATCGTATTAAACCGCTAGCCGCTAAGACAATGCGTGAAGGTGTAATGGCTGGTATTGGTGGTTTTGGTGCTTTATTTGAAGTGCCTAAAAAGTACAAAGAGCCAGTATTAGTATCAGGTACAGACGGTGTAGGTACAAAACTTCGTTTGGCATTTGAGTGGAATCGTCACGACACAGTAGGTATTGACCTTGTGGCAATGAGTGTGAATGATATTCTTGTTCAAGGTGCAGAACCACTATTTTTCTTAGACTATTTTGCTTGTGGCAAGTTAAGTGTCGATACTGCAGCGGCCGTTGTTGGCGGTATTGCTAAGGGTTGTGAGCTTTCAGGTTGTGCCTTAATTGGTGGCGAAACAGCAGAGATGCCGGGTATGTATCCAGAGGGTGAGTATGACTTAGCGGGTTTTGCCGTGGGTGCGGTTGAGAAATCAAAAATCATTAATGGTCAATCTATTAAAGTAGGCGATAAGATTATTGGCTTAGCATCGAGTGGTGCTCACTCTAATGGTTTCTCATTAATCCGTAAGATTATCGAGCGTGCAGGTGCTAAACCTACCGATGACTTCCATGGACAACCATTGGCTGATGTGGTGATGGCACCAACACGTCTTTATGTTAAACCTGTTTTAGCAGCATTGGCTAAACATGGCGAGGCGATTAAAGGTCTAGCGCATATCACCGGTGGTGGTTTGTTAGATAACGTACCTCGTATTTTACAAGCGGGTCTCACAGCAGAGATTAAACAATCGGCATGGACATTCCCGCCATTATTCCAATGGCTACAAGAGCAAGGTAATGTCGAGCAAGAAGAAATGTATCGTGTCTTTAACTGCGGTATCGGCATGGTGATTGTGGTTTCTGCAGAAGAAGAGGCAGCGATTACACAAACCTTAAAAGAGCAAGGCGAAACCGTTTATGCATTGGGTGAAATCGTTGCTCAGAAAGAGGGACAAGCGCAGACCGTTGTTATCTAATTGTCATTAGTGCTTTTGATGGATAAGCCACACTGTGCGATTGTGCAGTGTGGTTTTTTGTTGTGACTATTGCTTTGGCGAATAGGTGTTAGACTTATTGGTATATATCTGTTTGCTGTAGAGTTGAAATTAATGAAAAAAAATTCTTTTATATCATATAATTAAAAGATAGGGCTACACAGAATGGTGGGTATTATGCAGCTTACAGTACGAGAAAGAAAAGAGGCTGTTCAATTTGCAGTCGATAATAATCAGCTTGAAGGAATATTGATTGGTGAGGAAGCTTTAGCAATTTTTAATCGTTGGGCTGAGGGTGATATTTCCTTTCAAGAGGTCGAAGACCGTATTTATGAATTATGCAGAATCAGATGATTATCTAGATGATAATCATGTATTTATCAATAAATTTGGCATAAAAGATAAGAGTGAACTAGAAAAAGTTGAGATTGCGGAGAGACTACACCCTTTAGAAAAATAGCAAACCTTGTCGCTATTAGCATGCAAGGTTTGCCAAAGCACTTAAGGTTTGCGGAGACATTTCGATACACAAAGCGAGTTAGGCGAACGAAGTGAGGCTCTGTTCGAGCGACTGTGCGAAATGTGTAGCAGACCTGATGGTTATTTGCATTGACAACTGACCACACTGCAGACAGTTCACTATATATCGTCCTTACTGCAGAACTTGTGTATTGATTAGACCACACTGCAGACAGTTCACTATATATCGTCCTCACTGCAGAACTTGTGTATTCGCTCGGACAGCAAAGTGCGTCGCTATCGCTCGCCGTTTGCAAACTCGCTCGATACATCAAGTTCTCTCCGTAAGGACGACCATTAACTAGCACTATCATCTAGGTCAGTTTGTCGGAGAGTAAACAACATCTAGCAAACTTCTCACCTTTACGAGTACCTGTGCTGGCACATCAGCACTAAAACAATCAATCATTATTCGCTCAGGCTGACTACGCAGCCATGTAATTTGTCTTTTCGCTAATTGTCTTGTCGCGGCAATACCTTGTTCAATCGCAGTATCTAAATCCACCTCACCGGCAATATACGCCCATAGCTGACGGTAGCCGACACAACGAATAGAGGGGAGATTGATATGCAAATCGCCTCGCTCAAATAATCCACGTACCTCATCGACAAAACCTTTATCAATCATTTGCATAAAACGTTCAGCAATACGCGCATGCAGGTCAGCACGGTTCTCTGGTTCTAGACTAATCGTGACGAACTGGTAAGGTGATGCATTGTTTTTTTGTTCTGCAAAAAGTTGGGAAAGAGGCTTACCGGTTAAAGTGATGACCTCTAAGGCACGTTGAATACGTTGACTATCATTCGGGGAAAGCCGTTCTGCGGTGATAGCATCAAGTTCACGCAATCTCGCATGCATGGCTGGCCAACCTATGATGGCAGCTTCTTTTTCTAATTGCTCTCTTAGTGCCGCATCGGCGGCTGGTAAGTCATGTAAACCATCGCGTAAGGTTTTATAGTACATCATCGTACCACCAGCGAGGATGGGAATACGTCCACGCTGTTGAATATCTGCGATAAGCTTTAATGTATCGTCATAAAAGTCTGCTGCACTATAACTTTCTAAAGGATCTTTAATATCAAGTAAGTGCTGTGGTACGAGAGTTTGCTCTTCTGGACTGGGCTTTGCTGTACCAATATCCATACCACGATAAATGGTTGCTGAGTCAACATTAATAATCTCAATAGGCAGGTGTTCTGCTAGTGTGAGAACTGAGGCAGACTTACCAGCTGCAGTTGGACCTGCAATACAAATAATCGGTGAGGGCGTTGTCATTATTGACCTCGCATAAAGAGCTTATCTAAATCAGCTAAAGACCAACTAAACCAAGTGGGACGGCCATGATTGCATTGGTTGGCACGTTCGGTTTGTTCCATTTGACGTAGTAAAGTATTCATTTCAGTCAAACTTAGTAAACGATTCGCTCGCACAGAGCCATGGCATGCCATGGTGGCCAGTAGTTCATTGCGTTGTTCAGTCAATAAATGAGAAACGCCTACATTTTCTAAATCATGTAAGACTCGACGAACCATGGTTTCAATATCCCCTTTTGCCAATAGTGCAGGGACAGCACGTATAGCAATCGATTGTGGCCCAGCAGCACTTAGACTTAATCCTAGGCTTTGTAAGATGCTGGCGTATTCATCAATTAACGCAATTTGTTTTTCTGAGGCATGAAAGACCACGGGGACTAAAAGCGTTTGTGCGCTTAAGTCATGTTGATCAATACGAGTTTTTAATTGTTCATACAAAACGCGCTCATGGGCGGCATGCATATCAATAAGAATAAGTCCTTCTTTATTTTGAGCAAGGATATAGATGCCGTGAAGCTGACCAATGGCCATACCAAGGGGAAAGTCATCTGTATTCGATGTGGATATATTTACTTGAGCTTCACCTACAGCACCGCCAAAGGAACTACCAACAAAAGGTGCCGTTTCGGATAAAGAAGGGCTTGTGGTATTTAAGGGAGCATAGGCATGTTGCCAAGCTTCGCTTTGATTAATCGATAAGCTAGTTTGTATAGGTTTTTGATAGGTAACAGCGGGTTTAGCCCCAATAAATGGATTCGCTTGATTGAGAGTAGGTAATCCATTTGTTTTCGAGTTGATGGCAGTATCACCTGAAACAGCGGTATTGTCTTTGCTCGCAATAAAAGGAGGATTTGCATCAGCTTCATTTAACTGATGGACAGCCCCTTGACCGCCTAATTTTGCTAAGGCTTGTGAGACGCTATGCTGCATAAAGCGATGAATGGCCCCACTATCACGGAAGCGGATTTCGCTTTTGGCTGGATGTACATTCACATCGACTAAATTGGGATCAATGGATAAAAAGAGCACAAAAGCCGGTTGACGGTCACCGTGAAGTACATCAGCGTAAGCACTACGAATCGCATGGGAGACAGTACGGTCACGGATAAAGCGACCGTTGACATAGAAATATTGTTTATCGGCTTTTGCTCGAGCGGCACTAGGTTGTACGACCAGACCATGAATGCTACATACGGCACTACTATGATTGACTTCCAGTCCTGCGTCTAAAAATTCCTTACCTAATACATCACGAATACGTTGTAAGGTATCGGTGGCTTGCCATTGTTTGTAGGGCTTGTCATTGTGAAAAATACGAAAACTAATGCTAGGATACGCAAGTGCAATGCGTTCTATGGCATCGACACAATGAGAAAATTCGGTTTGTTCTGATTTTAAAAACTTACGGCGAGCAGGGATTTCATCAAATAATTGCTGTACATCCACGACGGTACCTATCAATCCAGCGGCAGGTTCAATCACGCCATGCTGACCATCAATAGACCAAGCGTGTTTTTGGGAAGCGGTACGAGAGGTGAGTGTCAGTCGTGCCACAGAAGCAATAGAGGCGAGTGCTTCACCACGAAACCCCATGGAATTGACAGACTCTAATTCGCTGAGAGAACGAATCTTGCTAGTAGCATGACGTGTAAGCGCGAGAGCTAACTCTTCTTTTGGAATCCCACTACCATTATCTATCACACATAAACGACGGATTCCTCCACCGTCTAGACGTAACTCAATCTGGGTTGAACCTGCATCAATCGCATTTTCGACTAATTCTTTGAGGACGGAGGCAGGACGCTCGATAACTTCACCAGCGGCAATTTGGCTGATAAGCTGATCGGGTAAAAGATGAATATGGCGACGCTCTGACATAGCAAGGATTACAGATAAAGCAATAAAGTTCTATTGTAATAGATAATGAGATGATATACATTGCTCAAGCAAAATCTATGGGGGAGCTAAAGACGAGAGAAACCTGTAAACTATCCGTAAGGGTACAAGCTAGCTCAAAGAAATACACCCTCAAGTTTTAGACTAAACTGGAGGGTGCATCGCATAGATGAAATGACTTAAGAGCGTGCGAGTGCCGGATTGGTCGCCAGATAGCCGTCTAAACCCGTCATAATGGCATTAGCGACGACACGATGATTGTCCGTGCTACGTAAGAAGTTTTCTTCTTGAGGGTTAGAAATAAAGGCGACCTCAATTAAGATAGAAGGAATATCAGGTGCTTTAAGTACGGCAAAACCCGCTTGTTCAACACGACGGCTTTGTAGACCATTAATGCGAGATAGGGCATCTAATACACGATGACCAATTTTGAGCGAGTCATTAATTTGAGCATTGGTCGACATATCTAACAATACACTAGCGGTATTACGATCATGAGCACCAATATCTAGCCCACCAATAGCGTCAGCCGCATTTTCCTTTTTAGCGAGATAACTTGCCGCGGCACTTGATGCTCCCTTGCGAGACAGCGCAAATACCGATGTGCCACGTGCGTTAGGATTGCTAAATGCATCCGCATGAATAGAGACAAAAATATCGGCCTTTACACGACGAGCTTTTTGTACACGAACACCTAGCGGAACAAAGAAATCAGCATCACGAGTCATGTACGCACGCATATTTGGGCGAGAATTAATGACATCACGTAATTGACGACCGATGGATAACACCACATCTTTTTCTCGTGTGCCACGAGGTCCAATAGCACCGGGGTCCTCACCACCATGACCCGGATCAATGGCAATAAGAATAGGTCTATTGGCATTGCTACGAGAGGGTGCTGTGGCTATTTGAGGTGGTTGTGGTGCAACTTGACCTTGTACTTTAGGGACAGCAGCTGTAGGACGATTAGAGTTAATTTGATTGAGAATACCCGCTAGCGGATCATCACCTGATTGTTGAGCTAAGGCAACAAGAGGGTCTTTAGCCACTTTAGGATAGAGGTCAAGTACCAGACGATACTTATAGTTGCCGACAGGTTTTAGGGTGAAGACCTGTGGCACAACCCCTTGTTTTAAATCCATCACAAGACGAACAACATCCGCACGGTTTTGAGCAACGCGGACACGTGCGATATAGGGGTCATTAGGTTTAATCTTAGAAATGAGGGAATTTAAGGCCTCACTCATACTGAGACCTTGAAGATCAACGACTAAACGATCAGGACCGTCAAGGGTGAAATGCTCGTGTTTAATAGGTGAACTTAACTCAAGCGTAACACGAGTATATTCATCAGCAGGCCAAGTACGAACAGCAAGGATTTGACTGCCTGCCGCCTGTGCAAACTTAGAGGTGACAGGTAAAGACAGCATAGCAATACCTGTTCCAAGAATTTGACGACGTGTTATGCGACGATGGTCAATGCTTGATGTGTTCTCAGTTGAGCGATCCATTTTTCCCCTTTATCCGAATATGCACTCAATTCAGCGATTCTACCCGTGTCATGATAGTGCAGATGTAATAGCACATCAGGTTTTGGGAGTGATTTATCCGCTTTTTCAGGCCATTCGATAAGAACGACCGCTTGCTCTAATAAATGCTCTCTAAAACCAGCTTCTTGCCACTCGGTAGATTCATTAAATCTATAAAAATCAAAGTGATATAAGTATAATCTAGAAACTTTATAGCTTTCAACTAGCGTATAGGTGGGGCTTTTTATTCGTCCTGTGACCCCAAGGGCCTGTAAAAAGGCTCGAGAAAAAGCGGTTTTACCTGCGCCTAAATCGCCTTGTAAGTGTAAATGATAAGCAGAGGATAAGCCATTTTCTTGGTTGTAACTAGTTGATATTTCATCATTTATTGGTTTTGCCATGGCTTGAGCCAGTATTGTGGTGGCTTCTTCGTCAGCTAAAAAAATTCGTAGTGTATGAGCGGTGAAATGAGACATAATTGGGGAAAAGTTAATAAAAAATTGAAACAAATAAATTGTAAATAATTATTAATTAAGGAATAACTTTACGTTGAAAGGGTTGATGTCTGAAGGTCTTATAGCGCTGTTTTGATAAATCCATATTCCGTGAGGTAGCTTGTTTATGGTGATGGCGTATCGAACATAAGGCGAGCAATATAAAGCCATAAAGGGATAGTCACCATCGCTATTACTGTGCTTAATGAAATAATCGCCGCTACTAGGCGTGCGTCCCCTCCCATGCGTACAGCGAGGATATAAGCGGCTGAGGCGGTAGGTAAAGCGGCAAAGAGCACCAATGTCTGTGCCGTCGTGGTGGGTAGCATAAATATCAATCCAAGGATAATAGCCACGATAGGCATAATCATTAATCGTACAGTCAACATCCAAGACAGTAAAACACCTTGTTGTGTGCCATTACGCAAGACAAGTGCAGCACCCACACACATTAGTCCTAGTGGAATAGTGCTACGAGAGAGTTTATCAAGTGTATTATCCACAAACTCAGGGAAATCAATGCCTACGAAATTTAAGAATAAGCCGACGATAGTGGAAATGACCAAAGGGTTTTTGAGGATTTCTTTAAAAGGATGATTGCCTTGTTGCTTTGCCATACTATTGACGGCGATAATATTAACGATGGGTACCGTAAATCCTACTAATACCGCCATAATGCTAACACTATCTGCGCCTGCTACCGCTGGAGCGAGAGATAAACCGATATACGTATTAAAGCGATAAGCACATTGACTACTAGAGTTTAGAGAAAGTGCGGGTGGTGTCTGGAACCATCGGATAGCATAACTTAAGCCCCAACCAATCAAAGAAAGCGCGAGACAGACAATAAACAGATGACCTGCTTTGGCTAAAGAAATAGGCGCTGCCATCAAGGATTTAATGAGGAGGGCAGGAAATAAGAAATAATAGACTAGCTTTTCAAGACCGCTAAAAAATTCAGGCGTGAAGTTTAGTTTATTCCTTAGGCACCAACCTAAAATAAGGAGTAAACAGTCAGGCAAGACGAGATGAACCAGTTGCATATTTCTTTTATTGCTAAATAAGTTTTACAATAGTATATCGTTTTTTATAGAGTGCTCGTGTAATGAGTAAAGAATATATTGATGCATTTTTAGATGCCTTATGGTTAGAAGATGGTTTATCTAAGAATACGTTAAGTGCTTATCGTCAGGATTTAAATAATTTACAAGAGTATTTAGAGGCACAGCGTCCTGCGTTAAGTTTAAAAGAGGTGGATGCGGATATTGCACGTGCATGGTTTATTGCGATGAGCCATGAGGTCAAAGCGAGTACGGCTAATCGTCGTTTGGCGAGTCTTAAGCGCTTTTCGATATGGGCACTGCGAATGGGATATTTTAGTGAGGATCCTACCATTGCGTTAAGCTCATCTAAACAAGGTATGCGGTTTCCTAAGACAGTGAGTGAGGCACAGGTTGAGGAGTTATTAAATGCCCCTGATTTAAACTCTTTAGCGGGTATGCGTGATCGTGCTATGTTAGAAACCCTTTATGCTACGGGCTTGCGAGTGACGGAGTTGGTGACATTAAAGACATTGCATCTTAATTTGGATGAGGGGGTTGTGCGTGTCATTATGGGTAAAGGCGGTAAAGATCGAATTGTCCCTATTGGTGAAGTCGCAGAGCAGTATCTGCGTGACTATATGCAGAAAGCACGACCGGAGCTATTGGGAAATAAAGTCAATGATGATTTATTTTTATCTCGCTTTGGGACGAGTATGACACGCCAAGCGTTTTGGCAATTGATTAAAAAATACGCGACCCAGACCAGTATTAAAATTCCTTTATCACCCCATGTATTACGCCATGCGTTTGCGACACATTTATTAAATCATGGGGCGGATTTGCGCGTCGTACAAATGTTATTAGGACATGCCGATATCTCTACTACACAGATTTATACCCATGTGGCGCGTGAACGCTTAAAACAATTACATCAAAAGCATCATCCACGTGCATAATAGGGGTTCTATTATTAGAGAAGCATTATGAGCAAACAAAAACACGTTTCTGAAACTCCCGCTACACAGTTTCTAAAAAAACATAAAGTAGCCTATGAAGAACATATTTATGATTATGTTGAGCATGGCGGTACTGGCGAGACAGCCAAACAATTAGGCGTTGATGAGCACCATGTGGTGAAAACCTTAATTTTTGAAGATGAACAAGGAAAACCGCATATTGTGCTGATGCATGGTGATTGTGAAGTATCGACTAAAAATCTGGCCCGTCAAATTAATACGAAAAAAATCCAAGCCGCCGCCGCCACCAATGCCCCTAAACATTCTGGTTATCAGATTGGCGGGACTTCTCCCTTTGGTACACGTAAAAAAATGCCTGTCTGGATAGAAAAGACAATTTTGGATTTAGATAAAATCTATATTAATGGTGGTCGCAGAGGATATATCTTAAGCATGAATCCACAGGTTATTGTGGAGTTGTTGGAGGCTAAGCCTGTCGAGGTAGCAAATCCACTCTAATATTATATAATAGACCGTTTGATGGTCGCCCATCATAGTAGTTAGTGTGTTTGCCTCCCCGTAGTTCAATGGATAGAATAAACCCCTCCTAAGGGTTAGATACAGGTTCGATTCTTGTCGGGGAGGCCAGTCCCCCATTTACAGCATATATTGCCCACCATTCATATTAATATCCTTATGATTGAGAGGGTAAAGTGTCCCACGGATATTGGTTGCCATGTAGTTGTAGATTGAGGTCATGCTTATTTTTGAGTACCAGAGCATAGGCCTCGAGAATTTGCTCCATGGGTAAAAGGTTTTCTAACGTTTGGATAAAGCCAGAGTCATATTTGGCTAAATCAATAACATAATTGACGGTAAATGACTTAGTGCAAACCCCTGTTTCATTGGACTGACGCAAAGTGTTAGCAATAATATAGTCATTCTTTTTATCATGTGTCCAATGGTGGGCAAGTTGTCGAGCCAAGGTGCGTTTTATGGCAAAACAGTTAGTATCAATATGATATTGATAGTGTTGATTGGTATACATGGGTAAATGTTGTCCATTAATCTGGAGTTCGTAATGGAAAGGGTTAGGTAGCCGATTCTGGTATGGTCCGATAGATTCTAAATTGTCAGGACAGACAAACCAGTCACGGGCAAGGTAAAGATTCCGTAAAGCAAAAGCATAACTTGCAGAGGGATTTTGTTGAAGTGCTTTTATGCATTGCTCGACATGGTTTGGGGTATACCAGTTATCATCATCTAAAAAGCACAGCACATCTTCTTTGACAAGGAATGGAGCCATCGCATTGATGTAGCTATTGGTCCATCCATCGGCACCTGTATTCATCGGTAAATAAGTGGCGATAACATCAGGATACTTATCTAAAATTTGCTTTGCCTCTGGCCAGAACCTTTCACCATCGACAAAAATATAGTGTTTACAAGGATAGGTTTGAGTCTGTACGCTTAAGATAGCCTCTTCTAAATGAGGTCTTCCAATGGTTGACGTAATGACAGCGACGGTATTCATCATATAAATATAACCAAAAAGAATATTAAATAAGTTCTTTATTTAATATAATAATATCGTTATTAAGAGGTATAGCATGAACTTACAACAATTCCGTTACATTCGCGAAACCATTCGCCGCAATTTCAATCTGACTGAAACCTCTCAGGCATTATATACCTCTCAACCAGGGGTGTCCAAGGCTATTATTGAGTTTGAAGATGAGTTAGGTCTGCAAATTTTTGAACGTCATGGTAAACGTATCAAAGGATTAACCAAACCCGGTCAGGCCGTCGCGGCGGTCATTGAACGGATTATGCGTGAAGTGGACAATCTAAAACGAGTCAGTGATGAATATGCCAGACAAGATGAAGGTGAATTAATTATTGGTTGTACCCATACGCAGGCACGTTATTTTTTACCTGAAATTATTCTGAATTTTAAAAAGCGTTTTCCTAAAGTGCGTGTTTCATTAGCCGAAGGTAGCCCTCAACAATTAGCTCAGATGGTGTTGTCTGAAGAAGCAGATGTAGCGGTGGCAACAGAGACTTTATCATTAGTCCCCGGACTGGTAACTTTCCCTTGTTATGAGTGGACGCATACGATAGTGGTTAAGCCTGACCATCCTCTGACAGAATTGACCTCTAGTCAGGCACGTAATATTAGCTTAGAACAAATTGCACAATATCCTATTATTACTTACGATAGTGCTTTCTCTGGGCGTAAGACGATTGACGCTTGTTTTGAAGAGGCCAATATTAAGCCAGACATTGTCTTAGAGGCGATTGATGCGGATGTGATTAAAACCTATGTCGATGTTGAATTAGGCGTAGGGATTATTGCTGGTATGGCATTTAATCCACGACGAGATTCCAATTTAGTCGGTATCCCTGTTGGGCATTTGTTTGGTAAACATATATCTAAGATTGGTTTGCGTAAAGGGGTGTTCGCCCGTGATTATGTGTATGAGTTTATTCAAATGTGTTCACCAAGTTATGATAGAGCACAAATAGAAGAGGAATTAAATCCAAGCAAATAGCCTCTTATAGCGTATGAAGGTCGTTCCGATGGAGCGACCTTTTTCTTTGTAACGAAAAGAAAACGAGGGTGTGTTGGGGGTTTTATCTATGTTATCCTTGTTGGTGAGTATTTTTTTGTTAACTCATAAGGAGTATCGAAAATGTCAATGAAACAATATGCATTAGCGGGTTTATTTACCTTAATGGC
The DNA here is from genome assembly GCF_013133795.1 of Pelistega suis. Taxonomy (GTDB): domain Bacteria; phylum Pseudomonadota; class Gammaproteobacteria; order Burkholderiales; family Burkholderiaceae_B; genus Taylorella; species Taylorella suis. The sequence continues at coordinate 599,567 of NZ_JABGBN010000001.1, forward strand.
TGCACCTGCCATGGCGGCAGAGTGTTCAGTAGTGGTTGAGTCTACTGACCAAATGCAATTTAACACCAAAGAGATTGTAGTGAGCAAAGCGTGCTCTGCTGTTGAAGTCGAGTTAAAGCATGTAGGCCAAATTCCTAAAGCAGCCATGGGTCATAATATCGTTATTGCCAAGGCAGAGGATGCGGCTGGCGTGATTGCGGATAGTATGGCAGTGGGTGTGGATAAAGACTATGTTAAAGCGGACGATGCGCGTATTTTGGCGCATTCTGCGTTGATAGGTGGTGGTGAGTCAACTAAATTTAGTATTGATCCCGCTAAACTTGAAAAAGACGGTGCTTATGAGTTCTTTTGCACATTCCCAGGGCATGCTGCCATGATGAAAGGTGTGGTAAAAGTGACAGACTAATCACGCTATAACGTGATTTAGCACTCAGGCACATATTGAGTGCTTGTGTAGACCTCCATAGACTGAATTCAGTTTGTGGAGGTTTTTGTTTGTGGGGTAGGATAAAGTGATCCTAGGGAGATGTTAAAAGAGGGGGAGTTGTGGTAGATATATTGCTTATGTGGTTATTAAATAATAAATAACAGTAGATTAGACAGGAGGTGTTTTGAAGTATATACTTTTATGTATATATTCAATAAAAGGTGTATGCTGATGAGAACTAAACTATTTAAAAGTGGCAATAGTCAAGCAGTAAGAATTCCGGCTACTTACCGATTGGAGACAGAACTGGCAGAAATTGAGCAGCTAAGTACAGGTCAATTATTGATTACGCCTATCTATCAAGAGAAAGAAAATAGAGCAGATAGGCTAATAGCTGTGATGAGTGGATTCTCTGCGGATTTTGTTGAGCATCTTGAGCGAGATAGGTATCAACCAGTACAAGAAAGGGAGGAGTTTTAGTGTGATTTATATGTTAGACACTAATATTATTATTTATCTTTTAAAGGGATACCATAAGCAGATTGCTGAACGCATTCGATTGCTTGAAGATAAAGATAAACTGGTGATGAGTTTTGTAACGTATGCGGAGTTACTTTACGGAGCAAAAAAGAGTAGCCAACCCTCTGTTAATTTGACGAGAATTGAAGAGCTCAAAAGCATTATTCAGGTAGCGTATAACGTCAATTTTTCGCTATGTGATTATTATGCTGAATGGTTTTTTAAGCTAAAAAAACAAGGAATACTAATCGGCAATAATGATTTATGGATAGCCAGTCATGCATTAAGTGAGAAAGCTGTACTCGTGACAAACAATACACGAGAATTTGAAAGAATTACAACATTAACAATTGATAATTGGACGACTTAATAATCGCTAAGCAAAATAGCATCATGTCTGTCGTATCCTTACGACAGACATATATATATAACAGCATAAAGCTGAAATAAATACATACAGCCGACAAAAAAATCCCTATACTGAATACATAAGAAATCAAACTTAAAGTGATTTCTTAAGAATTTGAATGACAGATTGGCGTTGTTTTTAGATAGTCAGTAGGTGTATCAAAAGCCTAAAATGTGGTAATAAAACATCAAAAAGTGGTGTAAAAGCTACAAAATTAGGCATAAAAACCACAAATTGCAAACTTTCTTAACGATAATCCTAGTCAGTTGCTCAAAAATTTGTTGGAATAGCTATAACTTCCCTTTGTGGAAAATTTTCGAGAATGGTGAGCTTGGATAGACACTGTTCAGATTAATCAAATCTTACGGAGATTTAACAAATGAAAAAGACATTATTAGTTGCTGCTTTAGCTACTGGTTTCGCTGGTGTAGCTCACGCTGAATCATCAGTTACATTATATGGTATCGTTGACGGTGGTATCGGCTTTGAAAAACAATCTGTTAAGGCAGAAGGTGTGAAAGTATCTTCGAGCCGTACAGTTGGTGCTCGTGAAGGTATCCAAAACGGTAATCGTTGGGGTTTAAAAGGTACTGAAGACTTAGGTAACGGTACAGCAGCTATTTTCCAATTAGAATCAGGTTTTAATCTAGCTAATGGTAAAGCAAAACAAAACGGTGGTGTATTTAGCCGTAAAGCAATCATTGGTTTAACAGGTGATAGCTGGGGTACATTTACATTAGGTCGTCAGTTTACTGCATCAGATGACTTTGTGTCTGCTATTGATCCGTTTGGCACAGGTTTCTCTCAAGCGTCTGCTAACTCAACTTTTGGTGATTCAGTAGGCGCTCGTAAAGATGCTGTAATTAAATACTTGTCTCCAAACTTCGATGGTTTTGGTTTCGGTGTGAGCTTAACAACAGCTAATACTAAAACTTACAATGTAGACACTACAACAGCTTTAGTAGCTAATTCTGCAGGTGTTGTTAGTTCTGTAACAGGTTTAACATATCCGAATCAAACAGTTAAAACTAAAGACAATGGCGTTAGCGTAGCGCTAGGTTACAATAATGGTCCTTTGCAAGTTGCTGCGAACTTTGACTATGAGCGTGTGAAGAAAACAGTATCAAATCTTGCTAAACCTGTAACTGATTCAAAAGCGAAAGCATGGAACTTGGGTTTGGCATATGATTTCGACGTTGTGAAATTACACTTAATGTATGGTCAACAACGTGATGGTTTTGTAAATGGTTCTAGTGGTTTAGCTGGTGATTTAGTGGATGGCCTTAACTCAGTTAGAACTGCTACTAACCAAATTGGCTTTGATGCTCCTGGTTTACGTGCTCAAGCTTGGTTAGCAGGTCTTTCTGCTCCAGTGGGTGAGAACGGCAAAGTAATGTTCTCTTACCAAGGTGGTCGTGTTAAGAACTCAGAAGTTTATGAGAGTGCTCGCATCAATACACACGTATGGAGTCTAGGTTACCGTCAAGGATTGTCTAAACGTACATCAGTATATGCTTTAGCCTCTTACGGTTACTCTAAAGCTAAGGAAGATACAGGTTACCGTGCTAAACTTAAATCTACAGACGTAGCAGTTGGTTTAACTCACCGCTTCTAATTGTTACACAAGGCTCGACCTTGTATAACATAGTCTAGATAGACAACAAACCCTCTGGTTCGCCAGAGGGTTTTTGTATTTGAAGGTCTTTTTGTCGTGTTTAAAATTATTTAGCACGACTGTTTCTATTAAATCCCGAAAAACATCTTCTTATGCGCAGAGAAAGTGTATTAGAGCAGTTGATTTTTTTGATTTCTACAGAGCTATCCATATAAGAGGTATTTATACCCTTAATGCCTATAAACTATTTTTGGTTTTTCTAATAAATCATCGGTTTAAAATTTGATACAGAAACGACAAAATTCCTATTTTTGCTTGGTTGAAATATTGCAAATAATTTACAATTTATAACAATAATCAAAAATTTTTATGAGATGTTGTAGATGAACAAATCAATTTTATTGACTGCTTTATTAAGTACTGTTGCGACAGCTACACAAGCGGAAGAGACGTCTGTTACCCTTTATGGTGTAGCAGATGGTGGTTATGGTATCACTAGCCAATCTATTAAAGTTGATGGTGAAAAAGTATGGTCAAATCGTACAATCGGTGCTCGCTCTGGTGTTCAGGCGGGTAATCGCTGGGGATTAAAAGGCTCTCATGATTTAGGTAATGGGACGGCAGCGATTTTCCAATTGGAATCAGGTTTTGATTTAAATGACGGTACTTCTTTACAAGGCGGACGTTTATTTGGTCGCCGTGCTGTTGTGGGTCTTACTAGTAATAGTTGGGGTACAGTGACTATCGGTCGTCAGTATTCTGTGGCGGATGATTTTATCGCTAAATTAGATCCTTTTGGTATATCGTATTCACAAGCTTCTTTTACTCGTACCTTTGCAGATAGTGTAGGTGTACGCCGTGATAATGTGATTAAGTACTTATCGCCAAGTTTCTCTGGTTTCAGTTTTGGTGTGAGTCTTATCGCTGATGATACGCAGAATTATACGAGTACGACGAATGATGTAAAAACCCGTAATGCCGCCGTTGGTGTTGGTTTCGGCTATAAGAATGGTCCTATTATGTTAGGGGCAGCGTATGACTATGAGCGTAATAAGCAAACTGTCAATGGTATGACAAATCCTCGTTACAATAAGAGTATGTCGTCATGGGTACTCGGTGGTACGTATGATTTCGAAGTGGTGAAATTACACTTAATCTATGGTCAACAACATAACGGTGTGATTTCTGGTAATTTTGGTTTGGCAGGTACTTTGTTGAAAGAAACACCTCATTTTGCTGCTTATAATTTTAACTCTCAAAGGGTACGTACTCAGTCATGGTTATTGGGGCTATCGTCGAAAATCACTGCCTCTGATCGTGTGATGTTCTCTTATCAAGGTGGGCGTATTAAACATTCTAGCTTAGTTGTACCTAGTAATGCGATGGATGTTGGTGCTGTGCGAGTAAACTCACATATCTGGAGTTTAGCCTATGTGCATTCACTCTCTAAACGTACCTTATTCTATGGTATAGCATCTTACGGTCAGTTTAAAGCAAAGTTTGGTGCTAATAACACACAGCGTGCCAAGATGAAATCAACAGAGGTTGGTGTGGGTTTAACTCACCGCTTCTAATTGTTACACAAGGCTCGACCTTGTATAACATAGTCTAGATAGACAACAAGCCCTCTGATTTCACCAGAGATTTTTTGCATTTGGCGGTTTATAAACAGGTATGGATATTTATTAAACTTCTATAGGTGGTAATAATTGATTGCTCTCAATATGAGATAAGAGAAGAAATAGCCTGATTATTGCGACAAGGATTTGATCGATAAACTAAAACCTAATGCGGTTAAGACTTTTTGGATGGTTTCGAAACGAGGTTTTGCATTGGCAGAAAGTGATTTGTAAAGACTTTCTCTACTTAATCCCGTATTTTTAGCAATTTCAGACATACCACGCGCTTTTGCTATATCACCTAGCGTGGCTAATAATAGATTAAAATCATTTTCTTCAAGTATGGCTTGTAAATATTCTTTAATGGTTTCTTCATCGGTAAGATAATCAGAAATATCAAAGGGTGTGATTTCAAATTTATTCATTGTTGATATCCTTTAATTAAAAGTATTTTTAATTTCAGACCATACTTTTTTATAAAATACCTCTAACCTTTACATTGTATCTAATTGGATACAAAAGAACAATAATAAATTGATTTGTCTTGTAGGAGGAGATTATTTTGATTAGTGTGATACAAATTGATGAGATAAACAATTAGACAAAAATATCCTATTGTTGAGCAGTTGGAAAAATAGACTAAAAATGATTTTCATGTTATTTTAGGTGAAAAATTCCTAAAATGACACTTTATTTGGTGTTTCTAATGTTGATTCAATTTGCAGTTAAGAACTATCGTTCAATTAAGGAAGAGCAGACCTTGTCTTTGGTGCGTAGCAGTAGTCAAGAGATGAGTGATAACTATTTTGATAGTCAAGCTCTTGCGACACCTATTCTTTTAAATGCTGCCGTTATTTATGGTGCTAATGCGTCTGGTAAGTCTAATGTTATTAAGGCATTAGATTCCATGATCAGAATTATTGCTGATTCATTTAATAAAAAACCAAATGAGAGTATTGATGTTGAGCCTTTTCTTTTGGATGTCATCTCTCAAAAGTCTGCAACGTCTTATGATGTGAATTTTATAGTTAGTTTGATGAATGAACAGGGTGAAAAACATACTGTTCGAGTCAATTATGGGTTTATAGCTGATAAAAGAAAAGTATATGAAGAATGGTTAAGCGTCTATCCAAAAGGCAAAGAACAAAATTGGTTCCATCGAAAGTATGATGAGGAATCTTCAACTTATCAGTGGAAAATGTCTCCGTATTTTAAAGGTGAAAAGATAAGTTGGCAGAAGCAGACCCGCAATAATCAATTATTTCTATCCACAGCTACTCATTTGAATAGTGAGCAGATTAGACCTATTTATAAAGCTTTAACAGAAGATACGTATATTGTGAGAACTGATCGTATCAGTAATCATTTATCTAAGGAAATATGCAAAACATCTGATAGCGATAAAGAAATTTTTATAGGTCTATTACACTCAGCTGGCATTGAAGTTAATGATATTATCTTTAAAAAACCAGAAATTAAGTTTGCACAGATTCCTGAAGAAATTCCTATTGCATTGAGAGAAAAAATTATTCAAGAACTACAAGAAGATTTTATTGCGCAGAATGAGACTTTCTTTGTCTATAAAGATAATTTTGGGCAGGCACAGGAAATTAATTTAAGAGATGAGTCTGATGGTACGCAGAAACTATTTGAATTTGCGGGACTCATTCTGGCTGTTTTACATAGCGGGAAAACGTTAATTATTGATGAGTTAAACAAAAGTTTACATCCCGATTTAGTGCGTTTTTTAGTTCAACTTTTTAATTCAGGATTAAATAAAAAACATGCACAGTTAATTTTTACAACTCATGAAACATCTGTTTTAAGAAAGGATTTATTGCGACGAGATCAGATTTGGTTTTGTGAAAAGCAACAAGATAGATCGACAATTTTATATCCGTTGACAGACTTTAAGCCACATATTCGTCGAGAAGATATTGAGGAGTATTATCTTCATGGAAAATATGGGGCAAAGCCAATGATTCAAGAATTTTATTTGCCAGACAGTTTTTGGCAAAATGAGGAATAAATCATTATGACAAAACATAATAATCGTGATTTATCACGACGTGCACCAAGGAGAGAGCCATATAAAACAGTGCTTATTGTGTGTGAGGGGACAAAAACAGAAAAAAATTACTTTAATAACTTAGTTGCTTATGAACGCTTATCATCTGTAAATATTCGTGTGTTGCCGGGGCAAGGGACAGACCCTAGGTCTGTTGTTAAGACAGCGATTGACTACATGCAAAAGCAGGAAAAGTATTTAGCTTTTGATGAGGTATTTTGTGTCATTGACAGAGATAATCATCAAACATTTGATGATGCCACTCTTCTTGCCAGACAAAAGGGTATACAACTTATAGTATCGTATCCAAGTTTTGAGTATTGGTATCTATGTCATTTTCGATATTCTCGTGCACCTATTATTCGTAAGGGAAATAAGAGTGCGGGTGATCATTGTGAATCTTTATTGTCTGCTTGTTGGCAAGAGAAATTCAAAGAAAATTATAGTAAAGCCATGAAAGGCGTTTATGAAAAGTTGTTATCTTATTTGGATGAGGGTACAAAAAACGCTGTGCTTTCGTTAAATAGTGCGATAGCTGAGAGACAGTTTAATCCTTCTACGCAAGCACATGAGTTAGTAGCATTTTTAAAAGGTATTAGAACATAGTAGGTGTACGTGTATTTAAAATAAACCGCACCAATATTGTGCAATTTGTCGCTAATGGTAAACGCTAGGTTTACAGTAAGCACAGAAGTCGATAAATTGTTATTTTTATTAATGACAAAGCTTGTTGTTTAAGGAGTACTAAATATGTCAGGTAAAAAGGCATTAGTGGCTGGTTTGGCCGTGGTGGGTTTATGGGGTTCAACAGCATTCGCTCAAACCAAATGGGATTTTCCGACGGCATACCCAGAGGTAAATTTTCATACACAAAATATCCGTGCTTTTGCTGAGAATGTCGAAAAGCTCTCTAATGGTGAGTTGAGCTTTAATATTCATTCCAATGCATCGCTATTTAAGATGCCAGAGATTAAGCGTGCGGTTCAAGGTAATCAAGCACAAATCGGTGAGATTATCCTGACAGCCTATGCGAATGAGGATCCTATTTTTGAGTTGGATGGCGTACCATTTGTGGCATCGGGTTATGATGCTGCATGGAAGCTTTATCAAGCACAAAAACCATTCCTCGAGAAGAAACTTGAGTCTCAAGGGATGAAATTATTATTTACCGTGGCGTGGCCTCCACAAGGTATTTTTGTGAATAAGGAACTTAATTCAGTCGCAGACTTAAAAGGTCTTAAGTGGCGTGCTTATAGTCCTGTGACCTCAAAAATTGCACAATTAGTCGGTGCACAACCTGTGACGATTCAACAAGCTGAGTTAAGTCAAGCATTAGCAACGGGTGCGGTAAATGCTTTAATGACATCCAGTGCGACAGGCTACGATATTAAAATCAATGAGTATATTAAGTACTTCTATGACAATGAAGCATGGTTACCTAAGAATGCGGTGATTGTTAATAAGAAAGCCTTTGATAAACTGACAGAGTCACAACAAAAAGCCTTATTAGATGCCGCAACACAAGCAGAAAAAGCGGGTTGGGATTTGTCTCGTGAGAAAACTAACTTCTTTAAAGGTGAGTTAGAGAAAGCGGGTCTAAAGATGATTACACCGTCTGAGACATTACAAAAAGAGTTTGTTGATACAACAAAAGTGATGCTAGAAGATTGGACGAAAAAAGCGGGTGCTGACGGTGAGAAACTTTTAGAGGCTTATCGTAAATAAATCATGCGTAAGTTTTTAGATGGTTTATACAATGTAGCGGCGTATGCCGCTGCATTGTTTATGGTGAGCATTTTAGTTTGTGTGCTATTGCTGATTGTCGGTCGTCAGTTAGGCTGGTATATTCCCGGGCTTAATGCCTATGCGGGTTATTCCATGGCAGCGGCGAGCTTTTTAGCTTTAGCGCATACATTTAAACAAAATGAGCATATTCGTGTGACGCTAGTACTAAATGCTTTGCCCTCGACACCACGTCATATCCTTAATTTACTTTCTTTGGTTATTGCTTTAGGTTTGTCGGCGACGGTGGCGTACTATAGTGTCAATTTAGTGTTGGAATCTTATGCCTTTAATGATTTATCGGTAGAAGAGGACGCGACACCACTTTGGATCCCTCAATTAGCGATGGCAGTAGGCAGTATTATTTTTGCGATTGCTTTATTGGATGAGTTGGTACGTACATGGGTAACCAAAGAAGATATTATTATTTCTAATGCTGAGTAAAATATGGTAGAGGGTTTAGTTGTTATTGTATTGATTCTCGCCATTTTAGGTTTCTTGGCGAGTGGGGTATGGGTAGGGCTTGCGTTATCGGGTTCGGCATGGTTGGTGATGGAGTTGTTTTCTTCTCGACCTGCAGGCGATGCGATGGCGATTTCTATTTGGGGTGCTTCTTCGAGTTGGACATTGACGGCATTACCATTGTTTTTATGGATGGGTGAGATTTTATTTCGCACGCGTTTATCGAGCGATTTGTTTAAGGGACTTGCTCCGTGGTTAGATGCGATTCCAGGGCGCTTATTGCATACCAATATTGTGGGTTGTGCCATTTTCGCGGCGGTGTCAGGATCATCAGCAGCAACATGTGCCACCATTGGTAAGATGACGATTCCTGAGTTGCGTCAGCGTGGTTATCCAGATGCTTTAATCTTAGGAACTTTAGCGGGAGCAGGGACATTAGGTCTACTGATTCCTCCGTCAATCATTATGATTGTGTACGGTGTGTCTGCTAATGTATCAATCGCAAAGCTATTTATGGCGGGTGTTCTGCCGGGTCTTTTATTGGCGCTATTATTCATGGGCTATATCTTTATCTGGGGTTTACGTCATCCAGAACAGAATCGACCTAGTAGCACAGAGAAAACGAGTTTTATGCAAAAGCTTTATGCTTCGCGTACCTTAATTCCAGTGGTGTTATTAATTGCTGCGGTGTTGGGCTCTATTTATTCTGGTATGGCGACGGCAACAGAAGCGGCTGCTGTGGGGGTTGTCGGTGCCTTAGTGATTGCGACGTTGCAAGGCGATATGAGCCTTAAGGTCTTTAAAGAGTCCTTAATGGGGGCAACACGAATGTTTTGTATGATTGCCTTGATTCTTGCGGGTGCACAGTTTCTTACCTTAGCTATGGGATATATCGGATTACCTAATGCTTTGGCGCAATGGATTGCTTCTCTTGGCTTATCACAATTTGGGCTTATCATGGTATTGATGGTGTTCTTTATTGTGATGGGGTGTTTCCTAGATGGTATTTCACTCGTGGTATTGACGATGGGAGTATTATTACCGACAGTGGAGGCAGCAGGGATTGATCTTATTTGGTTTGGCATTTTCTTAATCTTTGTCATTGAGATGGCACAAATTACACCACCTGTAGGGTTTAATTTATTTGTGTTATCTGGAATGGCAAAGAAAGAGTTAAGCTATATCGCTAAAGTTTCCATTCCCATGTTCTTATTGATGATTATTGCTGTATTCCTGATTTACTACTTCCCAGGTATCGTCATGTGGTTGCCACAGAATGCGAGTGGTGTGTAGCGAGGATACAACGAGATGGTTTGTTTTTGTTTAAAAGACTTGGCAAACCATTTAGCTGTGATAGCATAGAACTTATGAATACGATTAAGCACTTAGTATCTTTTTTTTATTTTTGGTATTTTCAAAGCCTTTGCGCGGAGAGAAGGATACTGTGCAACTCGTAAAAATGCATACATACCAGAAAGCCGCCTAAGAAATAAGGCGGCTTTTTGTTTATCTAATTATTTGGTTTTTGATTTACTCGTTTTATGAGATTTTAGGAGATTTAACGTGTCGTACAATACTGATGATATTCGCATCCACGAAATTAGAGAATTAAGTCCACCTTCCCATCTGATGCGTGAATTTCCTATTTCGATTGAAGCCTCTAATGTAGTCTACCAGTCTCGTCAAGCTATTCATAAGGTATTAGCTGGTGAGGATGATCGCTTAGTGGTAGTCGTGGGACCTTGTTCTATTCATGATACTAAAGCAGCTTTAGAGTATGCAGACCGTTTAAAAGTCTTGCGTGACAAGTACAAAAATGAATTAGAAATTGTAATGCGTGTTTACTTTGAGAAACCACGTACGACAGTAGGCTGGAAAGGTCTGATTAATGACCCAGATTTAGATCATAGTTTCAATATTAATAAGGGTTTGCGTATTGCGCGTGAACTGCTACTGACAATCAATGAGAAAGGTTTACCGGCAGGTTGTGAGTATCTTGATATGATTACACCACAGTATATTGCTGACCTTGTCTCATGGGGTGCGATTGGTGCCCGTACGACAGAGAGCCAAGTGCATCGTGAGTTGGCCTCAGGTCTTTCTTGTCCGGTGGGTTTTAAAAATGGTACTGACGGTAATACGCGTATTGCGATTGATGCGATTAAAGCAGCTTCTTCACCGCATCATTTCTTATCCGTAACTAAGGGTGGTCACTCCGCCATTGTGAAAACAAAAGGGAATGAAGATTGCCATATTATTTTACGTGGTGGCAAGGTACCGAATTATGGTGCAGAGTTTGTGCAAGCAGCGAGTGAGGATTTAGCAAAGTCTGGTTTAGCACAGAAGATTATGATTGACTCAAGCCATGCGAATAGCTCTAAAAAACCAGAAAACCAACCAGCCGTATTAGAGGATGTGGCACAGCAAATGGAAGCTGGTGATTTACGTATTTTTGGTGTGATGATTGAGTCGCACTTAGTAGCTGGTCGCCAAGATCATGTAGAGGGACAACCATTGACATATGGTCAGAGTATTACCGATGGTTGTATTGGTTGGGATACGACTGAACAAGTCTTAGCTCGTCTTGCTCAAGCAGTGACAAACCGTCGTGCGAAGCTTGCTTAAGATAAATCTAGCGATATAAGGGAAAGCCAGTTTGTGATAAGCGAACTGGCTTTTTTATGGTTAAACAATTCTTTTTTATAAGCTTATTACCGTGCAGTTAGCGGTATAGGTAAGTAATTTCTTTTAGGAAATCGGTTACAATAGCGACATGAATACTACTATGAAAAAACCTCGTGTTGTGATTGGCTTATCTGGCGGCGTGGATTCGTCAGTAAGTGCGTGGCTGCTTAAAGAGCAAGGCTATGATGTTGTTGGTCTTTTTATGAAAAACTGGGAAGACGATGATGACTCTGAGTATTGTTCGACACGCCAAGATTGGATTGATGCGGCGAGTGTCGCTGATGTATTGGGTATTGATATTGAGGCGGTGAATTTTGCTGCTGAATACAAAGACCGTGTTTTTGCTGAGTTTTTACGCGAATATTCGGCAGGTCGTACGCCCAATCCTGATGTGTTGTGTAATGCAGAAATTAAGTTTAAAGCCTTTTTAGATCATGCAATGGGTTTGGGTGCGGATTATATTGCCACAGGGCATTATGCTCGTGTACGTTCAGTCAATGTCAATGGTAAAGAAGAATTTCAGTTACTCAAAGGACTGGATCCGGCAAAAGATCAGAGTTACTTTCTACATCGCTTGAATCAAGCACAATTGAGTAAAGCGATTTTCCCTTTGGGGGAAATTCATAAGACTGAGGTGCGTCAGATTGCTGAGAAATTGCAATTGCCTAATGCACGTAAAAAAGACTCAACAGGTATTTGTTTTATTGGTGAACGTCCTTTCCGTGAGTTTTTAAATCGCTACTTACCGGCAAAACCTGGTCCTATTCTGACGGATGAGGGTAAAGAAATTGGTCGTCATACGGGTTTGGCATTTTATACCTTGGGTCAGCGCAAGGGACTCGGTATTGGGGGTGTAAAAGGTTATCAGGCAGATGACGGTACGGCAGATGCATGGTATGTTGCGCGTAAAGATATTAAAGAAAATGCACTTTATGTGGTGAGTGGACATGATCATCCTTGGCTATTAAAGCCTGAATTGGCGGCTGAGGACGTGAGCTGGGTGGCAGGTTATGCCCCTGAGTTAGGGGAATATGGTGCTAAGACGCGTTATCGACAAGCGGATGCTGCCTGTCGTTTAACTGAGGTAGCCGATAAAACCTTAAAGCTAAATTTTAAAGAAGCACAATGGGCGGTGACCCCCGGTCAATCAGCCGTGCTTTATCAAGGTGATATTTGCCTTGGTGGTGGAATTATTTATTAATCCTTTACATGTGAACTAAAAATGAAAATTGCAAAAGAACTAACTGTATTAAATGCTGTTTCTCCATTGGATGGACGTTATGCTTCTCGCTGTGATGACTTACGTGCTTATTTATCAGAAGCAGGTTTTATGGCGCATCGTGTTGAAGTTGAAGTGGCGTGGTTAATCGCCTTGTCTGAGGCAGGCTTACCAGAATTGCCAAAATTCAGCGCAAAGTCGAAACAAGTATTAAATAAGATTGTGAGCAATTTTTCAGAAGAAGACGCTTTACGTATTAAAGAGATTGAACGCACGACAAATCACGACGTTAAAGCCGTTGAGTACTTTTTAAAAGAAAAGATTGCTAATGATAAGACCTTAGCTAAAGCGGCTGAATTTATCCATTTTGCATGTACGTCAGAAGATATTAATAATACTTCTCACGCTTTAATGTTAACGCGAGTACGTGATACAGTCATTGTGCCACGCTTAAATGAAATCTTGGCGCGTCTAACGGCGTATGCAAAAGAATTTGCTAATCAACCTTTATTGTCACGCACGCATGGTCAACCCGCTAGCCCAAGTACAATGGGTAAGGAATTTGCTAACGTAGCGGCTCGTCTTAAAAATGCCATTACTGCGATTGAAAAAGTAGAGCCTTTAGCAAAATTAAATGGTGCCACAGGTAACTATAATGCCCATATTAGTGCTTATCCAGAGATTAATTGGCCTACATTTAGTAAGAATGTGTTAAAAACTTTAGGTTTAAAACAAAACGAATATACGATTCAAATTGAACCGCATGATTGGATGGCGGCTTTATTTGATGCGATTGCACGTGCCAATACGATTCTTTTAGACTTTAATCGTGATGTTTGGGGTTATATTGCCTTAGGTTACTTTAAGCAAAAACTCAAAGCAGGTGAGGTAGGTTCTTCAACCATGCCACATAAAGTTAATCCAATCGATTTTGAAAACTCAGAGGGTAATATTGGTTTAGCAAATGCGGTATTACGTCATTTATCAGAGAAATTACCGGTATCGCGTTGGCAGCGTGATTTGACTGACTCAACGGTCTTACGTAATTTAGGTGTTGCTTTAGGTTATTGTCTAGTCGCATATGATTCACACTTAAAAGGTTTAGGTAAGTTAGAGCTAAATGCCGCTGCGATTGATGCCGATATTGATGCTTGCTGGGAAGTCTTAGCTGAACCAGTACAAACAGTGATGCGTCGTTATGGTTTACCTCAACCGTATGAGCAATTAAAAGCATTAACACGTGGACGTGGTATTACAGAAGAAGCGTTACGTGAGTTTATTGAAGGTTTGGATTTACCAAAAGAACCTAAACAACGTTTATTGAAAATGACGCCACGTGCTTACATTGGTCAGGCAGCTAAATTAGCCAAGGCTTTTAAATAAGCGTGTTGTATATTAAAGGTGGCTTATCTGGTGGTGTACCAGATAAGCCTACGAATTTTATTTAGGAGATTATGATGAAAAAAATATTAGGTGCTGCCTGTATGGTGTTAGCAGCTTCATCAGTACAAGCTCAGAGCTTTCAAAGTACGGATGATGCGATTGCTTACCGTCAAGGTGCTTTTCAAGTATTAGCGGCGCATGTCGGTCGTTTACGTCCGGTGGTACGTGGTCAAGTACCGTACAATGCTGAGGCAGTGGAAGATGTGGTTGAACTCATCGAGACATTGGCTGAGTTGCCATGGGCGGGTTTTGGTCCAGGTACTGAGGGTGGTAATTCTAAAAAGGATATTTGGGCAAATAATAAAGCCTTTGAAGATACACGTACTCAATTTATCGTTAATGTAAAAGCATTAAAAGAAGCTGCTGACAAAGGCGATTTAGAACTTGTGAAGAAGAGCTTTAATGAGGTAGGACAGTCTTGTCGTACCTGTCATGATAATTTTAGACATAAGCGCTAATTTTTTCACTCTATGATTAAGAGTATTTCGCTACTGAGGGAAATCTGTTAGATAGGGAAATACATAATCAGCTTATGTTTCTGTAATAAAGGAGAATCTATGTTACATTATGCGGTTGTATTTTTAGTGATTGCGTTAATTGCGGGCGTATTAGGATTTGGCGGTATTGCTGGTACGGCAGTAGGGATTGCTAAGATACTGTTTGTTGTCTTTTTAGTGATGGCTGTTTTGTCTTTCGTTTTTGGTCGAGGCAGAAGGTAGCTAGTGCGTAGACATTGAGTATTGAATACGCGAGGGCGGCGGGGTATATCGCTGCCCTTATTTTGTCGTGAATAAGGTTTATAGAATGTTTAAATATGCACGTATAGTGACTTTGGCTGTATCAGTAACGGGTTTAGTGGCTTGTGGAACCGTCACTCAACATCGTTATCAATCCATTGCACACCCCAAACGGCCACAGGTTGATCGTGTCGCATTTAATCCTGCTGATCTTAAAAAAGGTGCGGGTGTGGCACATGTGGTCGGGCGTGCCTATTTATTGAATACTCGTGCTTTTCAGGAGCGTGTTGCCAATTTTGCTGATGTCGTATTAAATCCCGTATCTGCGGCAAGTACCCAGTGGTTTACGGAGGTTTGTCGCCGTGGCAAAGTATTAAAAGGTGAGGCCAATCCTTTATATGAACATGCAATGTTTATGACAAAAACCAATAGTTATGGTCAATTTGCCTTTCCAAATGTCCCGGCGGGTGATTACTATTTAAGTACCAAGCTCTATTGGATGGATACAGCCCCACGTTCAGGTCCTGTTGAGTATGGTGGGCTATTAGCAAAGAAAGTGACTTTAGTAGCAGGGGCGGTATCCGTGGATTTAAGTCAGAAAGATCGTTGCCCTGGATATTTTCATTAACGAGAATTTACAAATTTTTTCTTAAAAAACAAATATTTTTGATGACTATTTAAGGTAATTTCTATATAGTTGTGGGAATTATCTTTATTTCATCGATTTTTAAGGTTAGTTATGAAAAATATTACTCGTGTTTTAATGTGTTCAGCCGTTGCTTTTGGTTTAAGTGGTTGTTTTGCAACAGCATCACAAAACTCTACAGCTCAATCAGCAGCGACACCAGCTCCTGTGATTGTTAAAGCGAATAAAAGCCAAGCAGCTAATGCAAATACTTTTAACTTATATGTTGGTTCTACTCAAAAAGGTGAAGTAAAAACTACATCTAAGAAAGGTAAAAGAAAACAAACAACAACCATTAAGCAAGATGTACCTGTACAGGTAGGTAATGTGACTTATTATACATCAGGTGCTATTGTGGCTAACGAAGATGTCCGTAATGCCTTTGTTGCAAAAACAATCTCAGGCGAGCCTGCATTAGGTATTCGTTTAAGTGATGTGGCTAACAGCCGTTTAAGCACAGCATTAGCTGCTAATAATTCAGGTACGGTATTAGCGAGTCTAAATAGCTCAGTGTTCTCTAAAGTAAATAATGCCGGTGCAAAATTACAAGACGGTGTATTATTGTTGCCTATGGCTTCATTAAACCAAGCGCGTGACGTTGCTGATTTATTACGTAAGAAATAATCTATTGAGAGTGTAGATACTTAAAGGGTCGCTTCGGCGACCTTTTTTTGTTTGTTTGATTTTTTGTGAAAAAAGTATTTTTTTGAACTGATATGAATTTTCTGGACAGATAAAAGTGCTCAATAGACCATAGGTGCGTTTTTCGGTAACTAACCTAGGCAATACCCAGCCTTTATTGTATATTGAGTTTTTATACAGTATATTGCTTAGTTTTTTGGGAATGCTTGGAGATTATTTTTTATTGTGTATGTGTGAACAATCGTTTACAATAAATTAAATCTTAAGGGTCTGACTATGTACACCATTAACCAAACTGAAGATTTTTCTAATTGGGTTTCAAACATTAAGGATAACAAGGCAAAAGCAGCCATTTCATTAAGATTAAGGCGTGCCATGTTAGGCAATCTAGGGACGGTTAAAAGTCTTAATGAGGGTGTTTTTGAAATGAAAATAGACGTAGGTGCTGGTTATCGTTTGTATTATGGACAAGAGGGTAAGCATATCTATTTAATGTTTTGGGGTGGTGATAAATCCACTCAAGAGAAAGATATTAAGATAGCCCGCAAATTGTGGAAAGAAATTAAAGGAGCTTGATAATGAGTTCAGCGGTAAAGATTAAACCTGTCGATATTGCAGAATATTTAGATAATGAAGAGGTTATAGAAGAATATCTAAAGCAAGCGATAGAAGAGGGTGACCAAACCTTGCTACTTCATGCGTTATCTGATGTAGCAAAAGCTCGTGGAATGTCTGAGGTGGCTAAGAAATCAGGTTTAAGCCGAGAGGGATTGTACAAGGCGTTATCTAGTGACGCTAAACCTCGATACGAAACACTTCAAAAAGTATTAGGAGCGTTAGGCTTTGGCTTATCTATTAAGCCATTATCAGAAATAGAAAGCCGTCAGCACGCCTAAGAAAAGTGTATACCCAAAGCAACATTAAAATACTCATGCAATGAATGCCGTTAGTCTTTTTAGTTCATGCTTTTAAAGGAATAACCATGTTTAAATATCGTGTAGGCTTTCCGTTCTGGCGTGAGTTCGCTCGCATGGGTGCGACATTATCGGTTATTGTTGAGGTCTTGTATGATGAAGAGGCTAACGTGTTTGTGGCAACAAGTCCAAATCTTCATGGATTAGTGGTAGAGGCGCAAGACGTGAAAGCCTTATTAAGTGAAATTAATTCTTCTATTGATGAATTGTTATATGAGGAATTGCACTGTAAAGTAAATGCACAAACGACATTTGCGGGATTCTCTCTTGCATGAATGGCTATTATGAAAAAGTCATTAAAGCGCTTAGGGTGCATGGTTACGAAAAACCGCACTTTATATCCATGCAATGCATAGAAATGAATGGGTGGAGGCGCAGAGCGGAGTCGAACCGCTCTAGACGGATTTGCAATCCGCTGCATAACCGCTTTGCTACTGCGCCTCATGCAACACTTATATAAGTGCTAAGCTTTAAATATTAGCACAACTAACTACAGAGCGCAAGTTTAATCTTTAAGTCCATGTAGCAAAATTTATTTTGATGATAGCATCTTGTATAGCAGGTGGGTGACGTATAATGTGGGCTACATGAACAATGGGGTGAGTGTGATGAGTTATTGTTGTTTTGCTAATGCCTTACCAAGCGATACGATAGATCCTAATAAGCACTATCATGATACGCAATATGGTTTGCCTATTGATGATGATAATGCGTTATTTGGGCGCTTATTGTTGGAGATTAATCAGGCAGGGTTAAGTTGGACCTTAATGTTAAAAAAAGCCGATAATTTTTATCATGCTTATGCTGGTTTTGATATTGCTAAGGTCGCCGCCTTTACTGAGCAGGATAGAGAGCGTTTATTGCAAGATGTGGGTATTGTGCGTAATCGTCTTAAAGTTAATGCGGCTATTGTTAATGCCCAACGTATTTTGGCTATTCAAAAAGAGTATGGCTCCTTTAAACAGTGGTTAGAAGCACATCATCCTCTGACGTTAGCTGAATGGATAAAGTTGTTTAAAAAGCATTTTAAATTTGTAGGAGGCGAAATCGTAAATGAATTTTTGATGAGTATCGGTTATTTAAACGGCGCTCATCAAGAGGATTGTCCTACCTATCAAAAGGTATTAGCGAGTCACCCAGCATGGGCTCGTCCCACTAAAGATTTAAAAACTCAAGGCGAATAAGAAAGGATAGGAATGAAAGCGTATTTACCAGGTATCGCGATAGTGAGTATGGTATCAGTAATAGCTATATTATTGGTGCGGCTTGGTGTGGGAGCAAATATCGGCTTTAGTTCTTTAAGTTTTGCGCTTTTTATCGGTTTGTTGCTTGGTAATATGGTTTATCCAAAAATATCGTCTCAAGCGGATAAGGGGGTGGGTTTTGCGAAAAGTAAATTATTACGCTTAGGGATTATTCTCTATGGCTGTCGGTTAACATTAATGCAAGTAGCAGATCTTGGTTGGGTGATTATTTTTATGGATATTTTTATGGTGATATCCACATTTTTAATAACGTATTTTTTAGGGATACGTTTATTAAAAATGGACCGAAATATGGTGATGCTGACGGGGGCAGGGTGTAGTATTTGCGGTGCTTCTGCCATTATGGCAACATCGCCTATTCTCAAAGCGAAAGCAAGTGAGGTAACGCAGGCATTAACGGTCGTCGTATTATTTGGTACCGTTGCGCTCTTTCTTTATCCTTGGATTTACCATACATGGTTTTTACCAGAGCAGGCACTCGACTTTGGCGTGGTGGTAGGGGCTGCCGTACATGAAGTGGCACAAGTTGTTGCTATTGGTCGTCAGGTTGGCGAAGGGGCGATGGATTTAGCGGTGCTAACAAAAATGGTGCGCGTAATGCTATTAGTCCCTTTTTTATTCATTTTATTGTGTTTTTTGGGTAAGAATAAAAATAGTAGTGGCGAAACTCAGGAGTTTGCTGTGCCTTGGTTTGCTGTAGGTTTTCTAGCGATGATTGCATTGAATTCTTTTGTGGATATTCCGAGTGAATTAAAGCAAATCATGATTATGGTGGGGCAGATAGCATTGACGATGGCGATGGCTGCTTTAGGGTTAACGACGCAGTTTGCCAACTTTAAAAAAGCAGGGCCTAAAGCGTTTATTCTGGGTTTTGGTGTTTTTATCTGGTTACTTGTAGCCGGTTTTGGCTCTTATGCTTTATTGATGTAATCAGTCAATAAGGGAGAAATCAGGGTAATGCTGATTAGCTTGCTGTGATCAGTCAACTATAAAAAGGCGCTTCGATAAAATCATCGAAACGCCTTTTTGCTGAAGGGGAATAGCTTTGATGCTTTATTATTGGGTATCTCAGCCACTCAGCCCTATTGTTGATTTAAAGTGCTTTTAAACGTTCGATACTTGGGGCAAAATAATAAGCACCTGAAATGGCTTTACTTAGGTGAGTCAGGAGTAAGTCTGTCTTGCCATCTGTTTCGCCAAACATACTGAGTAGTTGCGTTTCAATATTGTGTAAGCAATGGCAATAAGCACAAAATAATAAACCATGTTCACCAGAGGCAGTCCCAAAGGGTAGGCTACGACGAACAATTTCTAATGTCTTGCCATTTTCTTTGAGATTGACGCGCCCAAGATGAGAGTCAGGGAGACGCACGGCTTTATCGAATTCAATATTGTCTTGTTTTGAACGACCTACGCAGGCTTCTTGTTGTTGTAAGTTGACTTTATTCCATTTTTTAAGATCATGTAGGTATTTCTGAATAAGAATATATGTACCACCTGCATCGACTTTATCATTAGCAATTACACCTACTTTTTGGATGTTTTCGCCAGTAGGGTTTTCTGTGCCATCGACAAACCCTTCAATCCCACGTTCTTCAATCCAGCGGAAGCCATGCGTTTCATTTAGCACCTGAATATCATCTCCAAAAAGGGCTAAGAGATTGAGAGCAAGTGCAAAGCTGACATCATGTCGCATAGATTGAATGTGGATAAGTAGGTCGTGTTGTGTCGCTGGTGCTAAACCATTGCCAAGTGGGCGGAAAGGTTTTAGGTCTGTACCTTCTTCGGGGTGATTGAATAGTCGCCATGCTTTATCACCAAAACCGATAGTTAGTGCGACATCCGCCTCTGGAAATTGTTGTTGTAGTTTGCTTAGTTCGTCGAGACTAGCAGCACAGGCTTTTTTGATATTGTCCAGAGCGCTTGCTTGAAAGTCTGCTTCAATAAAAATCCCAGACTTCGCATGGTCAGGAATAATACCGCTTTGTGGATGAGACATAAAAATCCTTTATTCACTTAAAAAGTATGTGTTACGTCACAATAGGTGAACGAATTTCTCTTGGGAGAGAGTTATCTGGCTATAGATTGATTTTACCTAAAACATAATCAATATCTTTATCGCCACGACCAGAAAGATTTACCAGTAAACGTTTGCTAGCATCCAGCTGAGCGGCACGGCGTAAAGCATAGGCAACAGCATGAGATGACTCTAACGCAGGAATAATACCTTCTTCGCGTGATAAGGCTAGGAAGGCATCAAGACACTCTTCGTCTGTTGCTGTTTCATAACGAGCACGACCAATGTCTTTGAGGTAGCAGTGTTGTGGTCCTACTCCGGGATAATCTAGACCTGAGGCGATAGAGTGTACTGCAGAGGGTGTGCCGTCTTCTTCTTGTAAGTAGTAACAGTTAAAGCCTTGAATATTACCAAACTTACCGAGAGTCATCGTAGCGGCATGGCGACCGGGTTTATCTAAGCCCTCGCCAGCAGGCTCTACACCGACAAGTTCAACATGTTGATCATCTAGGAACGCATTAAATAGTCCTAGAGCATTTGAGCCACCACCAACGCAAGCAATCACTTCATCAGGCTGACCGCCATACATACTATCGAATTGTTCACGTGCTTCGTGTCCTACGATTGATTGGAAGTAAGCAACCATTTCAGGGTAGGGAGCAGGACCCACGACAGAACCAATAGCAAACATACTGTCTTCAACTTGTCCTATATAGGATTCAAAAGCACTATCGACCGCTTCTTTGAGCGTACCGGCACCAGCAGAGACAGGTACAAGTTTGGCACCAAGGATTTTCATGCGGGAGACATTGGGGTGTTCTTTAGCAATATCCACTACACCCATATGAATTTCACATTCAAGACCGAGAAGCGCTGCTGCTGTAGCCAATGCAACACCATGCTGTCCAGCACCTGTTTCGGCAATCACTTTCTTTTTGCCCATCTTTTTGGCAAGTAGTACTTCACCGATACAGTGATTAATCTTATGCGCACCTGTATGGTTTAAGTCTTCGCGTTTAAGGAAAATTTGAGCGCCACGCGTCGATAAGGTACGAGCATGATAAATAGGGCTAGGACGACCTATAAAAGTCGCTTGTAGACGTTTCATTTCGGCGATAAATTCCGTATCACCGATAATGCTATGAAAGCCTTTTTCGAGCTCCTCAAGTGCTTTAGCAAGTGCTGGATGTCCAATCTTGCCACCATGT
This sequence comes from Pelistega suis, assembly GCF_013133795.1. Taxonomy (GTDB): domain Bacteria; phylum Pseudomonadota; class Gammaproteobacteria; order Burkholderiales; family Burkholderiaceae_B; genus Taylorella; species Taylorella suis. The sequence continues at coordinate 621,343 of NZ_JABGBN010000001.1, forward strand.
TGACCAAAATTACCATTGCTATCTGGAGTAACTAGGCTGTTTAATTTCTCTTGTGCCATGATTTTTCCCAAAGAATGAAATCAAAAAGATTCTTTTATTATAGAAGAATTGATAGATAATGGGATAGAGGGTGGGCTGTAGGAGCAAAGAGAAAAACAGTTAAAAGATTAGCAGGTTAAGATAAAGAAAGTTTATCGGATATGATGGGGGTGAATGATTAAAAGGGTATTTAATGTATTATTGAGTAAGATATGGGTAATGCATAAAACATTTACTGATTGGGACTGGAGTTAAGAGATGATGAATGCGTCTAGTAATCGCGAACTATCTATTTTGTCATTTTGGCATACATTAGAGTTTTTTACCCCTTTTGATGTCAAACAAAAAATAGAGACAGCGCAAGAAGAAGGAGGATACCGTTCATTTTCTATAGATGAACTGCAAGAACTATCCAAGGAAAAATCAATATTTGAGCATATTCAGGGAATTCCGTCTGATAAAGAATATCTTGGCGCAACGATTTATCTCAACTTATTTAGTAATAGCAAAATCAGTAAGACGATACAAGATATTTTGCAAGAAGAATTAACAGAAGAAGAAAAATATGCACAAGAAATTATGGATACAGATGACGGTATTACTTGTTATGCGAGTTTGGAGGTGGATCAAAATAATGCCTTAGATATACAAAAAATTCAGCTCTCTACTTTACCTTGGGCATTGGGTTTAAGTAGTAAAGAGGGATTTTCTGCATTAAATTCGGAACGATTTAAACAAGACTGTCAATTATTAAAAGAACGTTTAAGTAGCATTAATCAATGGTATCGAGATACCTCTGTATTGGAAGACAATGAGTCTGTTGATGAGAATGAATTATCACCCGCTGTACTGTTAGAGATTATTGATTCTTTGAATCAATGGTCATATGCTTATAATGCTAATGATTTTAGTTATCCCATTATTGGTATTTGTCTGAGATGGAAAAAGAAAAGTGCTCATCAAGAAAAGTCAAAAGATAAAAATGCTTTAAAAGCCTATCGTAAAGATGGCGGTGATAGTCAAGAAGAGGATGATTCCATACTTGATGAAATTGGTATTTTAAATAGCTTTTATGCTCAAGATATTCATCGCATTATAAGTAAAATTGGTCAAGGGTATGCTAATGAAGCTTTAAGCTCTTATTTAAAAATGAAACCTAATAAGGTGTGTAAAGATTTATATAGTGAGCAAGGGGATGAGTTAATTTGGCAGGTATTGCGTCCAAAATATTGGAATAGAGGGCGCTGGTTAAGTGAGCCTGCTCATGGTCTAAGTTTAATGCAGCAATTTGCGGTAAATGTTTTTTTTAAAGAACGTGAGCAAGCTGTATTTTCGGTAAATGGTCCGCCCGGGACTGGAAAAACGACATTATTACGCGATATTTTTGCTGAAAATATTGTTCAGCGCGCAATGAAATTAGCAGAGCTATCTACTCCTGAAGAGGCGTTAGTAAAAAATTTATCTAATGGTATTTATACCTTAAAACCTGAGCTAACCGGTTTTGAGATGGTGGTGGCTTCTTCAAATAATGCGGCAGTAGAAAATATTTCTCGAGATTTACCTAAACAGCAATCTTTGGGGAAAATGTATCAAGAGGGTAGTTATACCTATTTGCAAACAGTAGCCAGAAATTTAGTCACTCAACAATCACAGAAAAATATCATGCCTTCCTCTGGTGAGGATGTGTGGGGATTATTTTCATGTGCATTAGGTAAAAAAGCCAATCGTAATAAAGTCGTTTCGGGTTTATATTTTCGTTCCAAAAATATTCATAAAGATGAGGAAAGTTTCTATGATAGTTTACGGACATGGAGGGATAATTATCATGGAGTGTCTTTTATTCAAGCAAAAAAAGCCTTTCATAAACAGTTAGAATTGGTGGAGCAAAGATTAAGCTTGTTGGATGACTGTTTTGATTTGCATGAAAGAGTAGTGTTGAAAAATAACATTAAGCAATTGCAGCAGCAGTACGATGAATATAAGGAAAATCTTCAGTATATTGAGAAAGAGATTGGGATAGCACAAGAGCAACTTAATCAAGCTACGCAAATTGAAATTGCTACTATTCAAATTGATGATAGATTTGCTACTACGATTTTAAATGCGGAAAATCATATACAGCGTTATCAAGCATTTCTTGAAGACTGTGATGTGCAAAAAAAGCATTGGGAACACAAAATTAAATCAGAAGAGTGTAAGAAGCCTGGTTTCTTTGCAAAGTTGTTTCGGACACAAGACTATAAAGCGTATCAACAAAGCTTGGGAGAATATCATCATCAATTAGCACAGCTTTATCAGAAGGAAAGCGAATGTAAAGTGAGCTTACAGCGATATAAGCAAGAGTTACAGTCAGCGCAACATGGACAGCAGCAAGAAAAAGAACGTCTTTATAAACAAGCGGTGAATACGGCCAAGTCTTATCTAAACGCTTATAAACAGCAATATAGTGATTGCGAACAAAATCTTGATAGAGTTACAAAGGATTTAGAGCAAGCGGAAGAAGAGCGACAGGAGTATAAGAGTCTTCTGAGCCAATTTCCTGAGCTTAAATTGCCTGCAAGCTATGATGAATTGCGTCAAAATGATTTTCAAATCTCAGGATTATGGAAAGACGAGAGACTGAATCATGAACGGAGTAGTTTATTTGGTTGCGCGCTACAGTTGCATGAGGCATGGTTGGCTGAGGTAAGTAAAAAAAATGGGAAGTTTGCCGGTAATCTAGCGAAGTTAAGTGGTTTTTTACAAGGGAGTGCTAAGTTAACTAATGAGCAGATTTTATCTTTATGGCAAAGTCTTTTTATGATTGTGCCGGTGGTGTCTAGCACGTTTGCATCGTTTGCTAATCAATTTCAAGGTTTAGATGCAGGGAGTTTAGGTTATCTATTTATTGATGAGGCTGGTCAAGCGGTACCACAAGCGGCAGTGGGGGCAATATGGCGAGCTAAACGCGTGATGGTGGTGGGGGATCCTATACAGATTGAACCTGTTTTTACCGCACCAATACCGTTAGTACGTCACTTAGAGAAAATTGCACGTTTTACAGAAGACGTAACAGCTTCTCCACTGGATGTATCTGTACAAGTACTTGCGGATAAGTGCAATGACTATGGAGCCAATATCACACAAGAGGGTGAGGCTAAGTGGATTGGTAGTCCTTTGCGCGTACATAGACGTTGTCTAGAACCGATGTTTAAGATTGCTAATAAAATAGCTTATGAAGAGAAGATGATTTTATCTGAAACCGACCCAAGTAAACAATGGCCTGATAAAAAAGATGATTTCCATTTAGGGGATAGTGCTTGGGTACAAGTTGAAGGTCAAACGGTATCTCGTCAGTTTGTGCCAGAGCAAGCAGAGGTCGTTATCAATATGTTAATTAATATTGTTAATGTTACGGGTAAGCTTCCTGAGTTGTACATTATTACTCCTTTTAAACAAATCAAGCATAAGCTGATTGAGCAAGTTCTTGCAAGTGTGGATTTAAAAGGAGTTAAAGGATTATGCCAGTGGTGTAATACCCGTATTGGTACTGTTCATACTTTTCAAGGTAAGGAAGAAAAAATGGTTTGGTTTGTACTTGGATGCGATAAGACGACAGAAGGGGCGGCCCAATGGGCAGCTAGCAAGCCTAATTTGCTTAATGTTGCCTTGACTCGTGCAAAGCGATATGTATTCCTTATTGGTGATCAAAAGATTTGGTCAAATAAACCTTATTTTAAGGATGCAGCAAAAGAGTTGCCTCAAATTAGTATAGATGAATTTTTGTTACGGCTTAATCCACTCACAGAAAAATTGAGTGAAGAAAGACATTTGGCGGTCAGATCACTTTGATGTCTTTTTATTTATTGGCACGAAAAACAATAGGGTAAAGCATGCCAATTTTGCGGTGATTGATGTTATTATCCACCGCATATTTTGCGGAGAATATGCGGTATAATTACCGCATATGAGGCAAAATTGAGAATAGTGATGGTTGATACGTTTATTCATGAATATCCAAATTGGACAGATTGGCAGCTTGATGAGGGGCAGCTACTCCCCTTTGTTGCTCGCATTCGTCTGCTTCAGGGGCGCTTGTTAGGGCAGATGGAAAGCCTTGGGTTTGATTTACCACTTGAAGTTTGTCTTGAGGCATTGACATTGGAGGTGGTTAAGACATCGGAGATTGAGGGTGAGTATCTAAGTACAGAACAGGTACGCTCTTCGGTTGCTCGGAACTTAGGTATTGAAGCGCTGTATCAGCATCAGCTTGTTACGCCAAGCTATGAAGTGGAAGCGATTGTTGAAATGATGCTTAAAGCAACTTCAGGATTTGACTTACCATTAACCTTAGATGAAGTTTGTCGTTGGCATCATGCGCTATTTCCACAAGGGCTAAGTGGTATGTATGACATTAATGTGGGTGCATTACGAGATGATGCCAATGGTCTGATGCAGGTGGTCTCAGGTGCCTATGGCAAAGCCAAAGTACACTTTGAAGCACCAAAGGCTGATAGATTGCCCGATGAGCTTGAGCGATTTTTTCGGTGGTATAACGATAATGAGACGGGACTTGATTTGACAATTAAGGCAGGGCTTGCACACCTGTGGTTTGTTACGCTGCACCCATTTGATGATGGTAACGGTCGCCTAACTCGTGCACTCACTGAACGGATGCTTGCCAAAAGCGATGGCAGTCCGCTGCGATTTTATAGTATGTCCGCACAAATTCTTGCTAATCGTCGTGAGTATTATCACATACTTGAACAAACTCAAAAGGGTTTAGCGTCAGCCACCGAATGGCTAATTTGGTTTTTAACCAATCTGGAAGCGGCTTTGATACAAGCACTCGCTCAGTCACAAAAGGTTGTCGCTAAGTCACAGTTTTGGCATACATATCGCCACACATCACTCAATCCACGGCAGGTAGTGATGATCAATAAGCTTTGGGATGGTTTTTATGACAAGCTCACCACCAAAAAATGGGCAAATATTACAAAAGTATCCACAGATACCGCCCTAAGAGACATCAATGATTTGGTTGAAAAAGGAATTTTGGTGAAGTCACTAGCTTCTGGGCGTAGTCAGAGTTATGAGCTGAGTTGTCTTGTAGAGTAGCTACAAAATTTGACCGCCAAACAAGTGTCTAATGAGCTTGGCATCTCAGACAGTACCGCTTGTAAGCTACTCAATGAACTTGAGAGCATGGGATTGGCAACCACTGTGCGTAATGGTCGTGGTAAGGGGTATTTGTTGGTGAAGCGGGATTGATGTTGCCTTTAAGTGCTTTAATTAAAGGCATGTTTTGCATAGTTTGAGATTTTGGTGTACCGGTGCATCATCCACCCAAAATCTCTCTCAAAAATGCCCTCAAACTCAAACACTGTATCCCTTCAAAAGTATTGCCGTCAAATTCGTCCATTGTCACCACATATTTCGGGTAGTTGTCTTGGATTTTCAGCAGGTTGCCAAATTCTCGCTCAAGCGTTTTTTCTTCATTAATGGTCAGCGTGGCCTGCACATAAATACGTTCGCCATTCTTCTCTGCTACAAAGTCAATTTCTTGGCTATTTAAACCGCCGATTTTGACATCATAACCTGCGATTTGAAGATGATTGAATATGCAGTTTTCAAGCAATTTGCCACGATCTTGTACCCGATAGCCAATCAGGGCGTTTCGCAAACCTAAATCTTCAAAATAGTATTTCTCACCAATCTCAAAAATACGTTTTCCCTCTATATCATAACGAGGCACTTTGTGAATCAAAAAGGCATTAGCAAGGTATTCTGCATAGTTTTGTACTTGCGTACTTGATGTTGTGATTTTCTGCGATTTTAAAAAATCAGAGATTTTTTTGGCGGAAAACAGATTGCCAATATTGCTTGCTAAAAATTGCGTAAGCTGCTCTAAAAATTGCACATTTCGTAACGCATAGCGGTTCACAATATCCCGAATGGCAATGGTGGAATAGATATTCCTCAGATATTCAAACACGATGTTGTCTTGCAACGGCAAGTCTTTCAAATAAGGCAAACCGCCATATTTCAAAAATAGCGACATCGATTTATCGCTATCGTCCAGTTTCATAAATTCAAGAAATTCAAAATAGGACAGGGAATGGACATTAATTTCAATCGCTCGCCCACTCAGGCTGCCTGCAATATCCCGTGAAAGCAACTGAGCATTGCTACCCGTGCAATACAAATCCAATTCGTCATCTAATAAAAGTGAACGCAACGCTTGTTCAAAATCTGTAATTTCTTGAATTTCATCGATAAAAATGTAATTTTTTTGACCGCTCTTTTTCTGCTCTTGCACAAAATCATTCAGGTTCTCTGCGGTTGTAATGTGACTAAATGCCAAGTCTTCTTTGTTGATATAAATAATGTGGGCATTTTCATCCACTGTTTGAATCTCTTGCATAATCTGAAACAGCAAATAGCTTTTACCCACACGGCGTTGCCCAGTAAACACTTTAATCAAACGTTTTCCGATAAACGGGCGTACCGTTTCAAGGTATTTTTGGCGATAAACTAAATCTTTTTTCACGGTAAAATCCTAAAACTATAATTGCTATTTTACCTTAATATAGAAAAGTTTCAATTATACTTGAAATTTTTTCTATATATAAAAAAGTTTTAAGTATAAAATAATTATCCAATGGTAAATTGTATGGAATGATTTGGGGCAAATCGATGGATTGTTTCTTTAAATTTTCATCGCTACGCACATGATCTAGGGTATGTAATACGCTACTAGCAAATTTAGATAATTTACGGCAAATTGCGATGAAGTTGTCTAAGCCTCCCACTTTATTGGAGCTGGAAATGAGGAATTAGTGTACCACTACACGCTTTGACTGCTTTATTATGAATTACCCAACAAAAACTCACCAATATGCTGATGCACGACCCCATCAATATTTTCCTGCCAAAAATCATCCATTGTAATCACATATTTTGGATAATTATCCGCAATGGCCTGCAAAGGCGAGAATTCCCGCTGGACGGTTTGTTCGCTTTCTAATTTATACGCTACTTGGATATAGATTTTCTCGCTTTGCTTTTGGGCGATAAAATCAATTTCTTGTGTACCCAATTTGCCAATATACACTTGATAGCCACGGCGTTTGAGTTCTAAATAAACCAGATTTTCCAAAATACCTGAAATTAGGCTTGTGCGAAAACCCATTGTGGCATAAAGTAAGGACACATCGCCTAAATAGAACTTTTCTTGTGTTTTCAAAATCTCTTTACCTTTAATATCAAACCGCTCAACACGGTGTAAAATAAAGGCACTTTCTAAGGCTTTTAAGTAGTTATAAACGGTGTTTAAATCCACTTTTCGCTGGTGGCTTTTGAAATAATCCGCTACATTTTTGCCTGAAAATGTGTTGCCGATATTGTCAAAAGCATATTTAACGATACGTTCGAGCAGCTCCACATCACGAATTTTGTGACGTTGCACCGTATCTCGCAAAATCACAGATGCATAAATATCTTGCACGATTTTATAGACAGTTTCCTGCTCATAATCTGCCGTATGCACCATCGGAAAACCGCCTTTGCGTAGATATTCATTAAAAAGTGTTGTGGAATTTTGCATAGTCTGCTGTGTGTAGCCTGCCTTAAAATCCAAAAATTCTTGATACGATAAGGTAAAAATCGGTATTTCTACATAACGCCCAGCAAGATAAGTTGCCAATTCAGACGACAATAAATGCGAGTTTGAACCTGTGATATAAAGGTCAAGATTGAAATCCACCATAAAGGCATTAACAGCTTTTTCCCAATTAGCCACTTCCTGAATTTCATCAAGCAAAAGGTAGTATTTTTCAGCGGTCTGAATTTTATCTTTAACAAGGGTGTAAAGCTTGTCTGCAGTTTTAAAATCAGCATAGGCAAAACTTTCAAAATTAATATGAATAATTTGTTGCTCGGCAATGCCTTGTGCCAATAATTGTGCTTGCAACAGCTTGATAACCGTTGATTTTCCTGAACGGCGAATGCCTGTAATCACTTTGATTAAAGGCATATCGATAAAGGGTTTTAGTTGCTTGAGATAGTTTGGGCGGTTAATCATCTTGAATCACTTTTTGGTTGTATCCTTAATATTAAGGTGATTTTATCATTTATTTATGGATATAACCATAAAAACTTTAATTTTTTGTGTGTTATTAGGGTTGTAACAAGAAAAAAGCATCTTTACGTATTCTTCTTTTGAAATAGCTCAAGACTGATTTAATTCAGTTTAGCACTGCGTACCCAATAGTTCGATTATCCCACTCATATATTGCAATATTTTATATGACAAGCTTTGCCATTCTCAGCTTATACTCGATACTGTGCTGCTGACACTGTTTGTCATGAGAGAATACTCTCCTAACTTGGGGTATAAGCTTTTATGGGGTGTCTAGGAATGTTGTGCCAGTTCATTTTGAACAACAAAAAAGCCCAAACCGTTCGATTTGGGCTTTTTAAAAATTCTGGAGCGGGAAACGAGTCTCGAACTCGCGACCTCAACCTTGGCAAGGTTGCGCTCTACCAACTGAGCTATTCCCGCGTGGAGATACAAGCATGAACCTAAAATAGAGTGGAGCGGGAAACGAGTCTCGAACTCGCGACCTCAACCTTGGCAAGGTTGCGCTCTACCAACTGAGCTATTCCCGCATCTAGGTAATGCTAATTTTTACGAAATAAGTTGGAGCGGGAAACGAGTCTCGAACTCGCGACCTCAACCTTGGCAAGGTTGCGCTCTACCAACTGAGCTATTCCCGCATTCGTAAAGAACGTTATATTACACTACTAAAAAAGGATTTGTCAAGGCAAAAGAGAAGATTCCTGACGGTGGAAATGTTGTTTTTTTGTTGATTTTTACGGTTGTGATATTCAATAAATGCTATCGTCAAGCATCCATATTGGGTATTAAAATGTATAGAGACTTCTCTGGTGGACGATGTTTTACGGCATGAGGGGGTAAATTTTGATACTATTGAGTTTTTCTTGGGTTCTTTATCCGTTTTTTCTCGTCCCTCTACTTTATTCTGTAATATGACTTCACTGACTTCACTTAATACGTTTGGTTTGATTTCTCAAGCTGAGGATTTTTTTAGTTTGACCGCAGAAACTCAACTTTCCGCGTTATTGGAACGTGTTAAACAGGTCTCAGCGTATTTTGTGCTGGGAGGGGGCAGTAATGTGGTACTAAATGAGCGTATTAATAAGCTTATCATCCATAATCAATTAAAGGGTATTCGGCAAGTTAGCGAAACGGATGATACTGTTTTTGTAGAGGCAGCAGCGGGAGAGGTTTGGCATGATTTTGTCGCTTACTGTATTCAACAAGGTTGGTATGGTTTAGAGAATTTGGCTTTAATTCCCGGTACGGTGGGAGCGAGTCCTGTACAAAATATTGGTGCTTATGGAAAAGAGGTTAAGGATTATTTGTGGGAAGTCAGGGCGATTCATTTATTGACAGGCGAGCAGCATGTTTTTAGTAAAGATGAATGTCGTTTTGCTTACCGTGATAGTATTTTTAAACATGAAGCAAAGGATTATTTGATTCTTAGTGTTGTTTTTGCTTTTCCTAAAAAGTGGCAAGCCTCTTTGAATTATGCAGATTTAAAAAAATATCCGGGTCTGACAGAACAAAGTACGGCTCAAGATATTTTTGATGCGGTAGTCGCAATCCGTCAGCAAAAATTACCCGATCCCAAGGTATTAGGTAATGCAGGAAGTTTCTTTAAAAATCCTATCGTGTCACCTACAAAATACACAGAGTTAGTGGCTCAGTTTGATGGCTTAGTCGCTTATCCTCAAGAAAATGGTATGTATAAACTAGCGGCGGGTTGGTTAATTGATCAATGTGGCTGGAAAGGTAAATCGCTAGGACCTGTTGGGGTTCATGATAGACAGGCTTTGGTCTTGGTGAATCGTGGAGGAGCAACAGCAGCGGATATTCGTCAGATAGCTGAGGCGATTCAGGCGGATGTAGCAAAACGCTATGGTGTGGAGATTGAGCCTGAACCGATTTTTGTGTAAAACACTTATGTAAGAAAAGAAATGCCCTATACCGTTAATGGATATAGGGCATTGTGCTAATTTATCTTGTCAAGTTGAGTTGTTTAGTAGCTTATAACATCACTTGCGCAATAATGACTGAACCAACATAAGTGCCAGTAAAGGCAAGTAATGCTACAAGAGCAATTTTAAAACCAGCCGCTTTAAAGAGTTTGATTTCCATTTTTGAAATAGCAAGACCAGCATAAGCTAAGACTGGTGTTAATAGGGGTAAGAAACCTACTTTAGCAGTGTATTCAGCCACTTGTGCGCTAAATGGGAACTGTGGTAATGAAATAATAATCGCCACGGTGGAAATCCAAGCAACAGCAGGAACGCCAATTTTGACAAATTTATAAATCACTAGACCAATGAGGCTACATCCCCAGAAAATTGCCATACCCGGTAGTGCCGTTAGAATATCGTTGGCTGGTGTATTAACCCAGTTGACAATTAAGCCGACAAAGCTGGATAGAATGAGTGCAAGTGCTGTCTCTGTGATAGAGAGAGAAACCTCTTTTTCTTCGGTGTAATCCGCACCGTTTTGAGCCGTCAGTTGGGCGAGTTCTGAGTGTTCCTCGCCTTTACCTTTGCTAAAGGATTTGAGCAGTTTATATAGGGCTTCTGTAAAAGGTAACGCAACAAACACGCTGACAAATAAGCCCGTTGCATAGGTTAATAGGTTAGAAGAAGCAGCAAAAGCAGCAATATCCTCTTTGAATTGAGGAAGCACTTCACCTAATGCGGCTGAGCAAGCGCCCATCATACTACCACTACCCACACCGCAAGCCATGGCTAATGCACGGTAATCGAATAAATCCCAAGAGGCAAATAGACCAGCCATGATAGAAAAGTAAATGGTTCCAAAAAGCGTTCCCATTACATACACGCCCATAACACCTACGCCTTCGGCACTTTTTAAACCATATTTGTCGGCAACAAGGGCAATATTAGGTTCTCGAGCAATAGAATGTGTGGCACCAATAGCCTCGCGACCCATTTTAAAGAGCAATACAGCAACAGGTAAGGCAAAAAGAGCCGTAGCAACGTTACCAATTTCTTGTAGCAGTAGTGCTGGGCCTGCTGCAATGATTTTGTCTATATTTGGGCCAATACCTACCCCAAATTTGGCGATGAAAGGCATGATACCAATTAATACCCATTGACTAGCGATATGACTAGAATGTTGGCCTAAATGCTTGCCTACACTAGGTACTACATTCTCATTAAATGCTAGTGCCATGATAAAAGCATAGAGTAATGGTAAAAATAAAATCACGCCAATGCCAGTTGTAAAGCGTGTAATACCGATTAGTTCGGCGATTACAGACAATACGATTGCAAGAGCATGGACTTTCCAATTAAGCAGTGCTTTTTTATCCATGATTAAAACTCCCTGTTTATAAAAATATCTAAGCGCATTAAGAAATGCTTGGTCTACAAGTATAAATTAAGGGTAGAGTGTAGAGCAATGCTAAAGTTTATATGTGAACTATTTTCATTGTTGTGTTGTAAAAAATGATTATTTGAAGAAAGGGGGAGTATCCGTTTATTCTGGAAGAAGGATTTAGCAAGGAGAACAAATAAGGACTTATGTTATATAAAAAATTGCTAAAATCCCAATGCTTATTAGTTTTTACTATGGAAAATTTTATGGAAACGAAAGCAGATATTGCTTTAAAACAAAATATTTTTAGCAAGATTATTTTTGCTAGCCGTTGGTTGCAATTGCCTATTTATCTGGGGTTGATTGTTGTACAAATTATTTATGCCTATAAATTCTTAAAGTCTTTATGGAATTTAGTGGTTAACCTAGGTACGATGGATGAAAATACGATTATGCTTACCGTACTAGGTTTAATCGATGTGGTGATGATTGCCAATCTATTGATTATGGTTATTGTAGGTGGCTATGAGACGTTTGTATCAAGATTAAATGTGGATGATCATCCAGACCAACCTGAGTGGTTGAATCACGTTAATGCGTCAGTATTAAAAGTAAAACTATCGATGGCGATTATTAGTATTTCGTCGATTCATTTGTTGCAAACATTTATTAATGCGTCGCGTTTAAGTAGCGAAACAATGATGTGGCAATTGTTTATTCATTTAGGATTTACGGTATCTGCCATAGGTATCGCGTATACTGACAAAGTATTAAGTGCAGCTCATCATGATGTGAAGCACTAAATAAGGTTATCAGTCAATAAAAATGGGGTGTCTCTTGATTGAGATACCCCATTTTTTATGAATAGTCTATCAGAGCAGTCTATTAGGCTGAAATGACATCATTCATGCTGTAAAGACCTTTTGCTTTGTCTTGCAAGAATAAAGCCGCACGGCAGCTTCCTTGGGCATAAGTAGAGCGACTAGACGATTTATGCGAGATTTCAATACGCTCACCTGTACCGCAGAACATCACGGTATGATCACCAATAATATCTCCGCCGCGGACAACAGAGAAACCAATTTGTCCGTCTTTACGAGCACCAGTATGTCCATGGCGAGCCCAATCAGCAATATCGTCTAGTTTATGTCCCCATTCTTTGGCAATGACTTCACCCATAATAAGGGCTGTACCTGACGGTGCATCGACTTTATGTTTATGGTGTGCCTCAAAGACTTCGACATCGTATCCAGTATTTAAGAGTTGTGCAGCTAATGCTAATAATTTGAGTGTGGCATTTACCCCAACGCTCATATTAGGAGCAAAGACAATTGCAATATCTTTGGAGGCATTTTCGATAGCTTTTTTACCTTCATCATCAAAACCTGTCGTGCCAATCACAAGCTTGGTGCCAAATTGTTGGCAAGCTTTAAGATGAGTAAGTGTTCCCTCTGGACGAGTAAAATCAATTAAGCAATCAGCATTTTTTAGCTCGTTTACATCCGAACTAATCATCACGCCTGTCGTTTGACCTAAAAAAGCCCCAGCGTCTTGACCTAATGCCGTACTTGTACTGTGGTCAAGTGCGACCGTTAATGAGAGTTCGGGATGATTAAGGACAGCTTCGATAAGCATGCGTCCCATACGTCCATTAGCACCTGAAATAGCAATGCGCATAATCACCTCAGATTACTGTAATGGGGTGGTTTGGACACCAGTATCTGGAAGGGCAGGAGTGGCTTCTTGAAGAGATTTTTCTGCCTCTTGAGGTGCTTGACGACCATCCCAGCGTTGTTGGGTAGCATAATCAGAGGGTTGGAAATTAGGTTGTTCATCACCTTCCCAACGCGCTAACAAACCATTATTGTCAAACCATACCACGAATTTACGGAGTACAGGCTCACCATAACCTGGTTTGAAGTAGTAAGGGTAGTCCCAACGATTTGGGTGGAAAACATTGGTTAATGTAGGTGTCCCTAATGCGAAGCGTACTTGTTCAGCGGTCATGCCCACTTGTAGCAGAGATACTTGTTCTGCAGTAACCCAGTTACCTTGTTGCACGGGTGCACGGTAAGGGAAACCCCATTTGCCTGATGAGCATGCTGTTAATGCGGTTACCGCAAACAATGTAGCGATAAGACTTTTGCGTAAACGCAATGCAGAGAATTGGTTATTCATAAGCTGTATGTATTCCAGATAAAATCTCAGAAAAAAGTTATCATATGTCGATAAGGATAATTATAGAGTCCTTTTTGGATAAAATATAATCTTGGATAGTGTAATTAATAAATTTTTGTAAAAGGTAGCTTTTATGAGTGATCAGAGTGAATTACAGAGTATGGGGCTTAAGGCGACATATCCTCGTTTAAAAATTCTCGATATTTTCCGTAATGCAGAAACACGTCATTTGAGTGCGGAAGATGTTTATCGCTTATTATTAAACGAAAACATCGAGATTGGTTTAGCTACTGTGTATCGTGTCTTAACTCAATTTGAACAGGCGGGTATTCTTTCTCGCAGTCAGTTTGATAATGGTAAAGCGATTTTCGAGCTAGATGAGGGGGATCATCACGATCATCTCGTATGCAATGCTTGCGGAAAAGTAGAGGAATTTATTGATGAAACGATTGAGTCTCGCCAGCATGAAATCGCTGAAGCAAAGGGCTTTACTTTAGCGAGTCATGCCATGGTGCTATATGGTATTTGTGGTGATTGTGCTAAAAAGAGCAAGAAATAAATCCTTTAAGCATTATTCAACATCTCTTCGGCATGATGACGGCTCGTGTCCGTGATATTCATGCCGCCTAGCATACGTGCAATTTCCTCAATTCGTTCAGCATGGCTTAAGGCGAGAATTTGTGAGCGTGTTTCGCCATTGTCTTGCTTTTTACTGACTTCAAAGTGATGGTGGCCACAAGCCGCTACTTGAGGTAAATGCGTCACACATAGTACTTGGTGGCTTTCCCCTAATTGACGTAATAATTGACCAACAACTTCAGCGACTGCCCCACCAATACCCGTATCGACCTCGTCAAAAATCAGCGTAGGTACTTGATGAGCTTTGTTTGCCATCACCGATAGCGCCAGAGAAATACGGGCTAATTCACCACCAGAGGCGACTTTGGCTAAGGCACGGGGTGTTGTGCCAGCGTGACCTGCTACATTAAACTGTACCGTTTCTAAGCCGTAAGCACTTGGTGCTGTTTCTTGCAATTCAATTTCAAATTTTCCGCCTTGCATGGCGAGTGTTTGCATCGCGTCTGTTACGGCTTCACTCAGTGTTAAGGCTGTTTTTTGACGAGCCGTTGAGAGTTGTTTTGCATTGGTTAAATAGATATTTTCTAAACGAGAGCATTCTTTTTGAAGAGCTTCGATATCAATTGCTTGATTAAGGGTGTGTAATTCTTCTTCTAAGCTATGTTGCTTGTCATAAAGCATTTCAGGTTCGATTTTAAACTTTTTCGCTAAATCGAACATAGCGCGCATACGTTGTTCTGTTTGTTCTAGACGTTGAGGGTCAAGTTCTACCTTGTCGAGGTAAGAGGCTAAGTCTGAGGCTGCTTCTACACAGGCGATACGCGCTGATTCAAGCGTTTCATAAATGCCTGTCAGCTGAGGGTCTTTATTCATTAACTGTGCGATACGAGCACTAGCATGTGATAGAGCCGTGCATAATGAGTGTTGATCATTATCGAGCTCATTTAAGGTTTGAGCCGCACCTTCTAGCAGGCTAGAGGCATGAGCGAGTCGATTATATTCACTATCAATTTGTTCCCACTCATTTTTGCCAGGTTTGAGTTGTTTTAATTCGCTTAATTGCCAGCTTAAACGTTCGCGTAGTGCATCCTGTTGTTCTCGATTCAGATCAGCTTGTTTAAGTGCTTCTAATGCTTTTTGCCATACTTTCCAATCTTGTTGTACTGTTTTGACCAGATGCTGGTGTCCACCGTGAGCATCTAACATCGCACGTTGTGCACTCGCTTTGAGCAATTGTTGATGTGCATGTTGTCCATGAATATCAATGACTAATTCTGCGATTTCTCTGAGTTGTGTTAGTGTGGCTGGTGTACCGTTAATAAAGCCTCGGCTCTTGCCTTGGCGATCAATAGTGCGCCGAAGAATGAGTTCTTCGGCTTCAATATCTTGTTGTTCGAGCCATGCTTTAACGGCATCGTTTATGGTAAAGATGGCGCTGATATCGGCTTTTTCGGCACCTTCTCGAATAAAGTGAGGTTCGCTACGTTGTCCGAGGGTGAGTGATAAGGCATCAATAAGAATGGATTTGCCTGCACCTGTTTCGCCAGAGAAGACGGTAAAGCCTTCTTGAAAATGAATGTCAGATTTTTCTACTATCACAAAATCGCGAATATGTAGGGATAACAACATAGCTAAAAATCACTAATAAAAAATCAGAAAAATGACGGTGAGTGTGAATGGACGAATAGACTTATTTAATACTGTTTTCGTCATTCGGCATAATATTCCAATGCAGTTTCTTACGTAGGGTAGAGAAATAGCTATAGCCCACGGGATGTAAAAACTGTACTTTATGCGAGGCTTTCTTAATCATAATCTTATCACCAGCTTGTAAATCAGACCATGTTTGCATATCAAAGTGAACACTTGCGCCACTACCTGCTCGACTAACATTGGATAATGTCAGGGTTAAAGTACCTGAAGAGGGAACCGCAATAGGACGATGCGAAAGTGTTTGTGGTGCAACCGGCACGAGTAAAAAAGCATCGACCATAGGATGGATAATCGGTCCATTGGCCGATAATGCATAAGCGGTAGAGCCCGTTGGTGTGGAGACGATAAGACCGTCTGTGCGTTGGCTATACATATAGGCGCCGTCATAATCGACGGAAATCTCAATCATACCACCACGTCCTGAACGGTTTAGCACGATATCATTAAGCGCTAAATCAGTAGTGAGCACTTTACGGTCTCGAATAACAGAACCTTCGAGTAAGGAGCGTTTTTCAATCGTAAATTTACCCTCTAATACTGCCTTAACCGCATTGATAGAATCATGTACTGGAATATCAGTAATAAAGCCTAAGCGACCATGGTTAATCCCTAGGAGAGGAATAGCATATTTACAGAGTGTACGAGCAGCGCCCAACATCGTACCGTCACCCCCCATCACAATGGCTAAATCGGCAATTTGCCCAATTTGTTCTAGGGAACCTGTATGGTATTCTCTCACTCCGGTATTTTTGGCGGTGTCTTTTTCAATGATGACTTTGATATTTGCTTGCGTAAGTACTGACGCTAGCTCCCGTAATGGAGCATCCATGCCAGAGTCTTCGTAACGACCAATAAGGGCAACTATTGAAAAATGCATAGGTAAACCATATAAAATAATAGGGTGGATGCGAATATCCACGAAGGTAAATGTATTTATAAGTATTATTGTACTTATTCTTTTGCATTTTGCATAAGAGCTAGGATAAAAAAGACATATTAAAATATTGAGTGTGTATGGACGAGCGTGCGAATCATTTATTGACAGCTCTTATTGAACGCTATATTCAAGAAGGGCAGCCTGTTGGCTCAAAAGCATTGGCAAGTATGTTTCAATTGTCACCGGCAACAATCCGCAATGTCATGGCAGACTTAGAGGCTCAGGGGCTTGTTCAAAGTCCACACACTTCTGCTGGACGTATTCCCACACCGAAAGGTTATCGTCTTTTTGTGGATAGATTATTAGCCGTAAAATCATTTCAAGCTCAACCTTATGAAGGTTTAGAACAAGCCTTTGAGTATAGTACACCTACACAGGCCTTGAATACAGCAGCCTCTTTAATGTCTAAACTGACACGTTTTGCGGGTGTTGTGGTGACACCTCAGCGCTCTCAGGTATTTCGTCAAATAGAGTTTATTCGTTTATCTGAAAAACGAATTTTATTGATTATTGTGACGCCTGAGGGGGATGTACAAAATCGTATTTTATTAATGAATAAGGATTATACGGAGTCAGAGTTAATTCAAGCAGCCAATTTTTTTAATCAACATTTCTCGGGTAAGTCTTTTCAGGCGGTGCGAGAGGAATTGGTTTTACAGTTGCAAGTTTTAAAAGAAGATATTTCTAAGTTGATGCAAGCGACTGTGGATTATGTGGGTGAAATATGTTCAGAAGATGTGTATGTTTCGGGTGAAAAACATTTGTTGGATGTGACAGATATTGCCTCTGATATGAATCGTTTACGTCAGACTTTTTCGCTTTTTGAGCAAAAAACGGAGTTGATGCAATTGTTGGATGCCTCTTCTAACTCTCAAGGCGTACAGATTTTTATTGGGGGTGACTCTCACCTTGTGCCATTGGATGATTTATCTGTGGTGAGTGCACCTTATCAGGTTGATGGTAAAATAGTCGGTTCATTAGGCGTAATAGGGCCGAGTCGAATGTCTTATGATAAAGTCATTCCTATTGTGGATATTACCGCTCGGTTATTATCCAATGCCTTGAGTAAGTAGAGAGTGTTATGAGTCAACCTATCGGTGTTTTATTGGTCAATTTAGGTACGCCTGCGAGTTATCAGGTCGCAGATATCCGACGTTATTTGAATGAATTTTTATCGGATACGCGAGTTGTTGAGTTACCTAAGTTTTTATGGCAATTCATTTTAAAAGGGGTTGTATTACCTTTTCGTGCTCCTAAATTAGTTGAAAAATACAAAGAAATTTGGATGGACGGAGGCTCGCCTTTGTTGGTTTATACGCAGGCACAAGGGGAGGCACTTGCCCACAAGTTCGCTGATGAGAATATCATCGTTGAGATTGCTATGCGTTATGGTGAGCCTGATTTAGAAAAGGCTATATTGGGTCTACGAGAAAAAGGATGTGAACGTATTTTGGTGGTGCCTATGTATCCGCAGTACGCCGCAAGTACCACGGCAACACTTTTTGATCGTGTGGCACAGATATCTAAAAAAATGCGTGACCAGCCAGATTATCGTTTTATTAAGCGTTATGCAGAGCATCCTGCGTATATTGCCAGTCTTGCTCATAAGGTTGAGGAGTTTTGGCGGCTCAATGGAGTGCCACAACGCTTATTATTAAGCTTTCATGGTCTTCCTCAGCGAAGCGTGGATTTGGGTGATCCTTATTATGATGATTGCCATAAGACAGCGGCATTGTTAAGAGAGGCTTTAAAAACGTATAATGTTGAGATTGAGGTAAGTTTCCAAAGTCAATTTGGTAAAGCGAAATGGATTAGTCCTGCTACACAAACGGTTTTAGAGCGGTATCCGAGTCAAGGTGTGCATAATGTCGATGTGATGTGTCCGGGATTCGCAGCGGATTGTTTGGAAACCCTCGAAGAAATTCAGCTTGGATGTGCAGAAGCCTTTAAAGCAAAAGGCGGAAAGCAATTTCGTTATATCCCTTGTTTAAATGCTGATCCGATGTGGATTGATGCTTTAGCACAAATTGTTAAAGATCGCCTTGGTTCGTGGTCATAGAAAAGAGAGAGAGTTATGCTAAGAAAAAACCCTCGTGGTGATTATCCAGAAGTCCATGAGACAGCCTTTGTTGATCCAACGGCTATTTTATGTGGTTTAGTAAAAGTGGGTCCCAATGTGTTTATCGGCCCTTATGCAGTTATTCGTGCGGATGAAGTTGACGAGGATGGCAATCTAGATCCCATCATTATCGGCGCTAATTCCAATATTCAAGACGGTGTGGTGATTCACTCTAAAGATGGGGCAGCAGTAACCATTGGGGAGAATACCTCTATTGCACATCGCTCGATTGTGCATGGCCCTTGCGAAGTTGGGAATAATGTTTTTATCGGTTTTAATTCGGTGTTGTTTAATACTAAGGTGGGTGATAAGGCCGTTGTGCGCCATAACTGCGTGGTAGATGGGCATGATATTCCAGAGTCGTTTTATTTACCGTCCGCAACTGTTGTGAGTAAGGCAACGGATTTGAATTTATTAGAAACTGTACCAGAAGAAGCGCGTGAGTTTTCTGAATCAGTGATGTTGACTAATGTGAGTTTTGCTTCGGCTTATCGTAAGGTACAAAATACCTTCTAATCGATTTTTGCCTAATAATGAAATCCGTATGATGTGCTAAGTTGATTTAGCCATGATGCGGATTTTTTATTTTCTCTCTTGAAATGGGGGCATTTGACCTCATATAGCGGAAAAATCATTTTTATAGAGGGAAATATGTCTCAAGAATCAACAACACCCGAAACAAACTCTGAGCAAGAACTCGATACACAATCTCCTGTTAATTCTGAAGTAACCGAGGAGGTTACTCAAGACGAGGGTTCAGAAGAGCAAAAGCTAATCGGCGAGCTTCAGCAACAGGTGCTTGATTTAAAAGATCAGGTATTGCGTGCTCATGCAGAAATGGAAAATATTCGTCGTCGCTCTCAAGAAGAGGTATCAAAAGCACGTAAGTTTGGTACAGAGTCTTTTGCAGAAAGTCTTATCCCTGTTAAGGATAGTTTAGAGGCGGCATTGGCTGTAGAAAATCAAGCATTAGAAACGTTAAAAGAAGGTATGGAAACGACGTTGCGTCAATTAGTGTCTGCGTTTGAACGTAATCAGCTTAAAGAGATTGCGCCAGCAACAGGCGATAAGTTTGATCCAAATGTCCATCAAGCTATTTCATCTGTGCTTAATGCTGAAGTGGAAGCGAATGCGGTAGTTCAAACATTACAAAAGGGTTATACCATTGCCGAGCGTGTGTTACGTCCAGCATTAGTGATTGTTTCGGCAGGATAGTAAAAATTTCATTTAATCCCTCTTGAAAAGTGAATAAGTGAGCTTATATAGAGGGTATAGAAGAAAATAAGCAAATTTAATGTTTATTTTCACAAATGATTAAGAATATTTGAAGGTAAAATAAAATGGCTAAAATTATTGGTATTGACTTAGGTACAACAAATAGCTGTGTGGCCGTATTAGACGGTGACCAAGTAAAAATTATTGAAAACTCAGAGGGTGCACGTACAACACCATCTATCGTGGCATATGCGCAAGACGGCGAAGTATTAGTGGGTGCTCCAGCTAAGCGTCAAGCGGTAACTAATCCTAAAAATACAATTTTCGCTGTTAAGCGTTTAATTGGTCGTAAATTTACAGATAAAGAAGTTCAAAAAGACTTAGATTTAATGCCTTATGGTATTGTTGCTGCAGATAATGGCGATGCATGGGTAGAGGCTCAAGGTAAGAAACTTGCTCCTCAACAAGTCTCTGCAGACATTCTTCGTAAGATGAAGAAAACAGCAGAGGACTTCTTAGGTGAGGAAGTGACTGAGGCAGTTATTACTGTACCCGCTTACTTTAATGACAGCCAACGTCAAGCGACTAAAGATGCAGGTAAGATTGCTGGTTTAGAAGTTAAACGTATTATTAACGAACCGACAGCAGCAGCTTTAGCATTTGGTCTAGATAAATCAGATAAAGCTGATCGTAAGATTGCGGTATTTGACTTGGGTGGTGGTACATTTGACGTATCTATCATCGAGATTGCGGACGTTGACGGTGATAAACAATTTGAAGTGTTATCAACCAATGGTGATACTTTCTTAGGTGGTGAAGACTTTGACCAACGCATCATTGACTACATCATTGATGAGTTTAAGAAAGAACAAGGTACAGACTTATCTAAAGATGTACTCGCTTTACAACGCCTAAAAGAAGCGGCTGAAAAAGCGAAAATTGAACTTTCTTCTAGCTCACAAACAGAAATCAACTTACCTTATATTACAGCGGATGCGTCAGGTCCTAAACACCTTAACTTAAAAATTACACGCGCTAAGTTAGAGGCCTTAGTTGAGGATTTAATTGAGCGTACTATTGAGCCTTGCCGTGTTGCCGTAAAAGACGCTGGCATTAAGATTACCGATATTGATGACGTTATCTTAGTGGGTGGTATGACTCGTATGCCAAAAGTACAAGAGAAAGTGAAAGAGTACTTTGGTAAAGACCCTCGTAAAGACGTTAACCCTGATGAGGCGGTGGCGTTTGGTGCTGCTATCCAAGGTTCTGTACTATCAGGTGATCGTAAAGACGTATTATTGTTAGACGTGACTCCACTATCTCTCGGTATTGAGACACTAGGTGGCGTGATGACGAAGATGATTAAAAAGAACACGACAATTCCTACGAAGTTCTCACAAGTGTTCTCTACAGCTGAAGATAATCAACCTGCGGTAACCATTAAAGTGTACCAAGGTGAGCGTGAGATGGCTGTTCATAACAAGACATTGGGTGAGTTCAATCTAGAAGGTATCCCACCAGCACCACGTGGTTTACCACAAATTGAAGTAACTTTTGACATCGACGCTAACGGTATCTTACATGTATCGGCAAAAGACAAAGGTACAGGTAAAGAGAATAAGATTACTATTAAGGCAAACTCAGGTCTGTCTGATGAGGAAATCGAACGTATGGTGAAAGACGCTGAAGCGAATGCAGCAGAAGACAAACGTTTAGCTGAACTTGCACAAGCACGCAACCAAGCAGACTCACTTGTACATGCTACTCGCAAATCATTAACAGAATATGGTGATAAGCTAGAAGCTGCTGAGAAAGAAGCTATCGAAGCTGCTATTAAAGAGGTCGAAGAAGCGATCAAAGGCGATGATAAAGCAGCTATCGATGCTAAAGTTGAAGCACTTGGTACAGCCTCACAAAAACTCGGCGAGAAAATGTATGCTGATATGCAAGCACAAGCAGCAGCACAACAAGGCGCAGCAGGTGCAGAGCAACCACAAGCGGCAGATGACAATGTAGTCGATGCTGAATTCAAAGAAGTTAAACGTGACTAATTTGATATTCACGCATTAAACAAATCTTCGGCGTGCGGTCTTCATTGTGAGGGGCGCACGCCAAAACATTTTATAAAATTTCATACCTATGGCAAAAAGAGATTATTACGAGGTATTAGGATTAAGCAAAGGTGCTAGCGAGGATGAGCTAAAAAAAGCTTATCGTAAATTAGCTATGAAGTACCATCCTGATCGTAATCCTGATAGTAAAGAAGCTGAAGAAAAGTTTAAAGAAGTCAAAGAGGCTTACGAAACTTTATCTGACCCAGCCAAACGTCAAGCGTATGATCAATTCGGTCATGCGGGTGTTGATCCTAATCAAGGCATGGGTGGAATGGGTGGTGGTGCTCATTTCGGTGATATGTTCGGTGATATTTTTGGTGATATCTTTGGTGGTGGTCGTCGCTCAAGTGGTCCTCAAGTCTATCGTGGAGCAGACCTTAAATACAGTTTAGAAATTACCTTAGAACAAGCGGCAGAAGGATATAAGACAGAGATTCGTATCCCGAGCTATGAGTCTTGTACTACTTGTAATGGTTCAGGTGCTAAACCGGGTACAGAACCTATTACTTGTCGAACCTGTAACGGTAGTGGGCAGGTTTTTATGTCACAAGGTTTTTTCCGTGTTCAGCAGACTTGTCATACGTGTCACGGTACAGGTAAAGAGATTAAAGAGCCTTGCTCAAGCTGTCATGGTGAAGGACGTATTCGTAAAACCAAAACCTTGGAAGTTAAAATTCCAGCAGGTATTGATGACGGTATGCGTATTCGTTCGGCGGGCAATGGTGAGCCGGGTGTTAATGGTGGTCCACAAGGTGATTTATATGTGGAAATCCGTATTAAGAAGCACTCGATTTTTGAACGTGATGGTGACGACTTACATTGCGAAGTACCGCTACCGTTTGTAACAGCTGCCTTGGGTGGTAAATTGGAAATCCCAACGTTAAACGGTCAGGGCGAAATTGATATCCCAGAAGGTACGCAGACAGGTAAGGTATTCCGTTTGCGAGGCAAGGGTATCAAAGGCGTTCATTCTGCTTATCCTGGGGATTTATACTGCCATGTATTTATCGAAACACCGGTGAAATTAACCAATAAGCAAAAAGACTTATTGCGAGAGTTCCAAGAGTCCGTTAATGCAGACGCAGGTAAACACTCGCCACAGAATAAGAGCTTTGCAGATAAGGTTAAAGACTTTTTTAAATAAAGTCCATAAACGAAGAGAGGATATATTTTCCTCTCTTTTTTATGTTCGAGCGAGTTGGATGTAAATGACTTCTCCACCATGTACGGCACAAACTCTGTTCGTAGTAGTATTGGCGATTGATTGCGCCTCTTCATTTGGAAGATTGGCGATTTCTATTTTTTTAGCGTCTCAATTACTGTACTTGCTTCTGTAAGTGGAGTAAAAAGCGGTAAACCGTGGTAGGTAGCGGTTTTAAATAGGCAATAAAAAAGCCGTTAAACGAGTAACGGCGCGGCTTTTGCGGGTAATCTTGGGAAACTATTGTATAGGGAATTGGTAGGCGATACTGGATTCGAACCAGCGACCTCTACGATGTCAACGTAGCGCTCTAACCAACTGAGCTAACCGCCTGCAACTATAAGATTGCAAATTATAAAGGCACTATATTTTTTTTGTCAAGAGAAACGTAAACATCGAAGTTGATTTACAAACGTAACGTTATGTCTGAAAAAAACGACAAAATCCTTTTGAATTTGTAAAGGAGAGTAAAGGTAAGCATAAATTAGCAGCATGTGGGGAGAATGATTGTTAGAATCAAGGGAAAGTAAGATTGGGGATTTCCCTATTCTGGAATTTAGGAATATTAGCAATGAATAAAATATTTAAGGTCATTTGGAATCACAGTGCTCAATGCTGGGTAGCAGTTTCGGAGCTTTCAAAAACAAGAGGCAAGTGCTCATCAAGCACGGATAAAAGAAAAGCATCAGCAGTATTAGCCGTGGGAGCAGGTGCGTTGATTAGCGGTAGTGCCTTTGCAGCGGTGGTTACAACGGGAACGGTAGCGATTGATGTAGCAGGTGGGACGCCGGATGGTTTAAGTGTCGGTGGTTTGAATGGTGGTATGCTCATACACAGTAATGCAAGTGCTAACAACATTAATAGCTCTGTGTACTTTGGTAGTGAACTAGACGGCATAGCTTTTGCTAATGCGACCACCTTTGGTTCGAATATTTCGTTTAATAGTACGATTACCGATGGCAACAAGGTAAATCCAACGCTTATTGGTTCAAATATTGTTGTTAATGGTTTTGCGAATACGGGTAAAACTGGCTCACCGTTGGATGCTTCAAATAATACCGCATTGGGTTCAAATATCACGGTAAATGCGTGGAATTCTACAGTTGTCGGTGCGCATGCTTCTGCAAACGTTCGTGATGGTACGGTTGTTGGTATGAGTGCCAAATCTATGGAGATGAGTACAGCGATTGGATTTGGTAGCCAAGCACTAGGGTCTGAGTCTGTGACGATTGGCTGGAATGCTTTGGGAACTAGCGGCTCCTCTCATGTTGTCGCTATTGGTCGTATGGCAGAGTCGTTGGCAGGTAGTGCTACTGTTTTAGGAAGTACGGCGAGATCAGCAAATAACGTGACAGTTGTCGTTGGCGCGAATACTCGCGCTATGGGCTATGGTGATGTTGCTATTGGTCATCGTGCTGTCGGTGCTGGCGGTAATGCAACCGCTGTAGGTCGTTTAGCTTATGCGGCAGGTAAACAAAATATCGCATTAGGTTATCAAGCTTTAGCTGGTATCGATAATTTTGCTAATGGTGCCAATACAACTTTTAGTGCTCGTGCAACAGCGTTGCTTAATGCTAAAAAAGCATTAGCTTTAGACCCAACGAATACAACCTTACAGACAGCGTATGATACAGCCTTAGCAAATTACAATAATTTTACACTCTATGAAAATGCGACATCGATTGGTTTTGGCGCGATTGCGGCAAAAAATAATACGATTGCATTTGGTACATCAGCTGTTGCTACAAGAGAAAATGCAACTGCATTCGGTTCTCTTGCCAATGCTTCAAGTGTAAATGCGACCGCATTTGGTACTTTAGCAGCGGCTTCACGCGAAAATTCGATAGCTATGGGTACTTCGGCAAATGCTTCTAATATTAATGCTACTGCAATTGGTACTTTAGCAAATGCAAGTACGATTAACTCTATTGCAATGGGTAATAATGCAACAGTAAAAGGTCGTGCAGGAGGCTCTATTGCTATTGGTGCCAATGCGATTGTGAATGATACCACCAATGGTATTGCGATTGGTAATGGGGCGCAGTTAATTCGTACTGAAGGCGATACTAGTCGCATGTCGATCGTTATTGGTGGAGATGCGATTATCCGTAATACGGATACTTCACAAGGACGAAGCGCAACAGTTATTGGGGGTAATGCGTTAGCTGGATTTTTAACACCAAGTGGTGGTAGTGGAACTACGACTGATGACGCAGATTATGCAACAGCAACGGGTTTACTTGACTCCGGACGCTTAATGTATCGTGCAGGTATCACCAATCACCAAGGCAATGTTGATAATGGTGCTACAACAATTACTAACTTCTTACGTTCAAATGAAGCAACAGCAATCGGTGCAGATGCTCGAGCGATTGGTGACCAATCTATTGCTATTGGTGCTCAAGCGGTATCTGGTCATGCTTCCGTAGCGATTGGTGGTAATGATTTTGATGCTATCGCAGGTTATGGTTCAACCTACAAAGATATTGTTGGGGCAGCGATGCCCGTAAGCCGAGTGCCAGACCCTGTTTATAAGAAAGCTGATGGTAGTACGCCAGATAATTTCTATGAAACCACCTATGCTAAATCCGGCTCTGTGGCGATTGGTTTGAAAACCTTTTCAAATGAAGTAATGGGGACTGCTCTTGGTTTGGCCGCACAGGTGCAAGAAGGTGCTGAATTAGGTACAGCGATTGGTGCTGGTGCACGCGTGGGGAATCAGACCTCAGCAGCTGGTGCAAACATGACTTCAACCTCACAAAAATCGACCAAAGGCGGTGTGGCCATTGCTGCCGGTTCTGTGGCTGAAGGTGATTACACAACCGCCATCGGTACAAGTGCAAAAGCCCTTGAAAATAATTCTACAGCAATTTCTTATAAAGCCTTGGCAAATAATACCAATGCAACAGCGATTGGTGCGCTTTCTCAAGCAACAGGCGTAGATGCTTTAGCCATTGGTTCAGGTGCAATTGCCAGCGGAAAAGAATCTATTTCTATTGGTAAAGGCAATAATGTATCAGGCAGCCATTCTGGGGCAATTGGTGATCCGTCTTATATAACAGGAAGTGGCTCATACTCTTTCGGTAATAACAATACCATTACGACAGATAATACCTTTGTATTTGGTAGCGGCATTAACCGTAATACAGATTTAACCACAAACGGCACTCTAGGGACTGTGGCTAACTCGGTTTATTTGGGTAATGAGTCAGAGGTTACTGGTGGAGCTAGTAGTGTATCTGGTGGTGTGGGTACATTAAAAACCTTAGATTCTAATCAATTAAATACGACAGGAACAGCAACTACAGCGGGTGCAATTGGCTCGGTTGAAAATGCGACTGTCGGTAATGTGACTTATGGTAACTTCCAAGGTGCTAAAGCAATTGGTGCAGTATCTGTAGGTGCTTCAGGTATGGAGCGTCGCATTCAAAATGTTGCTGCAGGTGAAATTTCAAGCACATCTACTGATGCGATTAACGGTTCACAACTTTACTATGTGGCTGAACAAGCAGCGAAGCCATTAACCTTTGAAGCGAACACCAACGCAGCGGGTGCTACGAATGATGCAGGTTTAACACGTAAATTAGGTGAAACTTTAAGCATTATTGGTGCTGCAACGAAAGTAGATGGTATCGTACGTGATACGGTGGCACCAGTAACAGGTGCTTACAGCGCGAAGAACATTCAAACGATTGTGACCAATGACGGCGTTCAAATCCAAATGGCGGAGAACCCAGAATTTGCAAGTGTGACAGCGAAAGATGCGAACGGCAACGTAACCAAGTTGGCACCGACGGGATTAACGACGACGGACGGTACGAATACAACGACCGTAGGTCCGAACAGCATCACCGTGGGTGATACAACGGCTGCGGATGACAAACCGGTGGTAATTACCTCGGGACCGAACGGTGGTACGATTAGCAACCTAACGACGACGATTGCGGCACCGGCGACAGAAGTGGCAGCGGCAGACAAACCGACAGCGAACTTGACGAATGCAGCGACGTTGGGCGATGTATTGAATGCGGGCTGGAACTTAAAAGAGAACGGTACAGCGAAAGACGTTGTAACACCATACGATACTGTTAATTTTGTAAATGGTACAGGTACCACAGTTAGCATCGCAACGAACAATAATGTTAGCGAAGTTAAAGTAAATATTAATACCACAAGTGTTAATACGACACCTACAGATACTGCAGATGCTAGCAATGTGACGATTGCGACAAATGGTACTGTAGTGGCACCAACGACAGAGGCTGCGAAGAACAGTTTCTTGACAGCGGGTGATGTAGCTAATGTTATTAACAACTCAGGCTTTACTGTAAAAACGGATAAAGTTGGTACAGGAGAGAGCACTACTGAAGACCCATTGAAAACAGCTGGTGAGTTAATCAACCCAGGTGATACCGTAACGTTTGTAGCGGGTGACAATCTTGAAGTTAAACAAGAAGCAGGCAAGATTACTTACAAGACCAAAGAGAACGTGACATTTGCGAATGCGAATGTGACAGGAAACTTAACGGTAGGTACAGGTGATACAGCGACGACGATTACTTCAGGCACGGACGGCTTAAAAGTGGCGAAACCGGATGGTTCAGCAACGAAGATTACCAACGTAGCAGTAGGTTCTGCTGATACTGATGCGGTGAATGTTAGCCAATTGAAAGAAGTTCAAGCAGCGGCAGCCTTACCACTTACCTTTGAAGCGAATACCAACGCAGCAGGTGATGCAGGTAATGTAGGTTTAACGCGCAAATTAGGTCAGACTTTAAGCATTATTGGTGCTACAACGAAAGTAGATGGTATCGCACGTGATACGGTGGCGCCGGTTGCAGGCACTTACAGCGCGAAGAACATTCAAACGATTGTGACCAATGACGGCGTTCAAATCCAAATGGCGGAGAACCCAGAATTTGCAAGTGTGACAGCGAAAGATGCGAACGGCAACGTAACCAAGTTGGCACCGACGGGATTAACGACGACGGACGGTACGAATACAACGACCGTAGGTCCGAACAGCATCACCGTGGGTGATACAACGGCTGCGGATGACAAACCGGTGGTAATTACCTCGGGACCGAACGGTGGTACGATTAGCAACCTAACGACGACGATTGCGGCACCGGCGACAGAAGTGGCAGCGGCAGACAAACCGACAGCGAACTTGACGAATGCAGCGACGTTGGGCGATGTATTGAATGCGGGCTGGAACTTAAAAGAGAACGGTACAGCGAAAGACGTTGTAACACCATACGATACTGTTAATTTTGTAAATGGTACAGGTACCACAGTTAGCATCGCAACGAACAATAATGTTAGCGAAGTTAAAGTAAATATTAATACCACAAGTGTTAATACGACACCTACAGATACTGCAGATGCTAGCAATGTGACGATTGCGACAAATGGTACTGTAGTGGCACCAACGACAGAGGCTGCGAAGAACAGTTTCTTGACAGCGGGTGATGTAGCTAATGTTATTAACAACTCAGGCTTTACTGTAAAAACGGATAAAGTTGGTACAGGAGAGAGCACTACTGAAGACCCATTGAAAACAGCTGGTGAGTTAATCAACCCAGGTGATACCGTAACGTTTGTAGCGGGTGACAATCTTGAAGTTAAACAAGAAGCAGGCAAGATTACTTACAAGACCAAAGAGAACGTGACATTTGCGAATGCGAATGTGACAGGAAACTTAACGGTAGGTACAGGTGATACAGCGACGACGATTACTTCAGGCACGGACGGCTTAAAAGTGGCGAAACCGGATGGTTCAGCAACGAAGATTACCAACGTAGAAGCAGGTTCTGCTGATACCGATGCGGTGAATGTTAGCCAATTGAAAGAAGTTCAAGCAGCGGCAGCCTTACCACTTACCTTTGAAGCGAATACCAACGCAGCAGGTGATGCAGGTAATGTCGGTTTAACACGTCAATTAGGTCAGACTTTAAGCATTATTGGTGCTACAACGAAAGTAGATGGTATCGTACGTGATACGGTAGCACCAGTAACAGGCACTTACAGCGCGAAGAACATTCAAACGATTGTGACCAATGACGGCGTTCAAATCCAAATGGCGGAGAACCCAGAGTTTGCAAGTGTGACAGCGAAAGACGGTGATAATGTCACAAAACTTGCACCGACGGGATTAACGACGACGGACGGTACGAATACGACGACGGTAGGTCCGAACAGTATCACCGTAGGTGATACAACGGCTGCGGATGACAAACCGGTGGTAATTACCTCTGGTCCAAACGGTGGTACGATTAGCAACTTAACGACGACGATTGCGGCACCGGCGACAGAGGTTGCAGCGGCAGACAAACCGACAGCGAACTTGACGAATGCGGCGACGTTGGGCGATGTATTGAATGCAGGCTGGAACTTACAAGAAAACGGTACAGCGAAAGACGTGGTGACAGCGTATGACACCGTGAACTTTGTGAATGGTACGGGTACTGTTGTAAACATCATAACGACAGACAACAATGTGAGCAAAGTACAGATTGATGTCAATACAAGTGCATTAACTCAAAATATCACGACAACCGATGGTAAAGCGGGATTGCCAACAACAGGCACGCCTGATGGTAACAAACTCGCGACAGCAAGCGATGTTATCAATGCAATCAATAATTCAGGTTGGAATACGAATTCAACTACAGCGACGGGTACCGCAACAAATACATTGGTGAAACCGGGTGCTGCAGTGAATTTTGAAGCAGGAACCAACATGGAGGTCGTGCAAAAAGTTGAAAATGGTAATGTGAGCTATACATACCAAACTAAAGAAAATGTGACATTTGCGAATGCGAATGTGACAGGAAACTTAACGGTAGGTACAGGTGATACAGCGACGACGATTACTTCAGGTGCGGACGGCTTAAAAGTAGCGAAGCCAGATGGTTCAGCGACGAAGATTACCAACGTAGCCAACGGTACGGTCTCTGCAGATAGCAAAGATGCTGTAAACGGTAGCCAGTTATATGCGGCAGGTAATGCGACAGCCAATGTACTTGGTGGTACAACAACGGTGAATAGTACAACAGGTGCGCCAGAGGGCTTTACATTTAATGTAACAGATGCTGCGGGCAACACACCAGCTAACTTACAAGCAACGAATGTGACAGGTGCTTTAAGCAACTTGAATACGTATATTAATCAAGGTTGGATTGTAGGTAACAATGCTGGTACTGAAGTGGCACGTATTGCACCAAATGAGCAAGTGAATTTTGTTGATAGTGATACTATCAGCGCTACTGTTCAAGCTAACGATAAAGGTGGTGCGAATATCAGCTTTAGCGTGAAATCAGGCTCTGTTTCTGGTGGTGGTAATGGTTCTACTACCGGTTCAGGTGGTTTTGTAACAGGCTCACAAGTTGCGGAAGCGATTAATCAATCTGGTTGGAGCTTAGCCGCAGATGGTACAGCGGGTTCTGAACTCATTAATCCATCTGAGACGGTGACCTTTAAAGCCGGTAACAACATGGAAGTCGTACGTGATGGAGCCAACATCACCTACAAAACGAAAGAAAACGTCACCTTTACCAATGTGAATGCAACAAATGTAGCAGCAGATACGGTAACAGTTGGACCTGTGACAATCAGTAAAACCGATGGCATTAATGCGGGTGATAAGAAAGTTACAGGTGTTGCAGCCGGTGATATTAGCCCAACAAGTACGGATGCTGTCAATGGTGCTCAAATTTTTGCCTTAACAGGTGGTCAAACGACTAATGTGACCAATATTACGGTGAAAAATCCTGATGGCACAGAAACAACCTATAACAATGTGGTTGTTGATGAGAATGGTAATCCAGCGCTCATTACGTATAACGTAGATGGACGTGGTGAATATATTACTAACTCAGTCATTACTGCTGTGAATAATATGAACCAACAAGGTATTAAGTTCTTCCATACTAACAATAGCACTAACCGTGTTACTTCGATGGATCAACGTACAAATGGTGAAGACTCACAGGCTGGTGGTGCTTATGCAACAGCGATTGGCTATAAAGCGATTGCACAAGGCGATAGCGCTTTAGCAATGGGTAATAGTGCTACAGCGACAGGCGAAAATGCGATTGCGATTGGTATTAACGCTCAAGCTACTGCAAAAAACAGTATCAGTGTTGGTAATGGAAACATTGTGGAAGGTAAATCTTCAGGTGCATTCGGTGACCCTAACTATGTGATGGGAACAGATGTAAACAATGTTGCAGTAGAAGGCAGCTATGCTATTGGTAATGACAACGTAATTAACTCAAGCAATACTTTTGTATTGGGCAACAATGTCAACAACAGTGGAACTGTTGGTGCTAATGGCAAACCTGTTGCGCAAGGCAATACCGTTCAAAATTCTGTTTACTTAGGCAATAACACAACGGCAACGGCAGGTAATGGTAGCCAAACTGGTAGCTTGAGTAATTTGAAAACAGATGGTACAGCAGGTAGTACGACAACGGCAGGTTCAACAGGTACAGTGTCATCGGCAACGGTGAATGGTATTACCTATGGTGGTTTTGCTGGTGCAACGGCAAATGGTGTGGTATCTGTAGGTGCGGCTGGTGATGAGCGTCGTATTCAAAATGTGGCCGCAGGTGAGATTTCTGCAACCTCAACTGATGCGATTAATGGTAGCCAGTTGTATGCAGTGGCAAGCCGTATCAATAACGGTGTAGATCAAAAATTGGGAGATATCTATAATAAGATGAATGCCAATGATAAAGATTTACGAGCTGGTGTTGCTGGTTCTAATGCTGCAGCATCATTACCTCAAGTCACTTTACCTGGTAAATCAATGGTTGCGGCCGCAGCAGGTACATATCGTGGTCAGCAAGCATTGGCGGTTGGTTATTCGCGTTTAAGTGATAATGGTAAAATTATCATTAAAGGACAAGCGAATACGAATACACGTGGTCAATATGGTGCTGGTGTAGGTATTGGTTACCAGTGGTAATTCGTTAAATTATAGATGAACAAACCCCCATAAGTAGGAGACTACTTATGGGGGTTTTAACTGTTATGTTTAAAAATCCCCAGCGAATGCCATACTCATTTTCTCAATAGTGAGATACTTTCTTGTGACTCGGTTAATCTCAGTCAGGGTAAGTGCTTTCACTTTTTCCTCAAATGCTTTATTCCACGTAAAATCGCGACCGCTTTCTAAGTAGCGTAGCCATGTTGAACTCAAGACATTGTCTTGTGCTCTAGCAAGTGCACGTAGATTAATAATCGCTGCAATACCCTTATCCAATTCTTCTTGGGTAAAGCCGTCATCCACAACTTGTTTTACGGTATCTATCACAATTTTTTTGACGATTTCTCGGTTAGCAGGGGAATAAATGGCTTGAATTGTCCATTCTGCAGAGGGTTCAAAAGAAGAGGCGTTTATGCCGCTATTGACACTATACGATAAGCCTTTATCTGCACGTACGGCTTGGAAAAGGCGAGAGGCCTCACTACCGCCTAATAAGTGATTAGCTACTACTAATGCGGGGAAATCCATATCGTTATTTTGAATAGGTAAGAGCAGCTTTCCAATCAAAATTGCATTGGCTTTTTCTGGGGTTTTGATAACAAATTCTTTGGGAGCATATTCACCATAAGGGTCAGCAATATAGCGATATGTTGGCGCTTTTTTCCATTGACTAATTTCTTGACGTAAGGTTTGGATGATTTGCTCTGGCTCAAAAGCACCGACAATAGATACATCGATATTACCTGCGGCAAAATTTTTACGATTAAAGGCAAGGAGCTTATCTTGGGTGATATGCTCAATCGCTTTTAATTGCTCTTCGGGGTTAGCAACATAACGGAAATCATTTGGTTTGAAGTTACTCAAATAATGATTAAGTGCATGAGCTGCTTTAGATGCGGGTTCTTCACTATTGGCTTTAATCGCACGACGGACTTGTGTAATAAAGTTAGTAAGCTCTTGTTCTGGGTAATTGGCTTTTTGGATTAAGGATAGACTAAAAGAGAGTAACTCAGATAGGTATTCTTGGGTTGTCGATAGTGAGACGACAAGCTGATTGCCACTAATATGATAGCTGAGAGAGCCATTCAGTTCGTCCACTTTATCTTGGATATCTTGTTGTGAAAGTTCATCTGTACCACTACTAATCAAACTCGCTGCAAAGCTAGATAATGTCGCTTGATTTGATAACTGATTAAGTTCAGAAAATTTAATACGATAGTTAGCAAATACACGATTGCCACGAGTAGGTTTGGGTAGTAAAGCATATTGGATAGTACCATTATCTAAGGTGATACTTCCTTGGCGTGTTTGTGTCTGAATATTGTCTGCAGAGGTATCAAAAGCCTCGATTAATTGATGGCTTGAGTCACCTTTATAGTCGGCAAAGAGTTGTGTTAGGTTTGGACGCTCTATCTTGGGGGCACGAGGCGTTTTCTCAGTAGGAATATACTGTCCGCTGATACGATTACTAGGGACAAAATAATGTTCTGCAGTTTGTTGAACCTCAACAAGACTGACATTTTTGACATAATCACGCTCAAGGAAAAAGAGTCGCCAATCACCCGCCGCAATAGCCTCACTTAAACCGATGCCTAGATGTTCTGTATTGGCATAGAGTTTTTGCCATTGATTGAGCCAATAGGTGCGCGCGCGTTGTAGTTCATCCTCACTAATGGGATGTGTAGCTAAATCTTCTAAAAGTGTATTGAGTTGTTTTGAGGCTTGATCAATATCCTTGTTGTCGGAAAGTTGGGCACCAAAGAAAGCTAGACCGCTATGGTATTGTGTATGAACAAGTCCAAAGGTATTCGCAGCAATTTTTTGATCTTGAACTAATTGGCGGTAGAGTAAACCAGAGGGTCTGTCGCTTAGAATATTGACCGCCATATCTAGGGCGACATAATCTGGATGAGCCGCACTAGGAATGTGGTAAGCATTTGCTACAAAGGGCATATTGCCAGTTTGACGTAAGATGATATTGCGTTCTCCGTCTTGGACGGGTTCAAGCGTCGGTGGTTCCTCCAGTGTGCGGGCAGGTTTTGGAATGCTAGAAAAAACCTCTTCGATAAATTCTAGTGTTTGTGCTTCGTCGAAGCTCCCTGCAATCACTAGGGTAGCGTTATCAGGTTGGTAGTAAGTGTGATAAAAGCGTTGTAATTCACTCGCTTGCATGGCTTTTAAATCATCGGGTGAACCGATAATGGGTGTTCCAGCATTGCTCCAATGATAGGCACTTGACTTTATTCGCTCAAATAATACTTGCATAGGATTATTTTGTGAGCGTTCACGTTCGTTAAGAACAATGTCGACTTCTTTTTTTAAATCCTCTGAGGAAATGTGTAGGTTTTGCATTACATCGGCTTGCCAGCGTAGATACCATTTTAATGTATCAGCATCAGCCGAGAAAATAGCATAGTAATTGGTTCTATCGGTATTCGTACTACCGTTAGCATTGAGTCCTTTTTCTGAAAATTGTTGTAAAGCATCAGGATAACGTTCTGTCCCACGGAAGACCAGATGCTCGAGAAGATGTGCCATTCCGGTATGACCATAACGTTCATGACGAGAACCAACACGGTAAGTCATATTAACCGTAGTGCTTGGTTTAGAAGCATCGGGAACGAGAAGGATTTGCAAGCCATTGTTGAGTTGGTATTCGGTGATACCTTCGATAGATTGGATTTTAGTAAAGGCTTGACTTAATGTGGACAGCATAAATAAAACAGAAATAAGAAAAAGTTTAAACATACATTATTTGGCAAGAAAGCGCATGCCTTCTTCAATGCCATCTACAGTGGTGGGGTACATACGAGATTGCATTATTTGTTGAATAAGCGCAATGGATTGTCGGTATTGCCAATAGCGTAATGGCTCAGGATTAAGCCAAATGGTTTTAGGCCATGTCTCTATAATACGTTGTAACCACGTTGCGCCACTTTCTTGGTTATAGTGTTCAACTGATCCCCCGGGAAAGTTAATTTCGTAAGGGCTCATGGTAGCATCACCGACAAGAATGACACGCCAGTCTTCATTATACTTGCGTAATAAATCCCATGTCTCAATATATTCACGTTGTTGCTGAGGAGAGTAACGCCAAACACGTTCATAGATACAATTGTGGAAGTAGTAGACTTCTAAATGCTGAAATTCACTACTAGCGGCCGAAAAGAGCTCTTGCATTTGTTGAATATGATCGTCCATACTACCGCCAACATCTAAGAGCATAAGAACCTTAACGGTATTACGTCTTTCTGCTCGCATACGGATATCGAGAAATCCAGCGTTTTTAGCAGTATGTGCAATGGTATTATCTAAATCAAATTCACTAGGCCGACCTTCTCGAGCAAAGCGACGTAAACGTCTAAGGGCTATTTTAAAATTACGGGTACCGAGTTCTTGATCACTATCATAGGCACGAAATTTACGCTCATCCCATACTTTAACCGCGGTACGGTGACCTGCACTTTCTCCACCTACACGAATACCTTCTGGATGATAGCCACTATTGCCAAAGGCTGAGGTACCACCGGTACCAATCCACTTATTGCCTCCGGCATGACGACCTTTTTGCTCTTCTAAACGTTGTTTAAAGAGCTCCATCAGTTTATCCCAACCATGTTTAGCAATAGCAGCTTTTTCTTCTTCACTAAGGTGCTTTTGGAACTCTTTGATAAGCCACTCCATCGGGATTTCTTTTTGTAAACCAGACATTTTTGCTTCCACACCTTTGGCAAAGAGAGCAAAGGCTTGATCAAATTTATCAAAAAGCGTTTCATCTTTGACGAGTGTTAGGCGAGCTAATTGGTAGAAGTCCTCTAGTGTTGGCGCCATAATAGGTTGGCGTAATGCTTCTAAGAGAGTCAAAAACTCCTTGATAGAAACAGGGACTTTATGATGACGTAAATGATAAAAAAAGTCTATTAACATAGGCACTGACCATTAACAGATGAATATCAAAGCATTAAGTGTATGAATGCGTGAATAAATTAACGGTGGCTCATTTGTATAAGGCGCTCAAGTAAAGCTAAATCCTGCTCGTTTTTTAGTAGAGCACCATTGAGTGTAGGTAGCCCATTATTACGTTGGAGTTGTTGTGCAGATAACCCTTGTGCATTTAATAAAGCTATCCAATCAATAAATTCGGATGTGGATGGTTTTTTCTTCAGTCCGGGTATTTCACGTAAACGGAAAAACTGTGCCATTGCTGCTTGTAATAAATCCTCTTGCAGAGTTGGGAAGTGAACTTTCACAATTGCCTTTAATGTCTCTGCGTCTGGGAATTGGATATAGTGAAAGAAACAGCGACGTAAGAACGCGTCGGGTAAGTCTTTTTCATTATTAGACGTGATAATCACTAATGGACGGTGTTTGGCTTTAATCAGTTGTTGGGTTTCGTAGACAAAGAACTCCATTTGGTCGAGTTCACGTAATAAATCATTGGGAAACTCAATATCTGCTTTGTCAATTTCATCAATAAGAACCACACAAGGCGTATCAGCACTAAAGGCTTGCCATAAAACACCTTGTTTGATGTAATTCTCAATATGATGAACTTTATCATCACCGAGTTGTGAGTCTCGTAAACGAGAGACAGCATCATATTCATAAAGCCCTTGATGCGCTTTAGTGGTGGATTTGATATGCCATTGCAAAAGAGGGCGACCTAGCGATTTGGCAACTTCCTCGGCGAGGAGGGTTTTTCCTGTGCCAGGCTCACCTTTAATCAGTAGTGGGCGTTGTAATAAAAGTGCCGCATTAACCGCCATGGTTAAATCAGGGGTGGCAATATAGTTATCTGTTCCTGTAAATTGTACTTGCATGGTGTCTCCGCAAATCAAGGGTGTCAGTTATTATGCTAAACGTTTTTGTAGTAAATCCATATAAAGCTCATTATTGAGTGGTGTACCTAGTCGTTGTGATTCCCAAATCACTTGACCTAGACATTCCATAATTTCGTGCATGGCATCGTGTGGATTGCGACGTTGGCTAAGTTGCTCAAAAATTGCTTTAATGCCCGGTGGGCTATTAATAGAAACTTGCTCTTCAATGGCCAAATGCATAGAAAGGTGTAAGAAAGGATTGACTTGTCCTCCACTAACCGTGAAGTCTTGTTGTTTGGCTTCTGCTGAGGAAAGTAGAGCATGGTATTCTGGATGTTCTAGAATCCATTTAAGCGCAGTAGCTTCGATAGGTGAAAGCACACTTTTCTCAAGGTGTTTTTGCCAAGTTGTCATAAAAAATTCTCGAACTTGGTCTCGTGTTGGATTAAACATAATTGGTTAATACTTAAAAATAGAGCGTCAATAAAGAGAAATAATATCAGGAGGCTATAAGAGGATATGCTAAGTGCCGTCGTTGCATACTATTATAGAGGAAAGTTCTGTATAATTTTTAAGAATTAATTATCTTCCTTTGGGGGCTATATGGCATATCAACACATTCAAATACCAGCAGGTGGTAGTGCGATTACGATTAACGCAGATCAAACGTTAAATGTACCGCTACAACCTATCATTCCTTTTATTGAGGGAGATGGGGTAGGTGTTGATGTCACACCTGTTATGCGGCAGGTGGTCGATGCCGCCGTTGCAAGGGCTTATGGTGGGACACGTAAAATCCATTGGATGGAGATTTATGCGGGTGAGAAATCCACTAAGGTATATGGTGAGGGACAATACCTCCCTACAGAAACTATTGAGGCAATGCGTGAGTATGTGGTGTCTATTAAAGGCCCGCTTAATACTCCTGTAGGTGGTGGTATCCGCTCATTAAGTGTGGCGATGCGTCAGGCATTGGATTTATATGTTTGTTTGCGTCCTGTGCGTTATTTTAAAGGTGTGCCCTCACCATTGCGTCACCCTGAAAAAACGGATATGGTTATTTTTCGCGAAAACTCTGAAGATATTTATGCTGGTATTGAGTTTGAGGCAGGTAGTGAACAGGCCGCTAAACTTATCGCATTTCTGACGAATGAGTTAGGAGTGAATAAAGTTCGTTTCCCTAAAACATCGGGTTTGGGGATTAAGCCTGTTTCTCAAGAGGGTACAGAGCGTTTAGTACGTCAAGCTATTCAGTATGCGATTGACTTTGATAAGCCAAGTGTCACTTTAGTGCATAAAGGCAATATTATGAAATTTACCGAAGGTAGTTTCCGTGACTGGGGTTATGCTTTGGCTCGTCGTGAGTTTGGGGCAGAGTTAATTGATGATGGCCCATGGTGTCGCCTTAAAAATCCTAAAACAGGTCGTGAAATTATCATTAAGGATGCGATTGCTG
This sequence comes from Pelistega suis, assembly GCF_013133795.1. Classification (GTDB taxonomy): domain Bacteria; phylum Pseudomonadota; class Gammaproteobacteria; order Burkholderiales; family Burkholderiaceae_B; genus Taylorella; species Taylorella suis. The sequence goes on from NZ_JABGBN010000001.1 coordinate 660,131, forward strand.
ATGCATTCTTGCAGCAAGTGTTATTGCGCCCAAGAGAGTTTTCAGTCATTGCGACAATGAACCTCAATGGGGATTATATTTCCGATGCTTTAGCAGCACAGGTGGGTGGTATTGGTATTGCACCGAGTGCTAACTTATCTGAAAGATCGGCCATTTTTGAAGCAACACATGGTACTGCACCACGTTATGCTGGCAAAGATTATGTCAATCCAGGGTCGTTGATTTTATCGGCAGAAATGATGTTAAGACATATCGGTTGGTCTGAAGCAGCGGATTTAATTATTGAATCGATGGAAAAGGCGATTTTGTCTAAAAAAGTGACCTATGATTTTGCTCGCTTAATGGAAGGGGCTGCACAGGTTAGCTGCTCTGGTTTTGGTCAAGTCATGATTAATCAAATGGATAAATAATATGTCGAGTTTTACGATTGCGGCTTTGTATAAATTTGTGGATTTGCCTGATTTTGAGGCATTACAAGCGCCTATCCAAAAGGTTGCAGATGAAAATGATATCAAAGGCATTTTATTATTAGCGCGTGAGGGAATTAATGGCACGATTGCTGGCTCACGTGAGGGAATTGATAAAATGTTGGCCTACTTACGTAGTGATGCGCGCTTGGCTGATTTAGTGCATAAGGAATCCGCTTCAGATGATAAAGCACCTTTTCATCGTTTGCGTGTACGTCTTAAAAAAGAAATTGTGACGATGGGTCAGCCGAATGTTAATGCCTTAAATGCGGGTATTTATGTTAAGCCAGAGGATTGGAATGCCTTGATTTCTGATCCTGACGTGGTGGTGGTCGATACACGTAATGATTATGAGGTAGGGATTGGTACATTTAAGGGGGCAATTAATCCGCATACGGAGAGCTTTCGTCAATTTCCTGATTGGGTACAAGAGCAATCCAAAACGGGTGGACTCTTAGATAAACAAAAAACTAAAAAAGTGGCGATGTTCTGTACTGGGGGGATTCGTTGTGAGAAATCAACGGCTTATATGAAGTCGCAAGGTTTTGACGAGGTTTATCATTTAGAAGGGGGAATCCTAAAATATTTGGAAACAATTCCTCAGGAGAAAAGCCTATGGGAAGGGCAGTGCTTTGTTTTTGATGACCGTGTATCGGTGGGGCATCAATTGATTCCTGGTTCTTATGTACAATGCCGAGCTTGTCGTCATCCTTTAAGTGAAGAGGATACGCAATCTATTCATTATGTTCGAGGAGAGAGTTGCCCTTACTGTTATGATAAGGTGACGGATGAGCAAAGAGCGCGTTTCCGTGAGCGTCAGAAACAGGTCGATTTAGCTAAGGCTCGTTCAGAGACACACTTGGGTGCGGATATGCAAGAGCAAATTCAACAACGTCGCCTAGAAAAAGAGGCAGTAAAAGAGCGACTACGTGCCTTGAATCGTCAAAAAACGGCGGTGGCAACTAAGTAATAACCATATCAGGGAAATACCTAGGTGCAAATAGTTACGCTTTGTTGCATAATAAAACCATGCAGTGAAGGAGACACCTGCATATATAGCAGAGAAAATCAGTAGCAGTACCTGACAGCCCTTAGTGGGTTGTACAAATAAAACAAAGACAAACACAAAAGCCACTCTTTGGAGTGGCTTTTGTGTTTTTGTGGTTATTATCGATACTGAGTGGATTGCTTGACTATGGCGTCTGTGGATTGGCACCGTGCCGTAAAGCGCTATCCCCTAAGGCGAGGAAACTTTAATCTGTCACACTAAGTACTAAACCTAGAATGCCCGCAGCAATCAGAGGACCCACAGGTACGCCTTTAAAAAAGGCTACACCGATAACCGTACCAATTAATAAACCTGTTACAAGAGCTGGTTGTAAGGTCATTAAACTGACACCTTTACCGCCTAGCCAAGCGACAAATATCCCGACGACAATAGCGGCGATGAGTTTCCAATTGGTCAGTAGTTCGCTAAATTCAGGAAGTTGAATTTTGCCTGATACTAAGGGACTGAGTACACCAATGGTGAGAATAATAATGCCCACATTAATCCCATTTCTTACTACCCACGGCAAGTAATTGGCGAGAATAGTTTGCTGCATAATTAGCAATACACAAGCGGCAATCGTAATAGCATTATTGTGACTAATAATACCGAGCGCAATGAGGACAAGGAGTAGTCCGGCGACCGTATCAAAATGAAGATTAAACATAAATAATGGTCTTTATTAAATTATGATCCTTTGCCAAGAATAATGAGGGCTCCCTCACCCCCCATACTTTCAGGAGCAGGTATAAAGGCAGCAATTTGATCTAAATCACGAAGCCAAGAGATAACGCGTTGTTTTAATACGGTTTTACCGTCTTTAGAGCCGTAACCTTTACCATGAATAATCATAAAGCACTTTACATTATGCTCAAAACAAGTTATGACAAAGCGGTCAAAACGAATGGTGGCTTGTTCTAAGGTCGCACCATGTAAGTCTAAAGTGGCCTCAATGGGCCAGACTAATTGTTTGAGTTTGCTGAGAACATCTTTGCCAATGCCTTCAGCGAGGTAGGTATATTCATCTTGTGGCTGAATGTGACTAGGCTTGACGGGGCGAGTCGCTGGTGCTTTGGTGCGTTTGGGCATTAATAAATGCGGTTCTCCCTCTGCCTGTTCGCGTTTGGCACGATAGAATTCAGGATTTTTTAAAGGGGCTGCTTTTTTATCAATACGGTTGGTATCGGTTAACGGTGTTACGCCACGTAGAGTTTGATGAAAAAGTTGAATATCATCCTGACTAAGTGGAGGCACTTTACCTTGAGCAAGAGCAGACTGTTTTTTTTGCTCAAAAGCCTGTTTTTCTAATTTGTTTTTTTCTTGGACAAATTGTTTTTGCAGTTTTTTGAGCGCTTGCAATTCACCTTTAATTGCTTTCATGCTCTTCTAACCAACGTTGAGCATCTAAAGCCGCCATACAACCCGTACCCGCACTGGTAATGGCTTGTCGATAAATCGTATCTTGTACATCACCAGCAGCAAAGACACCGGGAACAGAGGTCATTGTGGCTAAACCTTCATGACCAGATTTCGTAATGATGTAACCATCTTTCATGGCGAGCTGCCCCTCAAAAATACCTGTATTTGGTGAGTGACCAATCGCAATAAATGTACCTGTTACGGCGATGTTTTCTGTTGCGCCAGTATCCACGTTTTTAATGCGGACGCCATTAACACCCGTACTGTCGCCCAGTACCTCATCAAGTACCGCATTAAGGCGAAGTTCCATATTACCGTTTTGGACTTTATCCATCATTTTGTCAATCATAATAGGTTCTGCACGGAACTTATCACGACGATGGATAACGTAAACCTTACGAGCAATATTCGACAGATAAAGCGCTTCTTCGACAGCAGTATTACCACCGCCCACAACGATAACATCTTGATTTCTATAGAAAAAACCATCGCATGTTGCGCAAGCAGAAACACCTTTGCCCATAAAAGCTTCTTCGCTAGGTAAACCTAGATAACGTGCAGACGCACCTGTGGCAATAATCAAGCTGTCGCAGGTATAGGTATTACCCATATCAGATTCAAGCGTAAAAGGACGTTTTGATAAATCCACTTTACTGATTTGATCAAAGACAACGTTGGTATCAAATCGTTGAACGTGTTTTAGAAAACGATCCATGAGTTCAGGACCCTGTACACCATCTACATCAGCTGGCCAGTTATCGATTTCTGTGGTGGTCATTAATTGACCGCCCTGAGCCATACCAGTGATTAACATCGGTTTTAAATTAGCACGTGCTGCGTAGAGGGCGGCCGTGTAGCCAGCAGGACCTGAACCTAAAATAATAACTTTAGCGTGTTGAGAGGTACTCATGGAATATTCACTCCTGAGAATGTTTTACATTCTTTCGTGGTTGTTTGGTTTTATAATAGCAAGATGTAATTATAAATGAGTTTTATGGCACGTACTAAAAATACTTCAGAAAAACGCTACTCGCGTATTAGCAGAACAGAACAACCCGAAACTCCCCAAGAAGAAAGTAATCGTTTGGTTTCTATGTTTGTAGAAGCCAAAGGATTGATTTATCTTGGCATTACGGTTGCATTAGCAGTTCTTTTATTTTCTTGGCACGCTACTGACCCAGGCTGGGTAAGCACATCTAGTGATGGTGAGGTACGCAATTTATTGGGTAAGTTAGGCGCTTATACAGCGAATATTCTTTATTATTTAGCTGGTGCTTCTGCTTGGTGGTTGGTGGTTCTTATTGCGCAGCGCACATATGTCGCTTTTAAGCGTGTTATTAAATCTGTGGTGATTGACCCAGAGTTAGCCTTGCCACGTGTGCAATGGGAAGTGTGGATTGGTTTTATCCTAGTTTTCCTAGGTTCGATGGGGATAGAAGCTACGCAAAATCGTCTTTTTGACTTTGGCTTACCTGGTGGGGCTGGGGGAGTTCTTGGCAATTTATTGGCTAGCCAATTACAAACTTACATTGGTATTGGACCGGCAGCGATGGTTTTACTATTGGTGTTTGGTTTGGGTTTAAGTTTGTTCTTTAATTTTTCTTGGTTGGGTCTTGCTGAGAAAATCGGGACAGTTATCCAAAAGAGCATTAGTTTTGTCATTAATTTGCGCGAAGAAAAAGAAGATCGCAAAATTGGTGAGCAAGCTTCAGAGGTTCGTGCCACCCTTGTTGAAACTCAAAAAGAACAGTTGCCTGCTCATGAAGATCCTATTCGTATTGAGCCTGCGGTAACACAAGTTAAATTGGCTCCAAAAGTTGAACAACAAGTCAAACAGCAGAAATTATTTACAACACCTGTAGATGATAGCGAGCGAGCAGAGCGTAGCCAAAGTCAATTACCTACATTGGATTTATTAAATCCAGCACCAGAAATGATTGAAACGGTTTCTGTGGATGCGATTGAGTTTAACTCTCGTATGATTGAGAAAAAACTTCAGGACTATGGTGTTGAGGTTAAAGTGGTTGCTGCACAAGCGGGTCCAGTGATTACGCGTTATGAAATTGAGCCGGCTAAGGGAACACGAGGTTCTAAAATTGTTGAACTTGGTCGTGATTTGGCACGTGCATTAAGTTTAGTGCGTTTACGTGTGGTAGAAACCATTCCCGGCAAGGATGTGATGGGTATTGAGTTGCCTAACCCTCGTCGTCAAATGGTAAGTTTGAGCGAAATTATTGGTTCTGAGCATTATCATAAGAGTAGCTCTTTGCTCACGATGGTTCTGGGTAAAGACATTGCCGGTAATCCAGTGGTTGCTGATTTGGCCAAAATGCCGCACTTATTGGTTGCCGGTACGACAGGTTCAGGTAAGTCTGTGGGTATCAATGCGATGATTCTATCGCTTCTCTATAAAGCTCATCCTGATGAGGTCAAATTGATTATGATTGACCCTAAGATGTTAGAGATGAGTGTTTATGAAGGTATTCGTCATTTATTAGCACCTGTTGTGACAGATATGCGACAAGCCTCTAATGCCCTCAATTGGTGTGTGGCGGAGATGGAGCGACGTTACAAATTGATGAGTAAATTAGGGGTTCGTAATATTGCTGGCTATAATGCCAAGATTAAAGAAGCCGAAAAGCAAGGCGAGAAAATTTATAACCCATTTTCTTTAACGCCTGAAAATCCAGAGCCATTAAGTACATTGCCACTTATCGTTGTGTTTATTGATGAGTTAGCAGACTTGATGATGGTCGTGGGCAAGAAAATTGAAGAGTTAATTGCTCGATTAGCGCAAAAAGCACGAGCAGCAGGTATTCACTTGGTTTTAGCGACGCAGCGTCCTGATAGAACCGTGATTACTGGCTTGATTAAGGCCAACGTTCCAACACGAATTTCTTTCCAAGTATCGACCAATACCAATTCTCGCATTATTTTGGATCAGGGTGGTGCTGAGTCTTTGTTAGGTCAGGGTGATATGCTGTATATGGCACCCGGTGCAGGTGTGCCGTTACGTGTTCATGGCGCTTTTGTGGCGGATGAGGAGGTTCATCGTGTGGTTGAGTTCTTACGTGCACAAGGTGAACCGGAATATATTGAAGGTATCCTTGAAGGCGGTGTTGCAAGTGCCGAAGAGGGTGTTGGCGGTGTCTTTGGGGGCGGTGGTGATGCCGAAAAAGATGAGCTGTATGATCAAGCGGTTGATGTAGTTTTGCGTAGTCGTAAAGCCTCGATTTCGTTGGTTCAACGTCGATTACGTATCGGTTACAACCGAGCAGCGACGTTATTAGAACAAATGGAAGCAGCAGGTATTGTGTCACCAATGAATGCGAATAACAATCGAGAAATTCTTGTACCAGAGCTACAAGGGTTAGAGGATAATGATTAATGTAGTCTAAAACGTTAATTATTTCCAAGCTGTAATGAGTTTTACGCTTTGTTTAATACAAGGCGTAAAAAATACGGTAAAACAATATATCAATGATTTCTCGATAGGGAAGAAAAATGAAAAAAATCACACAAATAGTTTTGTTAAGCATAGTCGCGATGGCGTCTCAAGCTTATGCTCAGGAGTTCAACGTTAATAATGATTTGCTGGGTAATGAGGCAACTTTTCAGACGGATTTAGGAAAGGTTACGTTTTCTGAAATTCCTAAAGTGGAAAACAAAGTTAAAAGCGATGCTCGCCAACAATTAAGCGATTTTGTTAAAAACATTAAATCTGCTACCGGTCAGTTTGCTCAAGCAACAACGGGCGGTAAAGCAAAACCTGCACAATCGGGTACATTTGCTTTTGAGCGTCCGGGTAAGTTCTCTTGGAAAGTGACTAAACCATTTGAGCAAAGTGTGATTTCTGACGGTAAGCTGGTTTACCAATATGACCCCGATTTAGCACAGGTTACTGAGCGATTAGTAAAGGATGCAGTAGGTGCCTCACCAGCCTCCATTCTTTTTGGTACGGGTAGTTTAGAGCAGAACTTTACGGTCAAAACCTTACCCGAAAAAGATGGTATGGTATGGTTGCGTGCGACCCCTAAGGTAGCAGATGCTGGCATGAGCCATATTGATATTGCTTTTGCTAATAATTTACCAGCAGAGTTAAGAATTTTAGATTCGTTTGGTCAGACAACCACCATTAAACTACGTAATTTTAAATCGAATGCAGCTGTTTCTGCGGCTACGTTCCATTTTACAGCACCAGCTGGTGTGGATCGTGTTCGTCTAAACTAAGTTTGACGAAATATCTGTGAGGGCGATGACGACATGCAGCAAGGTGATGATTTATTCACACAAGCTTTATTAAATGCACCATTAGCAGAGCGTCTTCGTCCTCGTTCCTTAGATGAGGTAGTTGGTCAAACGCATTTATTAGCAGAGGGCAAGCCTTTGCGAGTAGCTTTCCAATCGGGACGTCCACATTCTATGATTTTCTGGGGTCCACCTGGTGTGGGCAAGACAACCTTAGCACGCTTGATGGCTAATGGTTTTGATGCACATTTTATTGCTATCTCTGCGGTATTAGGTGGTGTTAAAGATATTCGTGATGCTGTGCAATCGGCACAAATTGCCCAATCCCAAGGACGTAAAACCATTTTATTTGTCGATGAAGTTCATCGGTTTAATAAAGCACAACAAGACGCTTTTTTACCCTATGTAGAAAGTGGGTTGTTTACCTTTATTGGAGCGACGACGGAGAATCCATCTTTTGAAGTTAATTCGGCTTTACTTTCAAGAGCACGTGTGTATGTGCTGGAGTCATTAAAGCCAGAGGAATTGAATATTTTACTGGACCGAGCGTTGACTGTCGTTAATGAAGCGCACCCAGATACACCGTTTACCTTAGATGAGGATGTACGTGAGCATTTAGCACAATGGGCTGACGGTGACGGTCGTCGTCTGGTGAATGCGATTGAAATTGTATTGGAGTCTGCGCTTGCAGTAGGGCAATATACCATTGATATGGCGTGGTTAGAGCGGTTTTTACCTCAAAACTTACGACGATTTGATAAGGGAGGCGATGCTTTTTATGATCAAATTAGTGCCTTACATAAATCTGTTCGCGGCTCGAATCCTGATGCGGCATTGTACTGGCTAACGCGGATGTTAGACGGAGGGGCAGATCCTAAGTATTTATCGCGTCGTATTGTCCGCATGGCATGGGAGGATATTGGTCTAGCAGATCCTCGAGCGATGCAAATTGCCAATGATGCGGCAGCCACTTATGAGCGATTAGGCAGTCCGGAGGGTGAGTTAGCCTTGGCACAAGCCGTTATTTATTTGGCGATTGCAGCAAAAAGTAATGCAGGCTATATGGCCTACAATCAAGCAAGAGCATTTGTGCAAAAGGATAAATCTCGTCCTGTACCAATGCATTTACGTAATGCACCGACTAAGCTGATGAAAGAGCTAGGTTATGGGAAAACCTATCGTTATGCACATGATGAACCTCATGCTTATGCTGCAGGAGAAAGCTATTTGCCGGATGGCATGGAAGATCCTCACTGGTATCAACCCGTCCCTCGAGGTTTAGAAATTAAAATTGCTGAAAAAATGGCATTTTTGCGCGAATTAGATGAAGAAGCAAATTCTTAAGGTGCAATAGGATAGCACTGCGCAAGAGTGTTACAATAGACCTTTATTTTAAGTCTTAAAATTAAGGTTCAGAATGAACGAACAGCAGTTTGCTAGCGATAATTATGCTGGCGTTTGCCCCGAAGCTTGGGAGGCTATGCAAAAAGCCAATCAAGGATCGGCTGTCGCTTATGGTGATGATGAGTGGACGGCATTAGCATCAGATGGCTTTCGTCGATTGTTTAATATTGATTGTGAAGTTTTTTTTGTTTTTAATGGTACAGCCGCTAACTCATTAGCGTTGGCTTCACTCTGTCAGTCTTATCATAGTGTGATTTGTAGTGCAGCAGCACATATCGAAACTGATGAGTGTGGAGCACCAGAGTTTTTCTCCAATGGCTCCAAACTATTAGTTGCACCAGCAGTAGATGGTAAGCTTACGCCTGAAGCCATTCGTACATTGGCGCTTAGTCGGACGGATATTCATTTCCCTAAACCTCGTGTCGTGACAATTACCCAGCCAACCGAAACAGGGTTGGTCTATTCCATTGATGAAATTAAAGCGATTTCTGCTGTTTGCAAAGAGTTTAATTTAAAATTGCATATGGACGGTGCTCGCTTTGCCCATGCTTGTGAGTTTTTAGCTTGCGAGCCTGCGGATATTAGTTGGAAAGCGGGTGTTGATGTGCTATGTTTTGGTGGTACCAAAAATGGAATGGCTGTTGGTGAGGCTGTTTTATTTTTTGATAAAGCCTTGGCAGAGGATTTTGATTATCGCTGTAAACAAGCGGGTCAGCTAGCATCGAAAATGCGCTTTTTAGCGGCTCCTTGGGTGGGGATGTTAGAGAGTGGAGCATGGTTAAAAAATGCTCAGCATGCGAATCGAGCAGCACGCTTTTTGGCAGAGCAGTTAAGCACTATAGCAGAGGTAAAATTAATGTTTCCTGTCCAAGCTAATGGTGTTTTCTTGCAAGCCGAAACATCCGTCTTAGATAACTTAAGGGCTAAAGGTTGGCGTTTTTACACCTTTATTGGTGGTGGTGCTCGGTTTATGTTTGCTTGGGATGCTGATTTGGCACGAGTGCAACAATTAGCGGATGATATTAAAGCCGCGGTATCGGAACAAGCCGTTTAGCTTCATTATCTTGAAATAGTGAATGATTAGAACTTATTAAATGAATTAAATTAATTAAAGTGTTGGATAAATAACATGTTAGATCCTGTATTATTGCGTAAAGATATTGATTTTGTCATCGCTCAATTAGCTCGTCGTGGTTTGTCTTTTGATGTAGAGCGTTTTAATAAATTGGAAGCAGCACGTAAAGAAATTCAAGTAGAAACAGAAAATCTTCAAGCCAGTCGTAATGCCTTAGCCAAAGAAATTGGTAAATTAAAATCACAGGGTCAAGATGCCTCTGCGGTCATGGCGCAAGCCGCTCAAATTCCAGAGCAACTTAAGCAATTAGAAGAAAAATTATCAGGCATTAAAAATGAATTAGATAGCTGGTTAATGACCATCCCTAATTTGCCACATGAGTCTGTCCCGTTTGGGAAAGATAGTGATGAAAATGTGGAGCAACGACGTTGGTTCCCTGAAGTAGGTTATAAAGCAGATATGGAGCCTGCTGCACTAGGATTTGAGGTACAAGACCATGTGTCATTAGGCGAAAAATTAGGTTTAGAGTTTGATACGGCGGTGAAGCTATCAGGTTCTCGTTTTTCATTTATGCGTGGTGGTGTGGCGCGTCTACATCGTGCATTGGCACAGTTTATGTTGGACACGCATACGGCAGAGCATGGATATACAGAGTGCTATACCCCTTATATTGTCAATAGTTCAACTTTATTTGGTACAGGTCAATTACCTAAGTTTAAAGACGATATGTTCTGGGTCACCAAAGGTGGGGATGATGTTGATGAAAATGGTCAAGTGATTCCTAAAGAAGAGCTTTATCTGATTTCTACCGCAGAGATTACCTTAACCAGTACGGTGAAAGACAGTATTGTGCCTGCTGCAGAATTACCTTTACGTTTAACAGCACATAGCCCTTGTTTCCGCTCAGAGGCAGGTAGCGGTGGTCGTGATACACGCGGTATGATTCGTCAGCACCAATTTGACAAGGTGGAAATGGTGCAAATTGTCAAGCCTGAAACCTCTTATGAGGCTTTGGAGCAGATGACGGCTCATGCAGAAAAAATCCTTCAATTATTGAAGTTGCCTTATCGTGTGATGCTCTTGTGCTCTGGTGATATGGGCTTTGGTTCAAGCAAAACGTATGACTTAGAAGTATGGATTCCTTCACAAAATACATGGCGAGAAATCTCTTCTGTATCTAACTGTGAAGCTTTCCAAGCCCGTCGTATGGGTGCTCGTTTTAAAAATGAACAAGGCAAAAATGAATATGTGCACACATTAAATGGGTCTGGTTTAGCCGTGGGTCGTGCTTTAGTCGCTGTGATGGAAAACTATCAACAAGCTGATGGTAGTATTGTCGTACCTGAGGTATTGCGTCCATATATGGGGGGACTTGCTTGCCTAACACCTTAAATTAGACAGGGGAGGGGGTGTAAATCCCTATTGAAACTTGTTGAAATATTTCTTAGAATATAACGTTAAGTTATTTAGACAACTGGGAAAGAAATATGACGCCGTATGTACCCCCCCCCCCCTAAAAATAAACTTCGCTATGGCGGTTTAATGATGTTTAAACCCCATATTCTTGCCCTATATCTCGGAATTTCGCCAGTCGCCTTGGCAACATTACCCGAGGGAATTACCGCAGGGATTCAAAATATCGCCTTAGGTGAGGGAAGTTTTGCGAGTGGTACTTCCTCTCAAGCGGTGGGTCAGGGGGCTGTGGCGACTGGGGGCAATATTACCCCAGAAGCCTTTGCTCAAGCGTATGCGCAGTATACAGATTTAATCGCGCAGATTAACAACTTACGCCAAGAGATAGCTGGGGTAGAGCGTCAGCAAGGAATTAAGCAACTCGAAGAGCAGGATATTCAGCAACAATTAACCCAACTAGAAACCCTTATTGCCGCAGCACAGCTCAAACTGGATAAGCAAGCAGAGATTGCCTTACAAAAACAAGGGCAAGAGACGCTACGTCAACAAATGCAGGGTGAGCTTGATACGCTACAACAGACCTTTAATAGTAATAGCTTTAATGTGCCTGGCGATAAAAAGACGGTTTATAATAATTTTATTTCCGTATTAAATGCATTGGATTGGGAAAAACTTAAGCAAGCTGGCGGACGTGATGCTCTTGTTCAAGATTTAAAAACAGGGATTGAGCGAGACTTCGGATCCAGTGTTAATTTTCCTATTGAGAAATATAATCAATTGATTGATGGTTATATTAATATACAAGGCAATATTACCTTTTTAGAAGAGCCTTTTAAGCAGCGTCTGTTTAATGATTTTAAATCAGGCAGTTTTCGCAATACCCTATTAAGCAACACAGGGCTTGGTGTTGGTCATTATTATGAGAATCCAACGTCTTATAGCTACGTGGGATTTGGTGAACATTATCTTTTACAAGAAGGAATTCGCGTCGATCGCCGAGATGAATCGGCGGACGAGTTGCTATCACGGGTAGTGGATCCTAAACAAGGCGATTTTAGTGGACGGCCAACATTTGATCTTCCTAATCCCCCTATGGGGACGCCTGAGGAAGAAGAGTGGCTTCGATTGGAAAGAGAATGGAATCAAAAAGTGTATAGACCATGGTATAACACGCATATTGCTCCTCTAGATATGGGAAATAGCTTAGCAAAATCGGCTCTGCAACGCACAGTGCGTCTATTGGCGGCAGATTCTACGAGTAAAGTGGCCAAATTACTTGCACAGTATAATAGTCGTCCCGCTAACCTAGGTAGCAGCAGTATATTATCTCTGTTGTTAGCCCCAGTATTAACGCGATCGCTCAATACCTCCGAAGCATCGATGGTGGTTGATGCTTTTTTAGTCAGAAATGGGGGTAGTTTATTTGAAAATTCTTCTTCTTCGGCTATAAGCTTAGCAGACTTACAAAGATTAGAAGTCTGGCATCAAGGACAACGGACATTATTGTCATTGGTGGACTATAACTCTGATGATTGGCTCTTTGATAAAGAAGAGCATCGCCAATTTGTAGAGGATAAGGTCAAGCCTTTTCTCACAAAAGTTGAGCAATTTACCCGTACCATGCGCCGTTTAGAGGATACTTCTCTCACGCAAGAAGAGCGTGATGCGATTGCCGCTGAGGTGATTGAGCAGCGAAAGCAATTAGCGCTTATTTATAAGGAACCACAAAATTATTTAACAGGGTTTAGACCCACGAAGTGGATTGATGAGTCTTTAAAGAATCTAATGGTGGAGTCACGAGATTTAATGCTAGCTTATCAAGATGAGGCGGTACGGACATTATTACCGTATTCTTCAACGGATAGCTTGATTTTGGCTGCGAAACTAGCGGTTGATCAGCAATTACAAGCCCTAGCAGATAAGCAAACAGCGATTACCCAAGTCGATAACCAAATTGCGGCTTTGCAAGCCGAGTGGGACAGCTATCGTCTGACGCTAGACGAACAAGAGGCAGCCACTCAAAAAGTCGAATGGGAGAGACGTCTTGCCGATAAGCAACAAGAGCTTCAAGCCTTGGCAGACCAATTAAAAACTCAGCGCGATACCTTATTAGGTTTAAATACCCAAGTGGATAACTCTCCTTTGGGTGGTCAAGGACAAAATGCCATCGCTCAAGGGACCGATGCCTTTGCTTCTGGTGCGGATAGTATGGCGATTGGCACTAAGGCGCTCGCCATCGGCGATAAGAGTATCGCTCAGGGGGCGGAGGCTGTGGCTAAAGGGGAGCATAGTATTGCCCTAGGCACACAAGCACAAGCCCTTAAGGCACGGGCGATTGCGATAGGACATCAAGCCATTGCCAATGCAGAAGGGGCAGTCGCGATGGGCGATCGTGCTGGCGTGGGTGAAAAAGGTATCAATGCCATTGCCATCGGAACCGAGAGCCTCGTCGATGCGGAGAATGCCGTCGGCATCGGTACCCGGGTAAAAGTAACAGGTAAAGACGCTGTGGCGGTGGGCGCTGCTAGCATCGTGACGGGCAATCAGGCAGTGAGTGTAGGTGCCAATAATACGGTAACCGGTAATACCGCCGTAAGTATCGGCAGTGGTAACCAAGTGCTGCATGATAAGGCAATTGCCATCGGCGCAAATATCACCGAAACTGCCGCCAATTCCGTCAATCTCGGACATGAGTCAGTCGCCGTCGTCACGCCTAATGAGCAAACAGCGGGTATGGCAAGTTATGCTTATTCTCCTTTGCTCAGTGAGGTCTATCAATTTGCCGCCAGCCAGCCAGCAGGGGTGGTGACGATTGGGGCAAAAGGCAGTGAGCGTCGTTTACAAAATGTTGCTGCTGGCTTTATTGCGCCAACCAGTACGGATGCGATTAATGGTAGCCAACTCTATAGCGTGATTAAGGCGGTCGATGAGGGGCAGATTGGTATCGTCCGTCAGGATCGTAAAACCGGTGAGATTGGTATTGCGACGCATTTATCGGGTAGTGTGGTGAACATCAGTAACAATCAAGGCATGGCGCGTCAACTCAGTGGAGTCGCTGATGGAGTGGCACCGACCGATGCCGTGAATATGCGTCAGTTTAACCGTGAGGTAGGGCGCTTAGATGGGCGAGTCGATAAGGTCGAGCGTGATGTCAAATCCATCAAAGGTTCGGTCGCCAATGCGGTTGCCATGGCAAGTATGCCAGCTGCATCTATGCCAGGTCAAAGCTTATTGAGTATCGGTACAGGACATGCAGTGAATACCGCAGCGGTTGCCGTTGGTTATAGTCATATGAGTGATTCAGGTAAAGTCTCTTATAAGCTGAATAGTAGCCTTTCTAATCGAGGTAGTTTTGCCGTTGGTGCGGGTGTCGGTTTTGCTTGGTAAAAAAGAGCACCGATGATTTGTAAGCTAGGTAGTCGTAGATTGCCTAGCTTTTTTTCTATGCTAATATAAACAGATTATATTTTTTGAGTTTTATTATGCTATTTCTATTATCACCCGCAAAAAAATTAGATTATGACACGCCATTACAGGTGCAAAAGTATACGCAGCCTTTATTTGTAAAAGAGGCGGAAAGTTTAATTAATATTTTACGTACAAAATCAGTTCAAGAGATTGCGGAGTTGATGGACTTAAGTCAAGCTTTATCGGAACTCAATGTCGCCCGTTATGCAGAATGGGAGCCGACTTTTTCGCTAGAAAATTCTCGTCAAGCCCTGTTAGCGTTTAATGGTGATGTCTATGAGGGATTGGAAGCACATACCTTAAATGCAAAGCAACTGGACTGGGCGCAAGAGCATGTGGCGATTTTGAGTGGACTGTATGGTGTATTACGCCCATTAGATTTAATGCAAGCTTATCGCTTAGAGATGGGGACTCGTCTAGAAAACCCAGCAGGTAAGACGTTATACGCTTATTGGGGCTCGACTATTGCAACTTATCTCAATGAGCGTTTAGAGGCGGACAAAGCACCGATTATCATTAACTTAGCCTCAGAAGAATACTTTAAATCGGTAGACTTAAAGACCTTAAAAGCACGTGTCGTGCAATGTGTTTTCCAAGAATATAAAAATGGGACGTATAAGGTCATTAGTTTTAATGCTAAACGTGCACGTGGTTTGATGGCAAGATTTGCGATTGAACATCAGGCAAAAACACCAGAAGATTTATTATCTTTTGATGTTGAGGGCTATCATTATGACGCTGAGGTATCAAGTAAGGATAAACTTGTGTTTCGTCGCAAACTAGATAAGTCATTAATTAAATAGTTTACACTTAAATAAGTGCATGCTTAAAAATCCTCAGAGAGGGTGTATCTGCACCTTGATAGGCTTGGTGTAGGATACAAGGAGACATTGTATGAAAGACAGCACAGGCATAAAAATTTTCTTTCTATTTGCATTTGCCTATTTTATTTCTAATTTATTTAGAGGCGTTAATGTTGCCTTTGCTCCATTTCTGATTGAAGAACTCCAACTGTCTGCAACCAGTTTAGGTTTATTAACGAGCATTTATTTTATTGCTTTTGCCTTATTCCAATTACCAGCAGGATTGGCATTAGATAAATGGGGGCCTAAGTGTACCCATGCCTTCTTATTGTGTATTTGTGCGATAGGTGGTCTGATTTATGCTTTAGCCGACAGTTTTACGGGCTTGCTAGTAGGACGTATTTTCATTGGGATTGGTATTGCCGTTGGTTTGGCGGGTAGTATTTTAATCTATACGCAAAACTTTCCTCTAGCACGATTACCTATGCTGACAGGTTTAACTGTTGCTATTGGTGGTTTAGGGGGAGTTGTTGTTGGTGCGCCGTTAACCTTTGCACTAGAGTATTTTCATTGGTCCACGATTACCATTGTTATTTCTATGGTCACCGCTGTTATTGCGGTAAGTATTTGGGTCTTATTGCCTGATACACATACTTCACACCAACTTAGTTTTAAAGCACAATGCCAAGGGACGATTAAGATTTTTAAAACACCGACCTTTTGGCGCTGGGTATCATTACCCGCGACAACAGGGGGGATGTTCTATGCAGCGCATACGCTTTGGGTACGTCATTATATGGCAGAGGTATTGCAATATAGTCCTGCGGAAATTGCTGGGTATGTCTCGTTGATTGGTATTTCGATGGTATTGGGGACAGCCTCGACGGGGCTATTGGCGCGTCGTGTAGAGGCATTAGGGATTAGTCTGCATTATTTTAGTGGGATTGGTATGCTGAGTTTTATGCTTATCCAGTTCTTACTGATTTTAGAAGTTCCTGTACCAGCAGTGATAACATGGTTTGTCTTTGGTTTTGCTGGCTCCAGTTGGACCGTTAATTTTGCCTCAGGGGCGGAGATTTTTCCTGCACATATTTTGGGGCGTGTTACCACGTCTTATAATGTGGTGTTTTTTTCGTCTATTTTCCTCACACAATTATTGATTGGTTATATTGTGGATATGTGGGATAAATTACCCAATGGACAATATCCTGCTATTGCGCATATGACGGCATGGTCATTTTTCTTAGCGATACAGACCATCACCGCCATTATTTTCTTTTGGCCTAGACCTTTAAAAGTTGACCCCCAACGGTTTGATTAGCCCTTTTTAGTCATTTTTTAATACTTGGATTTCTTGTCGAATAGTTTGTGCTGCCTTTTGCATTTGTTTAACGGGTAGCATAAAAGGTTGATTCTCTGGGGTATTGTCTAAATGGGCTGGTGGCTCAGGGATAATGGTCTCTGGTGAGGGAGGTTCTAATAGTGTCAGAATATAGTCAAATTGTTTGGATAGGTCAGGTCCGAGCGTTTTTAATGCTACTAATAAAGGTCCTAGCGAATTAATCTGGCTGGTCATCGTATTTAATGACATGATGAGACGGTTTAAGCTACCAATATTAATATGATGTGATTTTGGTTCACTCAGCATACGTGCATAGCTATCTGCAAAAGCGGCATAAGCATTATGAATGTCACGACGAGCAAGCTGTAAATCAATATAGAGTGGATTATGCGCAAAGGTGGCTGCTGAGTAGTTATCACCACCCATACCTTTCGTCAATACAGAGTCAATAAACATTAACTCTTTTTGCAGATATTGCTGACTTGCTTGGATAGTACGCTCTGCTAATTTAATAATTTGGTTTTCTTCCCACCATGGGAAAGCAAAACTACAAGCAAAAGCGATAATACTGGCAATCACCGTATCTAAAGCTCGCTCACCGATGATGGTAAAAATATCGGGGCTAATAAAATGAAAGCCAATCAGTACATAGATAGTGATAAACATGGAGCCAGAGCGGAAATGATTCACGATAAGTGCTTGCCCTAGAATCATCGCAATTAGCATGGTTACGGTGAGGAAAATGGCATTACCACTAATACTAAATAAGCCTAGCGTGAGTAAACAACCGACAACCGTCCCTTGTAGACGCATCATGGTGCGCTGACGGGTGAGTGCAAAACCGGGGCGCATGGTGAGTAAAATGGTAATCGTCACCCAATGACTATGGGTAATCAATTTACTTACTAAGGCATTATCTGGGTAAAAAATAATAATGGTATTGGTAATGGCTTGAACAATAGTAATTGCCAAGGTAACACGTAAGGCATATCTAAAGATAGCCGAACCCATGTGCATATTATCGAGAATAGGTTGTAGACGTAAGGATTGATGGGTACGAAATTGGAGTAAAGATTTATCACGGCGTAAGGCATCAAGAGGTTTTACCTCGCCTTCGCGAAGATTGTCCGCAATAATATCGACGTAGCGAGCCGCATTACGTAAGCGACGCAATACTTGTACAACGAGAGCATAGATTTCAGGCTCATCTTTTACTATCCCTTCTGCTTTAAAACGTTCTAACTCATATTCAATGGCGCGTAGTTCGGCTTTGACGCTATTGCGATAATTTACCGAGGAATTATGGGCGAGTTTGAGTGCGCAACGTTGTAATGTTCGGCTTAGTTTAATTAAGGTATCACGCATAAAGAGCATGACATCATGATTTTGGAAGCGTTGACGGAGCACTTCATAGTCGGTTTGTGTCGCCACCATGGTATCTAATAAGGCAATCATTTCAATAAAGACATTCCACAATACGATACGTTGTCGTTGGTGATCTTTGTGGTCTTCGGGAAGATTACGCAATACATTATCACGAGCGGCTTGGTGAGCATCTGTCATGGTAATCATATAGGGCAGAAGCTTACGAAAGCAGGTATCTAAGTCGTTATTGATATCATAAAAGGCTGCTCTAGCACGCATATAGTCAGCGGTGGCATAGACTGCACTCGCTAGCGTAAGGCGTTCTTCATGTAGACGAAAAAAATGACTGATGGTGATGCTAAATAAAAAGTAATACGTACTACCTGCAAGTGTAATTAAACTGTAGAAAAAGATATCGGTTCCTTGAGCGTCTAAACTTAGTGATAGTAGCATCATCAGTAGACAAGCAAAGCCAACAATACCTCCTCGTTTGCCGAACACAGAGAGCATGGAAAATAAAAATACTTGTGCTGCAATGACTACCCAGATAATCGATGGGAATGGACGTGTTAGACCCGTAATGAGCACGGCTAAGTTCCCAGCAATCAAACCAAAAAGCATTTCTTTTATGCGGAAACGTTTGGTGCCACCGGGTTGGTCAATAATCGCAATCGCGAGTGCACCTGCAGAAAAGGCAAATCCAAAGTGATACTCTTTTAGAAAACCAATTAAGATAATAATAGGAAGTAGCACACCAATCCCTTGTCGTAATGCAAAAAAGGGATGTGGACCAGAGATGATACGATTGAATTTGCCTGTCGAAATATACATAGTGCAATAATGCAGAAAATGATTTAGTGGAGATTTTATCACGCACGAAAGTGATAAATCATATGGGAAAGTCATAAAAAGAATACGTCTTACGGCACGATATTATGATAAGTTGTTGGAAAATTTTCAAAAACGCAAGTGCGAGTTTGCATTATTTTTTGCAATGCGTTAAAGTTTATATTCTTCTTATACCCCAAGAAGTTGTTGGTAAGCAGAAAAGCTAGCTACCCGCTAGCGATTGATTGCGCCTCTTTATATAGAAAAATCGTTGTTATATTGACCATAAGTTGGTATAGCGACCTCCGTTTCGAACTCATTGCGTGCTACACGCTATTTGCGCTGACTGGTTGATTCTTAAGCGTTGAGTGAGTAAGGTTTGCAGGTGGATAGTCTTTGTGAGATTTGAAACGCTGTGAGTTTTATCACTTCACCTAAGTACCCTAAAACCAAATCAATCCGGTTGGGCTAGTTATGAAAGGACATAAAAAATGGAACTTATAGGCGCTGATATTGTCGTGCGTTGCCTTGCCGAACAGGGCGTTAAACATATATTCGGATACCCAGGTGGTGCAGTATTATATATCTACGATGCCATCTATAAACAAAAAGATTTTGAACATATTCTTGTTCGCCATGAGCAGGCGGCTGTCCATGCCGCTGATGCATATTCTCGTTCTTCCAAGGAAGTTGGTGTTTGTCTTGTGACGAGTGGTCCCGGTTTGACCAATGCGGTTACTGGTATTGCGACGGCCTACATGGATTCTATTCCCATGGTGATTATTAGTGGTCAAGTACCTTCTAGAGCTATAGGTGAAGATGCTTTCCAAGAGTGTGATGCTGTTGGTATTACACGTCCTTGTGTTAAGCATAATTTCCTTGTACGAGATGTTAAAGACTTAGCTGATACGATGCGTAAGGCGTTTTATATTGCCAAAACAGGTCGTCCAGGTCCAGTATTGGTGGATATCCCTAAAGATGTATCGATGGCGATGTGTAAGTACACACCGCCTAAAGCTGAAGTAAAGATGCGCTCCTATGCGCCTACAACGAAAGGGCATAGTGGTCAGATTAAAAAAGCTGCTCAGATGTTAGCTGCAGCGCAACGCCCCATGGTGTATGTGGGTGGTGGCGCTATTCTCGCCAATGCTTCAGAAGAGCTCAAAGAATTCGTCCACCTAGTTGGTGCGCCTTGTACAACGACCTTAATGGCGTTGGGTGCGCTGAGTGCGTCTGATGAGCATTATGTCGGTATGCCAGGTATGCATGGTACGTATGAAGCGAATATGGCGATGCAACATAGTGATGTATTAATTGCTATCGGTGCTCGTTTTGATGATCGTGTTGTAGGTAATACAAAACACTTTATGTCACAACCGCGCAAAATTATTCATATTGATATTGATCCATCGTCTATTTCTAAACGTGTTCGTGCTGATGTTCCTATTGTTGGTAGTGTGAAGGAAGTATTAGAGGAGCTTAATACTGTTATTCGAGAGTTGGGCGATCCTCGCGAAAAACAAGCAAAAGCCTTAAAGGCTTGGTGGGAGCAGGTGAATACTTGGAGATCACGTCAATGCTTAGCTTATGATACGGAAGCAGATGTGATTAAACCGCAATTTGTGGTGCAGAAACTTTGGGAAGTGACGGGGGGTGATGCCTTTGTGACCTCCGATGTGGGGCAACACCAAATGTGGGCAGCGCAATACTATCGTTTTAATCAACCGCGTCGTTGGATTAACTCGGGCGGTCTAGGTACGATGGGTGTAGGTTTGCCATATGCGATGGGTGTTCAAAAAGCTAATCCTGATGCCCAAGTTGCTGTGATTACAGGTGAAGGGTCTATCCAAATGAATATTCAAGAATTGGCGACATGTAAACAATACGGTTTTACGCCAAAAATTTTATGTTTGAATAATCGTTATTTGGGTATGGTTCGCCAATGGCAAGAGCTTGACTACGAAAAACGTTATTCTGAATCTTATATGGATTCTATTCCTGATTTTGTGAAATTAGTGGAAAGCTATGGTCATATAGGCATTCAAGTTGAGCGTAAGGAAGATGTGGAACCCGCTATTCGTGATGCCTTTGGTAAATATAAAGATCGTCTGGTGTTCTTAAATATCATTACGGATCGTGAAGAAAATGTGTGGCCAATGGTAAAAGCAGGTAAGGGTCTTACTGAAATGCTTTTAGGTCCAGATGATAAATAGGAGCGCATGATGAAACATATTCTTTCTGTATTATTAGAGAATGCCCCCGGTGCTTTATCACGCGTAGTAGGTTTATTTTCTGCACGAGGCTATAACATTGAAACATTGACGGTAGCTCCGACAGAGGATCAAACCTTGTCACGGATGACGATTATGACAACAGGCTCTGATGAGATGATTGAGCAGATTACTAAGCATCTCAATCGTTTAGTGGATGTGGTCAAAGTAGTTGATTTAACAGAGGGCGAGCACGTTGAGCGTGAACTGATGATGATTAAGGTGCGCGCTGTGGGTAAAGAGCGTGAAGAACTTATGCGCTTGACAGAGATTTTCCGTGGGCATATCGTGGATGTGACGGACAAGACCTACACCATTGAATTAACAGGCGATCAAGCAAAGATTCAAGCCTTTATTAATACCCTTGAGAAAAGTTCGATTTTAGAAACCGTTCGTACAGGTGTATCAGGCATTGGTCGCGCAGAGCGTATTTTAAAAGTTTAAGTATGATGAATAGCTTATCTAGTGGTAATGGATAGGTGTTTCATACAAAATTTGTAGTAATAGATTCCTTTTTGAATCAAAAATTTTTTCAAATTTAGCCGTTTTATAGTTTTTTATTTTGAGGTATTTTCAATGAAAGTTTTTTACGATAAAGATAGCGATTTAAGTTTAATTAAAGGTAAGCAAGTTGCGATTATTGGTTATGGTTCACAGGGTCATGCACATGCACTTAACTTACATGATTCTGGTGTAAAAGTGACAGTAGGTCTACGTAAAGGTGGTGCTTCGTGGAATAAAGCCGTCAATGCCGGTTTACAAGTTGCTGAAGTGGCTGATGCTGTGAAAAATGCTGATGTGGTGATGATTCTTTTACCAGACGAGAATATCGCTGAAGTGTACAAAAACCACGTTGGTCCAAATATGAAAGCAGGTGCTGCATTAGCGTTTGCTCACGGCTTTAACGTACATTATGGTCAAGTGGTACCTCGTGAAGATGTTGACGTAATCATGGTGGCGCCAAAAGCACCGGGTCACACAGTACGTGGTACGTATACACAAGGTGGTGGTGTGCCAGCATTAATCGCTGTTCACCAAGACAAATCAGGTGCTGCGCGTGATATCGCTTTATCTTATGCAAGTGCGATTGGTAGTGGTCGTGCGGGTATTATCGAAACGAACTTCCGTGAAGAAACAGAAACTGACTTATTCGGTGAGCAAGCCGTTCTTTGCGGTGGTGCCGTTGAGTTAATCAAATGTGGTTTTGAGACATTAGTTGAAGCGGGTTATGCTCCAGAAATGGCTTACTTTGAGTGCTTACACGAGTTAAAACTTATCGTAGACTTAATTTACGAAGGTGGTATCGCTAACATGAATTACTCAATCTCTAATAATGCGGAGTATGGTGAGTATGTCACAGGTCCTCGTGTGGTAACGGCACAGACTAAAGAAGCGATGCGCCAATGCTTGAAAGATATTCAAACAGGTGAATATGCGAAGAGCTTTATCCTAGAAAATGCAGCGGGTGCACCGACATTGACGTCTCGTCGTCGTATCAATGCAGAGCATGAGATTGAGCAAGTGGGTGCTAAGTTACGTGCGATGATGCCTTGGATTGCGAAAAACAAATTAGTGGACCAAAGCAAAAACTAATTTTAATCGCTTTTATTAAGAGATTAAGAGCAAGCCTGCATGTGCGTGAGGTAATCCTGAAAAGGAGGCTCGTTAATAAACCCCTGTTCAAATTGAGCAGGGGTTTTGCTTTAAACGTATATATGTTGATTTAATATTTTGCACAAAAACAGTGCATAAAATAGGCTAAAATTTTATTATCTGTAGGATAAACAACAGAAAGTTGATTTAAGTTTGAACTAGGCGTAGGCTTACGTTCGAGGACGTTAATAAAGTGAAATATTAGGGAGTAGAGATGATCAAAAAACTATGTTTAGCTATCGCATTATCATTCGGTGCTTTAACGAGTGTCGCCGCACAAGAAGAAACCTTAAAAATTGGTGTGGAAGCGATGTATCCACCTTTTGAAAGTAAAGATGAGAGTGGTAAGCTGGTTGGCTTTGATATTGAATTGGCCGATGCGGTATGCGCTAAATTAAAAGCAAAGTGCGAATGGGTAGAGTCAAGTTTTGATGGTCTGATTCCTGCGTTAAATGCCCGTAAATTTGATTTTATTAATTCCAATATGCACATCACAGAGCAACGCTTAAAGGTGATTAATTTTACAACGCCGATTTATGACGTGCCTTCTCAGTTAATCGTGGCAAAGGATATTGACCTAAATGATTTAAGTGCCGAAAGTCTCAAAGCGAAAAATATCGCTGTGGGCGTATTACAAGGCTCTTCTCAAGAGCGTTATGCTAAAAAACATTGGCAAGCTAATGGTGTCAAAGTGGTTTCTTACCCAAACCAAGATCAGGTATATGCTGATTTAGAAAATAAACGTATTCAGGGTGCATTCCAGAACTCAGCTTCTAGCTTATTTGAAAAAAATGCTGGGGCTAATTTTAAACATATCGCGCAGTTTGCCGAAGACAAAGAAGTGTTGGGCGTAGGTATTGGCTTTGGTGTGCGCAAAAAGGATACTGAGCTCAAAGAGCGTTTAGATAAGGCGATTGATGAGTTGAAAAAAGAGGGTTTTATTAAAGAGCTTTCAATGAAGTATTTCCAAGCCGATTGGACAGCGAAGTAGTTAATCGTATCGCGTTGATAAAGAGCGTTAGTCCAGTCGTATTTACGGCAAAATTTTATTAAACAAAAGGAAGTAAGTATGAAAAAATTATGCATGGCATTGACCTTAGCTTTAGGGGCGTTCACTGGCTTGAGTGCTACTGCACAAGCAGAAACCTTAAAAATCGGTGTAGAGGCGATGTACCCTCCATTTGAAAGTAAAGATGCAAGTGGTAAATTAGTTGGCTTTGATATTGAGCTAGGCGAGGCAGTATGCGCCAAAATGAATGTTAAATGTGAATGGGTTGAATCAAGTTTTGATGGTTTGATTCCAGCCTTAAATGCGCGTAAGTTTGACTTTATTAATTCGGCGATGAATATCACAGAGCCACGTCAGCGCGTGATTAATTTTACTGTGCCTATTTATGATGTACCTTCTCAATTAATTGCACATAAAGATGCCCAAATTGGTTTGACAGCGGATAGCCTAAAAGACGTGACGGTTGGTGTTTTACAAGGTTCGGCACAAGAGAGCTTTGCGAAAAAACATTGGCAAGCGAAGGGCGTAAAAGTGGTGTCTTATCAAAACCAAGATCAGGTGTATGCGGACTTAGCGAGTAACCGTATTCAGGCAGCTTTACAAAAAACACCGAGCGCTCGTGCGACATTTTTAGATAAGCCAGAAGGTAAAGACTTTAAATTAGTCGATGGTTTTGCCGATGATCCTAGCGTATTAGGTGTGGGTACAGGTTTTGGTGTGCGTAAAGACGATAAAGCCTTAAAAGAGCGTCTAGATACAGCGATTGAAGCATTGAAGAAAGAGGGATTTATCTCTGAGCTTTCTAAGAAATATTTCAATGCAGACTGGGTAGCGAAATCTCACTAATATGATTAATATCACTTCGAAGTTGCCTAGTGTGGGCACGACTATTTTCACCGTCATGGCGGATTTGTTAGCGCAATATCCGGATGTCGTCGGTTTATCACAAGGGGCGCCTAATTTTATGTTGGCACCTGAAATGATTGATGATGTTCATCGAGCGATGCAAGCAGGACATAATCAATATGCACCGATGATTGGCTTGGAAAGTTTGCGTCAGCGTATGGTCGATAAAATTGAAAAACTTTATGGACACCGCTATGACCTCGAAAATGAAATCACCATTATGCCAAGTGCCAGCGAGGCAATTTATGCCAGTATTGCTGGACTGGTGCATAGTGGTGACGAAGTGATTTATTTTGAGCCTGGGTTTGATAGCTATGCACCCATTGTACGATTACAAGGTGCCAAACCTGTTGCCGTTGAATTGCTTGCCCCTGATTTTGCGATTGATTGGGAGAGAGTGAAACAGTTAATCAATGAGAAGACAAGGATGATTATCCTTAATTCTCCGCATAATCCTACGGGTCGTATCTTAACGGAAGACGATATTACCGCTTTAAAAGAGCTGACCAAAGACACGGATATGATTATTCTCTCGGACGAAGTGTATGAACATATGGTCTTTGATGGGGAGATTCATCGCTCTATGTCGCGCTATCCCGAGTTAGCAGAGCGTTCGATTGTGATTACGTCTTTTGGTAAAACCTATCAAGTGACTGGGTGGCGAGTGGGGTGTTGTGTGGCACCGGCTAATTTAATGGAGCAGGTGAGATTAGTTCATCAGTTCTTGATGTTTAGTGCAAACACACCGATTCAGTATGCCTTAGCCGAGGTATTGCTCAAGCCAGAATACTATTTAACGTTAAACCGCATTTTTGAGACTAAACGTAATATTCTTCGCGAGGGGTTAGCGGCTTCTCGTTTTGACGTATTACCTTGCCGAGGTGGCTTTTTCCAATTAGTGCGATTTAATCATTTTAATAGCGGTAGCGATATGGAAATGGTGAAGCATCTAATAGCTGATATCGGAGTGGGGGGTATTCCTACCGGAGCTTTTTATGCTGAGCCAAAAGATACGGGTTTAATTCGTTTTACCTTTGCCAGAGATGATGAGACGCTGCGTAAAGCGGCGGAACGTTTAAAACGTGTGTGATAGCAAGGAGACCGAGGGTCTCCTTTTTTGATGAAGGGGTTAGTAGCCTTTTTGATTTAGTCTACGATAGTTGTCGCAGCCATCTTGATTGCCATTGTCGCAGGCTTTTTATACCAGTTTAAACTAAACTGAGTAGAGTTATAAAGAGTGAAAAAGAGTTTAAATAATTCAATCTGTAAATTTAGAAAGAGTATCTTATCGTTATTTATTTAACGTATACTTAGGTGAGATGCGTCCATATAAGTGTAGAGTTAGTTTGAGTAAAGGTAAATTAGAGCGTGGTTACTATATTCGTAGACATACTAGTACTGTGAGAGCAAAAGGCTATGACGAGCAAGAATTATTAGGG
The DNA here is from genome assembly GCF_013133795.1 of Pelistega suis. Classification (GTDB taxonomy): domain Bacteria; phylum Pseudomonadota; class Gammaproteobacteria; order Burkholderiales; family Burkholderiaceae_B; genus Taylorella; species Taylorella suis. The sequence continues at coordinate 686,288 of NZ_JABGBN010000001.1, forward strand.
TTAGCAAATAAAATTCCTTTCGATGATCGGTATAATCAAGTTGCAACCTTGGAAGATTTGGAAGCTCACTTAATCAGAGAGTTTCTTGTTGAGGTCAAAAGTGGATTAGCTGATGATGCACAGAATTTATCTGTGCAGACATTGGGTAAGCGAATGAATATTGTAGGAGGATTGGAAGAGGCGCTCTTTCCGAAGAATGTAGGATTATTGTTTTTTAATAGTAATCCTGAATATTTTTTTCCTGCTACTCAAATTGATGTAGTGTATTTCCCTGATGGTACGGGTGGTGATATTATTGAAGAAAAAATTTTTAAAGGTCCACTAGGTAGAATTACACAAGCAGCATTAACGTATATTGAAAATCGCTATCTTCGGGAGGTTGTGATTAAACATCCTAATCAAGCACGAGCTGAACGTTTTTTCAATTTTCCATTAGCAGCGATTGAAGAGGCTGTAGTTAATGCTGTATATCATCGTTCTTACGAAACTCGTGAACCTATTGAAATTCGTATTACTTCAGAAGAATTAGCCGTTCTTAGTTTCCCTGGTCCGGAAAGATCTATTAAGATGGATGATTTACAATCAGGTAAGGCAGTTAGTCGTCGTTATCGCAATCGTCGTATTGGTGAGTTTTTAAAAGAGTTGGACTTAACAGAGGGGAGATCAACAGGTATACCTAAGATTCTACGCGCGATGTATGAAAATGGATCACCAGTACCGATTTTTGAAACAGATGATGAACGTACTTTTTTCTTGACTAGGTTACCAATTCATACTGGTTTTATTTCGGAGTATCGCACGCAAGTTACCCCCCAAGTTACCCCCCAAGTTACCCCCCAAGTTACCCCTCAAGTTACCCCCCAAGTAAGAGAGGTAATGTTGTTACTCAAAAGATTAAATAACCCGTTGAGTAAATTAGAAATGATGACTCAACTGCAATTAAAAGATAGTAAATATTTTAGACAGTTTTACCTATCACCTGCTATGGAGCAAGGGGTAATTGAGATGACTATCTCTGATAAACCACGTAGTCGAAATCAAAAGTATCGCTTAACGAATCAGGCTCTTGCTTTATTGCAGATGGAAGAGTTCGAGGACCATATTCAATAAATTTTGATAATTTGGTAGTTAGAGGAGGCATAATATGTCTCCTTTTTTATACCATTAAATACACCAACCAATACCGTACAAATTTTGCCACGGTGACTAATATCAGAAACTTCCAAAATTTCTCTTTAAGTACGCCGCTGACGAGGGTGATTGGATCACCGATAATCGGTAACCAACTAAAGAGTAGCAGAAGGGAACCGTGATTGGCATACATCGCTTGTGCTTTACTTAGGTTTTTCTCTGAGACAGGGAACCATTTTCTATCTTTGTAGCGTTCTAAGCGTGTGCCTAGCCACCAGTTCACGCAGGAGCCTAAGGCATTGCCTATGGTAGCGACAATGAGCAACGCTGTAGGTGAGCGCTCGCCAGTCATTATCAATCCAGCTAGCAAGGCTTCGGATTGAAAAGGAAAGAGGGTTGCTGCACCAAAAGCACTAATAAATAATAAGAAGTATGAAAACATCAAGGGTGATAAACAACGATTGAAAGAAAATGATACCTTTATTTGGGATTGTCTAGTGCGAAATTCAAGAAAAATAGTAAAATGTAGGATTACTCATCATATAGGGACGAGCTCATGACTGCTCAAAAACCACATCGTGGATTTTATTTATTGCCCAATGCGTTTACGACGGGTAATTTATTTGCCGGTGTATTTGCGATTATGTTGGCGATGAATGGTCGCTTTGAGATGGCAGCGACAGCGATTTTTGTAGCGATGCTATTGGACGGTATGGATGGTCGTGTAGCTCGCTTGACCAATACACAGTCTGCTTTTGGTGAGCAATATGACTCTATGGCGGATATGGTGTCATTTGGAGTGGCACCAGCGTTAGTGATGTATTCTTATGCCTTAGATAGCTTAGGTCGTGTTGGTTTAATCGCGACATTTATTTATGTGGCAGGTGCGGCATTACGTCTTGCGCGTTTTAATACGAATATCGCCATTGTAGATAGTCGTTTTTTCCAAGGTTTACCGAGTCCGTCTGCGGCTGCTTTATTAGCGGGATTTGTCTGGTTGAGCGCTGAGAATCGTATTCCGACAACGGATTTTATGCAGTGGATTGCTTTTGTGCTAACCGTCTATGCGGGTTTGACGATGATTTCTACTGCACCTTTCTTTAGTGGCAAGTCTATGCTTAAGCGTAAAGAGGGCGATGTTGGTAAGAAACCACCGGTTTGGTTGTTGCTGACTTTGGTGCTTACTTTTGCAATTATTGCGCTTGATCCGGCAATTATGCTCTTTTTGTTATTTGTGGTGTATGCTCTTTCTGGGTGGGTGGTTTTCTTTATTCGTTGGAAAAGAGCAAGAGCGCTCGCCGATATTCGCCATAAAGAAGATTAAATCTGCTGCGTTTTTATTAAAATAACCTCCATGTCTATTGGAGGTATTTTTTATCTGACTTAAGCTACCTATAGAACAGAGTCGTTTTAGTCAAAGAAAAAAGGTAACTCAACCTCATAACGCGGATCAGGGCCAGAGTGGTAATGTGTCACTTGCTCACCATGTCTACCAAAGTATACATACATGACATTGTTCCAATAGTTGGCTTGTTTATAACGATAAGTCCAAACGACTTCATTTTTTTCACCAAGACCTGTGCGTCCTGTTTCAGCAGGAGGGCCAAATTCACAGACAACGGCTTGTTGTGTCCATATTCCCTCATTTAATCGGCGAAAATGACTTTCGGTGAGTAAAGCGCTTACTTTATCTGCAATACCTTCTTTAGAAATGGTTGTTCCATAAGCGTATTGTCCGCTTGGTTGTGTTGACCAAATCAAACGACGACTTCCATCAGGTAATTGGCATTGATGTGTCGGGCATCCCATTTTAGAGAGAACAAGTTGTTCTGGACTATTGGCTGGAATATCACGATAAGTGCTACAAGCACTTAAAAGAACGGCTAATAACGGAACTGCATAGCGAGCGAGTGTTTTGTTGTGAATACGCGAAGGTTTCATGATATTTTTGTATGAAAAGGGTTGGAGTCTGTCTTTTTAGTCAAAACTCATATATAATGCTAGCTTAAGTCAAAACTTTAGAAGTAGTGGCTTACTCTAGCTAGTTTACTGCTAAATAGTAGAAATGAGTAGAGAAATTGTTGGGTTTTTAACCTATTTTTAACATCACGTCAGCAACTATTCACCGCTGACGCTAGTAAAAGGAATAAATTATGTCAGTAGCAGACATCAAGAAAGCGGATATCGTAAGTCAATTTGCTCGTACACCGGGTGACACTGGTTCTCCAGAAGTTCAAGTGGCTTTATTAACTGCTCATATTAACGAGCTAACAGAACACTTCAAAACACACAAGAAAGATCACCACTCTCGTCGTGGTTTATTGCGTATGGTTAGCCGTCGTCGTAAGTTATTAGACTATTTAAAAGGTCGTAACCCAGAAGCTTACACAGCTCTAATTGCTAAATTAGGTTTACGTAAGTAATCATTGTACCCTTGTGGTAATATTAGGGTTCAAGACCGTGCACAGCGCTTAGGTTCTGTGTGCGGTTTTTTATTGTTAAATTTGCCTAAATACATAGCATCATGGTGTATTTTGTAGTGGATAAAGGCAAAATCTTAAAAGGAAGAACATCAATGTTCAATAAAGTTAGTAAATCGTTCCAGTATGGTGCTCACACAGTTGTTTTAGAGACAGGTGAGATTGCTCGTCAAGCTTCAGGTGCTGTGGTGGCATCTATGGGTGATACTGTGGTATTAGCCACAGTGGTGGCCGCAAAACAAGCCAAAGCAGGACAGGATTTTTTCCCACTAACCGTGGATTATGTTGAAAAAACGTATGCAGCAGGTCGTATTCCTGGTGGTTTTTTCAAACGCGAAGGTAAACCAAGCGAAAAAGAGACATTAACGTCTCGTTTAATTGACCGTCCATTGCGTCCATTATTCCCAGAAGGTTTTTATAACGAAGTACAAGTGATTGTGCATGTATTGTCTGTTGATCCAGAAATCGATCCAGATATCGTGTCAATGATTGGTACGTCAGCGGCGTTAGCGATTTCAGGTGTGCCATTTAATGGTCCAATCGGTGCTGCGCGTGTAGGCTATATCAATGGTCAGTATGTGTTAAACCCAACAGTTAGCCAAGTGGCTGAGTCTGCGATGGACTTAGTGGTAGCGGGTACTGAGACAGCAGTATTAATGGTTGAATCTGAAGCGAATCAACTGAGCGAAGACGTGATGCTAGGCGGCGTGGTATATGGTCACGAGCAAATGCAAGCCGCTATTAATGCGATTCATGCATTAGTGGCAGAAGCGGGTAAACCGGAGTGGGATTGGCAAGCTGAACCTAAGAATGAATCTTTAATCGCTGCGGTAAAAGCCGTTGCAGAAGAAGGTTTAAAAGCGGCTTATCAAATTCGTCAAAAACAAGAGCGTTCTAGCAAATTAAAAGAAGTTGCTGCTCAAGCGAAAGAGGCATTAGCGACACAAGCGGCAGAGCGTGGTGAAGAGGCTCCTGATGAAGTCGCTGTCGATAATATTATCTTTGAACTAGAATCAGCGATTGTTCGCGGTCAAATTCTAAATGGTGAGCCACGTATTGATGGTCGTGATACACGTACAGTACGTCCTATCTCTATCCGTTTAGGCGTATTACCTCGCACGCATGGTAGCGTGTTATTCACACGCGGTGAGACACAGGCTTTAGTAGTAGCGACATTAGGTACGAAATCTGATGAACAAATCATTGATTCTGTACTCGGTGAAACACGTGATCGCTTTATGCTTCACTACAATATGCCTCCATTTGCGACTGGTGAGTGTGGTCGTTTTGGAACGCCAAAACGCCGCGAAATTGGTCATGGTCGTTTAGCTAAGCGTTCGCTTGTACCGACATTACCTAAACATGATGATTTCCAATACACCATCCGTTTGGTTTCTGAAATTACAGAATCTAACGGTTCTTCATCAATGGCGTCAGTATGTGGTGGTTCGTTAGCGATGATGGACGCAGGTGTGCCAGTGAGTGATCACGTTGCTGGTGTAGCGATGGGTCTTATCAAAGAAGGTAATAAGTTTGCGGTACTCACCGATATTCTTGGTGATGAGGATCATCTAGGTGATATGGACTTTAAAGTAGCGGGTACTGAAAACGGTATTACAGCACTTCAAATGGATATCAAAATCCAAGGTATTACTAAGGAAATCATGCAAGTGGCATTAGCGCAAGCACGTGAAGGTCGCTTACATATTTTAGGCAAAATGAAAGCCGCTATCAGTGGTTCGCGTGAAGAGTTATCCAACTTTGCACCACGTATGCTAACAATGAAAATCAACCCTGAGAAAATCCGTGATGTAATCGGTAAGGGTGGTGCAACAATCCGTGCCTTAACAGAGGAAACAGGTTGCCAAATCGATATTACGGATGAGGGTGTTGTAACGATTTCTTCGGCTGATTTAGAAAAAGCGAAAGAGGCAGAGCGCCGTATCGCTGAATTAACGGCTGTTGTAGAAGTTGGTCAGGTATACGAAGGTACAGTACAACGTCTATTAGACTTTGGTGGTATCGTACAAATTCTACCGGGTCGTGACGGTTTACTCCATATCTCTGAGATTGCGAATTACCGTATTAATGACATCAATGATGTATTATCAGTAGGTCAAAAAGTGAAGGTAAAAGTCATCGAAGCGGATGATCGTGGTCGTGTACGTCTCTCTGCGAAAGCCTTAGGTGGCTTAGAGGGTCTAGAAGGTTCAGTACCTCAAGACGCTCAAGAGCAAGCGCCTGTGACTCAGGAGCAAACGCCTACGGCTGAATAACAAACGTTATTCGCAAACTAAAAAAGCCAGTTCTGATGAACTGTCCCCTAAACCTGGACAGTTTAGTTAAGAAAAGAAAGGACTGCCATCTGTATTGAACAGGAGGCAGTCCTTTTAATTTGTGCCAGTTCAATACCAATGTTAAAGGTATCCCTGTTGTTCAAGACTTTAGATTTAACCCTAAGAAAAAGGTAAATTTAGCATCACCAGGTGATATAGTGAGAACACCTACATCCCACCCAGATGATTTTACTAAGCAAAAAGGAAATCGGGGTTTTAAAAATAAGTATACAGGGGAAATTTGGGAAAAAAGTGGGTCTAAACACTCGGATAAAGAAGGAGAATGGAAAGTAGGGCTAAATGGGGAACCACCAAGTAACAAAAGGAAAATTACGATAGGAATCAATGATGGAAAAATCATTAAAATTGATAGAAAATAGTCGTAGCGTATCATTAGCTAGAATTAAGTTTGACGGTTTTTCTAGTAGCAATAGATGGATTGGGTACGCAGAACCCTATGAAAAGGGTCTTACTTCTATAGAAATTTCGTGTGCTATGTTTGAGAAGTTTTTTGGTGATTTTAAAAATGACTTCTGGATTATCAGTGCATT
>NZ_JABGBN010000010.1 GCF_013133795.1 Pelistega suis
GTAATCATGTTCTTAACATAGTCAGCGTGGCCTGGGCAGTCTACGTGTGCGTAGTGACGGTTTGCTGTTTCGTACTCTACGTGTGCTGTATTAATCGTAATACCACGTGCACGCTCTTCCGGAGCCGCGTCAATTTGTGAGTAGTCTTTCGCTTCACCACCGAACTCTTTCGCTAATACTGTAGTGATCGCTGCCGTTAATGTTGTTTTACCGTGGTCAACGTGACCAATTGTACCTACGTTTACGTGCGGTTTGGTACGTTCAAACTTACCTTTTGCCATGATTTATAAATCCAATAAATTATGTATGAAAAAATGATGATGTGTGCCTTCGATTATAACATAGAAGAAGGCACACGCTTTTTTAATTATTTGCTACGAGCACTAATTACTTCGTCAGCTACGTTCTTAGGTGCTTCAGCATAGTGCTTGAATTCCATTGTATAAGTAGCACGACCTTGTGTTAGTGAACGTAAGTTAGTTGCGTAACCGAACATTTCAGCAAGAGGAACCTCTGCTTTAATGATCTTACCGCCACCAACCATGTCGTCCATACCTTGAACGATACCACGACGAGATGATAAGTCACCCATCACAGTACCCGCATAGTCTTCTGGTGTTTCAACTTCAACAGCCATCATTGGCTCTAGAAGAACTGGGCTAGCTTTACGCATACCCTCTTTGAACGCCATAGAAGCAGCCATACGGAACGCATTCTCGTTAGAGTCCACGTCATGGTACGAACCGAATGTTAATGTTACTTTAACGTCAACAACTGGGTAACCTGCAACCACACCCGCAGATAGTGTTTCTTGAACACCTTTGTCTACTGCAGGGATGTACTCACGAGGAACCACACCACCTTTAATTTCGTCAACGAATTGGTAACCGTCGCCACCTGGCTCTAGTGGTTCTAATTTAAGAACTACGTGACCATATTGACCGCGACCACCAGATTGTTTAACGAATTTACCTTCAACATCTTCCACTGTTTTGCGGATTGTCTCACGGTAAGCAACTTGTGGTTTACCTACGTTAGCTTCAACGTTGAACTCACGTTTCATACGGTCAACGATAATCTCTAAGTGTAACTCACCCATACCAGAGATGATGGTTTGACCAGATTCTTCGTCTGAACGAACGCGGAAAGAAGGGTCTTCTTGTGCTAGACGAGAAAGAGCTAAGCCCATTTTCTCTTGGTCAGCCTTAGATTTTGGCTCAACCGCTTGAGAAATTACTGGCTCAGGGAATTCCATACGCTCAAGAACGATAGGAGCGTCTACATCACACAATGTCTCACCTGTTGTAACTTCTTTTAAGCCCACAACAGCAGCAATGTCACCCGCAAGAACTTCTTTAATTTCCTCACGGTTGTTTGCGTGCATCTGTAAAATACGACCGATACGCTCTTTTTTACCTTTTACTGAGTTAAGTACTGTTTCACCAGAATTTAACACGCCAGAGTAAACACGGATAAACGTTAATTGACCTACGAATGGGTCAGTCATCAATTTGAACGCTAATGCAGAGAATTTCTCTTTGTCATCTGCTTTACGTTCAATCTTGTTACCGTCTTCGTCTTCACCTTGTACTGGAGGAATATCAGTAGGTGCTGGTAAGAACTCAACAACCGCGTCCAACATACGTTGTACACCTTTGTTTTTGAACGCTGTACCGCAAAGCATTGGTTGGATTTCGCAAGCAATCGTACGTTGACGTAATGCTTTAACGATATCCTCTTCTGATAATGAACCTTCTTCTAAGTATTTGTTCATTAAATCTTCAGAAGCTTCCGCTGCTGTTTCTACTAATTTCTCACGCCACTCTTCTGCTGAAGCAACTAAGTCAGCTGGAATATCTTCGTAAGTGAATTTAGTACCTTGGCTAGCCTCATCCCAAACAATCGCTTTCATTTTGATGAGATCAACAACACCAGAGAATGTGTCTTCTGCACCGATTGGGATTACGATAGGTACTGGGTTAGCACGTAAACGAGTCTTTAATTGATCGTATACTTTGAAGAAGTTTGCACCAGTACGGTCCATTTTGTTAACGAACGCTAAACGTGGTACTTGGTATTTGTTAGCTTGGCGCCATACAGTCTCAGATTGAGGTTGTACACCACCTACCGCACAATATACCATGCACGCACCGTCAAGTACACGCATAGAACGTTCAACTTCAATCGTGAAGTCAACGTGTCCTGGGGTATCAATTACGTTGATGCGGTGTTCTGGGAAGTTATTTCCCATACCACGCCAGAAAGCGGTCGTTGCCGCTGACGTAATCGTAATACCGCGCTCTTGTTCTTGTTCCATCCAGTCCATGGTTGCAGCACCGTCATGTACCTCACCAATTTTGTGGTTTACACCTGTGTAGAACAAAATACGCTCTGACGTTGTTGTTTTACCAGCGTCAATGTGCGCAGAAATACCGATGTTACGGTAGCGACTAATTGGGGTTTTACGAGCCATTGTAATATCCTTTGATTACCAACGGAAATGAGAGAAGGCTTTGTTAGCTTCTGCCATTTTATGAGTATCTTCACGTTTTTTCATTGCCGCACCACGACCTTCTGATGCATCAATTAATTCACCTGCTAGACGTAAATCCATTGATTTTTCGCCACGTTTTTTAGCAGCTTCACGTACCCAGCGCATAGCTAATGCTAAACGACGAACTGGACGTACTTCTACAGGTACTTGATAGTTAGCACCACCAACACGGCGGCTTTTAACTTCAACGATTGGTTTAACGTTGTTGATGGCTAAGTTGAAAACTTCTAAAGGCTCTTTGCCAGTTTTCTGAGCAACTTGTTCTAACGCACCGTATACGATACGCTCTGCAACTGCTTTTTTACCAGATAGCATAACAACGTTCATGAATTTAGCAAGTTCTACGCTACCGAATTTTGGATCAGGTAGAATCTCACGTTTGGGAACTTCGCGACGACGAGGCATCTTTACTTCCTTTTCTATGTGACTATTTCAGTTGAACCACTTTCGTGGCCACGGCTGCCTAATAACGAGAACAGCCCCTTACATACCGCAGTATAAAAATTTCGTAACGCAGCTGCGGCTGCACGCTCACCACCCACGGGCAGGAAGCTGATGAAAAAAACTCTAACTAAATTAAGCTTTCTTCGGACGTTTAGCACCGTATTTAGAACGGGCTTGTTTACGGTCTTTAACACCTTGAAGGTCTAAAGAACCACGTACGATATGGTAACGTACACCTGGTAAGTCTTTTACACGACCGCCACGTACGAGAACAACACTGTGCTCTTGTAGGTTATGGCCTTCACCACCGATATATGAAATTACTTCAAAACCGTTAGTTAGACGTACTTTGGCAACCTTACGCATTGCTGAGTTAGGTTTTTTAGGAGTAGTAGTGTATACACGAGTGCAAACACCACGGCGTTGCGGGCAGTTTTCTAGAGCAGGGCTCTTGCTGCTTACGCGGCTAGTTTCGCGCGGCTTACGCACGAGTTGACTAATGGTAGGCATGACCTTACTTGTCCTATTATTTGTTTATCTAATGTCTGTTTAACGTGCTGACTTTAATGCACGTATTCAGCTAAATTTCAAAATTTTTCAAATACAAAATTCGAAAAACAACCAAATAAGCGTATAAATGGGTTAAGTCTATACACCATATCGCTAACAAAAAGTAGCAAAAATCCGCTAACCTTTTACTAGCAATCAGACACCTTAGCATTTTTTTAGTCTTTCGTCAATGAAACTGTGGTTTTTCTTTCTTATAAAACAATGTGTTGTCGTACTTTATTTCTCTTGTTTTTCAAGAATTTATGTTAGAATCACTGTTTAAAGGTTGCTAATTGTAAAATTTGCGGCTGAGCAGTGCGTTTTTTATACGTTCCATGTTCTTTTATACTTTTAACTTGGTAGATACATTATGCTTATTGCTTCCGTAGAAGATGATCCAATTCAAGCTAGCTTGATTAAACAAACACTCACTCAGGCTGGGCATGAGGTTCATCACTTCAGCAGTGGTCGCGAATGTCTTGCGGCACTCAGCAAATCAAATCGTTACGACCTTTTTATTTTAGACTGGGAACTTCCTGATGTTACTGGTGTTGAGATTCTAGTCTGGGTGCGTAATAATCTCGGTTCGCAGATTCCTGTTATTTTCCTAACAAACCGCACCGAAGATTCTGATTTATTACAAGCATTCCAACTAGGTGCAGATGATTATATTCACAAGCCTTTTAGTCCTGCTATTCTGGCTGCTCGTGTAAATGCCAACTTGCGTCGCAATACTCCGACAACTCAAGTTCCTTCAGAAGTTATTGTAGGGCCATATCGTTTCGACAATAATGCGCGTAAGGTCTATTTACACGGAGAACAAATCGTCCTAGCTCCCAAAGAGTTTGAGTTAGCCAGCTTGTTTTTCCGTAACATTGGTCGCCTATTTTCGCGCGACGCTTTGAGTACAACCATCTGGAATCGTGAAATCCCTGCGACTTCACGAACCTTGGATACACACTTATCCAATGTACGACAAAAATTAAAAATTCATCCAGAAAATGGTGTACAGATTGTTGCTTCTTACGCTCTGGGATACCGCTTAGAGCTTGTTCAAGACTAATTTTAATTATGAAATTGTTCACTAAAAAATTTCTTGCGTTGGTAAGTACTTCCATTGCTTTTGCCTTATCTCTTTCTCCTGCACAAGCACAACCAGCAGGAGCAAAAGGAGAGAACTTTGTTTACATTATGCAAGCAGGTGATACTATTGGCGATGTCGCAGAACGCTTCACCAGTAAACCGGGTAACTGGCGTAAGATTAAAACAGTAAATAAAATTAGCCAAGATAATAAAGTCCCTGTCGGCAAAGAAATTCTAGTTCCGTTTTCTCTAATTGATACTTATCCAGATTCAGGTGTCATTACGAGCATCGTCGGTGACGTCACCATTAATAACTCACCAGCAGACAAAAATATTTCTATCACTGAAGCATCACGCATTAAAACAGGTGCTGATAGTACACTAACATTCAAATTAAGCAATGACAATGTCATTTCAATCGCTCCTGAGAGTATTGTATATGTACAGCGTTTACGCCAATTCTCAGGTACGGGACTTATTGATGCTATTTTCAAAACGGAACAAGGTGAGTTTTCGGCAAAAGTGGATAGCAATAACGGTGGTGTAGGCCGTTTTGAAATCCGCACACCTGTTAGCATTACTGGCGTTCGTGGTACATCTTTACGTAGTCGTGTTGACCAAGATGGTAATACTATCGTTGAGCTATTATCAGGTAAGGCTGCTGTCGCCAATGCTAAATCTAAAAAAGAAACTGCCCTACCTGCGAACAAGGGGGCTATCATTTCATCTTCAGGAAAAATTATTCAATCCTCTCTCCCTGAAGCTCCTCAATATACGGCCAAATTAGATGGCACGTCGTTAGCCATTGATATTTCTACACGTGCTGATATGCAAGGTTATATCGTGCGTTATACCGCAGATGAGCGAGGTCTAATCGAGCTAACACGCCACCATCTTCCAAACAAATCTTCAGCAACACTACCTCTACCTAGTTTATCTATGTTCTATGTTCAAGTACGTGCTGTAAATCAGGATGGTTTGTCTGGTACCGATAATACCCAACAAATCATTGTGCCAACCACAAGTGAAAGTGATTCTGCTGCAGGTGGTTCTACGCTATTAGTAAAACCTCCTCAACAATAATCATTTCTGGCTTTAAATAACGCTGATTTTTATGAATAACTCCCTTAGTTCCCGCTATCGCCGAGAGTTCTTGGGAGTAGCGTTATTTGTGAGTATCCTCACAGCTCTCATTACCTACTTAGTCCCTGTTTACTCAGCGGATCGATTTTTATATGACGTTTCTCTACGTCACTCTCATTATCGTCCTGCAAGCAAAGATATTATCATCATTGCCATCGATGACCAGAGCTTAGAACAGCTTGGTACTTGGCCTTGGCGACGCATTCTTCATGCTCAGCTATTACGACAGCTGACAAAGGCCAAAGCTGTAGGATATGACATCTCCTTCCTAGGAGAGTCTTACCATCCAGAAGATGATAAGGAATTTGCTCAGGCAATTAAAGAACATGGTCGAGTCGTCTTAGCGAGTTTTTTTAATGAAGGTCAGCCACCTAGTCTACCAGACACACCATTATTAAAAGAAACCAATCAAATCGGGTTTATTAATGTACCCATTGCCAGTGACGGGCTTGTACGAAAATTAGACCGTTGGGCTTCTGACGGTTTTGATACGAACTACCATTTCAGTTTAGCTATGTTACTCGCTGCTGGAATACCTCCTGAAACGCTAGATAAAGTGCAGCTGCCTTCTCGAGTATCTATCCCCTACGCAGGCCCCCCTAATCATTATCAAACTGTATCATATACCGATGTACTCAACTTACGCGCACCTGAAGATATGTTTAAAGATAAGTACGTCTTAATTGGTGCGTGGGCAACAGGTCTAGGGGATAAGTTTCCTACTCCTACCTCTACTGAAAGTATTAATATGTCAGGGGTTGAAATCCTCGCTAATGGTTTACAAGCAGAGATTGAAAATCGCTGGATTACAGAAGCTGATACAACCATCATTTTTCTTGTTTCGCTATTTTGGGTACTTAGTTACTGTATCATCGTCCTAATGCTTTCTCCTCGCAATGTTATTTTTGCAAGCTTAGCATTAGTTGCTATTTTACTAGCTACCCATCTTGCTATCCTCAAATACTGTAACCTATGGATTCGCCTAGACCCGAGTCTCATCGTCATTCTCCTTGTCTACCCTCTCTGGAACTGGAGAATGCAAGAACTTGTGCTCAAGCAAATGCATAGAGAGATTACTGAGCTAGATAATGAGCGCTCTCTACTCTCAATGGAGCATGTTCATATTACTAGTCCCGCATCCTCAACGGGCGGACTAAATACTTTTGATGCTCATATTAATCGCTTACGCTCCGCCATCACACGCGTACGTAACTTACGTCAATTTATTACCGATAGTCTCGACGGCATGCCTTATGCTTCTGCTGTATTCGATTATCAAGAACGGCTCTTACTGACTACGGCCATTACTGAAAGGTACTTTGCAGAGTTAGGTACCACAATTATTCCTCAAGAGGCACTCCCTGCTTTTCTCAATCAAATCATTAATAATGAAGAGCGCACCTCTGAAATTCTGGCACAAATTCGCCGTTGGTCATCTCAAAATATGGTTGAACCCAGCACCTTTGCACGCGAAGAGCTAGAGTTCAAAGACAAACAGAATCGCGATATTCTTTTAAAATTCACTAATACGTATATGTCAGATGGTTCAGTATCTGGCTTTATCCTCACCCTCATTGACTTAAGTCGTATCCGTGAAGAAGAACGCCAACGAGAGCAAACCATTCACTTCCTTACTCACGATATGCGAGCACCCCAAAGTGCGATTCAAGCATTAATTAAAATGCAGCAAAACCCGGAGACAGAGCTTTCGAAAGAAGATTTTTTACAGCAAGTGAATCAGCTATCTCGCACAACCTTGAACTTGGTAGATAACTTCTTATACCTTGCTCGTGCAAAAAATACATCGTATCAACTTGTCCCTATCAATCTGAATGATCTTTTGCAAAACGTCATTGATAATTTTTGGTCAATGGCAAAATCACGTCAGATGTCCATTCAGCTATCACATGATATACCAATCTGTTATGTGATGGCAGACGGTACATTATTAAGTCGTGCCTTTAATAACCTTATCGATAATGCCATTAAATATGGTAAAGATGGGATGAAAATTACCATTGATATCGCTCAAGATGAGGATTACTGGAAAATCAGTATTACAGATCAGGGTATCGGCATTGCAAAAGAGGATTTTTCTCGTATTTTCCAAGTATTCTCTCGCGTCCCTCAAATGGAAGTTGTTAAACGTATTTCAGGTTTGGGATTAGGATTGGCGTTTGTTCATACTGTTATTAATGGACACAACGGCGATATCACCTTAGAAAGTGAAGAAGGTGTAGGAACAACCTTCTTCGTTCGACTACCTATCCTGCACGATGAAGAATCTGTCTAGCTTTTTCAAAAACAGGTAAATCCACCATCTTGCCCTCAAAAGCAAAGGCAGCAAGCCCCGTTTCTTCTGCCTTTGCCAATACAGCTTTAGCCCATACTAGCTCTTGTTCTGTTGGCTGCATCACCTGATGAATAATATCAACTTGTGTAGGATGGATACATAAAGCACCCGCAAAACCCATACCTTTGGCAAAGTGCATCGCTTGACGTAATCCTTCTGGATTTTTAAAATCAGGATAGACACCATCCAAGGGAGCCGCAATACCTGCGGCACGACTTTGAACAACCATCTGTGCACGCATTTGATTCAGTAATAATTTAGCGCCCTCACTCTCATCATCTAGACCCAAATCTACCCCTAAATCTAATGCCCCAAAAGAAAGTCTAGCAACACCGCTAACTTTCACAATACTTGGAATATTCACAATCCCTTTTGCACTTTCAATAATCGGATAAACCGGCTTTCCTATTGAGGTAACACGCTCCACATCCTCTGCTTCAGTCGTTTTAGGTAACATCACCGCACTAATTTGCGCATAGGTTTTGCAAAACTGTACATCATCGTTAAACCATGGGGTATCAACACCATTGATACGTACCCATAGCGATATGTCCGTATTCGCATGTAAGAAAGTCGCTAAGGCTTGGCGTGCCTGCTCCTTAACATCAGCTGCCACCGCATCTTCTAAATCGACAATAATGGCATCTGCACCACTTGCTAATGCTTTGCTAATCCTATCAATCCGAGTCCCAGGTACAAATAAAGCGGTACGAATCAACGACATCAAATTACTCCTTTTTCTTGCATTTTTTGAATCTGCTCTTCATTAAATTCTAAGTTTTTTAGAATTTGCCATGTATGCTCACCAAGCGCAGGAATTGCCCCCATACGATAATGAAACTGATTGTTCTTGCCTGGTGGCAAAAGTGCGGGTAATTCACCAACAGGACTATCGACTGTTGTCCAACGATTTCTCGCTTGTAATTGTGGATGTTGCCATACCCCATGCATATCATTAACACTCGCATTGGCAATACCTGCTCTCTCTAATCGATTGATAATCTCCTCTTTTGATAAGGACATCAATACAGAGTCGATAATTGCTTTTAATTTATCTCGATTTTGATGGCGCAAACTATTATTTAGATAAAGCGGGTGTGTACTTAATTCTGCTTTTTCTAATACTAACTCACAAAATGACTTCCACTCTCTCTCATTTTGTAGACCTAGCATCACCGTTTGTTTATTCGCCACTTCGAAAGGCCCATAGGGATAAATCGCCGCGTGAGCAGCACCCGCTCTTTCGGGAGGCGATGCTCCGTCAAATGCATAATACAGCGGAAAACTCATCCACTCCACCATGCTCTCTAACATCGATAAATCGATATGACTACCCTCTCCCGTTTTCTCACGTAACAGTAAAGCTGACAAAATATTACTATAGGCATACATGCCTGCGGCAATATCCGCAATAGAACATCCTGCTTTTGCCATATTCTCTTTTGTGCCTGTGACGGAAATAAAACCAGACTCACTTTGAATTAATAAGTCATAAGCCTTTTTCTTTTCATACAATCCACCAATACCATAGCCCGAAATATCACAAACAATCAGTCGTGGATATTGTTGATGTAAATCCTCATAGGATAATCCTAATCGCTTGGCTGCACCAGGTGCGAGATTTTGGATAACAACATCAACTTCAGGCAATAATCTCTGCAAAATCTCTTTGGCTTCTTCACTTTTTAAATCTAACGTTAAGCTCTCTTTTGAACGATTAGTCCACACAAAATGTGATGCCATGCCTTGTACTCGCGTATCGTAAGCACGTGCAAAATCCCCCTCTCCCGGACGTTCTACTTTAATAACACGAGCCCCTAAATCCGCTAATTGCCTTGAGCAAAAAGGCGCGGCAATCGCATGCTCAAAGCTTAGTACGGTTATTCCTTCCAAAGGCATTTTGGTTTGCATGCTATTTCCTTCTATTCAAACGATACTTCTGCTTGCTGAGCGATAGTACCCTCTTGTTGCGCCCATGCACTTGCCTTACCCTCTTCTGTAATACGACCCTCTACTCTAAAAGGCGTAGGGCATATCAAGGGGCGTAATCCACGGAAAGAAAAAGAAGTGACCTTTTTGTTTGGATGTGCATGCCGGAAACCATGTAAAACATAGGTAGCAATCATCGGACCATGTACCACTAAACCAGGATAACCCTCTTGTTCTGTCGCATAAGGATAGTCATAGTGGATACGATGACCATTAAATGTAACCGCTGAATATCGAAATAACATCACACTACTAGGCTCAATGTATTCTGACCACTCCGCTCCAGTGGCTTGCTCTGTGCCGGTCAATTTAGGTGGGCTCGGCTCACGATAGACAATATCTTGTTCTTCAGAAATACAAAGCTCATCATGCTGATAATACTCATGCTTGACAGTAACAAACAATAATTTGCCTGTACTACCTTCTTTTTCCTTAATCGCTTGGATAGTAGATACTCGTCGACCAAACTGACCAATCACTAGAGGGCGAATAAATTGCAATCGCCCTCCTGCCCACATACGATTACGATTATCTGCTGGGGGCAAAAAACCACCTCGTTTAGGGTGACCATCAGCCCCTAATTCTGACAGACTTAGGGGATCAATAAATAAAGCCCAATGCCACAATTCTGGCAAATCATCTCCATCCTGAGGAATGTTTGCATTTAAACTCAAAGCTATCTTTTTAATATGGCTGGGATTAATAAACTCTTCATATACCTCTTGTTTACCTAACCATAGTGACCAATCTGTACGCATTATGCACCCTTATTTATATGTCATTTCTATATAATATATACAATCTAATCGCTTGTAGACTATTTTCTTATCATCATAGTCAAACTATTTATTTTGTAGTCAAAGAGAAGAATTATCATGCCTGATACTGAAAATAATTATAACGATATCCGCGATGCTATCCGTGATTTAATGCAGCAATTCCCCGCCGAATACTTTCGCAAAATTGATGAAGAGAAAGCCTATCCTGAAGCTTTTGTTGAAGCGCTCACAAAAGCAGGTTGGTTAGCGGCACTCATTCCTCAAGAATATGGTGGTTCAGGTCTGAGTTTGACAGAGGCAACGGTGATTATGGAAGAAATTAATCGCAATGGTGGTAACTCTGGAGCTTGTCATGGTCAAATGTACAATATGGGGACTATCTTACGCCATGGGTCTAAAGCACAAAAAGAACGCTACCTTCCTCTCATTGCAGACGGATCACTACGCTTACAATCCATGGCCGTCACAGAACCGACCACTGGTACAGATACAACAAAAATTAAAACTACGGCCATCAAAAAAGATGGTCGTTATGTGATTAATGGTCAAAAAGTATGGATTTCTCGTGTTCAACACAGTGACCTTATGATTCTTCTAGCTCGTACCACACCTTTAGATCAAGTAAAGAAAAAATCAGAAGGAATGTCCATTTTCCTAGTCGATATTGCTCAAGCCATCCAACAAGGAATGACCGTTCACCCCATACCCAATATGGTTAACCACGAAACCAATGAGCTATTTTTTGATAATTTAGAGATCCCCGAGGAAAATCTTATTGGTGAAGAAGGTAAAGGCTTTAAGTATATTCTAGACGGACTGAATGCTGAACGAACATTAATCGCTGCTGAATGTATTGGTGATGGTTATTGGTTTATCGATAAGGTCACGCAATACGCAAAAGAACGAAAAGTTTTTGGTCGCCCCATCGGTCAAAACCAAGGCGTTCAATTTCCTATCGCAAAAGCTTTTATTAATATTGAGGCCGCCAGTCTTATGCGTTACGAGGCAAGTCGTCGTTTTGATGCACATCTACCGATGGGCACGCAAGCGAATATGGCTAAACTACTGGCCTCAGAAGCATCTTGGGAAGCGGCCAATGCATGCTTACAATTTCATGGAGGATTTGGCTTTGCCAATGAATACGATATTGAACGCAAATTTAGAGAAACTCGTCTTTATCAAGTAGCACCTATATCCACCAACCTTATTTATTCCTATGTGGCTGAGCACGTTCTTGGTTTACCTCGTAGTTTCTAAAAAAGCGTTAGATTCTCATTTTCGAGAATGGTTTCTTGTAGCGAATTCAATTGCTCTTTATAAGCCTTAAAACGACGAAACCGACAAGCTTTTAAGACAGTTCTTTTTTGAGTAGCGGATAATTGTTGCCAATAAAACCGCTCATCTCGCGTGCGGTAACAGCCTAAGCAATATCCCTTTTCATTAGATTGACAAACGTTAACACAAGGACTTGGAATATCAAAAAACTCAAGCTGTTCCATCAGCACTAACCTTTTATCAGCTTGCTACGAATAATATCGTAAGCCAAATTAAATACATACGTATAAGGAAGATAAAAGAGAATAAAGACGATATCTAAAACAATCGCCTCCCATAAACCAATCCCAAGGTACCACATAATAAAAGGGATGGTCATCATAAAAAGGGTCGTCTCAAAACCTATCGCATGCAAAGTACGTACGATAGTTGTTTTGGTTAGACCTCGTTTTCGTAGGATATGATCAAAAAGTGCGTTGTAACTCATATTTAAAAGTAGTGCCATGATAGCAATCACAACCGTGACAACACCCATATCCAAAGCACTATGATCAAAAAGCCAGATACCTAGTGCTGTCGACATGCCAATCCCTAAGACTTCAAAAAGCAAGGCATAAAAAAATCGTTCTCCCACACTTTTATGGTAAACCTCATTAACACTACTCATTAAGGTCTCACTAAGGTATTTTTACCAAACAAGCTTTCTACTAATTCAACCGCAATATTCGCTGTTAAATTACGCACATCTAATGCGGGATTTAATTCAACAATATCTAAAGAGGCCATACGTCCTGTATCGGCAATCATCTCCATGCACAGTTGAGCCTCACGATAATTAGGACCACCGCGCACCGTTGTACCAACACCTGGTGCTATTTCAGGATCTAAGAAATCCACATCAAAGCTTACATGCAAATGGATATTATCATTTAAGCCTTCTAGGGCTTTTTCCATTGTATGACGCATACCCACTTCATCAATATAACGCATATCAAAAACACGGATACCCGCCTCATGGATAAAGTGTTTTTCCCCCTCATCCACGCTACGAATACCGATTTGATAAATGTTTTTTGCTTCTAAGGTTGGCACATGTCCTGACATCTCAACCAAGGCTTTAGGTCCATGACCAAACAAACAAGCCACTGGCATGCCGTGCATATTTCCGGAAGGCGTAATTTCTGCCGTATTAAAATCAGTATGGGCATCTAACCAGATAATACGCAGCTCTTTATTTTGTTCACGACAATGACGCGCCACCGCACTAATTGACCCTGCACCTAGACAGTGATCTCCACCAAGCATAATCGGCATATGACCACGTTTTAACTCAGCATAAATGGCGTCATGTGCTAATTGATTCCACTCAATCACCTGCTCCAAATGACGATAACCATCAACAGGCTTAGTAAAAGGATTAGCAGGTCCATGCAGATTACCCATATCATGCACCTCAAGTCCCATACGTTCCAACATTTGCGTAATGCCTGCTACACGTAGTGCTTCCGGTCCCATACTAGAACCACGATGACCCGCCCCAACATCTGTTGGTACGCCAATTAAACTAATCTTTTTTAGCATTTTCCCACTCGATTTGTGATGTTATTAATTCCCTCATCATAGCCTAAGCGATTGAAAATGACTACTTTTTAAACATAATGTTAAATATTTCATACGCGAATCATTAGAGGCATATAGACTGTTTACACATCATACCTTTAGCCTTATATTATGACAATTAATGCTCCTGAGATGGAAACATAATGAAAAACACATGGTTACGCAAATTATTACTTAGCTGTCTTATAAGTAGTACCTTTCTCACCCCCGCCTTAGCAGAAAAGTCTATAAAGCTAGCCAATGCCTTATCTAAGGAATCGCATTATGGTGTAGCTGCAACTGCACTTGAGGAGTCGCTCAAGCAGGCACTACCCGAAAAATTTAAAGTTGAGCATTTTGCCAATAGTGCTTTGGGAGGAGAACGTGAAGTTATTGAGGGAGTTCAGCTAGGCACTATTGATGCTGCTATCCTATCTACGGGTGCGGTTCTAAATTTTGTTCCACAAGTCGGTGTTTTAGATATCCCTTTCTTATTTAAAGATCTAGCCCATGCACGAAGTATTTTAGACGGTAAGATTGGGCAGCAAATGCTGGAGGAATTTCCTAAACGCAATATTATTGCACTAGCTTGGGGGGATCAAGGATTTCGTCATATCACTAACAATAAATTAGTGATTAAAACACCTACCGATACCAAGAGCCTTAAAATTCGTACAACAGAAAATCCTGTACATATTATGGCATTTAAACACCTAGGTATTCTAGCAACACCAATGGCATGGCCAGAAGTACAGCCAGCGCTACAACAAGGCACCGTAGATGGTCAAGAAAATCCAATCTCTGTGATTGCATCAATGAAACTCAATCAAGTACAAAAACATCTTGCCCTTACTGGTCATGTCTATTCACCTGCTCTCGTTATATTTTCACCTTCTTTTTATAATTCCCTTACTTCGGCAGAGAAAAATACACTTAAAATAGCAAGCCAAGATGCTGCTAAAGCAATGAGAAAGTTTGTTGATGAGATTGAGCAATCTGGCATTGCAAGCCTTAAAGAAGCTGGCATGATAGTAACTGAAGACGTAGATAAACAAGCGTTTGCGAATATCGTTAAAGAAATTTACCCAGAATACTATAAACGCTACTCTAAGGACTTAATTGAGCAAATTGTTGCTCAGTAAATAATTTCGCTCACCTCAAAGAGTTATTTAAAAGAAAAAGCTCCTAAGCAAAAATCACTTAGGAGCTCTTACGCTTATAAATAGAAAATCGTGCTAATTAGTACAACACGCGTGTCTTAATCGTACCCTCAATAGCTTTTAACTGATCAAGAATATCCGTTTTATCATTTTTCTCAACATCGATTACAACATAACCAATATTTGCGTTCGTTTGTAAGTATTGACCCACGATATTAACACCGTCTTGAGTGAATACCTTATTCAGACTCGTTAATACACCTGGCTTATTAACGTGGATATGCATATAACGGCTGGCCCCTTTGTTTTCTGGTAGAGATACCTCAGGGAAATTCACCGCAGATAATGTTGAACCATTGTCTGAGTAACGGACAATCTTGCTCGCCACTTCGATACCGATATTACCTTGTGCTTCTACTGTTGAACCACCAATATGCGGTGTCAGGATAACATTATCAAACTTACGTAAAGGCGATAAGAACTCCTCTTGATTTGATTTAGGCTCTACAGGGAATACGTCAATTGCTGCACCATTAAGACGTTTATCCTCAAGTGCTTGCGCTAATGCATCAATATCCACCACTGTACCACGCGATGCATTGATTAAAATCGCGCCTTGCTTCATCTGAGCGATACGCTCCGCACTCATCAAGTTCTTAGTACCGTCATCTTCTGGTACATGCAGTGTCACGATGTCACTCTGCGCCAATAATTCGCTTAAATTAGCAACTGGTCGTGCATTACCAAGCGGTAATTTTGTCTCAATATCATAGAATAATACTTCCATGCCCAATGCTTCAGCCAATACGCTCACTTGAGTCCCGATATGACCATAACCCACGATCCCAAGTTTCTTACCGCGTACTTCATGGCAACCATCCGCAGATTTATTCCATTCACCACGGTGAACCTGTGCATTTGCCTCTGGAATTTTACGCATGAGTAAAATCATCTCTCCTAACACAAGCTCCGCTACTGACCGTGTGTTTGAGAAAGGTGCATTAAAGACAGGAATACCTCGCTTAGCCGCCGCATCTAGGTCAACTTGATTGGTACCGATACAAAAACACGAAATACCGATAAGTTTTTTAGCATGGGATAAAACTTCTTCAGTAAGCTGTGTACGAGAACGAATACCAATAAAATGTGCCTCAGAAATTGCATCAATTAATGCTTGACCTTCTAACGCCTTTTTATGAAATTCAATATTGGTATAACCATTAGCACTAAGCACATCGAGTGCATTAGGGTGTACGCCTTCTAATAAGACGATTTTAATTTTGCTTTTATCTAAAGATAGTTTTTCCATGCTAAAACCTACGTTGTTGTGGTGAAAAATCAAAACCTAAGAGCTCTTATCATATCAGGTTACATTAGGGAGATAAATAGTTAACGCTTGTGATGGAAACTTTTTATGCTTATCTGTTATATAACTACCTTTTAAGGATAAGTTTATTTAAAAATTTTTACTCTTTAGATGACAATCGGGAAATTTGAGGTTGCTATATTACCCAACGCTTGGGAACAGCGAAAGTTGGGAGGAATTCTAGAGGCTATACCATTTAAAAAATATTTGAAAAAAGATGAACCAAAAGGGATATATGAAATTATCCAACAAGGAAGTGATCCAGTAGTTGGTTTTGCAAACGGAGAACCTTATAAAAATTTTGAGAGTGTTGTTATTTTTGGTGATCACACATTATCGTTATATAAACCTAATAAGCCATTTTTTGTAGCTACTGACGGCGTAAGAATTTTAAAAGGTATAAATAGCACTAACGGATATTATCTTTATACATTATTAGAAAAATATAAACCGAGTAGTGAAGGGTATAAAAGATATTTTTCTATCTTATCTGAACAAGATATTTCATTTACAGATAACTTAGAAGAACAACAAAAAATCGGTGACTTTTTCGCCCAGCTTGACCGTTACATCACCATTCATCAGCGTAAGTGAAACACATAGTTTTGCAAACTATATTTCATAGGAATAAATAATCATGTCAAAAACTGAAGTAAATCAAGAACTTTTTCATCAATACTATTCACGCTGGATTCATGTTTATAAAGAAGGAGCTATTAGAAAAGTCACTATGGCAAAATACTTACTTACCTTGGAGTGGATTAAGAAACTGAGTCCCAATCTCCTATTGTGCGACCTTAATCGCATTACTTATCAGCAACTCCTTAATGAATATGCGCATCATCATGAAAAACAAACGACAATGGACTTTCATCACCAACTTAAAGGAGCTATTTTAGACGCTGTTGATGAGGGTCTTTTATCAAGAGACCCCACTAGAAAGGCTGTCATAAAAGGGCGTCCACCTCGAATCAAAAAACCTAAATATTTAAATCAATTTGAGTTACAAACATTAATTACAAAACTTAATCTCAAAGGAGAGCTTAACTGGGATTGGTTTATTTTATTAATTGCAAAAACAGGAATGCGTTTTTCAGAGGCATTAGCAGTAACTCCAAAAGATTTTGATTTCTCTCATCAAACACTTTCAATTAATAAAACGTGGAATTACAAAGAGGGGGGAGGGTTTCAACCGACAAAAAATCGCTCTTCAGTGAGAAAAATCCCTCTTGATTGGCAAACTATTGTTCAGTTTTCAGAGCTGGTTAAAAATAAAATTGAAGATGAACCTATTTTTGCCAAAAAGAAGATTTTTAATTCAACAGTTAATAGTGTTCTTACTAGACATTGCAAGAAAGCCAATATCCCTATCATTTCACTGCATGGATTAAGACATACACATGCTTCTCTTCTTTTGTTTGCAGGCGTATCTATAGCAAGCGTGGCAAGACGTCTAGGACACTCTAATATGACCACAACACAAAAAACTTATTTGCATATTATTCAAGAGTTAGAAAATAGAGATATTGATATTGTGATGCGTTCATTATCTAATTTAAGCTAATTATTAATATCTTCTCATTCACTTACGCTGATGAATGGTGATGTAACGCTCAAATAAGGCGAAAAAGGATCCAATTTTTTGTTGTTCTTGTAGGGATGCTATTTTTACATCAAAATTTGAGAAAATAGAAATCCAATGCCGTTCGTGATTAGAAGGAACATAAGCAATGTTTTTTAATAAATAAAAAGCGTATATGGTATTAAAATTTTCATTTATTACGCTCAAAAGTTTCATTGCTGAACTCTTAATTTTGAATGAAAAATCAACGTAATGCGATGAAGTGGTGAAGTCATCAAAAATTACGACTGGATGTTTTGCTGTTGCATCTTTTATTCCTTCTGTTTCGTTTGTGTAACCTAGAATGAAAGATTGCCCAGCTGTTAAAACAGGAGTTTTATAGTTATTATCATAATCTGTACTCTTTACAATATACTTTGTGGGTTGTTCATACTTAAAAACCTCCCCCAACTTTCGCTGTTCCCAAGCGTCCGTCAGATTAGATAACTAAATGCCTCTTATAGCGCCTGGCTTTTTAACTAAGTCGTAAACATCGGTGGGTTGATATACCATCCGCCATGACCATAACTGGCTAGTAAATTCTTACGTTCTAATTTACGCACACTGACTTGTATTTGACTAGTACGTAGATACAATGGGGTATGATGTACTTTTTCAAAAATCTGATAGAGTGCCTCTTTATCTAATTCTTTACTGGTTCTTTGATGATAAATATCTGCCAAGAAATCAGAGAAATCTCTCCCCATAACGGGAAAGTCGATTTCATGAGCAAAATGAAAAAAGTGCCTTGCTATTGTTAAACATCATGCGTAAGTCATTAGCACTACTTCCGGTAAAAATAGTCTTTATTTTCGGTTGATACATATCGAGGCCTGTGCGTAAAGAACGCACTAATCCCTCCATCTCCTAAATTCGAATCAGCTCTTGAATCTCATCAAGAAGTAATAGACTTGATAGGTTATCCATTGCGATTTGATGCATTAAATCTCTGACTTTGGGTATCAAATCTACCTTTGTCTCAGCACACTCCTACTTCCAATACATCCACTCGCTTAATACCTCCCCAAAGCAATTAGCCACAAATTATACTCAAGATAAATAATTAGCTAATAAAATAGCTAATTATGCATTATGAGTATAATTAGTGACTATTTCACACTATTCTATGATAACCATTACTCCGGTAAGCTAATCCCCAACTGTTTAAATTGCTCATTCAGCTCTTTTTCTAATTGCTCGATTTCTTGCTGATTTTGTTGAAGCTGTTTTAACACCTCATCAATATCAATGACCTGCTCTTCCTCAAAAGTATCTACATAACGCGGAATATTAAGGTTGTAGTCATTCTCAATAATTTCTTCAAGAGAAGCGACATATGCATATTTTTCTACATTTTCCCTCTTGCGATAGGTATCTATAATGCGTTTTACATGTTCATCCGTCAAACGATTTTGATTTTTGCCTTTTTCAAAATGCTGACTTGCGTCAATAAAGAGAATATCTCTAGTTTTACGATTCTTCTTAAAAACTAAAATCGTAGTTGGAATACTTGTCCCATAGAACAAGTTAGCAGGCAAACCAATTACTGCATCTAGATAATTACCTTGTGCATTTGTTGAAGTATCACCAATTAATGCTTTACGGATTTTACCTTCCGCCGCTCCACGGAACAACACTCCATGAGGCAATACAATCGCCATTGTTCCTTGTTCACCCAAATGGTACAAACTATGCAAAATAAAAGCATAATCTGCCTTGGAAGCTGGTGCCAATGCTCCAAATGGTTGAAAGCGTGCATCTTTTAGTTTTCGCTCGTGATTATCCCAATTTGCTGAATAAGGAGGATTCGCTACTACCGCATCAAAACGACATAATGGTTGGTCTACTCCTTGAGCATCTATTCCGTCTGGCCAATCTGCCTCTAACGTATCCGCATTCGAAAGGGTCATATTTTTATAAGAGACCCCATGCATCATTAAATTCATCCGAGCTAAGTTATAGGTCGTTGTATTAAGCTCTTGTCCATAATATTTGATGGGTTTCGATTTAGGTAACTCATTACCCACTGTCAACAATAAAGAGCCCGAACCCATTGTAGGGTCATATACAAAAAAGTTATCTCGATTATCTGGCACATCAAGGGTCACTAATTTTGCCAAAATCTTAGACACTTGATGAGGAGTATAAAACTCTCCTCCTTTTTTACCTGCATTAGCGGCAAATTGTCCAATCAAGTATTCATAAATTTCACCAAGAATATCCCTGCCATTATCATCTTTGTATTCAATATCATCTACCAATTTCACGATATTACCCAAAGATTTTGCACGCTCATTAGTTGAATTACCCAGGCGAGAATCGCCTAAGTTAAGATCATTAAATACTCCTCGAAAATCAGCCAATGCATTCTCATTTAAGTTCGCATTTTGATTAAAGTTATCAAATAATGCTTGATAATCACTTGGCATAACTTCGGCGTTGTGAATCTTCTGCATTAGAGAATCCCATGTATCCTCTGGATTAATCGCATAACCCAACGCAGCAGAAATATCCTCCAAATAGTCCTTTAGTTCCTCACCCATCGCTTGAGCAAGGTAAGCATCATTAACTGTTTGACCTGGTGCAATATCAAGAATATGGTTATCCACCAAGTATTGCTCTTGATGTTTTGATAAATAACGATAAAACATAAAAGCAAGAATATAGTTTTTATATTCTGATGCATCCATTGTGCCTCGTAATTCATTAGCCATAGCCCAGAGTTTGCTGGTGATTGTTTGTACATTACTCATTGTTATTTCCTATTCTGCTTGTTCGTAATAATAAGATTGATCAATACCCTTCAAAAAAATATCTCTATCATCAATCTGATTGGTTAAGGCATTTTTTAATAAAAACCGAAGTTCTAAATCATTAACTGGACTGCGCTCCATAGCCTGTAAATACAATTTCTTATCAACTTTACGCCAATCCACAACTTTTTTAAGATTTTTCTTAAAAATTAAATCTAACCAAATTCTAGTAGAGTGCCCATTTCCCTCTAAAAATGGATGAATAATATTCATTTCTACATATTTTTCAATAATCTGTTCAAAGGTTGGCTCAGGAATTTTTTCAACTGTATTTAATGCTGCCTCTAAATAAAGTACATTAGCAAAACGAAATTTTCCTTTCGAAACATTTAAGTTTCTCACCTCTCCCGCAAAATCATATAAATCTTGAAATAAATAACGATGAATATCTTGTAACCCTTTTACAGTTCCAACCTCTAAGCGGTGAATATCGCCAGAATCATAAAGTCGATAGGCATTTTCCTTACTCTTTCTGTCAATTTCTTTTGTATATTCAATGGAATAAGTCATTATTAAGCCTTGTTAAACAAACATCTGTTGTAAGAGTGATTTTTTTAATGTTTTCAGATTTTCCAACTTACGCTGATGAATGGTGATGTAACGGTCAAGCTGGGCGAAAAAGTCACCAATTTTTTGTTGTTCTTTTAAAACTGGGATTGTAATTTCATATATTCTTATCTGTGGAACGGTTAATTGAGGGACACCTGTAGACTCCACATAAATATTTTTCAAATTAATTGCCTCTTCCAAAAACTTAATATCGTACTTAGACTTAGGTTGAAGCACTAACAATCTTACTACCGCTGTAAAATTCGTATATCTAGCTTTTGCTATACCTACTTCTCCTCGACCAGTAATAGTTACCGCTGGTGCTGTAAATTTAAAATAATCATAATATCCAATAATTCCATCATTAGTTAAAGCATTAGCAATAACAGGATACTTTCCTAAAGGAGTCAGTTTTTCTTTATCGACATCTCCTCCTGCTGAAAAATCTCCAACCTCCCCCAACTTTCGCTGTTCCCAAGCGTCAGTAAATTCGGGAAATCGAAGATCAGGGAATTGCTGGTTATTTTTTGAAAACATTTTTTGTAACAATCCAGTTTTCAATTTTTTCAAATTTTCTAACTTACGCTGATGAATGGTGATGTAACGCTCAAATAAGGCGAAAAAGGATCCAATTTTTTGTTGTTCTTGTAGGGATGCTATTTTTACATCAAAATTTGAGAAAATAGAAATCCAATGCCGTTCGTGATTAGAAGGAACATAAGCAATGTTTTTTAATAAATAAAAAGCGTATATGGTATTAAAATTTTCATTTATTACGCTCAAAAGTTTCATTGCTGAACTCTTAATTTTGAATGAAAAATCAACGTAATGCGATGAAGTGGTGAAGTCATCAAAAATTACGACTGGATGTTTTGCTGTTGCATCTTTTATTCCTTCTGTTTCGTTTGTGTAACCTAGAATGAAAGATTGCCCAGCTGTTAAAACAGGAGTTTTATAGTTATTATCATAATCTGTACTCTTTACAATATACTTTGTGGGTTGTTCATACTTAAAAACCTCCCCCAACTTTCGCTGTTCCCAAGCATCAGTAAATTCAGGAAATCGAAGTTTGGGCACAAGCATTTTTTTTTCATTCATTATTATTCTTTCCTTAAAAGATTTTCAAAACATAATTTCAATTTTTTAAAAGTCTCATCTATTCTTCAAAAATATGCTATATTAAAGAAATAAATGGATTGGGGGTTCCCGGTCGGCGTTATAGCCTTGGTGATTTTCATCGAGGCTTTTCGCTTTTTAGGGCTAAGGAAAATGTTTTAATCCTTTCTGATCGAAGCCTTCACCTACTTTTTCTCTACCACCCTCACAATATAATTTCGGTTTTAGTAGCTCAAATGCCCTATTTCCTGTCGTAGGAAATAGAATGTGATTGCCTATAGGCCTAGCTACCAAATCCGCTATTTGCAATCCTATTGAATTTTCTTGTTTAGAAATAATTTTAATATTAAATGGAAGTATCTTTTTAAACTTATTCTCTCCAGCGCAAATTCGTCGGAACTCTATTTCTAATTCTTTATCTTCTTTTTTACCCCGACTTTCTACTACAACAAAAGTTAATTTATCCTCTTGCTCCTTTTCTTTTACAAATTCGTATAACGTTTCTAAGCAATGCGTTAGCGAAAAATGATATGGATGAATTTCTTTCTGTTTATTATCCAGTTTTTGCTTTTCAATCACACAGGTAGCAAGAATAAAATTATTTTGTTCAATAATTTCGGATAATCTTCCCATGAATGTTTCCTTTATCTCTTGTGAAGTAAGGATATTGAATGCACCCAACCCTTTTCTAATATCTCTTTCATGTAAAATAACTGAATCATGCCCAAAATAATCAAATTTCAATTTTTGCGTTGCAGGTACTATTCTAGTACGGTAATGATTCTTATAGAAAATACAAAATGCCAATACAAAAATGGGATAATTAGCATCTATGGATGTAAGACTATGATCTCCGCTTTCATCTACATAAACAATAAAATCACTAAATTCTTGACCCATTACTCTTCCCTTACAAACTTATCCGCTAATTCATATATAGCACTGCGTAATTGATTGCGATATTTCATCTTAGGCAAAGTTCTTACTTCTTCACTTTGTGACATCTCTGTATAAACACTACCAGCCTCTTTAATCAAGCTCGTTAACTGATCATTGTCATCAAGGTCTTTCTGCTGAAATTGATGTTGACTAAATAACTGTTGTAGCTGTGTAGTAGTCACAATATCAATAAGCCCCCAATATAAACTGAAGTTAATCAGCTCTGTTTTTTGGCCAACTTTATTTGCTTGCTCAACAATAGAAACACCATCTCTCTTTTGGTTTTCTAAGTTTTTAATACCGAACTCACCTGTCATAATTGCTTTTGACGCATTGACAATACGCTTCGCAAAGCCTCTATCTTCCAGACCATTAGCAAATTTCTCAATTTCTTTCTCTGTGACTTTTGCTTTCTCAGTTTCTCCTGCCTCAATTTGTTCTAATAATGTATTAATCAATTCAGTTAGATAATCATAATTGACTTCAACATCTTTGACATGCGTCATTTTTAGCTCAATCTGTGCGACAGTGACATGCTTAGTATTTGCTAGATGCACCTTAAGCTCATTGGTCAAGGTATTGCTCAGCATACTTTCTTCTTCGCTGCTCATACCTAATTCGTGAATCAATTTGTCTGGATTGTCATAGTCGTATCCAACAGAATCACCATTTTCATCTACCGAAGAGTATTGTTTTAATTTGGCAATATTGGTCGCATAAACACGCAATTGTTCAAACATTTCCCATTTTTTAGCCTCCGAAGGTGGCAATCGAGAAAAATCATCGGTCATATTGCGTAAATCTTCAACAACAGCCTTAGTCTGTTCTAATAGTTCAATGTAGTTAGGTGCGGTAATATGATTTTGAATATTATTTGCTCGCCTTTCCTCATTAGAAAGTTTTGCAGAATCTTTATTGGCATAAATCGCAAGTGCCTGATTCATTAATTCTTCATTATGTGCCGGCCAACGATAATTAACAACTCGTCCCCATGGTTTTTCGCGCATATCAGCCACACGATTTGTACGTGAATATGCCTGAATAAGTCCAGCGCCTTTCAAGGTACGATCAACGTATAAGGTATTGAGTTCTGGAGCATCAAAACCTGTCAACAACTGGTCAACCACAATAACAATATCTAAAAATTGTTTATCTTGCGCTGTGCGGTTCAAACGGCTGGCAACATCTTGTGTATAAGCAGCAACATCCGACATATCAAAAGTAGTATTAAACAATCCATTGTGATGTTGTATTGCTTCAAACAACCCTTGATTAGTAGCTAACATACTGTCGCTATTGCTTGTATTTTGACTAAAAGTTACCGCTACTTTTAACGTAAATTCGCCATTAGCTGCGCGCAATTGGTTAACTCGCTGAAACTCTCGAAAGTACATCATCGCCATAGGTGTACTAGCCTTACCACCTCCGACATGCGTCGTTAGTAATGCATTATATCGAGCACAATTACGCTTATGATCCCAATTGGAACGGTTTTTCCAATGCTTAAAGATATCCTCAACGACTAATCTAACATGCTCAGGATTCTCATCATAAAAACTAGGCTCTACACTGTCATCCATATCTTGCTGAGTCAGATTGGCAATTTTGTGTTCAATCTGTTCATCCGTCCAATTCGGATATTTTTGACGATAGAACTTAGGTAAATAATCCTCTCTCATGCTTTGTTCATTAATAGTAGTTTGAAAGTCGACCTTAAAACCTAATACATTACGATCAGCAATTGCCTCTCGAATAGTATATGCATGAAGTAACTCACCAAAAATATCTTCTGTCCGTAAGCCTTTAGTGGTTTCATCAAACATTGGTGTCCCTGTGTAACCAATCCAGGCGGAATGTTTAAATGCTTTCTGAATAGCTTGGAAATTATCACTACCTGTCGAGCGATGTGCCTCATCTACAATAAATACGATATTTTTATTAGGTGCTTTAAATGAGGCTCTCTTAACAAGCGTATCCAGTTTCTGTACGGACGTAATAATAATCTTACTGCCCTTACTATTTAATTTCCGTTTTAAATCACTTGTATTAGCAGTATCTTCTACACTACCGTCATCTTTTTTTATTCCATCAGGATCATAAGCACGATAATTCTCATTAGTCTGCGTACTTAAGGCAATACGGTCAACCAGAAAAACCACCTTGTCCACATTGGGTAATCGACTTGCTAACCACGCAGTTTTAAAGCTCGTAATCGTCTTACCAGAGCCCGTGGTATGCCAGATATATCCTAATTTATTAAGTGCATGTGAAAAGTCAGTATACTTTAATTTATACATCGCCCTTTGAGTGGCATACACTTGATAAGGACGCATCACTTTTAAAGCTTGCTTATTCTCTGTCCCATCTAGAATCATATAACTTGTGGCCATTTGATGTGCCATAGGGATACTAAGCATCGCATCAGCAAACTCTTGCCATTTATAGATAGGTTTATTATCGTGCGGGCGTTGCCAATTAAAGGCAAAATCTTTATTAAATCGATCTGCTGTCGTATTAGCCATATACTTTACATTATTTGGCGTAATCGCAACCAGAATCTGCACTGTAGAATAAATATCGCTATATTGATTTTCAGCAATATATTGATGCATTTGATTTAACGCTTCATTAATATCCCTTGTTTCTTTTTTTTCTTCGATTTGAATAATAGGTAAACCATTAATAAGCAAGGTTGTATCAAAACATCGATTCTCTTTCCCCGCAATAACCGCTGGGCGCTTCACTTGATTAACAATTTGATAAACTGTATCACCCGCACCGATTTGTTTTTGATCAAAAACAGTCAAAAAAACATGACGATCATCATCTAAATCAATTTCAATTTGAGAAACACCATTAACGCCATACAAAAACTGACCAGCAGCATAGGGGGTTGATAGGTTTGAAATAATTCGTTTGACTTGCTCAAACTCCACAACACTTAATGTTCTACCCAAGGTCTTCTGATTAAGCTTTTCTAAAATCTTTTTAAAATTATCCCATAAAGCTTCTGTTGTCTTAATGTCGGGCTCATATTGCCAAAGCTTCGTACGTACAATGTAATCTCCATGACTCTCCATAAGCAAGCTTTCAGGTGTAATAACACCAGTACATAGATACTCAATAAGTTCTTTTTCAAACGTTGCTTCTGATTTTTTATTGCCTCTCATAACACACTCACCTTGCGTAATTGTTCTAATATTATTAATTGTTCAGCATCTGCACAGCGCTGCTTTAAATACCTTAGTTTTTGTTGTTTAAAGTAAATTTCACCTATTATTTTTTGCATGGATAAGTTTGGTATCCTCGGTAAAACTAAGCTTCTAAGCTGTTGTATCGAATATTTCAGCACTTGAGATCCCTGCAAACTATTTTTTAATTGTTTTCTAATATCAGGATGTTCATTAAGTAAATACACTAAAAACTGAGAATCTATCTGGGGCTCTACGACTAATTTAACGTAGTTCTGTGTATAAAAAAAACCTTGATGCTGCCTACCTACTCTCACCGCTTGACCAGAAATAAGACTAAACAATATATCCCCTGTCGACGTCAAGCTATTAATCTCATCTGAGGTTCTCACCCATTTAGAAAGATTCTGCTGATCCGACTGACATAAATCATCTTCAAGATTGACTTGAGAGTATAAGTAATAGAGCGGAGCGACTTCTGCTTCCTTTACCCTAAACTGTGGCTGTCCACTATAGAATTTCACAACATCGAATAAGTTCATTTTGTGCCTTAAATAAATTACAAAATAATTCTATATAAAGCTTACATAAATGTAAAGTATTATTTCAAGCAACACATAAAAAACTTACCCCCGCTATGGATTATCTCCAATAACGGGGGTAATTTTTAAAAGTATGTAAAATAACGTTCCGTAAAATTCAATTCAACTAATTATTTCACGCAAGCCTTAATCTTAGCTAAATCAGGACCCTCTACAGAACGACCTAAATTAAATGGCACTGATGTCTCACGCCAATCTTTATACTCTTGTAAGTACTCAAGCTGACTTGCATACACTTTAGCCGCATCAGGATTACTGCACGCTACATCAACCATCACTTCATTCGTCACTTCTTGGATTTTCTTCAAGCCCTCATCATCCATACGGTGAATTTCGATACCAGCTTTTTTGAAGGTTTCTAATCCTTTGGTCGCACGCTTTTCAGTATGCGCAAGCGACCATACCATTGTCGCATCTGCAGCAACCTTTAACTTCTCTTTTGCTGTGTCACTTAATGCATCCCAAGCTTGCTTATTAATCATCACTCCAAAAACAGATGCTGATTGATGCCAACCCGGTGTAGCCCAATGCTTTGTCACTTGATGAATACCTGCAGATACATTGACGCTTGGCGTAGAGAATTCTGCGCCGTCAATCACCCCACGCTCTAATGATTGATAAAGTTCTTGACCAGCCATAGATACCTGAATACCACCAATCTTGCCAAGTACTTGACCCTGCTCTAAACCAGATAAACGTAAACGCATCCCTTTGATTTCATCTAAATTACGAATAGGTTTACTTGAATGGAAACCCGCTTCGTTATTCGTTACACCATAAGGTAGGTAGACCATGCCATATTTGCCATAGATTTCATTATAAAGATCAGCACCACCCCACCCTTTAATCCAGTTCACATAATCTGCTGCATTAAAAAGGCTTGTATGCGTTGCCAATGGTGAGAATGCTGGATTACGTCCAGCCCAATAGCCTGGCCAGTCAGCACCCGCTTGAATAGTCCCTGACTCCACAGCACCAAAAACCTCGCCAGATGGTACTAAAGACCCTCCCTCAAAGAACTCAATCTTAACTTCGTCACCTGCAATCTTATTCACCATCTCCACCCACTTTTTGTCGATTTCAATCAACTCAAGTGAGGCAGGCCATGTACTTGTCATGGTCCATTTTTGTGGCGCAGCTTGCGCAAGTGCTGATGCACTCATTAATGCTGCCCCTAATGCAATATTTAATAGTTTTTTAGTTAATTTCATCTTTGTCTCCTAAGAATCTAATCTGAATTATTTAACACTACCATATAAAGTCTCTGGTAGCCATGTCACTAAACCAGGGAAAATTGCCATTAATACACACATTAAAATAATGAGGAAAATAAAAGGCATTACCCCTTTGACAATTTCCATAGTAGCAATAGAAGGCGGCGTAATGGCACGTAAATAGAAAAGCGCATAACCAAATGGCGGCGTGAGGAAAGATGTTTGTAATACAACAGCCACCAAGACCACGAACCACAACAAACCAATTCCCATATCTTGCACAATCGGTAATAGGATAGGGAATGATAATAAAACGATACCCGTCCAATCTAGGAAACATCCCAAAATAAAGACAATTAATAGCATTACTGTTATTAACATCCATGGAGCCATGTCTAGACTACGCATAACGTCTTGTACAGCACCCAAGCCACCCGTAATATTAAATACACCAGTAAACGCTGTGGCACCTACCACAATAAAGAGAATCATCGCTGACGTACGACCTGTTTCGTATAAGGCACTCAAGAAAATATTTAATTTAAACTTACCTCGAGCAATAACGATAAGTAATGACAGTAAACAACCTAAAGCTGAAGCTTCGGTGGCTGTCGCAATACCTGCTAACATCGAGCCTAGAATACCTAAGATTAAAAGAATCGGAGGTACCGCCTCAATAAGCAACATCTTAATCAATTGTGCTTGTGGAATTTTGTCTTCTGGATCAACTGACGGTGCACGCTCAGGGTGACGCCATGCCACATAAACCACCCAAACTGCATAGAGTAGACCTAATGCCACACCTGGAATTAATGCCCCAGCAAATAACTCACCAATAGATAACGGCGAATAACTAGACATCAAAATCAGCATGATTGAAGGAGGGATTAAAATACCTAAACATCCCGAAGCAGCAATCACCCCTGTCGTCAGTCTTGGGCAATACCCATACTTCAACATAGGTCGCAATGCCATCATACCTGTTACGGTAATAGATGCGCCGATGATACCTGTCGTTGCTGCTAATAAAATCGACAAAAATACCACCGCCAATGCAAGACCACCGCGTACACGTGACATCAAAAGACGTAAGGTTTCAAACATCTTATCCGTTACTTCGGAGTCAGATAAAAACCTCGCCATCAAAATAAATAGGGGAATCGCAATTAAGGTGTAATTATCAATCACATCACCATAAATGCGATTGACAACAATACCAAGCACCATCGGTTTACCTGCAGCAAATGCACCGATAACAGCTGTCCCTCCCAACACAAAGGCCAGAGGGTGTCCCATAAATAAACCTACTAAGAGTAGGACACTCATTAATATTGCAATATACTCAGCTGCCATGATGCTCTGCTTCCTTATGGAAAATTAAACGAATTACTGTCACAATGCCCTGAATAAGCAATAATGCAGCAGCGACAACCATCGCCATTTTTAATGGATACACGGGGATTTGTACTGCGCCGTAGGTGGTCTCTCCTTGAGCAAAAGAACGCTCAGCAAAAGCATAGCTACGTGTCAAAAAAATCCACACAAAAGGGAAAAAGAATACCAAATACCCTACAACCTCTACCCATCGTTGTACCGCAGGTGAGAAACGTTGAATAAGCAAATCTACGCGCACATGGGCTTGGTGCTTGAGAGCATACGCTCCTAGCATAATAAAGTAAAATCCATATAGCTGTTTGGTCACATCAAAAGACCAACGAGTAGGCTGATGAAGTGCATAACGCATAAACACTTCGTAAATAATCACACCAGCAAACACGATTGCAAAAAGCGATATCAGTTTACCGATGATTTCATTGATGGAATCAAGAGTTCGTAAAAGCATGATTGATATTAAAAGAGAAATAAACCGTAATAAAAATATACTATTTGTACGCTTGCTTACAATCGGGGTTACCCTTAGATACAGTAGAATCCCTAAGCTAATCATGACTCTTGCTGATGAAATAGACATAAAAAATCCCCTAGAGAACTCTCTCTAGGGGATTTGTTCGGTCAGTGATTAAAATTTAATTCACTATCCTATTCTGCATCACTCTCATCAGAAGATGTGCTTGGCATAGCAAATAACGATGCCATTGCACTTTCTAATGAAACTGGTGCCGCTTGAGTTTCCTCAAAAGGATTCTCTTGAGCACGTTGAGCCATACGATCTTGGTATTCAGCCTCTTCTTTTGCACGACGTGCATTATGGTAAGACAGACCTGTACCCGCTGGGATTAAACGACCTACGATAACGTTTTCTTTTAGTCCACGTAAGTCATCACGTTTACCCATAATCGCTGCTTCAGTTAATACGCGAGTCGTTTCTTGGAACGATGCCGCAGAAATAAACGAATCAGTCGATAAAGAAGCTTTCGTAATGCCTAGTAGAACATTCTCGTAAGTAGCTTCACGCTTATCTTCAGCACGAACAAGATCATTTTCGTTCAGCATAGCTGAGCGCTCAACTTGTTCACCTGGGATAAACGATGTATCACCAGAGTCAACGATATTTACACGACGTAGCATTTGACGAACAATCACTTCAATGTGTTTGTCATTAATTTTCACGCCTTGTAAACGGTAAACGTCTTGTACTTCGTTCACGATGTATTGTGCAAGTGCTTCAATACCTTTTAAGCGAAGGATATCATGTGGGTCGGCTGGACCGTCAACGATAAGCTCACCTTGGTTCACTACTTGACCGTCATGTACGAGTACTTGTTTTTCCTTAGGAATCAACAATTCATGCGTTGTACCATCAACTTTTGTGATGATTAAGCGCTGTTTACCTTTAGTATCTTTACCGAATGATACCGTACCAGTCACATCTGCAAGAATACCCGCCTCTTTTGGTGAACGTGCTTCGAATAACTCAACCACTCGTGGAAGACCACCGGTAATATCACGTGTTTTTTGTGATTCTTGAGGAATACGTGCAAGTACTTCACCTACATCCACGTCTTGACCGTCACGCACAGTAATCAATGCACCCACAGGGAATGTAATGTTTACTGAGTGGTCAGAACCAACGATTTTCACCTCTTCACCTTGCTCATTTAAAAGCTTGATTTGTGGGCGAAGTGCTGATTTACCAGAACGTGATTTCGGTGTAATTACCACAAGTGTCGATAAACCTGTTACCTCATCCACTTGTTTAGCAACCGTTACACCTTCTTCAATATTCTCGAAGCGAACTTTACCTTTGTACTCAGAAACGATAGGACGAGTTAATGGATCCCATGTCGCTAACTGAGCACCTGCCTTAACTTGGTTACCATCACCTACAAGTACTGTCGCACCATAAGGAATCTTATGACGCTCACGTTCACGGTTTTGATCGTCATAAACAACAATCTCACCTGAACGGGAAATCGCAATACGCTCGCCTTTTGCATTGGTCACATAACGCATGCTCCCTGTGAAACCAACGTGGCCTGCTGACTTTGTTTCTACAGCAGATGCCAATGATGCACGAGAAGCCGCACCACCAATGTGGAAAGTACGCATGGTTAACTGTGTACCTGGCTCACCGATAGATTGTGCAGCGATAACACCGACTGCCTCACCTGTGTTCACTAAGTAACCACGACCTAAATCACGACCATAACAATGAGCACATAAACCACGACGTGTTTCACACGTTAACGGTGTGCGGATTTTCACCTCATCGATACCTAATTTATCGATAAGCTCAACCTTATCCTCATCTAATAATGTATTAGCAAAGATAACAGTTTCTTGTGTATCTGGATTAACGATATCCGCAGCAGTCACACGACCTAATACACGCTCACGCAATGGTTCGATAACTTCACCACCCTCAACAAGCGCTTTCATCACATAGCCATTTCGTGTACCGCAATCTTGCTCTGTAATCACTAAGTCTTGTGTCACGTCTACTAGACGACGTGTTAAGTAACCTGAGTTCGCTGTTTTTAACGCAGTATCAGCAAGACCTTTACGTGCACCGTGAGTTGAAATGAAGTACTGAAGTACGTTTAGACCTTCACGGAAGTTCGCTGTAATTGGCGTTTCAATAATCGAACCGTCTGGTTTTGCCATCAAACCACGCATACCCGCTAACTGACGAATCTGAGCGACCGAACCACGGGCACCAGAGTCCGCCATCATATAAATCGAGTTAAATGACTCTTGACGAGTTTCTTCACCAAAACGATTAATAACAGGCTCTGTAGAAAGTTGCTCCATCATCACTTTAGCAACCTTATCACCAGCTTTACCCCAAATATCCACTACGTTGTTGTAGCGCTCTTGCTTAGTTACAAGACCAGAAGAGTATTGACTGTCAATCTCTTTAACTTCTGCACTTGCTTCTGCTAAAATTTCATCTTTCGCTTTTGGAATAACCATATCACCCATAGCGATAGAGATACCCGCACGAGTCGCCAAACGGAAACCTGCTTGTAATAACTTATCGGCAAAAATCACTGTGTCACGTAAACCGCAACGACGGAATGATTGGTTAATTAAACGCGAAATTTCTTTCTTCTTCAGCGCTTTATTCAATACGCTAAATGGAAGACCTTTCGGTAAAATTTCTGAAAGTAACGCACGACCTACTGTCGTTTCGAAACGGCGTAAGACAGGTTGGAATTCGCCATTAGCGTCTTTTTCATATTCATTTAAACGTACGGTAACACGGCTTTGTAAACCTACTTCACCGCTGTTATACGCACGTAACATCTCTTGGATATCAGCAAAGAACATGCCTTCGCCTTTACCATTGATACGTTCACGCGTTGTATAGTAAAGACCCAATACCGTATCCTGTGATGGTACGATAGATGGTTCACCAGACGCTGGGAACAATACGTTATTTGATGCCAACATCAATGTACGCACTTCCATTTGTGCCTCTAATGATAAAGGCACGTGTACCGCCATTTGGTCACCGTCAAAGTCCGCGTTAAACGCCGCACACACGAGTGGGTGTAACTGAATCGCTTTACCTTCAATTAATTGTGGCTCAAACGCTTGAATACCTAAACGGTGTAGCGTTGGCGCACGGTTAAGCATCACAGGGTGTTCACGAATAACCTCTTCAAGAATATCCCATACCACTGCTTCTTGCGTTTCTACCATTTTCTTAGCAGCACGGAATGTTGATGCTAAACCTAAGGCTTTTAAACGATTGAAAATAAATGGTTTAAACAACTCTAATGCCATCAATTTTGGTAAACCACATTGATGAAGTTTAAGTTGTGGGCCTACTGTAATTACCGAACGACCAGAGTAGTCTACACGCTTACCTAATAGGTTTTGACGGAAACGACCACCCTTACCTTTAATCATATCAGCCAGTGATTTTAATTGACGCTTATTAGGTCCTGTCATCGCTTTACCACGACGACCGTTATCTAATAATGAATCAACGGCCTCTTGCAACATACGTTTTTCGTTGCGAAGAATGATTTCAGGGGCTTTTAATTCGATTAAGCGTTTTAGACGGTTATTACGGTTAATCACGCGACGATATAAATCGTTAAGATCAGATGTCGCAAAACGACCGCCGTCTAGCGGAACCAATGGACGTAAATCAGGAGGAAGCACAGGAAGTACTTCCATAATCATCCATTCTGGTTTTAAGCCGGACTTCTGGAAACCTTCAATAACTTTAAGACGCTTAGAAATTTTCTTAACTTTAGCATCTGACTTTGTTGTATCTAATGAAGAGCGTAATAATTCCGCCTCTTTATCAATATCAATGGTACGTAGCAATTCACGAATCGCTTCTGCGCCCATCAATGCAACAAAATCATCACCATATTCTTCGGTCTTAGCAAAGTACTCATCATCGCTCATGATTTGACCACGTTTTAACGGAGTCATACCAGGATCAATAACGCACCATGCTTCAAAATACAATACACGCTCGATATCGCGTAATGTCATATCAAGAACCATACCTAAACGAGAAGGTAAGCTCTTTAAGAACCAAATATGCGCTACTGGACTTGCCAGTTCGATATGACCCATACGTTCACGACGAACTTTAGTAACCGTTACTTCAACACCGCATTTTTCACAAATCACACCACGATGTTTCAAGCGTTTATACTTACCGCATAAACACTCATAATCTTTAGTTGGACCAAAGATTTTCGCGCAGAATAAACCATCACGTTCAGGTTTGAACGTACGATAGTTAATTGTCTCTGGCTTACGGACTTCACCGTAAGACCAAGAGCGAATTTTATCCGGAGACGCGATGCCAATCTTAATGGCATCAAACTGTTCATCCGTAGAAATTTGTTTGTAGAGGTTAAGTAATCCGTTCATTATTTTTTACCCTCCAATTCCATATCTAATGCCAACGAGCGAATCTCTTTGACTAATACATTAAATGATTCTGGCATACCTGCATCAATCATATGATCGCCTTCTACGATATTTTCGTAGACTTTGGTACGAC
This sequence comes from Pelistega suis, assembly GCF_013133795.1. Classification (GTDB taxonomy): domain Bacteria; phylum Pseudomonadota; class Gammaproteobacteria; order Burkholderiales; family Burkholderiaceae_B; genus Taylorella; species Taylorella suis. The sequence goes on from NZ_JABGBN010000010.1 coordinate 34,776, forward strand.
CTGTAATATCGTCAGATTTCACCGTTAACATCTCTTGTAGTGTATAAGACGCACCATATGCCTCAAGTGCCCACACCTCCATCTCACCAAAACGTTGACCACCGTTTTGCGCTTTACCGCCTAATGGTTGTTGCGTTACTAATGAGTATGGACCTGTAGAACGAGCATGCATCTTATCATCTACTAAGTGATGAAGTTTGAGGTAGTGCATATAACCAATCGTTACTGGACGTTCAAATGGTTCACCCGTACGACCATCAATTAAGTAAGCTTGTGTACGAGAATCCGTTAAATTCAAACGTTCTTTTACTTCTGCTGGGTACGCTAACTCTAACATCTGCGTAATTTCTTCCTCAGTTGCACCATCAAATACTGGTGTTGCTAATGGAAGACCTTTCTTCAGATTATGAGCCATGGCAAGAATTTGCTCATCCGTTAATTTATCTAAAGCCTCTTTCTTACCTGTAGAGTTATACACGGTATCTAAGAACTTACGTACTTCAGCAATTTGAACATTACGCTCATCTGCCAACATATCCGCAATACGTTGACCTACACCTTTAGCAGCCCAACCTAAATGAACCTCTAATACCTGACCCACGTTCATACGTGATGGTACGCCTAATGGGTTCAATACGATGTCCGCTGGTGTACCGTCAGCCATATGAGGCATATCTTCGACTGGTAGAATGCGAGAAACCACACCCTTATTACCATGACGACCTGCCATCTTATCACCAGGTTGTAAGCGACGTTTAACAGCGATAAACACTTTAACCATCTTGCGAACACCCGGAGGGAGTTCATCACCTTGCGTCAACTTCTTACGTTTTTCTTCGAAGTTTAAGTCAAACTCATGACGTTTGTTCTCAATAGACTCTTTAGCCTGTTCAAGAACAACCGCTGCGTCCTCGTCCGCTAGACGAATATCAAACCAATGCCATGGCGTTACTTTCTCTAGGTAGTCTGCTGTAATCACAGTACCCTTAGCTAATTGATTTGGACCACCGTTTGCTTTCTTACCAATTAATACTTTGCGTAAGCGATCAAACATATCCGCTTCAACAATCGATAATTGCGAATTCAAGTCTTGACGGTAGCGACGTAACTCATCATCAATAATAGACTGAGCACGTTTATCACGCTCAACACCTTTACCCGTCAATACTTGTACGTCAATAACTGTACCTACCATACCTGACGGTACACGTAGAGAAGTATCTTTTACGTCAGAGGCTTTCTCACCGAAAATCGCACGTAAAAGCTTTTCTTCTGGTGTTAATTGCGTTTCGCCTTTAGGTGTTACTTTACCCACCAATACGTCGTCAGCACGCACTTCTGCACCGATATATACGATACCAGACTCATCTAAACGATTTAATTGTGCTTCAGGTAAATTTGAAATATCGCGAGTGATTTCTTCATCACCTAACTTGGTTTCTCGAGCCTGAACAGTCAATTCTTCGATATGAATTGATGTATAGCGGTCATCCGCCACCACTTTTTCAGAAATTAGAATCGAGTCCTCAAAGTTATAACCATTCCAAGGCATAAAGGCGATTAACATATTTTGACCTAATGCTAACTCACCTAAGTCAGTCGAAGCACCGTCAGCTAATACGTCACCACGAGCAACATGGTCACCAATATTCACAATTGGACGTTGGTTAATGTTCGTATTTTGGTTAGAACGTGTGTACTTAGTTAGATTATAGATATCTACGCCCACACCACCCGATGTATTTTCGCTATCGTTCACACGGATTACAACACGATCCGCATCCACATAATCAACGATACCACCACGAGTAGCTTGAACCGCAGTACCAGAGTCTACTGCTACAGTACGCTCAATACCTGTACCTACTAATGGTTTTTCAGGACGTAAGCAAGGAACCGCTTGACGTTGCATGTTGGCACCCATCAATGCACGGTTCGCGTCATCATGCTCAAGGAAAGGAATCAATGAAGCCGCTACCGACACGATTTGCGAAGGAGCAACGTCCATGTATTGAACTTTCTCAGGAGACATTAACATTGTCTCACCAGCTTCACGACACGCAATTAAGTCATCTACAAAATGACCTTCTTCATCTAACTGCGCATTCGCCTGAGCAATCACATATTTACTCTCTTCGATAGCCGATAAGTATTCAATAATTTGTGTAACTTTACCATCCACTACTTTACGATATGGTGTCTCTAAGAAACCATACTCATTTAAGCGAGCGAACAATGCCATAGAGTTAATCAAACCAATGTTTGGACCCTCTGGTGTTTCAATTGGACACACACGACCGTAATGCGTTGGATGTACGTCACGTACCTCGAAACCTGCACGTTCACGAGTCAAGCCCCCCTGACCTAATGCTGATACACGACGTTTATGTGTAATTTCAGACAATGGGTTGGTTTGATCCATGAACTGAGATAATTGGTTAGAACCAAAGAACTCTTTAATAGCCGCAGAAATAGGTTTAGAGTTAATCAAATCATTTGGTAAAAGATTTTCTGATTCAGCTTGACCTAAACGATCCTTAACTGCACGTTCAACACGCACTAAACCAGCACGGAATTGATTCTCAGCAAGCTCACCTACACAACGTACACGACGGTTACCTAAGTGGTCGATATCATCAATCTCACCACGACCATTGCGCAAATCAACAAGCACTTTAATAGTATCTAGGATATCTTCGTCTGTTAATGTCAATGGACCTTCTGTATTAGCACCACGACCTAAACGACTATTCACTTTCATACGACCAACCGCAGAAAGATCATAAGACTCTTCGCTGTAGAATAAACGTTGGAACAATGCTTCAACAGCTTCTTCGGTTGGAGGCTCACCAGGACGCATCATACGGTAAATCGCTACACGTGCAGCCATTTGGTCTGGCGTATCATCAGTAGCTAAGGTTGCTGAAATATATGCACCATGTTCTAACTCATGCGTATAGATGGTTTCGAACTTCTTCACACCTGCTGTGCGTAATGAAATCAATAAAGCTTCTGTGATTTCTGCATTAGCGTGTGCTAAGACTTCACCTGTATCAGGATCAGTAATCGTTTTTGCAATCACACGACCTAATAGGAACTCATCAGGAACAGAGATTTGCTCTAATTTTGCATTCGCAATATCACGTAAATTTTTTGCATTGATACGCTTATCTTTCTCAATAAGAACATTACCTTTTTTATCAGTAATATCAAAACGAGCAACCTCACCTTTCCAACGAGAAGGTACAAATGCCAATACAGCACCGTCATCACGAAGATCAAAGTGATCATTTTCAAAGAATGTCGCTAAAATTTGATCATTATTCAGACCAATTGCTTTTAGTAGTGTAGTCACTGGCATTTTACGACGACGGTCGATACGGAAGTATAAGAAATCCTTCGGATCGAACTCAAAGTCTAGCCAAGAACCACGGTAAGGAATAACGCGTGCAGAGAATAATAATTTACTTGAGCTATGGTTCTTACCACGGTCATGTTCAAAGAACACCCCTGGAGAACGGTGTAATTGCGATACGATTACACGTTCGGTACCATTAATAATGAAAGAACCAGTATCCGTCATTAGAGGCATATCGCCCATATAGACTTCTTCTTCTTTCACTTCTTTAACGGTAGGTTTACTTGCCTCACGGTCAAGCAACTCTAGACGCACTTTAGCGTATAGTGAAGAGTGATACGTCAAACCACGTAATTGACATTCTTTCACGTCAAATACAGGATCGCGTAAAGTGTAGCCAACAAACTCTAAACGAGCGTTGCCATTCGCACTCACGATTGGAAAAATTGAATTAAAAGCAGCTTGCAAACCTTCGTTCTTGCGTTTTTGCGCACTTATATTTTGTTGCAAAAATGCACGATATGAATGTAGCTGTGTCTCTAACAGGTATGGAACATCCTGAACTTCTTCGCGTTTAGCAAAGCTTTTACGGATACGTTTTATTTCTGTATACGAGTAAGGCATGAGCACTCCGACTCGAGATGGTTGTAGGAATTATGGCCAGTCCATAATTCTAGGGATTTACGACTTCAGAAAAAACCACTCTCTGACCCTTATCAACAAGGGGATTTTTAAGCTGATTGAAATGTTTTTTTCGAAAGACGCAAAAACCCGAAGAGGGCTAAAAAGCTCTCTCCGGGGGGTGATTCTAAAAATAGAATTATTTCAATTCTACTTTAGCACCAGCTTCTTCTAGTTTCTTCTTAGCTTCTTCAGCTTCAGCTTTAGCTAGACCTTCTTTCAATGGTTTTGGAGCACCATCAACTAAGTCTTTAGCTTCTTTTAAGCCTAAACCAGTGATTTCACGTACAACTTTAATTACGTTCACTTTTGAAGAACCAGCATCAGCTAGAACTAGAGTAAATTCAGTTTGTTCTGCAGCAGCAGCGCCACCAGCAGCAGGACCTGCAGCAACGGCAACAGCAGCAGCCGATACACCAAATTTCTCTTCAAATGCTTTAACTAAGTCGTTTAGTTCCATTACAGTTAATGAACCAACTGCTTCTAAAATGTCTTCTTTAGTAATAGCCATGCTATTAAACTCCTAAATATTGATAATCTAATCTATTAAATTGAATAAAATCGTTAATTAAGCGGCTTCTTCGCCTGCTTTTTTCTCTGCCAAAGCGGCCAAACCACGAGCCATGCCAGACAATGGAGCTTGCATAACAAATAGTAGTTTTGACAATAGTTCTTCACGGCTAGGAATAGACGCTAACTCTGTAACTTGAGCAGCGTTTAATAATTCACCATTGTAAGAACCAGCTTTCAAGACGATTTTATCTTCTTGTTTCGCGAATTGGTGTAATACTTTTGCAGCAGCTACCGCATCTTCAGATGCAGCATATACTAGAGGACCAACCATTTGATCCGCTAAGTTTGCAAAAGGAGTACCTTCTACTGCACGACGAGCTAATGTGTTTTTAAGAACGCGTAAATAAACACCTTCTTTACGAGCATTAACACGTAATTCAGTCATACTGGCAACACTAATACCGCGGTATTCAGCTACAACCATAGTTTGAGCATTAGCAATAGCAGCGCTAACCTCTTCTACAGCAGCTTTCTTGGCTTCAATATTGAGACTCAAGGTCTACCTCCGACTGTTAATAAAAGAAATACAGGATTGTATTCCCACCAGCGCGGCAACCTAAAAAGACATTTACAAGTAAACTTGTTTATATTCTTTCAGGACTACCGTCTGCGTAGGGCCAAAATGGATTAAATCAGGGATCCCTACGGTCTTGGACATCTACTTAATTAATATTTAAGTAGTCCATTATTTAGGTGGTATAACGAATTATACCACCTAAAGAATTAGTTTGTTGCTACAGAAGCTGTATCAACTTTAGCACCACCACCCATTGTAGATGATACGGCTAATTTACGTAGATACACGCCTTTTGCTGCAGCTGGACGAGCTTTATTTAGTGCGTCAACTAAAGCTAATAAGTTTTGCTGTAATTGCTCTACACCGAAAGATGCACGACCGATTGTTGCGTGGATGATACCTGCTTTATCAGTACGATATTGAACTTGACCCGCTTTTGCATTTTTAACAGCTGTCGCTACGTCAGGAGTTACAGTACCAACTTTTGGGTTAGGCATTAAACCACGTGGGCCTAATACTGTACCTAAAGTACCCACAACACGCATAGTGTCTGGAGAAGCAATAACGATATCAAAATCGATGTTACCTGCTTTAACTTGGTCAGCTAAATCTTCCATTCCTACGATATCTGCACCAGCTGCTTTTGCTTGTTCAGCTTTTTCACCTTGAGCAAATACAGCAACACGCACTGATTTACCAGTACCTGCTGGTAGAACTACTGAACCACGTACTAATTGGTCAGATTTCTTAGGATCGATACCTAGTTGAACAGCAACGTCAATAGACTCATCGAACTTAGCTGTTGCAGTTTCTTTGACTAAAGCTAAAGCTTCAGCAACTGGGTATAATTTAGTGCGATCAATTTTCGCTGCAATAGCTGCAGCACGTTTAGATAATTTCGCCATGATTATACGCCCTCAACAGTAACACCCATACTACGCGCACTACCAGCGATAGTACGAACTGCTGCGTCTAAGTCAGCTGCAGTTAAGTCTGGAGATTTAGTTTTTGCAATTTCTTCTGCTTGTGCACGAGTTAATTTACCTACTTTATCTAAGTGAGGACGTGCAGAACCAGATTGAATACCAGCAGCTTTCTTAATAAGAATACTTGCTGGAGGGGTTTTCATCACGAATGTGAATGATTTATCTGCGTAAGCAGTAATAACAACTGGAATTGGTAAACCTGGTTCCATGCCTTGTGTTTTAGCATTGAACGCTTTACAGAATTCCATAATGTTTAGACCACGTTGACCTAATGCAGGACCAATCGGTGGTGATGGGTTTGCTTTACCAGCTGGTACTTGCAGCTTGATGAAGCCGACGATTTTCTTCGCCATATTTATGCTCCTTACGGGTTATACGCCTATTGGCTCCCCGGGGTTAAAAAAATCAAGTTAAAAATCAAATAGTTTTTTCAACTTGGCTAAAATCTAATTCTACCGGTGTACTACGACCGAAAATCATAACGTTCACACGAACCTTATTTTTCTCGTAGTTAACTTCTTCAACGACACCATTAAAGTCAGCGAACGGACCTTCTTTAATACGAAGAGACTCACCCACTTCAAATAGTACCTTAGGACGTGGTTTCTCGCCACCTTCCTCGATTTGTGATAACAAACGCTCTACTTCATGCTTAGGAATTGGTGTTGGGCGCGAATTCGCACCACCACCCAAGAACCCTGTTACACGAGGCGTACTCTTTACAAGATGCCACGCTTCGTCAGAGAACTCCATCTCAACCAGAACATAACCTGGGAAAATTCGACGTTCACTAACTGCGCGAGTGCCTCCACGGCTCTCTACCACCTCTTCTGTTGGTACAAGAATACGACCAAAAGAATTGCTTAAACCCTGTTGTTCAATACGCTCTAATAAAGAACTATGAACTTTTTTCTCCATACCAGAGAAAACGTGTACTACATACCAACGCATACTCATAAGTTGTCCTTAGTTCCAACCTAGAACGACGCCATACACGATCCAAGTGATGAGCTTATCAATCACCCAAAGTAAAATAGCCATGACCGATACAAAGGCAAATACAATGCCGGTCATTTGAATGGTTTCTTTACGTGTAGGCCATACAACACGCTTCATTTCGTTGTACGAACCTGTCGCAAAACCAAATGCACGCTTACCTGTCTCGCTCATTGCAAATAAAGCAACAGCCAGAACCAGTCCAGCAACGAACATTCCTAAACGAGCGTAGATATTATAATCAGTGAAGAATGAATAAGCAAAAATTCCAGCAATCAACATAACAATTGCTAGAACTACTTTAACTTTATCACCTGAATTTGAAACGGTTTCGACTTGGCTACTGTTTGACATATTCTTTTATGCGGTAAAGACCGCTTTATGTGGCAGGGGCAGTAGGAATCGAACCTACAACCTTCGGTTTTGGAGACCGACGCTCTGCCAATTGAGCTATACCCCTATCGTGACGCCTGATTTACAAGCGTCCGAGTAGTCTACACGACTACTCGACTTTTTACAAGAATAATTTAAAAATTTTTAAATTATTTTGTGATTTTAGATACAACGCCAGCGCCTACTGTACGACCGCCTTCACGAATCGCAAAACGTAGACCTTCTTCCATCGCGATTGGAGCGATTAATTCAACTTCCATCGCTACGTTATCGCCTGGTAATACCATCTCTTTGTCCGCTGGTAATGTAATTGTACCTGTTACGTCCGTTGTACGGAAGTAGAACTGTGGACGGTAACCTTGGAAGAATGGTGTGTGACGACCACCCTCTTCTTTCGAAAGGATATACACCTCTGCTGAGAAGTTTGTGTGTGGCTTGATTGAACCTGGTTTCGCTAATACTTGACCACGCTCTACGTCTTCACGCTTCGTACCACGTAGTAATAAACCTACGTTATCACCCGCTTGACCTTCGTCTAGTAACTTACGGAACATCTCAACGCCTGTACACGTTGTTTTTGCTGTTTCGCGGATACCTACGATTTCAATCTCTTCACCCACTTTAATGATACCACGCTCAATACGGCCTGTTACCACTGTACCACGACCAGAAATAGAGAATACGTCCTCTACTGGCATCAAGAATGTACCATCAACTGCACGCTCTGGTGTTGGAATGTATGAGTCTAACGCTTCAGCTAACGCTAAAATCGCTTGCTTACCTAAAGGACCTTCGTCGCCCTCTAACGCTAATTTAGCAGAACCTTTAACGATTGGTGT
>NZ_JABGBN010000011.1 GCF_013133795.1 Pelistega suis
ACTAAACTATTGGCAACTCCTAGACTTAAATTGTGATGTGCGTGAATACCAATCTGTGTTTCTGGTTTTAACACTTCTCTAAACGCTTTAACGCGATCGGCAATATCATACATATTCATGGCACCGCCTGAATCCACGACATAGACCGTTTCCGCACCATAGCTTTCCATCTTCTTAGCTTCTTGAGCAAGTTTCTCTGGAGAGTTCATGTGACTCATCATTAAAAAACCTACCGTATCCATACCTAATTTACGTGCATATTCAATATGCTGCTTAGAGACATCCGCTTCGGTTGAATGCGTCGCTACTCGCACGACGCGAGCACCTGCATTATACGCTTCATGCAAATCCTCAATCGTACCAATCCCCGGTAAAATTAAGGTGGCAATCTTAGCGCGTTTCACCACACTCGCTACAGCCTCAATCCACTCTAAATCGGTATGTGCACCAAAACCATAGTTAAAGCTTGAACCTTTCAAACCATCACCATGCGCTACCTCAATACTATCTACACCTGCAGCATCTAATGCCGCAGCAATTTGCTTGGCTTGCTCAATTGAGTATTGGTGACGAATAGCATGCATACCATCACGTAAGGTTACATCTGAAATATAAATTTTTTTATCTTTAGAAAAGCTCATGATTACACCTCACCTGCCACTAATTTTTCTGCCAACTGCTCTGCTACCTTCATACCTGCACTCGTCATAATATCTAAATTGCCGGCATACTCTGGTAAATAGAATCCCGCCCCAGTCACTTCAAGAAAAACGGATACCTTTTTAACCTCTTGTGAATCCGTACCTGGAATAAGTCCTGGCTTAGCCAAGCGGATATTCTCAAACTGTGGTTCTTGCTTTAATACATAACCCGGTACATATTTTTGAACCTCTTTCACCATGTTCTTAATAGAGGCCGCAATCGCTGCTTCATCCGCCTCTTGGGACACACAGCAATACACCGTATCACGCATCACCAAGGGTGGCTCCGCAGGGTTTAAAATAATAATTGCTTTACCATTTTTAGCACCGCCCACCTGGACAATCGCTTTAGAGGTTGTTTCGGTAAATTCATCAATATTCGCTCGCGTACCAGGACCCGCAGACTTGCTCGAAATAGAGGCAATAATTTCTGCGTAATACACTTCTGTACATTGTGATACGGCATTGACCATCGGAATCGTCGCTTGTCCACCACACGTCACCATATTAATATTCGGTGCATCTAAATGCGCCTGCATATTGACAACAGGTACAACATAAGGACCAATCGCTGCTGGCGTTAAATCAACCACCTTAATACCATAACTCTGTAATACCTCATTATGCTTATGATGAGCGCCTGCACTCGTCGCATCAAACACAATCTTGATATCTTTAAAGACATCCAATTTCACTAAACCATCGATCCCTTCTGCTGTCGTTGCAATGCCTCGTTTACGTGCACGCTCCAACCCCTCTGAAGCCGGATCAATCCCAACCAAGGCCAATAACTCTAAACTCTCTGACTGACGTAAAATCTTATACATCAAGTCACATCCAATATTTCCTGAACCAATAATGGCTACACCAACTTTTTGTGTACTCATTGTTATTTACTCCTCGCTTAGTTGGTAATTAAAGTAACTGAACCAAGACCCTCAATATGCGCAGACAATGCGTCTTGACGAGCTAATGGCACCATAGGGCCTAATGCACCGGTCAGCAATAAATCACCAGCTTTTAGGGGGGTACCCATTTTCACCATCATATCGGCTAACCATACAGCCGCATTAAGAGGATTTCCTAGACAATTAACACCGGCGCCTACGGACACTTGCTCCCCTTTTCGCTCCATATACATACCGCAGCGTGACAATTCTAATTTTGATAAGGCAACAGGAGTTGAACCCAATACAAAACCCGCAGATGACGCATTATCAGCGACTGTATCTAATAAAGAAATCTTCCAATCTTTGATTCGACTATCCACGATTTCAATCGCCGCTAAAGCATAATCCGTTGCACTGATAATATCGGCTAAGGTGTGTTTTTCATTATTCAAATCTTTTTTCAACACCAAGGCAATTTCTGCTTCGGCTTTTGGCTGAATCCATTGAGCGCTGTTAATTTCCTCAAACGTGCCATATGCCATATCATCAAAAAGCGTACCGTAGTCCGGTGAATCCACGCCTAACTGTTTTTGAACAGCCAGTGATGTCAGACCAATTTTACGTCCAACAATACGACGTCCTAATTGACTCTTTGTCTCAACATTTTTTTGCTGAATTTGGTAAGCAAGTTCAATGGCTGATAATTGACCCGCCAATCCTTTAATTTCTTCAGCAATAGGGTTTATCGCCTGACGACTTTGCTCTGCTTCTTGCAAACGTTGAGCAATTGAGACAACGCTATTATTTTGACTCATCAACTATCTCCTTAAAGACGAATACTGATATTGGTAGGTTCGCTGTAAAATTCCATAGAGTAAGTCCCTCCTTCACGACCAATACCTGATAATTTATTGCCACCAAAAGGTGTTCTCAAATCTCTAGCAAACCAGTGATTTACCCACACAATGCCTGCATTAATTTTGGGTGCTACTCTATGCGCACGCGATAGGTTAGTTGTCCATAAAACGCCTGCTAAACCATAATCTGTATTGTTAGCTCGCTGAATCACTTCTTCTTCTGTATCAAAAGGAGCAATATGGCAAACCGGCCCAAACACCTCCTCTGTCACGCAACGCGCATCATCAGGTAACCCTACCCAAATTGTTGGCTGAATATAAGCCCCCTGATCTCGCTCATCGCCAAAGGTAGGAACTCCACCACCTGTCACAACTTGAGCACCCTCTTCAACCGCCAATTTAAAATAAGACAATACCTTCTCACGATGACCATGAGAAATTAAAGGCCCCATAAAGGTCTTTTCATCTTCGGACCAACCAATTTGCAACTGTTCGGTTTTTTCTTTAATGGCTTTCACAAACTTATCAAAGATACTGCGTTGTACATATACACGTTCAGTACAGAGACATACCTGACCTGAATTCGTAAAGCTTGAACGAATAATTCCTTCTACTGCTTTATCAAAATCAGCATCTTCAAAAACAATACCGGCATTTTTACCACCTAGCTCAAACGAAACAGGTTTCACCTCTGAGGCAACTGTCTTCATAATAGAAGCACCCGTACCAGATTCACCTGTAAAAGTGACGGCATCAATATCTTTATGCTGAGTCAGCCACTCTCCCGTCGAATCACGACCAAAGCCATGGAGTACATTGAAGACACCCGCAGGAACGCCCGCTTCTTGAAATGCTTCTGCTAATAAAGTTGCCGAGGACGGTGTTTCTTCTGAAGGTTTACAAATAATCGTATTCCCTGCCATCAGCGCAGGAGCCGCTTTCCAAGTAATCGATAAAAGTGGCAAGTTCCAAGGCGAAATACTAACGATAACGCCTAGTGGTTTTCTTTTAATAATATTGAGTAATTGTGAACCATCAGCTAAATGACTTTCAAAACATTCTGTTTTTGAGTATTCGTGTTTGAAAATTTCAGCAAATGTACGAAGATTATGGATGCCACGATAAACATCTAGTTTTTTTGCTTGCTCAACAGGGCGCCCAGTATCCAATACTTCTGCCGCAATAAAATCATCAAACCGTCGTTCAATGATATCCGCTACTTTAAGAAGATAATCCGCTCTTTGCTCTACTGTTGTCTCACCCCAAATACCATTAAATGCTTGTCGAGCTGATTGCACGGTTGCATCCACCAATGCTTTATCAGCCTCACAAATACGGGAAAGAACTTTGCCAGTCACAGGACTGATATTATCAAAGGTCTTACTCGTTTCAACAAAAGCACCATTACTGTAATTCTTGGTAATGTGTAAAGAGCTCGGTAAAGCTAATGTATTCATGGTCTCTTTTTCCTAAAACTGTTGAAATGACAATTTCATTATAGGAAAGCGACCTAGTTTAGGCTAATCGTAAAATTCGAGTTGGCTATAGCATTTTGTTATATTGGGGAAAACACTAAGGTTGGGTATTTTCGTGTAATAAGTCGATAAATCGCTGACAGGCAGGCGTTAGCAGACGATTCCTCGCTATGCTGTAACCCACTTTACCACAGGTGGTGCTTGTTGATGATTGTCTAAGCTCCACCAATATCCCTAACTGCACAAAACGATCCACCACGGTCTTTGGTGTTAGCAACACGGCATTAGACTCCAATAGGACAGTTAAGTTGGTGAGGACGGACAGCGACTCAATCCCTTGCTTTGGCACTTCAATGCCTTGATTAAGCAAAAAAGCCTGCGCTGCTTGACCCGCTGTACTCGAAAGCGGAGGAATAATCCAAGTAATACCCTCAGCACGCAGCCACTCATCCACATCACCAGAAAAAGCAATGGGATTCTGACGACCCACCACAACACTTAAGGTTTCATCATACAGCTCGATATGCTCTAAGTTCTCTTCTGCTTGTGTAGGCAATAGCCCCAGCATAATATCTAAAGTGCCATTTATCAGTTCAGGGAATAGCGTATCGTTGGTTCCCACTTTGACACTGACGGCCACATTGGGTGCTAATTGTTTTAGTCGAATAATGGCTTTAGGTAAAAACTCAGCAGAAGCAGATAGCATATTGCCAACAGTAACTTTACCCGAGATACCCATTTGCCAAGTATTCAAATCATCCACCAAATGGTGCAAATTACTTTGTAACTCATTACAATGTTTATTTAACATCAAGGAAAAATCTGTTGGTGTCATTCCTTGGCTTGTGCGAATAAACAAGGGTTGCTCAAAATATTCTTCTAAATCATGGATAACCTTACTAATGGCAGGCTGGCTAATATGTAATGATCGAGAAGCTGCGAGAATTGAACCTTGTTTATAAACTTCAGACAAAATCTGCAAATGAAAAAGACGAATACGTTTTGATAAACTCGCAAAAGAAAACTGCATATGAAGCACCTCTGTATTAACTTCGCCTATCCTACCTTATTGCCAAAAAAATACAAGCCTAGCAATATACTAGGCTTGTATCGATATGTCGCAATAAAGGTAATAAACCCTATCGTGGCAATAAGCTACTTCCCATTAAGAATTCATCAACGGCTCTTGCACATTGACGTCCTTCACGGATAGCCCACACCACTAAAGATTGACCACGACGCATATCACCTGCGGCAAATACTTTAGGGACAGAGGTTTGATAATTGTCTGTGTTGGCTTTTACATTGCCACGCACGTCTTTTTCGACACCAGCCGCATTTAATACCGCCTCTACAGGATGAACAAAGCCCATCGCTAAGAACACTAAATCAGCTTTGATTTCAAATTCAGAACCTGCAATTTCTTGCATTTTCATTTGACCCGTAGCTTCATCTTTTACCCACTCTACACGAGCCGCAATAATTTTTTGAAGCTTACCTTTCTTACCTTCAAAAGCTTTGGTCACAATCGCCCAATCACGCTCACAACCCTCTTCATGCGAAGACGATGTGCGTAGTTTAGCTGGCCAATATGGCCAAGTAAGCTCTTTGTTTTCTTGCTCTGGTAACTTTGGCATCAATTCAATCTGAATGACCGATGCAGCGCCTTGACGATTACTCGTCCCCACGCAGTCTGAACCGGTATCACCACCACCAATGACCACCACATGCTTGTCTTTGGCATTGATTTTGTCTTTGATACGGTCGCCTGCGTTCTCGCGATTTTGTTGTGTCAAAAACTCCATCGCAAAGTGAACACCACTAAGTTCGCGACCAGGAACAGGTAAATCACGCGGTGTTTCTGAGCCACCTGACATCACGATGGCATCATATTGTGCGTTTAACTCGTCAAACGTCACGATACTAAGACCGTCTTCCACTTTATCTGTTTTATTGCCGATATAGGTCGATGTACGGAACTCAACACCCTCCGCTTCCATTTGAAGGATACGACGATCAATTAAGCTTTTATCTAATTTAAAGTCAGGAATACCGTAGCGTAATAAACCACCGATACGATTATTCTTCTCAAAGAGCGTCACGCTATGCCCCGCACGAGCAAGTTGCTGTGATGCAGCCAACCCAGCAGGACCTGAACCAATCACGGCCACTTTCTTACCAGTCCGACGGCTAGGGGCTTGTGGCACAACCCAACCTTCTTCCCAGCCTTTATCAATAATGGCATGCTCAATCGATTTAATCCCTACCGCATCGTTGTTAATATTCAATGTACAGGCTGCCTCACAAGGTGCCGGGCAGATACGACCTGTAAACTCAGGGAAGTTATTAGTCGACTGCAATGTACGTAGTGCTTTTTCCCATTGCTGCTTGTACACTAAATCATTAAAGTCAGGAATGATGTTATTGACTGGGCAACCATTATTACAAAATGGAATGCCACAATCCATACAGCGTGCACCTTGTTGTTGTGCTTGCTTATCATCTAAAGTCAGCACAAACTCCTTATAATGCTTAAGGCGTGCCGCAGGTGCTTCGTATGTTTCTGAAACACGTTCAAATTCTAAAAAACCTGTAATTTTACCCATGATACATTTTCCTTAAGGCATTATTTTGAAGCTTGTTTAGCTTGCCAAAGTTCGACTAAGGCACGACGATAATCGTTTGGAATCACTTTCACAAATTGCTTACGTGCTTTATCCCAGTCCTCAAGTAGTTCAGCCGCTCGCTTACTACCTGTGTGACGATGATGATCTTCCACAAGACGACGTAAGATTGTTTCGTCTGTCTCACGCTCACCACCACGAACGACTGAATGCCATTGTTCAATCTGACCACGTTTGGCTTGATCAGCGTGTGCTTCCACACCCTCTAGCGATACCATGCTAGTATTGCAACGTTTTTCGAAATCGCCTTCTGGATCCCAAACATAAGCGACACCACCCGACATCCCTGCAGCGAAGTTACGACCTGTTTTACCCAATACAACGACTGTACCACCGGTCATATACTCACAACCATGATCACCAGTACCTTCAACAACAGCAGACGCTCCTGAGTTACGTACCGCAAAACGCTCACCAGCCACACCATTAAAGAAGGCCTCGCCCGATAATGCACCATAAAGGACAGTATTACCCGCAATAATATGCTCTGGGCTATGACCACGAAAATCATTTGGTTGACGAATAATAATACGACCACCGGATAAACCTTTACCTACATAGTCATTACCTTCACCAACAAGCTCAAAAGTAATACCATGTGCTAAGAAAGCGGCATAACTTTGACCTGCTGTACCATTAAACTGGATATGAATTGTGTCTTCAGGTAATCCTTCGTGACCATATTTATGTGCCACCACTCCTGATAACATCGCACCAACCGTACGGTTACGGTTACGAACCGGTTGAATGAAAGAAACTTTTTCACCGCGCTCAATCGCCGCTTTACTACGCTCAATTAATTGATTGTCTAATGCAGCAGCTAAACCATGGTCTTGCTCTTCAGTATGGTAACGACCAGTATCTGTATCTGGAGAGTGGAATAGGCGAGCAAAGTCTAGACCCTTAGCTTTCCAATGATCAATGCCTGCACGCATATCGAGTAAGTCAGTACGTCCTACTAAATCATCAAATTTACTAATACCGAGCTGTGCCATAATCTCACGAACTTCTTCTGCTACAAAGAAGAAGTAATTCACCACATGTTCTGGTTTACCAGCGAATTTTGCACGTAATACAGGGTCTTGTGTCGCCACACCTACTGGGCAGGTATTGAGATGACACTTACGCATCATGATACAACCCTCAACCACTAGCGGTGCTGTCGCAAAACCAAATTCATCTGCACCCAATAAAGCACCGATAACCACGTCACGACCCGTTTTCATTTGACCGTCGGCTTGTAAACGAACTCGGCTACGTAAACGGTTAAGCACCAAGGTTTGTTGTGCCTCAGATAAACCTAGCTCCCAAGGTGTACCTGCATGCTTAATCGAAGAAACAGGAGAGGCACCCGTACCACCGTCATGACCAGCGATAACAATATGGTCAGATTTCGCTTTTGCTACACCAGCAGCTACGGTACCCACACCGACTTCCGATACTAATTTAGTCGAAATCGATGCACGAGGATTCACATTTTTCAAGTCGTGAATAAGCTGTGCTAAATCCTCAATCGAATAAATATCATGATGAGGAGGTGGAGAAATAAGACCTACACCCGGCACTGAATAACGTAGTTTGGCAATGTACTCAGAAACTTTATGACCTGGTAATTGACCTCCCTCACCCGGTTTAGCGCCTTGAGCCATCTTAATTTGAATTTGATCAGCACTACTTAAGTACTCAGCACTCACACCAAAACGACCTGATGCCACTTGCTTAATCTTAGAGCGTAAAGAGTCCCCATTTTGAAGTGCCACATCCGCAGCAATACGGTCGCTACCAAGAACAGAGGCTAAGCTATCACCTTTCTTAATACCACTAGAACCCGTACGAATCTCTTGGCGATAACGTAATTCATCTTCACCACCCTCACCTGTATTAGATTTGCCACCAATACGGTTCATCGCAACAGCCAATACCGCATGCGCCTCAGTAGAGATAGAACCTAAAGACATCGCCCCTGTTGCAAAGCGTTTAACAATTTCTTTGGCTGGCTCAACTTGCTCTAACGGAATGGCTTTAGCTGGATCTACTTTAAACTCAAACAAACCTCGTAAAGTCATATGACGTTTTGATTGATCATTAATCAACTGTGCATATTCTTTATACGTGTTGTAGTTATTTGATCGTGTAGAGTGCTGTAATTTAGCAATCGAATCCGGTGTCCACATATGTTGTTCACCACGGATACGGAATGCATAATCACCACCTGCGTCTAAATTGTCCGCAAGTACAGGGTCATTACTAAACGCCGCTTTATGGGCACGAATGGCCTCTTCGGCAACTTCAAAGATACCTAAACCCTCAATATTGCTTGGTGTACCAGTGAAATATTTCTGTACTAAAGCCTTTTGTAAACCAACCGCTTCAAAAATCTGTGCACCCGTATATGACATATAGGTAGAGATACCCATTTTTGACATCACTTTATTTAAGCCTTTACCAATCGCTTTGATAAAGTTATAAGCTGCGGCACCTTTATCCTTAATCGTGTCTAGGCTATTAATGGTTTCAAACACAAGATAAGGGTGAATTGCTTCTGCTCCGTAACCACCCAATAGGGCAAAGTGATGAACCTCGCGTGCAGAACCTGTTTCCACCACAAGACCTGTATTCGTACGTAAACCTGAACGGATAAGATGTTGGTGAATTGCTGAAGTGGCTAATAATGCAGGGATAGCCACATGCTCAGCATCAACACGACGATCCGTTAAAATCAGAATATTATTACCACTCTTAACAGCGTCCACCGCACGTGCACATAGCGAAGCTACACTCGCCTCAATACCTTCTACACCCCAACTTACCGGATAAGTAAGATCCAACTCAAAACTACGGAATTTATTGTCAGTATAACGCTCAATCTCACGTAAACGACGCATACCCTCTACATCAAGGATAGGTTGGCTAACCTCAATACGTTGTGGAGGATTGACGTTATTGATATCCAATAAGTTTGGTTTTGGACCAATAAACGATACTAAAGACATCACCAATTGCTCACGAATCGGGTCGATTGGAGGATTGGTTACCTGTGCAAACAACTGACGGAAGTAGTTATAGAATGGTTTTGTCTTATTGGATAAAACAGCCACAGGCGCATCATTACCCATAGAACCAATAGCTTCTTCACCTGTTTGGAACATAGGGTCTAAGACCACTTTAATATCTTCTTGTGTCCATGCAAAGGCTTGCTGACGATCCAATAGAGAAGCCGTTGAATTAAAACTAGGTAAAGGCTTGCTATCAGCAGGTGCCTCAAGCTCTTCTAACTTGACTCGTAAGCGTTTTAACCATTGGCTATATGGACGGCTATTGGCTAATTGATTTTTAATTTCTTCGTCACTAATGATACGACCTTGCTCAAGATCAATGAGTAACATCTTGCCCGGTTGTAAACGCCATTTTTTGACGATACGGCTTTCTGGGACGGTTAGTGTGCCTGCCTCTGAGGCAAGAATAACCATATCATCATCAGTCACAACATAACGTGCTGGACGCAAACCATTACGATCTAATGTCGCACCAATCTGACGACCATCCGTAAACGCTACTGCGGCAGGACCATCCCATGGTTCTAATTTAGCCGCATTGTACTCATAGAATGCACGACGATTTTCATCCATATAAGTGTGTTGTTCCCACGCTTCGGGAATCATCATCATCATCGCATGGGCAAGCGAATAACCTGCATTAACCATTAACTCTAAACAGTTATCAAACGTTGCGGTATCTGATTGACCTTCGTAGACAATAGGATATAACTTGGCTAAATCATCACCTAATACGGGTGACTCCATCATGCCCTCACGCGCACGCAACCAGTTAAAGTTACCTTTTACCGTATTAATCTCACCATTATGAGCGATTAAACGATAGGGGTGTGCTAATGGCCACGCTGGAAATGTATTGGTAGAGAAACGTTGGTGAACCAATGCTAACGCTGATACTGCTCGAGGATCTTCTAAATCCTTATAGTATTGACCTACTTGATCAGCAAGTAATAAGCCTTTATAAACCACGGTACGTACAGACGCTGACGGTACATAGTATTCCTTACTATGCGCTAAGTTCATATTTTGAATGGCATGACTTGCTGTCTTACGGATAACGTAGAGTTTACGCTCTAAAGCGTCAGGAACCATCACATCAGGACCACGTCCAATAAACAATTGACGGATGACTGGTTCTACTTCACGTACGGTGGGTGACATTTCCATATCACGATTAACAGGAACATCACGCCAGCCTAATAAAACTTGACCTTCATCACGTACAGAACGCTCTAGTTCGCGCTCACAAGCCAAACGAGACGCCATTTCTTTAGGCAAAAAGACCATCACGACGCCATACTCACCTTCTGGTGGTAGCGTTACGCCTTGTTTTGCCATCTCTTCACGGTATAAGGCATCAGGAATTTGGATAAGAATGCCTGCACCATCGCCCATTAATTTATCCGCACCCACCGCACCACGGTGATCTAAGTTTTCAAGGATTTTTAAACCTTGCTGGATAATAGTGTGACTTTTTTTCCCTTTGATATTGGCAACAAAACCTACACCACAAGCGTCATGCTCCATCTCTTTGTTATAGAGACCTTGGTTTTCAGGTTGTAGCTGGATAGCAGGCTTAGCCTGCGTTGTACAGGTAGAGCGATGACCGATAGCAGAAGCATCAATCACGATTTCTTTTGATAATTGAACTGGCTTGCGCATAACTATTTTCCTAAAAAATGGCAAGAATACTTTTGAACGATTTAAGGATAATGTGATTTATGGTATTGCGCAACAAAAATAAATAGGGACTGTCCATATTTATTTTAAAATTGCATTTTTTATTTAAAAATGGGGACATACCAATATAAATGCCTATTTTTAAGCCTATATCGATAAGCCATGAATTAATCACCTATATTTTTTAATCATTCTCTTTAAGCACTTTGGCTTTATTTACACTGACTCTATCCCTACATCCACAAACAACACCGCCTCAAACAATACTGTCGGTGTATAATGGCTAGTCACTAGATAAACCACAACGCAAGTCCAAAATGAATTTTTCCTCTCTACCGCTCAGCCCTGCCCAATTGCATAATCTACAAGAACTAGGCTATACAGAAATGCGCCCCATCCAAGCACAAAGCCTACCAGCTATCCTGGAAGGCAAAGATGTACGCGGACAAGCCGAAACAGGTAGCGGAAAAACATTAGCATTTGGTTTGGGGATTGTGCAAAAAATCAATCCCGCTTTTTTTGGTGCACAAGGCATTGTGCTTTGCCCTACGCGTGAATTGGCAGACCAAGTTGCCCAACAAATTCGCAAACTTGCCAGAGCACTCTCTAACATTAAAGTACTCACACTCTGTGGGGGTAGTGCTCTTCGCCCGCAAATCGAATCACTCAAACATGGTGCCCATATTATTGTCGGCACCCCCGGTCGAGTACTAGACTTAGTCCGCGGTCAACATCTCGACCTCAACCATATCAAAGTCTTTGTTCTGGATGAGGCTGATCGTATGATGGACATGGGCTTTTTTGAAGATATTGGTGAAATCTCACAAGCGACCCCCCTACGTAAACAGACGCTTTTCTTTTCTGCTACTTATCCTGAGCATATTCTCAAAATGAGCGAAGGCTTTCAGCGCAACCCCGTTGTCGTTGAAACAAGCCCCGAGGCTGTCAATCATAATCTAGACCACCTCTTTTTCAAGACTAGCGCTGACACTCGTTTTGCCGATTGTGCGCTCTTATTGAAGCATTATCGCCCTACCTCTACATTGGCTTTTTGCAATACCAAAATTCAATGCGAGGAGCTTGCCGACTATCTAGAGGAGCAAGGAATCAAAAGCCTCGTATTACATGGGGATATGGAACAGCGCGACCGTGAAGATGTCCTTGTCCAGTTTATTAATCGTTCTTGCTCCGTACTCGTGGCAACCGATGTCGCTGCTCGCGGTCTCGATATTGAAAGTTTAGACGCCATTATTAATGTAGAGCTAACACCAAATGTCGCCACTCACATCCATCGTATTGGTCGCACAGGACGTAAAGAAGCCAAAGGTTTAGCACTTAATCTCGTTACCGACAAAGAGATGTATCGTGCCGAGCGTATTGAAAAGAACATTGACTTAGCCCTAGAATGGCTAGAACTACCTAACAATAGCAGGCAAAAACCTCTCATTGCTCCAATGAAAACCATCTGTATTCGTGGTGGCAAGAAAGAAAAGCTACGCCCAGGTGATATCCTCGGCACGCTCACGAAAGATTTAGGTTTACCGGGCAATGCTGTCGGCAAAATTAATATCTTTGACTTTGTCAGCTTTGTCGCCATTGACCGTAACTTAGCGGAAGATACAATTAATCGCCTGCGAAAGACAAAGATTAAAGGCAAAGAGTGGCTTATGCGGTTTATGTAGAGTACAGCGAATCTTGTTGCTATTAGCATGCCTGTCCGCCCACACTACAGACAGTTCACTCTTGCTCCGGAAAGTGCTTCGCCGTTTCCAATGTCGCTACGAGTGAATGTCTCTCCGTGTGCTCTAGTGCTCATTAGCATTGCAATGTTTATTCAAGCACTTAAGGTTTGCGGAGACGTTTCGATGCACAAAGCGAGTTAGGCGAGCGGCAGCGAGGCTCTGTTCGAGCGACTGCGCGGAATGTGTAGCAAACCTTGTTGCTATTAGCATTGGCTGTCCGAGCGAATACACAAGTTCTGTAATAGGTGATGGTAATGGAGTAACACTAACAACTGCACGCAACAAGTAGCAAACCTGATGGTTAAGTTAGCAACTAATGACAAGCGCCTATACCTTCTGCGGCATTGGTGGCGCCAACTTAGGCACTTTATAACGATTGTAGCTCCACAAATACTGCGTAGGTGCCAAACGAATCATCTCCTCTAACGCATGATTTATCGCTTGTGCTTGTTCATTTGGCGTTAACTCTGCCACCTCTGGGCCATCTTTAAACACCAGTTCCCAACCCTCTGCATGCGACAACCGAATACCCACCACCATCACAATTTTTGCCTTTGTTTGTGCTGCTAATTTTCCCGGCAATGTGATCGTATAAGCCATTCGATCAAAAAAAGTCACCCACTCACCATCTGCAGATGCCGGCACTTGATCGGGTAATAAACCAATATCCCCCCCTTGGCGTAGCACCTTTAAAAAACTACGCACACCCGAAAAATCCGCAGGTACAGACTCCATCCCGGAGTCATCACGGGCAGATTTCATCACTGGTTCAAAAAACTCACGCCTAGCTTTGCGATACATCACCGTAATAGGTTTCTGCTGAGCTAGATAACGCGCACATATCTCAAAACAGCCTAGATGAGGAGTGATAAAGATAACGCTTTGTCCCTCATTAGCCCGTAATGCTTCAAGATAGTCAGGATTCGCGACTCGAGTCTTAGCTAAACAAGCTTTGCCATTAAACCAAACCTTAGGAATCTCAGCAAACATCGCCCCAATTTGCTTGGCCGCTTCATTATGAAATTCAGCATCCGTAAAACCAGCCTGAGCCGCATTATGACGAAGACGTCGCCCATAGCGAGGCGATAATTTGTACACTAACCACCCTAAACCACGTCCTATCGCTTGTAAAAAGCCTAAGGGTAAGATACTCCAAAACTTCAAT
Organism: Pelistega suis; assembly: GCF_013133795.1. Taxonomy (GTDB): domain Bacteria; phylum Pseudomonadota; class Gammaproteobacteria; order Burkholderiales; family Burkholderiaceae_B; genus Taylorella; species Taylorella suis. The sequence goes on from NZ_JABGBN010000011.1 coordinate 14,251, forward strand.
AACCACACCATTTACTTTACTTCCTTACGAGGACGACCTCTCTGGCCCGGTACGACTCGACGACTCGCCACTTCACCCATTTCTTGGATAAATTCTGCGCCACCCAAAGCCCATTGTCCCTGTAGCGCCGCCTGTATTTTATCCAACATTGTACGACTTAAGCCATCTTCGCACAGTTCTCGATAACGCGCCTGACGCTCGAATGGCGTATTTCCCAGCAGCCAATACGCCTCATGGTCGCGCATCCACGGGAAGTCCTTAAAAGAACGTCCCATATGCCAACCTGCTGATGACCATGGTAAAAGCTCAGGATTATCCACCCCTTCTTGTTGATGTAAATAAATCTCCAACCACATCATACTCGCTAACAAATAATCGCCTTTTTCAACAAGGCAAGAACGGTAACGAGAGGAAAATACCGCACCTTGTTTCAGACTAGAAGCTAAATAACGTCCCAATGCTTGAACAACCTGTGATACCGATTTTGGCTCACTCGGCGTACTCAATACATAAATACTGTCTTGGGTAATTGACCATGCATGAACCGCCAAACCATAGCGAACACTTGCCTGTTCTAGCCATTGTATCAGTTGTGGTTTTAAGGTCTGCATTTCTGGCAAAGCAATGACCTGAGGCAATAATTTTGCTTGTACTAATTGGCTAGTATTCGGAGCATAAAGACGAGCTAAACGTGCCATAAATATCTAGGTGAGCTATACACTTCAAATCGTAAAAAGGTATTATCTCTTTTTTTCAAAAAAAAGGGGACAGAATAATAGACTTGGGGGAATTTTTCCGATAAAAAGAGCGACTCAGCGACTTGTGACCCCCTGAAACAAATTCCCTATTTAGGGCAGGTTTAATGTTAGCACTCTCTTGACAAGAGTGCTAAAATAGACTTATTGTAAAATTTTATTGGAAACCAAATACACTATGACAAGTCAATCACTTGCTTTACAACCCAACATTGCGATGGCAGTTGCTAATCCGGGTGCAATGGGTACGATTGAAGCTTATATTAGCGCTGTCAACCGTATTCCGGTTCTTACACCAGAACAAGAAAAAGACCTCGCTACTAAATTACAAAAAGATGGCGACTTAGATGCTGCACGTACTTTAATTTTGTCACATCTACGCCTTGTGGTATCGATTTCTCGTCAATACCTCGGCTATGGTATTGCTCATGCAGATTTAATCCAAGAGGGTAATATCGGTTTAATGAAAGCGGTCAAGCGTTTTGACCTCTCTCATGGCGTACGTCTTGTATCCTTTGCAGTTCACTGGATTAAAGCGGAAATTAACGAATACATCATTCGTAACTGGCGTTTAGTAAAAGTGGCCACCACCAAGGCACAACGCAAACTCTTCTTTAATCTACGTAGTATGCGTCCAGATGGTCAGACACTCAATCCAGAGCAAATTCAAGGTATCGCGGAGAAACTCAATGTGCGTCCTGAAGACGTCACCGAGATGGAAGTTCGACTATCAGGCCGTGATATGGCACTTGAGGCATCTGGCGATGATGATGAGGAATTTGCACCGATTAGCTATCTATCAGATGACGGCGAGCATGAACCAGGTCATGTTCTCGCACAACGTAATCGCTATGCTTTACAAACCCAAGGTATTGCGGATGCACTAGACAGTCTTGATGATCGCTCTCGTGATATTATCCAATCACGTTGGCTACAAGAAGAAGGTGAAAGCAAAACCTTACATGAACTAGCTGCTCAGTACGGTGTTTCTGCCGAGCGCGTTCGCCAAATTGAAAATGCTGCGATTAAGAAAATGCGTAAAGTGCTAGAGGCTGCAGAAGCCTAAGTATTTTCTCCCCTAAAACGCTTTCTTTAATCATTTAACAACGTTTTAATATCACTCGCCAAGCTCTCTGGTTTAACATCACCATAATAAAAGAGCTTGGCGTTGCCTTTTTTATCCAATAAAAATAGATTGGCACTATGCTCCATCGTATAAGTACCATTTTTCAAAGGAGTTTTGCGATAAAACACCTTAAACGACGTTGCTAATTGCTTTATTTGTGCTGAGCTTCCTGTTAATCCCTCAAAATCAGCGCCAAAATTGGCCAAATACGCTTTCAGTATCTCTGGCGTATCCCGCTCAGGATCAATACTTACCAATACCACCCGTACTTGTTCTCGTTCGCCTTCATCAAGTAAAGTCAACATTTCTGATAAACTCAATAACGTTGTAGGGCATACGTCTGGACATTGCGTAAAACCAAAAAAATAAAGACTTAGCTTACCTCTCATTTGCTCTGCTGATAGCACTTGCCCTTTAGTATTGATTGCCGTCCAAGCACGACCTAACGAAGTCCCCTCAATGGAGCTGCCATGAAGTTTGGCATAGCTACTACCATTTAAACAAAGAAATAAACCTAGCCACAGTACAAACCTTTTCATCATCTCTTATTCTCGCTACAATGAACGTATTATTTTGCTTGAGTAACATTGTGAACCATCGCATTACTAAACTAAAAGAAGGCCTACTCAAAGAGATTCAACAAGCCCCTATTGCGGGTTCTCTTGCCCTATTTATTAATGGCATTCGCTCTGGTACTATTCACCCCAATAGTATCGCCTTGCTCACCAATCCTTCTCATCCCTACCCTTATTTCCAACGCTCACAGGATAGAATTGATATTCAACTACCTGAGCAATCTTTTGAACAACGTTCGAATTATTTTAACAGCCTTGCGCTACATTTACGCCAACAAGGCTTACTTCCTTACTGGCGTGATGAGCAGGTCAATCTTTGGCAAGGCACACAAGTTTTTGCTCATATAGAACGCACAGCGACACGCCCACTCGGACTATTGACCCAAGCCATTCATATGAATGCATGGACTCCCGAGGGGAAACTCTTTCTCTCATTACGTGCGCCAAGCAAACAAACCGACCCCAATAAATGGGATACCATTGCAGGAGGCTTACTCAATTCTGCCGATACACTAGAGATTGGTCTAGAACGCGAAACCTATGAAGAAGCGGGTATTCAGGCAAAAGAACTTACCCATCGCACGCCTATCCGCTCAATTCTCCACGTACAACGTCCCTTAATAGAGGGTTTTCAAAACGAAGAAGTACTAACAAGTGACTGTATTCTTGCGCCACATGTTCAGCCCCAAAATATGGACGGTGAGGTAAGCGAAATCCGTACGTTCTCTATTGAAGAAACATTAGAACTCATGGAGAATAACAGCATTACCGCAGAGGCAATGGTTGTACTATTAGACAGTATAGAGCGCAACGTTTTTACACAATTGATTCAATCCTATCCGAGGTAAAGCCAATGAGTGATAGTAAAAATATGTTTGATCAGATTTTTAATGCTGAACACTTTAAAAACCCTTTCTTTGGTAACGCTGAAGCTTTTCAAAAAGCATGGCAAGATACACTTCAAAAAAATCAAATAGGTTTTAGTCAAAGTTCAGAACAAAGTATTGAGGAACTAGACAAACGTATCAATGAATTAAAAAGCGTAGAGAACTGGTTAAGCCTTAATCTTTCTATGCTAAAAAATACCATTCAGAGTTTAGAGTTACAACGCACCAATTTACAGTCTTTACAAGAGATGATGCAAAATAATGATGCATTACAAGCAGCAGGACAACAATGGTGGAACAGCCTACAAGAGCAGTTTCAAGGCTTTTTAAAAACACAATCAGATATACTGGAACAGTCTCAAAAAAAAGCGGATACCCTAAAATCAGCTCAGAAAGACGCTCCTACAAGCTCATCAAAGATTGTAAAGAATAAGCCAGCGACTAAAGTTGCCCGTAAAACCTCACTGAAAAAAGGATAAAATGCACTTATCCTTTTTACGAATGCATTTTCAATCCACTCAGTTTTTTAAAGTATTTTTATGAAATTAAATATCGTTATTCTCGCTGCTGGTATGGGCAAGCGTATGCAGTCTGATTTACCTAAGGTACTACACCGTATCGCTGGTAAGCCTATGCTCTCTCACGTTATTGATAGCGCACGTCAGCTGCAACCCAATAAAATCATCGTTGTTGTTGGTCACGGTGCTGATACTGTCAAACACTATTTTGCTCAAGAAAATGATTTAGGCTTTGCGCTACAAATGCCTCAACACGGTACAGGTCATGCCGTACAACAAGCCGTTAATCAATTAGTCGGTGGTGAGAATCCTGAAGATATGACCTTAGTCCTTTATGGTGATGTCCCTCTTGTACAATCTCCAACCCTAACGACACTTTTAAAAACAGCCGGTACGGGTGTGGGGGTACTGACAGAAACATTAGCAGATGCCACGGGTTATGGCCGTATTGTTCGCGATAGCAAAGGTCTCGTGACTCGTATTGTCGAGCATAAAGATGCTACTGCTGAAGAACTCGCTATTAAAGAAGTCAATACCGGTATTCTTTGCGCACCTACACGCTTACTAAAAGATTGGTTAACCCGCATTGATAATAATAATGCACAAGGTGAATACTACCTCACAGATATCATTGCACTCGCTGTCAAGGACGGCATTCCCGTTAATGCCGCACAGCCAAGTGCTAACTGGGAAACGCTCGGTGTGAATAGCCGTATTCAACAAGCTCAGCTAGAGCGCTTATGGCAAGCCGAACAAGCACGTCGCCTATTAGAACAAGGTGTCACACTCGCAGATCCAAATAACTTTAATCTCCGTGGTTCATTACGCTGTGGTCGTGATGTATTTATCGATACGGGTTGCCTATTCGAAGGCGATGTTGTCTTAGCTGACGGTGTTCACATCGGCCCCAACTGCGTTTTACGTAATGTCACGCTCGGTGCCAACACCACGGTAGATGCTTTTAGCCATCTAGAACAAGCCACCGCAGAAAATAATGCAGTGATTGGTCCTTACGCACGTTTACGTCCGGGAGCATCATTAGGTGCTCATAGTCATGTAGGTAATTTCGTCGAGCTGAAAAAAACTCGCCTAGGCGCATATAGCAAAGCAAACCATCTCAGTTATCTAGGGGATGCAACCATTGGCGAAAAAGTCAATATCGGTGCAGGTACCATTACTTGTAATTATGACGGTGTTAATAAATTCCAGACCATTATCGAGGACGGTGCATTCATCGGCTCTGATAGTCAGTTAGTTGCCCCTGTGACTGTAGGCACGAATGCCACAATTGGAGCAGGTACTACCTTAACAAAAGATGCGCCAGCAGGTAAACTAACTATATCTCGTGTAAAACAATTCACTATTGAAGGTTGGCAACGCCCTGTGAAAAAATCATAAAACCGACACAAGTCGGATGTTGCCATCCGACTGATAATATATGGCAATCACAGAAAATATTAAATCAAATTTAAAGGAGACAAGGGAAGCCCACCCAGAACAAGATGGGCTTCCCACGCCACAACGCTACCTTGCAATCGCTACCCTATTGCTCATTATTGCAATCAGCGTGATTGATAGTAGCATTACCAATATTGCGCTACCCACCATTAGCAAAGACTTAAATATTGCGCCAGCTTCAGCAGTTTGGATTGTCAATGCTTATACAATTACCATTATCGCCACGCTCTTACCTTTCTCCTCCTTAGCTGAAAAAATAGGATTTAAACGTCTATTACGTATTGGTATTATCATCTTTCTGATTGGAGCAATCGGTAGCATGTTTGCCGATACGCTCTCTCATCTCATCACCACAAGGATTATTCAAGGTTTAGGTTGTTCTGCACTCATGTCTATCTTTGGGGGTTTGGTGCGTCATATTTACCCTCGCCGCCAATTAGCCTTAGGTATTAGCTTAAATGCCATGATGGTTGGTGCTTCCTCTTTATTAAGCCCTTCTTTAGGGGCATTTATTATAGGTATTGCCTCTTGGCATTGGATTTATGGATTTGCCATTCCTTTATCCATCATTACCTTTGTTATGACGACCTACGTGCCTCGTGTTAAACGTATTGATAAACGATTTGACTATCTTAGTGCTATCCTCAATGCCTTAGCACTCGGTGGTTTTATTGCCGCACTAGACCTTATCTTTAGTCAACCCATATTAAGCGGTATTTTTCTGGCGATTTCTATCCTAGCGACCTACTTCCTCTATCGTCGCTGTCTAGAACAAGACACACCTCTGGTACCATTTGACTTGCTCAAGATTGTTTCTTTCCGCGATGCCGTTATCGTATCATCAATGAGTTTTGCATGTGCATCGCTAACAATGATTTCTACACCTTTTTACTTTCAATCAGGCTTAAATATGAGTCCAACGACGGTTGGGCTACTCTTTAGTTCTTGGCCGATTGCTACGCTGATTGTCGCTCCCATTACGGCCAGACTATCGAATAAATATCCTGCCTCTATCTTGGCAGGTTTAGGCAGTCTTATGATGGCGATTAGCCTTGCTTGCCTACTCCTCTTGCCTGTAGATAGCCCAGCGATTTATTTTGGTTTCTGCCTATTTGGTGCAGGTCTTGGTTTCGGTTTTTTCCAGACTCCAAATAATAAAGCTATCTTACTTTCTGCACCACCGCACCGTGCTAGTGCTACTGGTGGTATGCAATCAACCGCACGTCTCTTTGGTCAGTGCATAGGGACAGCCTTAGTAGCCGTATGCTTTACGCTCAGTACAGAAAATGGGCATTACTACGGTATTATGCTGGCATGTATCGTGATTAGCTTAGCCAGTTTAGTTAATCTCAGCCGCTATCTCCGCAAGACGGATGTTTCTGTATTCTAATAAAAATTCTGCTCCTCAACTATTGGGCATATCCAATAATGGAGGAGCAGAATGCATCTTTTAAGACAAATAAATACCTCTGCCGATTTCGCCGACAAAGCAAATTAATGTTCAACACCCGCATTATGAGCTTGTTGATCAGCATGATACGATGAGCGTACCATCGCACCTACTGCCGCATGCGTAAAGCCCATCTTATAGGCCTCCTCTTCAAACATCTTAAAGGTATCTGGATGCACATAACGTAGAACCGGCAAATGATGATCCGAAGGCTGCAAATACTGACCAATGGTGAGCATTTCAATATTATGCTCACGCATATCACGCATCACTTGTAAGATTTCCTCATCAGTTTCGCCAAGTCCTACCATCAAGCCTGATTTAGTTGGAATATCAGGGTACATTGCCTTAAAATCTTTTAATAACTTTAAGGAATGTAGATAATCAGCACCTGGACGTGCCTGCTTATAAAGACGAGGTACTGTTTCTAAGTTATGGTTTAATACATCAGGCAAGCCTTTTGAGAAAATATCTAAGGCTTTCTCTAAACGACCACGGAAATCAGGGACAAGAACCTCAATCTTCGTCGAGGGTGAACGCTCCCGAATCTCAGTAATACAGTCCACATAATGCTGAGCACCACCGTCACGTAAATCATCACGATCAACAGAGGTAATCACCACATAGCGTAATTTCATTGCAGCAATTGACTTGGCTAGATTGCTCGGTTCATTCACATCTAAAGGATCTGGACGACCATGACCAACATCACAGAATGGGCAACGGCGAGTACACTTATCACCCATAATCATAAAGGTTGCCGTACCACCACCAAAACACTCTCCGATATTTGGGCAAGAGGCTTCCTCACAAACCGTCACCATATTATTCTCTCGGAGAATACGTTTAATATCATTAAACTTAGAATTGGGAGCAGCCGCTTTGACACGAATCCATTCAGGCTTCTTAAGCTTTTCAACTGGAATAATCTTGATGGGAATACGTGAAGTTTTCTCAAAAGATTTTTGTTTTTTAGTCGCATCATAAGCGACATCTTTATCTGCTGGAGGTAACGTCGTAGTACTCATATTCTGCTTTGCAAGGCAACTGTATTGAAATAGTAAACTCTCATTTTAACCCTGATTGCTTTCACAAGGCGAAAAACCGTATTTTTAGTAGCAGAATTTATCTCTCCAATCTCCTCAGAAAGCCTGTTTACACTTTAAATGTTTCAACTTTTTACAATCCGTTTCTATTATCATCATAAACTTGATGAATATCAGTTTCTTTCTATGCATTTCGGCTTATCATAATGGTTTTAGTTTACTAAGCGCGATTATGCAACACCAAGCTCTGATTATCCAGACGACGGCTCCCGACCTGCTGTTTGCAAAACGTCTAGCTCACATTCTCGTTGAGGATCACCTTGCCGCTTGTGTCCATATCGCACATCCGGGCTTATCGCTTTATATGTGGCAAGATAATCTCGAAGGTAGTGAAGAGCTGAGTCTGACAATTAAGACCTCTACCCATACAGCCCAAGCGTGTATGGATAAGATTCTTGAGCTTCATCCTTATGATTTGCCTGAAATAATTTGTTTGCCGATTATCGGCGGGCATGCGGATTACCTTGCTTGGATTAGCCAACAAACGCAAACTTCTACTGAGTGCTAATTATGGTGTCTCGTTTTTATCACTATTTTCTCATTGCTTTTGCAGTATTGCTTGCTCAGCCTAGCTTTGCCCAAGATGATTTTCTTGACCCAGAAAAAGCGTTTACTCTATCAGCACAAGTTGATGACTCACAAACTCTGCATATCGACTTTAGTATTGCGCCTGACTACTACATGTATCGTGAACGTTTTGAACTTAAAGCCATTGCGACCGATAATACCCATCGTACAATTCCTATCGAACAAGCGCAATTATCCAATGGCGTGGTTAAGTATGATCCTACTTTCGATAAAGACATGGAGGTCTATCACCATCAGGCCTTATTGGCACTACCTTTAAATAAGTTAGACAACCATGGTCAAGCGTTCACCCTAGAAGTAACAGCACAAGGCTGTGCAGATGCCGGGTTATGTTATCCCCCCATGTTTTACTACATACCACTCACGCCAACAAGTACAGGGTATGAAATCTCTCTTCCTAAACTGGATACAGGGGCGAGTCGTATCGCCTATCATGAAGCGACAATACTTGATAATGATACGGCAACCATAACCAACAGCTCATCATTTGACCTATTAAATGCTGGGGATACCGATATTGCACATTGGCTTAATCAAGCCAACCTTTGGCAAATGTTGATGATTGCCTTTGTACTCGGTTTAGCACTATCATTTACCCCTTGTGTACTACCGATGTTGCCTATCCTACTTTCTTTAATTGTAGGTACGCAAACTCATGCAACTACTCGTTTTCAAAATCTACGCCTCACGCTCTTTTATGTGCTAGGAACCTCTATCGTCTATACCATCTTAGGCGTTATTGCAGCCTCTATTGGTGCAGCATTGGCTAACTGGATTCAAAACCCTTGGGTTCTCGGTCTTTTTGCACTCTTTTTAGTGCTTTTTGGTATTGCCATGTTGGGGGCTTACAATCTACAAGTTCCTGCGAGCATTCAAACCAAACTCAATCATTTTGTAAATAAATTACCCGCAGGTAAAAATGGAGGAGCCTTATTAATGGGCATGCTCTCTGCGCTTATCTGCGGCCCTTGTGTTGCTGCACCTTTAGCAGGGATACTGCTCTTTATTTCTCAGACAGGGGATATCACAACAGGGGGCTTAATTTTATTTGTCTTAGCATGGGGACAAGGGGCTTCTTTAATTTTATTAGGGTCAAGTTCTGGCGCTCTTTTACCCCGTGCAGGGATGTGGATGAATACGGTTAAACAAGTTTGTGGCTTGTTGTTATTTGCTGCTGCACTTTGGATGGTATCCCCTCTACTCCCTCCATGGCTACCGATGGTTTTATGGGCAGCCTTAGCACTCGCATTTGCCTATATTATTGGGACATTTAGAAACTACCAATCCCGCTCTTTTGTAAACATTCTTTTAAAGCTACTCGGTGGGTTGGCCGTAGCATGGGCGATTATGCTTTGCATCGGTTTAGCCATGGGATCGCGTAGCGTCCTACATCCTTTAAAAGTCAGTAGTAGCAGTGACCATGTTCAGTTTACTCGCATCAGCGCTTTGGATGAATTAAAAGGTATTCTTGCTAAAACGGATAAACCTGTCTTATTAGACTTCTATGCAGATTGGTGTATCTCTTGCCTAGAAATGGAAAAATTCACCTTTACCGATACCCATGTCCAAAGTCTAATGAATCAAATGCAGTTACTACAAGTCGATGTGACTAAAAACACCGCACAAGACCGTGAATTACTCAAAGCGTTTAAACTCTTTGGGCCTCCGGGTATTATCTTCTTTGACAAAAAAGGACAAGAGAATCGTACTATCCGTGTCATTGGTTTCCAAAATGCGGAACGCTTTAGTCAAAACTTAGAAAAGGTCTTAAACAATTAAGTGTAATACTAAGATAAGTTTAAAAAATAGGGGTGGTTATGCAATGGCTTGATGCTGCTCAATCAAATGAATCAATCGAGCACTTAAGGAATCCGCCACCGCTTGCCACTCTGCATTAACGCCTAGGCTAAACATATCAATAGTTTGCAAACCTGCATAACCACAAGGATTAATCCCATAAAACGGGCTTAAATCCATATTAACATTTAACGATAGTCCGTGATAGGTACAGCCATTACTCACTTTAACCCCTAACGCCGCTATTTTGGCTAAATCAAGCGGCATGCCCTGTGCTTGATAAGGCACATATACGCCCGGGGCACCCTCCTTACGCTGAGCATGCCTTATGCCAAATTCTGCTAATGTTTGGATAATGGCTTCTTCAAGAAGATTCACATAGTCGCGAACAAATAATTGTACACGGTGAAGATTAATCAGGGGATAGAGAACAATTTGCCCCGGACCGTGATAAGTCACTTGCCCACCCCGATTACTACGAATAATAGGGATATTTTTTGGGTTTAAAATATGCTCTGGCTTACCCGCTTGCCCCAGCGTATAAACAGGGGCATGCTCTACCTGCCAAAGTTCATCCTCAGTCTCGGTGGTACGGTTAGCCGTAAACGCTCGCATTGCATCAAACGTTGCTTGATAATCTGCTAAACCGTCCAGCCTTTTAATTTGCATAATGCGCCGTTACGCTCTTATAGGACAACTTTAACTAACTCATGTGCATGCAAGGTACGATAAATCGTATCCAACTGCTCACGAGAAGTAGCACGCACCGTGAGTGTCAAACCAGTATAGTTACCCTTAGCACTAGGACGCACCTCAATGGTTTCTCTTTGAAACTCAGGGTCATGTAGCAACACCAACTCGACTAACGCATCAATCAGTTCTGGATGGGATTGAGCCATCACTTTAATAGGAAAATCTGATGGATATTCAATCAACGATTCTTCTGGTGGGATTTCTTTTAAACCAAAAGGATTATTTGGATCGACTGCTTCACGCAAACGAGCCAATTGCTCAGCACTTAATGTTTTTTCTGTACTCATAATGCAGCTAACACCTCATCGTATGCTTGTCGTAATTTTTTGAATACAGGTCCTGGTACACCAGCACCCACAGGCTTATGGTCATAAGTAGTGATAGCAACTACTTCACGCATAGCAGCAGTCAGTAATAACTCTTCTGCCGTATCGACTTCTTCTTTGGTAATATCACGCTCTTCAAAAGGCACGCCAGTCTTTTTCGCCAAGTCTTCTAATAAGCTATAACGCACACCTTCTAAAATACGATTATCACGCTTGGGTGCTAATAACGTACCATTTTTAACGACCCAGATATTGGCTGAGGCACCCTCAGTCATCAGACCGTCGCGGAACTGAATAACATCCTGTACACCATTGGCTACGGCATATTGTTTTGCTAACACATTGCCCAATAGTGAAATAGACTTCACATCACAATGCAACCAACGCTCATCAAGGAAGCTTAAGGCTTTAATCCCTACAGTACGCTCTTGTTCTGTTAAGCGTTTAAAAGGTGAGGTCATGGCAAAAATTGTCGGTGTCACTGGTGGATTAGGGAAAGGATGATCACGTTTTGCCACACCACGGGTTACTTGTAGATAAACATAGTTATCTTCCCATGGCGACTGCTCAATCATGCTGCGCATAAGATTTTCCCAGAAAGCAGCGTCTTTACCTGTTTGAATACCAATCTTATCCAGACTACGCATTAAACGTGCTACGTGTTCTTTCAAACGGAAAGGCTTACGGTTATATCCCGGCACAACCTCATAAATACCGTCACCAAAGATAAACCCGCGATCCAGCACAGAGATTTTTGCCTCGCTTAATGGTAAATATTCACCGTTTAAATAGACGGTACTGTCCTGGGTAATCCCTTGAATCAAAAAATCTGTCATATTACTTCTCAATTAAAATAAGCGAGCAACTTTATCCCACATACGTCCAAAGAAACCTGCTTGTGGAATATCTTCTAGTGCAACTAGAGTATCTTGTTTGATAATCTGTCCATTAAGCACAAACTGTACAGAACCTACTGGATCCCCCTTAGCGATTGGGGCAACTAATTCACGATTTAATTGTGTCAGCATTTGCACATTTTGTTCTTGACCACGAGGGACAGTGACTGCTACACCGTTCTGTGAACCTAAATTCACCGTTTTAGCTGCCCCCTCATAGACACGAGGTGTGACTACTGCTTGACCTGTACGCGCAACAACTTGGTTACTAAAGTTTTGATATGACCAATCTAATAATTGTTGACTAAACTGCTCTCTCTCACGCATTGTCTTGGTACCCATCACAATTGAAAGGACACGACGACCATCACGTACAGAAGTAGAGATTAAACAATAACCTGCATCGTCCGTATGCCCTGTTTTTAAGCCGTCTACACCAATATTACGAGCTAATAAGCCATTACGATTAGGTTGACGAATCTTATTATACGTAAACTCTTGTTGGCTAAAATAATGATAGTAACTCGGGTGATCCTTAATCACATGCTGGGCGAGAATCGATAAGTCACGTACCGTAGTATATGTGTTTGGTGAAGGTAATCCCGTGGGGTCAGCAAAGCTAGAGTTTGCCATACCAAATGCTTGCGCTTCTTTATTCATCTGATCAACAAAGACCTCAACACTACCTGCTACCGCCTCAGCTAATTGAATAGTCGCATCATTACCAGATTGTACAATCATCCCTTGTAGCAAATCGCTCACTTTGACGGACTTATTCGGCTCAATGAAGGTACGCGACCCCCCCGTACGCCACGCACGCTCTGACACTGTCACCTCTTGGTCGAGACCCAAGCGTTGTGCATCTAATGCAGAAAATACTAAGCTTGCTGTTAATAATTTAGTCAAAGAAGCTGGCGCTAAACGCTCATCTGCATTATGTTGCGCAATAATCTGACCACTCTCTAAATCCATCACCATCCATGCTCTTGCCTCAATAGTAGGAGCAATCACATTAGCAAAGCTCTGTACCGTCGGTGTTTGAGGTGTCGTGACAAAAATATTCGACGAAAGGGCTGGACTAACAGGCGCTGCTACGGTCGAGGCACTAACACCAGAAGGATTAGCCGCTACCACTGGTTCAGCCGAGTCTTTACCGCTATAAGCAATATAAGCACCACCAGCAACCACCGCAGTCGCTATTAAAATAAGAGGGAGTTTACGAGACATAACAACCTAGCAAAGAAAATAAATCAAAAGTTTCTTAACATTATAAGATTCTAATGAATGAAGAAACAGCGTAATTAAACATATTTTACAAACTGTATAGCTTTTTTCGGTTACAGTATAATTCTCATTCATTCTTAGATTGTTTTATCGTGTTTAAACTGCTTTTTAGCCTGATTCTCATTAATGTTTTATTATTTGGTTTAGGTGCGGGTTGGTTTGGTTTTATCCCTAGCGAAACGCAAATCGGGGCTCAAGTCAAAACACCTACCGAATTCCGACCACAGGCGATTATTTTCTCCAAAGAGTAATCTATGCGTACAGAACAAACCATTTTCAAAGGTCTTAGCGGCAATATTGAGTGTGCCATTGATTTTCCTGATGATGAGCCACGTGGGTGGGCATTATGCCTCCACCCTCACCCTCTTTTCGATGGAACCAACACCAATAAAGTCGTCACAACACTAGCGCGCACCTGCGTACAAAATGGTTATGTTGCATTACGCCCCAATTTCCGTGGCGTAGGTCTCTCTGAAGGCAGTTTTGACAATGCAAAAGGTGAAACAGCCGATATGTTAGTGCTGATTGAGCAGTTTCTCCAACAATACCCTCAATTCCAAGGGCAGTCGTGGGTACTCGGAGGATTTTCTTTTGGCACCGCTGTGGCAGCTCAACTCTATGCCGAACTTCATGATCGACAAGCCTCTTTACCAACGCAACTCATTCTATTGGGGCCAGGTGTATGGCGCTTTGCTTATCGGGAAGTGACATTACCAGAAAATACACTATTAGTACACGGCGAAAAAGATGATGTTATCCCACTAGCTGATGCCTATGTTTGGCTAAAAGACCGACAATTACCTATCACCGTCATTCCTGACTCAGGGCATTTTTTTCATGGGAAATTAGTTATCTTAAAAAATATTCTCAATAAGTTTTTAACACGTTAACACAGCGTTTAACTCTTTAATAAAACTTGATGAATCCCGTCTAAAACAGGGGTTTCTAATTCAATCAGCTTTAATGGAGGCAACTGGAGTGGCTCAGCCCATTCTTGATAAGCTTGTTGAATTTCAGCCAAAACCCCTTTTCTTGCTCCACCACTCACCAATAGACTCGGCACTCGTTGATAGTCACGATAAAACTTCTGTACTTGACGCATCACGGCACCTGCCTGTGCAATAGCAATACCCGCTTCAATAGCGGCATAAGTGGCCTTTGGAAAAGCAATAGCAGGGGTATGAGGCAATCGCACTTCTGGTAACTGAGCCGTCCCTTGGAAAAGACTGCGTTGCATTAACTGTACACCCGGTAAAATCACCCCGCCCACATAGTCTTGCGCAATCACCGCATCAATCGTTGTCGCCGTACCAAAGCTGATATATAAAAAAGCTGAATACCCAGATACTTGCGCTAAAGCATGCGTATAAGCACCTAAAACACCATACCAACGATCTTTCCCTATTTGATCTAAGGCATAATGATTCTGTAAACCCAAATGACTCTGCATCACCGCCAACCACGTAATCGGAGAAGCCGTATCCACCACATGCCCCACAACCGCTTCACAATGTTTCTGTATAGCCTCTCCAGCCACAGAAACACCATAGACATGCACTAATTGACCAAATCGTTGTTGATAGTCTTGCAAGACCACACCCAATTGATCGATATCATCATTGGCAATGGAAGTCTCTGCAAGGATTTGCTCTTGGAACGATAGCTCAGGATGAAATAACGATACCGCCCGACACTTTAAGCGAGTATTGCCACTATCCAACAATAAGATATATCCAAGACCTCTATCAATCACAAGGCTTCCCCACTAGGACGAATCGTAATATCCCCGGTTAATAAAGGCAATAACTGCCCATTACGCATTTCCAGTAGTAAATGCGCCTTATCATCTAGACCTTTAGCGACACCACTCATCACAAACTTATCATCTTGCCATACATCGACGGGTTTATTATAAAGAGCATCTAAACATTGATGACGTGCCACAAACGGTGCAAAGCCTTCTCTTTCATACAGTGCAAACGCATCATTCCATGCCTTGGCAATACGTGCGACTAATAAAGCCATAGATTGATTTAATAACTGCTCATCCGTGTGCATATCTTGTAAAACAGAGGTCCAATCCGCTACCTTACGCCCTAATGACGCACTTAACTCTTTGGCATGGAGTAAGTTCATCCCCATGCCCACTACCACCACTCGATGCTGATCGCTTTGACGTGCCAAACTGGGTCGGACCGTTTCTACTAATAAGCCTGATAATTTCGCATCACCATATTGAATATCATTGGGCCATTTCATTTGTAAACGTGAGGAAAATTTCTCTCCAACCGTTTTACGCAACTCCTCACATGCCACAATCCCTGCAATCGGTGCAAGCATAGGTAGTTTATTGTCACTTAAAAAGACATCATAAGCACAAGAAAACATTAATGTGCCACCCACCTCTCCTGCCCATTTTCGTCCTAACCGTCCCTTACCTGATGTTTGAAAATGTGCCCCTAGCAAAGCTGGGCGGAAACTTTCTTCCTCAACACTCTTGGCTGCTTGCAGCAAAAATACATTGGTTGAATTGACCTGACTTTTCCATTCAACAAACGCAAACTCTGGCAAACTCTGGCGCAGGCTTGACTGCATTAAATCAGGACTAGATAAAAATGATGAGGTCATAAAAGCTCTTTAATTCAATTTTTTATACTATCAACAATTAGCCGACCATCCGCTATACTAAATATGGCTGAATCATCTTATACAGCCGTTGGCTAACACCTTGATGCAATCTCAACCAACGCTGACCTGCTTTACCCATTTCAGAACGCTGAGCTTCATCCTGTAGCAATTGTTGCGCCAGTATTAAAGCACTCTGTGCATTCTCGGTACGACGTGCCGCTCCCTCAATCAGGGCATCTTCAACTGATTTCTCAAAATTCTCTGTATGTGGACCGACAATAACGGGAACACCCACTGCACATGCTTCGATATGGTTTTGCCCACCAAACTCACCAAAACTACCCGCCACAATCGCGATATCAGCTAAACCATAATAAAAAAACATTTCACCCAACGAATCACCCAACAAGACATCAGCCTGTTTGATTTGCTCATCACTAGGGTTAGCCGAGCGACGCACATAGCGTAATTTTGACTTTTGTAACAACCCCTCAACTTGTGCAAATCGTTGGGGATGGCGAGGCACAATAACATACAAAGGTGCTTTTGTTTCTGGCTTTTCTGTCAGTATGGTTTGAATAAACTCTTGCTCTTCACCCTCGCGTGTGCTCGCAATAACAACAACCTGTCGATCCAAATTATTTCTCAACATCTCACCTAACTGAACCTGCTGTTGTGAAATATTTAAATCGAACTTTAAATTACCTATCACCCAAGGTTTAGCAATACCAATTTCCTCAAAGCGTGCTGCATCATGGTGTGTTTGAGCAAGAATAAGATCTAAATCCTTATAGGCCTTTTGTAGCACACCACCAATCATCTTAACTTGTTTGGCAGAGCTTTCCGATAATCTTGCACTGACTAATAACATCGGTATTTTATGCTGAGTAGCTGCCAATACCATATTGGGCCAAACCTCACGCTCAATTAAAATACCGCAACGTGGTTGCCAATGATTTAAAAAACCCTCAACCGCCTCAGGAAAATCATAAGGAAACCACGCTTGCACTAAACGTCCTTCCCCAATGTCCTCAGAGAACTGTCGTACACCTTGCGCCCTTGCCGTCGCTGTTGTATGCGTCAATAACACATAATGTCCGTGATCTAAAAGTTGTCGAATAAATGGCTGAGCTGCTCGTGTTTCCCCGAGACTAACAGCATGCACCCAGATAGGGTTTTTAAACCCCACATCCCCGATACTATCTTGCTCATCAAACTCAACCATATCCGTCGATGCTTGTTTGCTTTCATAGATGCCAAATCTTTCTGGGCCTCGAATATCCCAATCTCCACCCGCTTTTTTCGCTTTTCTTTCAAGCAATCTCAATGCAAACGGTTTACTTAAGCGTAATAGTAAGGTATAGAAAAATTGATTCATGCGGATAAAGCCTGCTCTAATTTATTCAATACAATATCACGAGAGGGGGGCACGCCTCTATCACCTAAACTAGCCGTAAACCCAGCCCCTACTAGAGGGGTACGCACAGGGGTGGAAGCAGAGTAAATACCAATCGTAGGGCGACCTAATGCCGCTGATAAATGCGTGAGACCACTATCTAACCCAACCATAATTTTAGCTGGGGCAAGAACCTTTGCCACCTCAGTCAGACTCATTCTTGGCAATACTTCCGCATTAGGGTAATTCGCAATTAATGCACGAGCACGTTCTGCTTCTCGCTCATTACCTGCTAATAATTTTAGACGTAATCCCTCTGCTGTTAAGCGGTCAAATACCGCATGCCAATCAGCCTCTGGCCATAATTTATCATCTCGACTGGCTGAAGGCATAATGACGGCATAAGGTTGAATTTCTACACCTTCAGTAAACTGTTGTAACCCAAAATCAGGGACACCTTCATAAGTATAATGAAAGGCTAAACTCGCCAATAAGCGCTGACGCGTTACGGCTGGCTGCCAAAACTCTACTTTATGCTTCACATCATAAAACAATGAGGCAAGTGGCTCACGTGCCGACTTCCAGTCCAAACCATGACGTTCACCCTTAGTCTGACGCACTACCCAAACTGACTTCATTAAAGCCTGCATATCAAGAACAACATCATACTGAGTTTGTGAAATATCTTGCTTAAATTCTCGACGCGCCTGACGTGCCTCTTTGGACCACCACGCCTTACGCCACTTACGATGTGCGATAGGAATGACTTTATTTACCGCAGGGTGCCAACTAGGTATTTCTTTAAAAACATCTTCTACCACCCAGTCAATCTGTGCATCAGGGACGTGCTTTGCAATATCAGAAATCGCAGGCAACATAAAAATGAGATCCCCTAATGAAGAAGAGCGTACGATTAATATTTTTGTGCTCATTCGTATTCCAAAACGATAATTTTAATGCTGTCTATTTTACTGAAATTAAAGACCAACTAAACGCAAAATAAACCTTGCGACACCAATAACCCATTCAGAGAGAAACGTATCTAAACCGCCGATTAACAATAGGCCCAATACAATAAACATACCATAAGGTTCAAGACGAGCAAGGGTGAGCGATGCCTTAATAGGCAAGAGACCAATCAAAATACGCCCCCCATCTAGCGGAGGAATAGGCAACAAATTAAACAGCATTAAGATGACGTTTAATTTGACTCCCATTAATGCCATTGTAATTAATACATCGGAGTCTATCCCTAAACTACCATAGACACTCAATAACACCGCCCATAACAAAGCCATCACCAAATTGGCAGCAGGCCCTGCTGCGGCCACATAAATCATATCGCGTTTGGGATGACGTAAATTACCAATAGCAACAGGAACGGGTTTTGCCCAACCAAATACAAAAGGAGAACTCAATAAAATTAATAATCCCGGTAAGGCCAAGGTTCCAATAGGATCAATATGCTTTGTTGGGTTTAGGCTAATCCGTCCCAAAACATAGGCGGTATTATCACCAAAATAACGGGCAGCATAACCATGCGCCGCCTCATGCAATGTGATAGCAAATAGTAGCGGAGGCACATAGACGCTAATATAAAAAAGAATTTGATCGATCATATTGTCCTTGATACCGAAAAATCTATAACAACGCGTTTGAGAAACTCAATGAAATCAACACTGCAATTTCTTACAAAACTACATTAAAAATTCACACTTTTAACAAACTTAACAAAAAATGATTGTACAGCAATAAAAATTAGTCTCACAATGGGCGCATATATTCACCAACTTCTCACAGGAATCAAATATGAAGTTAATGAACTACACCATGGCGGCTATTGTTTTTGCTAGCACACTCTCTGCTTGTACTAGCTACCGCCCAATTGTTGATACAAAAGGGCAAGACATGACTCGCTATGAACAAGACCTAAAAGAATGCCAAGACCTCGCCAGTCAAGTCAGCGCGACAGGTAATGCCGCTATTGGTGCTGGTATTAGCGCTGCTCTTGGGGCGGCTATCGGTGCTATCGCCGGCAATAGTGCTAGCGCTGCTGTTGGTGCAGGTATTGGTGCCGTTTCTGGAGGTACAGCAGGTGGTTTAAACGGCGCTGATAAACAAAAAAGCGTTATTCAGCAATGTTTAGCTGGGCGCGGTTATAGAGTACTCGGCTAATTCCAGCCTCACAGTCAGCGCATAAAAAATGGTCGGATTTCACAAGCCGACCATTTTTTATGGATATCTTTAGCTACGCGAAGGATCACATTGATGAATATTGCCACTCTTCATACCACGCGTAAACCATGCGACACGCTGTGCCGATGAGCCATGTGTAAATGAGTCAGGCACCGCATATCCTTGCTGACTCTTTTGAATACGATCATCACCCACCGCTTCCGCTGCTTCCATAGCCTCTTCAATATCACCAGATTCAATAACATTACCGGCTTTCACTAACTCATAGGCCCACAAACCTGCAAAGCAATCGGCTTGTAACTCAGAAACGACTGAAATTTGATTCGCTTGACGAGGATTCGCTTGCTTAGCACGTTGATATTGGTCTAATAGACCTAAGCGTTGCTGCACATGATGACCCACCTCATGCGCAATCACATAGCCTTGTGCAAAATCACCATTTACCCCTAAACGACGACCGGTATCACGGAAAAAAGATAAATCAATATAGATTTTTTCGTCCGCAGGGCAATAAAAAGGCCCCATTTGCGCTTGACCTACACCACAAGCACTACGTGTCGCACCCGTATATAACACTAACTTAGGCTGAGGATATTGTCCCCAACCATTTTGGGCATAAATACGCTCCCAGACTGTTTCGGTAGTTTTTAATACTTTAGAAATAAAAACACCCTCTGCATCCGTCATTTCCTGACCTGTCGTACCTGAGGTGCTATACCCTGAAGAGCTTGTTGCAGAGCCCCCTGTTACAGAGCTAAGAATATCACCACCACCTAGGATGGTTAGAGGGTTCACACCGAGGAAATACCATGCCGCCAAGGCAATAACAACCGTACCTAAACCAATCTTACGACCGCCACCACCAAATGAGCCACCGCCACGAGAAGAACCTCGTCTATCTTCGATATTCCGACTCTGTTTCCAGTCATCTAAACGCATGATAATCCTTTTAAATATTGCTAATTTCTGCTATTTTAAGCGACTATCATGCGAATAAAAAGCGACTTTTCAATTGTTGAGTTTATTGGATATGCCAACCATGACTCACTACAATCGATTGACCTGTTAAAGCTTTATTAGGGAATGCTGCCAAGAATAAGGCTGTCTGCGCAATATCCTCTGTTGTTGTAAATTCACCATCAACCGTATCGCCTAACATCACTTTTTTCACGACTTCTTCTTCACTAATATTGAGCTCTTTCGCTTGTTCCGCAATTTGTTTCTCTACTAATGGCGTTTTGACAAACCCCGGACAAATAACATGCGAACGAACATTATGTGGCGCACCTTCTTTGGCCAATACACGTGCAAGACCTAATAAGCCATGTTTGGCAGTGACATAAGGGGCTTTTAATTTAGACGCTAAATGTGAATGCACCGAACCCATGTAAATCACCACACCACCTTTATTGTCCTTGTACATATACTCAAGCGCTGCTTTTGTTGTCAAGAACGCCCCATCTAAGTGAATAGCTAACATTTTTTTCCACTTCGCAAATTCAAACTTATGGATGGGATCAATAATTTGTACACCTGCATTTGAGACTAAAATATCAATCGTACCAAACTCGGCTACTAAGGCGGCAACGCCCTTGTTCACCTGCTCTTCATCGGTTACATCCATCGCCAGACCAATCGCCTGACCACCCGCTGCACGAATTTGTTCTGCTACCGCATTTGCCCCCTCAATATTGAGGTCTGCAATACCTACTGCAGCACCCGCTTTAGCGTAAGTTTCGGCGATTTCTTTGCCTAAACCACTCGCCGCCCCTGTCACTAAAGCGACTTTACCTTTTAATGATGTTTGAAGTTCTGTTGCCATTTACGTTTCTCCTAAAGTACTTCTTGGAAATCATTGCCCTATATGATACTGCTTTCAGCCTAAAAAGTACGCTACAGCGACAATATAAGCGTAATTCCGCATTTACCCCTTACTTAAAATCAATCACAATAAAAACCATTGTTGTACCGCTTAAACAGGAAGGAAGTATGTCTGCTATTGAATCCGTACTCAAAGAAAATCGTCTATTTACCCCTAGTGACAGCTTTGTCAAACAGGCTAATATTACCCTTGAGCAATACCATGCGCTCTGCGAAAAAGCCGCGACCGATTACGAGGGATTTTGGCGAGATTTAGCCAATCAGTACATTAGCTGGCACACCTCTTTCACGCAAGTCCTAGATGAATCCCAAGCACCTTTTTATCGCTGGTTTGCTGACGGTGAGCTAAATGTGTCCTATAACTGTCTAGATCGTCATTTAGCGGATAAAAGCGATAAAACCGCCTTAATTTTTGAACGAGATGACGGCACTAGTGAGCATATTAGTTATCGCCAACTCTACGAACGTGTTTGTACATTTGCCAATGCTTTAAAAGCCCAAGGCGTGACTAAGGGTGACCGTGTCATTATCTATATGCCTATGGTGGCAGAAGCTGTCATTGCAATGCAGGCTTGCGCTCGTATTGGTGCTATTCACTCGGTGGTCTTTGGCGGATTCTCGGCAGGTGCTGTGAAAGATCGCATTAAAGACGCTAACGCCAAACTCATTATTACGGCAAATGAAAGTATTCGTGGCGGTAAACGCACCCCTCTTAAAGCTACTGTTGATGAAGCCCTCTCTGAGGGTGACTGTCCTTCTGTTGAAAAAGTTATCGTACTACAACGCACCGAGACAGCCGTTAGCTGGACAGCGCATCGAGATATTTGGTGGCATGATGCCATTGCTAATCAAGCCAATACCTGCGAGCCTACCGTAATGAATGCTGAGGATCCTCTTTTTATCCTCTATACTTCAGGGTCTACTGGTAAACCCAAAGGGGTTGAACATCATACAGCAGGCTATCTATTGGGGGCTATCGTATCCATGCATTGGGTCTTTGACTACAAACCCAATGATATCTACTGGTGTACCGCCGATGTCGGCTGGATTACAGGGCATACCTATATCTGCTATGGTCCTCTTGCGGTTGGTGCTACCCAAGTGATTTTTGAAGGCGTGCCGACCTATCCTGATGCGTCTCGCTTTTGGCAAATGATTGAAAAACATCGTGTCACGACTTTCTATACAGCACCCACAGCCATTCGTTCACTCATTAAGCTTGGTGCCGATTTACCAGAGAAATTCGATTTATCCTCATTACGCTTATTAGGTTCTGTAGGAGAGCCTATCAATCCCGAAGCGTGGATGTGGTACTACGAAAAAGTCGGACGCTCTCGTTGCCCTATCGTTGATACATGGTGGCAGACAGAAACGGGGTCCAATATGATTGCCCCCTTACCAGGCGCATTCCCGATTAAACCGGGCTCTTGCACCTTACCATTACCTGGCATTATGGTTGATATTGTCGATGAAACAGGTAAATCCGTTCCTGCCGAACAAGGAGGCTCCTTAGTAATCCGACGACCATTCCCGTCTTTATTACGTACCGTCTACAACGATGACAAGCGCTTTGTCTCAGCATATTTCCCTGAGGAATTTAACCATCAACTCTACCTTGCGGGTGACTCTGCCACACGAGATGCACAAGGCTACATTCGTATTATGGGACGTATTGACGATGTACTCAATGTCTCTGGTCATCGACTCGGCACAATGGAAATTGAGTCCGCACTCGTTGCTCATCCACTCGTCGCAGAAGCTGCCGTCGTAGGTAGACCTCATGATATTAAAGGCGAAGCCGTCGTGGCATTTGTGATGCTAAAAGGCGAACGTCCGACAGGTGAAGAAGCAACAAAAGTGGCTGCTGAACTCAAGGCTTGGGTGGCCAAAGAGATCGGTAAAATTGCCCAACCAGATGATATCCGCTTTGGCGAAAACTTGCCCAAAACGCGCTCTGGCAAAATTATGCGTCGCTTATTGCGCTCATTAGCCAAAGGCGAAGAAGTCACCCAAGATATTTCTACCTTAGAAAATCCTCATGTCATGGAGCAATTAAGCCAAAGTACATAAAGATTTTTCAATGATTAATATGAATATCTTTCATGTTTTTTTGAAAAAACATCATTTTACTTCATAAAAATAGTCTATTACACTATGCTTCAATGATAAAAATATACTCAGTATGGCGATACTCATCACCGTATCACCATACTGAGCTTTTAAAAAGGAAGAATAACGTGTTTAATGAGTTACTATTTAAAATCAAACGTATCCCGTTTGATGAACACTATCATCCCTCAGATAGCACTCGTCTTACCACCAATTTTGCTAACTTGGCACGTGGTGAAAACCGACAACAAAATCTGCGTAAAGCCCTTGAGATGATCAATAATCGCTTTAATAGCCTTGCGGACTGGGATAATCCCACTGGCAAGCGCTATGCCGTCGAATTGGAAATCATTTCTGTCGATATCGATATTGAAAAAAATAATAATGATTTTCCAATCATTGAAGTACTTAAAACAAGCGTATTAGATACCCTACACAATAAGCGTTATGAAGGCATTGTAGGCAATAATTTCTCGTCTTATGTCAGAGACTACGACTTTAGCGTGTTGCTATTAGAGCATAACAAAAACAAAACAGATTTCTCTTTACCCGAGGCCTATGGAGAATTACACGGCAAGCTTTTCAAAGCCTTTTTAAACTCAACTGCCTATAAAGACAACTTTAGCAAACAACCTGTCATTTGCCTAAGTGTCTCAAGTAATAAAGTCTATAAACGCACGCAAAATATTCACCCTATCCTAGGTGTGGAATATCAGCAAGACACATACTCTTTAACGGATGACTACTTTGCTAAAATGGGTCTACAAGTACGCTACTTTATGCCAAAACAGAGTGTTGCACCACTTGCCTTTTATTTTTCGGGAGATCTATTAAACGATTATTCCAATTTAGAGCTCATCGCTACCATTAGCACCATGGAAAGTTTCCAAAAAATCTACCGCCCAGAGATTTATAACGCCAATACAGTGGCTGGTTCTATCTATCAACCAAGCTTGAGTAATCAAGACTATTCATCTGCACAGGTAGATTATGATCGAGTAGAACGTTCTCAATTAGCCGTTAAACAAGGTAAATTTGCTGAAACTCATTTTATTAAACCCTATCAAACCATTCTCAATCAGTGGGTTGCTCATTCACTTTAAATTTAAAAGGTTTTATCATGTCAAAGTTATTCCCTACATCAACAGCAGGTAGTTTACCCAAACCATCGTGGTTGGCTGAGCCAGAAAAACTCTGGTCACCTTGGAAATTAGAGGGCGAAGAGCTCCTCAATGCTAAGAAAGATGCCTTATTACTATCTTTAAAAGAGCAAGAAGCGGCAGGTATTGATATTATTAGTGATGGCGAGCAGACGCGTCAGCACTTTGTGACGACCTTTATCGAACACTTAAGCGGTGTCGATTTTGAAAAACGTCAAACCGTGCGTATCCGTAACCGTTACGATGCCAGCGTCCCAACGGTATATGATGCCGTCGCTCGTACTAAGCCTGTATTTGTCGAGGACGCGAAATTTCTTCGCAAACACACCAAACAAGCAATCAAATGGGCATTACCCGGCCCCATGACCATGATTGATACCCTTTATGACGCACATTATAAAAGCCGAGAAAAACTTGCTTGGGAATTTGCCAAGATTCTCAATGAAGAGGCTAAAGAATTAGAAGCGGCTGGTGTAGATATTATTCAATTTGACGAACCGGCATTTAATGTTTTCTTCGATGAAGTGAATGATTGGGGTATTGCAGCATTAGAGCGAGCGATTGAAGGTTTAAAATGCGAAACAGCCGTACATATTTGCTATGGCTATGGTATTAAAGCCAATACCGACTGGAAAAAAACACTAGGCTCAGAATGGCGTCAATACGAAGAGTCATTCCCAAAACTCCAACAATCCAAGATTGATATTATCTCATTGGAATGCCATAACTCTCACGTGCCAATTGATTTAATCGAACTTATTCGCGGCAAAAAGGTCATGGTCGGTGCTATTGACGTAGCAAACCATACCGTAGAAACCCCTGAAGAAGTGGCTAACACATTACGAAAAGCCTTAAAATTTGTCGATGCGGATAAACTTTATCCATGCACGAACTGTGGTATGGCTCCTCTCCCTCGTGATGTCGCTCGTGGTAAACTACATGCATTAAGCGCAGGTGCTGAGATTATTCGTAAAGAATTAGCATAAACCTACGCTCAATTAAAGCAGCTGACCCGTCAATGGATTGATTTCTTGACGGGTTTTCTTACAGAATAGTTTAAACCCATAGCACTATTGATTACTCCCTTAACAATCTTCTGCATAAAACAATAATTAGTCTCACCCTTCATCTATTGGTGAGCGAGGTTGTAAATCTATGCCTCCACGTCCCAAAAACCTTAGAATTCTATTTTTCAGCTTCTTTTGTTCCCTCG
>NZ_JABGBN010000012.1 GCF_013133795.1 Pelistega suis
CCTTTGCGCCGATGATAGTGGGTGGACACCTGTGAAAGTAGGGCATCGTCAAGCTAATTACATCAAAAACCTCTCTAGATAATCCCTAGAGAGGTTTTTTTATTGCCTATCCTAAACTGTTACGGATATTTTTTTATCTACGCCCATAATACCCTACCCGTCAAAATCCTCGCCTATCAGTGGAGAGAGCCCTCAAATACCGCGCCCTCCGTTGTATTAAGCAATCTTAACGGCTGACCCTCTTCTTTTAAAAACGACCCTTCACTGCTGTGTCGCTCTCTGGCCAGCCCTTGTCGGCGCTAATCCTTCTGCTTTAAATCATTCTCCTTAATCACCTTTGCCCAAAATCCACTATCTGTCGCAATCGTTTGTTGGAATTTAGCATAATCTTGAAAATGTGGTTGTAAACCCGCAGAACTGAGCTTTTCTTGGATATCTTTGTTTTCCATCACCGTTTTTAAACTTGAAGAAAGCTTTTGTACGATATCATCGGGCGTGTCTTTAGGAACGACAATACCACCCCATGATAAGGATGTTTCTGTGGTGATATTCTGTTCTTTAAAGGTAGGTACATCAGGTAAAAGTGCAAAGCGCTCTGAGGTGCCAATAGCAATCGGCTTTAGACTGCCTGCTTTGATTTGCCCCAATACGGGTGCTACCTCAGCATAGAGGAAGTCCACTTCACCAGCGAGCAATGCCGTTACCGCAGGTGCTGTTCCTCTAAAGGGAATATGGGTGAGTTTTAAGCCTAAATCTTTTTTAATGGTTTCGATAGTGAGATGTGCTGTGCTGCCAACCCCTGCTGTTGTATAGTTAAGACCGTCCTTACTATTTTTGCTAGCTTCAATTAAAGAGGCTAAATCGGTAATTTTGCTTTGATACTTAGGATTGACCGTTACAACAATAGGGGTGATATAAAACATCCCAACGGCTTTGAAATCTTTATTAGGGTCATAAGAGACTGAGGGTAAGATATACGGTGCTGTTAAAGCAGGGGCAGATAGGGTTGCCATCGTGTGTCCATCCGCATTACTTCTAATTAATTGATTAATACCGATAGTACCTGAGGCACCTGATTTATTTTCAATAACTATAGTCTGTTTGAGTTCTTTACCTAATGCTTCAGCAAGAATTCTAGAAGAAATATCCGTAGAACCGCCTGGTGGAAATGGCACAATTTGCGTAATAGGTTTAGTGGGAAAATTATCGACTTGCGCTAAGGTGCTTGAATGCATCCCTGCTAAACCTAAAAATGCACTACTGATGAGTGATAACTTGAGTAATGTTCTCATTGTATAGTCTCCTTTTAATATTATTGAAAGCAATTTTTAACTTTATATTTTGAAAATTAATTCCGCATAGTAGCACAAAATATAAAACTGTAGGAGAGGGATTGCCCTTAGCATATGCTTATTTCAAATTACTATAATAAATGCGATTAATATAATTTAAACTTCTAAGGTTTTATAAAGGTTAAATTCTATTCATAATAGAAATAAGAGAAGTATTATGTCGATGAATAATGGGTTAGCACAATTAGAAAAAAACTTACAACATGAATTATCTTTGTTGGAAATTCCTGCGAAAGATTGGGTTAAACCCCGTTATGTTGGTGATGCTCAATTACATGATGTTGTGGTTATTGGCGCAGGGATGGCCGGTTTGACTGTCGCTGCAGCGCTGAAATTTTTAGGGATTAAATCCTTATTGCTCGATCGTTCACCAGAGGGTTTCGAAGGACCATGGGCGACGACAGCCAGAATGGAAACATTACGCTCACCTAAGCAATTAACAGGACCTGCTTTAGGTATCCCTTCACTGACTTTCCGTGCTTGGTATGTGGCACAGTTTGGTCAAGAAGCGTGGGACGTGTTGGATAAAATTCCTCGCTTGCAGTGGATGGATTATTTACGTTGGTATCGTAAAGTAACCGCCCCTGACATTCGTAATAATCATCAGGTGCTTGATGTAGAGTTACATGAAGATAATTATTTAGTACTTACTGTGCAATATCAGCAGACAGTACAAAAGATTTTGGCGAGACGTTTAATCTTGGCAACTGGTCGTGATGGTCTTGGTGGTGCTGCATTACCTGCTTTTGTTAATGATATTCCTCGCCAATATTGGGCACATTCTTCAGATGTATTTGATTACAGTACATTAAAAAATAAAAAAGTCGCTGTGATTGGTGCCGGTGCTTCAGCCATGGATAGTGCCGCAACGGCATTAGAAGAAGGAGCCGCTTCGGTAGAGATGCTAATTCGCCGTAAAGATATTCCTCGCATTAATAAAGGCAAAGGTGCAGGCAGCCCTGGTCTAGTGCATGGTTATGCTGACTTACCTGATGAATGGAAGTGGCACTTTAGACACTATATCAATAAAGCTCAAGTGCCTCCTCCAAAAGGTAGTACCTTACGCGTTTCACAGCATCCTAATGCATTTTTTAATCTGGATTGTGCGATTGAAAAGTTAGAAACAACCACAAATCAACAACTTGCTATCCATACGAGTAAAGGTGTTTTTACTGTCGATTTCTTGTTTTTGGCAACTGGTTTTAAAATTGATTGGTCACTACGCCCAGAATATGCACGTATAGCGCCGCTAGTCCGCACATGGGGAGATAGATTTACCGCCCCAGAAGGGGAGGATGATAAGGAATTATCTGCTTGTCCTGACTTAGGAAAATCTTTTGAATTTCAGGCAAAGGCAGGCGTTGTGGCACCTGTTTTATCCAATGTTTATTGTTTCAGCTATCCAGCCGTCGCTTCTCATGGAACAGTATCTGGCGACATTCCAGCCATTTCGGATGGAGCAAGAGCAATTGCTCAAGGTATTGCTTCATCGTTATTTAAAGAGGATGTAGACAGTTATTATACACAATTACAAGCCTATGCGGATCCAGAATTAGACGGTGATGAGTGGCAAGCTGCCTTACCTCCATCACAAAGGACTAGTTAATGACAGTTTGGTTATTGAAGCGTATTGTACAAGCGCTACTTGTTGTTCTCATCATGACGTTTATTGTATTTATAGGTTTACATGCTATTGGTAATCCTATTGATATTCTGATCGGTCCAGATACTGATCAACGCGATCGTGCTTTGCTTATTGCGCAAATGGGTTTGGATCAGCCTTTATGGAAGCAATACTTTATGTTTCTCAAATCCGCATTACAGGGAGACTTAGGTAAAAGTTTTGTTTATAACGAACCAGCGATTAATTTAGTGCTACAACGTTTTCCTGCCACGTTAGAGTTGGCGTTTGCGGCAATGTTGATTGCTATTGTGATTGGCGTGCCGTTAGGTTTGATATCAGGGCTTTATCCTGATCGATTTCCTTCTCGTTTGATTATGACAGGTAGTATCTTGGGCTTTTCTTTACCGACTTTCTGGGTAGGGTTGATGTTAATTACCGCCTTTAGTGTATCGCTTGGATGGTTACCCGCTAGCGGACGTGGGCAAACGGTTGAAGTCTTTGGGATGCAATGGTCGTTCTTAACCGCGAATGGTCTTTATCATTTATTATTGCCAGCATTTAATCTTGCGTTGTTTAAAGTGTCTTTGGTGATTCGTTTAACTCATGCAGGTGTTAGAGAAGTATTACCGATGGACTATATCAAGTTTGCGAAAGCGAAGGGCTTGTCGAGTTTTAGAATTATCACGACACACGTCTTACGCAATATATTAATTCCATTGACGACCGTCTTGGGCTTAGAGTTAGGCTCAACCATTGCAGGGGCAGTCGTGACAGAAAGTATTTTCTCTTGGCCTGGAGCAGGTAAATTAATTCTTGATAGTATCAATGGTTTGGATAGACCGGTTATTTTAGCTTACCTTATTGTCGTCGTTTGTGTATTTGTCACCATTAATTTGCTAGTCGATATTACTTATCGTATCTTAGACCCTCGCGTTCGCTTGGAGAAACAGCTATGAGTCAGATAAAGATGGATAAGCCCTCCTTGCTAAAAGAGTGGACCGCAGCCTTTTTTTCCTCCAAATTGGCGACTATTGGTTTTGTGATTGCTGGCTTACTGTTTTTGGGGGCTATTTTTGCTCCTTTATTAACACCTCAGAATCCTTATGATTTATTGCAATTAGATATTCTCGATGCACGCTTAGAGCCTGGCTCACGTAATGGTAGTGACACCTTTACCTACTGGCTAGGGACAGATGGACAGGGTCGAGATTTGTATTCGGCTATTTTGTACGGTTTACGGATTAGCTTGTTTGTGGGGTTAGGTTCTGCTTTATTAGCTAGCGTGATTGGAACGATTATTGGCGTTATCTCTGCCTATTTTGGTGGAAAAGTAGATGCCGTCATTATGCGCATTGTCGATTTGATGCTGTCTTTTCCTTCTATTCTCATTGCCATGATGATTTTGGCGTATTTAGGCAAAGGAATTAGTAATGTCATTCTCACCTTAGTCATTTTGGAGTGGGCATATTATGCACGGACAGCAAGAGGACAAGCTTTAGCTGAGCGTCAAAAAGAATATGTCGAAGCGGCGTTAAATCTGGATATTCCAACATGGCGAGTCATGCTACGTCATATCTTACCGAATTGTTTGCCACCATTGATTGTGATTGCAGCCTTACAAGTGGCACGAGCAATTACTTTAGAAGCAACGATGAGTTTTTTAGGCTTGGGTGTGCCTGTGACAGAACCCTCGTTAGGATTATTAATTTCTAATGGTTATCAATTTATTCTTTCGGGACAGTATTGGATTAGTTTATTTCCAGGTATTGCCCTGCTATTGACGATTATGTCTCTGAATTTAGTCAGTGAT
Source organism: Pelistega suis (assembly GCF_013133795.1). Taxonomy (GTDB): domain Bacteria; phylum Pseudomonadota; class Gammaproteobacteria; order Burkholderiales; family Burkholderiaceae_B; genus Taylorella; species Taylorella suis. The sequence continues at coordinate 4,787 of NZ_JABGBN010000012.1, forward strand.
CGTTTAAGAGAAGTGTTCAATCCGAGGGGGCAGTAATGAGTGAAATTTTGTTAGATGTACGGCATCTTCACATACAATTTGTCACCAAGGAAGGAACGATAGATGTCGTAAATGATGTGTCATTACGTCTGGAAAAAGGGCAAATTCTCGGTTTGGTAGGAGAATCTGGCTCTGGTAAATCGGTGACGGGTTTTTCGATTATGGGATTGATTGATAAACCAGGGCAAGTCGTAGGGGGTCAGATTCTATTTAATGGTGAAGACTTACGTCAATATAACCCTAAGCAGATGCGCGCGTTACGTGGTAATCGTATGGCGATGATTTTCCAAGATCCGATGATGACCTTGAATCCTGTATTGCGTATTGATACACAGATGATTGAAACCATTCAAGCACATGAAAAAAATGTATCAAAGCAACAAGCATGGGAACGAGCGAGAGATATGCTGGGTCAAATGGGTATTCCAAGTCCAGAGACACGATTAAGCGCTTATCCTCATCAGTTATCAGGCGGGATGCGTCAGCGAGTGGCGATTGCAATCGCTTTGCTCTTAAAGCCAGATTTAATTATTGCGGATGAGCCTACGACGGCATTGGATGTTTCTATTCAAGCCCAGATTCTATCGGAAGTCCAAAAGCTTTCGCAGCACTATGGTACGGCATTGATTTGGATTACGCATGACTTGTCCGTCGTGGCCGGTTTGGCAGATCATTTAGCCGTGATGTATGCCGGTAAGATAGTCGAACAAGGAACGGTTGATGAGGTGTTAGATAATCCTCAACATCCTTATACCGTCGGTCTTATCCAAAGTTTACCTATGAATAATGAGCGAGGTAAACGTTTAACTCAAATACCGGGTATTACACCGCATTTACTCCATTTGCCACCAGGTTGTGCTTTTTCAACGCGGTGCCCTAGAGCGACAGACCAGTGCAAACAAGCACCTGAATTACAGAAGTTGATTGGTGAACATTCGGTGCGATGCTTTTTCCCGAATGCGGCACATATTGTTGAGGTAGGAGGGGCGATATGACAACAACGCCTTTATTGCATTTAAATCATGTGGTGAAAACCTTTGGACAAGATAAACAAGGTTTTCTGCATCAAAGCTTACAACGCCTAGGCTTAGTTCAGCCTACTGCGGTGACTAAGGCAGTAAACGATGTTGACTTGGTGATTGCCAAAGGTGAGGTCGTTGGTCTTGTCGGTGAGTCGGGGTGCGGTAAATCAACGCTAGGCCGTATGGCAGCGGGCATTATTAAACCGAGTAGTGGACAAGTACTCATTCATGGACAAGACTTACATCGCTTACAGGGTGAAGCATTAAGCAAGGCAAAACTAACTGTGCAGATGGTTTTTCAGGATCCTTATGCTAGTTTAAATCCACGGATGCGTGTACAAGATATTGTTGGCGAATCTGCGTATATCCATGGTTTGGTGAGTAAAAAAGAACGGGACCATTATGTGGCAGAGCAGTTGGAAAGAGCTGGCTTAAATGCGAGTTTCCGCTTTCGTTTTCCTCATCAATTTAGTGGTGGACAGCGTCAGCGTATTGGTATTGCACGTGCCTTAGCCGTACAACCCGAAATGCTCGTATGTGATGAAGCGGTTGCCGCACTAGACGTGTCCATTCAAGCTCAGATTCTGAATCTCTTTATGGATTTACGAGAGCAATTATCACTGACCTATCTCTTTATTAGTCATGATTTAGGTGTAGTAGAGCATTTTGCTGATAGAGTGGTGATTATGTATTTGGGGCGTGTCATTGAGTCTGCGCCAGTCGAAGAAATTTATAAAAGAGCTAACCACCCTTATACGCAAGCATTATTGGCAGAAATGCCAAAGATGCATGAGCGTAAAAAAATCTTTACCGCATTAAAAGGGGAAATCCCTAGCCCACTGAATCCCCCCACAGGATGTCATTTTCATCCGAGATGTTCACGAGCGACAGATCGATGTCGACAGGAAGCACCGGTATTAAAAGAAATTGCGATTAAACATTTTAGTGCCTGTCATTTAAATGATGGGTTGTAACAGAGTCAAAATTAAGACTGAATAATTTATATTTGAAATAAGGAAATGATGATGAAAAAACAAGTATTAAGTGTATTGGCCGCTAGCTTATTAGCGATTGGCTCGACAGCGCAAGCGGAAGAATTAAAAATCGCTTTTGCAGATAATCTGTCTTCTTTAGATCCTCAATTAAACAACTTCGCTGGAGACCGTTCTGCAGGCTTATTTTTCTTTGATATGTTAGTGAGTAATTACTACAACAAGTTATTACCAAGCTTAGCAACAGAATGGAAAAATATTGATGAAAATACCTGGCACTTTACTTTACGTCCAAGTGTGAAATGGAGTAATGGTGAAGCGGTAACCGCAGAGGATATTATTTTCTCTATCGAGCGTGCCCGTAAAGTACCTGGTTCTGTCGCACCTTTTACTAGCTATGTTCGTACGATTGAAAGCGTAACAGCTAAAGATGCTCAAACATTAGAATTCAAAACAAATATCCCTAATCCAAACTTACCACTAAACTTGGCTTCTGTACCGATTGTGAATAAGAAAGTGGTTGAGGGAGCGACAAGCGAAGACTTTAACTCTGGTAAAGCTTTAGTAGGTACAGGTCCTTATGTTTTAGATACCTATACACCGGGTAAAGGTTTTATTGCCAAAGCCAATCCAAATTATTGGGGTGAAAAAGTGTTTTGGGATAAAGTGGATTATCGTTACACCGCTAATGCCGCTTCTCGTACAGCAGCTTTGTTAGCTGGTGATGTGGATGTGATTGATAAAGTTTCTGTCTCAGATTTACCAGCATTAGAGAAAAACGATAAGGTGAGTGTCTATGCTTATAACGGTTTACGAGTATTAGTATTGCAACCAAGTTTTAATCCAAATCCTAACCAATACATTACCGATAATGCGGGTAAACCTTTAGATAAAAATCCATTATTGGATGTAAAAGTACGTCAAGCGTTATCATTGGCAATTAATCGTGAGGCAGTGGCTAGTCGCATTTTACAAAACGGCGTGACGGTAGCTAACCAATGGATGCCTAAGGGCTCAATTGGCTATAACCCAGAGATTCAAGACATCGCTTTTGATGCAGCAAAAGCTAAGGCATTACTTGCTGAGGCAGGCTATCCAGAAGGATTTAAGTTAACCGTTCATGTGCCAACAGACCGTTATCCTTTAGCACCTGAAACAGTACAAGCAGTTGCACAATTCTGGACGCGTATCGGTGTGAAAACAGAAGTACAAGTCGTGCCATGGGCCGTGTATTCTGGTGAGGCTAAGAAAAACAACTATGCGATGAGTGTGATTGCTTGGGGGAATGGTACGGGTGAAGCTAGCTATGGTATGGTGAGTATTCTGGCGACAGTTAATCCAGAAAAAGGTCTGGGCGCTTCTAACTGGGGTCGCTATAGCAGTGAGCGTTTTGATCAATTATTAGCTCAGACGACTAAGGAATTTGACCAAGCTAAACGTGAAGGCTTTATGCGTGAAGCAGCTCAAGTGGTTTCAGAGGATGTGGGTATTATTCCTTTATTCCATTACAAAAATATCTGGGCAGCGAAAAAAGGCTTAGTAGTTAAACCCTTAAGTTCAGATCGCACCGTGCCTGTCATGGTCACTAAAGAGTAGTCGCTATGGTAAAGCTTGATATTACGCCGGTAAAGGCCTTAATTGATATCCCTCGCCATATCCGTGTATGTGGATTAAAGGCGGGTACAGAACTTAGTCTACATACCGAAACTCAAAGAGGACAAGGTATTTATTGGCGTAGTCAAGCTGTGTTTGTCGCGGATAATGAGGGTGTGGTGGATACTTCTCGTGATGCACCTATCCGTGGTGACTATCAAGGCGTTGATGGTATGGGGCTTATTTTTTCTCAAGTCCCTGATTCCCCACAGAGCAATGTATTTCCTGATGATGTCACCCAGCATCTTATCACCAAGATTTTTGTCTATCAAAAAGAGACCTTGTTAGCACAAGGGGAGATGATTCAGATACTGTGTACCACAGAAACAGAGCGTATCGAAGTGAGAGACAATGGTTTAGTGGGTACATTGTTTAAACCTAAAGCAAAAAAAGCCTATCCAGCCATTATCGTTTTAAACGGTTCAGGTGGTGGTATTAATGAGCCGCGAGCAGCACTCTATGCGGCACATGGTTATATCGCTTTTGCGCTTGCGTATTTTAAAGCACCAGGTTTATCGGATTACATTTCACATACGCCACTGGAGTATTTTGTGAAAGGGATAGATTGGTTACGGACGCATTATTCACCTAAAGATGATTTTGTTGCCTTAAGCGGACAATCACGAGGCGGAGAGTTGGTCTTATTACTAGCTAGCCTTTTCCCTGAAAAAATCTCTGCGGTCATCGCCTTTGTACCAGGTGCTGTCGTGCATAGTGCGCAAAATGCCGCTGACCCTAAGTTGGGGAGAGAGGGCTATGCTTGGTTATTAGAGGGTAAACCTATCCCACATGTCTGGGAAAATAATAAAACCGCCACGTGGGCTCCCTTTGATGAAGGTGAACCTCCACACCGCCATGAATTAGCGATTAAGACGGCCTTGCAGGATAGTGAGGCTGTTGCAAGAGCGAGAATTCGTGTAGAAGATTGTCGCTGCCCGATTTTATTGATTTCAGCAGAAGATGACGGCGCTTGGCCATCGCAATGGTATAGCCAGATGGTGATGGATACCTTAGCACAACACCATTATCCCTATATATACCGTTGGAGTGACCATGCAGAAGCAGGTCATACGATTGTATTTCCTTATTTACCAACCACTCAAATCGTTCATACCCATCCTGTGTCAAAACGACTCAGTACACAAGGAGGGAATATGTATGCCAATGCCAAGGCTAATCAACAAGCATGGGCTGATGTAGTGATGTTTTTAAGGGATTGTACCAACATTTGCTAAAACGTTTTTAATCAAAGATAGAGATATGACACAAGTAGATATCATTAATCAAGTCTTGGGTATTGCGGTAGATAGCCCTTTATACCAAGTAAGACAATTTAGAGAAAAAATTGTTAAAGGAACACAAGATAGTTATGACGCCTTGTTTAGCGACAAGCTCACTGTACCGCTAACATGGCGTTATGCCGTAGCGGTATTCAGTAGTCGTCTGGCGGGTAGTGTCGAGTTTGAACAGCATTATCGTGCTTTGGCAGAACAATCAGGCTTGAGCGCTGAAGAGTTAGATCTGATTGTAGCGGGTGAGTTTAATCAGCTAGAAGATAAAGTGCTTACTGAAGTCCTACGCTTTACGCAGAAATTAAGCTTAAAGCCTGTAGAAGGAGATAAAGACGCTGTTTTAATTTTAAAGAAAGCCGGTATCGCTACTCATGATATCGTTGCACTAAGCCAGTTGATTGCCTTTTTATCTTATCAATTGCGCTTGGCAGCAGGACTAAAAGCCATGGCAAAACTGGTATAGGGAGAGCAAGATGACAATTGAAAAAAATGGTTTTACCAATGCTATGCTGGGCTGGAAAGCATGGTTAGATGTGGTCGATGTAGAAAAGGCAACTCCCAAACAAATAGAGGTTTTAGAGGCAAGTCATCCCCAAGCCAAGACCTCGGATTATTATTTGCTGCTTGTCCATGAGCCAGAGATTCTAGAACATCGCTCAACCACTTATAATGCCATCATGTATGCCCCAGGTGGTTTGACACGTGCCGACCGTGAGTTAGGTGCGTTGACGGTTTCTCGTATTAATGGGTGTGTTTATTGTGCCTCTGTACATGCACAACGTTTTGAACAATTGGCAAAACGTCATCAAATTGTGGCTGATATTTTTGATAATCCAGCCACCGCGGGTGATAGTGAGCGTGATAAAGCCATTATTCGATTAGCCACCGAATTGACCGAGAACCCATCCTCATTTAGTGAAGCACGAATTCAAGAGCTAAAAACTCTAGGATTAGAGAATAAAGAGATTTTAGACCTTATTCATTCTGTCGCCATTTTTGGCTGGGCGAATCGCTTGATGTTGAACTTGGGCGAGGCGGTGCATCCGGAGAAATAATTGGACGACTGCGAATACTAACGCGGTAAGGTTTCATCTGACTTAAGCGAGCTAGGTTTTCTTCAGTGGGATGGAAAGTATCGGGGTCAGCCATCGCTGCAGCAGTAATGGCTGCGTCTTCTTCATCGGTTGGACTAATATGATTGGATTTAAGCGGTGGCATATTTTTTCCTTATATTGAATTAACTTTTTGTAAAATAACTAAAGATAGCATAAAAGGGTTCACGTTCTTGGATGCTATCTTTTAAAGTTTTGATGGGTCATTGTGTAATAACCAATCTTTTAATGCATTGTTCATTTTGGTTTGCCAGCCCTTTCCTAGCGTACGAAAAGCAGTCACGACATCTGTGTCAAAGCGGACAGTGAGTTGTTGCTTTTGTCCTGAACCGACGGGGCGACCGCGGAATGGTTTGAATACTGCTTTAGCAAGGTTTTCCTCGGTAGGATGAAAAGTATCGGGGTCAGCCATCGCTGCAGCGGTAATTGCAGCATCTTCTTCATCGGTTGGACTAATATGAGTGGGTTTAAGCGGCGGCATATTTTTTCTCCTCACGGTTATTAGCCTTTCGTAAGCTAATCACTCTAATTTTAGTTAATCGTTTAACATAGACAAGAACGTGTAGCCTATGTTTAATATAGCCTATAGAAATTCGTCTATTTTCAAAATAGTTTTTTCGATCATCGGGCTTATCAATTGAGGATTCCCATTCGAAATGAATAACCTCTGTCAGATAAATACCGTGCTTTTCAAAATTTCGAAGGTTTTTTTGATGGTCATATTCTATCTCGTCAAGCGTAATCATAATGACTATCTCCAATTATTGTAGTTATAAAAAATAAATTCGTCAATGATGAATGACTATCTTAGCGAGAAGAAGATGAGGAGCATATAGGGGTAGGATGAAAGTGTCCTAGGGGAAGATAAGAACACGCTTATTAGGGCAAATTCGGATATTAAAAAAGTAATAACTTCTTTATCTTCTATCTTGACTATATAGAAATAAACGGGAGAATAGTTTAAATGCGAATTAAAAGTATCATCGCTGCTTTTATGTGTTCAATATCGGCGGCATATGCTGTAGAGGACTTCCCCAATAAGCCGATAAGTATTATTGTACCTGCATCGCCAGGGGGAACAGCAGACATAGCTGCACGAATGTTGGCAGAACCATTAAGTAAGGCTTTAGGACAACCTATTGTTGTGGAGAATAAAGGCGGTGCCGCTGGTAATATCGCTGTACAGCATTTATTTAAGAGTAAATCTGATGGACATACTTTACTCATGCAATATTCGGGTTTTCATCTGATTACACCTCATTTTATGAAGGTAAATTGGGATCCGATTAAGGACTTTACCCCGATTGCTCAGATTGTTTCTGCGCCACAAGTATTGGTGGTTAAAAAAGATTTGCCTGTAAAGACGATGAAAGAGTTTGTTGATTATGCCAAGGCAAATCCAAACAAATTAAATTATGGTTCTAGTGGTAATGGTTCTTTACATCACGTGAGTGCTGAGCTATTAAACTATACGGCAAATATTAAAACGACAAATATTCCGTATGCAGGAGCAGGGCCTGCGCTGACAGACTTATTAGCAGGGCATATTGATTTCTTGTTGACGACACCGCCACCACTGATTTCACATATTGATTCGGGGGCGATTAAGCCTTTAGTCGTAACAGCATCACAACGGTTGGCTTCTTTGCCGAATGTTCCATCTGCTTCAGAGGTAGATTTGCCCGACTTACAGATTTCATCATGGTTTTCCTTGTATGCTCAGAAAGATATCCCAGAGAGTGTGGTGCAACGATTAAATACGGAAATACAGAAGATTATGCAAGATGCTGTATTTCAGGAAAAGTTAAAAGGATTAGGTGCTGATGTTGAGTTTGTAGGGGCTGTAGAGTTAGGAAAACGTGCGAAAGCAGAGTTTGAGTTTTGGGGTGATTTGGTGAAGAAGACAAATTTGGTAGAGGGGAAATAAAATAGTTAACAATTGAAATAAATTAAATTACAATTGTAACAATAATAATTTCATAGGCTAAGCATCTAATAACAAAATAATTGGATATTTAGCCTATTTTTATGGTCCATTTTTGTGCATCGCATCAATTTTAATCTTCAAATGGGAGAGAAGTATGTTCACTAAAGAAGAGATTGAATATGTCACTCAATTAAGAAGAGATATTCATCAACATCCTGAGTTGAAATATGAAGAGAGTCGAACGTCTGAGATTGTTCGACAAGTCTTAGAAAATTTAGGGTATCAGGTTCAAACAGGAATTGCTGGTACTGGAGTTGTTGGATTGTTAGAAGGTAAGCAACCAGGTCCATGCATTGCTTTCAGAGCTGATATGGATGCACTCCCTATTTTGGAAAAAACAGGTCTATCTTATGCGTCTAAGCATGAAGGTAAGATGCATGCTTGTGGGCATGACGGGCATACGGCAACATTATTATTAGCTGCACATTGGCTAGCACGACATAAAGAGTCTTTACACGGAACGATTAAGTTAATTTTTCAGCCAGCAGAGGAGGGTGGTAATGGTGCCGAAAAAATGGTTCGAGAGGGAGTTTTAGAGAATCCAAAGGTAGAAGCGGTTTTTGGTTATCATAATCGTCCCGGTTTTGCGAGTAATCTTATTTTTGTAAAACCGAATAGTGCGATGGGAGGTAATGATACCTTTGATGTGGTCATTAAAGGTAAGGCGGGTCATTCGGCTATGCCTCATTTAGCCAATGATCCTATTTATATTGCAGCAAATATTGTGCAACAGACACAAGGTTTAGTTGGACGTAGTAAGTCTCCGCTTAAACATGGTGTTATTACGGTTAGCAAGTTCCATGCAGGAAGTGCTGATAATGTTATCCCAGAAACTGCTGAATTAACGATTAATATTCGTAGTGACTCACCAGAGAGTCGTGAACAATTGGCAGGAAGACTGGAAAATATTGTTAAAGGTAATTGTTTAGCTTTTGGTGCTGAATATACGATGACGGCTAAGCACTCTGTCCCCCCGCTGTGTAATCCACCTGCTTATGCGGATGTTGTCTTGGAGGCAGCTAGAAAAGTGATGCCTAATCATGCTATTGAAAAATTAGATTATATGCCAACGATGGGAGCAGAAGATTTTGCTTTTTATCTAGAAAAAGTACCAGGCTGTTTCTTTTTCATCGGTAATGGTACGGATTGTGCTTATTTACATAATGAAAAATATAACTTTAACGATGATATTTTGAGCACAGCTGCGGGTGTATTTGTCGGACTTGCTCAGCATTATTGTGGAATTCAGAATTGATAAGGAGTTAGTTGTTCATGGATAAATTTTTAAGTTTTGTAGAACGAGTAGGGAATCGACTGCCGCATCCCTTTTTTCTATTTGTTAGCTTATCCCTCATTGTGATTTTAGTAACGGCTATTATGTCTGGATTGGAGATGAGTGCCATTAATCCCAAGACAGGAGCTGAAGTTGCGATTAAAAGCTTGTTATCGACAGCAGGTATTCAATTCATTTTTACTAGTATGGTGGATAACTTTGTAAAGTTTCCTCCACTGGGAATTATTATTGTCGCCATGTTTGGTATTGGTCTGGCCGATAAAGTAGGTTTGTTACCGGTACTGATTCAGGGTAGTGTAAGTAAAGTACCTAAACCGTTTTTAACTTTTACTGTGTTTGTAGTTGGTATTACAGGTAGTATTGCTTCAGATGCAAACTATATTATTTTAATTCCTCTTGTCGCGATGATTTACCATTCGCTCGGACGGCATCCCATTGCAGGAGCAGCAGCTGCTTACGGTGCTGCGGGTGCGGGATTTGACGTGAGTCTATTGATTACGACGAGTGATGCATTATTTTCAGGCTTAACGACTGAAGCGGCTCGTCTAATTGATCCTAATTTTTATGTGAGTCCATTGGATAATTATTATTTCGCTGTTGTATCAGTGATTGTTTTGGCAATTTTAGGTACATTTATTGTCGATAAAGTGATTGAGCCACGTTTGCAGCGTACGTTAGCTGTTGATGCTGATGTCAAAGTAGAGCCTCCCCACCAATTATCTGATTTGGAGAAAAAAGGATTAAAAAATACTTTATGGGCAGCGATTATTTTTGTTGGTCTTTTATTGATTCTTATTCTACCAAGTACATCGCCTTTGCGTAATCCTCAAGGTGGTTTAGTTCCATCGCCATTTTTGAAAGCATTTGTACCTATATTGTTTGGTTTCTTTATGACCGTTGGTATTACTTATGGTAAGACAGTAGGGAAAATTAAAAAGCTTGCGGATATTCCTGCTTTTATGGTTGATGCAGTTAAGGAGCTTGCTACCACGCTTGTTTTATTCTTTGTAATTGCACAATTTATTGCTTACTTCAATTGGTCGAGTTTAGGTCAATACATTGCTATTCAAGGATCTATTTTCTTAGAACATACGCAATTGACAGGATATGCCATGATGGTTGTTTTCGTGGTAATGAGCGCTATTATGAATATTTTCATGACAAGTGGTTCAGCACAATGGTCACTAATGGCACCTATCTTTGTTCCTATGTTGATGTTAGTCGACTATCATCCTGCCTTTACGTTGGCTATGTATAAGATTGGTGACTCAACAACAAATATTATTTCACCGATGAGTCCTTATTTTTCTGTTTGTTTAGTTTACATGCAACGTTATAAGAAAGATTTAGGCATCGGCTCATTGATGTCTATTATGTTACCCATCTCAATTAGTTTCTTGGTAGTTTGGTTAGTTCTATTATTAGTTTGGGTAGCGGCTGGTTGGCCTTTAGGACCGGGGGTATATCCGAATTTATAAATTTTTTATAAATTAATGAGTAGAAGTTTAGACCAACTCTGACAAATGAGTTGCAAAAAAGAGAGTTTCCCGTTTGAATAAGAGGTGCGAATCTTTTAAATAAACAAAAAGGAAACTCTCTTGTTACATAATACCAATAATGTCATGAATTTCCTGAGCATACCTACTTACAGCAAAATCCAGAAGGGGCATTGTACTATACCGTCAAAATAGGAGAGGTTCGCTTAATTGCATTAGATACCACCATAAAAGATAAGCATTTTGGTGGTCTATCTGAAGAGCAATTAAATTGGCTGGAAAAAACTTTGCGTCAATATGCAGACGAAACTACTATCATCGCGATGCATCATCCTCCTTTTCAAACGCTGATTGGTCATATGGATAAGATATCGTTAGCTTATGGTGGTAATCGTTTGCATGACTTGGTAAAGGATAATGCCCAAGTAAAACGAGTGATTTGTGGGCATTTGCATCGTGCTATTGATATGGGTTTTGCTGGTGCAATTGCTTCAACTACACCATCTGTTGCACATCAAGTTGTACTTGATATTTCACCTGATGCGGCTTCATGCTGGAATCTAGAACCTCCAGCTTACAAGATTTATGTTCATCAACCCAATGTAGAAGTTTTATCTTATATTGCCTATGTTAATGACTATGAAGGACCGTATCCTTTTCATGAAGGTGGGAAACTGATTGATTAAGGTAGATATCAGAAAGATATAGATCTTTAATATTTTGAGAAATAGATACCCCCATAGATTTGATATTGAAAACTATGGAGGTATTTACGTAGAATTTTTTAGGAATGATTATTTTGTAAAGAAGTTAATCATCCAAGTATGCCATGGTAAAGCAACAATATCGATAAGAACAGCACCGCATAACGGAATAATAAGGAAAGCCTTCGGTGAAAAGACTTTGTATTTTTCAGTGACAGATGACATGTTTGCAATAGCGTTTGGTGTTGCTCCTAAGCCGTGTCCAATTAAGCCTCCGCACATAACAGCAGCATCGTAGTTTTTTCCTAATAGGCGGAATACAACAAAAACAGTAAGAGCAATTAGTGCTAAGACTTGCAGTAATAATATGATGAGTAGTGGTAGGGCAACAGATGTGATTTGCCAGATTTTCATATTCATCATTGCCATAGTTAGGAAAATACCGAGAGAAACATCAGCAATTAAGTCAATAGTTTCTTGTTTAATCTCTACAACTTTAATTGAGTCATTAATATTGCGGAAAACAATAGCAACAAACATTGCTCCAACATAACTAGGGAGAGCAAAGCCTGTTTTATCTGTAAATACTCCAGACAAATATAGACCAATTACCATGATGATAACAATGAGAGCCAATGAACGGATGAAGTTAGTTGTATTGATAACTCCCGTTTTTGATAGAGGGGCATTATCAACTTTAATTTCTTCAGCCTGAATAGTCACTTTATGTTTTTGGATGAGATAGTTTGCAATAGGTCCACCGAGTAGACTGCCAGCAATTAAACCAAATGTTGCTGCAGAAATAGCGACTGAAGTGGCATTATCTACGCCTAAGCCTTCGGCTACTTTACCAAAAGCAGCTGCTGCACCATGACCGCCTTCTAGAGAAACAGCACCGGCCATTACGCCAAGCACGGGGTGGATATCCAATAAAGATGCTAGCCACGCACCAAGAGCGTTTTGATATAGGGCGACAAACCAGCAAACTAGTAAATAGACAATTAGTGCTTTACCGCCTGTTTTTAATAATTTATAGCTGCCCCCAATACCTACAGTGGTGAAGAAAGCAATCATTAAAGGGCCTTGTAAGGCAGTGTCGAATTTGATTTCTACATTGCTGAGATATAAAAGCCAAATAATAATACTGGCTGAGAAACCACCTATGACAGGGGCGGGAATACAAAATTTTTCAAAAAATGGAATTTTGCTTTTTAAATAGATACCAAGTAATAAGCAGAGTAATGCCAATAATAAGGTACTTAATGCATCAAATTGAAAGGACATAATGACACCTTTTAAGTTGTTGATTTTTTAGAAATGCCGTGAACATATTCATATATGATGTGGGCAGCGAGTTTAGCCGTTTGATTGTCTCGATCAAACAACGGGTTGTATTCTGCAATCTCTAATAATGCGGTCTTACCTGACTCAAAAAGATATTGCAGCAGTGGGAAAATTATCTTGTAATCGACACCGTATGGCGCTGGGGCACTTACTCCAGGTGCTTGTGATTGTGGAAAGACATCTAAATCAATGCTGAGGTGAACAATATCCACCTCTTTGAGAAATTGTGCTAGTTTATGTTTTATGGATGAAATAGTTGAGAAATCCATTTCATAGTCCATCACATAGTCTACATTTAGCTTATTAGCTCGTTCGAACAATATCGCAGTATTAGATTGTCGTGCTATACCTAAGCATAGATAACGGAAATCTTGATGGTTTTGCTTAGAAAGTTTATATGCTTGATAGAATGGCGTGCCAGAAGTTGCTTGAGCGTCTTCTCTTAAATCAAAGTGGGCGTCAAAGTTAATAATACCGATACGTTTATTATTTTCTCTAGCAAATTGAGATGAACCTTGAAATGACCCATAAGCGACTTCATGACCTCCTCCTAATATGATAGGAGTAATCCCTTGTTTTAAGCATTTAAGCACGTAGTCACCGAGATTGTTTTGTGCTTTTTCTAAGTTTTTGTCGTCGCAGCTAATATTTCCTGCATCACAGAGTGTTATTTCATGATGTAAAGGAAAACTAGCCAGTTGAGTTCGGATTAAATCAGGAGCATGGTATGCGCCAACTCTTCCTTTGTTGCGGGACACTCCTTCATCTGACGAAAAACCAATAAGACATGAGCCTTTTGTTTGAGAGTTGAAAGGCTGGATGACTTGAAATAAACGCTGATGTTCTTTGCCTTCTCCATCAAAACGTCCTGTCCATTGAAAAGGGTTCTTCATCGATATGACTCCTTCAGTAGGAATGTGATAAAAAATCATTAATATGAGTAGCTTGTTTTTGTGTGGCAGAAATTAGTTGATGAGCATGCATTTGCGCTCGATAATAAGGTGCCATAGTGGTAAGTACGGCCAAAAGCTCACTTTTCTTAAAGATAGGGAATGAAACCCCCCAAACGTCAGTATCAATTTCACCTATGCTTATCCCGTATCCATTTGTTTTAATGTGAGCGAGTTCTTCTTGAAAAGATAAGTTTTTATCTAAAGCGAATTGTTTTAAAAGTAATTGCGTAGTCTCTTTATCTTGAAAGGCAAGAATAGTTTTTGCGCTAGCTCCTTTAGTTAAGGACTGTTTACTACCTAATGAGAAAGAGCATTTTAGTAAAGATGGACTTTCCTCTAAGGCAACACATAGTGTGTGATGCGGAGTGGGTACGATAATCGCAGCTGTTTCTTTAGTCTCGCTAACTAGTAATTTTAAAAAAGTAGAAAAAGCATTGCTCATCATGCTATAGCGTTGAAATTGTAAAGATGCACTATAAGATGTTGGTCCAGATACGAAACCATCTGTTTTGTGAGCATCAGTAATGAACCCCCAGTCTTTTAAGGTTCTTATAGTTCGATAAACAGTTGATAATGGGATATGTAAGGTACTACTAATTTCTTTAGCACTTTTAGGGGATTCATTGCTATGAATATAGCTAAGAATAGCTAGCAGTCTATTATCTTTTTCCATTTTGGTTACCTTTTGTAATTTTTATATCATATTGGAAAATGGGAAAAGATAAAAATGTGTTTCTCGAAAAATGAGAAAAATATCAAAAAAATAAGAATTTTATAGGGTTTTCAATGATGATTTTCGGGTGGTGTTTTAAGTATAATTGTAACAAATAGTTTTTATTTTTAATCTGTTGGTAGGAGATATATTTATGAAACTTAAACAATTTATTACTTTATTAGGAGTAACGGTAGCGGGTTTTACACTAAGTCCGATTGCTATTGCAAAAAATGTTGTCTTGAAAGCGGCACATGCCTCAGCTATTACAAGTACTGGGCAAAAAGCTTTTGAGTTTATGAATAATGAACTTAAACAAAAGACTGATGGACGTATTACCTTGGAAATTTTCCCTGCATCTCAGTTAGGCAGTGAGAGAGAGTTGGTTGAGAGTATTCAATTAGGTAATGTTGATATGGCATTTGTTTCATCTGCTGTATTAGGCAATTTTAACCCAGAGTTTTTTGCGCTTGATATTCCTTTTCTTTTTAAAGATCGAGCAAGTGTTTATCGTGTTCTTGATGGAGAAATTGGTCAGAGTCTGTTAGGTAGTTTAGATAAAGTGGGTATTAAAGGTCTAGCTTTTTGGGAAAATGGTTTTAGACAGTTAACAAACAACAAAAAAGAAATCCGTACTCCTGCTGATTTGGCAGGGATTAAGATGCGCACCATGGAAAATGAGGTGCATATTGCAGCATGGAAAGCCTTGGGAGCTAACCCATCTCCATTAGCATTTGGTGAATTATTTACCGCATTGCAGCAAGGAACATTTGAGGCACAAGAAGGACCTATTAATTTATTTTATGATATGAAGTTTAATGAGGTTCAGAAGTATATTTCTGTCACTAATCACGTTTATTCTCCTTGGCCATTAATGATTAATCCAGAGGTCTATGATTCATTCTCTTCGGAAGATAAAAAAGTATTTGATGAAGTTGTAAAAGCAACAGCAAACTATCAACGAGATTTAGCATTAAAAGCGGATGAGAATGCAATTGCTAATATGCCTGAGGTCAAAATTACTAAGTTGACAGCCGAAGAGTTAAACCAATTTTCATCAAAAATGCCTGCGATTCATGAAATGGTGAAGAAGAAAATTGGGCCTGCAATTGTAGATAAAATTATTGCGGAAATTAATAAGTAGGTGATGAAAGCTTAAAGCGAGAAAAAAAGGGATGAGTTTTTCATCCCTTTGGATTTAATCTATGAAAGTATTAAATGATTACTTAGAAGAAATTCTATTGGCTGTTTTGTTGTCGGGAATGACGCTTTTAATCGGCATACAAGTATTTATGCGTTACTTCCTTAATGACTCTTTAACATGGTCTGAGGAGCTGGCAAGATATTTCTTTATTTGGGCTACCTATATTGGTGTTGCTGCAGGTTTTAAGCATTCTGTACATATTAGAGTTGATTTTTTAATTACAAAACTATCCCAAAATTATCAGCGTTACGTCAATATTTTGGTTTATCTAATTGTTATTGTATTTGCCTATATTGTCATTGTAGAAGGTTACACTTTGGTTGAAAGAATTTTGAAGTTTAATCAGAGGTCTTCTTCCTTAGGGATTTCTATGGCATATGTTTATATGGCGCCATTGGTGGGCTTCGGTTTAAGCGTTATTCGATTATTACAAGCTATTTATGGTGAAGTAAAGGCTATAAAGAGGGTGGGCTAGTATGGTAACTTTTTTATTATTTGGAAGTTTTCTTTTTTTTCTTTTGCTGAGCGTTCCAATCGCTGTTTCGTTAGGGTTATCAGCAGCACTTACTATTTTCTATAGTGGAGTTGTTAAGCCTAGCGCTATTCCTCAAGGGCTAGTTACTGCAATTGATTCGTTTCCTTTGATGGCAGTTCCGTTTTTTATTCTAGCCGGTAACTTAATGGGGCATGGAGGTTTATCTAAACGGTTATTGGATATGGCCAATGTTTTTTTTGGTCGTTATACAGGAGGTTTAGCATTAATAGGTATTGTAACATGTATGTTTTTTGCCGCTATTTCCGGGTCGGGTCCCGCGACTGTTGCTGCTATTGGGGGATTACTATTACCTGCTATGGCTAAGGCAAATTATAACAAGGGATATTCTATTGGGATGCTAGCATCAGCAGGAAGTTTAGGCATTATTATTCCACCGAGTATTCCGATGATTATTTATGCTGTATCTGCAAATGTTTCAATTATGCAGATGTTTGTAGCAGGTATCATACCGGGTCTTTTTATCGGTGTTGTCTTAATGATAGTAGCTTACCTGAAGGCAAAAAAAGAAAACTATATAGGAACAACAGAAAAATTTTCTTGGCATCAGAAATGGCAAGCAATTTGGGATGCTAAGTTAGCATTATTAGCACCAATTATTATTCTAGGGGGGATTTATGGTGGAGTATTTACTCCGACTGAAGCTGCAGCCATTGGCGTTATTTATGGTTTTCTTGTTGGTTTTTTTGTATATAAAGAATTAAATTTAGTATCCCTTTATAAAGTATTAGTAGATTCTGCATTGACCTCAGCAACGATTATTTTAATTGTGGGGACAGCAACGATTTTTGGGCGAATTCTAGCAGTAGAAAGAATTCCTTTTGAAATTGCTGATTATATCGTCCAGTTGTCAGATAATCCCGTCATTATTTTGTTGCTGATTAATTTGTTATTGCTATTTGTTGGTATGTTTATGGAGACATTGGCGGCAATCATTATCTTAGTGCCCATTCTGTTGCCAGTAGTATTAAAGGTCGGTGTAGATCCCGTGCATTTTGGCATTATTATGATTGTTAATCTAGCAATTGGTATGATTTCCCCCCCTGTTGGAGTCAATTTATTTGTAGGGTCTAGAGTAGGTAATGCACGCTTAGAGGAAGTAACTATTGGGGTATTACCGTTTTTATTAGCAATGATTTTTGCTTTGTTAGTTATTACGTACATTCCTAGTCTTTCTTTGTTTTTACTAAAATTTGTTGCGTAGTTTGTAGGAAAATCATATGAGTACACAAAAAGTTGGTGTAGCCATTATTGGTTCAGGAAATATTGGATGTGACTTGATGTATAAGATTTTACGTCAATCAGAGAGTTTAGAGTTATTGGCCTTGGTTGGGATTGATCCGGCTTCAGAGGGGTTGGAGCGTGCACGTAAACGAGGCATTGCGACGACAGCAGAAGGTATCGATGGTTTAGTGAAATTGGATGTCTTTAAAGATATCAAGATTGTGTTTGATGCGACGAGTGCAGGCGCTCATCATAAGCATAATGAAGTGTTACAGAGTTATGGTATTAAGGTGGTTGATTTAACGCCAGCAGCGATTGGTCCTTATGTTGTACCTGTTGTCAATATGCAGGCGCATTTAGATGCACCGAATATTAATATGGTGACGTGTGGTGGACAAGCGACGATTCCGATGGTCAATGCCGTATCACAATGTACAGAAGTATATTACGCAGAAATTATTGCCTCTATTTCGAGCAAGTCTGCGGGTCCTGGTACGCGAGCGAATATTGATGAATTTACCGAAACAACCTCTAAAGCGATTGTCCAGGTGGGCGGTGCTAAAAATGGTAAAGCAATTATTATTTTAAACCCTGCGGAGCCACCCTTGGTGATGCGTGATACGGTGTATTGCTGTGTCTCCCAAGAGGCGGATGAAGCAGCGATTGCGGCCTCTATTAAGAACATGGTGAAAGAGGTTCAAAAATATGTACCGGGTTATGTATTAAAGCAAGAACCACAGTTTGAGAATATCCGCTTGGCTAAGCCAGGACTTATTCCAGGTACGGATTCACAAGAGGTCAAAAAGGTATCCGTTTTCCTTGAAGTGACTGGGGCGGGATTCTATTTACCAGAGTATGCCGGCAATTTAGATATTATGACGAGTGCAGGTATGAAGGTAGCAGAGCAGTTAGCAGAAAAATTAGTGGCAGGTGAGGTGTAATCATGAGCTTTTCTAAAGATAAAAAAATTTATATTTCAGATGTAACCTTACGTGATGGTATGCATGCTATTCGTCACCAATACTCAATTGAGCAAGCTAAGCAAATTGCTACAGCGTTAGATGCCGCTGGTGTAGATAGTATTGAGGTAGCGCATGGCGATGGTTTAAAAGGTTCAAGCTTTAACTATGGTTTTGGGGCGCATACCGATTTAGAGTGGATTGAGGCCGTAGCGAGTGTGGTTAAACGCGCTAAGATTGCCACCTTAATTTTACCGGGGATTGGTACGATTGAGGATTTGCACGAAGCGTATAATGCGGGTGCTCGTGTCGTGCGAGTAGCGACGCATTCAACCGAGGCGGATGTCTCTAAGCAGCATATTGAATATGCACGTAAATTAGGTATGGATACGGTAGGTTTTTTAATGATGAGTCATATGAACTCTCCAGAGAAACTTGCTCAAGAAGCCAAGAAGATGGAAAGCTATGGTGCAGAAACGGTCTATGTCGTGGATTCAGGCGGTGCTATGAATATGTATGATATTGCCGATCGCGTTAAAGCGTTTAGAGAAGTGTTAAAACCAGAAACACAGATTGGTATTCACGCACATCACAATTTAAGTCTAGGAGTTGCCAATAGTTTAGT
>NZ_JABGBN010000013.1 GCF_013133795.1 Pelistega suis
TCTCTCACCTCTGTCATATCAAAACGCTCTGTCTTAGCATTAGCATTCTGCGTATCACGAGATAAACCTGTCGGTATTTCTCCTTGGTCGACTGTCAGATAAATAGTTGGGCCTATCGCACTATAGGTGGTGGAATGATCTGATTTATTTACACTCCCTAAGGCACTCAACCCTGCAGCGACTCCATTAGCCATGTTCTGAGACATGTCCGTTGAATAAGATAACATCGCAGAACCTCTACAGAGCAGCCTACCCCTATGCCATCACCCATCTTGGCTTTAAAAATCTTCTGCATATTGCAGAAAATCAAACTCCCCTTCTTTCCCTGACAATAAGTGAGCTGCATAGCTATCAATAGCTTCTGCTGGATGAGAGAGTTTTTTTATTTGCATCACATCTGTTCTTGGTACGACATACACATTACGCTCGGTGTTATGCGATGAGACAAATAGCTGGAAACCATTTTTTCCCCAGTCGTCTGACAATCGTGTATCCAATAAACAGCGCAGTTCAAAATACTTATCAGCATCCATAAACTCTTCGGTTTGATACGTCTGACGGAACGGATGATTAAACTTTGCTTCTAAAAACTCGGCATATTGAGGTAGTACGCGCCGTTCCCTATCTGCCATTTCTCTGAGCAATGAATATATTGGAGACATATTATAAGTGTTAAGCGAAGGCAAAACACCTCTATGAATATCAATCACTGTTGATTCCGCCACATCCCATCCCTCTGCTCGATAAAGCCAAGAGTTAAGGATTTCTAGAGGGATAGTGGGATATCTACTTGTCTTTTTTTCATAGGTATATGGGGTATATTGTATGTAGCATACCTTGTTACCTACTATAATCCCCAACTGCGTAGTATCTCCGATTACACCTGGATATGGAGTGGTTTTTACTGCATAAAAAAACTCTCCATCAGTTAAATAACTATAAGTTTTTGGTTGCCAACTTTTAAAAGGCTCAATAAGGTAACTGCATAAATCTCCATTACTTTCTTGGATAAAACAGTAGCCATTAACCTCTTTACTTATCTCGCTTAACATAAATGAATTAAATGGTATTTGACTTAAATCTGTATAAACAAAATCAAACTTACTATATAAATCTTGCTTTGAAAAAAACATTATCTTAGTCCTTTTTTCTCAAGTTCTCTTATCACTTTCATTTCCATCTCTCTTTGGATTTTTTTAAGATAATCACGATACTCAGACGAAATCTCTTTGCCCTCCTTAGCATACATACGCCAACCCTCTGTTCCTGTCTCTACCTTTTTGCCTTTTGACGAATTCAGCTCTTTAGGCAAAGGTTGTAGATTCATTGGATCATTGATAAAAGCTTCTTGAACCTCTTTAGGTAAGCGTTCAAATCCAGGTATTTCCTTAAATTCTGATTGTGGCAAAATATGGTCAACAGATGCAATAGCATCATCTGGAAAATCTTTACGAATGCCATCAAATGGATCAATATACTGCACTTTACCCGTTGTTTTATCAACCCATCCCCCCTCAATAAATTTCTTTTCAATATCGCCATAGGTATTCACAAAGTCACAACAATTTGCGTTGTGTACCCAGACACCTAAATGACCAATATGGTAAGTGCTGAAATCCTCTACTTTAATGTTATAAACAGTCTCTAATTGACCTGTGCTGTACTGGTCTAATACCGTTAAATAAGGAAGTCCTTCTCTATTAAGTAGCACCATTCCTTTTTCAAGTAGGCTCGCCTTGCGCCAGCCCATGCCCTCTACAAAAAATGGATGCTCTGTAGTTGCTACAAAGGTCTCTGTCTCACCCACTTCATTCTGTACAAGTACTTCCACCGTTGCTTGATTATCTGTTTTACTATTAGCAAAAACAGGCTTATAACCATATGTCTCGCCAAACTCTTCACGAGACCACACCAGCTCACCATACTGTATCTGCTCAATCGGTTTTAATCCTGTTGATGTTTCAACTAATGTGCCTGCTACAAAGCAAGCTCCCCCTACATCACAATGAACTTTTAACGGAGTTGTGATTTTTGTGGGATGAATCGCATCAATCTTTCTAAGTGTTTTTCCAACGGAGATAAGCGCATGGTCAACTAGCCCCTTACCTCCCTGAATAAAACCGATTGCTCCCAATTCATTTGATAAATATACTTTCATGCGCAGAAAATCAGCAGCATCTTTATTTCCATTGGCTTCTAATTGCTCTGCTAGTGCAAGCTCTGCTCTAGTTTGCTCGGTAATGGTAGCAATAGGTGATTGCACAAAGTGCTTAATCTCTTGAATAATCTGGGCTAGTTGCTCTTTTGCTGTTTCATCACTATTAATGATAGCTTTGGTTGTAATCTCCGCCAGTGCAGCTGCATTTTCTACCTCTTCCTTCGCCACTGCAAACAATGCCTTTTTAGCAATATTTGACATGCGTTGCATTTGAAGCTCTGCATATTTGTTTGCTGTGTGCGCATACTGGATATGTAAATCTATCTTATCTGCATCAGGTTTATAACCCTCAAAACTCTTAAACGCAGCAGTTAATTGAACAAGTTCTTGGGCACATTTTGCAGAAAAACCCGAGCGACAACTCAATTCTAAACTGTCATCTCGTTGATTGCTTAACACATAGAGCTCATTAATACGCTTTTGGATAGCGCGACAATCTGCACTGCTATCTTTACACGCTTGCATCTGCTGTGTAAGTTTGTCTAGCTCTTCTGCCTCGTGTCTAAATAAATAGTTATTCTCCACCGCCCGTTTTCCAATCTCTGCTGCTCCAATCGCACTGGATGTACTATCACCCACTACCCCTCCAGCTAGACCACTGGCTAGTTGGCTCAATGCCGTGATGGTTTGTTTCTGCGCTTCGCTCAACTCATCTGGATCCTTCTTGTGATACAGTTGCTTAATAATCAGCTCTGCTGCTAACTCACCAGTCACCGCTCCGGCTGCACCTGCTCCTGCATGATTACCTGTGGCATAGGCTTCTATAGCGCCAAGTAAGGCATGCGCCATCAAGTTAGCTTCTTTATTGACCTGACCGCTCTGGTCGGTCGTTGCCTCTTTAATTAACTTATTCGCATAAGGGGATAGTCCTCCTACTACCGCTTGTCCTACATTGCCTGTTGCAATGCCTTGTAGTACACCCGTGACAGCCCGTACTGCCATCTGAATATCACTTCCTTGCCCATATTGGGCAATGACGGCATTAGCCTATGCAAGCTGTGCTTGCGCTTGTGCATCATTAGGATTATTGTCTAAGCGTTGTTGAGCTGCTTTCTTATCCTGCTCTGCTTTATCCAAGCGAGGTTTGAGGGCAATCGCCACACTATTATTGGCTATCTCACCAATCACCTGCGCCATCTCTTGACGCTCTCTCACCTCTGTCATATCAAAACGCTCGGTTTTGGCATTAGCATTCTGCGTATCACGAGATAAACCTGTCGGTATTTCTCCTTGGTCGACTGTCAGATAAATAGTTGGGCCTATCGCACTATAAGTGGTGGAATTATCTGATTTATTGACACTCCCTAAGGCACCTATGGTTATGGATATTTTTTGTCGTCAGTGTCCCTGTGCCTTTTCATGCTTGGACAGAGCCTTCCACTCCAAAACTATAGCTACCTCCTCTATAACCCAGAAATACTCCTGTACTCCAGCCATGCGATAAATAAGGTATATCATCATGTTTATAAATCACTTGTTCCAAGGGACCTAAAATAATATCTTGCTGTGTAATTAAAAACTCTTTTAAATCAGGATTATCTGAGCATAGAGATAAAAAACACATCGAACCAAATTGAAAATACCCCCAGCGAGCACTTTCTCTTCCTAACATCCATAATTTCGCTGCCACATAAGCGTTTTGCTTAAAGGCTTGAACATCTCCATGAACTACCAAATCGACTGAGGATTGTCCTTTGTATAGCACCCCAATATTTCTCATACAAGCAAAGGGATCACCCACGCCTGTTTTAATAATCCCCAATGCGTGATCTACCATGTAATGATTGGGGTTAGTAACATCAAGTTCTCCTGCATATCCTTTACAAAAATCTACCGACTCCTGATAACTTCGTTCTGCGATACTCCCTAAATAAACTTTATACTTCTCCATTACTAGGTTTTTTCTACGTCTTGGCATATGTATATCCTTAATAAAATTACTTTGATTTATTTGGAATTTTGACTGGAATAATTTTTACGGTCTTATCTGATTTATCCACGGCAACAATAATTGTTTTAACGGGTAAACCTTCGTTTTTAACTATTTTCATGGCTTTTGCAACATCACCTTCAGTAGGTAAGTTTTGCGTCACCGCCTCTATCCAACCTTTAGACAATTGATTAGTACCTCCCGCTCCCTTAGTACTCACCTGCAATGCCCCATTTCTTAATTGTTTACTATCCACAATAACAATAGAGCCATCTTTGGCTTGCCACACATGGTCAAAGCCATTATTTGCCCGATACTTACCCCCATCCAGTACTTTATAACCTGAACGTTCTGCTAGACTGTTAAATAACTGCTCTGTCTTACTTCCTGTTAAATCCCCTGATGATACAATATCATCAAGTAATTTCTTCTCCAATTCATTGGTTGGTTTTAGTACATAAGCCAAGTCTCTGACTTTTTGGGCATTAATAAACCCATTTGAAGTCGCTTCTGCCACCTGAGACGTATCTACTACGTGACGAACTGCATTCCAGTTCGTCACTCGATGAACTTGGTGCATACCTATCTGGACACTATTGCTAATTCCTTTACTCAAGGCAGTTGCACTTGTCTTTGTAATACCAGCACCTCCCATTGCCATTGAGGCTGCTTCAGTCACAAGTTTTCCTACTTCTACCCCCGCATTAAAGGAACCCCCTGCCCCCGCTCGCTCATACTCCTGTCGGAAATGTTCTAAGCGAGCCAAGTAATCCTGTTTAATTCCCTCCGCCACTGAATCAAACATATCATCTTGTGAAACAAACGTACTCAGTGCATCAATAGTTTCCATTGGACTTAATACCACGGAAGCAATATCACTGACTGCTTCATATAAAACCGCGGGAACTCCAGCTAACACTCCCGCTGCACCTGCGCCTACATGGTTACCTATCGCATAGGCTTCTACTGCGCCCAGTAAGGCATGCGCCATCAAGTTAGCCTCTCTATTGACTTTGCCTGTACTCTGATCAGTCGTTACCTCTTTGATTAACTGATTCACATAAGGGGATAATCCTCCTACCACCGCTTGTCCTACATTACCTGTCGCAATGCCTTGTAGTACACCCGTGACAGCTCGTACTGCCATCTGAATATCACTTCCTTGTCCATAGTGGGCAATCACGGCGTTGGCCTGTGCAAGCTGTGCCTTCGCCACGGCATCATTCGGATCAGTTTCTAGGCGATGTTGTGCCTCCTTCTTATCCTGCTCTGCTTTATCCAAACGAGGTTTGAGCGCAATCGCCACACTATTATTGGCTATCTCACCAATCACCTGCGCCATCTCTTGACGCTCTCTCACCTCTGTCATATCAAAACGCTCTGTCTTAGCATTAGCATTCTGCGTATCACGAGATAAACCTGTCGGTGCTTCTCCTTGGTTAACAGTCAAATAAATAGTTGGCCCTATCGCACTATAGGTGGTGGAATTATCTGATTTATTTACACTCCCTAAGGCACTCAACCCTGCAGCGACTCCATTAGCCATGTTCTGAGTGCTATCAGTAGAAAAGCCTGCACTCCAACCAGGCGATGGATAAGATAACATCATAGAAAGTACTTACACCTTCTTACTATCTTTCAACGCATCAGCATCAATATGCGCACTAAACCGCTCGTCTTTTTCGCAAAACCTTAAAAACTCAACACCTAATGTAGGGTTATCATCTAAGGCAATCACACCAAAACCTATATCATCATGTGGGTATAATGCAATCTGCAGCTTGGGACTAATCAGTACGCATAAATCTCCTACCACCAACTGATGAGGTTTTAAATACATCATCATCTTGACAAATGGCACGTAATATTCTGCATTAAAAGTAAAGTTGATAAATTGGTATAAAAATTGACTCTTACCCTGTATCCAAGATAAAAACTCATCGGTCAATGCTTGTAAAAAGCCTGTCTGCTTAGCTTGCTCGTATCGGTCTAAAACCTCTTCATCTACACTGACTTGAGATGTTTTATCTTCATAGGCTAAAGCACTCAACACAAAAAAATCATCTGTTTTAGAAGCAAAGAAATCTTGCATCAACTGCATAGCATTCTCTATCTCTTTAACATCTTGGTGCTTGGCACTAAAACTGCCCACCCAACATTGACTTTGCCTTAAGTCATTAAAACAAATTCGTTTTAAAGGAATGCACTTAATTAGGGTATTCTTTTTTATTTTTTCTTTAATGAGTTCCATCTCCTTTCGACGATGGGTTTGGCGGTCATTGAAAAAAGAAGGGGAACGATGCCATTCTTTAGGAAAGTTCCATTGCGTTGCTTCTGAGGATTGCGCTTTTCTACGCTCATAGTCTTCCAAAACCCCATCATCAAAATGCACTTGAAATTGTGGGTCTTGTTCACAAAATTTTAAAAACTCTACACCAATAGTAGGGTCTTCATTGAGCGCAATGATTCCGAACGAAGCATCATCATGAGGATACACGGCGATTTGTAATTTGGGATTGATTAAGAAAAACGTCTGGGATACAACACAACCAAAAACCATCTCCATCATGAGTTTAGAAAGTGGCATATATAAAGCATCATCAAACGTCAATGAAAGAAACTCATATTGAAAAGGAATATCTTCAAAATAGTACGAAATGAAGTCCTCAGTTATCGGAGCTAAAAATCCGATTCTCTTGGCTAATTTATAAACATTCAGGTAACGTTTATATAATCTAGAGCCTCTTTTATCGTTATAGGCTAATGCACTGAGCAGAAAAAAATCTTGCTCATACCCAGCAAAGAACTTCTCAAACAATGCACATGAGGTTTCCTTACCATTAGTATCTAGATTTTTAGACTCAACATACCCAATCCATCTATTGCTACTAGAAAACCCGTCAAATTTAATTCTAGCTAATGATACGCTATGACTATTTTCTATCAATTTTAATGATTTTCCCATCATCAACTCCTATCGTAATTTTCCTATTTTCATATGGTTCGTCCTTGCCCAACCCTACTTTCCATTCTCCATCTTTATCTGAGTGTTTAGACCCACTTTTTTCCCAAATTTCTCCTGTATACTTATTTTTGAAACCTTGTTTTCCTTTTTGCTTAGTAAAATCATCTGGGTGGGATGTAGGTGTTCTCACTATATCACCCCTTGAAGCTGAATTTACCTTTTTCTTAGAATTATCTCTGAAATCTTGACCAATAGGTATCCCCCCCTTACCATCTCTTGATTTCTGAGTAATATTCGCTGTCTTGGAATTAATAGGGTTTT
>NZ_JABGBN010000014.1 GCF_013133795.1 Pelistega suis
AAATTCGATTTTGTTCTTTAACAACTAACAGCCGATAAGTGTGGGCGCTTGGAATGAGAGGCGTCATCCTATCACGGGATGAGCTAAAAATATTATTTTAAGTGCTTACACTACATACAGAAATAAGGTTTTTTTCAAAACGTTATTTCTTTGAGTATAAGCAGCGATAGTATCTTCGGATACTACAATTAAACAGGAATTGAACTGAAGAGTTTGATCCTGGCTCAGATTGAACGCTAGCGGGATGCCTTACACATGCAAGTCGAACGGCAGCAACAGAGAGCTTGCTCTCTGGTTGGCGAGTGGCGAACGGGTGAGTAATGTATCGGAACGTGCCCAGTAGCGGGGGATAACTACGCGAAAGCGTAGCTAATACCGCATACGCCCTACGGGGGAAAGGGGGGGATCGCAAGACCTCTCACTATTGGAGCGGCCGATATCGGATTAGCTAGTTGGTGAGGTAACGGCTCACCAAGGCGACGATCCGTAGCTGGTTTGAGAGGACGACCAGCCACACTGGGACTGAGACACGGCCCAGACTCCTACGGGAGGCAGCAGTGGGGAATTTTGGACAATGGGGGAAACCCTGATCCAGCCATCCCGCGTGTGCGATGAAGGCCTTCGGGTTGTAAAGCACTTTTGTCAGGGAAGAAAAGTTCGTGGTTAATACCCATGGACGCTGACGGTACCTGAAGAATAAGCACCGGCTAACTACGTGCCAGCAGCCGCGGTAATACGTAGGGTGCAAGCGTTAATCGGAATTACTGGGCGTAAAGCGTGCGCAGGCGGTTCGGAAAGAAAGATGTGAAATCCCAGGGCTCAACCTTGGAACTGCATTTTTAACTCCCGAACTAGAGTATGTCAGAGGGGGGTAGAATTCCACGTGTAGCAGTGAAATGCGTAGAGATGTGGAGGAATACCGATGGCGAAGGCAGCCCCCTGGGATAATACTGACGCTCATGCACGAAAGCGTGGGGAGCAAACAGGATTAGATACCCTGGTAGTCCACGCCCTAAACGATGTCAACTAGCTGTTGGGTCCTTCGGGACTTAGTAGCGCAGCTAACGCGTGAAGTTGACCGCCTGGGGAGTACGGTCGCAAGATTAAAACTCAAAGGAATTGACGGGGACCCGCACAAGCGGTGGATGATGTGGATTAATTCGATGCAACGCGAAAAACCTTACCTACCCTTGACATGTTCGGAATGCTAAAGAGATTTGGCAGTGCTCGCAAGAGAACCGAAACACAGGTGCTGCATGGCTGTCGTCAGCTCGTGTCGTGAGATGTTGGGTTAAGTCCCGCAACGAGCGCAACCCTTGTCATTAGTTGCTACGCAAGAGCACTCTAATGAGACTGCCGGTGATAAACCGGAGGAAGGTGGGGATGACGTCAAGTCCTCATGGCCCTTATGGGTAGGGCTTCACACGTCATACAATGGTCGGGACAGAGGGTTGCCAAACCGCGAGGTGGAGCTAATCTCATAAACCCGATCGTAGTCCGGATTGCAGGCTGCAACTCGCCTGCATGAAGTCGGAATCGCTAGTAATCGCGGATCAGCATGTCGCGGTGAATACGTTCCCGGGTCTTGTACACACCGCCCGTCACACCATGGGAGTGGGTTTTACCAGAAGTAGTTAGCCTAACCGCAAGGAGGGCGACTACCACGGTAGGATTCATGACTGGGGTGAAGTCGTAACAAGGTAGCCGTAGCGGAAGCTGCGGCTGGATCACCTCCTTTAAGAGCATTACGCCTCAAAGCGAAAGCGTCCACGCTTATCGGTTGTTAATATCATCACAAAGATACACAGCTAGAAACGGGTCAGTAGCTCAGTCGGTTAGAGCACCGTCTTGATAAGGCGGGGGTCGCTGGTTCGATTCCAGCTTGACCCACCAAGATTGGGGGATTAGCTTAGTTGGTAGAGCGCCTGCTTTGCAAGCAGGAGGTCATCGGTTCGATCCCGTTATCCTCCACCATTACCTAGGCTGTCAGTATCGTAAGATGAATTAACAAACACCAAGTTTTATCGTTATCTTCAGAGAAGATAATGTAAAAAAATACCTTGTAGTAGTTCATATTAACTGCTATAATGGAAGGCTGTTCTTTAACAATTTGGAAGAAGCACAACAAGTAATTCAAATGCGTAACATCCACTCTTTCAGGAAGAGTAATGTTGCAAATTTATTTATGGGTTGTGATTGCATTATTATTTTGAAGTTCTCAACGTATATCGAAAGATATGAATAAACATTGATGAACGGCATAAAACACGCAAACTCAAGCATAGGGCAACAATGCGTGCAACCAGCACGATAAAAGGCATTGATTGTCCTGGTGATAGCGATATCACCGAAGATAAAGTTAACTTAATACCTAACGTATCGTTGTTACGCTTGTCGTAATGAGCCGATAAAGTTATAGGATCAAGTAACTAAGTGCACATGGTGGATGCCTTGGCGATCACAGGCGATGAAGGACGTTATAGCTTGCGATAAGCTGCGGGGAGCTAGCAAATAAGCTTTGATCCGCAGATTTCCGAATGGGGAAACCCACTGTTTTTAACAGTATCACTCACTGAATACATAGGTGAGTCGAAGCGAACCGAGTGAACTGAAACATCTAAGTAACTCGAGGAAAAGAAATCAACCGAGATTCCGAAAGTAGTGGCGAGCGAAATCGGACCAGCCTTGACGAGATAGCAGTGTGTGCAGTCGAACGTGATGGAAAGCACGGCCATAGCAGGTGATAGCCCTGTAGACGAAACGCACACTGTGGTACTAAGCGTCGAATAAGTAGAGCGGGACACGTGAAATCCTGTTTGAAGATGGGGGGACCATCCTCCAAGGCTAAATACTCGTGATCGACCGATAGTGAACCAGTACCGTGAGGGAAAGGCGAAAAGAACCCCGGGAGGGGAGTGAAATAGATCCTGAAACCGTGTGCATACAAACAGTCGGAGCCTCTTTATGGGGTGACGGCGTACCTTTTGTATAATGGGTCAGCGACTTACATTCAGTGGCAAGCTTAACCGAATAGGGAAGGCGTAGCGAAAGCGAGTCCGAATAGGGCGTCTTAGTCGCTGGGTGTAGACCCGAAACCAGATGATCTATCCATGGCCAGGTTGAAGGTACCGTAACAGGTACTGGAGGACCGAACCCACTAATGTTGAAAAATTAGGGGATGAGCTGTGGATAGGGGTGAAAGGCTAAACAAATCTGGAAATAGCTGGTTCTCTCCGAAAACTATTTAGGTAGTGCCTCAAGTATTACTGTCGGGGGTAGAGCACTGTTATGGCTAGGGGGTCATGGCGACTTACCAAACCATGGCAAACTCCGAATACCGACAAGTACAGCTTGGGAGACAGAGCACTGGGTGCTAACGTCCAGACTCAAGAGGGAAACAACCCAGACCGCCAGCTAAGGTCCCTAAAATTGGCTAAGTGGGAAACGAAGTGGGAAGGCATAGACAGTCAGGAGGTTGGCTTAGAAGCAGCCACCCTTTAAAGAAAGCGTAATAGCTCACTGATCGAGTCGTCCTGCGCGGAAGATGTAACGGGGCTAAGCCAGTTACCGAAGCTGCGGGTGCACAGTTTACTGTGCGCGGTAGGAGAGCGTTCTGTAAGCCTGTGAAGGTGGCTTGTAAAGGCTGCTGGAGGTATCAGAAGTGCGAATGCTGACATGAGTAGCGATAAAGGGAGTGAAAAGCTCCCTCGCCGTAAGTCCAAGGTTTCCTGCGCAACGTTCATCGGCGCAGGGTGAGTCGGCCCCTAAGGCGAGGCAGAGATGCGTAGCTGATGGGAAGCTGGTTAATATTCCAGCACCGGCATTAAATGCGATGGGGGGACGGATTGCGAAATGTGATCGGGTGATTGGTTGTACCCGTTGTTGGTTCCAAGATGGCTGTTAGGCAAATCCGGCAGCATGATTCAAGGAATTGACCCGAAGCGGATTTATCCGCGAAGTCACAGGCAGTGGTCCCAAGAAAAGCCTCTAAGCTCTAGTTTAATGACGACCGTACCGCAAACCGACACAGGTGGACGGGATGAATATTCCAAGGCGCTTGAGAGAACTCAGGAGAAGGAACTCGGCAAATTGATACCGTAACTTCGGGAGAAGGTATGCCTTTGTAGCGTGTCAAAGCGCGAAGAGGCCGCAGAGAATCGGTGGCTGCGACTGTTTATTAAAAACACAGCACTCTGCAAACACGAAAGTGGACGTATAGGGTGTGACGCCTGCCCGGTGCTGGAAGGTTAAGTGATGGGGTGCAAGCTCTTGATCGAAGCCCCAGTAAACGGCGGCCGTAACTATAACGGTCCTAAGGTAGCGAAATTCCTTGTCGGGTAAGTTCCGACCTGCACGAATGGCGTAACGATGGCCACACTGTCTCCTCCTGAGACTCAGCGAAGTTGAAGTGTTTGTGATGATGCAATCTCCCCGCGGCTAGACGGAAAGACCCCATGAACCTTTACTGTAGCTTTACATTGGATTGTGAACCGGCCTGTGTAGGATAGGTGGGAGGCGCTGAAAGCAGGACGCTAGTTTTGCTGGAGCCGTCCTTGAAATACCACCCTGGTTTGTTTGCGGTTCTAACCTAGACCCGTTATCCGGGTTGGGGACAGTGTATGGTGGGCAGTTTGACTGGGGCGGTCTCCTCCCAAAGTGTAACGGAGGAGTTCGAAGGTACGCTAGGTACGGTCGGAAATCGTGCTGATAGTGCATTGGCATAAGCGTGCTTGACTGTGAGACTGACAAGTCGAACAGGTGCGAAAGCAGGACAAAGTGATCCGGTGGTTCTGAATGGAAGGGCCATCGCTCAACGGATAAAAGGTACTCTGGGGATAACAGGCTGATACCGCCCAAGAGTTCATATCGACGGCGGTGTTTGGCACCTCGATGTCGGCTCATCTCATCCTGGGGCTGTAGCCGGTCCCAAGGGTATGGCTGTTCGCCATTTAAAGAGGTACGTGAGCTGGGTTTAAAACGTCGTGAGACAGTTTGGTCCCTATCTGCCGTGGGCGTTGGATACTTGACGGAGGCTGCTCCTAGTACGAGAGGACCGGAGTGGACGTACCGCTGGTGTATCGGTTGTCATGCCAATGGCATTGCCGAGTAGCTAAGTACGGAAGAGATAACCGCTGAAGGCATCTAAGCGGGAAACTCGTCTGAAGATAAGGTATCCCGGGAATTCATTTCCCCTAAAGGGTCGTTCGAGACCAGGACGTTGATAGGCTGGGTGTGGAAGTGCAGTAATGCATGTAGCTAACCAGTACTAATTGCCCGTGAGGCTTGATCCTATAACTTTATCGGTTGATTACCCATCAACCCCTTAGAGTGTAGCGTGATACGCCACAATTTAATACCCCCTCAATCTCAACCCCAACATTTGAACAAAACACTGTGCTTCTTCCAAAGGGCTAAAGACAAGCCAACAAGTTTACGCTTGACGACCATAGCAAGGTGGTACCACTCCTTCCCATCCCGAACAGGACAGTGAAACGCCTTTGCGCCGATGATAGTGGGTGGACACCTGTGAAAGTAGGGCATCGTCAAGCTAATTACATCAAAAACCTCTCTAGATAATCCCTAGAGAGGTTTTTTTATTGCCTATC
>NZ_JABGBN010000015.1 GCF_013133795.1 Pelistega suis
ATAATCACATCCTGCTGAAATTGCTTTCCTTTAAAATGACTCATCGTCATTCCTCCTGCTATCTTTTTCTATTATTCTACCTTATTTGATAGTAGATTTAAAACTTTGCAACAGAACCGGCGCAGCCACGGTGCGCGTAATGCGGACTTTTTCTTCGCCTTCGGTAACTTCAATCTCGGCAATTCCTGATTCTTCAACCAAATCAATCAGTTTTTTTAATTTGCGTAAATCCATTTTCAATATTTCCTATTAACAAGGTTTTGTGTGGGGCGCAACGCATTTCAGGCAGCCTGAAACGTACATTGCGCGGAAATTCGGATAATTTGTTTGTAGAACAAAAAAACAGATTTTGGCGAATTTAAGCGCAAAAGTCTAGCAATTTAGCCTTTTATATTCAATGGCTTATTTTCCTGCTAATTGGTAATATCATGAAAAATACCATGCTCAGAAAAGGCTTAACAATATTTTGAAAAATTGCCTACTGAGCGCTGCCGCACAGCTCCATAGGCCGCTTTCCTTGCTTTGCTTCCAGATGTATGCTATTCTGCTCCTGCAGCTAATGGATCACCGCAAACAGGTTACTCGCCTGGGGATTCCCTTTCGACCCGAGCATCCGTATGAGACTCATGCTCGATTATTATTATAGAAGCCCCCATGAATAAATCGCTCATCATTTTCGGCATCGTCAACATAACCTCGGACAGTTTCTCCGATGGAGGCCGGTATCTGGCGCCAGACGCAGCCATTGCGCAGGCGCGTAAGCTGATGGCCGAGGGGGCAGATGTGATCGACCTCGGTCCGGCATCCAGCAATCCCGACGCTGCGCCTGTTTCGTCCGACACAGAAATCGCGCGTATCGCGCCGGTGCTGGACGCGCTCAAGGCAGATGGCATTCCCGTCTCGCTCGACAGTTATCAACCCGCGACGCAAGCCTATGCCTTGTCGCGTGGTGTGGCCTATCTCAATGATATTCGCGGTTTTCCAGACGCTGCGTTCTATCCGCAATTGGCGAAATCATCTGCCAAACTCGTCGTTATGCATTCGGTGCAAGACGGGCAGGCAGATCGGCGCGAGGCACCCGCTGGCGACATCATGGATCACATTGCGGCGTTCTTTGACGCGCGCATCGCGGCGCTGACGGGTGCCGGTATCAAACGCAACCGCCTTGTCCTTGATCCCGGCATGGGGTTTTTTCTGGGGGCTGCTCCCGAAACCTCGCTCTCGGTGCTGGCGCGGTTCGATGAATTGCGGCTGCGCTTCGATTTGCCGGTGCTTCTGTCTGTTTCGCGCAAATCCTTTCTGCGCGCGCTCACAGGCCGTGGTCCGGGGGATGTCGGGGCCGCGACACTCGCTGCAGAGCTTGCCGCCGCCGCAGGTGGAGCTGACTTCATCCGCACACACGAGCCGCGCCCCTTGCGCGACGGGCTGGCGGTATTGGCGGCGCTGAAAGAAACCGCAAGAATTCGTTATCAGAAAACTGAAGGAACCTCCATTGAATCGAACTAATATTTTTTTTGGTGAATCGCATTCTGACTGGTTGCCTGTCAGAGGCGGAGAATCCGGTGATTTTGTTTTTCGACGTGGTGACGGGCATGCCTTCGCGAAAATCGCACCTGCTTCCCGCCGCGGTGAGCTCGCTGGAGAGCGTGACCGCCTCATTTGGCTCAAAGGTCGAGGTGTGGCTTGCCCCGAGGTGATCAACTGGCAGGAGGAACAGGAGGGTGCATGCTTGGTGATAACGGCAATTCCGGGAGTACCGGCGGCTGATCTGTCTGGAGCGGATTTGCTCAAAGCGTGGCCGTCAATGGGGCAGCAACTTGGCGCTGTTCACAGCCTATCGGTTGATCAATGTCCGTTTGAGCGCAGGCTGTCGCGAATGTTCGGACGCGCCGTTGATGTGGTGTCCCGCAATGCCGTCAATCCCGACTTCTTACCGGACGAGGACAAGAGTACGCCGCAGCTCGATCTTTTGGCTCGTGTCGAACGAGAGCTACCGGTGCGGCTCGACCAAGAGCGCACCGATATGGTTGTTTGCCATGGTGATCCCTGCATGCCGAACTTCATGGTGGACCCTAAAACTCTTCAATGCACGGGTCTGATCGACCTTGGGCGGCTCGGAACAGCAGATCGCTATGCCGATTTGGCACTCATGATTGCTAACGCCGAAGAGAACTGGGCAGCGCCAGATGAAGCAGAGCGCGCCTTCGCTGTCCTATTCAATGTATTGGGGATCGAAGCCCCCGACCGCGAACGCCTTGCCTTCTATCTGCGATTGGACCCTCTGACTTGGGGTTGATGTTCATGCCGCCTGTTTTTCCTGCTCATTGGCACGTTTCGCAACCTGTTCTCATTGCGGACACCTTTTCCAGCCTCGTTTGGAAAGTTTCATTGCCAGACGGGACTCCTGCAATCGTCAAGGGATTGAAACCTATAGAAGACATTGCTGATGAACTGCGCGGGGCCGACTATCTGGTATGGCGCAATGGGAGGGGAGCAGTCCGGTTGCTCGGTCGTGAGAACAATCTGATGTTGCTCGAATATGCCGGGGAGCGAATGCTCTCTCACATCGTTGCCGAGCACGGCGACTACCAGGCGACCGAAATTGCAGCGGAACTGATGGCGAAGCTGTATGCCGCATCTGAGGAACCCCTGCCTTCTGCCCTTCTCCCGATCCGGGATCGCTTTGCAGCTTTGTTTCAGCGGGCGCGCGATGATCAAAACGCAGGTTGTCAAACTGACTACGTCCACGCGGCGATTATAGCCGATCAAATGATGAGCAATGCCTCGGAACTGCGTGGGCTACATGGCGATCTGCATCATGAAAACATCATGTTCTCCAGTCGCGGCTGGCTGGTGATAGATCCCGTCGGTCTGGTCGGTGAAGTGGGCTTTGGCGCCGCCAATATGTTCTACGATCCGGCTGACAGAGACGACCTTTGTCTCGATCCTAGACGCATTGCACAGATGGCGGACGCATTCTCTCGTGCGCTGGACGTCGATCCGCGTCGCCTGCTCGACCAGGCGTACGCTTATGGGTGCCTTTCCGCAGCTTGGAACGCGGATGGAGAAGAGGAGCAACGCGATCTAGCTATCGCGGCCGCGATCAAGCAGGTGCGACAGACGTCATACTAGATATCAAGCGACTTCTCCTATCCCCTGGGAACACATCAATCTTACCGGAGAATATCGTTGGCCAAAGCCTTAGCGTAGGATTTCGCCCTCTCCCGCAAACGACCCCTTTATTGTAGGTGGGCCAGTTGGTGATTTTGAACTTTTGCTTTGCCACGGAACGGTCTGCGTTGTCGGGAAGATGCGTGATCTGATCCTTCAACTCAGCAAAAGTTCGATTTATTCAACAAATCCACGTTGTGTCTCAAAATCTCTGATGTTACAATAAAACTGTCTGCTTACATAAACAGTAATACAAGGGGTGTTATGAGCCATATTCAACGGGAAACGTCTTGCTCGAGGCCGCGATTAAATTCCAACCTGGATGCTGATTTATATGGGTATAAATGGGCTCGCGATAATGTCGGGCAATCAGGTGCGACAATCTATCGATTGTATGGGAAGCCCGATGCGCCAGAGTTGTTTCTGAAACATGGCAAAGGTAGCGTTGCCAATGATGTTACAGATGAGATGGTCAGACTAAACTGGCTGACGGCATTTATGCCTCTTCCGACCATCAAGCATTTTATCCGTACTCCTGATGATGCATGGTTACTCACCACTGCGCTCCCCGGGAAAACAGCATTCCAGGTATTAGAAGAATATCCTGATTCAGGTGAAAATATTGTTGATGCGCTGGCAGCGTTCCTGCGCCGGTTGCATTCGATTCCTGTTAGTAATTGTCCTTTTAACAGCGATCGCGTATTTCGTCTCGCTCAGGCGCAATCACGAATGAATAACGGTTTGGTTGATGCGAGTGATTTTGATGACGAGCGTAATGGCTGGCCTGTTGAACAAGTCTGGAAAGAAATGCATAAGCTTTTGCCATTCTCACCGGATTCAGTCGTCACTCATGGTGATTTCTCACTTGATAACCTTATTTTTGACGAGGGGAAATTAATAGGTTGTATTGATGTTGGACGAGTCGGAATCGCAGACCGATACCAGGATCTTGCCATCCTATGGAACTGCCTCGGTGAATTTTCTCCTTCATTACAGAAACGGCTTTTTCAAAAATATGGTATTGATAATCCTGATATGAATAAATTGCAGTTTCATTTGATGCTCGATGAGTTTTTCTGATAGTTAGTCTTTGTAGAGACACAAACCTGAAATTCCGGACACCGCGCTTCAGGACAGATAGACCGGAACACAACCGGTGCAAGTCCATAGCAACTCGTTTCTTTTCGCAGGTTGAGCCACCTCCGCGCTTCATCAGAAAACTGAAGGAACCTCCATTGAATCGAACTAATATTTTTTTTGGTTACAATTTTCTAGCCAAGCGGAAAACATCTTATACTGCCATTCATATGATAATTATTTAAAATGGGAAAAAATTATTATCTATCTAGCTGATCTTGCTTATGAATCAGCAGAAACAGGTTACCGTACAGAACCATTGATAGAAGAGCCAGAAATAATCTGTGCTGACTTACTTCACATACTAAAGCAATTAGGCGTTAAACTACCTACCGAATTCCCTGTAGAAATAGACCTTCAAAAATCTGTAGATGATAACTTTACTTCAGAGAATAGTCCTCAAAATGACATCTATGCTTTTGATTTTCTAGAAAAAATTCCTCTTTTCGATCTTATCTATCAAATTTTAAAGGCCTACACAGATGTCTACGGTTTCTACTTAGCTTATATTTATGAACTAGATAACAATCACTACGAATATGACGATTTTAGCGACAATATTACTGGCTTAGAAGACTATATTCTCTCTATTGCAGTAACAAAATTGGATTTACATCATAACAATTTGACACCTAACTTCACGACTTTCCAACGCAAAATATTAAGAACCTGTGAAGAGCTCATTCTTGAAATCAAAAATTTTGCTTTCAAGCTTAATATTCCGCTAAGAGCAGAATTATTAGATTTAATCTATGATGACCATGACAGCCTAGGAGTAAACGCAGAAGCAGAATCTCTAGGGCTGAATAAATATAGATTACACCCTGATATTTATATGAATGAATTATTAACAGGAATGCGACTTATTCATCAAGTTTTACCAAAAATATTAAATAAGTTAGAAATTGATTTTACTGTTGATGATCAAGCTTTACGAAGATGGTAATGTATGTCTAAATTTTCTCAAATAACCATTGATGGGGAGATATATAACTTAGAACATCTCAATCCCTTTCCCGTGACATTTACACAGTCTGCTAAGGCGATAGATACAGCCAAACACTATAGCTGTATTTTTGAGTTTAGCTCACATTGCTTTACTCGTTCCATCAACTCTCGACAAGGAGAATCTATACGGTTCTGTTGCAAAGTTTTAAATCTACTATCAAATAAGGTAGAATAATAGAAAAAGATAGCAGGAGGAATGACGATGAGTCATTTTAAAGGAAAGCAATTTCAGCAGGATGTGATTAT
>NZ_JABGBN010000016.1 GCF_013133795.1 Pelistega suis
GGCTTTAAAAATCTTCTGCATATTGCAGAAAATCAAACTCCCCTTCTTTCCCTGACAATAAGTGAGCTGCATAGCTATCAATAGCTTCTGCTGGATGAGAGAGTTTTTTTATTTGCATCACATCTGTCCTTGGCACAACATACACATTACGCTCGGTGTTATGCGATGAGACAAATAACTGAAAACCATTTTTTCCCCAGTCTCCATCTAACCGTGTATCTAGCAAACACCGTAGTTCAAAGTATTTATCATCCATAAACTCTTTAATGTGATAGCTTTGACGGAAAGGATGATTAAATTTAGATTCTAAAA
This sequence comes from Pelistega suis, assembly GCF_013133795.1. Taxonomy (GTDB): domain Bacteria; phylum Pseudomonadota; class Gammaproteobacteria; order Burkholderiales; family Burkholderiaceae_B; genus Taylorella; species Taylorella suis. The sequence goes on from NZ_JABGBN010000016.1 coordinate 313, forward strand.
ATTCGGTATATTGAGGTAATGCTTTATCTGTTTTATCGGTAAAACCACCTATAATTGAATCTATTGGTGATACAGAATAAGTTACAGCTGATGGCAAAACACCTCTATGAATATCAATCACTGTTGATTCCGCCATATCCCATCCCTCAGCTCGGTAAAGCCAAGAGTTAAGTATTTCTAGCGGGATAGTGGGATATCTACTTGTCTTTTTTTCATAGGTATATGGGGTATATTGTATGTAGCATACCTTGTTACCTACTATAATCCCTAACTGCGTAGTATCTCCGATTACACCTGGATATGGAGTGGTTTTTACTGCATAAAAAAACTCTCCATTAGTTAAATAACTATAAGTTTTTGGTTGCCAACTTTTAAAAGGCTCAATAAGGTAACTGCATAAATCTCCATTACTTTCTTGGATAAAACAGTAGCCATTAACCTCTTTACTTATCTCGCTTAACATAAATGAATTAAATGGTATTTGACTTAAATCTGTATAAACAAAATCAAACTTACTATATAAATCTTGCTTTGAAAACAACATTATCGTAAACCCCCTTTGTTTAATTTCTCGTTGGACTTTCTCTGTCATCCTATCTTGGACAGAACCCTCTACTCCAACCATGCGATAAATAAGGTAACATCACAGAACCCACTACAGAAGAGCCTACTCCTTATGCTATCACCCACCTTATGCTTAAAAATCTTCTGCATACGGCAGAAATTCAAACTCTCTATTGTGAATTATGCTCATGAAACACACGAATTACTTATAAACAATTTCCTGCAGTTCTTCATCGTTAGTATCAAAATCTGGTAATTTTAAAATTAACCTTTTTAATGTTCCTTTTCGCAAACGTTTCTCTATTATTGAATCTACCCCCCCCATTCCAAATAAGGTTTCTTGACACATAAATACTCTCTCGAAATCCCCATCATATCCTAAATAAAGTGCCAAACCATCAAAACTTAAATCAATAATTCCTGTTTCATATTCTCTACCTTCATCGAAAACAAAACGGTATTTGCATTCTTCTTCGTCATATACGCTTAAATGCCCTATATCAGGGATGGTTTCCTCTTTAAGATTTGCAACTACGGACTTTAACTTGCCGATGGTAGTAATTAAATCAAGCAAAATATGATTGCCAGGATGGATAACATCATCTGAGACTATGTTAAGACTACCGACCAACTTCCCCTGATATAAGCCTATTTTCTCAACCAAAAAGAAGAAATCCATGCCTCCCATTCCATTATCTTCGTAATAACAAGGATCATTACATATCATCATACAAAAGCCTCTTTGGGTAAGAAATCAGGCAATGCCATAATTAAATCTTCGAGAGTGCCCTTCATTAATTTTTTCTCTCTCATCGTTCTCAAATCAGTTATAGTTTTACCAAAAAATACTCTCTCATACTCTCCGTCAAAGATTAAATACAAGCACATGGCATCAAAACTCAGATTAATAACTCCATCCTCAATATCAGCTAAGAATAAGCCTTTCTCACTTATTCTTCTGATGGACAAATCCCCAATATCAGGAATTATTTTCTGCTTTTCTCTCACTTCTTGAATAGTGCGTTTCAAATCATCCACTGTATTGTATAAATCCAATAAAAAGTTTCTTCCAGGATAAAACACTCCATCAGATACTATATTCAGAGTCCCTGTCGGATATAAATCATTACGATACCCATCAATAAACACTCTTTCTACATGTAAAAAAAAGTCTAAACTGCCAATACCATTTTCTGCAAAATAATAAGGTTTTTTGCAAATAATCATTTTATTTATTTTCCTCTTCTAAAAAAGACTGCTCCTGCCTCTTTTAGTTTTCTTTTATCTTCGGGCGACAATCTAATTTCATTAAGTTTTAATGGCACATTATCTGCATCACTGCCAGACCAATGGTAGAGGTTATCACTAATAGCATCTGAACGTTCTGTTGCCTCTTTATATGGCTTACGTATATACTCTTTTTCTGCCCTGTTTTAGCATTTGCATACTCTTGGGTATAATAATCAACATCCTCTACTCCATGTGCCTTTAGTTTGGTATAAAAAACCAATTCTCTGTCATTTAACGACTGCACTCCATATCGGTTAGCTAGAGCACTCGCTAATAAGGTAACCATAGGGTTACCATGAAAGTACTTACACCCTCTCACTCTCCTTTAATACATCAGCATCAATATGCACACTAAACCGCCCGTCTTTTTCACAAAACCTTAAAAACTCAATACCTAATCTAGGGTCATCATCTAAGGCAATCACACCAAAACCTATATCATCATGAGGATATAGTGCAATCTGCAGCTTAGGACTAATCAGTACGCATAAATCTCCTACCACCAACTGATGAGGTTTTAAATACATCATCATCTTAACAAAAGGCACGTAATATTCTGCATTAAAAGTAAAGTTGATAAATTGGTATAAAAATTGACTCTTACCCTGTATCCAAGATAAAAACTCATCGGTCAAAGGCTGCAAGAATCCTGTTTGCTTGGCTTGCTCGTATCGGTCTAAAACCTCTTCATCTAAGCTAACTTGAGAAGTTTTATCTTCATAGGCTAAAGCACTCAACACAAAAAAATCATCTGTTTTAGAAGCAAAGAAATCTTGCATCAACTGCATAGCATTCTCTATCTCTTTAACATCTTGGTGTTTAGCACTAAAACTGCCCACCCAACATTGACTTTGCCTTAAGTCATTAAAACAAATTCGTTTTAAAGGAAT
>NZ_JABGBN010000017.1 GCF_013133795.1 Pelistega suis
ATCTTAAAGAGGATGATTCAAGGAGGTAGTAATGATAAAGGCTTTACCCTATGTCTGCCGAATAATAGTTTCACTATCAAGTGTTTTCTTTGCTATGACACTATCCGCTTTGATGAGTGTTGCGTTTAACGATGCTATGACCTTGCGTCTTGATCAAATTCTTTCTTATCAGAAAGAAAGGTTTGTGATTTGTCTTATCAGTGGAATGATTGTTTTTTATGTGGATAAGCTATTTAATTTATTTCCGATAAAATCAAACTGGTGGTTCTTAAACTCTTTGAAGTGGACAGTCCCTGTTATGTTGGTTTTGGGTATATGGGTTTATTTCAGTGTGGACTTTAAAAGTATATATCAAATCTTCTTTGCTGTATTTTGGGCATTCACTAATGCGCTCACAATAGTTGAAATTACTAAGCATATTTTGGATATTCCTGATAAAGCAGCATGGCATAAAAATAGCGATGTAAAAAAGTGTGCTGATGTTCAGGCTAACCATTATCTAGCTATGCAGAAAGAATATGCTGAGTTACAGTTAGAAGAAGAATTTAACAATAAAGCTTTTAGTGTGAATAACGTTTATCCCCAGAGCAGAGAATCGACGACGTTATTAACTCATAGTTCAAGCCCCTTTAAAAATGGAGTTGTTCCGGGTGAAATGGTGGGAAAGAATATTCCTAAACATTCGGATAAGGAAAGTGAATAGAGTATAAGTTTCTGAACTTTTGATGTTTAATGCAGAATATATGTCCTGTTTGAGAAGGTAAAGATGTTTGAAAACTTTCAGGGAGAATTATTGAATAATCTAATGAATCTACAACCTTTGCCTAAAGAGCTGAATTCGTCAAAAGGCAAAAAGGTAGAGACAGGAACAGAGGGTTGGCGTATGTATGCTAAGGATGGAAAAGAGATATCGCTTGAGTATCGTGCTTATCTTAAATCTGTTCAAGGTAATATAACAGAGAAAGTCCAACGAGAAATTATACGACGAGGTTTACGATAATGTTTTTGTCAGAAAAAGATTTATACAATAGTTTTAGTCAGATTTATACAGATTTAAATCAAATTCCTTATGAGTCTATTAAGTTAGATGATTTTGGAAGGGGGATTAATGCCTACAATTTCATCCAAGAACATGGGGATGAGTTATTTGATTATTTAGTAGAACCATTTAGGCGGTGGCAACCAAGTACTTATCATTATTTGAGCAAAGGTAAACTTTTCTATGCAGTGCATAAGTCTCCCTACCCCAATTTTGACGATATCACTCAATTAGGATTAATAGTCAATAATAGAGCTTGTTACATTAAATACACGGCGTATACCTATGAGGAAGGTAAGAATGACTACCCTACTATTCCTTTGGCAATTCTTAATTCTTGGCTTTATCGTGCTCAAGGATGGGATGTGGCAGAATCAATAGCGATTGATATTCATAGAGGTGTTTTGCCATCAGCTGTAACTTATTCCATGTCTCCAATATATTCATTGCTCAGAGAAATGGCAGATAGGGAACGGCGCGTACTACCTCAATATGCCGAGTTTTTAGAAGCAAAGTTTAATCATGCGTTCCGTCAGACGTATCAAACCGAAGAGTTTATGGATGCTGATAAGTATTTTGAACTGCGCTGTTTATTGGATACACGATTGTCAGACGACTGGGGGAAAAATGGTTTCCAACTCTTTGTCTCATCCCATAACACCGAACGTAATGTGTATGTTGTGCCAAGAACAGATGTCATGCAAATTAAAAAACTCTCTCATCCAGCAGAAGCTATTGATAGCTATGCAGCTCACCTATTGTCAGGGAAAGAGGGAGAATTTGATTTTCTACAATATGCAGAGGATTTTTAAGGACAAGATGGGTGATAGCATAGGAGTAGGCTGCTCCGTAGAGGTTCTGTCGGACAAGCGGTAGTAGGAGGACTATCCCCTTATGTGAATCAGTTAATCAAAGAAGCTACGACTGATCAGAGTACAGGCAAAGTCAATAGAGAGGCTAACTTGATGGCGCATGCTTTACTGGGCGCAGTAGAGGCCTATGCGACAGGAAATCATGTGGTGGCAGGTGCAGCGGGAGCGGTGAGTGGCGAGTTAGCTGCTCAGGTCCTGACTGAGCAGTTGTATCACACGACGCCAGATCAGCTCACGGAGAGTCAAAAACAGACCATCACGGCATTGAGCCAACTCGCCAGTGGTCTAGCTGGGGGCTTAGTGGGCGATAGTACATCCAGTGCGATTGGAGCAGCAGAGATTGGCAAACGGGCGGTGGAGAATAATGCGCTAGCTAACCGATATGGCGTGCAGTTGTTAAATGACAGAGAATTAGCTCTTTATACCAAGCTAAAAGCACATGGTGTGGAGAATGTTGATCATTA
>NZ_JABGBN010000018.1 GCF_013133795.1 Pelistega suis
TATATGTCCTGTTTGAGAAGGTAAAGATGTTTGAAAACTTTCAGGGAGAATTATTGAATAATCTAATGAATCTACAACCTTTGCCTAAAGAGCTGAATTCGTCAAAAGGCAAAAAGGTAGAGACAGGTACCGATGGTTGGAAAATGTATGTTAAAGAGGGTAAAGAGATTTCTCCTGAGTATCGTAGGTGGTTAGCAGGTCAACAAAGAACGATAGAGGAAAAAGTTAAGGAAGAAATTAAACAAAGGGGATTATGATAATGTTTTTTTCAAAAAAAGATTTACATGAACAGTTTGATTTTGTTTACACAGACCTTAATCAAATTCCGTTCGATTCTCTTAAACTTAGTGAGACCAGAAGGAGAGTGAACGGGTATTATTTTATACAAGAATCGAAAGGAAATTTGTCTGATTATTTTTTAGAACCTTTTAGAGCTTTACAGCCCAAAACCTATCAATATTTAATTGGAGGCAAGTTTTTCTATGCTGTAGAGAAATGGGATTTAGGTTCAAGTGACATCACCCAATTCGGTATCATTATAAATGATGAAAGGATATGTTATATGCAGTACACACCATATACTTACGAAAAAGGAAAGAGTGATTATCCTACTATCCCGCTAGAAATACTTAACTCTTGGCTTTACCGAGCTGAGGGATGGGATATGGCGGAATCAACAGTGATTGATATTCATAGAGGTGTTTTGCCATCAGCTGTAACTTATTCTGTATCACCAATAGATTCAATTATAGGTGGTTTTACCGATAAAACAGATAAAGCATTACCTCAATATACCGAATTTTTAGAATCTAAATTTAATCATCCTTTCCGTCAAAGCTATCACATTAAAGAGTTTATGGATGATAAATACTTTGAACTACGGTGTTTGCTAGATACACGGTTAGATGGAGACTGGGGAAAAAATGGTTTCCAGCTATTTGTCTCATCGCATAACACCGAACGTAATGTGTATGTCGTACCAAGAACAGATGTCATGCAAATAAAAAAACTCTCTAATCCTGCTGAAGCTATTGATAGCTATGCAGCTCACTTATTGTCAGGAAAAGAAGGAGAGTTTGATTTTCTGCAATATGCAGAAGATTTTTAAAGCCAAGATGGGTGATGGCATAGGGGTAGGCTGCTCTGTAGAGGTTCTGGGATGTTATCTTATTCAACCGACATGTCTCAGAACATCGCTAATGGGGCATTGCAGGTGAGTACTAAGGGAGCAGGAGGTACTAATCAATTATCTAAGGGTTGGATAGAGGCGGTGACGCAAAACTTACCTACTGAAGGTGATGTTGCAAAAGCCATGAAAATAGCTAAAAGGAAAGATTTACCCGTTAAAACGATTATGGTTGCCGTGGATAAATCAGATAAGACCGTAAAAATTATTCCAGTCAAAATTCCAAATAAATCAAAGTAATTTTATTAAGGATATCCATATGCCAAGACGTAGAAAAAACCTAGTAATGGAGAAGTATAAAGTTTATTTAGGGAGTATCGCAGAACGAAGTTATCAGGAGTCTATA
>NZ_JABGBN010000019.1 GCF_013133795.1 Pelistega suis
TCATGGCAAAAGGTAAGTTTGAACGTACCAAACCGCACGTAAACGTAGGTACAATTGGTCACGTTGACCACGGTAAAACAACATTAACGGCAGCGATCACTACAGTATTAGCGAAAGAGTTCGGTGGTGAAGCGAAAGACTACTCACAAATTGACGCGGCTCCGGAAGAGCGTGCACGTGGTATTACGATTAATACAGCACACGTAGAGTACGAAACAGCAAACCGTCACTACGCACACGTAGACTGCCCAGGCCACGCTGACTATGTTAAGAACATGATTACGGGTGCGGCACAAATGGACGGCGCGATTTTAGTATGTTCAGCCGCTGACGGTCCAATGCCACAAACACGTGAGCACATTCTATTATCACGCCAAGTAGGCGTACCATACATCATCGTGTTCCTAAACAAAGCGGACATGGTAGATGACGAAGAGTTATTAGAGTTAGTAGAGATGGAAGTACGTGAGTTGTTATCTAAATACGACTTCCCAGGTGACGATACACCAATCGTTAAAGGTTCTGCTAAATTAGCGTTAGAGGGCGACGAAGGTCCTTTAGGTAAGCAAGCGATTTTAGCGTTAGCTGAAGCGTTAGACTCATACATCCCAACACCAGAGCGTGCAGTTGATGGTACATTCTTGATGCCAGTAGAGGACGTATTCTCTATTTCAGGTCGTGGTACAGTGGTAACAGGCCGTATTGAGCGTGGTATCATTAAAGTGGGTGAAGAGATTGAAATCGTAGGTATCCGCGAAACAGCAAAAACAACGTGTACAGGCGTTGAGATGTTCCGTAAGTTACTAGACGAAGGTCAAGCGGGTGATAACGTAGGTTTATTACTACGTGGTACGAAGCGTGAAGACGTAGAGCGTGGTCAAGTATTAGCGAAACCAGGTTCAATCAAGCCACACACAAACTTCTCAGCAGAGGTGTATATCCTTTCGAAAGAAGAGGGTGGTCGTCACACACCATTCTTCCAAGGTTACCGTCCACAGTTCTACTTCCGTACAACGGACGTAACAGGTACAATTACATTACCAGCGGACAAAGAGATGGTATTACCAGGCGATAACGTAGCGATGGAAGTTGAATTAATCGCTCCAATCGCGATGGAAGAAGGTCTACGTTTTGCGATTCGTGAAGGCGGTCGTACAGTAGGCGCTGGCGTTGTATCTAAAATCAC
>NZ_JABGBN010000002.1 GCF_013133795.1 Pelistega suis
CCGAAAAGAAGGCACTCTCTTCGGGTTTTCGGTCTGTACTGAAATCAAGGTATTATTGGGAATCCCAGCTTAAATCATAGATACCGTAAGGAATTTTATTCTTTATTTAAAACTTTGCAACAGAACCGCTGCGCCAGCACCTGCTCAAACCATTTATGCGACTGCGCCAATGGCTGCACCTGTTGCGCCTGCCCCTGCACCCGTAGCGGCTGCGCCTGTTGCTGCGGCGGCTGCACCGTCAGCCCCTGCTGCGCGTGATTTGAGCCAAGCGCAAAAATCGCCTATGGTTGGCACGTTCTACCGCGCACCAAGCCCAAGCGCACCTGCGTTTGTGGAAGTAGGCGCAACGGTTAAAGCAGGCGACACGCTGTGCATTATTGAAGCCATGAAATTGATGAATGAAATTGAAGCCGAAAAATCAGGCGTGATTAAAGAAATTTTGGTGGAAAACGGTCAGCCTGTGGAATTTGGCGAACCTTTGTTTATTATTGAATAATACGTTTCAGGCTGCCTGAACATTCATAACCCATAAAATAAGGAAACAAGATGAACATTCAAAATCCGCAAATTCAATCATACGATTTTCTGCGTGGAATGTATGATGACGGCTATTTTCCCAATTTTTTGGTTGATAAATGCAAAGCCATTTTTTTGAATGTGTGCCAACGCATTGAACAAGAACAACCCGACAATTTAGACGCGCTGTATGCCATCACGCACGAAGCCACCGAGCAACTCAATGAATTGCAAGATGAATTTGATGAAAATGACAGCGAAATTGAAACAGTTGCGCGTGATTGTTTTGGCGAAACCATGGAATTTATTGCCCAAGCTTATGGTTTTGATGACGCAGATGGTGTAGAATTGATTGCCCCGCGTGATTGGTAAAATTATTTTTCAGGCTGCCTGAAAAGAAATTTATTTAGTAAAATCAAAGGATAATTTATGTTTAATAAGTTAAAAATCGGCACATTATTATTGCTGACATTAACGGCTTGTTCGCCCAATTCTGTTCATTCGGTAACGTCTAATCCGCAGCCTGCTAGTGCGCCTGTGCAACAATCAGCCACACAAGCCACCTTTCAACAGACTTTGGCGAATTTGGAACAGCAGTATCAAGCCCGAATTGGCGTTTATGTATGGGATACAGAAACGGGACATTCTTTGTCTTATCGTGCAGATGAACGCTTTGCTTATGCGTCCACTTTCAAGGCGTTGTTGGCTGGGGCGGTGTTGCAATCGCTGCCTGAAAAAGATTTAAATCGTACCATTTCATATAGCCAAAAAGATTTGGTTAGTTATTCTCCCGAAACCCAAAAATACGTTGGCAAAGGCATGACGATTGCCCAATTATGTGAAGCAGCCGTGCGGTTTAGCGACAACAGCGCGACCAATTTGCTGCTCAAAGAATTGGGTGGCGTGGAACAATATCAACGTATTTTGCGACAATTAGGCGATAACGTAACCCATGCCAATCGGCTAGAACCCGATTTAAATCAAGCCAAACCCAACGATATTCGTGATACGAGTACACCCAAACAAATGGCGATGAATTTAAATGCGTATTTATTGGGCAACACATTAACCGAATCGCAAAAAACGATTTTGTGGAATTGGTTGGACAATAACGCAACAGGCAATCCATTGATTCGCGCTGCTACGCCAACATCGTGGAAAGTGTACGATAAAAGCGGGGCGGGTAAATATGGTGTACGCAATGATATTGCGGTGGTTCGCATACCAAATCGCAAACCGATTGTGATGGCAATCATGAGTACGCAATTTACCGAAGAAGCCAAATTCAACAATAAATTAGTAGAAGATGCAGCAAAGCAAGTATTTCATACTTTACAGCTCAACTAACAAATTCATTTTGTTAGAAAAAGTGAAAATTTAGGCTTGAATTGTCAAACCAAGTGCACGGGGTACTAATTCAATAAAACGTGAGTAGCTTGGTAAGTCCGGAAAATCTTTTTTCATCATGCCTAGCATATGATGATAGTAAAACCCTTTAAATTGACGGTAACGTAATTGATGAAACAGTACCAATATAGTCATTATCTCTGGTACACTTATCTTGCATGCTCTTAATCGCTTTGTCCCATTTTCGATCAGCTGACGTTCAAATTGTGGTTTGAATGCTTGGTAAAAGTCGTCAATGTGGCAGTATAATTCGGTTAGGTTGTCCATGTAAGAAGTCCTTTTTGTTGAGTTTTTATTAGTACATTAACTTTAACAATTTTGGACTTCTTTTTTTTGCCTTTTTTGACCTGCTTATCCCGAACTCAGGTAGCTTTAGGTGTGGTTTTTCTTTGGTGAAAATAAGCGGTAATAAGCAACATAGCATAAAGTATTGCCCCCATCAGCCATAACAGACCATCCCAATAAGCGACGCTATAACTATAAATAAAGGCAAATAAAAGGGGACCAATGATCCCGGTAATATTGGTTAGGCTCACCAGAGTACCTTGTAATTTCCCTTGCGCATTATCATCGACAGATTTTGATAAATAACCTTGTAATGCGGGTTGCCCCATACCTCCTGCCGCTAAGCAAATTAATGCTGGTAAGATGACCCAAACGTGGCCTATCCACGCTAATAATAAACAGCCCATCATATCAATAGACATACTGATCATAATGGTGGTTTTTTCGCCCCATTTTTGTGCCAATTTCCCAGCGACAATCGCCTGAAAGAAAATATGTAATACACCCAGAACCGCCAAAGACATACCGATAGAAGTTGTGTTCCAATCAAAACGATATTGTGTAAACAGCACCCAGATGGTGGCAGGAATTTGCCCGATAAGCTGGATAATAAAATAGGTTGCTAACCAAAAGTAGAGGCTTTTCTTAAAAAAAACAGTGACTGTATTTGAGGCAGTTTGGTTTTCAGGTGTCCTATTGGCAACAAGCGCTTCTCTTTTTTGTGTTTCTCGGAAAAAGAGCAAAGAGAGTATTAATAATATCGAGTGTGAAATAGCGGCAAAAATAAATGGCATATGAGCACTGATATCACCTAATAATCCCCCTAGCATTGGGCCGATAATAAGGCCAACACCAAAAGCACCACCTAAGAAACCAAAATAGCGAGTTCGATTTTTAGCGGGAGTCACATCACTCATCGCTGATGCACATACGGCACCTGTTGCGCCTGTGATCCCCGCAATGATGCGCCCAATATAGAGCATCCAAAGTGTGGTTGAGAATGCCATTAAAAGATAGTCGAGTGCCGCGCCTAAAAGGGAAAACAGCAAGATGGGTTTTCTGCCGTATTTATCAGACAGTCGTCCTAGAATAGGAGCAAAAATAACCTGCATGGTAGCATAGAGCGCTAATAGCACACCGTAATGGGTTGCCAGTGAATTTTCACTGACAAATTCATTTAATAGAGTAGGGAGTACTGGCATGATAAGCCCGATACCAATGGCATCTAATACGGTGATCAGCAGTATAATAATAATTGATTTATTCATTGAGATCCTAAAAATCTATCAGTGATAGAGTGGGTGTAAAATATCTCTATCAGTGATAGATTGTCAAGGCTATTTTATTTTGAGGTAGGTAATGGCAAAGCTAGATAAAGAACAAGTTATTGATAATGCGTTGATTTTACTTAATGAAGTTGGTATTGAAGGATTAACAACGCGTAAGTTGTAGCTTTCGATCACTCCAGCTAAAGCCTTGTAATAGAGGGTGCGAAGCTTCTCCTGTAATTGCCATCGCACCAGCAAGAATAGATTGAAACCACCCCGTTGATCCCAATCCTGTTGATACAATAATGCCTGATGAAGATTGCACTTCTTCAGCGCCATTCCATTGCAAAATATACTGTGCGGAAGTGTGGCTTTTAGGGCCAATAAATAAGTCATTAACCGCTAATAAGGATTGACCATCATTGGTTGTTGCTTGTGCAAAAGTGACCGTTTTAAATGGCATTTTTTTATTAATGGTGTTAATAACTGTCTCTTTTAATTGCCCTATTTCAAAGGGTAATAATTTACCATCCCACCTTGATGGATCAGGATTTATGGCAATGATAGGCTGTCCATTAAGGTATTTCAGCGTAAGGTACATAATGTCGTTTCCATATCTGTAGACATATGCTCACCTTTTTTCCACTTGCTGATTTGCGTAGCAGACACTTTGAGTCTTTGGGCGAGCTCTTTTTGGGTGCAGTTAAAATGTTTTAAGGCTAACTCAATAAGATACGGATTAGACATATGGATACCAAAATAAAGTAAATTTTATAAATTATTTACTTTATTTTAAAAAATGTCAACCTAGTATCAGTAAGCAGGATTTTCTGTTGAAATGCAAAAACTCCCACAAGCATTCACGCCTGTGGGAGTTACAACAGATTTAAACTATATCAAGCAGATATTTTTCTTAATAAAGTTTCTTCGACAATTTTAATTTGATAATCTCGTTATCATCAGCTAATTTGGCATTGCGACCAGAAGAGCCGGGGAAGTTATTGTCATTGAGTACAGTGATGGTTTCGGCATCTTCAAGCACAATATCTTCAATGGTAAAAAATGGGAAGGTAAACGGATTGCCTGTACCAATATCACTATCACGAGCCGCGCCATATAAACTGTCAGGGTTTTGGATATCCATTAAATCTACGAGGTCTTCGCGTTGTACGGCTTGACCATTTTCACCTAATTTAATCCAGATGAGCTTCTTATAGTTGGCTTTTGTATTTTCGGCATTATCACGTTCGATAATGATACCGGTTTCATTGTCAATCAATTGGAAGTCACCGATAGCGTCAGCCTTATCGGCTAAATCAAAGAGGTAGTATTTTCCTGTATAGGCTTTTTTCTCAATATCAAATTGTGAGATGATGAGCTGCTTTTTATCCGCATTTTTTAAGGGTTTTTCAAGCAGTGGGTATAGGAACTTACCATCTTTGGATAATGCCATTCCTTCAAAGCCACCGCTTTGTTGTACGAGTGGTTCGACTTGATTTTGTGCATTTAATTGATTGTGTGGTGAGCGTAACTCTTGACCTGTTTGGTATGGATTAGGTAGAGGGATGGGGGCGTCGATAAGCACGCCGTCTTTATCAAAGTGTAATAAAAAAGGACCGAATTCTTCGCCTACCCAATAAGTACCGTCTGCTGCGCGTTGGATAGACTCGGGGTCAAAATCGGCGCCAGTTAAGAGGCGCTCTGGGGTATTTTGATTAACAATATCAAAAGTAATCAGTTTGTTAGGGTCGCGTAACTGGATAAAGTTGAGTACATCTACTTTACCACTACCACCTGTAGCTGTACGGAATTCAGGTTTAATTTGATAGATTCGCAATAAGAAGTCGGCTGAGTTGTCTTGTGTACCAAAGCCATTGTCGGCTAGCACGGTATAGGTAGCATCTGCATTTTTTAATGCACCAGAGAAACAGTGTGCTAGGGCTTGCTGCTATAGTTGGTGTGCTGATAAGAGTTGCGATAAGAGCAGAGAATAAGTGCTTTTTCATCATAGATTCAAATGACAAGTGGTTGAAAAGCACTCATTCTAGGGAGGATATATTACAAAATCATAACAATCTACTCAATATTCTGCGCTTGTTCACGAAGTTGTTCGACTAGTAGTTTGAGGTCAATGACTGATTGGGTAATCTCAATAGCCGTTGATTTTGAACCTAATGTATTGATTTCTCGGTTCATTTCTTGAAATAGGAAATCTAAGCGTTTACCGAGACTTTGTTTGTTTTTGGTTTTTGGGACATGGTCTAACTGGCTTTCTGTTTTGAGTAGATTTGCTAATTCTTTTTGGTGAGAATCTAAGCGGTCTAATTCTTCGGCGACATCAATACGTAAGCTGAACAAGGCGCTTTCTGAAGCAATACGAGCGCTGAGCTCTTCGCCTTTAATTTGTTCAAAGCCATGAGGTGCTACGGTTTCTAGTGTCTCACGCAATTTACGAGCGAGTTTTTCGCGATACTCTTCGTGTACGCTAGGAAGCTTAGCTCGAACAACAGAGAGAATGTTGTGGATATCGTTAACATAGCCGAGCATTGTGTCGGCTAAGCGTTTGCCTTCGCGTGCACGTGCAATAATAAAGCTATCTAGTGCCTGATCCGCAGTGCTTAAGCAAAGCTGTGCCCATTGTTCAGTGCTTTCATCATTTTTAAGGTTTTGCTTTTGGTGGCTGAGATTGATGAGTTCTTGTAGCGATGGGGCTTGCGTATCAGCGATAATGTTTTTAGCTTGTTGATATTGGATATTCAATGCTTGCAGCAGTTCTGCATCGAGGCGGATATCATCAATGGTTTTGGTTTTATTGAGGCTAACACGAATTTCTACTTTGCCACGATTAATACGGTTGCTAATTAATTCGCGTAAATTACCCTCAATAGCACGTAATTCATCAGGGATACGGAAGTGTAAATCTAAAAAACGATTATTGACGCTTTTTAATTCGACCGTCAGTTGTCCTAAGGAATGTTCGTTTTGTTGGCTTGCAAAAGCCGTCATGCTGTATATCATCAAATGCTCTTTTATGGAATTTTGAATTTAATCATGAAATAGATGGCTAAAGGGCTAGTCGCCACTTTCCTCTATCGTTTACAATTTAGTGATATTTTACTTGAAGGCTTAACTGATATGAACAATTTTTCTCGTCCTAGTGCACGTCAAGCGAATCAATTGCGTGAAGTCAAGGTGCAAAGAGGCTATACCCCTTATGCTGAGGGTTCTGTATTAATTCAAGTTGGCAATACGCATGTATTGTGTAATGCTAGTGTGTTAGAAAAAGTCCCTCCATTTTTAAAGGACTCAGGGCAAGGTTGGGTAACCGCTGAATATGGTATGTTGCCGCGTGCGACACATACTCGCTCGGATCGTGAAGCAGCAAAAGGTAAACAATCAGGACGCACACAAGAAATTCAACGTCTGATTGGACGTAGTCTACGTGCAATTATTGATTTGGAAAAATTAGGTCCTCGTACTATCCACCTTGATTGTGATGTTATTCAGGCAGATGGCGGTACGCGTTGTGCCAGTATTACAGGAGCATGGATTGCCTTACGTGATGCGGTTCAGAAACTATTAGACCAAGGTGTTTTGACAGAAAATCCGATTAAGGATAATGTGGCTGCGATTTCTGTAGGTATGGTGGATGGTCATGCTGTATTGGATTTGGACTATGCTGAAGACTCTAACTGTGATGCAGACATGAATATTGTGATGACAGGAAAAGGGCATTTTGTTGAGGTTCAGGGTACTGCTGAAGGGCAAACATTTGCACGTCAGGATTTAGATAATTTATTGCAATTGGCAGAGCAAGGGATTGCTCAACTAGTCGCTATCCAAAACGCCTAATATAAATACAAACTAAGCATTTTACCATATGTGCATTATATAATTGATGTATGTTTATATTATGTGTAAAAGCTATTAAAAATATGGATAAAAAGTATGCAAAAAATTGTATTAGCCTCAAATAATAAAGGCAAGTTAGCAGAGTTCCAGCAGTTATTTGCACCATTAGGTGTCGAGTTAATTAATCAGGGTGCTTTAGGAGTGGGAGAGTGTGAAGAGCCTTATTTCACTTTTTTAGAAAATGCGTTGACCAAAGCACGCTTTGCCAGTCAAGCGACGGGGCTACCGGCTATTGCGGATGACTCTGGTCTGGTTGTGCCTGCATTAGGTGGTGCGCCGGGGGTATTGTCTGCACGTTATGCACAGACCCAAGGGGGTGAAAAGTCTGATAGTGCGAATAATGCTTATCTTCTTAAAGCCCTTGAAAATATTGCTGATAGACGAGGTTTCTATGTGGCATGTTTAGTGTTTGTGCGTCATGCTGATGACCCTTGTCCTATTGTGGCACAAGCTTTTTGGTCTGGTGAAATTGCAAGAGAAGCCCGTGGTGAATATGGTTTTGGCTATGACCCATATTTCTATTTACCCGATTTAGGCAAAACAGCGGCAGAGTTGTTGCCTGAACAGAAAAATAGCATTAGTCATCGTGGTCAAGCCTTACAAAAATTACTTGCTGAGTTAAAAGCTTATGTCTGATAAAAGCATTCCTATTGCATTGGAAGTACCTGAAGTCAAGCGTCATGGTAGCAAAAGTCTATTGACGCTTAATCCTTTGCAAAAGGGGATTCAATTCACGCAACCATTGCCACCATTGTCGATTTATATTCATGTGCCTTGGTGTGTGAAGAAATGTCCTTATTGCGATTTTAATTCACATGCTTTACAGGGAGAAATTCCTGAAGAGGCGTATCTGGCAGCATTGGAACAGGATTTAATTAGTGTTCTACCGTCAGTTTGGGGCAGAGCGATTCATACTGTTTTTATCGGTGGTGGGACCCCCAGTTTATTATCCGCCAGAGCCATCGATAGAATGCTGACGATGTTGCGTAACCTCTTTAATCTCGCTCCCGGTACTGAGGTAACCATGGAAGCGAATCCAGGAACAGTAGAAGCGAGTCGTTTTGCAGATTATGCAGCGTCTGGCGTGACGCGTGTTTCCTTGGGGATTCAGAGTTTTGATGATGAGAGCTTAAAGCGACTGGGTCGTATTCATGATAGTGCACAGGCAAAGGCAGCGATTGAAATAGCTCAGAAATCCTTTAGTCGTGTGAATTTGGATCTGATGTATGCCTTGCCATATCAGACGTTGGCGGTGTGTCGTCAGGAAATTCAGACAGCGCTCTCATTTGGGACAGAGCATTTGTCCTTGTATAACCTCACGATGGAACCGAATACGGTTTTTGCGAAATATCCTCCAGAGGGCTTGCCTGATGATGATTTAGCAGGGGATTTACAAGACTTATTAATCGAGATGACCGCTGCTGCTGGATTTGAGCAATATGAAGTATCGGCTTATGCTAAAAACCATGCTTATTGCCAGCATAATCTCAACTATTGGGAATTTGGTGACTATATTGGCGTTGGGCCCGGCGCTCACGGTAAGATTTCTTCACATAATCAAATTCATCGTACTGCTCGCGTGAAAAATCCCGAAAGCTGGATGCAAAAAGTACCATTAGGAGAGCAGCTCGCTGAAAACCGCTATTTGCAAGTTGAGGAGTTGCCTTTTGAGTTTATGCTCAATGCTCTACGTCTTAAGCAAGGTGTCCCGACGCATTATTTTGCGGATCGTTGTGGTACGAATTTAAGCGTGATGACATCAATGATTGATGAAGCGGTACGTCTTGGTCTATTAGATAAAGACCCTAGCCGCTTAAAAGCAAGCGAGCTAGGGTGGCGCTATTTAAATGATTTACAAGAGATTTTTTTATCTCACGCGTAATTCAAGAGCGTAATTCAATAGTGGGAGCCTTATTGCAAGGTTCCCATTTTGCCGCTGTGATAATCACTATACGCTTGTTGTAAGCGTTCTACGGTATCCATCACAAATGGGCCATCAAATAGGATAGGACCTTCGGCAGGTTCACCGCCGAGTAGGGCAAGTTCGACTGGCTCTTCAGCAGCTTGTAGCACGACCTCATCACCATCACTGAGGATAGCAAGACCTTCTACGCCAAGTGTTTGACCTTCACCGATAGCTAATTTGCCTTTGGTCACATAAATGCCAAGTTCTTGGGCTGGTACAGTAAGACGTAACTGACCATGAGCAGGCAAACTAATATAAGCAAAGGTGTTTTCCGTAATAGTGGCTAGCGGACCTTTTACACCGTCTACCGTACCTGCAATCACACGAATTTGTGCACCGTCTTTTTCAAAAACGGGAATTTCTTCTTTGCGATACGAACGATAAGCAGGGTCTAGCATTTTTTTGCTAGGAGGTAAGCTTGTCCATAACTGTAGTCCATGGCGAGGAGCAGTCGGTTGTTCGGCATGGATAATGCCTTTGCCAGCACAGATCCATTGTGCATCACCTGCATTAATCGTATCTTTAAAGCCAAAGCTATCACGATGAGCAACACCGCCATCAATAATATAGCTAATCACTTCAATCCCTGCGTGAGGATGAGGACGATCACCAATCCCACGTAAGCCTTTGTGGCTGTAGTGGTCAATAAAGACATAAGGACCTAAGGAATAGCGTTGAGGGAGGGGTAAAGCTCTCCAAAGTAAGATATCACCATTATCAACGGCTTTGTCCGCAGCATAAATTGTTGTTATTGATCGAATTGACATAAAAAACTCCTTGTTATGTTTTTTTCATTTATGTCTTTCTTATATGGAGGGAGGAAGAGGTAATTCAATGGATTGGTAACTGAATGTAATAAATGCATAAAAATGGTGCAAAATCACCAATGTGGTGCATTAATTTTTAATTTTGAACTAAAATGGTGCATTGGTTGAGTAATAAAAGTGCGAATTCCCCTATTTTTAGGGGTTAAAAAGTTGGCACGATTATTGCTTAAGGAAAGGCAAGAGTGTTTTTCTTTAAGAGAAAGACTGAACCATATAGGTAATGATTTTTAGGAGAAATCAACATGGCAAACGCAAATGACGTTTTAAAATTAATGAGCGAAAATGAAGTTAAATTCGTAGACTTTCGCTTTACAGATACTTTAGGTAAAGAACACCATATGACGGTACCTGCTCATCAAGTCGATGAGGATAAGTTTGAGTCAGGTCAACCGTTTGACGGTTCTTCATTAGCAGGTTGGAAGGGTATCGAAGCTTCTGATATGTTATTAGTACCAGACGCAGGTACAGCTCGTATGGATCCATTCCGTGAAGAGCCAACATTAATTTTAACGTGTGATGTGGTTGAGCCATCTGATTTAAAAGGTTATGACCGTGACCCACGTTCTTTAGCTCGCCGTGCAGAAGCTTACTTAAAATCTTCTGGTATCGGTGATACAGCATTCTTCGGTCCAGAGCCAGAGTTCTTCGTATTTGATGGCATTGCTTGGGGCGATGATATGTACAATCGCTTTGTGAAAATCTACTCTGACGAAGCAGCGTCTGCCTCAGCTTTAGAAAATGATGGTCGCAATCATGGTCACCGTCCACGCGTAAAAGGTGGTTATGTTCCTGTATCGCCAGTGGATTCTTTCAGTGATATGCGTTCTGAAATGTGCTTAGTATTAGAGCAACAAGGCGTACCTGTTGAGATTCATCACCATGAAGTGGCGAATGCGGGTCAATTAGAAATCGGTACAAAATTCTCTACATTAGTACAACGTGCTGACTGGAACCAAATCTTAAAGTACACCATCCACAACGTAGCACATATGTACGGTAAGACAGCAACATTTATGCCAAAACCAATCGTTGGTGATAACGGTTCTGGTATGCATGTACACCAATCTATCTGGAAAGATGGTCAAAACCTATTTGCAGGTAATGGCTATGCAGGTTTATCTGAAACAGCGCTTTATTACATCGGCGGTATTATCAAACACGCTCGTGCATTAAATGCGATCACTAACCCAGGTACGAACTCTTACAAACGTTTAGTCCCTCACTTTGAAGCACCAGTGAAATTAGCGTACTCTGCGCGTAACCGTTCTGCTTCTATCCGTATTCCGTACACAAGCAATCCAAAAGGTCGCCGTATCGAAGCACGTTTCCCAGATCCATTAGCAAACCCATACTTAGCCTTCTCAGCATTGTTAATGGCTGGTTTAGATGGTATCCAAAACAAAATTCATCCAGGTGATCCAGCAGATAAAAACTTATACGACTTACCACCAGAAGAAGACAAAAAAGTACCAACAGTGGCTTCTTCATTAGAGCAAGCCTTAGAAGCATTAGATGCTGATCGTGAGTTCTTAACGCGTGGTGGCGTGTTCAGCAATGATATGTTAGATGCGTATATCGAGTTGAAGATGCAAGAGGTTAACCGCTTACGTATGACAACTCACCCAGTAGAGTTTGATTTGTATTACTCGCTATAAATATTAAATGGAAGTTCAACTTTAGGCAGGAGGCCAAAAATGCAAAACACATTGATGACTTCTGCCCAAGGTTGGCAGTCATTTGATTTACTCCTGACTTGCATGGTCGTTGCAGACCGTGCAGGTCGAATTGAGTGGGTCAATATCGCAACTCAACATCTTTTTGAGCGTTCTCGTCGTTCATTCCAAGAGTTTTCTTTAGAAAGCTTATTTGAGGATAAAGAGAACTTTCAAAAAGCGTTTGAGACTATCGTCAATCAACGTGCTATGTCAGTCACCTTTGTGGGGGTTATTGCGAAGTTAGATGATGCGGTTTTAGTCAGTGCTAGTCTACATATGGATAATGATAGGGTGATAATGGAATTACATCCTATTGATCAACAAACGCTATCTGAGCGTAGTATTCGTCTAGCCAGAGAGATTGAAATTTATCAAGAGACCTTTCGCAATCTTGCTCATGAAGTGAAAAATCCTCTTGGTGGAATTAGAGGTGCAGCTCAGTTGCTGGATATGGAATTGGACAATCCTGCCCAAAGAGAGTACACGCAATTGATTGCAGCTGAGGTAGACCGTTTACAGCAGTTGGTAGATAGGTTGATTCGCCCTGCTCAAGCAGGTTTGCAAAGAACAATGTTCAATATTCACGAAGTATGTGAACGAGTTTATACCTTGATGCGAGCGGAGTATCAAGACAAATTATCTATCATTCGTGATTATGATGCCTCCTTACCAGAAATCTGTGCAGATAGAGAGAAAATTGTACAAATCTATCTCAATATTTGTCGCAATGCAGCTCAGGCATTATTGGGGGCGCCTGAGATTAAATCGCCGACGATTACCTTAAAGACTCGCATTAAAAGTCGTCAGTTTTTATTGGATAAAGTTTACCGCCAAGTATTGGTGATTTCTGTGATTGATAATGGTCCGGGTATTCCTAACCATATTGTCGATAGAGTATTTCATCCTTTGGTGACGGGTAGACCTGAGGGGACAGGCTTAGGCTTAAGCTTAGCACAAGAGTTAGCACGGCAACATAAGGGTGTCATTGAGTTTGATAGCTATCCGGGCCGTACTGAGTTTAGGATTTTATTACCCTTGGAGGAAGTATGAGTAAAATTTGGATCGTAGATGATGACCAAAGTATCCGTTGGGTATTAGATCGAGCTTTACAAAAAGTGAATTTATATGCGCGGTTTTTTGAACGAGCAGAGGATTTACTATCGGCCTTAGCGACAGATAAGCCAGATGTTCTGATGACAGATATCCGTATGGGAGGGATGTCAGGTCTAGAGTTATTGAAAAAAGTCAAAACAAAGTATCCTAAAATTGTCGTGATTGTGATGACTGCCTTTACTGATTTGGATAGTACGGTCACGGCTTTTCAAGACGGTGCTTTTGATTATTTACCTAAGCCTTTTGATATTAATGAGGCGATTACGCTGATTCAACGGGCTTGTGATCATAGTGCGGCATTGAGTTATGAGCCGCCAGAAGAGGAGCAAGAAGTAACGCCTCAGCCAGAATTTAAACGTATGATGACGCAATCGCATTCTAAGGCAATGCAAGAGGTGTTTCGTGCGATTGGTCGATTAGCACCGTCTAAAGTGACGGTATTGATTACGGGTGAATCAGGCTCAGGTAAGGAATTAATTGCACGTGCTGTGCATGAGCATGGTAGTCGTGCACATAAACCTTTCGTGGCGATTAATGCAGCCGCTATTCCAAAGGATTTATTAGAGGCTGAATTATTTGGTCATGAACGTGGTGCTTTTACAGGGGCGACTCAGTTACGTAAAGGACGTTTTGAGGAGGCAAATGGGGGAACGTTATTTCTAGATGAAATCGGTGATATGCCGCTGGATTTGCAAACTCGACTTTTACGTGTATTGGCCGAAGGAAGTTTCTATCGTATTGGTGGAACGCAAGCGGTTCATGTTGATGTGCGTATTATTGCAGCGACTCACCAGCCTTTAGAAACACGCGTAGAACAAGGAGTATTTCGTGAGGACTTATTCCACCGTTTGAATGTGATTCGTTTGCGTATTCCACCTTTGCGTGAGCGTAAAGATGATATCCCTCAGCTTTGTCAGTATTTCTTGCAAATGTCGGCAGCAAGTTTAGGAGTGCAAGCTAAATTGCTCACACCCGAAGTGGTGGATGTCCTAAAGAGCTTTGATTATCCTGGTAATGTGCGTCAATTAGAGAACTTTTGTCATTGGCTAACGGTGATGTCTCCTGCGGCGGTGATTACGTTAGATGATTTGCCACATGAATTGCTAGAAAGTCTTAATAGTCAGGTAAGTACGCCGAGTATCAATGTGGGAAGTCAGGAGGTGTTATCCACGACGCTATCTCTGAATCATACCGCACCAGTAGAGCAATCTGCTTTTTCTTGGACTGATGGCTTGCGAGAGGATGTGTTGCGTCGATTAGCAGCTAATGAGGAACATGTGATGGATGACCTTTACAAGGTTTTTGAAAAGGTCGTTTTAGAGGCAGCCCTAGATGAATGTCGTGGTCGTAAAATTGAAGCCGCAACACGTTTAGGGATTGGGCGTAATACGGTTACACGTAAATTAAAAGAGTTGGGTATTTCCTAGTACTGCCTTTTAACCTTTACTTGTTTATTGATTTTATTTCAATAGATGAGGTACAGAGGTAATCAGCATGGTGAGTCCTGAGAATGTCAATAGCGTGAGGACAATCTGACGAAAGCGTTGCTGACTAATGCCGAGGTACATACGTGTGCCAAAATAAGAGGTAATCACCACGATGGGCGATACTATCAAGAAAGTAGAAATCATCTCCGTGGTGATGACACCTTTGCCAATATAGCTCATAAAGATAACAACAAGCATGGCAAAGTTAAAATTCTGAATGATGGAGCGCTGAGTATCACGATCAAAACCACGTAGCGTACACCAGAGGGTGGGTAATGTCCCCGTAAAGCCACCTAAACCGCCCATAATACCACCTCCTAGACCTGCTATCCCATCAAAAAAACGGCTGCTTTGGGTAATTTTAGGGATACGGTCAGCAAATAGCATAAAAGGACACCAAAGAATGAGAAAGGTGCCTAAGACGGTTTTAAACTTATAAATATCGAGTAAAGGAAGTAAGTAAACACCGATAGGGATACCACAAAGACCGCCAAGAATAAAGGGGAAAATAAGCTTTAGATTAAAGCCTCGTCGTACCGTAAAGGCTGCTACGATTTGACCAGTTAAACCACCTACCACCGAAAGTGCAGCTGCTAGCTTTGGGTCAATGACCCATGCCCAAAAAGACATTGCGACCAAACCAAAACCAAAACCAGAAAGCCCTTGAGAAAAACCCGCTACTATTGCACCGAGTGCGATAAGAAAGGTAACACTATCCATTATCAAACAATTATTCTTTAAAACGTATAAAGTCGTAGCTTAACAAGTTTAAGGTTTAAATAAAATACAGATTAACCACTAGGGTGTAGGTTGAAAGCGATTCACTCAATCGATTTTTTACGCTCAACAAATACCTAGGCATAAAATTTGCTAGAATGAAAGCTGTTTTGTCAAAGGAGTATAAGATGAGTCAGAAAACGATTATTAACACAGATAAAGCCCCAGCAGCAATTGGTCCATACTCACAAGCGGTTATAGCACCAGCAGGTAAGACTGTTTTTTTATCAGGTCAAATTGGTTTAAATCCAAGTACAGGTGAGTTGGTTTCTGATAATGTGGAAGAGCAAGTGCGTCAAGCTTTTAGTAATATGACAGAAGTGATTAAAGCGGCGGGTGGTAGCTTAGAGAGTATTGTGAAGCTAACGCTTTTTGTTACGGATTTGAAGAACTTTGGGATTGTGAACTCAGTAATGGCAGAATTAATTCCAGAGCCATTTCCAGCACGCTCTACGGTAGAGGTGAGTGGTCTGCCTAAAGGAGGGCTTTTTGAAGTAGAAGCCGTTATCGTTATTTAAGTGAGTTGCTAGAGCGCAATGAGTACAACAAAATCCGCACCTAAATCTCCTAAAAAAGTTTCGTCATCTCAGGAAAAGATGGCGGCTTTGGGACTGGTGTCGGATTTTGATTTTGCCCTACATTTGCCTTTACGTTATGAAGATGAAACACAAATTCATACGGTAGACTCACTTTATCCGGGACAGTCAGCACAATTAGAGGGTGTGGTTGAGAATGTCGCGGTTAATTTTGCACACCGCAAACAATTGACGGCGACTTTTCGTGATGCAACAGGCAAATTAAGTTTACGTTGGATTCATTATTATCCTAGCCAAAAAGCCCAACTGGAAAAAGCAGGTCTTATCCGTATTCGCGGAGAGGTTCGTGGTAGTAGTATGTGGGGATTTGAAATCATTCATCCCAAGGTGAGTAAGGCAGGAGAAACGTTACCGGACACATTGACACCGATATATCCGAGTACGGAGGGATTGACTCAGCCCGTTTTGCGTAAATCTATTCTGGCGGCGCTATCGCGTGTGCAGCTCCATGATAGTGTTCCAGTCGCCATTCAACAAAAATATGCTTTACCTTCGTTTAGTCAATCGATTCATACTTTGCATAACCCTAATTTAGGTGAAGATACACATAGCCTTATGGATAAAACTCATCCAGCATGGGAGCGGGTGAAATTTGATGAATTATTGGCTCAGCAAATTGCCTTACATTTGGCAAGAGAAGCCAGAGCAAAGTTGCATGCACCTAAGCTTAGTGTTGAGAATTCTACGCTTTATCAACGGGTTCTTAATACGTTTGGTTTGCCGTTAACCAAGGCACAAGAATGTGTCCTTGCTGAAATCAAGCAAGACTTACAACGCTCATTTCCTATGCATCGCTTATTACAAGGTGATGTAGGCAGTGGAAAAACGATAGTGGCAGCGTTGACTGCTGCTATGGTATTGCAAAATGGCTTGCAGGTAGCCATTATGGCACCGACAGAGATTCTCGCCGAACAGCATTATCTCAAAATGCAAAAATGGTTTGCGGATAAAGAGATTAATGTCGTCTGGTTATCAGGTAGTTTAAAGGCAAAAGAAAAACGTGAGGTACAAGCGAAAATTCAATCAGGAGAGGCGCATCTTGTGATTGGTACACAGGCATTAATCCAAAAAGGAGTAGAGTTCGCTCATTTGGGATTGATGATTGTGGATGAGCAACATCGTTTTGGTGTAGGGCAACGGTTAAGCTTAAGTAAAAAGGGCGAAGATACACAACACGATATTATCCCCCATCAGTTGAGCATGAGTGCAACACCGATTCCACGGACGTTAGCCATGAGCTATTTGGCGGATTTAGATGTATCTGTCATTGATGAATTGCCTCCGGGGCGGACACCTATTTCCACGCGTTTAATGGTGAATGACCGTCGAGATGAGTTATTAGCGCGTTTAGGTATCGATTGCGCGAGTGGTAAACAAGCGTATTGGGTTTGCCCTTTGGTAGAGGAAAGTGAGGCACTTCAGTTGCAGACGGCGGTGGATACCCATCACTATATCCAAGAAAAATTACCGCATTTACGTGTTGGTTTGTTGCATGGTCGCATGCATGCAGATGAGAAAGCAGCGGTGATGCAAGCCTTTGCCACCCATCAAATCGATATTTTGGTCGCAACGACGGTTATTGAGGTAGGGGTCGATGTGCCTAATGCTAGTATTATGGTGATAGAGCATGCGGAGCGGTTTGGTTTGGCGCAATTACATCAATTGCGTGGACGTGTAGGACGAGGAGAGGCGGCTTCGGTTTGTGTGCTGTTGTATCAGAATCCTTTATCTGAAACTGCCAAATTTAGACTAAAAGCATTGTACGAAACAAATGATGGTTTTGAGATTGCACGTCGTGATTTAGAGCAACGTGGTCCGGGAGAGTTTCTTGGCTTACGCCAATCGGGTGAGCAAATGTTGCGTTTTGCTGATATTGAATTAGACAGTGAGACTTTGGATAATGCACGAGAGGCTGCAGTCGTGATGTTAAATGACTATCCTCAAGCATCTCTAGAGCATATGCAACGTTGGATAAAAGGTCGAGAGGATTATTTACGGTCTTGACAAGTTGGCTCTAAATGAACAGTTGTTAAAACTATTCTGTAAAACATAGTCTGTGGATGTGAAAAAAGATAATAGCAGACAGCTAACAGCACTTAAAAAATAGTCAGAAACTATATCTATCATAAATTTTTTTAATGATGTTGTCACATAAAGACTTTATAAGTCGTGTCTTCATATTACAATAAGGCGAATTATTCTGAAAAGAGAAGTCTTATGACCTTGATTGAATTAAAGTATGTCATAGCAGTTGCTCGCGAACGTCATTTTGGTCGAGCCGCAGAGGCTTGTTTTGTGAGCCAGCCGACTTTATCGGTAGCGATTAAAAAGCTCGAAGAAGAATTAGGCGTGGCAATTTTTGAACGTGGTGGTACCGAGGTGGCGATTACGCCGATTGGACAGCGGATTGTCTCTCAGGCACAAAAGGTATTAGAGGCGAGTGCACATATTAAGGAAATCGCTCGTCAGGGGCATGATCCATTAGACGGTCCATTGCGAGTTGGGGTCATCCATACCATTGGTCCTTATCTTTTGCCTAAATTGGTGCGTAAGCAATTAGAATTAACACCACAAATGCCTTTGATTTTACAAGAGAATTTTACGGTTCGCTTATTGGAATTATTGCGCTTGGGTGAGATTGATTGTGCAATTATGGCCTTGCCTTTGCCTGATTCAGGATTAGAGATTGTTCCCTTATATCATGAGGATTTTGTGGCAGCAGTGCCAGTCAATCATCCATGGGCGGAGCTGAATACGCTAAGAACAGAGGATTTAAAACAAGAAACGATGTTGCTATTGGGGACAGGGCATTGTTTCCGCGATCAGGTATTGGAAGTATGTCCTGAGATGTCACGCTTTTCTTCGAGCGAAGAGGGTGTGCAGCGTTCGGTAGAGGGTTCTTCTCTAGAAACGATTCGTCATATGGTAGCAGCAGGTTTAGGAATTACTTTATTACCTAAGAGTGCTATTCCAGAGAACTATGCGGATGAGAAGTCACCACTTGTTAAATATATTGCACTAGACGAGCCAGCCCCATTTCGTGAGGTGGTACTTGTGTGGAGACGTAGTTTTACCCGTTTACCTGCTATAGATGCTTTAGTTAAAGCAATTAAAGCCAGTGGCGTAACGGGCGTGGTAATGGTCTAATATCAAAGGCAAGTCTTAACAAGCTCTGCGATAGCTGTATCGTTAGGATTGGCTTGTTTGAGTGTAATTGTTCCTGATAGCTCGCCAGTTGGTGCAGAGATTTCGTAAGTAGCGATAGGTTTATTGGCTTCGGTACCCGGAATTTTGCCGTTGTAGAGAGCGTCAGCTATCATGGTTAGGCTAGCGGCGGGATATTGTGTTTTGAGCTGAGTATCGACACAAGCAGCGAGGTGCTTGGTAAGTTTATTCGACTTGGCGGCACTAATTGTTGTAGTGAGCCCAGTATGTTCGGTTGACGGTAAATCGACAGTACTACAAGCCGTAAGACTTGTTAATAGTAGTATTCCCAGTAAAGCACGTTTAGCCATAGCGCAGTCCTTTTATTTTCTAATTGGTGAATCCATATGGATTTTATCACCTATTGTAATCCCTTTTTGGCTAAACCATCCTTGATTGACCTCAAGAGCGAACATGGCGGGCTGTGTAGAACAGACGGATGTTTCATCATGAGGTTGTAAATCAAAAATATCGAAAATCTCTCCCTGAGAATTGATATAAGCAATCGAGAGAGGGATAGAGGTATTTTTCATCCAAAAACAGCGAGGTTGTTCATCTTGGAATACAAAAAGCATGCCCGCTTCCTGTGGTAAAGATTGGCGGAACATCAGTCCTCGTGCACGAGTTTTATTATTATCAACTACTTCCGTGTAAACCTTATGGTTATTAATGCTAAGGGTGCTTTGATAAGGAAGTTTGCTTGATAAATTGGCCGTTAATAAGGTATTTGGTAAAGAGGTAGACCCCATTAACCAGAAACTACTCGTGCTGACGATAAGAAACTTGCTAAGTGATGATTTGCTTAGTAAGTGTTGAAAAATATACTTCAAGATAAAAACCATTAATTTGCTATTTGTGACTTCATTTTATAGACTGTTCCGCTAAATGTCCTATAAAAAATAAAGACTTAACATAATTTAATGGTAATGTTTGTAATATACCACTAACGGTTAAGTCTTTGTTTTAAATGGTTTTATAAAAAAGCAATCGCTGATGCTATTTATGCTGCCGTGATGTTTAATGCTAATTTGCCTTTGGGGCCATCAGCCAACTCAAAGCTTACGCGCTGCCCCTCTTTAAGGGTCTTAAAACCTTCCATTTGGATAGCAGAAAAGTGAGCAAAAAGATCATCTGTACTGCCATCTGGCGTAATAAATCCGAATCCCTTGGCATCATTGAACCATTTCACTGTGCCTTGTTGCTTCACTGGGGTTGTTGTGTTGTCAGACATCATCTCTCCTCACTGGTAATACAAAATATGACTGATTTTTACAATTTTTACATATGATGCGATGAAAACAAAAGAGTGTCAATCCATGAAACTACTAATATGACATCAAAAAAGCGATTAATGCGTTGCTTGTTCAGGAGTAAAAGTTGTTATACTTAGTGAATAATTGATTTCTAGACTAGTGATTTATGTCAACTTCTACGATTACGGAAAACCAACAATCTGCACAGGTACGAGTACCACCTCGTTATGTTGTTGTGCTATTAAATGATGATTATACGCCGATGGATTTTGTGGTGAGTGTATTGCAAATGTTCTTTAATAAAACAGAAGATGAAGCCACCCAGATAATGTTAGAAGTCCATTACAAAGGCAAAGGCATTTGTGGTACTTATACCAGAGATATTGCCGCCACTAAAGTAGCACAAGTTAATCAGTTTTCTCGAGAACATCAACATCCCTTACTGTGTAAGATGGAGCAGGCATAACATGCCGTTTAAGCAGTTAGCTATTTAGGGCTAGCACGAGGAGTATAGAATACATATGATTTCCCCCGAATTAGAGTTTACGATTCAAAAAGCCTTTATGATGGCAAGAGCTTCTAGACATGAGTTTTTGACGGTAGAGCATTTATTATTAGCGCTATTGGATAATGCCTCAGCTAAACGTGTGCTAGAGGGGTGTGAGGCGGATTTAGCAAGTTTACATAAGAAACTAGATGATTTTATTCGTCAAAATACGCCTGTTGTTCCCGAAGACGAAGTGGCAGATGAGAGTGACGTGGATACTCAACCGACATTAGGCTTTCAGCGGGTAATTCAACGAGCAGTGATTAGTCTTGCTGATAAGGTGCAGCGAGGAGAGGGGGTCGAAGGCTCTCATATTCTCGTCTCTATTTTCTCTGAAAAAGACTCCGATGCCGTATTTTTCCTAGAGGAACAAGGGATTACGCGTCTGAAAGTGACGCAATTTATTTCGCATGGTCCAGCTACAGAGAAAGCCACGAGCGAAGAAACTAAAGATACCAACACGCAAAATCCAACAGAAAAAAAATCAGCGTTAGAGCAATATACCGTCAATTACAACCAGCTAGCTGCCGAAGGTAAAGTGGATCCTTTAATTGGACGAGATGCCGAACTAGAACGTGTGATTCAAGTATTATGCCGTCGTCGGAAGAATAATCCCTTGCTTGTTGGTGAGGCAGGGGTGGGCAAGACAGCGATTGCAGAGGGCTTGGCCTTAAAAATAGTTCAGAAAGAAGTGCCGGCTATCTTAAGTGAGGCTGTTGTTTATGGTTTGGATATTGGTGTTTTATTAGCAGGGACAAAGTTCCGAGGCGATTTTGAGCAACGATTAAAAAACTTACTTAAAGAAATCGAGACAAAACCGAATACCATTTTATTTGTTGATGAAATTCATACTATTATCGGTGCTGGTTCGACCTCGGGAGGATCGATGGATGCCTCCAATCTCTTAAAACCAGCTTTATCTTCAGGACGCTTGCGCTGCATGGGAGCGACAACGTATAAGGAGTATCGTGGCATTTTTGAAAAAGACCATGCTTTATCGCGTCGTTTTCAAAAAGTAGATATTGTCGAACCGAGCATTGAAGATACGGTAGCTATTCTAAAAGGCTTGAAATCACGCTTTGAAGAACATCATCAGGTAGCGTATGATGTGGAAGCCTTAGAAGCAGCAGCGGAGTTATCTGCACGTTATATGAATGATCGTCATTTACCTGATAAAGCAATTGATGTTATTGATGAGGCAGGCGCTGCACAGCGCTTAGTCCCCGAAGATAAGCGCAAATCTCAAATTACTAAGGCAGAAATTGAAACTATCATTAGCAAAATGGCGCGTATTCCAGCACAGACGGTTTCAACAGATGATATTAATAAACTATCGACCTTAGAGCGTGATTTAAAAACCTTGGTATTTGGTCAAAATCAGGCGATTGAAGCGCTCACTTCGGTGATTAAAATGTCGCGTTCAGGCTTAGGTAAAACCGATAAACCGATTGGCTCCTTCTTATTTTCAGGTCCTACTGGTGTCGGCAAAACAGAAGTGGCTAAACAACTGGCTAAGATTCTTGGCGTAGAGCTTATTCGTTTTGATATGTCTGAGTATATGGAGCGCCATGCGGTATCTCGTTTGATTGGGGCACCACCCGGCTATGTGGGCTTTGATCAAGGGGGCTTACTCACAGAGGCCATTACTAAAAACCCACATGCTGTTTTATTGCTGGATGAAATAGAAAAAGCGCATCCTGATATCTTTAATATCCTTTTACAGGTGATGGATAACGGTAGTCTGACGGATAATAATGGACGTAAAGCAGATTTTCGTAATGTGGTGATTATTATGACTACCAATGCCGGCGCACAGCTATTAAATACGAAGTCGATTGGGTTTAATAATAGTCGCCAAGCTGGTGATGAGATGGTGGAAATTAAGCGACTCTTTACACCAGAGTTTAGAAATCGTTTGGACGCGATTATTCCGTTTGCTCCGTTGAATCAGGAGATTATTTTACGAGTTGTCGATAAGTTCCTCCTTGAGCTAGAGCAACAATTACAAGCTAAACGTGTAGAAGCGACTTTCTCAGATAAACTGAGAGAGCATTTGGCTGCCAAAGGTTTTGACCCATTAATGGGAGCTAGACCTATGCAGCGACTTATTCAAGATATGATTCGTAAAGCCTTGGCAGAAGAGTTATTGTTTGGTCGTTTGACAGACGGTGGAGTAGTGGCGGTTGATGTGGATGATAAGGGTGAGTTAGTGTTGGATTTTCAGCCTGATTATCAGTCTACTAAAGAGACTACTGCAGTTATTGATACGGAATAAGTTGCAGGATGAAATTGTTTAAATATATACTGTATTGAGCATTGATTAATCGTTTAAATTTTAACTATAAAGAAGGCATTATGAAAAAATTACGCACAGCATTACTTGCTACTCTATGTATCCCAGCCTTAGCCTCTGCCGAATTGGTGGTAGGGGTTGATTTGTCTTCAACAGGACCTGCGGCAGCGATTGGGATTCAATCGCAAAATGCGATTAATTTATGGCCTGATACATTAGGTGGAGAGAAAGTCCGTTATATTATTTTAGATGACGGTTCGGACGTTAGCCGTGCGGTTAAAAATGCACGTAAATTAACATTAGAAGATAAGGCAGACTTGTTAGTCGGTCCTAATTTGACGGCCTCAGCATTGGCGATTTTAGATGTTTTGCGCGAGACAGAAACACCCATGATTGCCTTAGCGGCTAACGGTGTTATCGTACAAAACCCTGACGGCACTCAAGCTTCTGCTGATCCTGCGCGCCGTTGGGCATTTAAAATGCCTCAAAACGATATTTTAATGGCGAATGTTATCGTTGAAGATATGGTGAAAAAAGGCTACAAAAAAATCGCCTTTATTGGATTCTCAGACTCTTATGGTGATGGCTGGTGGGCAGAGTTTAATAAAGCAGCGGGTGATAAACTGGAGGTTGTCGCACGTGAGGCGTATCAACGGACGGATACGACGGTTGCTGGTCAAGTATTAAAGTTATTAGCGGCTAAACCAGATGCTATTTTAATTGCAGGCGCAGGGACTCCCGCTGTATTGCCAGCACGTACTTTGCATGAGCGTGGCTATACTGGACCTGTTTATCAAACGCATGGTATTGGTACATTAGAATTCCTCCAAATTGGTGGTAAAGCCGTAGAGGGCACTTTGTTCCCGACTGGACCGGGTGTTGTGGCACGTGGCCTACCTGATAGCAATCCTGTAAAAAAAGTTGCTTTAGATTTTACAGAAAAGTATGAAGCAAAATATGGTGCTAATACGGCAACACAATTTGCAGGTGATGCTTATGGTGCGTGGGTATTGGCAGATCAGGCGGTGGCGCGTGCTTTAAAATCAGGTGCTAAACCGGGTACAGTAGAGTTCCGTCGTACTCTTCGTGACGAAATCGAGAAAACCAGTGAGTTGGTTGTGCCTAATGGTGTATTTAATATTACTCCTCAAGACCACCAAGGTTTTGATAGCCGAGCGGCAGTATTAGGTACGATTAAAGACGGTAAGTTTGAATATGCGGGTGACTAATTGCTTTAATAGGGCATAGATTTTAGCACTATCAAGCGTAAAACATAGGACTTTGGATAAGTCGTATGTTAGTACATTGGCAGAAACAACGACAAAAATGGCTTGTCAATATACATTGACAAGCCATTTTTTATATGAACAGAGTGACTATACTGCCTTCATACGACAGACTATCGCTGAGAGGACGGTTTATTCAATTTTAGCTTTGGCGGTTTCTACGATTGTCTTGTATTTCGCTAATTCACGTTCAGCAAACGCTTTAAACTCAGCAGCAGAGGCTGGCTTAACATCAGACCCCATGTTTTGCAATTGCTTTTTTACTGAGTCGTCGTTCATTGCTGCTGCGTAAGCTTCATTGAGCTTATTGATGACGGCGTCAGGTGTGCCTGCTGGCGCGACAATACCAAACCATGTACCAATATCAAAGTCTTTTACGCCAAGCTCTTCGAGCGTAGCTAAATCGGGTAAGAATGCTGAGCGCTTATTGGTGCTGACAGCGAGAGCTTTTACCTTATCTGCTTCAATGAGTGATTTTGCCGAGGCAAGATTATCAAACATCACTTGCGCTTGGTTAGCTAATAGGGCAAGTTTGGCTGGATTAGCACCTTGGAATGGTGCATGTACCATTTCCAAACCGAGCTTTGCTTTAAGAAGTTCACCCGCTAAGTGTCCTGCACTACCATTACCGCCAGAAGCGTAGTTGAGTTTACCCGGATTAGCTTTGATATAGTCAAAAAGTCCTTGGGCAGTCGTGATTTTTTCTGCGTCGGCAAATTCCTTGTTAATGACAAGAACATTGGGTACATCAGAAACGAGAATCACAGGCGCAAAGTCTTTACTGGCATCAAAAGGCATATTGCTATAGACCCATGGGTTAATCGCCATTGTGGCTACGGCTCCCATGGCCAGGGTATGGCCATCTGCTTTTTCTTTTAGCATGGTACTAATACCAATATTGCCACCAGCACCGGCTTTATTTTCAACGACGACAGGTTGTCCTAATGTTTTTTCTACTTTTTCACCCAGTAAACGGGCAACATTATCTAGTGGACCGCCAGCAGCATAGGGCACAATAAAGCGGATAGGCTGTTGTGGAAATGCTTCTGCAGCGATAGCAGGGCTAGAAAGTGTAAATAAAGCAGTTGTTGCTGCAAGCAGTAGTTTCTGCGTAAATTTCATAGAAGATATCCTTCTGACGATTGATAAAAAATTCTTTCGTATTTAGGCTTTGCCTGTACTGCCAAAACCACCTTCACCACGATCAGTAGCAGTAAACTCTTCGACTAGATTAAATTCCACTTGTTGTACAGGGACGATAACGAGTTGAGCCATACGTTCCATCGGCTCCATGGTAAAACGGGTTTGACCACGATTCCATACAGAAACCATTAATTGACCTTGGTAGTCTGAGTCAATAAGACCCACTAAATTACCGAGTACAATGCCATGTTTATGACCTAAGCCAGAGCGAGGTAGGATAACGGCGGCATAACCTGGATCCGCAAGATGAATCGCTAAACCTGTGGGCACTAAGACGGTCTGCCCCGGTTCAATGATGATTGCTTCATCAAGGCAAGCACGTAAATCTAAACCTGCAGATCCTGATGTTGCATAGGCAGGTAATTGCGCTTTCATTCGCTCATCGAGCACTTTTAAATCAACTTTCATTTTTATCCTTATTTAAAATTTCTTCGTTAGGAATGACTTTGCTACTGGCGGTATGCTTGCGAGGGAACATAAAGTAGGCTACCATGCCAACCCCTAGTACGACTGATAAAATAGTGAGGATACTGCCAATACTGGTGCCAGAACTTTCGGCAAGTGCTTGTGTCCCTTTGGCAGAGAAATAACCCGGCGCTAACATGACAGGTAACCAGAGAATGGCAGAGGTAATATTAGCAATTTGGAATTTCAAATGACCTAATTCCATAATACCTGCCACAGTAGGAATAGTAGAGCGGATTGGCCCCATAAAGCGTCCTAGAAATACCGACAAGGTACCATGTTTATCAAAGAATTGGCGTGCAGTGATAAAAAAGGCAGAGTATCTATTAAAAGGGGCTTTTTTTGTAATATCCCAGCCTAACCAACGACCAATATAATAAGACACGGCATCCCCAAGGACGGCACCAATAATCCCCCAGATAATAATAGGAAGTGGGTGTAATGTACCTGCGCCAACTAAAGCGCCTGTAAAAATGAGAATGGCTGTGGCAGGAATCATAATGCCAATCACTAGCATGGACTCACCAAAGCAGAGTAGTGCAATGATTGGACCTGCCCATACTTGATTAGTGGCGATAAAGTTGTTAATTAAATCAATATAGTGTTGCATAGATTAAGTGAGATAACATCTCTTAAAAATAAAATTAACGAGCAAAATAGCGTTCACTAATCGCACGGATAAGAGCTGTGGCGGCTTCGGTTTTAGCTAAGATGGGGAGTGCTTGCTCGCCCTTATCGTCAAACAGAACCATGGTAGTTTGGTCTGCACTCATCACATGTTGGGCAAGATTACCGACCAAAAGAGGGACATTTTTACGTTGACGCTTGGCTTGTGCATATTCACTGAGATTTTCTGTTTCTGCTGCAAAGCCAACACACCAAGGTCCTTTATCCAATGCAGCCACTTCAGCAAGAATATCAGGATTAGGAGCAAACTCAAGATGTAAACCGGTTTGCCCTTGTTTTTTTTGTTTTTGATCTGAATAATTACTAATATGCCAGTCGGCAACAGCAGCGACACTGATAAAAATATCAAAATCTTTTGCTTGACGCATAACAGCAGTATGCATTTGACGTGCTGTTAGCACATCCTCGCTGCTCACACCATAAGGTTTGGCGAGTGCCGTAGGACCGCTAATCAGATGAACGGTAGCGCCTGCTTCAAATGCTGCTTTGGCAATGGCATATCCCATTTTACCCGAAGATTTGTTGGTAATAACGCGGACTGGATCGATAGGTTCCTCAGTCGGTCCAGCTGTAATTAAGACGCGCGTATTGGCCAATACCTTAGGACTAAAGAAGGCTAAACTTTCGGCAACGAGTTGATGAGGTTCTAACATGCGGCCGTCACCAAACTCACCGCAAGCTTGTGCGCCATTCCCAGGCCCCCAAATATGTACTCCGTCTTCTTTTAAAAGCTTGAGATTGCGCTGAGTAGCAGGATTGGCCCACATTTCGCGATTCATTGCGGGAGCAATGGCAAGAGGGCAAGCACCTCGAGCTAGGCAGAGGGTAGAGAGCAAGTCATTCGCCATCCCCTGAGCTAATTTCGCCATAAAATCAGCACTACAAGGCGCAATTAAAATCAAATCGGCTT
Organism: Pelistega suis; assembly: GCF_013133795.1. GTDB lineage: Bacteria > Pseudomonadota > Gammaproteobacteria > Burkholderiales > Burkholderiaceae_B > Taylorella > Taylorella suis. The sequence continues at coordinate 27,718 of NZ_JABGBN010000002.1, forward strand.
GGCGACTAAGATTAATATGAGCCATGCTATTAGGCATACGCTCATCTTGGGTATGTGTAAAGACTGCTTGACCACTTAAGGCTTGCATCGTTGTTGGGGTAATAAAATGCGTTGCCCCTTCTGTCATGACGACGGTAATTTTTGCGCCATGATCCATGAGACGACGACAAAGCTCTGCGCTTTTATAGCAGGCAATACCCCCTGTTAAACCTAAAACAATATGTTTGCCTTGTAGGATCATGATGCTTCCTTCGTTGGCTTTTTCTTAGCGAAAAATAGCTCATCAATAATGACTAATGCCGCACCGACAGTAATAAAACAATCGGCAATATTAAAAGCTGGGAAGTAAAAATTCCAGTTATCCCAGTAAAAAAGAAGAAAATCAATGACATGTCCATGCACAATACGGTCGATGACATTACCGATAGCGCCAGCCATGATGAGCGTAATCGCAAAGCAAAATAGTGACTGCTCTTTATTTTTTTTGAGCAGATACACAATAAAGGCTGAGGCAGCGATGGCAAGTCCAATAAAGAACCAGCGTTGCCAACCACCTGCATCTGCCCCCATACTAAAAGCAGCTCCTGTGTTGTACACCAGAATAAAATCAAAGAATGGGAGTACGTTAACGCGCTCCGCAAAGTCAAAGTTATATTCAAAATATAACTTAGTGACTTGGTCTAAGGCGATGAGTACAACCGCTAGTACTATCCAGAAGCTAAAGCTTTTAGTTTGTTGATTAGGCATATTGACGAGCCTCACCATCACCGTGTAAGTTGCTATCGCAGCGACCGCAAATATGTGGATGTTCTGGATTGCTACCTACATCGTCTGTGTAGTGCCAGCAACGGTCACATTTTTCATGGGTAGACACATGAATGACAAATTGAGGCTCTGTCGTATCACCTTGGGCAAGCGTTACTTTTGATACCATAAAGGCAAAACGTAAATCATCGCCCAAGCTACTTAATACAGCATAATCATGGGCATTGGCTGTGATATCCACTTCTGCCTGTAGGGAAGCACCAATGAGGCCTTCGCTACGTTTGTTTTCTAGCTCTTTGTTGAGCAATGCACGGATAGCGAGGATACGTTGCCATTTTGTGTTGAGCGCTTCTGCATCCGTGATGGCTGGTACGTTTTCATAAAGCTCTGTAAACACAGTAATTTGTTTGGCTAAGTCTGTGTTACGTAAGAAAGTCTGACGCATTTCACCCCAAGCTTCTTCAGCTGTAAATGACAGAATGGGTGCCATTAATTTCACCATGGTCATGGTGATGTAATAGAGTGCTGTTTGAGCAGAACGACGCGCTAGACTGTCTTTCGCTGTCGTGTATAGACGGTCTTTGAGAATGTCTAAGTAGAATGCGCCTAAGTCTTCTGAACAGAAGATTTGTAGGCGTGATACTGCGGGATGGAATTCATATTTCTCATAGCTTGCTAAGACTTGTGCTTGCATTGCTTTTGTAAAGGTTAAAGCGTATTGATCCACCTCAAGCATTTTTTCTGGTGAGACAAGATCCTTTGCTGCATCAAAGTCATTAAGGTTACCAAGCAAGAAGTAAAGCGTATTGCGAATACGACGATAGCTTTCTACAACACGTTTTAAAATCTGATCAGAAATAGATAATTCACCCGAATAATCTGTCGATGCTGCCCATAGGCGGATGATTTCTGCGCCTAGGGTATCGGATACTTTTTGAGGAGCAATGACATTACCGAGCGATTTACTCATCTTACGGCCGTCGCCGTCTACGACGAAACCATGAGTGAGCAGACCTTTGTAAGGTGCACGACCAAATAGCATTGATGAGGTGAGTAATGAAGAATGGAACCAACCACGGTGTTGATCTGAACCCTCTAAGTAAAGGTCAGCAGGCCATCCTAATGTCTCTGCATGAGAGCCTGCACAAGCATGGTCTTTACCACCTAATACAGTAAAGTGTGTTGTACCAGAGTCAAACCATACGTCTAAGGTATCACGATTCTTCTCATATTGTGAAGCTTCATCTGCTGGTAAAAAATCACTTGGTTCAATTTTTTGCCAAGCTTCAATCCCTTCTTTTTCGACACGCTGAGCAACGAGTTCTAGTAATTCAACGCTACGAGGATGTAATTCACCTGTTTCCTTATGAACAAAGAAAGCCATCGGTACACCCCATTGACGTTGACGTGATAATGTCCAGTCAGGACGATTAGCAATCATTGCGTGTAAGCGCGCACGACCCCAAGCAGGGAAGAAGTTAGTTTCCTCTACTGCAGCGAGTGCTTTTTCTCGTAAAGTGGCTGTGCCGTCATTAGGTTGTACATCCATACCAGCAAACCATTGGCTTGTTGCACGATAAATAACAGGTGTTTTATGACGCCAGCAATGCATATAGCTGTGTGGTAGGGTTTTGACTTGAAGTAAGGTACCTGCTGATTTTAATGTTTCAACAATCTTAGGATTAGCATCCCAAATGCTTTGACCACCGAAAAGCGGTAAAGTGCTTGCGTATTGACCATTACCCATTACTGGATTGATGATTTGATCATCGGGGATACCATTGTTTTTGCAAGAGATAAAGTCTTCTACACCGTATGCAGGGGCAGAGTGAACAATACCCGTACCCGTATCGACTGTGACATAGTCGGCTAGGAAAATAGGTGATAGACGTGCATAGCCCGCATCGACTTTAGCTAATGGATGGTGGAAAGCGATTTTTTCTAAGGCTTGACCTTTAGTCGTCGCAATCACTTTACCTTCGAGTTTCCATTGTTCTAAGCACGCTTCATAGCGGTCTTTTGCTAATAAGAGGAGTTTACCCGTTGGTAGTGCTTCGTTTAACTCAACGAGTACGTACTCAAGCTCTGGGTGCGCATTAAGTGCTTGGTTAGATGGAATTGTCCAAGGTGTCGTTGTCCAAATAACGACCGCACCGTCATCAATACTAGCTAAGCCAAATGCTTTAGCAAGTTTTTCTTTTTCGGCAAAAGGAAAAGCAACATCAATCGCAGGGTCTTTGCGGTCTTGGTATTCTACTTCAGCTTCTGCAAGAGCAGATTGGCAGTCAAAACACCAGTTAACTGGTTTGAGACCACGGAATATATAACCTTTTTCCAATAAACCCGCTAAGGCACGAATTTCATTGGCTTCGTTAGCGTAGTTCATGGTGAGGTAAGGGTTAGACCATTCACCTAATACGCCTAAGCGTTTGAAGTCTTTGCGTTGGCGATCGAGTTGCTCGTGTGCATATGCACGTGCTTTTGCTTGAACTTCTTCGACTGGAAGATGTTTGCCGTAAAGTTTTTCAATTTGAATTTCAATCGGCATACCGTGACAGTCCCAACCCGGAACATAAGGCGCATCAAAACCGGCCATATTACGGCTTTTAATAATGATGTCTTTTAATACTTTATTGACGGCATGGCCGATATGAATATCACCGTTCGCGTATGGAGGGCCGTCATGCAGAATGAATTTTGGACGACCTTTGCTAGCAGCACGAATGGCCTCGTAAACTTTGTTTTCTTCCCATTGCGCAACCCATTCAGGTTCGCGCTTAGATAAGTTACCACGCATCGGGAAATTAGTTTCGGGTAAATTTAAAGTATCTTTATAGTCCATGAACGTCAAAATAATGTTGAGTGATGCGGATATCTTGTTGGATAGCCGCAGTCATTGCTTGTAAATTAGGGAATTTTTCTTCGTCTCGTACATATTGATGAAACGCAATAGAGACAATTTTACCGTATGCAGAGACAGAATGATTAAGAATATGTACTTCGAGTAATACTTCGCCATTAGCCTCTATCGTGGGGCGTACGCCTAAGCTAGCGATAGCAGGTAAAGGTTTATCGTTTAAACCATGCACGGTTACGATGTAAACCCCTGAGCGTAGAGCACAGCGAGGCATGACAGGGATATTGAGCGTAGGAATGCCGATAGTGCGCCCAATTTTCTTGCCATGGATGACGTGACCACTGATAGTATAAGGTCTTCCTAAGAAAGCATTGACCTTTTCGATTTGCCCAAAAGCCAGAGCCTGACGCACTTCTGTGCTCGAATAGCGAATGTGGTGTTCATCGAGTACATCAACCATCGTATCGACTTCAAAACCAGAGTGTTGTGCTACTTTTTGTAATAACTCGATATTACCACTGCGTCGATGACCAAAACGGAAGTCTTCGCCAACATAGAGGTATCGGACCTGTAGCTGCTCAAGTAAAATTTTTTGAATAAAGTCCTCGGGTGGCATTTGTGCCATTGCCTGATTAAAGGTTTGCAAATGCACGGCTTGAATGCCAGAACAAGAAAGGGCTTGTACTTTGTCACGAAGACTAGAAATGCGAGTAGGCACTAATTCTGGGCGCTGCTCTCTGAGCGCAAAGAACTCTCGAGGATGAGGAGTAAAGGTCAAGACGCTAGGGATTAACTGACGTGTTTGTGCCTGCTCAACAATATGGGCGAGCAAACGTTGATGTCCTTGGTGAACACCGTCAAAATTACCAATAGTTAGTGCCGTCGGCCCAACTGCTTTTTGATTACGATAGAGTTTAATAGAATTTTTCACGCCTAACAGTTTACAATTTATCTAACAAATTTGTAGGAGATTTTTCGTGTCTGAGCAAAAACAAATGCCAAAGCGTTTCGTTATTTTAATTTCTGGGCGTGGCTCGAATATGCAAGCTATTGTTAATATGGCAAAAAATCGAGAAGATATTGAAATTGCTGCGGTCATTTCTCATAAGCCGAATAGTGCGGGAACGGCTTGGGTAGCAGAGCAGGGAGTAGCAACGGCAGAATTATTACATAAAGATTATCCTGTGCGTGAGGAATATGATGCAGCTTTGCGTGATTTAGTGTTGAGCTATCAGCCTGATTATGTCATTTTAGCGGGTTTTATGCGTATTCTTACCCCAGTCTTTATTGAGCCTTTTGCGAATCGGTTGGTGAATATTCATCCGTCTTTATTGCCAAGCTTTACTGGACTAGATACGCATGAACGTGCGTTGGCAGAGGGGGTTAAGGTGCATGGTTGTACCGTTCACTTTGTCACGCCTGTACTTGATGTTGGTCCTATTATTGCACAAGGTATGGTGCCTGTATTGGCGAGTGATGATGCGGATACGCTAGCGGCGAGGGTATTAAAGGTAGAACATCAGATTTATCCTGCTGTGGTAGATTACTTATCGCGTGATTTGCTATCTGTGAATGAACAGCAGTTAGTAGAGTACAAAGAAGACGTCAAGACGCTTTTTGTGAGTGATTGCTTATTAGCACGTTAATGTTTACCCAAGCACTTAAAGGTTTGCGGAGACGTTTCGATGCACAAAGCGAGTTAGGCGAGCGGCAGCGAGGCTCTGTTCGAGCGACTGCGCGGAACGTGTAGCGAATCTTTTGTGGCAATACGCACATGGCAGTTTTAGCCTCGGTCGTCCTCACTGCAGAACCTTGTGTATTCGCTCGGACAGCAAAGTGCGTCGCTATCGCTCGCCGTTTGCAAACTCGCTCGGTACATCAAGTTCTCTCCGTAAGGACGACCATTAACTAGCACTATCCCCCATCAATCTTTCCAGAGCATTGAATGGATAGTGTTATAATACCGCCATTACAAAGATACAGAGGCGTTTTAGCCTTTCAATTAATTCCTATCATCATGAATAATCATCGACAAAAACGCACCTCAAAACCAGCAGCCAAGCCAGCAACGCCTTTTGCTAAATTACCTATTGTGCAACAACGCTTGCAGCAAATTGCACAAGTGTTGGATAAGGTATTGAAATTTAACTTTCCAGCCGATGCCGTCCTTTCTAAATGGTTTAAAGAAAATCGTCAATTAGGTGGTCGTGATCGTGGTGAAGTGGCTGAAGCAGTGTTTGATGTATTACGTCATTTACGCCGTTACCGTCATTATGCAGAGAGCGGTGTTGGTTCTGCACATATGCGTTTGGCGATTTTAGGTTTGGTAAACACTCATAACAAAGACGCTATTCTTGACGTCTTAGATGAGGGTCAAAAAGCATGGTTGGAGCGCGTTTTAAAGATTGAAAATAGTGCGATTAATGCACCAGTACGCTTTAGCTTGCCAGATTGGTTGTATACCGAGTTGTCTCAACAAAAAGAGGCTGAGACACTGATGGCGGCTTTAAATGAAAAAGCCCCTTTAGATTTACGAGTTAATCCACTTAAAGCTGAGCGTGACGAGATTTTACCGATTTTACAAGCGGATGAACCTCGTTTTAATTTAGAGGCAACGCCATATTCACCGTGGGGTATTCGTGTTAATGGTAAGCCTTCGATTAACCGTTGGTCATTATTTGAAAAAGGCGTTATAGAAGTCCAAGATGAGGGGAGCCAATTATTGTGTATGTTGGTCAGCCCTCGTCGTTCGGATATGGTGATTGACTTCTGTGCCGGAGCTGGTGGTAAGACTTTATTACTCGGTGCCATGATGCGTTCACAAGGACGTTTATATGCTTTTGATGTGTCAGGTGCACGTTTGGCTAAAGCGAAACCTCGTATTGCGCGTAGTGGCTTATCGAATGTCACATGTATTCAAATTGAAAGTGAAAATGATGTGCGTGTTAAGCGTTTAGCTGGTAAAGCACACCGTGTCTTGGTAGATGCGCCATGTTCAGGAGTGGGTACTTTACGCCGTAATCCCGATTTGAAATGGCGACAAACACCAGAGGATTTGGTTGAGCTTACACAATTACAGGCGCGCATTCTTAAAAGTGCAGCACGCTGTGTGGCTTCTGGTGGTCGTTTGGTGTATTCAACGTGTAGCTTATTGCCACAAGAAAATGAAGCGCAAATTGAGGCATTTTTAAAAGAACATCCTGATTTTAAATTAGTGCCATTTGAACAAGCACTAGGCGACCGTAACCCTGGCTTAAGCGCTGAAGATGGTATGTTGCGCTTACGCCCCGATGTGCATGGAACAGATGGTTTCTTTGCGGCCGTGATGGAGCGTGTTTAATTAGAAAAGTGAAGTAGGATTCAAGGAGAGTAACTAGTTACTCATAATGAGTAGCTAGTTACAGGAAGATAGAGGATACTTTAACGTTTTTTGGATTTATGCGTCAGAGTCGAAACCTAGATAATCTTTAAATCCTAGAGTATAGAATGCAAGGATGATGGCTAACTCTTTTGATGATTGTTTGTTTTCTTTAGCAAGTGCAAAAATTTCATTAAAAACGGTATCTTTAGGTTGTGTTGAGCTAGGCATAGCGTTAACAGCTTTCTCAATCAAAGCCGGTAGTTGCATACAAAGTTGATAAAAAGCATCTTCTTGCTCTGTTACAAGTGAGTAGAATTGGTCAATGCTGACACGTCGAATCAGTTTATGTCCCACTCTTTTCTTGTCAACACTTGTTTCCCATTTAATATTTTGAGATTTTTGAGCGATAACCTCTACAAGAAAACAAGCACAATCATCATCTTCAAGAAGTTGATTTTGCATTTTGATAAAAGTCTTAGCAGAAGAGGCAGCATTCATCGTGTTGTGTTTATTTTTCATCTCCACATAAATCTTGCTAACTTTTGAGCCATCAGGTAATTGAATGCCTTTAGGGTTTTTGTAGATAACATCCCAACCACCATCTTCTCCATTGTCAGGAACAGAGCAGTTTTTGATGTATTTAAAAATGCGCTGATGGAAATAACCAATATCGTTATTATTAGATTTATCTCTTTGACGAAAAATTTCGTGGGTAATGATATCTTCCCATGAAAAACGATAAACAGTTTTATCGAAAACTAGCTTAATTGGATCGACAGTATTTTTATTAAAGCGTTGAAGGTCGAAAGGTTGGAGCTTTTCACCATATTTTTCAATCGTAGCTTGAATATGGGCGATTAAATCTGCTTCTTTGATAAAGTTTAGTGTCCACATCTTATTTTTTCCAATGTTTCTTTTATTTTTAGTCCAATTTCATAAGCAAGATTGACCGGTACTGCATTACCAATTTGTTTATATTGTTGACCAATACTCCCAGCAAATTGCCAATCATCAGGAAAACTTTGACATCTAGCATTCTCTCGCACAGTAAATGGGCGAGCTTCTAATGGATGGCAACGATCTGTTTGTTTTTGGCTGGGCGAGGTTAGGACAGTTAGAGAGGGTTCGTCAAGACTTAAACGTCTTAATATACCTGTTCGACCACCTTCCATATCCCAACAGGATTTCATATATTCTTTCGCAATATCTTCAGGAATATCACGCCAGTACCCGCCAGGGGGAACGAGTTTGAAGATATCTTGCTTATATTTTGAGTAAGGCGTACCCTCACTTTTCGGGCAATCTAGTAAAATGTCTCGCAAGACAGGCTTATATTTATGAGGTTCTGGAAATGAGAAACTAGCGTGATGAGCGAAATCTTGGCGAATTCCGATAATGATTAAGCGTTCACGTTTTTGGGCTACACCATAGTGCCAAGCGTTTAGTACGGCAGTATGTGTGATATACCCTTCGCTTTCAAAAATATCAAGAATGGTTTTATAGGTTTTTCCTTTGTCATGACTGAGTAAACCTTTAACATTTTCAAATAAAAACATTCTAGGTTGCAGTTTTCTTAAAAATAAAGCATAGTGGTAGAAGAGAGTACCTCTCGCATCTTCAAGACCTAACCGTTTGCCAGCATAGGAAAACGATTGACAAGGTGCTCCACCAGTTAATAAATCAAGTTCCCCTTTGTTGATACAAAAAAGTTGCTCAAGATTCTGTTCTGATATATGAGTGATATCAGCATTAATAACATTCCATGACGGACGATTGAGTTTTAGTGTTTGACTGGCATACTTATCAATTTCGACTAAGCCAATAGTGTCAAACCCCGCTTTTTCAATACCCAAAGCTAAACCACCAGCACCTGCAAAAAGCTCTAATGTAGAGTAAGATGACTTTTTGCAGTCTGTATTGTTTTTATGATTTGTTTGTTTATAAGAAAACAAATCTGGCTGTGCACTTTTCTCATTGAGAACGGTTTTGGGTAATATTTTGTCCATAATTAATAGAAGATAGAACAGAAAATTTATTTTAACAGATTGTCTAAAATCAGAAAGTTCACTAGGATAAAGATGTCATAGTGGTAAATAAAAAAACTCGATAATGTTTCCATTACCGAGTCTTTTACAAATACCGATTAAATCAGCTATTAATCTTCTTTACGTAAATGTGGGAAGAGTAGGACATCACGAATACTTGCACTATCGGTAATCAACATAATTAAACGGTCAATACCGATACCACAACCACCCGCAGGAGGCATACCATATTCGAGTGCACGGATATAGTCAGCATCGTAGTACATTGCCTCTTCGTCTCCAGCATCTTTGGCACGAACTTGAGCCATAAAGCGTTCTGCTTGGTCTTCTGGGTCATTTAACTCAGAGAAACCATTGGCGATTTCACGACCTGTGATAAATAACTCAAAACGTTCCGTAATTGACTTATCCGCATCAGAAGCACGTGCTAATGGTGACACTTCGACAGGGTAATCGATGATGAACGTTGGGTTCCATAATTGACTTTCTGCGGTTTCTTCAAAGAAAGCCAGTTGTAGACCACCAAGACCAGCGTTTTTAATCGCAGGGTCATTCATATCTGCACCGAGTTTTTTTAGTTCAGCACGTAAGAAATCTATATCTTGCAATTGTGCTTCGGTATATTGAGGTGCATATTTAAGTACCGCTTGAACCATCGTTAAGCGCTCAAAAGGAGCCTCTAAGTCTAGATCACGACCTTGGTGAGTGATTTTTGCGGTGCCCAATGTTTTGCGTGTTGTCTCACGAATCACTTTCTCGGTGAAGTCCATCATCCAGCGGTAGTCTGTATAAGCCGCGTAGAATTCCATCATGGTAAATTCTGGGTTGTGACGTGGACTTACCCCTTCGTTACGGAAGTTACGGTTAATCTCAAAGACACGTTCAAAGCCACCGACCACTAGACGTTTTAGATAGAGTTCTGGTGCAATACGCAAGAACATATCCATGCCTAGTGCATTATGGTGGGTAATAAAGGGTTTTGCTGATGCGCCGCCAGGAATAGGGTGGAGCATTGGTGTTTCGACTTCTAAGAAACCCGCTTCTGTCATTAAACTGCGTAAGTGACTAATTGCTGCACTACGTTTTTTAAAGGTATTGCGCGTTTGCTCAGTCATAATCAAATCAACATAGCGTTGACGATAGCGAAGTTCTTGATCCGCAATGCCATGGAATTTATCTGGTAGAGGGCGCAAAGATTTACTAATCAATTCGACGGATTGCGCATGAATAGATAGCTCACCCTTATTGGTTTTAAAGACACGACCTTTGACACCTAAAATATCACCGATATCCCACGTTTTAAACGCTTCGTAAACATCCTCACCGATATGGGCTTTGTCTAAATAAATCTGAATGCGTCCAGTAGGGTCTTGTAATGTTGCAAAACTAGCCTTACCCATCACACGTTTAAGCATCATACGACCTGCGACACAAGCGGGATTTTCTTGTGGATCAAGTTCAGCTTTTTCTAAATGGTTGTACGCTTGATGTAGCGCATCAGCGGTATCCGTAGGACGGAAACTATTAGGGAAAGCGACACCTTTTTCTTCGCGAATCTTATCGAGTTTTGCACGACGCTCAGCGATTAATCGGTTTTCATCGAGTTCTGGGGTTTGATTTTGTTCAGTCATAATACTTTTAAATTAAACGAATATCTGAAAGGGTTTGTTGGCCAAAATCGGCACGTTGGCTATACGCCAGAATTTTCTGGGCAGTTTCTGTGGTCGAGCTTAGTGCTTGATTGGCATGTAAATCTTTAAAGCGTTGAAGGTTAGGGAAGTCTTTCTCATTGCTTGAGCGAATATTAGCCTGCATATCGGTGTCAATGACACCAGGAGCAAGCGATACAATCTGAGCAAAAGGGGCTTCTAGCTGAGCGACCTCGCTGTATCTATCAAGAGCGGCTTTACTAGCACAATAGACTCCCCAGCCGGGGTAAGCATTGCGGGCAGCACCAGATGAAATATTAATAACTTGTACCTTAGCGTTGTTGTGCTGTTCGCATAGTGTCAGGAAATGACTTGTTAAGGTAATGACAGCAGCGATATTTAAGTTAAATGTTTGTGCAATTTGCGCAGAAAGACTACTCTCCAAACCATGGTACTGTGCCACAGGACCCAATGTACCGGCATTGTTAATGAGTAAATAGCGTTGTACGGGTGTCTGTAGGATAGTATTTAGTTTTTTGCAAAGAGCCGTGACTTGTGCCATATCGCTTAAGTCAGCCGCATAATGGATATGCTGACAAGCTGAATGGCTAGCGATATCACTCACGCTGTGAACATGACGTTGGCGTGCGACGGTAATAAGCGTATCACATTCTCGAGCCAGTTGCTCTGCTAAGGCAAGTCCCAGCCCCTTAGATGCACCAGTTACCATAGCGATTGTTTTCATCGTTAAATACCTTGTTTTAAACTTGCTTCAATAAAGCTGTCTAAATCACCGTCTAATACTTTTTGAGTATTAGAAATCTCTACGCCTGTACGTAAGTCTTTAATACGACTTTGGTCAAGGACGTAAGAGCGAATTTGATGACCCCAACCTACATCGGTTTTGGCATCTTCGAGTTTTTGTTGGTCTGCCATACGTTTACGCATTTCTAATTCATAGAGTTTAGAGCGTAGCATTGACATCGCTTCCGCCTTGTTGCGGTGTTGTGAGCGGTCGTTTTGACATTGCACCACAATCCCCGTGGGTTGGTGGGTAATACGTACCGCAGAGTCCGTTTTATTAATATGCTGACCACCGGCACCGCTCGCACGGTAGGTGTCAATGCGCAAGTCTGCTGGATTAATCTCAATCTCAATAGAGTCATCAATCTCAGGATAGACATAAATACTGGCAAACGACGTATGACGACCGTTAGCAGAGTCAAAGGGACTCTTGCGTACAAGACGGTGGACACCGCTTTCGGTGCGCAAGAAACCAAAAGCATATTCGCCTTCGATTTTAATCGTTGCTGATTTAATGCCGGCCACATCGCCGTCAGACTCTTCAAGAACTTCCGCTTTAAAGTCTTTACGCTCACAGTAACGAAGGTATTGGCGTAGTAACATAGACGCCCAGTCTTGTGCTTCGGTACCACCAGCACCGGCCTGAATATCTAAGAAACAGTTAAGTGGGTCAGCTGGATTATTAAACATGCGTCGGAATTCAAAGCCTTCAATAATCTCAGCGTATTTTTTAGCATCTTCTTCAATGGCTATGAGGGTATCATCGTCATTATCGCTAGATGCTAATTCAAATAACTCTTGGCTATCTTTAATGGCTTGTTGTAGGTCAGTGAGGATAAGCACAACGTTTTCTAGGTTTTTCTTTTCTCGCCCTAGTTCTTGTGCTTTTTCAGGATTTTCCCAGATAGTGGGGTCTTCCATTTCTAAATTTACGACTTGCAAACGCTCTGACTTCTCTTCAAAGTCAAAGATACCCCCTCAGCGCACGCTCGCGCTCAGCATAATCAGCCAAAGCAGAGGCTAATTGATTCTGACGTTCAACTTCCATTGTGTAAATTCCAGTAACTATTTTTTATACGAAAGGGGTTATTTTACCCCAGATTGGGGTATGCTTTGTGCAGTATGGTATGACGAGCAACATAATTATGTTGTCAAGTGAATGTAAAAAATAAAAGAAGGAAACAGAATATGCTTACAAATCAACAGTTTCAATCTTATTGTCAAGGTGTGAGATTGGATTATGCGCAGTATTCAAACCGTATACCTAGTCTTGATGTATTAACGCAGTTTCAGCAAGCGCACTTGATATCTTATCCTTTTCAGAGCCTATCCACGGTTTTACGTGAGCCTATTCAGTTAGAAGATGAGATTGTTTTCCAAAAAATTGTCATGGATCAACGAGGGGGATATTGCTACGAGCTCAATGGTTTATTTCAGTCGGTATTGCGTTATCTGGGGTTTGATGTAGAGACCTTAAGTGCATATATCGTACATGATAACAATCCCGCTTTGCCTAAGGCGAAAACGCATACTCTGTTAAAAGTTAATCTTAATCAGCAAGACTATTTGGTTGATGTTGGATTTGGTGGTTTAGTCCCTACGATACCACTGAAATTAGAAGCTAATCTTATCCAACACACGCCTCATGGACTGTATCAATTGACTCGCTTTAAGGATAAATATGTGCTTTCTACTGAGGTTAACGGTCAGTGGAAAATGCTTTATGCATTTGATTTAAATGTACAAAATATCGCAGATTTAGAGGTGGGAAATTGGTTTGTCTCTACACATCCTCACTCCCCATTTCGTACGCGCTTAATGTTATCTCGGATAGAGGCAAATGGTATTCGACACAATTTACTGAATACACGCTATCAGCGTCATCAATTAGGAAAAGCGAGTGAGAGCAAAGAACTTAATAGTCTTCAAGCCTTATTTAATCTGCTCTCAGAAGTGTTTTTCATCAATATATCGTCGATAAAAACGACAGAAAAAGAGGATATACTCCAACGATTTTTATTTTCGTCGTCGCGATTAAGTAGAGGTAAGTAGAGGTAAGTAGGGGCATGCAATCAAGCTTATGGTGTTTTAATGGTTTTCACATTGCCTAAAGCACCACCTACTGTACCGATTACGCCATCCACAGAAGCATTGGGGTCAAGGTAATGGTGGCATGCACTTACAAGAATGCTACTGAGTAATACTAAACATCGAAAGCTATATCGCATATTCAATTCCTTATGGTTATTAAAATTGATGCTACATCGCATGCCGAATCATCAGCTGAGTATAGACATTGCCATTCCAGTAGTTAGGGACAAACTCATAGACTAACTCTACGGTTTCAGGGAGTTCTTCTGTGTGATTAAACCAAATCGCATCAAACATTTGCTGACCTCGCATGACTTGGAGTTTGAGATGCTTGTCTTTTAAAAGACGTTGGTTGCGAACATGGAAAACATCTCGAAATAGAGGGCTGGGAAAGCCAGCGCCCCAGACTTGCTGTGTTAGAGCAATGGCGGTTTCCGCATTGGCATAAGCTAAATCTAAAGAGCCATCGGTTTCGATAAGTGGTGAAAAATTAGTTTTACCGCTAATATCAACAACTGCTTTGTCAAAGGCCAGGATAAAATTATTAAAGTCTTTTTCTGCAATCGTTAAACCAGCGGCCATCGCATGACCGCCAAATTTCTGAATAAGATGGGGGTAGCGTTTAGAAACTAAATCTAATGCGTCGCGAAGATGTACATCTGGTACTGAACGGCCAGAACCACGGATTTCGCCATCATCGCCGGGAGCAAAAGCTAGCGTAGGTTTCCAGAACTTTTCTTTTAAACGAGAAGCTACAATACCGACAACCCCTTGATGCCATTCTTGGTTAAACACACAGATAGAATGTTTGAGGGTAAAATTATCTCCTTCAATCTCTTCCATGGCTTGTGAGCTCATTTCTTGTTCAATACTCCGGCGCGTATGATTCCATTCATCTAATTGTTTGGCAAGTGTGAGTGCCTCATCATAGTCATCACTGATAAGACAACGAATACCAATGCTCATATCGGCAAGGCGACCTGCGGCATTGATACGAGGCCCAATTTTAAAGCCCAAGTCCATGCTATTAGCTTGGCGAGGATCCGTACCAGCGACATCAAATAGGGCTCGAATACCAATACTCATCTGACCAGAGCGCATTTTGGCTAAACCTTGGCTGACAAGGATGCGATTGTTGCTATCTAGTTTGACCACATCCGCCACCGTGCCAAGGGCGACTAAATCGGCAAGACTATCTAAACGGGGTTCTGGTCGATGGTTAAAATGTCCTCTTGTCCGCATTTCTGCACGAAGTGCCATCATGGTATAAAAGATAACGCCTACACCAGCGAGGTTTTTAGAGGGGAAGTCACAAGCGACTTGGTTTGGATTAATGATTGCTACTGCATCGGGTAAAACATCACCGGGTAAATGATGGTCAGTCACTAGGACATCTATACCGTGTGATTTTGCAGCAGCGACACCGTCTACGCTAGCGATACCATTATCTACGGTAATGATTAAATCAGGCTTCGGAGAAATGCGCTCAAGCATGACATCAATGACCGCTGGAGAGAGACCATAGCCAGTTTCAAAACGGTTGGGAACCATGAAATCGACTTTGGCTCCTAGCATACGTAAGCCACGAATGCCCACAGCACAAGCCGTGGCGCCATCACAATCATAGTCAGCAATGATGAGCAGATTCTTCCCTTGCTCAATAGCATCCGCAAGAATGCGAGCACCTTTTTCCACTTCCGTTAGTAGTGTTGGGGCAAGAAGCTGCTTCCATGAAGTATCTGTTTGATTGATATCTGAAACACCGCGAGCCGCCCACAGCTTTGCCATAAAAGGATTAATGCCTTGAGAAATTAGTTTTTGTGCATCTGCTTCATTGACGATGCGATTAGTTACTTGGACTGAGACCACCATTGTTTCCATTCCGATTTATTATTGATGAGTTTAGCCCAAAAAGGCTTGGGGGTGAGGGTAACGATACGATCGAATCCAAAGAGAATATAGCGATGGAAAGATTGGCTTAATGGAGCGAGTTGCGTATCTAATGTGGCTAGCTCAGCAATCCAGCGTCCCCAGTCTTGATGTAAGTGTACTTTACTTAATTGAGAAAGTACTTTTTCGGTAGGACTACTTACTGGATGAATCTCATTAAAACAAGCCCCGCCGTAAATCCAAGCACTATTAATAGGCTTTAAACCACGCTCTTGACGAGCGTGATTAATAGGATGGTTATACCAGAGTATTTGTAATTCCGCTAAAACATTACGTAGAGGCCGCGCTAAGTCTCCTAATTGATGCCAATCATTTAAATGACCTGTGGCGAGTAAGGATGGGCTAAAAAGCGGGAGAGTAAAGTTGTCTCCCATATCCATGAGTGCCATGTTGTTATTATGTTGTAGTAGACGATAAGGACTATGCGCTAAAACTTCTATACTGCTGTCAAAAAGTGCCTTTGCCTCATCGGGAGTAATGTTTAATTCATCAGAAGTGTACAGACTCGCATGGTGTTGCCCAATTTCAACGTATGTCAATTCCATTAAATAGACAGCTTGATGAGAGGGGAAAGTGTTAAAATGCGTAGAGGCATACAAGGGGGCGACACCTTTGGCGTAGAAATTGTTCTCGCCCTGGTAGTTGGCCTTTTTTAATTGATAATATTCGTAAGGTGTGCAGCCGATGGTCTCAATATCTAACCATTCTGTGCTAGCCTTGTGTGTTTGTAGTAGGCGAGTGAATACAGGGGCTTGTTTTTCAATATAAGCCTCGCTTTCTTTTGCCATTAAATCGTGGGGAATAGCCCCTAAAATTACAATATCCATAAGTGGAATTGTACCGTTAAATGACTATTGATAGAAAAGAATTATTGTGAAATTACCTTATGAATTATGGATTGGTTCTCGCTATGCTGGGCTAACACGCTCAAAAGGGCGAGGCAAAGATCGTTTTGTTTCATTTGTGGCTGGTAGCTCAATGGCAGGGATTGCTTTAGGTGTGGCCGCTTTAATTGTAGTGTTATCGGTGATGACTGGCTTTCAAGTGCAAGTTCGTGATCGTATGTTATCGGTTTTGCCGCATATCCAAGTTTATAATCCAGGCGTTCCCGCAACTGAAGCTGTCGATAATTGGGAAGAACTTAAGACAGAAGCACTTAAAAATCCAGAGGTGACAGGAGCATCGGCGTTTGTTGCCGCTAGTGGTATGTTAGCACGCCAAGATAATATGAAAGGTGTAGAAATTCGAGGCATTCTTCCCGAAACTGAGGGTGATGTATCAGATTTACCTAAGCAAATGGTTCAAGGCGAGTTGAGTTCTTTGATGCCCGGTAGTTTTAATATGGTATTAGGTAGTCGAGCGGCGGCACAGTTAGGGGTGGGATTAGGCGATACCTTGTTGGTGATGTCTCCTCAAGGCTCTTTAAATCCATCGGGTTTTTCACCGCGTATGCGACAATTTACGGTGAGTGGAATTTTTGCCTCAGGGCATGCTGAATATGATGCGAATTTAGCTTTTATCTCGGTTCGTGATGCTGCGGTGCTTTTCCGTGATTCTGGTATTGCGGGCGCACGTTTAAAAATCAAAGATATGATTAAAGCACCAGAGGTAGCCAATTCGTTAATGACAAGCTTACCGCCAGGTTATATTCTGCGTGACTGGACGTATGATAATCGCACATGGTTTGCTGCGGTAAAAACAGAGAAACGCATGATGTTCTTAATCCTTGCGTTGATTGTTGCCGTTGCGGCATTTAACTTATTATCATCGCTCGTGATGTCTGTTAAAGATAAACAATCAGATATTGCCATTTTACGTACCTTAGGTGCGAGTCCTCGTTCTATCGCAGGTATCTTTTTAGTACAAGGCTCGTTAATTGGTATTTTAGGGACAGCTATTGGGGTTGGTTTGGGTTGTCTCATTGCTTATAACATCGATGTCATCGTGCCGTTTATTGAGAATTTATTGGGAACACACTTCTTGGATCCCGGTGTTTATATTATTAACCAATTACCATCACAAGTGGAATTGGATGAAGTTGCCACGGTGGGTATTACCTCTTTAGTGCTTTCTTTACTTGCAACGCTGTATCCGAGCTGGCGTGCATCACGATTACAACCTGCGGAGGTCTTACGTCATGACTAATACAGTACCTGCCTTAGCTATCCAAGGGGTTACCAAAACCTATTTTGATGGCACTGAAACGCTTTCTATTTTGCGAGGGATTGACTTGACCGTTAATGCAGGAGAAATGCTTGCGATTATTGGTGCATCAGGTTCTGGCAAAAGTACCTTATTGCATATTATGGGCTTATTAGATCAGCCAACAACAGGTTCCATTAAAGTAGATGGTCAAGAGGCTTCTTCTTTAAGTGAAAACCAGCGTAGCCGTTTGCGTAATGAAAAATTAGGTTTTGTATACCAGTTTCATCATCTATTACCAGAGTTCTCGGCATTAGACAATGTGGCTATGCCATTAATTATGCGTCGTGTTAGCTATGCCGAAGCACGTGCTAAGGCTGAAGTGGTCTTGGGTAAAGTGGGATTGGCTCAGCGAGTACTGCATCGCCCAGGTGAGTTGTCTGGGGGTGAACGTCAGCGCGTAGCTTTAGCTCGTGCTTTAGTGGCAAACCCTGTTTTAGTGTTGGCAGATGAACCGACAGGGAATTTGGACACAGAGACAGCAGAAAATATGTTCACTCTCTTAAAAGAGGTCAATTGTGAGTTCAATACAGCGTTTATTATTGTAACGCATGATCCCAAATTGGCCGCTTTGGCAGACCGTCAGTTAGTGATGGAAAAAGGGCAATTACGGTAAGCTGATAGTATTCGCTAATGGTAGTCCCCACGGAGAGAACGTGATGCACCGAGCGCATACGCCAATCTACCTACAGGTTTTTGTCAGTCGCTCGAACAGTGCCTCACTTCGTTCGTCAAAACGAAGTTTCGATGTAATCAAACTCGCTTTGTGATCAAAAACCTCTCCGGTAGCTTGGCTTGGGTGATAGTGCTAGTTAATGGCAGTCCTCACGAAGAGAACTTGATGTACCGAGCGAGTTTGCAAACGGCGAGCGATAGCGACGCACTTTGCTGTCCGAGCGAATACACAATGTTCTGTAGTGAGGACGACCAAGACTAAAACAGCCATGTACTTATTGCCACAAAAGGTTCGCTACACGTTCCGCGCAGTCGCTCGAACAGAGCCTCGCTATCGCTCGCCTAACTCGCTTTATGCATCGAAACGTCTCCGCAAACCTTGAGTGCTTGAGTAAACATTGTACTGCTAACAAGCAGTTATATTCTCTGGCAGACTGGCTTGGATGCTAGTGCTCGTCATGGGAAGACCACACGGAGAGACATTCACTCGTAGCGACATTGGAAACGGCGAAGCACTTTCCGGAGCAAGAGTGAACTGTCTGTAGTGTGGTCTAATCAATACACAAGTTCTGCAGTGAGGACGTTACGTAGCAAGTACGAAACTCACACTTTAGTTAATTGACGCGTAATGAGATACTTAATCGGTGGGAAATTATTACTAAAGCGCATCACAGCAGAACGCAGTAGTTTCGCTGGAGGATGTTCTGTAGTAAAGAGCTTGACCACAAAATTCGTACCATGATAAATCGTGCGAGTGCTGAGCATATGCTTGCGTTCATACTTATTTAACAAACTTGGTGAGGCAATATCTTGATGAGCTGCCGCTGCCTCAGCAATTAAGCCACCCAAAATCATACCGCTCTGTAAACCGAGGTTGTAGCCTTGTGCTGTCACAGGGTGCATACCGACAGCCGCATCCCCAATAACAGCACAGGATAAACCGTAGAAGCGTTTTGCGTGTACACCAACAAGAGGGTAGCTCACCATCTTTTCTTCTAAAGTCATATCGCCTAGCTTATGCTCAAGTTGCGTCATAATACTTTGTGCTAATTGCTCTGGACTTAAGTCTGTAATCTCATGTGAGCGATGTGTATCAATGGTGACAACACAGCTACTTAAGTGCTCTTCAAGAGGGAGGATAGCCAAGGTGCGACCATAGTGAAAGCACTCAATAGCAGTATGCTCATTAGATTTAGTATGACGCATACGGAAAACATGGACAGTACGCCCAAAATCGTTCATTTCTGCACCAATACCCATTTGACGGCGCGTATTTGAAAAACGACTATCCGCAGCAATGACAAGACGAGCAGAAACCTTTTTACCATTATCCAGTAAAACGGTTGCTCCCTGAGCTGATAAGTTCACGTCTTTAACGCCTACACCGTAGCGAATAGTGAGGTTTTTTTGACCTTTTACTGCCTCATAAGTCGCTTGTCGGATACGATAGTTAGGTACAAGAAAACCTAGACCTTCACCAGGGATACGTGGTTTGCTATCTTCAAAATGAAGTTGATAGTCTGATGTGCCATTAAAGACTTTCGCATCTTTTAATAGATAAATCTCATTAGGAGGGAGGTTTTGCCAGATACCGAGTTCCTGCATAGATTGACGCGAGGCATGCGTGAGTGCAATTTCTCGACCATCAAAAGAGGGCTGTGTCACACTTTCTTCGGATTGCTTTTCTAGAACCAAGATGGATACAGGGCTTTGTGCAAGGGTACGACAAAAACCAAGTCCAGCTGGACCAGCACCTACCACAATAATATCGGCATCAAAAGACATGATAACTTCCTAAAGAACGGCTGAAAAACGTACAATAGTAGCTATTGTAACAAAAACCGAGAGAGCTATGCTAATTGATACCCATTGCCATTTAGATGCGCCTGAATTTAATCAGGATAGAGAGTCTGTCATTGAACGAAGTTTAGCTAATGGTGTTACAGGTATTGTGATTCCTGCGGTGATGAAACAAAATCTAGATACGGTTAAGCAATTAGCACATCAATTTGATGGGGGATATTATGCTTTAGGCATTCATCCTATGTATGTACGTTATGCGAAAGATGAGGATTTAGCCGATGTGGAAAGCGCTATTCAAGTGGCGTTAAAAGAGGATGATCGGCGTTTAGTCGCGATAGGAGAAATAGGCTTAGATTTTTTTATTCCTGAAATAAAGGAAGGGAAGGAAAGAGTGCGACAAGAGTTCTTTTATCGTGAACAATTAAAAATGGCGAAAAAATATGACCTCCCAGTATTGCTTCATGTTCGTCGTTCACAAGATACGCTATTAAAGCACTTACGTCAAATTCAAGTGCCGGGGGGTATTGCACATGCATTTAATGGTAGTGAACAGCAAGCAAAAGCTTTTATTGATTTAGGCTTTTGTTTGGGGTTTGGCGGGACAATTACATTTACACGCTCTTTGCAAATTCGCCGTATTGCAACAGGGATTGATTTAAATAGTATTGTTATAGAAACGGATGCACCAGATATCCCACCTGCATGGCTTAGGGAAGAAAAGCCTCGCAATAGCCCAGAATTTTTACCGCAAATAGCACAGGTGTTGGCCGATTTACGAGGTGTGACGTTGGAGGAGTTAGCGTATAGGACGACAGAGAATACGTATCGTGTATTACCTAGAATGCGTCCAATACAATAAGTACAATAGTTTATATTTAAAAAGAAGTAAATCGTATGACTGCTATGGATTAAAAATGTCTATACGCACGATGTCATAGACTAGGATAGAAAAGTCCTAGTCTTTCTTTTTGCCTATCTTGAGCCAGTAAGATAAGCCTTATGATTAAATCTGAAGGAAGTTATCGGTGATGTGGCTCTGTGTTGGTTTATTAACAGGCTTTTTTTTATTGCAGCAACTCGCTGTTTTACCTGATGTGCAATGGCTATTAGTAGCAATCATTGTTATAGCGGTAACTTTATTAAAAATAGTTGGTCTATGGCGATGTATCGGGTTATTTTTGCTTGGTTTTTGCTTGTCGCTAGGTTATGGGACATATCATGCGAAACAGAGATTAGCAGACTACCTAAGTGAGCAGCATGAGGGTAAAGTTAGTTCTGTCGTTGTACGAGTGCAGCAGTTAGCGATATACCGTGACAATACGATCCAATTTGATGTAGAGGTATTGGATAAGGGAAGTATTAAAGAGGGAATTCCTTCCCATATACGAGTGTATTGGTCACAGGGAGAGCATTTTTCTCTTTATAAGAGGGAGCACATCGATAATATGCCAGAGGTGCGTCCCGGACAGGTATGGGAGATGTCCTTAAAACTTTCTCGTCCTAATACCTTAATGAATCCAGGTGGTTTTGATAATGAAAGTTACCTTTTTCGAGAAAATATCCGTGCAATAGGGAATGTGATAGGCACGCCGGTTTTAAAAGAGCAAGAGCAACATACTTTACAGAGCTATATTCAAGCATGGCGACATGATATACGTAAAAATTTACATACCTATTGGGGGGATAAGCGTTATGGTGCCGTGCTGATTGCCTTAGTGATTGGGGATCAACAGGGGATTTCGACACAAGATTGGTTATTATTTAACCGTTCAGGAATGACGCATCTGGTCTCTATTAGTGGTTCACATATTACGATGTTATCGGGATTAGTGACTTTATTAAGTTTATGGGGATTAAAAAGATGTTCTTGGCAGGGTAGTCTATTAGCTAATCATTATGATATTAGCGCTTTCGCTTATAGTTTTGGTATCGTTATCGCCCTGTTGTATTGCCTATTGGCTGGTTGGGGTATTCCTGCTCAGCGAACTTTTTTGATGTTGCTATTAGGTTATATCTTTTATCTACTACAACGACCACTCTCACTTTCTCAACTATTTATTATTACGGCGATTATTGTATTAATCTTAGATCCATGGGCGATTTTATCGACAGGGTTTTATTTGTCCTTTGCAGCAGTAGCCGTATTACATATTCTTCTTAATCGTTTACGTCAAAGACAGCGTTATCCTAAGCAAGAACATAGAGTTTTATATTGGCAAATGCTAAAAGATTGGGCAATTGTACAAGGTGTTATTACCTTAGCATTGGCACCTTTTTTGATGTATTTTTTTAATCAGATTTCATTCATATCACCGATAGTAAATGCCTATGCTGTAGTATCGGTAGGGCTGATTATTACACCCATGGCGTTGTTATTTGCATTGCTTAGCGTTTTTTTTGAGCCTAATACGTGGTTGCATCATCTGGCCTTGATTAATCATCAATTATTATCATGGGTGATGGAATTGACACAGTATCTTGCTCAATTGCCTTGGGCAAGTTTAGACGTCAGTATCATACCGATGTGGATGAGAGTTTTGTGTGGATTAGGTATCTTCATACTGTTATTACCCAGAGGAATTCCTTATCGTTACTTGGCACTAATATTTGTTGTTCCTGCCTTCTTTTTTTCACAACATCATCTACGAGAAGGGGAGTGGCAAGCCTTGTTTTTTGATATTGGACAAGCAGGTGCTGTGTTACTGAAAACAAAAAATCACACCTTATTATTCGATACGGGGGTGCGTCGTTCCGCCAATGATGATTCTGGTGGAAGAGTGATTTTACCGACATTGCGTGCTTTAGGTATTAAAGCGATTGATACGTTGGTGGTATCGCATGCGGATATCGATCATAGTGGAGGACTGGCGACTTTAATTCAGTCTATCTGGGTCAAAAAAGCCTATGCATCTTTCCAATTGGATCATTTTTTAGATAGGGAGGAGAGGCTTTTGGATCAAAAGATTGAGAGTTTAAATCCATTATTAAGTTATAAAAGGTGTGCGGAAGGTCAGACATTTGTAGTGGATAATGTTATCTTTCGGTTTTTAAACCCTGTAATAGGTCATATACCGTTGAAGTCCACGAATCATCAAAGCTGTGTTTTGGCCGTTGAAGGTAAATATCATCGTCTATTATTGACGGGAGATATTTTAGCGGAGCAAGAACAACAACTTTATCAATTAACGGCTTTTTCACCACCTTATCAAATTGTCCAAGTACCACATCATGGCTCTAAAAGCTCTTCTAGTCAAGAATTTATTAATGAGGTACAAGCTAAGTATGCAATTGCCCAAACGGCGTATAAGAATCGGTTTAAGCACCCTCATCCTCAGATTAAAGCGCGTTGGCAACAGCAGGGAACGGTATTTCTCAATACAGCAGATACTGGAGCAGTACAGATATCATCAACTATATTGAACTTACACGTAGACCTATTTAGGGAGCAAGAGCGACGGTATTGGCATCGTTAGCTACCAAGGCACTTTATTTTCGAGTATAGTGTACTTATTCAGCTAGAAATTTACCAATAAGAGGAGATAAGGTATGTCGGAACCACGTTTACATTATGTCACTTGTACTAACCCTTATGGCTTACATCGAATGGCTTATTGGGAATGGGGAAATCCAGAAAACGACCGCATTTTATTATGCGTTCATGGTCTCTCGCGTAGTGGACGTGATTTTGATGAGGTTGCGCGTGAAATGAGCAAAACGCACAGAGTCATTTGTCCGGATGTTGTTGGGCGAGGTGCGTCTGACTTTCATGATAATCCCAATTTTTATGCGGTACCTTATTATGTGGCTGATATGATGACATTAATTGCACAGCTCAAGCCCAAAACTTTAGATTATCTAGGTACGTCGATGGGAGGGATTATTGGCATGGTATTGGCGGGTTCTAATGCCTTATTAAAACAAAAAATCCTTAAAAATACCGCACTTCCTGCAGAAACAGGGTTGCCTTTACATCGTATGATTTTGAATGATGTAGGACCGAAGCTAGAACAAGAGGCTTTGATACGCATTGGTGACTATGTGGGGTTACCTACGCGTTTTTCTTCATTAGATGAGGCAATTCAAACACTTAAAGTAAAAGCGGCTTCTTTTGGTCCTATGGCGGATCAACATTGGGAAACCTTTGCTCGAGCAGGACTTAAGCAAGAAGGGCAAGCATGGGTGCATCATTATGATCTTGGTATTGCTAAAGGATTTGTTGATTTGGCTTCGGCTGAGGCTGTTGAAAAATCAGAAAAAGCCTTATGGGCGATGTATAAGTTAATTGATATTCCTACCTTGATTATTCATGGTGAAATATCGGATTTATTAAGTGCAGAGGGTGTAGAGGAAATGTTAGCAGCCAATGCACAAGCAAGTATGGTGCGTATTGCAAAAACAGGTCATGCGCCGGCTTTGTTAGAGGCAGAACAAGTTGCCATTGTTCGTGATTTTTTGATTAAGTAAAGAGTAGATAATATGCTGTATTCTCCAGTCGATCTTCATTGCCACTCCACCAAATCAGACGGTGTTTTTGAACCGAGTGTATTGGCTCAACGTGCTTTTAATAATGGGGTTCGCTTATGGAGTTTAACTGACCATGATGAGGTGAGTGGGCAAGAAGAAGCGATGTCAGTCGCTAAGTCATTAGGCATGGATTATTTGACGGGGATTGAAATCTCTGTAACTTGGGCAGACAGAACTTTGCATATTGTCGGTTTAAACTACGATATCCACAATCCTCAGATGATTGAGGGTTTACAGCGTATTCGTACCGACCGTGTTACGCGAGCCCAAGAAATGGGTGAAAAACTGGCAAAATTTGGTGTGCATGATGCTTATTCGGGTGCACTTGCCTTAGCAGGTAATCCAGATTTATTAAGCAGGACTCATTTCGCTCGCTATATGGTTGAGCAGGGGCATTGTAAGCATATTCAAGAAGTATTTGATCGATATCTTGCTGACGGTAAACCTGCTTATGTACCGGGAGCATGGGCAACACTAGATGAGGCTATGGCGTGGATTCATGGTGCAGGAGGGGCTGCTGTTATCGCTCACCCGGGGCGTTATAAATATTCTAGTGAAGAATTTAAACTATTATTTACTCGCTTTAAAGAACTGGGTGGTGAGGCCATTGAGGTGGTGACTGGTTCACATACACCAGAGCAATATCACCAATATGCCAATGTTGCCAAACATTATGGTTTTAAAGTGTCTTGTGGATCTGATTTTCATGGTCCCACAGAGAGCAAAGTTGACTTAGGTCGTTTACCCGTATTACCCCCGGGACTGACACCTATCTGGCAAGAATGGTATCCTAAGTATACAGTTTAAAAATAGAGTAGATATTTGATAGATAAGTAGTAGCATTATGAGTAAAGCATTTACAAAAGAAACTGACCGTGACGATGATGATGACGTTCAAGAGGCAGAAATTCCGAAAGGTATTAAAAATTATATGACCGTACAAGGTTATCAAGCCTTACGAAAAGAACTTGAGCATTTAGTAAAAGTTGAACGTCCTGATGTGGTATCTGTTGTCGCATGGGCAGCTTCTAACGGTGATCGCTCTGAAAATGGGGATTATCTTTATGGTAAAAAACGATTGCGAGAAATAGATCGACGGATTCGCTTTTTAACCAAACGGTTAGAAATGGCGGAGGTGATTGATCCCGCACTACAACCTAATCGGGATCAAGTGTTCTTTGGTGCTCGTGTCATCTACGAAAACCAAAACGGTGAGGAATTTGATATTACTATTGTCGGTATTGATGAGGCAGACCCATTAAATGGGAAGATCAGTTGGATTTCTCCCGTGGCGAAAGCGCTATTAAAAGCACGAGAGGGTGATAGCGTTCATTTAGTTACCCCTGCAGGTCCACAAGAGCTGATTATTTTAGAAGTCATCTATCCACAAGCAGATTGAATGCTCGTCATGGGAAGACCACACGGAGAGACATTCACTCGTAGCGACATTGGAAACGGCGAAGCACTTTCCGGAGCAAGAGTGAACTGTCTGTAGCGTGGTCTAATCAATATACAAGTTCTGCAGTGAGGTAACTAAGACTGAATTACTGCTCTGTGGATGATATAACTTGTGCTTATTGCCACAAAAGGTTTGCTACACGTTTCCGCGCAGTCGCTCGAACAGAGCCTCGCTGGCGCTCGCCTAACTCACTTTGTGCGTCGAAACGTCTCCGCAAACCACCGTTAAGTGCTTGGGTAAACATTGTACTGCTAACAAGCGGTTATACTCTCTGGCAGACTGGCTTGGATGATGGTGCTAGTTAATGGTCGTCCTTACGGAGAGAACTTGATGTACCGAGCGAGTTTGCAAACGGCGAGCGATAGTGATGCACTTTGCTGTCCGAGCGAATACACAAGTTCTGCAGTGAGGACGATATATAGTGAACTGTCTGTAGTGTGGTCATTAATACACAAGTTCTGCAGTGAGGTAACTAAGACTGAATTACTGCTCTGTGGATGATATAACTTGTGCTTATTGCCACAAAAGGTTCGCTACACGTTTCCGCGCAGTCGCTCGAACAGAGCCTCGCTATTGCTGGCCTAACTCGCTTTATGCATCGAAACGTCTCCGCAAACCTTTAAGTGCTTGAATTAACATCTTAGTGCTAATAAGTAGCTATGCTCTCCGGCAGACTGGCTTGGATGGTAGTGCTAGTTAATGGTCGTCCTCACGGAGAGAACTTGATGTACCGAGCGAGTTTGCAAACGGCGAGCGATAGCGATGCACTTTGCTGTCCGAGCGAATACACAATGTTCTGCAGTGAGGACGATATATAGTGAACTGTCTACAGTATGGGATAGAGATACTTACCGCTCAAAGTGAGTCAAACTAAAACTTGCGTGCCCATCTTCAGCAAGATGCTCACATAAATACGGCATGACTGTTTGTAACGCAGGATAAAGCGTGTAAGGAGGATTGATGATAAACATACCGCTACCGTGCATACCATAACCGTCCTTGCTAGGTTTTTTAATTGTCAGAGAAGCATTTACCCACTCAATATTAGACAATTTTTCTAACTGATGAATCATCTCAAACACCTCTTTGCGTTGCACAAGAGGATACCAGATGAGATAGCAACCTGTTTGAAAACGCTCTAAAGCCTCTTTCATTGTTTTGACAAGTTGACGGTAATCCGTTTTATCCTCATAAGAAGGGTCAATGAGAGTGATGGCTCGACGAGTCGGGGGAGGAAGTTGAGATTTTAAATAACTAAATCCATTTTTATTAAAAATGCTTACTTGACGACTGATAGAGCGGTCTTGTTGGTTGATATTGTCTTGCAAAACTTCATATTCGCTTGGGTGCAGTTCAAATAGGCGTAGACGGTCTTTTTCTCGCATATACTCCAATGCAATCCAAGGTGAACCGGGATAAAACTGCAAGTCATCCCCTTGATTTAAATCGCGAATATAATCTACATAGCGTTGTAAGTCGGTAGGAAGATTGGGCAATGACCATAGTCGGGAGATACCTGTTTCGAATTCGGCGTTTTTTTCTGCCCATTCGTCACCTAAGTCATAAATACCAGCACCAGCATGTGTGTCAATAACCCAATAAGGATTTGGTTTACGGTTAAAGTAATCGAGCACATGTAATAGTACCGTATGTTTTAGGACATCGGCGTGGTTGCCTGCATGGAAAGCGTGACGATAACTAAACACAATAAACCTTTATCAATGAAGTGATGGTAAAAATCCCCCCATAAAGACTTATGTAGACATAAGATTTTTAATAGGGGGCATCCATATAAAGTTAATAGAATCTATATGGTCTATACCGCATTATAACGATATTATGCCATTGAGGCAGGTACACGCTCTAATTCATCAGTGAAAATTGCATCGCAGCCCCAAGCTAATAGTTCTTTAGCTCGACGATAGTCATTGACTGTCCATGCACAAATCTTATAACCATCTTTGTGGATAGTTTTAATGACTTTTTCTGTTAAGGTGCTTTCACGAGGATTGATAGCGATACAGTTTAGTTTTTTAAGGATTTTTTTAGCTTCAGCATTGTATTCTTCGCATAAGAATGCGCGAGGAAGCTCTGGAGCCGCTTTATAGGCTGCTTCTAAAGCCTCTGCAGAAAACGAAGACAGTAATGGGGGAATCGCTGAGTTTTTAAACCATTGTGCAGCAGCCTCGGCAACAAGTTTTCCTGTGATTTTCTCACGGCCTGGGCAAGGTTTGATTTCGATGTTGCAAATCATATCGTTTTCTAAGGCAAAGCGAACAATACTTTCTAGCTTAGGTAGTGGTTCGCCAGCATAGTAAGCAGAATGCCATTCACCCATATCAAGTTCTAATAGCTCCGCATATGTTTTTTCTGCTGCCAGTCCTTTGCCATTAGACGTACGTTTAACGTCATCATCATGTAAAAGGATTAATACATTGTCTTTACTTAACTTGGCATCAAACTCGACCATATCAAAACCGTAATCTAGACCACAACGCATAGCAGCAAGCGTATTTTCTGGGGCAAAACTACCACCACCACGATGTGCAATCAAACGAGGGTAAGGCCATTTTTTAGACATTTTGAAAATCCTGTAAAAAATAAAAAGATAAGCGTATTGCAGAGAGAATGTTTCTGAAAACGCATGTAATTATTTTAAGAACTCATAAGGCAATTGTGAAGAGGGGGAATAAAATATATTCGGTAATAATCTGTTAAAATAGCCAGTTATTGTTGGGCAATTGTGCCTATTTTTTTGACGTATTCTAAAGAGAAATTACTATGTTAGAGTTTTTCCGTCGTCACTCAAAGATTATGATGATTTTAATGTTTGTGGTGACACTTCCTTCCTTTGTGTTTTTTGGTGTTGCTGATTACCAGAGCTTTACGACGAATGAAGTACGCCTAGTAAACATCAATGAGCAAAAAATCACACAAAGTGATTTTAATCAGTCATGGACTCAGCGTCTCAATGAGTTACGTAATTCTCAGGGTGCAGAGTTTGATTTGTCGAAAGTGGATACAGCAGAAGGGAGAGAAGCGTGGTTAGAGTCTCTTATTAATAATGCGGTTACACAAGAAGTGGCTCAAAAGGACAATTTCTCTGCTTCAGATGCTATGGTACGTTTTGCATTAGCCCAAACACCTGATTTTTTGGAGGATGGCAAATTCTCTATGCAAGCCTATAATCGTTATTTAACGAGTATCGGTGCGAATAGTCAGCAATATGAGGCGAGTGTGCGTGCTTACGAGGGGCTTCGTTTGGTAGCATCTCCCGTATTAGAGTCTGTTGTTGTGCCAAGTAATACGGTTGCTCAATTAGGAGCAGCGATGACAGAAGAGCGTACAGTACGCTTGCATGTATTCCAAAATAAGGATTATGCACAATCAGTCAATGTATCTGATGATGACTTAAAAAACTGGTATACGGCTAATGAAAAAAGCTTTGAAGTGCCTACTTATGTAAATCTGGACTA
The DNA here is from genome assembly GCF_013133795.1 of Pelistega suis. Classification (GTDB taxonomy): domain Bacteria; phylum Pseudomonadota; class Gammaproteobacteria; order Burkholderiales; family Burkholderiaceae_B; genus Taylorella; species Taylorella suis. The sequence continues at coordinate 57,379 of NZ_JABGBN010000002.1, forward strand.
TATTATTCTTAATCAAGACGCGGTGATGGCTCAGGTTAAGGCACCATCTGATGCTGAGTTAGAAACTTATTATCAAAGTAATATTGCTCGCTTTTCAACAGCAGAGCGTCGCCATGTACGTCATATTCAATTGGCTGACTTAGCGACGGCAGAGCAGGTCGCTACTAAGGCAGAACAAGACCCAAGCCAATTTGAAGCGTTAGCAAAAGAATACTCGCAAGACGCAGGTACTAAAAATACAGGTGGTGATTTAGGTGTTTTAGCACGTGGTGATATTCCTGATTTAGACGAAGGTGCGTTCTCTTTAGCGAAAGAGGGTATTACAAGTCCAGTCAAAATTGCTAATAACTACCATGTATTCCAAATCGTTAGCATTCAAGCGGGTTCTGTTAAGCCATTTGCCGAAGTAAAAGAAGAGATTAGTAAAGAAGTTCGTCTACAACTAGCCTCTGAGCGTTTTGCAACGATGGCAACGGATTTAACGAATGCTGTTCATGAACAACGTGACTCATTGCAAGGTGTTGCTGATCGGTTAGGCTTACAAGTGCAAACAGTAAATGGTATTACACGCAGTGGTCTATTAAGCAAGGAACAAGTAGGAAATCAGGCTGCAGCGGGTACTGCTCTAGAAAGTATGTTCTCATCTCCCCGAGTGCGTGAGGCTGCCTTTTCTGCGGAGGTATTTGCTCAAGGTCTGAATTCTGGCGTGATTGAAATTTCTCCTTCTGAGCTATTAGCGCTACGAGTCAAAGCTAAAGTAGATGCACATATTCCTAAATTAGAAGAGGTAAAAGCACAAGTGACAGCTAAAGTGATTGATGCCAAAGCAAAAGAGTTAGCTGCCAAGGCAGGCGAGGCAGAGTTGGCAGAAGCACAATTGGATAATTCAACAGCAGGATTTCAAGAAGCGATGCCAGTCAGTCGTATGGCCTCAAACTTGCCAGAAGCTTTGTTAAAAAAAGTGATGTCAGCACCTGTTGATAAATTACCATTTTATGTGGGAGTTGATTTAGATACAGGGTATGTGGTGGCACGTATTGAGTCTGTTAATACAGAAAATGCAGAGTTAAAAAACTTGTTTAATCAATTTCAAGCGCCTGCGTTAGGAACAGTTGTTGCAAATGAGTTAAATAAGGCCTTTGCTCAAAACCTACGTCAAAAAGTAAAATTAGAAATTTTGCCAGCAGCAAAACAAGTTATTGAGGGTGAACAAGCACAATAAATAGTGATGAATAAACCCTTAGTGTGGATATTGAGAAGTTATTAATGCCTCAATATGATAATTTACCCCAAAAGTTAGATACTAACCTTTGGGGTTTTTTATAATTATTAATATAACAAAAAGAAATATAAAAACAATAATATATTATTTTTATAATTAAGAAAGAGTTTATATACTAGTATTCATATGAAATGGAGGGGCGTGATTTATTGGCACGCCATTGTAAAAAGGAAGAGTATATTATGTCAAAATGGTTTGAAAATAATGCGCAGTCAATCGGTCGTACACCACTAGTGAAGTTAAATCGCATTACAGACGGTGCGGGTGCGACAGTGCTAGTTAAAGTCGAAGGTCGTAATCCAGCTTATTCAGTAAAAGACCGTATTGGCGTGGCTATGGTAGAAGATGCGGAACAACGCGGTTTATTAGGTCCAGGCAAAGAGATTGTTGAGCCAACGAGTGGCAATACAGGGATTGCTTTAGCGTATGTAGCTGCCTCTAAGGGTATCCCTATTACATTGACCATGCCAGAAACAATGAGCTTAGAGCGCCGCAAATTATTGGTGGCATTTGGTGCTAAATTAGTATTGACGGAAGGTGCGAAAGGTATGGGTGGTGCTATTGCGAAAGCAGAAGAAATTGCTGCTTCTGACCCGAATAAATATGTGCTTTTACAACAATTTAAAAATCCAGCTAACCCAGCGGTACACGAGCGTACAACAGGTCCTGAAATTTGGGAAGCAACAGAAGGTAAGATTGATGTATTAGTCGCTGGTGTGGGTACGGGTGGTACGATTACAGGAACATCACGTTATATCAAAAAGACACAAGGCAAAGCAATCCAAACGGTTGCGGTAGAACCAAGCGCAAGTCCTGTACTTACACAAAAACGTAATGGTGATGAATTAAAACCGGGTCCTCATAAGATTCAAGGCATTGGTGCTGGTTTTGTGCCTGATGTATTAGATTTATCACTTGTAGATGCGATTGAACAAGTGTCTAATGAAGAGGCGGTAGAGTATGCATTACGTCTGAGCCGTGAAGAGGGTATCTTGTCAGGTATCTCTAGTGGTGCAGCGGCAGCGGCAGCGATACGCGTAGCAAAACGTCCTGAATATGCAGGTAAGGTTATCGTAGCTGTATTACCTGACTCTGGAGAGCGTTATTTAAGCTCAGTATTATTTGAAGGCTTATTTGATGAAAAAGGTATTGCTACGGCTTAACCATAGCATGGCATGACAGATATACCACTAGGGATATTATATTCGTAGGAGTATATCCTTTTAGCTTATTAAGTCACTCGGATATGGGTAGAAACCGTATCCGAGTTTTTTATATAAAGTCCTTTGCGCTACATTCACTTACAGCGAAGAAAGATAAATTCTTGTACAATGTCCACTTCTATTTTTGCTCAAGTATAAACTAAGGTGTTATTTTTTAAAGATATTATTGAGGCAGAGAGCACAGGTTCGTCGACATTAGTATTAACGGGTGACTGGACAGTCACTCACTATGTGGCTATCCAAAAAGCCTTAAAAAATTTAGAGATTCATTCCTCGTTGCTTCAGCTATCACTCAATGATATTCATGAAATTGATACAGCAGGCGTTCTTTTATTGGCAGATAAATTCGGTCAAGAAACCTTACGTAAAGCTTTACAGGATAAAGCGTTAAGTAAAGAGCGCGTAGCGATGATTGAAACAGTGCTAAAGGCACTACCTACGGAAGAAGATCGTACACCGCCTAAAAAAACTTTCTTTTTATGGCGTTTTTTTGGCGATGTTGGTGTTTCGCTAACCTCTCTTTGGACGGAATTACTCCAATGGATGGGGTTTTTCGGAATGGTGATTTTGGCGTTCTTGCGTATGGTGGTGAACCCGTCAAATTGGCGAATGACCTCATTAGTGGCCAATATTGATAGTAGCGGTTTTAAAGCGACGCCAATTGTCATGTTGCTATGCTTTATGGTGGGAGCCGTTGTTGCTTTTTTAGGAGCGACTGTTCTTGAGACCTTTGGAGCACAAGTATTTACTGTGCATTTAGTAACCTATTCCTTTTTGCGAGAATTTGCGATTATTCTTACCGCCATTTTAATTGCAGGTCGTACAGCTAGTGCATATACGGCGCAGTTAGGCTCAATGAAGGTTAATGAGGAAATTGATGCTTTAAAAGCCTCAGGGATAGATCCGTTGGCGACATTAGTCGTACCGAGAGTATTTGCTCTCGTCGTTGCGATGCCTATTTTAACGTTTTTAGGTATGGCGGCAGGTATTGTTGGTGGTATGCTTGTTTGTACCTTGGCTATGGATATTTCGCCTCGTCTCTTTTTTGACATTATGAATGAGTCTATTCACGTTAAGCATTTTCTAGTAGGGATTGGCAAGGCGCCTATTTTTGCTGTGGTGATTGCGATTACAGGCTGTCTAGAAGGATTTAAAGTTTCAGGAAGTGCGGAGTCTGTGGGTGAGCATACGACATCCAGCGTGGTGAAGTGTATTTTCTTAGTGATTTTGCTTGATGCTTTATTTGCAATTTTCTTTATGGAGATGGGATGGTAATGGATAATCAAGCATCTTCAGTAGAACCTATCATTAAAGTACGAGGTTTAGATAATGCTTTTAATGGATTTTATGTTCATCAGAATTTAGATTTGGATGTCTATCCCGGCGATATTCTTGGGGTTGTTGGTGGTTCGGGAACAGGGAAATCAGTATTATTGCGTAGTATCGTTGGCTTGAGAAAGCCGACGGCGGGCTCTGTGGAAGTACTCGGACAGTCTATGCAAGACCTCAATGAAAAAGAGCGTCGAATTTTGGGGCGTAACTTAGGTGTATTATTCCAAGCGGGGGCATTATATTCATCGCTTACCGTATTAGAAAATATTGCTTTTCCCTTAATTGAGCAACTGAAATTGCCGCGTAAAGAAGCAGAGCATATTGCCATGCTTAAGATTTTATTGGTGGGATTGCCTGCGAATGCAGCACCTAAGTATCCTGCTGAGTTATCAGGGGGAATGGTAAAGAGGGCATCGTTGGCACGAGCATTGGCATTAGACCCAAAAATTTTATTTTTGGATGAACCTACGGCAGGTTTAGATCCTATTGGAGCGGCTGCGTTTGATCAGTTAATGCTAACGTTACGTGATGCTTTGGGATTGACTATGTTTTTGATTACGCATGACTTAGATACCTTGTATACAGCATGTAATCGCATTGCGGTTCTATCTAATAAGCGAGTATTAATTAATGACACGATAGAAAATGTCGAAAAAGTGGATAATCCTTGGATTCAAGAGTATTTTAACGGCCCTCGTGGTCGTGCAGCATATAGTGCACATCAAGCACTAGGAGTATAAAAAAGATGGAACCTAAAGCTAGACATATATTGATTGGTGCATTTACAGTCGGCATACTTGCCTTAGCCATGGCATTTGCCTTATGGTTAGCACGATTAGATGTATATAAAAGTTCCCACCGTTATGTTGTACATTTTAAAGAAAGTGTCAATGGCTTATCACGTGGTAGTTCGGTGTTGTTTAGTGGAATTAAAGTGGGGGAAGTTTTGGAGCTAAGTCTTGCAGATGAAGATCCTCGTCATGTGTATGCTTTAATTACCGTTGATAGCAAAGTACCAGTCTACGAAGACGTTAAAGCACGTTTACAATTTATGGGTGTAACGGGGCAGTCAGTGATTTCTTTAAGAAGTGGTGCTCCACATCAAGCGCTGTTAGCGGAAATTGGAAATTTTGATAAAACATATGGTGTGCCCATTATTAGTGCTGTTCCATCGCCGTTAAGTGCCTTGCTCGAGGACGGTCAAAGCGTTGTATCGAATTTGACAGAGATTAGTTATAGTTTAAAAAATCTTTTCTCGGATAAAAATATTAAATCGCTGGGTAGTATTCTAAGTAATGTTGATGGCGTGACATCAGCAGTTTCGGATCAACAGACTATAAAAGAAATGATGTCTCGTACGAATACGGTATTGGCCGATTTAGGTAAGGCTATCAAGGAATATGACAAACTCGCAGTGAATGCTAATACGATGTTGACAAAAGAAGGGCAACAAGCTTTAGCAAGCGCCACACAAGCGATGCGTAATTTAGAGCGTACAGGGACAACTATTCAAAGGCTAGTGACGAATAACGAAGGAAACATTAATCAGGGTCTGCAGGGCTTTAGAGAGTTAACCCCAGCGATTATTGAGTTTAAACGTGCGTTTGGTACGCTACAAAATATTTTGCGTGAAATGGAAGATAGACCGGCAGGTTATTTTATTGACGGCAATTCACTAAAAGGATTTAAACCATGAGACGAGTAAAGTTAAGTGTTATTGTTGGCACATTAGGCATGTTATTAAGTGCTTGTAGTATTTTGCCTAATAATCCTCCTTTGGAAACTTATCGTTTGGCTCCAAGTCAGGTACAGGTACAGGTGCGTCCTAGCAAATTGAGTCTTTCTATTCCGGAGCCTTATGCCAATAGAGTGATTGCTCATCAACGATTAGCAGTCATTACGGACAATAATGAAGTATTAGCTTACGATGGTGTACGATGGGAAGATGTCGCACATAAAGTGTTTCGAAATCGCTTAGTAGAAGACTTTCAGCGAGCTAATAGTTATAAAACGATTTTAATCAATGATGAACAAATTAATGTGGATCGCTCTTTACGTTTAGATGTGCAAGCATATCAATTGCAATATAAACAAGGGAGACCGTCTGTGGTAATCGCCGTTAATGCGACCTTGGTGAATCGACGTACAGGAGATGTCATCGCTTCTCGTCATTTTCATGCAGAGCAAGAAACCGATTCTGCACAATTATCCGCTATTTTACCGGTATTTTCACAATTAAATGATCAGGTGAATACAGCGCTGATTCAATGGACAAGAGGGCAAGATAAATAATGAAAGTGGTCATTCAAAAAGTCGCACAAGCCTCAGTCACCGTAGATAAAGAGATAGTGGGAGCTATTGAAGACGGCTTGTTGCTATTAGTGGGGGTGGGGCATGAAGATGGGGTAGAGGACATTGAATATCTGGTTCGTAAAATTACCCAAATGCGAATTTTTGAAGATGATCAAGGTGTGATGAATTTATCTGTCTTGGATAAAAAAGCCGAGGTATTGTGTGTGAGTCAATTTACTTTATTAGCCTCAACAAAAAAGGGTAATCGTCCATCTTATAGTCAAGCAGCACGTCCAGAAATCGCTTTGCCATTATTTAACCAGTTTGTCGAGGCGATGAGTTGTAGCTTAGGTAAACCTGTTCCTACAGGAGTATTTGGGGCACATATGGAGGTTGCCTTGGTAAATAATGGACCTATCACTATTTTATTAGATAGCAAGTCCCCTAATTAATATGACATCTTATCTTTTCATCGAGGGTGAGCGTTTAGCATGGCAGTCAGAGAGTCAAGCTAAAGTCCCTAAAAACTGTATTTATGTTGATGATACTTTGCGAGCTGATGAGGCACTGCGTTTGGCTCGTGCAGGTACGGCGATGTTGTGGCAAGGGGATTTTCAAAATGCTAAGCAATTATTAGCAGCGATGGCTCGTAAAATTGATAGCAAGAAGCCTAAGATAGCACCAACGGCAAAAGAACAATTTCATTTATACCGTTTGGCGCAAGCACAAAAAGCACAAATTCTAGGGATGTTATTAATTCGAATAGAATCGGATTTTACCGTCGTGTTGAAACGTGCTCCTGATATTCGCCTGGCCGCACAGCAGGTATGGCATTGGCAAGAACCTTTTGTGGTATCTTTGCGAGAGCTGTTGGGAATTATTGGGGCTTATGAGTGGCGTAAGAATGGAGTCTCTGTTCCCGCCTTAGGAGATAAGGCTAAAATCTATCCTTATTATGGTGTATTTTCACCGATTCGTGGTGAATACCTTGATTTAGTAGCGACTACGCCTTTACCAGCTACTTGTTGTCAAGCCATGGAAATCGGTGTAGGGACGGGGGTGTTGTCAGCCATATTAGCTAAGCGAGGCGTTGAGTTAGTGATAGCTACGGATATTGCTGATCGAGCGATTGAGTGTGCAAGGTTTAATATCGCGCAACTAGGGTATGCTGATAAGGTACGCATTCTAAAACAGGCTTTTTTTCCTCAAGAGAGCGTTGATTTAATCGTATGTAATCCGCCATGGCTGCCCGCCAAAGCAAGTACGAGTTTGGAAGCGGCAGTTTATGATCCGGATAGTCAGATGTTAAAAGGCTTTTTAAGTGGAGTAGCTAACCATTTAAATTCTGATGGGCAAGCGTGGTTAATTATTTCTGATCTGGCTGAGCGTCTAGGATTGCGAGCTGAGGGGGAGCTGTTAGGGTGGATTGAGGCGGCTGGTCTATCGCTTGCTGCACGCTATGATACGCGCCCTAAACATAAAAAAGCACAGGAAAGTATGGATCCTTTGAGTCAAGCAAGGCGCGAGGAGGTGACCAGTCTTTGGGTACTAAAAAAATACCAGCCGAAGGCTGGTATTTGCGAGTAGAGTAAGACGGCTAGTCACTCACCGTTGTAAGCAATTATTGACAGCTAAACGTCATAAAGTAGCTATCGTCTGGAGAGCCCGAGCCTGTAGGTGATAGCTGCTGTACATTTGCGACTTTTTGAGGAGCACACATTTGTTCTGCTGTTCCCATACAACCTTCCCAATTAGGCGCACTATTGGCATTTGGGGAGCACTTTAGACCATAGCTATTACGGTTGCTTAAATCAATTTTGCCAGTAGATGAACATGCAGCAAGCAAAGCTGTCAAAGAAATAATGATAAGTTTTTTCATAGTTCACATGCTTTAAAAAGTAATGTTGATGCTTAGTATTATAAACAAAGCTTTTTCCAAACGGCACAAAATTGAAATGGTTTGATGAATTCACTATTTTATGGATAAGTTCATGCACTTTTTTAAGGTGTGTAATCTAATGAATTATCTAAGCTACTAGGTATATTCACAAAGAGAAGGCAATTTGTTACGATAATAGAAGAAATAATTCGTCAAGGAGTATAACAATGAAAAAAACATTAGTGAGTTTATTAATCGCACTCAGCGCAGGCACTGCTGCTATGGCTCAGAGTCAGGATGTTGATAATCGTCCAGCTCGCCAAAAAGCACAAGATGTCTATGTTGAACCGACATTGCGAGTGAAGTCTACAATGACAACGACAGTCGTAGATCCAGTAACGTCTGAACGAAAAGTGATTGAACAGAAAGAAAGTACTAAGGTCTATGATCATGGTGGTCAAGTGATTCAAAGTGATGAGCAAGCGCAACAAGTCACCCAGCCTGTCGCTAATCCTCAAGTAGCTACGCCAACGACGACAGCGACGCCAGCGGTAAAGGCAGCCCCAGTTCAGCAAAAAGTGATTAAAAAAGAAATTACCGATATGAGTCGTCCTAAGCCATAAGTAGTGACATAGACTGTTGTAAATAATAATCAACCGAGACGGTAAAACGTCTCGGTTTTTTCTTGTTGATGACAATTTTTTTAGTGGTTTTCCCTAGGTTTAAGGGTTTTATTTAAAAATAATTAACAGTTTTTTATAAATTTGCTTATAATCCAATCCGATGTCCTGTATTGTAGGGTTAACTGAGTTAACCTTTTGATTTTTTTGTTGTTTGAGTTCAGCTTTTTGAGGAAAAAAAGGAGAGGAAATGAGCTTAAATCCCATGTATATTACTTTTGCGCTCTATATTGTTGCCGTATTAGGCATTGGTGTAGCAGCGTATATGGCGACACGTAACTTTGGTGATTATATTTTAGGTGGCCGTCGTTTAGGTGGCTTTGTGACAGCGATGGCAGCTGGTGCATCGGATATGTCAGGTTGGCTTTTAATGGGTTTACCAGGTGCTATTTATGCTGCAGGTCTTGTAGAGGCATGGATTGCTATTGGCTTAACGATTGGTGCCTATTTTAACTGGTTGTTAGTTTCTGGTCGTTTGCGTATCCAAACAGAATTTAATAATAATGCATTAACCTTGCCTGAGTATTTTGCCGCACGTTTTGGTGAGTATGGCAAATTACTAAAAGTTGCTTCAGCAGCGATTATTCTTTTATTCTTTACATTGTATAGTGCTTCTGGTGTTGTAGCAGGTGCGCGTTTATTCCAACTATTATTTGAAATTGATTATGGCACAGCTATCTGGTTAGGTGCAGGTGCTACGATTATTTATACCTTTATTGGTGGTTTCTTAGCGGTGTCTTGGAGTGATAGTTTACAGGCAAGTTTAATGTTCTTTGCTTTAATTTTTACGCCCATCGCTGTTTATCTTTCACTAGGTGGTTCGGCAGAAGTGAGTGCAGCCTTTGCTGCAGCCTCTGCAGCAAAAAATGTGGACTTTTCTAGCTTCTGGCCAACAGGGACAAGTTTTGTTGCTGTGGTTTCTGCGGCGGCATGGGGCTTAGGTTATTTTGGTCAGCCACATATTCTTGCTCGTTTTATGGCTGCTGAAAATGTCAAAACCCTAGTAAAAGCACGTCGTATTTCAATGACATGGATGATTTTATGTCTTGCTGGTGCGGTTTTAGTGGGTTATTACGGTATTGCATACTTCCAAGGTCATCCTGAGCATGTAGATCAATTGCAAGGCAACTCTGAACGTGTATTTATGGTGTTATCGACCATTTTATTCAATCCTTGGATTGCAGGCATTATCTTATCAGCGATTTTGGCGGCTGTGATGAGTACATTAAGTGCGCAGTTATTAGTATGCTCATCAGCGTTGACAGAGGATTTTTATAAAGGCTTTTTCCGTCCAAATGCAAGTCAGGCAGAGCTTGTTTGGTTAGGTCGCTTAATGGTATTGGCTATTGCGCTACTTGCCATTTGGATTGCTCAGGATCCAGAGAGTAAAGTGCTTGGTTTGGTGTCGTATGCATGGGCTGGCTTTGGTGCTGCCTTTGGTCCAGTCGTGATTTTCTCGGTATTCTGGAAACGTACCACTGCGTTAGGTGCTTTATTAGGTATGGTAGCAGGTGCTGTTGTTGTCGTCACTTGGAAAGGTGATTTATACGAAATCGTACCGGGCTTTATTGCTTGCTCGGTAGTACTGGTCATTGTATCTTTATTGACTAAGGTACCAGCAGCAGTTGAAAAGCGTTTTGATGAGGCAGAAGCCGAATATCAGCGTCAAGCGAATGCTTAAGCTCACCTTGTCCTAGGACAAAATGTTCACACCCCTCTAGTCAGAGGGGTGTTTTGCTTTTATTGTATGGGGTGTAAAAATGCGTAGGGGATAAGGTTTTACGTTATGTAAATAGGAGGTGTGATAGATGAGAAATGAAGTGTTTGCCAATCTAGAGAAACATCCGTTAACAGAAAAACAATATTTGGCTTGCACTAGCGAGTCAGCTACTACGCTGGTTTTAGCGGGTGCTGGTACGGGGAAAACAAGTACTCTGCTAGGACGTATTGCTTATTTATATGAAGTGCATCAATTGGATTTAACACATATTTTATCCTTGGCATTTGCTGTTGAGGCAGCGCAAGAAGTTCAGCAGCGAGTGGAGCAGAGTTTAAGTAGGCAGTATGGTATTACTAGGAATAAATTAGAAAAATTTAAGTCAAGAACTTTTCATAGTCTGGGGCTTTATATTGTTGAGCAGGTAGAAGGAAAGCGACCTCAACTGACTTCTTTAATAGATGAAGGTGCTTTACGTATTTTTTTAAGACAGCAATTTGAGGTCTTAAGTCGTTCAGATATCCGATATAGACAATGGATTTATCATTATTTTTCCTATGTAGAGGAGATGAGAGAGCACCATCCTAAACGGACATTGAATGATGATTATGTTGAAAACCAAGCGGAGTTATGTTTAGCTAATTTCTTTTATTTGATGGGTATTCCTTATATATATAAGGCACATTATGCTCCAGATTACTATATGCAAGGGATGCCCTATCGCTGCAGTTTTTATCTACCAGATAGTCGGACTTATATCGATATATGGGATAAAGGGTTATCAGAACATGTCAGGCAGCAATATAAGGCAATACATCAGTCTTATGGCACGCGATGTTTGTTCTATGAGAAGGATGTTAAGCTAGCGGAGCATTTATTTGCTTTTCCATTGGATAGGGATATCGTACGAAGTAGTGGGCGAGTAGATCAATTGCTAGATGGCTTGTTGTCCTTATTACTCTATTTTAAAAGTCAGGGTATAGATAGTCTGCAATTGGCACAACAGCCTGCCCCAGAGAGTGCTTATTTTGGTCGCATGTTTCCAGAAGCGCTTATTCAATTATTACTACCTTTATATCAAGCATATGAGCGACATTTACAAGTACAGGGAGAGATTGATTTTGATGGTATGATTGTGCGAGCGACCAACTATATCAATCAAGGTGCTTTTGTGGTGCCATGGACAGATATTTTAATTGATGAATTTCAGGATATTTCTTTGATTCGTTTGCAATTAATTCAAGCAATACAGCAGCAAAGAGAGAGTATTCGTCTATTTTTGGTGGGGGACGATTGGCAAACGATTTATCAGTTTGCGGGTAGTCGATTAGGCTATATTCGAGATATAGAGTATTATTTTGGTGCAACATCCATTATTGCATTGGATCAAACATTTCGATTTCATCAGGGTTTGTGTGATATTAGCAGTCGATTTATTCAAAAAAATCCACAACAATATCGTAAAAAACTCAGTGCATTAAAGTCTTCCGAAGAAAGTCTTGTTTTAGTGGGGTTACCTGCTGAACTCTCCAATCAATTGCCTAATGAGAAACTTATTAGTCGCATTGTTAAGGATATTCAAGGGAAAGCCCATACTGCTAGACAGGTGAGCTGTTTATTACTGGCACGTTTTAACCATCAGTTACCAAGTGATACACAGTTATGTCAATGGCAAAGTTGTTATCCTGATCTCACCATAAAAGCAATGAGTATCCATGCTTCAAAGGGGATGGAGGCGGATTATGTGATTGTGCTTAATTTGAATGCTGGTGAGTATGGATTACCTTCGGAAAAAATAGAGTGCTATCAGCCTATTCAGCAAGAGGAAACTTATCCGCACGCAAGTGAACGCAGGGTATTATATGTGGCGATAACACGAGCTAAAGAAAGGGTGTATCTGTGTTACGATGATGATAATCCTTCGTGTTTTGTTAAGGAATTACAAGAAGAAATCCCTTTGCGCCAATTGGGACAAAGGGATTTGATAACATCAGTTCGGTTGGGCGTGATGGCCTTATTGCAAGGTATGCGTCGGCTCATCTTCGACAGGAAAGTTTAAAAAGAGTAATGCTTCTTTAATTAAGGTTTCATTTTCACAGAAAAAGATAACCGTATCATTATCATTCATATTGGCAAGGATAGATTCAAGTTCATCCGCTACACTTAGCGTATCACTAAGTAGCTCACCGACATGAATGTCAGAGCCGTCTTGAAAGCGCTCAGCAGGAATAATAGAGGGTAATAGGTCAAAGTTATTATGACCTAATACAAAGCCAATAGATAAGCTGAGACCATTGACTTGCGTTATTATCTCGAACCCCTCAATATCATCGCCAAGATGACGCGCATAAGTGCTAATAAAAGTTTCGTTCTCAGACATCACTTTTTAATCATTATTGTAAAAGATTAGTAGGAGGAGGAATATCAGCTGGTTGAGCAGGGGGGAGATTTTTCTGTGCACAAGCGCTTAAACAAAGACCGATAAATGTAAGAGCAATCAATTTTTTCATTCTTATGTCCGATGAGTGTATGAAAGGAAGTATTAACTCTCTTAGCATATTACAATCAAGACTTAGTTACAATAGCAAATAGGTGAATTTTACTGTTAAAAAAACTAAAGTCGCGATTCAATGCGGAAAATTATACATATTGATATGGATGCATTCTATGCATCTGTAGAACTTCGAGAAAATCCTCATTTAAAAGGGCATCCTGTTGTTGTGGCATGGGATAGCCCTCGCTCAGTGATATGTGCCGCTTCTTATGAGGCAAGACAGTTTGGGCTTCGTTCAGCAATGTCTGTATCGCGCGCTAAAAAGCTTTGTCCTCATGCGATATATATTCCCCCTCATTTTGATCTTTATCGAGCTGTTTCTCGTCAGGTACGCGCTATCTTTGAGCAATATACGCCTTTGATTGAGCCGTTGTCTCTGGATGAGGCTTATTTGGATGTAACACATAATTTAAAAGGCATAGCTTCGGCAACAGAGGTCGCCAATCGTATTCGTGCTGAGATTTTTGAGACAACGCAATTAACCGCTTCGGCTGGTGTGGCACCGAATAAGTTTATTGCCAAAATTGCTTCAGATTGGAATAAACCCAATGGGATTTGTGTGGTCCCCCCTAAAAAGGTGATGGAGTTTTTATTACCATTGCCACTTGAAAAAATTCCTGGTGTAGGTAAGGTAACTCTTAAGAAGTTTCACCAACTTAAAATGTTTACCATTGCTGATATGGCACAACGTAGTGTAGATGAGCTTGTGCATCACTTTGGTAAATATGGTTTTAGACTGCATGAACTGGCGAGAGGGATTGATGAGCGCCCAGTAGAAGAGCGTCAATTAGCGAAACAGATATCCACAGAGACAACGTTTGAGGAGGATAAGCCAATCGCACAAATGAAAGGTGATGTGCATACCTTGTGTGAGAAATTATGGACGCAGACTTTACGAAAAAAGCGCTTTGGTCGCACCATTACGGTAAAGCTTAAAACACAGCAGTTTAAGGTCATTACAAGAAGCAAAACCTTTGGTGTTGCGTTTAATAATCCAGAGGATTTGGAAAAAGTGGTATTGGGGATTTTACGAGATATTTATCGAGAGATGCCCAAGCAGTTATTCCGTCTATTAGGGGTGGGATTATCGTCGTTTAATGATGAAGACGAAGTGCAACAGCTGGTGCTTTTGTGATTTTGTCATAGATAGTTCATACTTGCTATGTATCGTCCTCACTACAGAACATTGTGTATTAATGACCACACTGCAGACTGTTCGCTATATATCGTCCTCACTGCAGAACTTGTGTATTGATTAGACCACACTACAGACAGTTCACTCTTGCTCCGGAAAGTGCTTCGCCGTTTCCAATGTCGCTACGAGTGAATGTCTCTCCGTGTGGTCTGGTGCTCATTAGCACTATCACAAGCACCTACGGAGAGAACTTGATGTACCGAGCGAGTTTGCAAACGGCGAGCGATAGCGACGCACTTTGCTGTCCGAGCGAATACACAAGTTCTGAAGTAGGTGATTGTGATTAATACAAGTACTTAAGGTTTGCGGAGACGTTTCGATGCACAAAGCGAGTTAGGCGAACGCAGTGAGGCTCTGTTCGAGCGACTGCGCGAAATGTGCAGCGAACCTGATGGTTAATTAGCAACTAATGACAAGCGACTGACAAAAACCTGCAGGTAGAGTGGTGTATGCACATAATGCTAGTTGGCATTTAAGAGCGAATACACAAGTTCTGTCGTAGGGGATTGTAATCAACATGCGTAGTGACTACGTATCTCTTACGCCAATGCCGCCTTAAGCAATTGCGATACTTTGCTCATATCTGCACGACCAGCAAGTTTTGGCTTAAGAATCGCCATTGCCTTACCCATCGCTGGTGCACCAGTAACACCTTGAGCCGCGACTTCAGCAACCGCTTTGGCGACTTCAGCAGCGAGTTCTTCATCAGAGGCTTGCTCTGGTAAGAACTCAGAAAGCACTGCTAATTCTGCTTTTTCTGCTTCAGCAGTCTCGGTACGACCAGCATTTTCAAAAGCGGCAATGGATTCTTTGCGTTGTTTGATTTGTTTTTCAATAATGGCTAATACCGCATTGTCATCTAACTCTACGCGCTCATCTACTTCTTTTTGTTTGATCGCCGCTTGTAAAAAACGTAAGGTCGCTAAACGTGCGGTTTGTTTAGCGCGCATGGCTTCTTTCACGGAATCACTAATCTTTTGCTTTAATGACATGGTAATCTCTACTTTAAATGAAATTGGGTAAAATACTATTCTATCAGAAAGCGCATCTTTTCATTTGAAGATTTGAAAGCATGCATAGGAAGGATAATGTCAGTTTTTGCTATTGAACACGCATTGCAACCACAAGGTGGGGCGATTGCACAATTATTTATTATTTTTGCGGATACGAGCAGAAATAAAAACGTAGAGCTTTTTTTTCAACATATCGCTAAAACGTTTAGAGAGGCAGCCATTATTTTAGCGACACCAAGTGGAGCTTTATTACATCATAAAGCGTTATTAGAGGAGCAGACACTCAATGATGAGGAAGTCCGTGCGTTGGTAAATACGCATAAGCAGGATATTCAAGGTTTTATCAAAGCCTTTCAAGCACAGTTAAAAATTGAGCCGATAGCGACTGCATTGGTTGGTGTGGGGCAATTAGGGAGTTTGGTCTTAGAACTTGCTAAGTTAGAACAGCCGCTGGCAGGACGAATTATTAGTTTTGGTTCGCGTTTTGCTGAGTTGCCTAATCGTGTGATGTCTTTGGAGCAAACGATTCATCTACTGCATGCTAGTAAAGATAAGCTAGTGCCTGTATCGCATACGGTCACTGCGCAACAAGCGATTGCCATGTGTGAAGGGGATGCGACCATTGATGTGGCTCATTTACCAGAAACCTCTTTTGATGAAGAGTTGATGAAGCAAATGGTACAACGGCTATTAACGTGTGTGCCATTACGCTACTGGAAAGAGGCTCAAGGAGGTGGAGCTGAAGTGGCGAGTACTGAGGACGAGACCTTACATTAATGCATAAAAAAACCGTATCAAAAGCGATACGGTTTTTTGTTAATTGTAGGCTCAATGAGAAAGTTACGACTAGTAGAGCGAAGGGTAGTCGTTTTGTACGATATGGCGTACACGAACAGCATCGGCAAAGCGTGTTACACCGCCTTGTGCATTTAGTAGCACGATAGCCATTTCTTTACCTTCTACCTTGGAAATCATTACAAGACAGTTGCCTGCCTCACGAATGTAACCAGTTTTAGAAATATTAATTTTCCAATCATTATTGCGAACAAGACGATTGGTGTTACGGTATTGTTGAGGGCGACCATTGCTTGTCACAATCGAATAGTCGTCAGAGGTAGAAAATTGATGAATCAGTTTTTCTTTGGCTGTCGCTTGGAGTAAACGGACTAAATCTTGTGGAGAGGCAACATTGAGTGGTGATAGACCTGTAGGCTCTACAAAGCGACTACGAGTCATCCCGATATTGCGTGCCATCACATTCATTTCACGGACAAATGCCGATAGACCGCCAGGGTATGTGCGTGCTAGAGCGTGTGCTGCACGATTTTCAGAAGACATTAAGGCTAATAATAGTGCCTCACGACGAGTCAACGATGTGCCCACAGATAAGCGAGAGCTAGAGTTCTTTACACGATCAATGTCATCGCTCGTAATGGTGATGATTTCGTCAAGATTTACTTTTGAGCGAGTAATGACCAATGCAGTCATTAACTTAGAAATAGAGGCGATAGGACGAACCGTATTCATATTTTTTGAGTAATGAATATGATTGTCATCAAGAGACATGACAAGAGCGACTTCAGAGTTAATCTGTCCGCCATTTTCAGCAAAACCAACCACTTTGGCAGGGGTTAAATCATCTGCGCCGCTAAGGTTGTCTTCTTGGGCTTGAGCTGTAGAACCAAGAAAGAGGGCACATAAAGTCCCAAAGCATAGACGTCTAGTAAAAGAGTACAACATGGCAATATCAATTATTATAGGTTTAGGGTATGAGTAATTATAACCGTAATTGATTGAAAAAACTATATATAAATTAAATATTTATGCTTATTTTTTAAAAAAATTTTTAGGTATGATGCAAATTTTCAAAAAATATGACTTAATTTGGAAAAATACTCATACTTCATAAACAATATTAACGTATTGTTTTATCTGAAAAATGTATTGAAAATCGGTGGGGATTTATTTGCGTAAAGGAGGTAAAGCTTAGAAAAAAAATGCTAAACCAAGTAAAATAGAGACTTTATTTTTTCAGCCATTTTTTAAGCGAAACTCCAAAGTGACGACTTATCAATTTATCCCCGGCTCTACAGCCCTTTCTGCATTTAAATCAGAAAAACTCATAGAAGATATCCAAAAGCTCGACATTCCCGTTCAGCATATTTATGCGAGTTATGAGCATTATGTATTTACAGATGGTGACTTAACTGCAACAGAGCAAGCTCAAGTAGAGCAGCTTCTAAATTATGGTAAACCTTTACAGACCAGTGCTTCTCTCGACAATGCGTTGACCCTAAGAGTGATTCCTCGTTTGGGGACAGTTTCTCCTTGGGCCAGTAAAGCCACAGATATTGCCCATAATTGTGGACTCGCTAAAGTCAAACGTATCGAACGAGGTATCGCTTATCTATTGGTACCAGAGTCAGGTTGGTTGGGTTGTAAGAAAGTCTCACAAGAGCAATTAAATCAGGTAGCTGATTTATTGCATGATCGCATGACTGAATCAGTAGTGACGGCCGATTTTGATGCGTCTGTGCTGATGAATGAATTAGAAGGCAAACCGTTACAACAGATTGATGTGTTGGGTGCTGGGCGTTCTGCGCTGGAAAGTGCCAATACAACATTAGGACTTGCGCTATCTGATGATGAAATTGATTATTTAAATCAGTCGTTTACGGATTTGGGGCGTAATCCCACTGATGTAGAGTTGATGATGTTTGCTCAAGCCAATAGTGAGCATTGTCGCCATAAGATTTTTAATGCCTCATGGACAATTGATGGTCAGGCACAAGATAAGACTTTATTTGGCATGATTCGCGATACCCATAAGGCTCAACCAGAGGGTACTGTTGTTGCTTATTCGGATAATGCGGCGATTATGCAGGGCCGTTCTATCAACCGTTATTATCCAGAAGCAGGGGAAGCGACTGCTGCTCGCTATCAAACAAAAGAGCGTCTCACGCATACTTTGATGAAAGTGGAAACGCATAATCACCCAACAGCGATTGCACCTTTCCCGGGTGCAGCCACAGGGGCAGGTGGTGAGATTCGCGATGAGGGGGCAACAGGTCGTGGCTCTAAACCTAAAGCAGGTCTAACAGGCTTTACGGTGTCTAACTTACATCTTGATGAGGCAACCGAAACCTGGGAAAAAGACTCTCATGGTATGCCTAGTCGCATTTCAACACCATTTGATATTATGGTCCAAGGTCCTATCGGTGGTGCTGCCTTTAATAATGAGTTTGGACGTCCTAACTTATTGGGCTATTTCCGTGTCTTTGAACAAACTGTAGCGGGCAAAAAATGGGGTTACCACAAGCCGATTATGATTGCGGGTGGTTTGGGTAGTATCGATGATTCGCTAACGCACAAAAATGAAATTCCAGCTGGAGCCCTATTAATTCAGTTGGGTGGTCCAGGTATGCGTATTGGTATGGGTGGTGGTGCAGCGTCCAGTATGGGTGTGGGTTCAAATACCGAAAGTTTAGATTTTGACTCTGTACAACGTGGTAACCCAGAGCTTGAACGTCGTGCTCAAGAAGTCATTGATGCGTGTTGGCGTCGTTTAGAGGATAATCCAATTGTGGCTATCCATGATGTGGGTGCTGGTGGATTATCAAATGCCTTTCCTGAATTAGTAAATGATGCGGGACGTGGGGCGATTTTTGATCTAAAACGTGTCAATTTAGAAGAGTCTGGCATGTCAGCGGCAGAGATTTGGAGTAACGAGTCTCAAGAGCGTTATGTATTATCTATCCTGCCTGAGAATTTAGCCACATTTGATGAGATTTGTGCACGTGAGCGTTGTCCGTATTCTGTGGTAGGTATGGCGACAGAAGAGCGTGTTCTCCGCGTTGTGGATGGTGAGGGCTTGCCTGGAGAAGAGGGCGAGACGAGCACACAGACAGCGACGGTTGTTCGTCCAGTGGATGTACCTATTGATGTGATTTTAGGTAAACCACCACGCATGCACCGTGATGTACAACGTGTAGCGTTTACGGATAAGCCAGTCGATGTGGTGGGTTTAGACTTTGATGAGATTGGCCGTAAGGTGATTCGTCATCCAACAGTTGCGAATAAAACGTTCCTTATCACGATTGGTGATCGCACAGTAGGTGGTTTAAATGCGCGTGACCAGATGGTAGGGCCTTGGCAAGTGCCTGTAGCAGATTGTGCGGTTACTCTAGATAGTTTCGAAGGGTATACCGGTCAAGCAATGTCGATGGGTGAGCGCACGCCATTAGCGATTGTGAATGCGCCAGCCTCTGGTCGTATGGCGGTTGCAGAAGCACTGACTAACTTGGTGGCGGCAGATGTTCAGCGTATTGAAGATATTAAATTATCAGCTAACTGGATGGCGGCGACAGGTGTAGAAGGACAAGATGCTGCGTTGTTTGATACGGTAACGGCGGTGAGTGAGTTCTGCCAACAAGTGGGTTTATCTATTCCAGTAGGCAAAGATTCGCTATCTATGCGAACTTCATGGACAGAGGGTGGTGAGAAACAAGAAGTGATTTCACCTGTATCTTTAATCGTGACAGCGTTTGCTAATGTTAATGATGCACGCAAGACGCTTACACCACAATTGCGTACCGACCAAGGTGATACGGCTCTTATTTTGATTGATTTAGGTCAGGGTAAAAATCGCCTCGGGGGTTCTATTTTATCGCATGTCACTAATCAATTCGGTGATGAAGTACCAGATTTAACAGATGCAGAATTATTACGTAAGTTCTTTGTAGCGATTCGTGCTTTAGCGCAAGATGACGCGATTTTGGCGTATCACGATCGTTCTGATGGCGGTTTATTTGCGACAGTAGCCGAGATGGCATTTGCAGGTCATACAGGTGTCTCTGTTAATGTTGATATGCTGACCTTTGATAGTAATAGTGCGGATTGGGGGGATTATAAGATTCGTCCAGAACAAGTCACTGTGCAACGTGATGAAAGTACCTTTAAAGCCCTCTTTAATGAGGAGTTGGGTGCGGTTATCCAAGTGCGTAGTAGCGATCGTGATGCCGTATTACAAGTCCTACGCGAAGCGGGTTTATCACTATGTACTCATGTGATTGGTAGTTTGAATAATAGCGATAAGATTGAATTCTATCGTGATGGTCGCGTAATTTTTGACTTTGCTCGTGCGGACTTAGGGGCAGAGTGGAGCAAGGTAAGCTATGAGATTATGCGTCATCGTGATAATCCAAAAACAGCCTTAGCTGAATTTAATCGTTGGAATGAAACGACTGATCCGGGCATGCGTCCGAAAGTGAACTTTAACCCACAAGAGAATATTGCGGCACCCTATATTTCGACAGGCGCTCGTCCATCGGTTGCGATTTTGCGTGAGCAAGGTTGTAATAGCCATATCGAGATGGCATGGGCCTTTGATAAGGCGGGTTTTGCTCCATATGATGTACATATGACGGACTTAATTACGGGGCGTACGAAATTATCAGACTATCAAGGTCTGGTGGCTGTCGGTGGCTTTAGTTATGGTGATGTATTAGGTGCGGGTGAAGGTTGGGCACGGACCATTCGTTTTAATGCACAACTAGCAGAGCAATTTAATGCATTCTTTAATCGTCCAGACGTATTTGGTTTAGGGGTATGCAATGGTTGTCAGATGATGGCCACATTGGCAGATATGATTCCAGGTGCATCAAACTGGCCGAAGTTTACTTACAATATGTCGGCAAAATACGAAGCACGCCTATGTATGGTTGAAATTCCTGAATCACCGTCTATCTTCTTTAATGGCATGGCGGGTACTCAAGTGCCGGTGGCTGTGGCGCATGGTGAAGGTTTTGCAAACTTCAATGCCCAAGGTAATGTGGATCAGGTCGCGACGGCTTTACGTTATGTTAATAATAACGGCATGATTACCGAAGCCTACCCAGCTAACCCTAACGGTAGCATCAATGGTATTGCCGGTGTAACGACCGATGACGGTCGCTTTACGATTATGATGCCGCATCCAGAGCGTGTGACACGTAATGTGATGATGTCGTGGTCGCCAGAGCGTTGGGGGGCGGCAGATGAAGGTGGTGATTATTCACCATGGATGCGAATGTTTATGAATGCGCGTGTGTTTTTGAAATAAAGAGGTTAATTATTCTGTAAATAAGAGCTCCCCCTACATGAGGTTTGGCAGTCGCTCAGACAGCGTGCCCCTCGTGCTTCGCACTCACGTACACAACTCGCTTTGTGCACAAACTCATCTCCGGGGAAGCTCTTTTTGTAGAAGACTATTCATAAATAGTTCATTAACATCAAAATTATACCGAAACACATTGCATTCATATCGCGTAGTTCCTTGAAAATAAACGTTAAACAGCGTATAATCGATTTTTGTGCTTGGAGTAAATTCATGCGTCTAGTTAAAAAAGCGCTTACCTTTGATGACGTACTATTGGTACCAGCGTATTCAAATGTGTTACCTCGTGACACGTCTCTTAAAACTCAACTCACTCGTAATATCTCTCTTAATATCCCTTTAGTTTCTGCGGCGATGGACACGGTTACCGAGTCTCGTCTAGCGATTGCTATGGCACAAGAGGGTGGGATTGGGATTATTCATAAAAACATGTCGGCAGATCAGCAAGCCCTTGAGGTGTCTCGTGTCAAACGCCATGAGTTTGGTATTGTGATCGATCCGGTGACAGTATCACCAACGACTAAAGTGCGTGATGCGATTGCGCTTCAAAAAGAAAATGGTATTTCAGGTTTGCCTGTCGTTGAAAATGGCAAATTAGTCGGTATCGTGACAAACCGTGATTTACGTTTTGAAGATCGCTTAGACGAGGTCATTGCTAATGTAATGACACCAAAAGAGCGGTTAGTGACGATGTTAGAGCATAGTACTTTGGAAGATGCTCAGGCATTAATGCACAAACACCGTTTAGAGCGCGTGTTGATTGTGAATGAAGCCTTTGAGCTACGTGGTCTAGCGACAGTAAAAGATATTTATAAAAATAACGAACATCCTAATGCTAATAAAGATGCCTTAGGTCAGTTGCGTGTGGGTGCCGCGGTCGGTGTAGGTGAAGGCACAGAAGAGCGTGTGGCTAAATTGGTGGCGGCTGGTGTCGATGTAATTATCGTAGATACAGCACATGGTCATTCACAAGGTGTGATTGATCGCGTACGTTGGGTAAAACAAAACTTCCCTAAAGTGGATGTTATCGGTGGTAATATCGCAACTGGTGCAGCAGCTAAAGCCTTGGTAGAGGCTGGTGCGGATGGTGTTAAAGTCGGCATTGGTCCAGGCTCTATTTGTACAACGCGTATTGTTGCTGGTGTCGGTGTGCCTCAAATTACGGCGATTGCGGATGTCGCGAAAGCCTTAGAGGGTACGGGCGTACCATTAATTGCTGATGGCGGTATTCGTTTCTCAGGTGATGTGTCTAAAGCATTAGCGGCTGGCGCATACGCATGTATGATGGGTGGCATGTTTGCTGGTACAGAAGAAGCACCGGGTGAAGTGATTCTTTTCCAAGGTCGTTCGTATAAATCATACCGTGGTATGGGTAGCCTTGGTGCAATGGAAAAAGGTTCAGCAGACCGTTATTTCCAAGATTCAGGTAGCAATGCCGATAAATTAGTCCCTGAGGGTATCGAGGGTCGAGTACCTTATAAAGGTAGTGTATTGGCGATTATTTATCAATTAGTCGGTGGCGTACGTGCTTCAATGGGTTATTGTGGCTGCGCAACAATTGAGCAAATGCGTACACAGACTGAGTTTGTCGAAATTACGGCGGCAGGCGTACGTGAATCGCACGTACATGACGTCCAAATTACAAAAGAAGCACCAAATTACCGTGCGGATTAATTTTATTAACTGGTATGACTATGCACCAACGTATTTTAATTCTTGATTATGGTTCACAAGTGACGCAACTCATTGCGCGTCGTGTTCGTGAAGCTGGCGTTTATTGTGAAATCCATCCGGGTGATGTGGATGATCAGTTTATCCGTGAGCAATTAGCTTTAGGTTTAAAAGGTATCATTCTATCGGGTAGCCATTCTTCAGCTTACGAAGAGGGAGCATTGAAAGTCACCGATGCTGTGTTTCTTTCTAATGTGCCAGTGTTGGGTATCTGCTATGGTATGCAAGCGATGGCTAACCAATTGGGTGGTAGCGTTTCTTGGTCAGATCACCGTGAGTTTGGTTATGCCGAGGTTCAGGTGCATGGTCAAACAGCCCTATTAAATACACTTGAAGACGGACGTACCAAAGACGGTCATCCATTATTAAAAGTGTGGATGAGCCATGGTGATAAAGTGACAGAAATGCCACCTGGCTTTAAATTGATGGCATCGACACCGTCATGCCCAATTGCAGGTATGGCAGACGAAGAGCGTCGTTTCTATGCGGTGCAATTCCACCCAGAAGTAACACATACCGTTCAAGGTAAGGCCTTATTACATCGCTTTGTGTTAGATATTTGTGGTTGCGTAGGCGACTGGACAATGCCTAACTATGTTGAAGAGGCTGTAGAGCGTATCCGTGAACAAGTAGGTAATGATGAAGTTATCCTTGGTTTATCAGGTGGTGTAGACTCATCTGTCGCAGCAGCGTTAATCCATCGTGCGATTGGCGATCAATTGACTTGCGTATTTGTGGATCATGGTTTGTTACGTCTCAATGAAGGCGACCAAGTCATGGAAGTTTTACACAAGAATCTCGGTGTAAAAATCATTCGTGTAAATGCGATTGATCAGTTTATGAAACACCTTGAAGGCGTATCAGATCCAGAGCAAAAACGTAAGATTATCGGCCGTGAATTCGTGGAAGTATTCCAAGAAGAGGCCGGTAAGTTAGTGAATGCCAAATGGTTAGCACAAGGCACGATTTATCCTGACGTGATTGAATCAGCAGGCGCTAAAACAGGTAAAGCCGTTTCTATTAAGTCGCATCATAACGTAGGCGGTTTACCAGAAACACTAAATTTACAATTGCTAGAGCCATTGCGTGAATTATTCAAAGACGAAGTGCGTGAGTTGGGTATTGCCTTAGGCTTACCGCACCATATGGTTTACCGTCATCCATTCCCAGGACCAGGTCTAGGCGTGCGTATCCTAGGTGAAGTGAAGCAAGAGTACGCGGACTTATTACGCCGTGCCGATGCCATCTTTATCGAAGAATTGCGTAACCATATCGATCCAGAGACAGGCAAATCATGGTATGACCTCACCTCACAAGCCTTTGCGGTATTCTTACCCGTGAAGTCAGTGGGTGTGATGGGCGATGGACGTACGTATGACTACGTAGTGGCATTACGTGCAGTACAGACATCAGACTTTATGACAGCTGATTGGGCACATTTACCATACCCATTATTGTCAAAAGTGTCTGGACGTATTATTAACGAAGTACGCGGCATTAACCGTGTAACTTACGACGTCTCAAGCAAACCTCCCGCAACCATCGAGTGGGAATAATTAGGACAAGGAATAGTCCATTGAGGACTATTCCTTGCCTAATTATTCTGAGAGCCTCTGGCTCGAAGTGGAGTAAATTGGACAAAAAACAGTCCTCTGCGGACTGTTTTTAGCCAATTTATTCGGAGTTTTTGCAAAAACTCCGAGGAAGAGTTAAGACCAGAAACAGCCCCTTGAGGGCTGTTTTGCGCTTAACGAGTCGGAGTAACCTATGAGTTACGAGGTGGAAGAGTTAAGACCAGAAACAGCCCCTTGAGGGCTGTTTTGCATTTACATGCATAGACAATCCTGTTCTATACTGTTACACTCAAAAATTCATGCTTCTCTAAGAGGGGGATAGTATATGGAATTTGATTTAACACCATTAAGCAATGCTATTCAGCGTTTAGATGAAGGTCTAAAGCGCTATTTTTCAGATATTTCAGATATACAGATTAGAGATGGTTTAATTCAGCGTTTTGAGTTTACTTATGAAATTAGTCATAAGATGTTGAAGCGTTTTTTAGAAAATACATCGGCTAATCCAGAATTGTTCGATGGCATGAGTTTTCAAGATTTGATTCGTACAGCTAATGAAAAAGGTTTGCTCTTAGGAGATTGGCAAGCATGGCGAAAGTATCGTGATATGCGCAGCCGAACTAGTCATACCTATGATGAAGAGACAGCGATATTAGTGGTTAATGGTATTCCAGAGTTTTTGACTGAAGCCCAATTTTTAGTGCAAACATTACAGCAACAAATCAATGCTACATCTCAGTGAACAAGAGCTTTTTATTGTTAAAAGTATCTTGCAACAACATATACCATACGCAACGGTATGGGCTTTTGGGTCTAGGGTGAATGGTCATCATAAACCTTATTCTGATCTTGACTTGGCAGTCATGACAGACAAGCCTTTATCGTTGGAAGTTCACGCCAATCTAAAGGATGCTTTTTCTGAGTCTGATTTGCCTTGGAAAGTAGATATAGTGGATTGGGCATTAACGAGTGAGCAATTTAGAAAAATCATTCAAAAACAATTTGAAGTGATTCAATAATAGGGATTTAGGAATTATCTCGTAAGAGACCTATTCTCAACCCACAAATGTTCTAAACGCCAAATTGATTCTAGGCTCATGAATATGAGAGGCTTTTATCACCGCATGTAGTCAATGTTCTTGAGTATTTCCTCGCATAACGATTAATTCCCATACGTTAAGAGCATTTCTCATTTGACCATCCCATACCCCCAAACTCACCTCAATATCTCACTATGTTCGGCTTCTAAGCGTAGTAAAGCTTTTTTCATCTCCAATCCACCAGCATAACCGATGAGTTTACCGTCAGAACCAATAACGCGATGACAGGGGATGACGACAATCATCGGGTTTTTATTATTCGCATTGCCGACAGCACGAGTGGCATTAGGCTGCCCGATAGCGATGGCAATCTCTTTATAAGTGCGTGTTTCGCCATAGGGAATCTCACTTAAGGCACGCCATACCTTTTGCTGAAAGTCTGTGCCGTTGAGTTTATATTTAAACGAAAAATCTTTGCGTTTCCCCTCTAAATAGTCAATCAACTCTTGGTAGGCTTTATCACTCCATTCCGTGCGTTGTCCATGATATTCAGGTTGGTCGACTTTATCAAAAAAGGTAGTCGTATCACCTTCATAGTCAATGCGTAAGAAACCAAAAGGAAATGGATAAATGGCAAAATTTACGGTGCTCATGGTATGTTTTTCTTAAATAGTGTATGAGAGGGTGTAGCGAAACTTGATTTCTATATTATAGAATGGCTGGCAGCAAGACATATAGAGAAAATTATAACCACAAGCCTCTCCATAATGAACCAACCCCCATAAGGTGACATTACTTATGGGGGCAGTTTAGATTTGTATTTAGCTTTACGAGAGCTAAGAGATAACTTAAAAGTGTTAGTGAATGACAGAGGCATTAACGATTTCTGTTTTTCAGCCACTCATCCAAAGACCATTTACCTGGGCCAATCACCATATAAATCAAGAATACCATACAGTAGATAGAGGCCAATTCACCACGGTTAACGATAGGGTGTAACCAGTTTTCTAATGAAGCGTGGAAGAAGAAGTAAGCTACAGCCATTAGGCCTGCAAGAATAAAGCCTGTAAAGCGAGTAAAGAGACCAAGGGCGATAAGGATACCCCCCACCACTTCTAAAATGCCCCCAACACCAAGAATAGACATCGCTGATACGGCACCACCTTTATTTGGGAAAGGGAATTCAAAGAGTTTTACTGTACCGTGGATAAGAAATAAATAACCCACGACTAAACGAGTAAAGAGTAAAACAAAAGGAGTAAGTTTTTCAGCGGTTTTATCAATAAATGTACTCATCATATTTCCCTATAAAAAGGTTGACCACATAAAGCTGTTTATCTCTATAAACGCTGAAAATTATATACTCTTTGTAAAATTTTAAACATAAAGTTTTTATTGAAGATTCTTTTCTTTGTAGGAAAGATTGAGAAATATCAGAGTTTGTGAGTAAGCACGTTTTTCATAAGAATATATATTGCTATTTCAAGTATAGATTGGTAGCATATCGTTACATATTTGACGATACGTGAACTTATGCTTAGAGGAATACGCTGTGATTAGATTAATGACCATAGAGGATTATGCCGAGGTCTATCAACTTTGGTTATCCTGTACAGGGATGGGGTTAAATACGCTGGATGATTCTCAAGTTGGGATTGAGAAGTTTTTAAAAAGAAATCCTACCTCATGTTTTGTCGCAGTACTCGATGAGCGTATTATGGGGGTCATTATGTCAGGGCATGACGGCCGTCGGGGATTTATTTATCATGCAGCGGTACATCCAGATTATCGCTGTCGAGGATTTGCTACGCAATTAGTTGATGCGGTATTGGCTGCATTAAAGGCAGAG
The DNA here is from genome assembly GCF_013133795.1 of Pelistega suis. GTDB lineage: Bacteria > Pseudomonadota > Gammaproteobacteria > Burkholderiales > Burkholderiaceae_B > Taylorella > Taylorella suis. The sequence continues at coordinate 84,894 of NZ_JABGBN010000002.1, forward strand.
GGAATTGCAAAAGTTGCCTTTTTGGTTTTTGCTCGTAACCATGAAGGTAATGCTTTTTGGGATAGATTGGGATTTTATGCTCGAGAGGATTTGGTCTATCGAGATAAGACTTTAATTGAATTTGAACGTATAGATACTTGATATCCAGACATAACGGTGTAGAATGGGTAACTATACCTATATGAGTTGTCTAATGAATCGCAGTTTATAATGAGCAAGAGTTTCTCCTTTGTGCCTAATCGATTACAGCATATTGCTTATATGCAAGAGGCATTAGCTCAAGCACAACTTGCCTATGATTTGCAGGAAATTCCTGTGGGGGCAGTAGTGGTGTCACCAGAAGGGGAGATTATTGGTCGAGGTTATAATCGGACCATTATTGATAAGGACCCGACGGCGCATGCGGAAGTGATGGCGTTGCGTATGGCAGCGGAGCATTTAGGCAATTATCGTTTACCACAATGTAGACTTTATGTCACTTTAGAGCCTTGTATGATGTGCCTGGGGGCTATCTTGCATGCTAGAATTCATCAGGTAGTCTTTGGTGCAACGGATTTTAAAACAGGTGCTTGCGGTGGAGCAGCAGCCATGCATGCCAATCCACTTATCAATCATCAAACGCATATGAGTTCAGGGGTTTTAGCTACCGAAAGCCTTGAATTACTTCAGAAATTTTTCAAAGAACGCAGGAAAAGATAATGGCAACTTCTAAAAAACCAGATGATAGTCAATTAGAACAACGTGTGAATGATGCACAAATTCTATTTGATGAGGCTGATGATGTACCAGTAGAGAAAAAGACCTATGAAGAAGCATTGGGACTCTATCTGCTTTCACCGTCTTCTGCTTTACCAGAGCTTGCGCGTTTAAAAGTCGCCAAAGAGAACCTCAGTCGTTTAGGTTTTGATGTGACAATTGATAAAGCAGCAGCGAATCAGCATATGCGCTTTGCAGGCGCGGATGAGGAGCGTGCTAAAGCTTTTTCTCGTGCAGCTAAAAGTGATGCGGATATTGTGATGGCAACTCGTGGTGGTTATGGGTTGAGCCGTTTATTACCGTACATTGATTGGAAACTACTTGAGAAAAATCCCAAGAAATACGTAGGTTATAGCGACTTTACCGCTTTTAACTTGGCTTTATTAGCCAAAACAGGTATGACGAGTTTTACCGGTCCTAATGCTGTAGGTGATTTTGGTGGCAATCAGGTGGACGACTTAATTGCGGATATTTTCGTAGAGAGTATGCGTGGTGAATTAGAAATCTTAAGTTTTGAAACCAAAGATGCGGATGATGTCGATGCAGAGGGTATTTTATGGGGGGGCAATCTTGCGCTAGTGGCCTCTTTAGTGGGTACACCGTATCTTCCAAAAATCAAAAAAGGGATTCTCTTTTTAGAAGATGTAAGCGAACACCCTTACCGTGTGGAGCGTCTTTTAACGCAGCTATTACATGCGGGGATTTTAGATAAGCAAAAAGCCATTGTATTGGGTGATTTTAATGACTACAAATTAGTGAAGTCGGATAATGGTTATGATATGCCAGAAGTTATCCGTTGGTTACGTAGAGAGGTTAAAGTCCCTGTGATTACAGGTCTGCCCTATGGTCATGCAGATATGCGAGTAACGTTGCCTATTGGTAAGAAGGTAGGCGTGGCGACGCAAGACGGTATGGCCTATCTGCTTTTGGATAAGCATGAACATCACGATCATGAACATGGAGAAGATTGCAAAGTGTGTAAAGGTGACAAGAAAAAGTCATCTAAGAAAAAGCATAAGAAATAATTTTTAGCTAAAGATAAATTTAGATAACCCATTACTTTGAGTGTATTTACAAAGTAATGGGTTTGGCTTTTATAGGGTATGGTTTAGTTTGGTGAGAGAATGGCTAAATAGGCTATAATAAAAAGCTTTGTTATTTCATTACTTAACGTTAGGAAAAAATCGTGATTTCAACGGCAAATTTGACCATTCAATTCGGTCCAAAACCTTTATTTGAAAATGTGAGCGTAAAGTTTGGGGGCGGTAATCGTTATGGTCTGATTGGTGCAAATGGTTCAGGTAAATCAACCTTTATGAAGATTATTGGTGGCGATCTTGAGCCGACATCGGGCAATGTTTCGTTAGATCCTGGTGTGCGTTTGGGTAAGTTACGCCAAGATCAGTTTGCTTACGAAGATGTCCGTGTATTAGATGTTGTCCTAATGGGACATAAGGAAATGTGGGAGGCGATGACGGCTCGTGATGCCATTTATGCTAACCCAGAGGCCACAGACGAAGATTATATGCATGCGGCTGAATTAGAGGCAAAATTCGCTGAATATGACGGTTATACGGCAGAATCACGAGCAGGGGAATTGTTACTCGGTCTGGAAATTCCAGTTGAACAGCACAACTTACCTATGCGCGAAATTGCACCGGGTTGGAAGTTACGTGTATTACTAGCGCAGGCTTTATTTTCTAATCCTGATGTATTATTGTTAGACGAGCCAACCAATAACTTGGATATTAATACGATTCGTTGGTTAGAAGGAGTGATTAATAGCTACCAAAGTACGATGATTATCATTAGTCATGATCGTCACTTTTTGAACTCGGTATGTACCCATATGGCTGACTTGGATTATGGTGAAATCCGTATTTATCCTGGTAATTATGATGATTATATGTTGGCATCAGCACAAGCACGTGAGCGTTTAATTTCGGATAATGCCAAAGCCAAAGAGCGTGTAGCAGAGTTACAGGACTTTGTGCGTCGTTTTGCGGCCAACAAGTCAAAATCACGTCAAGCGACTTCGCGTTTAAAACAAATTGATCGTATTAAGGCAGAGCAAGTTGAAGTTAAGCCTTCTTCTCGTCAAAACCCATTTATTCGTTTTGAACAGAAAAAGGTGATGCATCGTCTAGCGGTGACAGCAGAGCAAGTATCTAAAGCCTATGATAAGCCAGTAATTAAAAATTTCTCAGCCATGATTGAGGCAGGTCAAAAAATTGCGATTATTGGGGCAAACGGTGTCGGTAAAACAACGCTGCTACGCTTATTTGCACAAGATTTATTGCCTGATAGTGGTTCGATGAAATGGTCCGAAAATGCGGATATTGGTTATATGGCACAAGACGTATCTGAGGCATTTGCTACCAGCAAAAATGTTTTTGATTGGATGGCGGATTATCGTCAAGAAGGCGATGAAGATCAGCAGATTCGTTCGGTGTTAGGGCGCTTATTGTTCTCGGCGGATGATATTGTGAAGGATGTAAAAGTCTTATCGGGGGGTGAAAAGAACCGTATGTATTTCGGTCGATTGATGTTAGGTCGCCATAATGTATTACTCATGGACGAACCAACCAATCACTTAGATATGGAGTCGATTGAATCTTTACAGCTTGCCTTAGAAAAATATCAAGGGACATTAATTTTTGTTTCGCATGACCGTGAGTTTGTATCTGGTCTAGCGACACGCGTCATTGAGATTATGCCTGACGGTGAGTTAGTCGATTATATGGGTGGCTATGAAGAGTACCTTGCCTCTCGTGGCATTGAAGGCTAAAACTGACGTGACTGATCAGCGTAAGTTGAAAGGGGGAGGTGTATACTTCCCCTTATGTACGATAGAGACATAGATATGTTTAAATTGCTTGCCCCGATTTCTTTTGAAGAGACGATTAAAAAGAGTCTTTTTATTTGTCATGCTGCACCCGTTACGACGGCAGACGAGGCGCTTGCTTTTTTCCAGCAACACCATCAACCCGATGCGACGCATAATTGCTGGGCATTTAAATTAGAAAATAGTTACCGATTTAATGATGACGGTGAACCTGGTGGGACAGCAGGTAGACCCATTCTCCAAGCCATAGAGGGGCATGAATTAGTTAATACGGCGGTATTGGTCATTCGTTATTTTGGTGGGATTAAACTCGGTACAGGTGGTCTCGTGCGTGCTTATGGTGGCACAGCCGCTAAGTGTTTGCATCAAGCAGAGAAAGAAAAAATTATTCCTAGTACTCAAGTTGTCTGTACGGCTGAGTTTTCGGATATGGCAATGATAAAGGCACGCTTGTTGCAAGATGGGATAACGCTAATCGCTGAAGATTTTAACGATACGGGTGTGGCATGGACATTGAGTATTCCAAAAGAACGCGTGAGTGATTTAGAGCAACTCTATATCAATCTCACGCGGGGGAAGGGGACTTGGATTATTTAAGTTTAAACAGATCGACCTAGTTTAGCATCAAGAGAGAACTTACCAGGACCCGTTGTCCATAATAATAAGAATGCCATGCTAAATAAGGCTGCTGATTCACCTTTATTTGTCAATGGGTCGAAAATTACGCCACCTGCGGCATGCACCATAAAGTAAGCGACGGCCATATGACCAGCAAGAATAAAAGCAGCGAAACGTGTAAATAGACCTAGAATTAATAAGATACCACCGGTAATTTCTAGTACACCACTCACGCCTGCTAACGATAATAGGGGTACTGCACCATTACCACCGGTGAGTGAAATAGGGATTTCAAAGAATTTAGAAGTGCCGTGTAGCAAGTACATATAACCAACAAGTACACGCGTCAGTAATAAAGTATATGGGCTTAGGCATTGTGCCGTTCGATCAAAAAATGACATAGTAGGTTATCCTATAGATAAAGTGAATAAAAATAAATTTCGTTTAGATAGCATTGTAGGAGTAAACACTATAGATACAAATAGACTAAAAAGAAAAGCATATTTTCTTCTAAAGAAATAATTATCTTGAATAAGGTGTTGAATAAAATGAGAAAAAATTCTTTAGAAGATGCTTGAATAGTGGGTTTTTATTATTTTTTTTGATCAGGGAAGAGAAGGCTATATTAACTGTAAATAAAATAATTGTAATGGGGTGTAATAATTATAAGTTAGGCGTATTAGGTTTCTTGACAGAAAAAACCATGCAAAAGATGAATAGTTTCAACTACCCGAGGGTCTTTTAAATAATAAAGTCGTTCGCGATGATGAACTTCACAATCTACAAAGCCTGCCTCTCTTAATAAGATAAGTTGATTAGACAAAGCGGCCTGTGGCATATCGACTAGTTTCGCCAAGGTACCAACATTGAGTTTATTTTCATGGAGTGAGCATAAAATGGCTAAACGATTAGGGTTAGCCAGTAGTTTGAGAAACTGACTGGCACGATCACATTGCTCACGCATGGCTTGGATATCGTTGTTCACAGCAAGACTTAAAGTATTAGGTTTTGTTCCATGGCATTATAGCCAATAAACGAGCCATTCCGCAAAAACCAGTAAAACCCGCAAGCATTAGACCAGCACCGACAAACCCTGGAATGATATAAAAAGCTGGATTAATAAAAGTACCGGCTAGAGTTCCTACCAAAGCTAAACTTCCTGCGACGATTTGAACTTGTCGTATTAGTGGTAAGGGCTGCTTTGTATCAGTCACGGTTGCCAAACCAGCTTGTTTCCATCCGTTAATACCATTTTCAAGTAAGTAAACAGTTTGATTGGCACAAAGTTGCTGTAAGATAGGTAATGCTTCGCGAGTGCGTATACCGCCCGCACAGTGGAAAATAACGCAATCGCATTGTTGTGCTTCTTGTGGTAAACCTCGAGCGTGCAAATCGGCAACGGTGCAATGAATGGCCGCTGGAATATATTCGCGACGGTGTTCGTCAATTGAACGGATATCAATAAGTTTGGCACCTGCTTGTAGATGCTGTGCAACATGATGAGGAGAGATAGTAGACATAACGATTTCATCAAAGTGAAAGGAATATACCATAAGGGAAAGCTATTCCTTGCGAGGTGGAAGGGAAATAAAAAGATTATTTACGCGATAGAGGGCAAGTGTTTAGTCCAATTAAAGAGTAAAGAGGGCAACGAGAGAATAAACCTGTAATTAAAGGAATAATACCGATATATCCCCATGTGCCAATATAACCCGTATAGCTGAGTACAATTAAAGCAATACCGACAATAATACGTGCAAATCGGTCAAAACCACCAACGTTTTTCATGAACATTTCTTTCTCCTTGTATTCATAAAATATAATATTAAAAAAATTATATATTAAGTTTATTAAATATGAAAGAGCTAAAAAAAAAACCGTGCCTTGAATGAGACACGGTTTAGTGTATAGATGGATTGGCTAAAAGACGTTTAGTTCCCTTTATTTTGAGCGGCGATGTCTGCATGAACTTGAGCCATATCTAAGGCTTTTACCTTACCAATCAATTCTTCAAGAGCTGCAGGAGGTAAGGCGCCTGCTTGGTTATAAAGCATGACTTTTTCGCGGAAAATCATTAACGTAGGAATAGAACGGATATTAAAAGATGCCGCTAATTCTTGTTCTTCTTCGGTATTGACCTTGGCAAAGACGATATCACTATGTTTTTCAGCAGCGGCTTCGAATGTAGGGGCAAATTGACGGCAAGGACCACACCATGGCGCCCAGAAATCGATAATTACCGTATTGTCGCCAGTGAGTACATCAGCGAAATTTTCTTTGTTTAATTCTTTTACAGACATTATTTTCTCCAAAAGTGAGTGTCGTTATCACTATGTGGGGATAGAGGAGTTGATTTCAAGGTTTATTTGTAAAAAGAGGTGTGACAAGGAAACATTAACGTGGTATAGCAAGATGAAATCGATAGCATAAAAAAGAGGAGTCATCGAAGACTCCTCTAGTGTGCTGATGATTTGTACTAAACGTTAAGCAATCGCAAAACGAATAACAAATAACGCCGCAATAACAACAGTTGCTGGGTGAATTTCACGAATACGTCCTGTGAATGCTTTTAAAATCACATAGCTGATAAAGCCAAACGCAATACCTTCGGCGATAGAGTAGGTAAATGGCATGAGAATAACGGTGACGACAGAAGGAACAACGTCTGTCATGTCTTTCCAGTTAATATCGGTCATTTCACGTAACATGAGAATAGCAACATAAATCAGCGCAGGTGCTGTTGCGTAAGCAGGTACGATACCTGCGACTGGTGCAAAGAATAAAGCGGCTAAGAAAAGGACACCCACGACTAAAGCGGTTAAGCCTGTACGCCCACCCGCTTGTACACCCGCAGTGCTTTCTACATAAGCCGTAGTACTGCTGGTACCAATGATTGAACCCGCCAAAATTGCCGTTGAGTCAGCAAATAAGGCGCGACCTAAACGATTAGGTTTGTCTTCTGGCATAAGACCGGCACGTTTAGCGACACCAATCATCGTGCCGGTCGCGTCAAAAATCTCGATTAAAACAAAAATCAAAACGACTTCTAGAATGCCTTTAGAGAATAGACCAGCTAAGTCCAGTTGCATAAATGTAGGTGCTACTGAAGGAGGCATAGAAATAAGCGCTTCAGGTGTTTTTGAGTGGCCTGTGAGTACAGATAAAATGGTCACTGTCAGGATGCCAATAAGAATGGCTCCACGGACTTTTAAAGCATCTAAAATGACGATGATAAAGAAGCCAAGAATAGTGTAGAGTACTGGTGCTGATTTTAAATCGCCGTGACTTGTTAATGTCGCAGGATTATCCACCACGAGACCAGAGGCTTGTAAACCAATAAAAGCAAGGAATAGACCAATACCTGCGACAATGGCAGAACGTAGAGAGGCTGGAATACCGTCAATAAGCCATTTGCGTACACCTGTCATGGTCAGAATTAAGAAAATAATACCTGACACAAAAACAGCAGCAAGAGCTTGCTGCCATGTATAACCAAGAGCACCCACAACCACAAAGGCAAAGAAAGCATTTAGACCCATACCCGGTGCCATACCGATAGGCCAGTTGGCAACGAATGCCATGATAAAAGAACCAACCGCAGCGGCCAAACAAGTTGCAACGAAAATAGCCCCTGTATCCATACCAGTTGAGCCTAAAATATTCGGATTGACGAAAATAATATAGGCCATGGTGAGGAATGTCGTGACACCAGCTAATAGCTCCGTACGAACATTAGTGCCATGCTCTCTTAGTTTAAATAATGACTCAAACATAAAAATATTCCGGTGAGTTACAGTAAAATAGCTATTTTAATAGTTGAAAGACAGATAAGTGTTTTTTTGAAAGCTTTGATGGTTAAATTGTTAAGTTTTTCAAAGAAAATTGTTAGAAATTCACAACAAGAATTGATGGAATATGAAAGTTTTAGGAATTGAAAGCTCGTGTGATGAAACCGGTGTCGCTGTGGTGGATACTGAGCAAGGCTTGTTGGCGCATGCATTACATAGTCAGATTGCTATGCATCAGGCTTATGGTGGTGTCGTCCCAGAATTAGCTTCTCGTGATCATATTCGTCGCGTTATTCCATTAATCCATACGGTATTGAGTCAATCAAAACTGACACTAGAGGATATTGATGCTGTCGCTTATACGGCAGGTCCCGGTCTGGCAGGGGCTTTATTGGTTGGCGCTTCCGTCGCGCAAGCTTTTGCGTGGAGTCATGATTTACCGACGATTCCTATCCATCATTTAGAAGGACATTTATTATCACCGATGCTGGCAGATCCTGTGCCTGAGTTTCCTTTTGTGGCTTTATTGGTGTCGGGTGGACACACTCAGATTATGCAAGTGGACGGTGTGGGACAGTATAAATTGCTAGGAGAGACATTGGATGACGCAGCAGGTGAGGCTTTTGATAAGTCAGCCAAACTTTTAGGGCTTCCCTATCCAGGAGGTCCTCACTTAGCCAAACTTGCAGAAAAAGGGGATGCATCGGTTTATGATTTGCCTCGTCCGATGAAACACAGTCAAGATTTGGACTTTAGTTTTAGTGGTTTAAAAACAGCTGTTTTAACTAGTTTGCGTAAACTTGAAGCAGAGGGAGCTGAATTAAGCGAGGAACAAAGAGCTAATCTCGCTGCCAGTGTACAAGCTGCTATTGTTGATGTATTAGGATATAAAGCGATAAAAGCGGTGAAGCAGAGTGGTTTAAAGCGCTTAGTGGTTGCAGGAGGCGTAGGGGCGAATTTGCAATTGCGTGAATTTTTAAGTAAGGAGATGGCAAAACTAAAAGGAACGGTTTATTTTCCTCCGCTTAATCTTTGTACAGATAATGGGGCGATGATTGCACATGCTGCGAGTGAGAGAATTAAGGCGGGTTTGACTGACTTAACGAACAAACACTACGATGGTAGCGTTCGTCCGCGTTGGCCATTAGATGAGATTTGAGGGTAGTGACTATTTTTTCTTAGCGCCAATTTTTGATTCTTGACCGGTAAGTAGTTTTTGAATATTGGTTTTGTGTTTATAAATAAGCACAATACTAATAAAGGCAATGGTGGCTAAATAAGCATTATTGAGGTGATAGCTATAAAGCTGTAGATAGAGCAAAGGTGCTGCCGCTGCAGCAACAATCGCCGCCAATGATGAGTAGCGAAATAGTACCGCCATTAATACCCAAATAATAATCAGCGATAAAGCAAGTAATGGCGATAAGGCGAGTAATACGCCGATTGCAGTGGCAACACCTTTACCGCCTTTAAAGTGTAAGAATAATGAGTAAATATGCCCAAGAAAGACAGCGATAGCAACAATAGCAATGGTAGTGCTATAGTGCGTAAATAGTTGTTGGGCAATAAAAACAGCTAACCATCCCTTAAAGGCATCGCCGATAAGTGTGAGGGCGGCGGCTTTTTTATTACCACTACGAAGTACATTGGTAGCGCCGGGATTGCCTGAGCCAAATTGACGAGGGTCTTGTAGACCGAATAATTTACTCACAATGATCGCAAAAGGAATCGACCCCATAAGATAAGCAAGTACTGTAGCAAAAGCAGAGTAGAGGATAAGGGTAATCGTAGAGAGATTAATAAAAGCGTTCATCATGTCATTATGCTGAAAGAAAGATAGCTTATTGTAATCCTTCTTTGGAGTGCTTTGCATTTCTTCACACTTTCTTCTGAGAATTCTAGCCTTTTCCTTGTTTTAGCAAAATAAAAAACGGTAAAATAATTCGATATTTTTTCCAGCGAAGATTAATGAAAAAGCGTATTCTACTTGCGAATGATGACGGCTATAACGCTAAGGGTATAGAACAGCTCTACGAGGCGCTGTCGAGTTGGGCTGATGTGACGGTTTTTGCGCCGGAAACTAACCATAGTGGTGCATCTAACTCATTGAGTGTCAATCGTCCTTTAAGCGTTAAACAAGCCGCTAATGGCTTTTATTATGTCAATGGTACGCCGAGTGATTGTGTGCATATCGCTATGACAGGGGTGCTGGATTTTAAACCTGATTTAGTGGTTGCGGGTATCAATAATGGTGCCAATTTAGCCGAGGATACCTTGTATTCAGGCACAGTAGCCGCAGCGACAGAGGGTTTTTTATTTGGTTGCCCAGCCATTGCTTTTTCTCTCGTTGAGCGCAATTGGCTGCACTTGGACGCTGCTGTAGATATTGCGAATCAAATTATACAACACCAGATTAATTATCCTCAGCCAGTGCGGACATTGCTGAACGTTAATATCCCTTCCAAACCACAACATAAGTTTGATGATATTAGGGCAACGCGTCTAGGTAAGCGCCATCCTAGTCAATCGGTGATTAAGATGGATAGTCCATATGGCGAACCCTTATATTGGATTGGTCCTGTAGGTGAGGTACTAGATTTAGGTGAAGATACTGACTTTATCGCCGTGCGTAATGGACATGTTTCTATCACGCCTTTACGTTTAGATTTGACCCATTTTGATCAAATTGCTCAAACAAAACAGTGGATTGAGCATGCATAAAAAAAGCAAAATTACGCTAAATAATAGTAATGCACGTTTACTGGCAGGCAGTACATCGGCGCTAAAACGTCATGAAACGCCAGCAGTAAATAAGGTGGTGCTATCTCAAAATAGTAATACTCGCTTAATGCGTGGTAATAAACAACTTGGTGTGATGCCGTCAGAAGTGCTACGCACACAGGTACAAAGTGTTCTTTCACGTAATGAAGGCTTAAACTCAAATCAGTTACGTATCAATATGGTGGCGAGGTTGCGAGACCAAAAAGGTATTGATGATGAGCGAGTATTGAGAGCATTAGTACAAGTGCAGCGACATTTATTTATGGATCCAGGGACAGCTATTCGTGCTTATGAGGACGAGGCATTACCGATTGGATTTGGTCAAACCATCTCAATGCCGTCGGTGGTAGCACGTATGATTTCTGTGGCTATTCACCAGCGTGTAGCAGGGAAGGTTTTAGAAATTGGCTCAGGTTGTGGTTATCAAGCAGCGGTATTGGCGTGTATTTTTAATGAAGTTCACTCTATTGAGCGCATTAGTGGCTTACATGAATTGGCAAAAAGAAATATGGCAAAAATCTCTGATTTGCCTAAAGTGAATTTGATTTTGGGTGATGGGATGTTGGGACTGCCAGAGCATGCACCGTTTGATACAATTGTAGTTGCCGCTGCTGGTTTAGAAATTCCTAAGACATTATTGGCACAATTAAATATCGGTGGACGATTAATCGCTCCAGAAGGAGCTCAGCAACAGCGTCTAGTCTTGATTGAGCGAGTAGGTTCTCAAGAGTGGACCCGAACAGAATTAGAAGAGACGCGTTTTGTGCCTCTTCGAGCAGGTATTCAACAATAACCTGTAAAGAATACAAATTTTATAACGTTATAGTTTAATAGGTTTAAATTTAAAATGAGTTTTACTAAGAAGTCTTTTGCTTATGGTCTTGTCTTATCAGTAGCAGTATTAGCTGGTTGTGCAGGTTCTAATAAAGCACCTATCAGTTCAGTGGGGTCTGGCGCTGGGTCAGCTACAGGTCGTGCAACATCAGCAGTACCTACGAGTGGCGTACACGTTGTTCAGCGTGGCGATACCTTATATAGTATTTCTCGTCGTTATGGTGTACCAGTTAATAATCTGCTGAGTATGAATAATATTTCTAATCCTTCTCAAATTGAAGTGGGACAGCGTATTCGCGTTGCTAGCGGTGCAGTAAGTAGTGGTTCTCGCACGACAGCAACAGCAGCGACAAGCGCCTCAAGCTCTCCTGCTCGTGCAGCTGATGCCGGTGCTATCTCTTGGGAATGGCCTCATCGTGGTAATGTGATTACCTCATACTCTGAAAGTACGCGTGGTATTGATATTGCAGGTAAGATTGGCGATCCAGTTAAAGCTGCCGCCGCAGGTAATGTTTCCTATGTAGGAAATGGTCTACGTGGCTTAGGTAATCTTGTCTTAATTACGCATAGCAATGGTTTTATTTCTGCTTATGCGCATAATCACCGTATTCTTGTTAAACAAGGTCAGCGTGTAACTAAAGGACAGCAGATTGCTGAGTTAGGTCAATCAGATGCAACTTCACCACGTTTACACTTTGAGATTCGTCGTAACGGTAATCCAGTCAATCCACAATCTTACCTACCACGATAATTGATATGAGGTAAACGATGATTCCGTATTTGGTTTTTGACTTAGAAACAATTCCAGATGTAGAGGGCTTGCGAGCGCTTTATGAGCCTGCTGAGAGCTTATCAGATGCTGAGTTTATGGAGCAGGTATTTGCTGATCGTAAGGAAAAAACAGGGTCGGAATTTTTACCTCATCATTTACAAAAAGTAGCGGTTGTTGGCTGCGTATTTCGTGACGATAATGGTTTTCGAGTAAAGACACTCGGCGATGAAAGTGCAGATGAAGCCGCAATGATTCGTCAGTTTTTTAAAATCATTGATTTTTATACGCCTCAAATTATTAGTTGGAATGGCTCTGGTTTTGATTGGCCAGTCTTACATTATCGCAGCTTAATTCATGGCGTTAGCTCACCGCGTTATTGGGATATGGGCGAAGATAATCGTGATTTTAAATTTAATAATTACTTAAGCCGTTATCATACGCGTCATACCGATTTAATGGATGTGTTGGCAGCTTATTCAGGACGTGCCAATGCCCCTTTGGATCAGTTAGCTAAGTTATGTGGATTTCCTGGTAAACTGGGTATGGATGGTTCGCAAGTGTGGCCGGCATGGCAGGAAGGGCGAGCAGATGAAGTACGAGCTTATTGCGAAACAGATGTGGTTAATACGTGGTTGATGTTTTGTCGCTTTCGTTTGATTAAAGGCGAACTAGACGAGGTGGGTTATCAACAAGAAATTGAACTGGTTAAGAATTCATTAGCGGCTATTGATAAACCACACTGGAAAGAGTATTTAGAGAGTTGGAAATAAGTTATTCAGAATGGTTTATTTTTAGCTTTGTATCAAGAAAAAGTGATTTAAAAGGCGGGTATTCAATCCCCGCTTTTTTTACGCATTATTTAAAGAAGGCTTGACCTCATTGCAATACTACTGCAAAAGATAATAACAAAGGATTAATTGTAATACTCTTGTAACAAAGGAAAGTCTGCGTAATAATTTACTTTAAAAGTGAAATATATTTGAAATTGCTTGACTAGCATAATGCACTTACTGATTCATTCTATATAAGGAAATCGACATGAAAGCATTAAAAAAATTATTAGTTACTTCAGCAGTTGCATTCGGTATTGTGGGATTTGCGCAAGCTCAAACAGTTGAAAATACAGCAAAGCCTAGTACTGAACAAAAAGCAGAATTTGGTCATAAGTTCAAACGTGACGGTGAACATCGTGGTAAATTTGGTGTATTTCATCCGAAACTAATTGAAGATTTAAAACTGACTGCAGATCAAAAAGCGAAATACGACGAGATCGAAAAAACACAAAAATCGCTATTTGACACGAATAAAGAAACAGGTCAAAAATTAGCCGAAGAGCGTAAAACGTTATTATCAGCAGATGTTGTGGATTTAAAAGCCTTATTAGAAAATGGCGATAAATTTCACGATGAAATGATGAAAGGAAAAAATGAAGTGCGTGCTAAGACACTAGCCTTTTGGGATAGTCTAGATACAGCACAAAAAACGAAAGCGACACAGTTTTTGAAAGAGCGCCAAGATCGTATGGAGCATTTTAAAGATAAACGTGACGGTAAAGAACGTCGCGGCAATTAAAACCAATCAGTCGCTATCTGTTTAAATTAAACATATCAGTAAAGCCAGCATTTTTTGCTGGCTTTATTTAAAGCATCCGTGGGATTATCCCATTATTATCCTCTCTAAGGAAAAACGATGAAAGTTACTAAAATGGCCAATATGGTTTTAAGTTCAGTTATGGCACTGGGTTTAGCTGGTTTGGCGCAAGCTCAAAGTGTGCAACAGTTGCCTGCACAGCAAATGTCAGCTCCTAAAATGGAACAAATACCACAGTCGGCAGATATAGCTAAAAATGCTCCAATGACACAGTCGCATCAGTCAATGGGCGAAAGTAAGTCAAAGGCTCAAGAGAAAACGGCTAAACAGATGAAAAAATCAGAAGTGAAAAAAGCTGAAAAGAAATCAAAAGCTAAAAAAGCTAATAAAAGTGCTGAAAAACGCATGAAGAAAAATCATCGTGCTAATTAATTGAGTTGAAAAAGGTTGAAATATTTAGCGTAAAAAGCGTAATACTTTTGAAATTACCCCTAGCGCATAATACACACATAGTTTGATGAGTTGACAACTTGTTAAATTATATCCCTTATTGAAACTTTCCTCTCCCTGTTTGGCCTCGGTTTTTCCGAGGCCTCTTTTTTTGCATGCTTAAACCCACGAGACAATAACTTTGTTTTAAAATAAGCACTTCTCAAAAAATTACTATCAGGAAAGGTTTATGTCTGAGATTTTGTCGATTGAATCACTAGATAACGAAGCACGTGGTATTGCTCGCCGTGATGGCAAAGCTATCTTTGTTGAGGGTGCTTTACCCGGTGAAGTAGTAGAAGCCAATATCTATCGTAAAAAACCTTCCTATGAAAATGCACATACAGTACGGGTAATTAAACCTTCCTTTATGCGAGTAGAGCCTAAATGCCCTAATTATGGTGTTTGTGGTGGCTGTGCGATGCAACATCTTGAACCCTCAGCCCAAGTAGCGGTCAAACAAAGAACACTAGAAGATAACTTTAAGCACATTGCTGGGCTTAAAATTCCGCACGTATTACCGCCGATTTATGGCCCTACATGGGGATATCGCTTTCGTGCTCGTTTGTCTGTGCGTTATGTACGAAAGAAAGATAGCGTATTGATTGGTTTTCGTGAGAAAAAAGGACATTTTGTTGTAGATATGACCGAGTGCTTGGTTTTGCCTCAAAATGTATCGAACTTATTGGTGCCGATGCGAGAGCTGATTGCTAGCCTAACGATTAAAGAGGCTGTACCTCAGATTGAAGTGGCCGTAGGCGATGAGTGTATTGTTTTGGCATTACGTCATATGGAGCCACTGATAGCAGAGGATGTTCAAAAGCTAGAACAATTTGCGGCTCAACATAATGTTGTCTGGTGGACACAAGCCAAAGGTCCAGAAACCTTAAAACCACTCAATCCCGCTGATGAAAATCGACTTGCTTATGCTTTGCCTCAGTTTGGTTTACGTATGCACTATAAGCCGAGTGATTTTACTCAGGTAAATTATTTTATTAACCGTAGCTTAATTGCAAAAGCGTTGGGTTTATTAGATGTACAGCCAGAAGACCGTGTGGCGGATTTATTTTGTGGATTAGGGAATTTCACTTTGCCTTTGGCGACACAGGCAAAAGAGGTAGTGGGTATTGAAGGAAGTTCAGCTTTAACAGATAGAGCCTTGGCTGCCGCAGCCGAACATCAATTAGAGAGTAAAACGAGCTTTTCTACATTGAATTTATTCGAAGTTGATGTACAGTGGTTGCGTGATTTAGGTTATTTTAATCGTATGCTGATTGACCCTCCACGAGAAGGTGCGTTTGCGGTGGCAAAAGCCTTGGCACAATTAACCGCAGCAGAACGTCCTAAGCGTATTGTGTATGTGTCCTGTAATCCGGCGACCTTAGCTCGTGATGCTGGTGTCTTGGTGACAAAAGGGGGGTATCGTCTGATCAGCGCAGGGGTGGTGAATATGTTCCCGCATACGGCGCATGTGGAGTCTATTGCTGTGTTTGAGTGGCACGACGGTGATACTATCCCAGTATGGGAGGAAGAGGGCGATAGCGTTAGCTAGCACGGCATGTTTATTTGAGCAATAAGGGGTTTGCGGAGACGTTTCGATGCACAAAGCGAGTTAGGCGAGCGATAGCGAGGCTCTGTTCGAGCGACTGCGCGGAACGTGCAGCGAACCTTTTGTTGCAATAGGTACTGCCTGATATAAACAGTTCGCTCTATATCGTCCTCACTACAGAACATTGTGTATTCGCTCGGACAGCAAAGTGCGTCGCTATCGCTCGCCGTTTGCAAACTTGCTCGGTACATCAAGTTCTCTTCGTGAGGACTGCCGCACGTAAGCACGGCAATGTCTACTCAAGCACTTAAAGGTTGGCGGAGACGTTTCGATGCACAAAGCGAGTTAGGCGAGCGATAGCGAGGCTCTGTTCGAGCGACTGCGCGAAAACGTGCAGCGAACCTTTTGTTGCAATAGGTACTGCCTGATATAAACAGTTCGCTCTATATCGTCCTCACTACAGAACTTGTGTATTGATTAGACCACACTACAGACAGTTCACTCTTGCTCCGGAAAGTGCTTCGCCGTTTCCAATGTCGCTACGAGTGAATGTCTCTCCGTGTGGTCTTCCCATACGAGCACTACCATCCAAGCCAGTCTGCCGGAGAGCATAGCTACTTATTAGCACTAAGATGTTAATTCAAGCACTTAAAGGTTTGCGGAGACGTTTCGATGCACAAAGCGAGTTAGGCGAACGAAGTGAGGCTCTGTTCGAGCGACTGCGCGAAAACGTGTAGCGAACCTTTTGTTGCAATAGGTACGGTATGATATGTCCACATTGCAATTGCCAATGAGCATTTAATGACGAACGACTGACAAAAAACTGCAGACAGATTGGCGTATGCATAGTAAGTACTTATGTTAGCATTACAATAAGCTTATCAATAGAGAACAGGAGTCATAGAACAATGAGTAGTATACCTGCGAGAACCCCTATTCATACCCGCCGCATTGAGATGCAAACCTTTTTGCGTGAGGACGATAAATGGGATCTTGAAGCGACTTTATTGGATGTAAAAGCCTACGCCTTTACCAAGAAAAACGGTACCGTAGTGAATCCCGGTGATGCTATTCATGACATGAAAATCTGTCTGACGGTGACAGAAGACGGATTAATTGAAGATGCTAAGGCTTCTTATATTGCTGCACCTTATAATGAAGTCTGCTTTAGCATTCAAGAGGCTTATCGACAACTGATTGGACTACATTTATTAAGAGGCTTTCGTCAAAAAGTAAAAGAAAAATTTGCCAAAACAGAGGGCTGTACCCATATGTCAGAGTTGGTAGCTTTATTACCGACGGTTTTTGTTCAAAGCCTTGCTAAGCGTCGAAATAAACGAAATGCTGATTTAGGTAGGCGACCTTTTCAGTTAGAGGGTTGCCACGCCTTGAGATTAGATTCTCCTGCCGTTCAAGAGTTTTATCCAGAATGGTATAAAGCCGATTAAAAATTTATGCTACAATAGCTGACTGTTGATTAAGGTAATTTAATCGCAGCAACGATTTTTTAGAGATTGTCCTACGTTATAGGATTTTTATTCACTTCTTATAGGTTATCTATGAAGATTCATGAGTATCAAGGCAAAGAGCTTCTGAAAGGATTTGGCGTGAATGTACCTCGTGGCATTCCAGCTTTTTCAGTAGAAGAGGCAGTTAAAGCAGCCGAGCAATTAGGCGGCCCAGTATGGGTAGTTAAAGCTCAAATTCATGCTGGTGGTCGCGGTAAAGGCGGCGGTGTTAAACTAGCACGTTCTATCGAAGAAGTTCGTGAACTATCTTCACAAATCTTGGGTATGCAATTAGTGACCCATCAGACAGGTCCAGAGGGTCAAAAAGTTAATCGCTTGTTGATCGAAGAGGGCGCTGATATTAAGAAAGAATACTACGTAGGTATCGTAACAGACCGTGGTACACAACGTGTTTGCGTTATGGCATCTAGCGAAGGTGGTATGGATATTGAGGAAGTGGCAGAGCACACCCCAGAAAAAATCCTAAAAGTCTTTGTAGATCCTGCAACAGGTTTAACAGCGGCAGAAGCAGAGCAATTAGCTCGTGGTATTGGCGTACCAGAGGGTTCTGTTGCAAAAGCAGCGGGTGAGTTCCAAAAACTATATAAAGCTTACTGGGATACAGATGCTTCTTTAGCAGAAATTAACCCATTGATTTTAACTGGCGATGGCGATATCCGTGCATTAGACGCGAAGTTCAACTTTGACTCTAACGCATTATTCCGTCACCCAGAAATTGTGGCTTACCGTGACTTAGACGAAGAAGACCCAGCTGAGGTAGAAGCAAGTAAATTTGACTTAGCATACATTCAGTTAGACGGTAATATCGGTTGCTTAGTAAACGGTGCTGGTTTAGCAATGGCAACGATGGACACGATTAAGTTGTTCGGCGGTGAGCCAGCTAACTTCCTTGACGTTGGTGGTGGTGCGACAGCAGAAAAAGTGACTGAAGCATTTAAAATCATGTTAAAGAACGATGATGTTAAAGCTATTTTAGTGAATATCTTCGGTGGTATTATGCGTTGTGACGTAATTGCAGAAGGTGTAATTACAGCGTGCCGTGCAGTTAACTTAAACGTACCATTAGTTGTTCGTATGAAAGGTACTAACGAAGAACTCGGTAAGAAAATGTTGGCTGAATCTGGTCTACCTATCATCAGTGCAGATACGATGGCTGAAGCAGCAACTAAAGTTGTTGAAGCTGCAAAGAAATAAGGAATTAAGCAATGTCTATTCTTATTAACAAAGACACTAAAGTGATTACTCAAGGTATCACTGGTAAAACAGGTCAATTCCACACTCGTATGTGCCGTGAATACGCTAACGGCAAAGAATGTTTCGTTGCTGGTGTTAACCCGAAACGTGCTGGTGAGGATTTTGAGGGTGTACCTATTTACGGTACAGTTAAAGAAGCTAAAGAGCAGACTGGTGCAACAGTTTCTGTTATCTATGTTCCACCAGCAGGTGCAGCAGCAGCGATTTTAGAGGCTGTTGAAGCTGAATTAGATTTAGCGATTTGTATTACAGAAGGTATCCCTGTCCGTGATATGTTAGAAGTGCGTAACCGTATGCGCGAACTTAACAGCAAAACATTGCTATTAGGTCCAAACTGCCCGGGTTTAATTACGCCTGACGAAATCAAAATTGGTATTATGCCTGGTCATATTCACCGTAAAGGTCGTATCGGCGTGGTATCTCGTTCTGGTACATTGACATACGAAGCTGTAGCTCAATTAACAGAGTTAGGTTTAGGTCAATCATCAGCCGTTGGTATCGGTGGTGACCCAATCAACGGTCTAAAACACATTGACGTATTAAAAATGTTCAATGATGACCCAGATACAGATGCTGTTATCATGATTGGTGAGATTGGTGGTCCAGACGAGGTTAATGCAGCGTTATGGGCAAAAGATAATATGAAAAAACCAATCGTTGGTTTCATCGCTGGTGTAACAGCTCCTCCAGGAAAACGTATGGGTCACGCAGGTGCCTTGATTTCTGGTGGTGCAGATACAGCAGATGCTAAACTAGAAGTAATGGAAGCGTGCGGCATTAAGACAACACGCAATCCATCAGAAATGGGTAAATTATTGAAGTCAATTCTATAATTTAGAATATTTCAATGAAAAGACCGCCATTACTTTATTGTTGATGTAGTGGCGGTTTTTCTGTCTTAATAGTTTAGAAAAATTTAGTAACATAAATCACTCATTATGGTGATGAGTGGCTCAAACAAAGGATTCAAATGTTAGAGTGGTTTGATACGATTAACTGGGGTGTGGTAGCAAGTATTGTTATCATTGACATCCTACTAGGTGGTGATAATGCGGTGATTATTGCATTGGCATCACGTAATCTAGAGAAATCTAAACGTATGCAAGGTATCTTATGGGGTACATTTGGTGCGATTGCAATGCGTGTTGTGCTCATTTTCTTTGCGATGGAATTGTTAAATATTCCTTTCGTTAAGATTGTGGGTGCGGTATTGTTATTGTGGATTGGTATTAAATTATTACTTCCACAACATGACGAGCATGGCAATATTGAGGGTGGTACGACGGTATGGTCTGCCGTAAAAACAATTCTAATTGCTGACTTTGTGATGAGCTTGGATAATGTGATTGCGATTGCAGGTGCTGCTCAACAAACAGATCACGCACATCAAATGGGTTATGTGATTTTTGGTCTATTGGTCTCTGTGCCTATCATTATTTGGGGTAGTACCTTAGTGCTTAAATTAATTGACCGTTTCCCGCTTGTTATCGTTGCTGGTGCCGCTTTGCTGGGTTGGATTGCTGGTCATATGTTAGTCACAGACATTATTGTTCTTAAACAATTATATGTAGGTGCTGATATGCCTATCCTTGATGCTGAAGGTGTTCAACAAGGTACGCAATGGGTAGCCTCAGGTCTGTCAGATTTAGGTAAGAGCATTTTAGGTGATATTCCTGTTGAAACAGCACAATGGCGTGTTGATAAAGCGGCTAGTGCAATTGGCGCAATCTTTGTTGTAGGTGTTGGTTTACTACTAGCTAAACGCATGAAAGCGAAAGCGGCGGCTGAATAATGAGTAAGAAATCTAATCTTTCATTATTACAATGGTTAAGTATCGTATTTATACTTGGCGTTGTGATTACCATTGCAGCGAATTATCTACGCTAATGGCGTTTGATTATACCTAATTCAAAAAGGATGGCTTTTTAAATAAGGCCATCTTTTTAAGAAGGGATATCAATGCTGTTATAAAGATGTTGTCGGGTGTATAATCTCCATGCTTAAGAGTGTTGGGGCTTATCATCCGACATTGTATTTTTAGGAAATCATATGACTATACAAATGCCTGAAAAACTTGTGATTGCGACGCGAGAAAGTCGTCTTGCTTTATGGCAAGCAGAACATGTTCAAGCAAAACTCTCTGCACTTTATCCAAATACACGAGTCGAATTGTTGAAAATGACAACACGTGGTGATCAGATTTTGGATAAAACATTATCTAAAGTAGGGGGTAAGGGCTTATTTGTAAAAGAGCTGGAGACCGCTTTACTTGACGGTCGTGCGGATTTAGCTGTGCACTCACTAAAAGATGTTCCTGTGGATTTAAAAAGCCCTTTCCAATTGGCGTGCGTGATGGAACGCGAGGATCCTCGAGATGCTTTTGTGTCTAATGATTATGCCAGTTTGGCGGATTTACCAGCAGGTGCTGTGGTCGGCACATCAAGCTTACGTCGTGAATCACAGATTCGTGAGCGTTATCCTCATCTAGAGGTCAAACCCTTGCGCGGCAATCTAGATACGCGTTTGCGTAAATTAGATGAGGGACAGTATGCGGCGATTATCTTAGCAGCGGCAGGTCTAAAGCGTCTGCAGCTTTCAGAGCGTATTCGTGACTATATTTCTATTGAAGATAGTTTACCAGCAGCGGGTCAAGGGGCTTTGGGGATTGAAATTCTGGAGGCACGTACGGATATGTATGCTTTATTGCAAGCGCTTCAACATACGCCTACTCAGCAATGTACCCTGGCGGAGCGAGCGGTTTCCTTAGCGTTAGGTGGTTCTTGTCAAGTGCCTTTAGCTGCCCATGCTACCCAACAAGAAGGGCAACTTCATATTGACGCATTGGTGGCTTCTACGGATGGGAAAACGATTTTACGTGCTTCATTAGCAGGTGATGCAACGCAAGCGGAGAAACTAGGCTTGCAAGTTGCAGAGCAGCTCAAAGAAAAAGGCGCATTAGCCTTGGTTGAGCAGGCATTGGCACAAAACTAAACCATTTTGCATATGCAGCATGTGATTGTTTTGACAAGACCAAAAGCCAAGAATGATGACTTGGCTTTTTCTTTACAGTCGGCGATAGCGAAAGAGCATTTCTCATCAGATGTTCAGGTGGTGTCTCTGCCGGCATTAACTATTCGACCCTATGCTTGGCAGGAATTGTCCATTGCTGCACAGAATGATTTTCAATCCCTATCGCAGTTTGATGCTGTTTTTTGTGTGAGTCCCATTGCCATCGAGCAATTTTTTACCTTAGTTGAGCAGCAGTCACTCATTCTCCCAGAGAATATGCTGTTCTTATGTGTAGGAACAGGGAGCCAATCACAATTGGAGCAAAGAGGTATTGCTCAGTCTCGGATAGTGGTGGCACAACAAGGTAATGACTCAGAGGCCTTGTTAGCGGCGTTGTCAGAACAACCCCTCGCTTTAAAAAAATTATTGATTATACGGGCGGATACTGGTCGAGATTGGTTTAAAGAGCAATTGCAAGCGCAAGGGATAGAGGTGTATACCCATGCAATTTATCGTCGAGAGTCTGTCATATTGAATGCAGAGCAAAAACACTTTTTTACTTATTTAAATGCCAATACGACGTTTCAATGGCTTTTTACGAGTAGTGAAAGTGTTCAGGCCTTAATTCCTTCTTTATATAATCTGGGTATTTTTAATCATTTATTCTGTGATGAACAATCACAAGGAAGGGCCGAGAAGATTGGGCATCAATTTTGGGTCATTCATCCACGCATTGGGCAGACAATAGTACATGTATTTGAAAAACTATTCTCCAAAAATACCGAGAAAATGCACTTAACTATATCGATGGTAGGAGCAGAAAATCAGCAAATTCAGGAGGCAATGCTTAAGCATATACACAATATGGGATAAAATTGTGTATATTGTCTATATTGACCTCAGACAACCGAGAGGATTTTAAATGACGCAAAGAACAAAATATCGAACAGGTAGACGCTCTGCAAATCGTCATGCTGATAAAAGTGGTAAGCACGTTTCGGCAAAATCGGTATCAATGCAAGAAGAAACACAGCCAAAAGAGTTAATAATGATGAATGAAAAAAATGAATCCCAAGAATTAGAACAAATCGAAACCAAAAAAATAGAAAATACATCGCCAGCACCTGAGCAAGTAGAGGGAGTAGAAGTTGTAGAGGTAGCAGAAGTCAAAAGCACGCTAGATACTTCTGAAGAGATGTTGAGTGAACGTGTAGAAGAAGTCTCTCAGCATGAAGCAAGTACGGTAGCCTCAGAGGATGCATCGACTACCACGAACGTTTCAGAGGAATCTGTATCAGCACATTCTTCTCGAGGTGGTGTAGGTAAGATGATTCTTGGAGGGGTGATTGTCGCCTCTTTGGCTGGAGGGGCTTATTACTATGCTCAGCAAAATCAACTATTTGGTTTAGGTGAGTCTTCAACGACAGAGAGTACGCTCACAGAAGCTCCCCAAAGTAGTGATACGAGTGTAGTAAATACAGCAGAAAATACGGTGGCAACGACGGATACGAATGAAAAAACAGAGATGACTGCTGAGACAAATTCAGCAGAAACTACCTCAGCAGAAACTACCTCAGCAGAATCTTCTTCGGTGGCAGATACGTTAGCCAAAGAGCTTTCAGACAATGCCAAGAAAACAGAAGAGACCGCAAAAGCATTGGCGGATGATTTAATTGGAACAGGGGTGACAGAAGAAAAAGTTGAAACGAGCGACACAGAAGAAAAAACGCCAGAAAGTCCATCTGAAGCCATGACCTCAGAGACTATTCAGCAAGATCCTTCTTCGGTAGTAGCAAGTTCTATCACTGAAAACACTACCAATAGTGTATCGCCAGAGTCAGCAGAATCAAATTCAGCAACGCAGGCCTTAGAAGCTCGTCTTGCCGCACAAGAACAGCAAATTGCGCAATTGGTAGCACAACTTAAAGAAGCACAAGCGGTTGCAGCCGAACAGCAAGCGAAAGAGCAAAAGCAACAATCGTTGCGCCATGTCTTAAATGAATTAAGTGGCTTATATCAAGCAGCAGATTTTGAGCGCACTGTACGCGTAAATAAAGAGAATGCTGTAAAAGCACTGGGTATTTTAAAAAATCAACTCGCTTTACAAACGGATGAGGTTTGGAATGGTGTTCGTCAAGCAGTAGATAGTGATATTGAGGCATTAAATAATGCTGGCGATATTAATTTAGATAAATTATTTGCTGCCAGTAATGAGTTGGCTGAGTTGGTAAAATCAGCCCCGTTTGTAAGTGCCGAAAGTGGCAATGATACCGTAGCGACTACGGCTAATACAGTAACAGATACCACGTCAAATACGGGTGGTTCTTGGTTGGATCAAGCGATTAATCATGTTGAGCGCTTACCAGCTCAAGCGTATGAGGCGATTCGTTCAGATTTAGGTGGTTTAGTGAAGGTCGAAAAACTGTCTAATCCAGCCGTTGCGATGATGTCGATTAGTGATATTCAAGCACAACGAGCGGAGACATTAAGACAATTAAGTATTGCTCAAGAGGCCTTATTAAAACGCCAAGAGCCAGTATGGAAAGCTGCTATGCAAAAGGTTGAACAACAGTTGATGACCTACTATAACCTCAATATTGAGAAGACCCAACAAGCGGTTGCATTGGCACGCCAATTGATGAATACGTCTGTACAGTCATCATTACCAGCCTTATCAAACACACAACAAGCATTAGAGCAGTTTGCTCGTCAATTACGAATTGAGAACTAAAAAAGGAAAATCATATGCGAGCAATTATTAAATTAGCGATTTTATTTGGCTTGGCAATCCTTGCGGTGTTCTTCTTAAAGGATAATAACGATGTGGTTATGCTGATTACGGGCGATGAACGTCGCACAGTATCCTTGCTTACTGCCTTATTATTTTTGATTGTTCTGTTTGGCATTGCTTATATCCTTGTACGTTTAATTGTACGAGTTATTGAGTTACCTAAGACATTTTCTAATTGGTCAGAAAAACGTCATGCAGAAAAAGAGGTGACGTTACTTGAGCGTGGTTGGATTGAACTGCTAGAAGGACGTAGCGATAAGGCGGAGAAAGACCTATTGAGCCTAGTGGATAAGACGGATAATTTTAAACGTAAAATCTTAGCAAGTATGGCAGCAGCGCGTGCAGCTCACGACTTATCACACTTTGATCGTCGTGATAGCTTATTGGCAGAAGCACGACAGAAAGCCAAAACTAATCCTCGCTTTGAATCAGCGGTTGCTTTAGTTCAGGCAGAACTTTTATTAGAGCAGGGTAAAGGATTTGAAGCTCTAGATCATCTTGAGTTTGCGATTAAGGTCGATGCCAAAAATACACATGCACAAGGCCTCTTATTGCGTGCTTATCGTCAGACAGGAATGACCCTTAAAATGGTGGATACAGCGCGCCAATTGGTTCGCAAGAATCTGCTCACAGAGGAAGAATTACGATCGTTATTAGACCATTATGGCGCTATCTATGTCGCTAATGCTTCTTTTGAGGAAGCTAAAGATTTTTACGATAAACTCAGCCGTGATGAAAAAGCCGTCCCTTCTATCGCACTCACGATGGCGGCTCGTTTTGAACAGTTAGAGGACTTTCGTAACGCTGGTGAGGCATTAGAAATTGCCTTAAATCAAAAGATTGACTCTCGTTTGTTGGCGCAATATGTAAAATGTCCATCTTCTGAGGTAAGTGCTCGTATTAGTCAAGCACAACGTTGGTTAGCGGTTGATGAAAATAATCCAGAATTGCTTGTGACACTTGGTCAGCTATGCTTGATGGACAAACTGTGGGGACAAGCAGAACGTTATTTAAATAAGAGTTTATCTATTTACGAAACCTCAAAAGCCCATGCTTTATTGGGTATTTTAAATGATCGTCAAGGCCGTCAACAAGAGGCGATTCGTCATTGGCGTTTGGCTTCAAGTAGTGCGGTGGCTATATCAGCGACAGAAGTGGCTGGTGTATTAGTCGCAGCAGATACAAGTAATGACCCAACAACACCACCCGATGTGAAGAATCTTGATAAGCTAGAAGACCGTTTCTTGGCTAACAAAGTCGAGACAGGACGTGGTATTATTGAGAGCAACTCCGATGATTACTTATTTGATTCTGCACCACCTACACTTCAAAAGTAAAGGGCGTATTGAATAATTTATTGGTTATAAAAATTTAATTAGTTTTTAATCTCTTTTAAAAAGGTAGAAAAATGAGTTTAGCGAATGTTCCAGCAGGTTCTAAATTACCAGAAGAATTTAATGTTGTTATCGAAATTCCAATGAATTCAGACCCTGTAAAATACGAAGTAGATAAGGAAACAGGGGCTGTATTTGTGGATCGCTTTATGCTAACAGCGATGCACTATCCATGTAATTATGGTTATATTCCTCAAACCTTATCGTTAGACGGTGACCCAGTAGATGTTTTAGTCAAGACACCATTCCCAGTTGCGGTGGGTTCTGTCATTAAATGCCGTGCGCTAGGTGTTTTACAAATGGAAGACGAAGCTGGTCAAGACGCTAAATTATTAGCGGTACCTGTTGATAAACTTTATCCTGTATATAGCAACATCAAAACAGTAGAAGATTTACCAGAAGTAGAATTAAAACAAATTCAACACTTCTTTGAGCATTACAAAGACCTAGAAAAAGGTAAATGGGTTAAAGTAACGGGTTGGGCAGGTCCTGATGCCGCTAAAGCAGAGATTGCTTCAAGTGCAGAGCGTTACAATAAAGGTGCTTAATTAGCTAGTCTACATTACATATTGTAATGCTGTGCTAATAGGAGACCCACTTAATGAGCTGTCATTAGGTGGGTTTTTTCATCTATTTATAAATGAATACTAGGGTTTTCCCTAGGTGTGGATTTGCTTTAAATCTGTAACTTTTCGTGTGGATAAGTGTCAATTAAGGTAAAATAGAGGGCTTATGTCAAGAAAAAGTCATCTTTTTCTATGTTTATCAATCTAATTACAGTAGCCAAAGCGATGATTAGAATTAAA
Organism: Pelistega suis; assembly: GCF_013133795.1. Lineage (GTDB taxonomy): Bacteria > Pseudomonadota > Gammaproteobacteria > Burkholderiales > Burkholderiaceae_B > Taylorella > Taylorella suis. The sequence goes on from NZ_JABGBN010000002.1 coordinate 111,699, forward strand.
AAAGGTTTAGATTTACCTATTGCAGGTAAACCAGAGCAAGTGATTCAGCAGGGTCAAGCCATTACTGAAGTTGCGTTGCTCGGTGAAGAATACGTAGGTATGCGTCCTTCGATGAGAGTTCAAGAGGGCGATATCGTCAAAAAAGGGCAAGTCCTTTTTGAGGATAAGAAAAATCCGGGAGTCGTCTATACAGCGCCTGCAGCAGGTAAAGTAACAGCGATTCATCGTGGTGAAAAACGTGTCTTACAGTCTGTGGTGATTGCGCTTGAGGGCAATGATCAAGTTAAATTTGAACACTATGCGGCTGATGTTTTAGCTGCGTTGGGTGGCGAGGATATTCGTCGCAATCTTGTGACGTCGGGGCTATGGACAGCATTCCGTACACGTCCATTTAGTAAAGTGCCTGCTGTAGATGCGCAACCCGCCGCGATTTTTGTCAATGCGATGGATACCAATCCATTAGCGGCAGATCCCACGGTGATTATTGCGGAGCGTAGTGAGGACTTTATCAATGGCCTAATCGTTATCAGCCGTTTAACAGAGAAAAAAGTTCATCTTTGTAAAGCAGCCGGTGCGTCAGTTCCTACAGTTAGCTTAAAAAACATCGAAGTACATGAATTTGCGGGTGTTCATCCAGCAGGTTTAGCGGGTACGCATATTCATTTTATTGAGCCAGTTGGTGCTAAGAAAACGGTTTGGACAATTAATTATCAAGATGTCATGGCGATTGGCCGTTTATTTACGACGGGCGAGTTGGATAATTCACGAGTGATTTCTTTGGCGGGTCCTCAGGTGAAAAAGCCTCGCTTAGTTCGTACACAATTAGGTGCAAAGATTTCTGAGTTGGTCTCAGGTGAAGTAGAGACAGCAGATAATCGCGTGATTTCTGGTTCTGTTCTTAATGGTGTGACAGCTAAAGGGGCGCATGATTACTTAGGGCGTTACCATTTACAAGTATCAGTCATTGAAGAGGGGCGTCATAAAGAGCTTTTTGGTTGGGTGGTGCCAAGTACAGATAAATACACGATTACACGTACAACCTTAGGCCATTTCCTCAAGAATAAGCTGTTTAAGTTTACTTCAGCGATGCATGGTAGTGAGCGCGCAATGGTGCCGATTGGCACATATGAGCGTGTGATGCCGTTGGATATTTTGCCGACGTTGTTATTGCGTGATTTAATTGTCGGTGATACAGATAGCGCACAAGCCTTAGGCTGTCTTGAGTTAGACGAAGAAGACTTGGCACTGTGTAGCTTTGTCTGTCCGGGGAAATATGAGTATGCTTCGTTATTGCGCAATGTACTCGATAAGATTGAGAAGGAAGGTTGATAATGGGTTTAAAGAATTTTTTAGAAAAAATCGAGCCTAATTTCTTACCGGGCGGCAAACATGAAAAATGGTATGCCTTGTATGAAGCCATTGCGACAGCACTTTATACCCAAGGTAATGTGACTCGTAAGTTTTTACATGTACGCGATGCTTTAGACTCTAAGCGTATGATGATTTTAGTTTGGCTATCGCTATTTCCCGCTATGTTCTATGGTATGTACAACGCGGGTGCGCAAGCAATTTTAGCGGTAAATCATTTGGGCTTATTAGACCAAAATATCGCTTCTGATTGGCATTATGCTTTAGCAGCGAGTTTGGGGATTGATTTATCTGCTACTGCTGGTGTGATGAGTAAATTTGCACTAGGTGCGGTATTTTTCCTACCGATTTATGCGGTGGTATTTATTGTAGGTGGCTTTTGGGAGATCCTATTTGCGAGTGTTCGCAAACATGAAGTGAATGAGGGTTTCTTTGTCACCTCAATTTTATTTGCCCTGATTGTGCCTCCTACTTTACCGCTATGGCAAGCAGCCTTAGGAATTACCTTTGGTGTTGTTGTCGCCAAAGAGATGTTTGGTGGTGTGGGTAAGAACTTTATGAACCCTGCCTTAGCAGGACGTGCATTTTTATTCTTTGCTTATCCAGCCAATATTTCTGGTGATTCTGTTTGGATCGCCGTTGATGGTTTTTCGGGAGCAACAGCTTTATCACAATGGGCTTCAGGCGGCGCAGGGGCATTAACACATACCGTTACCGGTGAGAGCATTACATGGATGGATGCTTTCTTAGGAAATATGCCGGGTTCAGTGGGTGAAGTATCAACACTTGCCTTAATTATTGGTGGTTGTTTTATCGTCTTTACCCGCATTGCTTCTTGGCGTATTATTGCCGGTGTTATGATGGGTATGGTGGCGACATCATTACTATTTAATACCATTGGTTCAGAGACGAATCAGATGTTCTCTATGCCTTGGTATTGGCACCTTGTTGTGGGTGGCTTTGCGATTGGTATGATTTTTATGGCAACCGATCCAGTATCGGCTTCATTTACTAATAAAGGTAAATGGTGGTACGGTATTTTGATTGGTGTGATGTGTGTACTTATCCGAGTCGTCAATCCAGCATACCCAGAAGGGATGATGTTAGCGATTTTATTTGCTAATTTATTTGCGCCGATTTTTGACTTCTTGGTGGTTAAGGCTAATATTAAACGTCGTAAAGCACGTAATGGCGATAATGCTGAGCAGGAGAGTGCATAATGGCAAAATTTAATAAAGACAGTTTTGGTGGTACAGTTGCTGTCGTTTTAGCGGTTAGCTTGGTCTGTTCAGTAATCGTGGCTGGTGCTGCGGTGGGTTTGAAGCCAACACAAAACGAGCAAAAAGCATTGGACAAACAAAAGAATATCTTAAGTGTTGCTGGACTTTTAGAAAAGAACACGGATATTCGTAAAGTGTACGGTGAACGTATTGAGTCACGAATTGTGGATTTAGCGACGGGCGACTATGTCGAAGGGGTAAGTAACTTTGATATGCGAGTGGCGGCTAAAGATCCCACACAAAGTATCGAAATTAATCCAGAAGAAGACTTTGCTGGACTAAAACGTCGTGCAAAATACGCTGAGGTATATTTAGTCAAAGATAATGAGGGCAAAGTCTCTCAAATCGTTTTGCCTATGCATGGAACAGGTCTTTGGTCAGTCATGTATGGTTTTGTTGCTGTGCAACCTGACGGTAATACGATTAATGGCATCACCTATTACGATCAAGGCGAAACGGCTGGCTTAGGTGGTGAGATTGCTAATCCATTATGGCAAAAAGGCTTTGTAGGCAAGAAACTTTACAATGAACAAGGCAATGTGGCGATTCGTGTGGGTAAGGGCGCTTCAGCAGACGCCACTCACGGTGTTGATGGGCTATCAGGCGCAACAATGACCACAAAAGGTGTTCAAGGTTCATTTAACTATTGGTTTAGTCAAAATGGTTTTGGCCCATACTTAGCAAAGATTAAGGCAGGAGCACAATAATGGCGGATACAAAACGTTTAAAAGAGTTATTACTCTCACCCGTTATTTCGAATAACCCCATTGCATTACAAATCCTTGGTATTTGTTCGGCATTGGCTGTGACAACAAAGCTTGAAACAGCGGTGGTAATGGCGATTTCAGTTAGTTTAGTGACGGCGTTTTCGAGTTTCTTTATCTCGGCGATTCGTAACTATATTCCAAATAGTATTCGCATTATCGTACAGATGGCGATTATTGCCTCATTGGTGACACTCGTTGATCAGATTTTGCAAGCTTATGCGTATGAACTTTCTAAGCAATTATCAGTATTCGTTGGCTTGATTATTACTAACTGTATTGTGATGGGACGTGCTGAAGCCTTTGCGATGAAAGAACCTCCAGTAGCGAGCTTTGTAGATGGTCTTGGCAACGGTATGGGCTATGGTGTTATTTTAGTTATTGTTGCCTTTATTCGTGAACTGATTGGTTCAGGTAAATTGTTTGGTATCACTATTTTCCAAACTATTCAAGACGGTGGTTGGTATCAAGCAAATGGTTTATTCCTACTTGCACCAAGTGCTTTCTTTATTATTGGTTTTATCATCTGGGGTCTGCGTACTTTAAGACCAGAGCAGGCGGAGAAGTAAACGATGGAACACTATATTGCGATTTTCGTAAAGTCCATATTTATTGAGAATATGGCACTGTCATTCTTCTTAGGGATGTGTACGTTCTTAGCCGTCTCTAAAAAAGTATCTACCGCTTTTGGTTTAGGTGTTGCAGTCACGGTTGTATTAGCTATTTCTGTCCCTGTTAACCAATTAGTATTTTCGTTGGTACTTAAAGATGGAGCCATTGTTGAGGGAGTGGATTTAACTTTCTTAAAATTCATTACCTTCATCGGCGTTATTGCGGCTATTGTTCAAATTCTTGAGATGATTTTGGATAAATATTTCCCTGCGCTTTATAACGCATTAGGTATTTTCTTGCCTCTCATTGCGGTGAACTGTGCAATTTTTGGTGGCGTATCGTTTATGGTTCAGCGAGATTATAATTTTGCTGAATCAGTGGTATATGGTACTGGAGCGGGTCTTGGCTGGATGCTAGCGATTGTAGCATTAGCAGGTATCACAGAGAAAATGAAATATGCTGATGTACCAAAGGGTTTACGTGGTTTAGGTATTACCTTTATCAGCGGTGGCTTGATGGCATTAGGGTTTATGTCATTTTCTGGTATTCAGCTATAAGGAGGGTATCGAATGGAAATTACCTTAGGTATCGTTATGTTTACAGCGGTGATTTTGGTACTTGCCTTAATCATCCTTTTGGCCAAATCAAAACTAGTGAATAGCGGTGATATCACGATTGATATCAATAATGACCCAGAAAAATCAATTACCTTACCAGCTGGCGGTAAATTATTAGGTGCATTAGCTAGTAAGGGTATCTTTGTGTCATCTGCTTGTGGTGGTGGTGGCTCTTGCGGACAATGTCGCGTTATTGTGAAAAGTGGTGGTGGCGATATTTTACCGACAGAACTATCACATATTAATAAACGTGAAGCAAAAGAAGGTTGCCGTTTATCTTGTCAAGTTAACGTCAAAGGCGATATGCAAGTGGAATTGCCCGAGGACGTGTTTGGCGTGAAAAAATGGGAATGTACAGTTATCTCTAATGATAATAAAGCGACCTTTATTAAAGAGTTGAAACTAGCTATCCCCGAGGGCGAAGAAGTCCCTTTCCGTGCAGGTGGTTATATTCAAATTGAGGCAGGACCTCATACTGTAGCCTATAAAGATTTTGATATTCCTCAAGAGTATCATGAGGATTGGGATAAGTTTAATTTATGGCGCTATGTGTCTAAAGTGGATGAGCCGATTGTACGCGCGTATTCTATGGCCTCTTATCCAGAAGAAAAAGGCATTATTATGCTTAATGTGCGTATTGCATGCCCACCACCCAATAACCCTGATGTTGCACCAGGTCAGATGTCATCGTATATTTGGTCATTAAAACCAGGTGATAAAGTCACTATTTCAGGACCATTTGGTGAGTTCTTTGCCAAGGATACGGATGCGGAGATGGTATTTATCGGTGGTGGTGCAGGTATGGCTCCAATGCGTTCGCATATCTTTGACCAATTAAAACGCTTGAAGTCAAAACGTAAAATCACGTTCTGGTATGGTGCTCGTTCAAAACGTGAGATGTTCTACGTTGAGGACTTTGATACTTTACAAGCAGAGAATGAGAATTTCAAATGGCATGTAGCACTTTCAGATCCACAACCCGGTGACGATTGGGATGGCTATACAGGCTTTATTCATAACGTGCTTTATGAAAACTACCTCAAAAATCATGAAGCACCAGAAGATTGTGAGTTCTATATGTGCGGACCTCCAATTATGAATGCATCAGTCATTAAAATGCTCAAAGACCTCGGCGTTGAAGATGAAAACATTTTATTAGACGACTTCGGCGGCTAATAAAATGTTTAGGTAAGCCTCCTCACCAGCTAGTCTGGTGAGATATAAGCGAGCAAGGAGAGCTTATATAAAAATCGAAGATTTTATGAGGATTATCAAAATATTAGACGACTTCGGTGGGTAAATCCAGACCAAAAACAGTCCATTGAGGACTGTTTTGTGCAGGATTTACCAGAGGAGCTTTGCGACGAAGTGGGGACAATCCAGACCAAAAACAGTCCATTGAGGACTGTTTTGCGCAGGATTTACCAGAGGAGCTTTGCGACGAAGTGGGGACAATCTAGACCAAAAACAGTCCATTGAGGACTATTTTGCGCAGAATAGACAGGGAAGTAATGACCTGTCTATTTTTTTATGCAAATGAAGCATAAGGAGGCTTTATCAAGATATCCTATTAGACGACTGTAATGACTAAGAGTATAATCTCAACCACCTTAGTCATTGAATTTATCATGAAAAAACTTTTTACTGCATTCTGTCTTTTTTTGACTTTTTTACTTACTGCCTGCTCGGAAGATATTGAGCAAGTAAGTATTTCTGGACATACGATGGGTACGACTTATACCGTTAAATATCTATCTGCAGCAGATAAAACCTTACCACCACCTGCTGATGTGAAAGTGCAGTTAGATAATCTATTAAAAGAAGTCAATCGTCAAATGTCGACGTATATGCCAGACTCCGAAATCAGTCGGTTTAATCACTTGGATAAGTTGCCAATGACAATGCCCATTTCGGATGATTTTGCTAGGGTAGTGGCAGAAGCAATACGCTTACATAAAGTGACACATGGTGCGTTGGATGTGACGGTAGGTCCTTTAGTCAATATGTGGGGATTTGGTCCAGATAAAACTATTCAAAAGCGCCCCACAGCTGCACAGCTTGATGATGTTCGAGAAATTGTGGGTATTGATAAAATTACATTACAAGCACCGCATAAAAATGGCGAACCTTATCAGTTAAGTAAAACAAGAAAAGGTGTGTATATTGATTTATCCTCTATTGCCAAAGGATTTGGTGTTGATAAAATTGCTGACTATTTAGAACAAATAGGTGTAAACAACTATTTGGTTGAAATTGGTGGTGAGTTGCGAGCCAAAGGAGCTAATGCAGCAAAACAAGTTTGGAGAGTAGGTATTGAGCAACCCTCAGTTGTTCAAAAACAGGCAATGCAGATGGTTGTACCTTTGCATAATTTGGCGATGGCAACCTCAGGAGATTACCGTAATTTTCATACAGATGAAACAGGGCAGCGTTTATCGCATATCATTAATCCTAAGACGTTTGAGCCTATTAACCACCAATTAGCCTCGATTACGGTGATTCATCCAAGTGCAATGACGGCAGATGGTTTATCTACGGGTTTATTTGTTCTGGGTGAGCAAGAGGCGCTTGCTACCGCAGAAAGAGAGGGATTGGCTGTATTTTTAATTATAAAAACAGCCGACGGTTTTACAACAAAAATGTCATCAGCCTTTCAAAATTTGTTAAACTAACAAGTTAAGTCTATGCATTAGAACGTTTAATTCATACAAAGATGTAGCATACTATGGAAATCTTTCTCATTACTTTTGGTTTTTTTCTGGTGGTTATCCTAGCGATGGCAGTGGGTTATATTTTTAAACGTAAAGAGATTAAAGGAAGCTGTGGCGGTATTTCTGCGCTGGGTATGGAAAAAGTTTGTGATTGCGAAAATCCTTGTGATCGTCGTAAAGCGATGATGGCTCAAAAAACATAAAGAAAATTTTATATTTGTATTTTTAAAGAAGATGGGTTTTAATGGTTTACCTACTCGTCAACAAATGGAAGAACAACTCAAACAAATAGGTACGGATGAGCAGAAAGATAATACTTGTAAGATGACGCTCAGCACTGTCCGTATGATGAAGTAACAATAATTTATCTTTTGCTGCTTTCTCCCCCTATTTAAAACGGAGGATACTTTACGGCAAACAGAAGATAAAATGAAAAGACCAATTTACCGTGAGATAAATTGGTCTTTTTTATGCATTAAGGTATTGCTTATTTCAACTTACTTAACTGATCTTTGACCTTATCAAGCAAGGCAGAGAAATCAGCCAGACGTTGTTTCTCTTGCTCAATGACAGCTGCTGGCGCACGTTGAACAAAGTTCTCATTATTGAGTTTACCGCTAGCTTTAGCGATTTCATTCTCTAGACGAGTGATTTCTTTGTTAAGACGAGCGGTTTCGGCTACCACATCAATCTTCACGTTTAGCATCAATTCACAATGACCAATGATTTGGCTTGGTGCACCGAGTTCAGGGAGTTTTTCAACAAATTGAACATCATTGATTTTGCCTAATGCCATAATATAAGGTTTTTGTTGCTCAATTAAATCTGATGCGCCGACCATATAGATACCGACTTTCTCTGCTGGGGAAATATTCATTTCACCGCGTAAAGCACGGATAGCCTCAATACTTTGTTTGAGCAAGGCAACATCATTTTCTGCCGCTTCATTAATCCAGTTTTCTTGGAAAAGAGGATAAGCTTGATTGCTTAGCAATACACCTTCCACATTAGGGTCGCGTTTACCTGCGAGTACCGATACTTTTTGCCATAATTCTTCCGTAATAAATGGAATAATAGGGTGAGCGATACGTAGGATGCCCTCAAGAATATTGATTAAGGTACGACGAGTGCCAAGTTGCTGTGCTGGCGTGCCGTTTTGTAGTTGTACTTTGGCGAGTTCGACATACCAGTCGCAATATTCATCCCAAGCAAAACGGTAAATTGTATTAGCAATCATATCAAAACGATACTCTTGGAAGCCTTTGTGAACTTCAGCCACAAAACGTTCGTATTGACTAATCATCCACTGATCAACGAAAGAGAGTTCAGCGACACCTGTTTTTAAATCATGCCCTTCGACATTCATCATCACAAAGCGAGTAGCATTCCATAACTTGTTGCAGAAGTTACGATAGCCCTCACAACGTTTGAGGTCAAAGTTCATATTGCGTCCTAATGTCGCATAGGCCGCCATGGTAAAGCGCAGTGCATCTGCACCGTAACTATTGATGCCTTCAGGGAATTCTTTGCGCGTATCTTTTTCAATCTTAGCTGCTTGTTTGGGGTTCATTAAGCCTTGTGTGCGTTTAGCTACCAGAGACTCCAAATCAATACCGTCAATGAGATCCACAGGGTCTAATGTATTGCCTTTAGATTTACTCATTTTTTGACCTTGAGCATCTAGAATCAGACCATGTACATACACTACTTTGAAGGGGACTTGTCCTGTGAGGTGCATGCTCATCATAATCATGCGAGCCACCCAGAAGAAGATAATGTCAAAACCTGTTACAAGGACATTGGATGGCATATAGCGTTGGTAGTCAGGTGTCACCGCAGGCCAGCCCATGGTGGTAAATGGCACAAGTGCAGAAGAGAACCATGTATCAAGCACATCTTCATCGCGACGTAGTTGACCTGTAATACCGGCAGCAGCAGCTTTTGTATAAGCTTCTTCTTCGTTGCGAGCCACAAAGATTTGACCGTCCTCACTGAACCATGCAGGAATTTGATGTCCCCACCATAATTGACGAGAAATACACCAGTCTTGGATATTATCTAACCACTGATTGTAGGTGTTAGTCCAGTTTTCTGGGTAGAAGCTGACACGACCGTCACGTACCACTTCGAGCGCCATCTCTGTGATGCTTTTGCCCGGGTTATATGTACCCTCTGGGGCGGGTTTGCTCATTGCCACGAACCATTGGTCAGTAAGCAATGGTTCAATAACTGTCTTTGTGCGATCACCACGAGGGACTTTAAGCTTATGGGGCTCAACCTTTTCTAGATAGCCTTGAGCTTCTAAATCAGCAACAATTTGCTTGCGAGCGTCAAAACGGTCTAAGCCTTGATATTGAGTTGGCGCTGCATCATTAATCTTTGCATCAAGTGTTAGGATATTAATAAGCGCTAGTCCATGGCGTTGACCGACTTGATAATCGTTAAAGTCATGCGCTGGCGTTACTTTAACCACACCTGTACCAAACTCTAAATCGACATAGTCATCAGCAATAATAGGTAGCTCGCGATTGACAAGAGGAAGCTTAACTTTTTTGCCAATCAGATGTTTGTAACGTTCGTCTTCTGGGTGAACCATAACAGCAACGTCACCTAGCATAGTTTCTGGGCGTGTTGTCGCTACAATAAGATGTGTCAGTTCTCCGCTAGGTTCAACGAGGGGATAACGGATATGCCATAAAGAACCGTCTTCTTCGACGCTTTCTACCTCGAGGTCTGAAACAGCGGTACCTAATACAGGATCCCAGTTTACAAGACGTTTACCGCGGTAGATAAGACCTTGTTCATAAAGACGAACAAAGGTTTCAATCACACCAGCTGACATTTGCTCATCCATCGTGAAGTATTCACGAGCCCAGTCAGCTGAACTACCAAGACGACGCACTTGTGAGTGAATCGTACCACCAGAAAGTTCTTTCCATTCCCACACTTTTTCGAGGAATTTCTCACGACCTAAGTCATGGCGAGAGATATTTTGTGCATCTAATTGACGCTCTACAACAATTTGTGTCGCAATACCCGCATGGTCAGCACCCGGAACGAAAACCGTATCACAACCGTTCATACGATGATAACGAATTAACCCATCCATAATGGTCTGGTTAAAAGCGTGACCCATATGCAAGGTGCCTGTCACATTTGGAGGAGGGAATTGAATGATATAGGGGGTACCTGAAAGCGGGGAGTCAGTTTGCACATGTTGTCCTGCTTTAAAGGCAGAGAGAGATTCCCATTGATTATACCAATAAGCTTCAAGGGCTTTAGGTTCAAAATTCTTGGCTAATTGCGAGTTATCTTGTGATTCTGTTGACATAGAGATGAATACAGTAGTTATGTATGAAAAATGTACGATTTCAAAGAATGAAAGATCGGCATTCTGATAAAAACACTATTTTAAAGGAATTTGCGCTATTAAGTGTCATTTGACTGCAGAATAAGGCAATATTTCTGCGCAAGTAAAATCCTAATATGTTAAAATGCGAGATTATTTTGGGCAAGGTATTTCTTGCTTTTTAATCATTTTATTAACAGGAGTTTTAAATGGCTATCGAACGTACATTATCTATCATTAAACCAGACGCAGTTGCTAAAAATGTTATCGGTGAAATCATCACTCGCTTTGAAAAAGCAGGTTTGAAAGTAGTTAACGCAACATTAAAACAATTAACACGTGCAGAAGCAGAAGGCTTCTACGCAGTTCACAAAGAGCGTCCTTTCTTTAACGACTTAGTAAACTTCATGATTTCTGGCCCTGTATTTGTACAAGTACTAGAAGGTGAAAATGCTATCGCTAAAAACCGTGAATTAATGGGTGCGACTGATCCTAAGAAAGCGGCACCAGGTACAATCCGTGCTGACTTCGCAGAAAGCATCGATGCAAATGCTGTTCACGGTTCTGATGCACCAGAAACAGCGGCTGTTGAAATCGCTTACTTCTTTGGTAAATAATCGAACCTTAGAATGACTGAACGCCTCAATTTATTGGGCTTAGATAGTGATGCCCTCGCACAGCAAGTTGCTGAGTGGGGGCACAAGCCATTCCGAGCCAAACAGTTAGCCCGTTGGGTTCATCAGCGTGGTGCGAGTAGTTTTGACCAGATGACCGATCTGGCAAAGGATTTTCGTGCGCAATTGGAAAGTTGTTGTGCGATTAGTACACCGCCGGTGATTACCAAGAAAGTGTCTTCTGATGGCACGCGTAAATGGCTTTTTGATGTGGGTAACCACAATGCGATTGAAACGGTCTTTATTCCTGAAGACGATCGAGGTACTTTATGTATTTCAAGTCAGGCGGGGTGTACGGTAGCTTGCCGATTTTGTTCGACAGGTCATCAAGGCTTTAATCGTAATCTCACAACGGCTGAGATTATTGGTCAGTTATGGCATGCACGTGCCGATATTTTATCTGATCAAGGTGCTGCACGTTTAAATGCAGAACTAAATGAAAATGACCGCATTATCAGTAATGTGGTGATGATGGGGATGGGCGAGCCCTTATTAAATTATGACCAAGTTGTTCCAGCCCTCAAACTTATGTTGGATGATAACGCCTATGGTTTATCACGTCGTCGAGTGACGGTATCAACCTCTGGTGTGGTACCCATGATGGATCGATTAGCACAAGATTGTCCTGTGGCATTGGCGGTGTCTTTACATGCGCCCAATGACGATTTGCGCGATCGTTTGATTCCTTTAAATAAAAAATATCCACTGGCAGAATTAATTGCTGCCTGTAACCGTTATCTTGAGTATGCACCTCGTGACTTTATTACGTTTGAGTATATTATGCTTGAGGACGTCAATGATACGGATAAACATGCACTTGAGTTGATTGAAATCACCAAACAAGTGCGTTGCAAAATTAATTTGATTCCTTTTAATCCATTCCCTGAGTCAGGGCTGAAGCGTTCAAGCAATGCACGTGTCAAACAGTTTGCACAGATTTTGATGGACGCAGGTGTGGTGACGACTGTTCGTAAGACTCGAGGGGATGATATTGATGCGGCTTGTGGTCAGCTTGCCGGCGAGGTTAAGGATCGCACTAAGATTAGTGCACGTATGCAAATGCAAAAAACTATCCCTATTCAGGAGATTAAACCGTGAGTCTAGATACGCCAGATTTAACAAAAGCTTCTGCTAATGCACCTGATGCTGATACATTGGGTGGCTATTTGGCGACAGCACGTTTAGCGCAAAATATGACCTTGCAACAGGTAAGCGACATCACGAAGTATCATGTTAGTCAATTACGTGCTGTCGAAGAGCAACAATGGAGTAAATTGCCTTCAGGTTTTGTGTTGCGTAGCATTATTAAAAAATATGCAACAGCCGTTGGTGTCGATGAAAATATCGCTTTAGATAAGTTGGCTAAAGCGACTGGCAATGTGACACCGCAACCTAATAAAAACTTAAAATCCAGCATCGATCATAAAGTCAATGAGCAATTAAATGAACGTATTGCTAATAGCAGCAGTGGGACATGGTTATGGATTTTATTAATTATTGTGGTGTTGGGTATTGTGGGTTATATCGCCTTTTCACAAGGTATGTTTAGCCTAGACGATATTGAATTTATTAAAAAGTGGTTTGGTAATAATGTCTGATATTGCTTGTGCAGCTCAACCTTATGCGGTAGGCCCAGATAGTCGTCGATTGACGCGCGCTGCGCTCATTAGTTGGGGCGATAAACATGTTCGTGTTGGTGGTGGGGCACCAGTGGTTGTGCAATCGATGACCAATACCGATACCGCAGATGCTATTGCTACGGCTATTCAAGTTAAGGATTTAGCATTGGCTGGCTCTGAATTAGTGCGCATCACGGTAAATACACCAGAGGCCGCAGCAGAAGTACCTAAAATTCGCGAGCAGCTTGATAAAATGGGTGTGAGCGTACCTTTAGTGGGTGATTTTCACTATAACGGTCATAAGTTGCTGACAAGTTTTCCAGAGTGTGCGCAAGCCTTATCAAAATACCGTATTAATCCTGGCAATATGGGTGGCGGCAAAAAACGTGATGATAATTTTGCGCAGATGATTGAAGTGGCGGCCAAATACAATAAAGCCGTGCGCATTGGCGTGAATTGGGGGAGCTTAGATCAAGACCTTATGGCGCGTATGATGGATGAGAACAATGCACGTAGCACTCCATGGACAGCACAGGCCGTAATGCGGGAGGCTTTGGTTATTTCGGCGATTAGTAATGCTCAGAGAGCAGAGGCCTTAGGTTTAGCTGGAGACAAGATTGTTCTATCGTGCAAAGTAAGCCATGTGCAGGATTTAATTTCCGTGTATCGCAATCTTTCTAGTCGTTGTGATTATCCTTTACATCTAGGTTTGACTGAAGCAGGGATGGGTAGTAAGGGGATTGTGGCATCAACGGCAGCCTTATCTGTACTATTACAAGAAGGAATCGGTGATACGATTCGCATTTCTTTGACACCTGAGCCGGGTGGAGATCGTCGCAAAGAAGTGATTGTTGCCCAAGAAATTCTACAAACAATGGGTTTGCGAGCCTTTACGCCGATGGTGGTGGCTTGCCCCGGATGTGGTCGTACAAGTAGTACTTTTTTCCAAGAATTAGCCGATAGTATTCAAACCTTTTTACGTAATCAAATGCCTGTATGGCGGACTCAATATCCTGGCGTAGAAACGATGAATGTTGCCGTAATGGGGTGTGTGGTTAATGGCCCAGGAGAAAGTCAGCATGCGGATATTGGCATTAGTTTGCCTGGAACAGGAGAGGTTCCTTCTGCGCCAGTTTTTATTGACGGTCAGCGTACCGTGACACTAAAAGGCGAAACCATTGCAGAAGAATTCCAAAAAATTGTATTAGATTATGTACAACGTCGTTACGCCGTAAAATAATCTACATCAGTGTGAAAACACAGGATATAACATAAGACTATGACAAAATTTGAAAAAGTTACTGCCATTCGTGGCATGAACGATATTTTGCCCAATGAGAGTTGGCAGTGGGAACGCTTAGAAAGCATTCTTAAAATGTGGTTAGCACAATATGGTTATCTCAATGTGCGTACGCCGATTTTAGAGCAAACACGTCTATTTGCACGTGGTATCGGTGAAGTGACGGATATTGTTGAAAAAGAGATGTACACTTTCCGTATGTCAGAGGACTCAGATCAGCTGACGATGCGACCAGAGTTTACCGCAGGGATTGTGCGCGCTGCGATTGAGCATAATATTACTTATGATCGTCCTCAGCGCTTATTTTCTATGGGGCAGGTGTTCCGTCATGAGCGTCCACAAAAGGGACGTTATCGTCAGTTTCACCAAGTTTCTATCGAGGCATTAGGCTTTAATGGTCCTGATATTGATGCAGAGCAAATCATTATGCTGGCTCGACTTTGGAAATTATTAGGACTTAAAGATATTCATCTTGAACTCAATTCATTGGGTCAAACAGAAGAACGTAAAGCTCACAGAGAGGCGTTGATTAAGCATCTTGAGGCGAATATTGATATATTAGATGAAGACGGTAAACGTCGTATGTATAGCAATCCTTTACGTGTCTTGGATACTAAAAACCCCGCCATGCAAGAGATGGCAAATAATGCGCCTAAATTATTTGACTTCTTAGGTGAGGAGTCAAAAGCGCATTTCCAAGAAATTTGTACACGTCTAGAAGAGGCTGGTATTGCGTATACGATTAATCCTCGTTTGGTGCGTGGTTTAGATTATTACAACTTAACCGTATTTGAATGGGTAACGGGTAGTCTAGGTGCGCAAGCGACCGTATGTGGTGGTGGTCGTTATGACGGTCTTTGTGAGTTATTAGGCGGTAAAGCGACACCTGCGGTAGGTTTTGCTATTGGTTTAGAGCGACTGCTTGCGTTGATGGAACAAGCAGAGACGGTACAAGCGCCTAGTGAGACAGATATTTATGTGATTCATCAGGGTGAGGCAGCCAGTCGTCGAGCCTTACGTCTAGCTGAAACATGTCGCGATAAGGGGTGGCGTGTGCTGGTTCATGCCGGTGCGGCTTCATTTAAAGCGCAGTTTAAGCGTGCTGACTTCAGTGGAGCAAAGGTTGCGCTGATTCTGGGTGAGTCTGAAATAGAAACCAATACAGTGAGTATCAAACCATTACGTTTAGCAGATAATGGTATGATGTCAGAACAAGTAACGATTAGTCAAACTTCTCTCGTAGAAGAATTACAAAAAAGGATATAAGCATTAT
The DNA here is from genome assembly GCF_013133795.1 of Pelistega suis. Taxonomy (GTDB): domain Bacteria; phylum Pseudomonadota; class Gammaproteobacteria; order Burkholderiales; family Burkholderiaceae_B; genus Taylorella; species Taylorella suis. The sequence goes on from NZ_JABGBN010000002.1 coordinate 127,266, forward strand.
GGCTTTTGATTTAGAAGAACAGGAAAAGATTGAGCAGCTAAAAGCGTGGTGGGCACGTTTTGGTAGTCTTGTGACTGCTCTATTGACAGTAGTATTGCTCGCAATTATTGCTTACTTTGCGTGGGGTATGTATAAGAACTATCGTTCAGAACAAGCGCTAGGTTATTACGATACCATTAATATGGCGGTTAAAAATGCACGACCTGATGCTAACGATAAGGCACGTATCCAAGAAGCATTGTCAGTGCTACAAAAAGATTATGTGGGTACGGCGTATCCTGCACGTGCGAGCTTGGTAGCGTCAAAGTATTTTGTTGAGAAAAAAGACTTAGCCGCTGCACAGCAAGCCGTTCAATGGATTATTAGTGATAGCAAAGAAACAGAATTAGTGCCAGTGGCGCAATTACAATTAGCGGCTATTCTGATGGATCAAAATAAATTTGATGAGGCGCTTGCACAGGTAGCAAACCCGACAGGTGATTTCAAGGCACTCTTTTTGGATCGTCAAGCCGATATTTTATTAGCGAAAGGTCAGAAGCAGGAAGCTATCCAGGCATGGAAGTCTGCATTAAATGAGAAAAATCTTGATCCAACATTTGTACGTTTGATGGAAATGAAACTTAATGTTTTAGGTGGAGAGTAAATATGAAGGTTCGTGCATTAAAAGGTTTTGCCCTAGCATTAGGTGCTGCATTAACTTTATCTGCTTGCGGTTTAATGAGTAATGATAGTCGTTATGAACCCGTAGATTTAACAGAGTATCAAGCACAAGTCCAACCTCATATTACATGGACAGTCTCTATAGGTAGTGGTAGTGGGCATGGTTTTACACCTGTACTTGTTCAAGAGAGTATTTTTGCAGCAACTCCAGACGGTCAAGTGGTTCGTGTAAATGCAACAACCGGCGCTGTTGAGTGGCGTATTAAATTAGACAAGGCACTGGCGGGTGGTGTAGGCGTTGGTGAGGGTTTAGTGGCTGTCACCACACGTGATGGTCAAGTGCAAGTATTAGATGCCAATACTGGCGAAGCACGCTGGTCTAGCCGTACATCGACGATTTCTACGACACCACCTGTTATCGGTAGTGGTGTTGTGATTGTTCGAGGTGATGACTTCCGTGTACAAGGATTCAATGTAACAGATGGTTCATTGTTGTGGAGTTATGTTCGCACCAATCCAGAGATGTCTCTAAAAACTAATTCAAGAATGGTATTTGCTGATGCACGTACTGTGTTTGCTGCGGTACCAACAGGACGTTTAGTCGCACTTGATGTAAGTAACGGTCGTTTGTTATGGGAAGTATTGGCTGCGACGGTTAAAGGTCCAACTGATTTGGATAGCGTGACTGATGTGGTAGGTCAGCCTATTCTTTATGGGAATGAGGCCTGCTTTGCCAGCTATCAAGGTAATGTAGTGTGCTATAACTTTACCCAAAAAGGACCTGCATTGAGTTGGGCTCAACCATTTTCTAGTGCGGTAGGCGTAGATGCTACACCTAATGCTATTGTGAGTGCTGCTATTGACGGTACAGTTGCACTATTTGCTCGTCAAAATGGTCAAACCGTATGGGCAGATAGAACGTTAGCTAATCGTGGATTGACAAATCCTATCGTATTCAATAATTATGTTGTGGTTGCTGACTATGAGGGTTATGCCCACTTCTTTGATTTTAATTCAGGAACCTTATTAGGACGTGTATCACTAGGTGATAGCGATCCTGTGGTATCACCATTAATTGCAACCCCTAATGGTGTGGTAGCACAAACAGGTGACGGTGATTTAGTTTTATTTGGTGCTAAGTGAAGAAAACACAATTTAAGCCCGTTGTTGCCTTAGTGGGTCGTCCCAACGTAGGTAAATCAACATTATTTAATCGTCTTACGCGTTCACGTAATGCTTTAGTGGCAGACTATTCAGGTCTTACCCGAGATCGTCATTACGGTGAGGGGCGCGTGGGTTCTTATCCTTTTTTAGTGATTGATACAGGTGGTTTTGAGCCAGTCGTCAAAACAGGGATTCTTAAAGAAATGGCGCGTCAGACAGAGCAAGCGATTGCGGAGTCTGATGTGGTGATTTTTCTTGTGGATGCCCGTGCGGGTGTCAATGCACATGATCACGAAATTGCGGCAATGTTACGTCGTGCAGGTCCTAAGATTATCCTTGCCGTGAATAAGGCAGAAGGGATGAATCGAGTACAAGCAACGGCAGAGTTCCACGAGCTTGGTTTAGGTGAGCCTAATCCTATTTCCTCAGCACATGGGGATGGGGTGGTGGATCTCATTGAAAAAGCATTGGCATCGTTGGTGAATCCTGTTATCGAAGAGGAAACCGAAGAGGAATTTGTAGAGCTTGATGAAGATGCAGTAGAAGCTGAGTTGGCGGCAGGTGATACACAAGGTGCTGAGGAGGCTGACGAAGATGAAGATTTTCAGCATCGCATTAAGCTAGCGATTGTCGGTCGTCCTAATGTAGGTAAATCTACCTTGATTAATACACTTTTAGGTGAGCAACGCGTTATTGCCTTTGATATGCCGGGTACAACACGTGATGCGATTGAAATTGACTTTGATCAGGGCGATAAAAAATACACCATTATTGATACGGCAGGTTTGCGTAAACGTGGTAAGGTGTTTGAGTCTATTGAGAAATTCTCTGTGATTAAAACCTTGCAAGCGATTGAAGCATGTAATGTGGTGGTATTAGTTCTAGATGCACAAAGCGAAATATCTGAGCAGGATGCCCATATTGCAGGTTTTATCCTAGAAAGTGGTCGCGCTTTAGTTGTGGCAATTAATAAATGGGATGGTCTCGATGAGGATAAGCGTGATTGGATTATCCGTGAGTTCGAACGTAAAATGCGCTTTTTATCTTTCGCGAAATTGCATTATATTTCTGCCCTGAAAGGCCATGGTGTTAAAGCATTATTAAAATCAGTGAATGAGGCACATGCAGCAGCATTCCGTAAGCTTTCTACACCGAAACTGACTCGAGAGTTACGTGCCGCCGTAGAGCAACAACCACCTCCACGGAAAGGTATTTTCCGTCCTAAGATGCGATATGCGCATCAAGGTGGGCAGAATCCACCATTGGTGATTGTGCATGGTAATGCTTTAGATGCGATTAGTGAATCTTATAAACGTTACTTAGAATCACGTTTCCGTCGAGTGTTTAAACTCGAGGGGACACCAATGCGCATTGAATTCAAATCTTCAAATAATCCTTATAAAGACGCTTAACTATGAGTAATCAATTCTGGAGTGATATCGTAGGGGAGTTAAAACCTTACGTGCCAGGCGAACAACCTAAAGAAGGGCTATTTATTAAATTAAATAGCAATGAGTCACCTTATGAACCATCGCCAAAAGCGATGCAAGCGATGGAAAAGGCCATTCATGGTGGGCTAGCCCTTTATCCAGAAGCGGATGCTACACCAGTGCGAGAGGCGGTGGCGAAGTACTATGACATTGCTCCAGATCAAGTTTTTGTGGGGAATGGTTCTGACGAGGCGTTGGCTCACGTATTTAACGGTTTATTCCGTCATGCTGGCAAACATATTCTTTTTCCCAATATTACTTATAGCTTTTATCCCACATATGCGAAGTTATATAGTGTGCCTTACAAAGAAGTGCCTTTAGCGGACGATTTTAGTTTGGATTTAACGCCTTATTTGGCGGCCTCTAGTGATGAAGTGGCAGCGATTATTTTTGCCAATCCCAATGCACCTACAAGTGTGGCATTAGGTTTAGACAAGATTGAGCAACTACTGCAAGCACAGCCCAATATAGTGATTGTTGTGGACGAAGCCTATGTGGATTTTGGTGGCGAGACAGCGATTCCATTAATCAAGAAATATCCTAATCTTGTGGTGATTCAGACCTTATCGAAATCACGCTCTTTAGCTGGTATTCGTGTGGGCTTTGCTTTTGGTCAAGCCAGCTTGATGGAAGCATTAGTTCGTGTGAAAAATAGCTTTAATTCATATCCTATTGATCGCGTAGCACAAGCAGGGGCGATTGCCGCCTTTGAAGATGAAGAGTACTTCCAAAAAACACGCAAAATGATTATGGATTCGCGAGAGTATCTGATGGCGGAAGTAAAACGCCTTGGTTTCCAAGTGTTGCCATCGAGCACTAATTTTATTTTTATGCGTCATCCGCAATATGATGCTGCTAAAATCGCAGCAGCCTTGCGTGAACATAGATTATTAGTACGTCATTTTAAACAAGCACCGATTGAGCAGTATCTACGTGTAACAATTGGGACACAAGAAAATTGCGAAAATTTAGTAAATGCCTTGTCTGAAATCCTTTCTAAGGGTATTATTTAACTAAGCCAACGAAGATTGTGCAGTTGTTGATGAAAAGCTCACAATCTTTGTTTAGAATTTTAAAATTAAAAATATGGAGCTTTTATCAATGAGCACTAAAGGACAGTCTTTACAAGATCCTTTCTTAAACGCACTACGCAAAGAGCACGTACCAGTATCTATTTACTTAGTTAATGGTATTAAGCTACAAGGTCAAATTGAATCTTTTGATCAATATGTCGTGTTATTGCGTAATACAGTTACACAGATGGTATACAAGCACGCTATTTCTACGGTCGTACCTGCTCGTGCAGTTAGCTTCCCAGACGTAGCTTCAGAAGAATAATCCTTGTTTCTGATTCCAAACGCTTAATTCTTTCAAAATGCCTACCCACCTTTTTGGAGGGCAGGCATTTTGTTTGTCGCAATTATGAAAGCAATTATTATCAGTGTTGATTTTGGCAAACTAGATTATCAAGCTCATGCTCAAGAGTTTGAAATGCTAGCAACGGGTGCAGGGGCAGAAATCCTTGCTACCGTTGTGGCTAAACGCGACCGCCCCGATGCTAAATTTTTTATTGGTTCAGGCAAGGTCGATGAAGTTGCCTTGCTTATCCAAAGCTGTCAGCCTGACATTGTCTTATTTGATCAACCATTAAGTCCCGCACAGCAACGTAACTTAGAGCGTGTCTTTAATTTGCGAGTAGTGGATAGAGTGACGTTGATTTTGGATATTTTTGCTTTACGTGCACAAAGCCATGAGGGTAAGCTACAAGTTGAGTTAGCTCAACTACAGCATCTCACTACACGCCTAACGCGGATGTGGACACACTTGGAGCGTCAGCGTGGTGGTATTGGTATGCGCGGTCCAGGTGAGTCGCAGTTAGAGATGGACAAGCGGATGATTGGTGACAAAGTCCGTATGCTTAAAGAGCGTTTAGCTAAGGTAGAAAAACAGCGAGCGACACAGCGTCGTTCACGAGAGCGATCACATACCTTATCGGTTTCTTTGGTGGGGTATACCAATGCAGGTAAATCCACTTTGTTTAATGCACTGACACGAGCAGGGGCGTATGCAGCCGATCAGCTTTTTGCAACGTTGGATACCACCACACGTCGTATTTGGTTGGAGACGGCAGGGCAGATTACTGTATCCGATACCGTAGGGTTTATTCGTGACTTACCGACGACATTGATTGCGGCATTTAAAGCGACATTAGAAGAAACAGTACATGCGGATTTATTACTTCATGTGATTGATGCTTCAAGTCCACAGCGTGATGAGCAAATTTCAGAGGTAAATAAAGTATTACAGGAGATTGGTGCACAAGACATCCCCACCATTCTCGTTTACAATAAGATTGATTTAGTGGGTTATGAGCCAAAAATTGATCGAGATGAATTAGGGCGAATAACTCGTGTTTTTGTTAGTGCACAAGAACGTGCAGGATTAGAGGGTTTGCGTCTGGCGATGGCAGAGGCAAAAGCTCAGATTTTAGGAATGACGAACGTTGAGACTTACGAAAATTTTTAATCTAAATGACCCGGGCTGGGGGCGTGGTAATAATCAATCACCTCAGCATAAACCAGAAAATCAAGACCCCCCGCGGCGCCCACAAAATAACGATAATCCTCCTGATTTGGATCAAGTATTAGATGATTTTTCTAAGCGCTTGAAGTCGGTCTTTGGAGGTGGTTCAGGGGGTAATCATCGCCCGGGTAATCAGCCTTTAGGCGGTGGTCGCCGACAAGGCCCTTCGCCTAAAATGTTTAAGTTTGGTGCGGTAGGGCTTGCTGTGATTGCAGCAGGTGTATGGGCCACTAGTGGGTTTTATATCGTACGCGAAGGACAGGTTGGTGTTGTTACCCAGTTTGGTAAATATCACAAAACAGTTTCTCCGGGCTTTCAATGGCATATTCCATCACCTATCCAAAATGTGGAGCTTGTGGATATTTCACGAGTGCGTTCGTTTTCGGTAGGTTATCGTGATAGCGCACGCAATAAGGTATTGCCAGAAGCATTAATGCTGACAGAAGACGAAAACATCGTTGATGTACAGTTTGATGTGCAATATCGTCTAAAAGCAGGCATGCCAGATGAGCAAGGTCGTCAATCCGCTGCAGCAGACTATTTATTCCAAACCGTCTCCCCAGATGAGGCCGTACGCCAAGCTGCAGAAACGGCAATGCGTGAGATTGTTGGTAAACAGTCAATGAATAAGATTTTATATGAGAGTCGTACACAGGCAGCGATTGATGTACGTCAATTAATGCAAAATATTCTTGATCGTTATCGTACGGGTATCGAGGTGATTACTGTGGCTATCCAAAACGTACAACCTCCTGAGCAAGTACAAGCGGCATTTGAGGATGCGATTAAAGCGGGCCAAGATAATGAGCGCCAAAAGAATGAAGGTCATGCTTATGCGAGCAAGGTCATTCCAGAGGCACGTGGTCAAGCGTCTCGTATCCTACAAGATGCAGAAGGTTATAAGGCAGCAATCGTTGGTCAAGCCAAGGGTGCCGCAGAACGCTTTGTGAGCATTGAAAAGGAATATGCTAATGCACCAGCAATTACTCGTGAGCGTATGTATATTTCGACCTTAGAAGAAGTATATAGCAATGCCTCAAAAGTGATGTTGGATACGCAAGGTGGCAATAATATGATGTATTTGCCGATTGATAAAATCATTGAGCAAAGTAGTCAAACAGTAGTGCCTGCGACATCTACTACGCCATCAGTTACACCGTCATCAATGACTTCTGCGCCTAGCAATAGTGCAGCGAGTACTAATGCGGCTAATACGAGCACATCACGCAGCAATGATTTGACGCGTGATCGTAATGCATTAAGTCGTACACGACCAGCGCAGTAAGGAGTAAAGCATGAATCGTTCAACTTTAGGTATTATTTTATTAGCGGTGATTGCTTGGCTTGCATCATCGACATTGTTTATTGTGAGTGAGCGCAATTATGCCTTGGTGTTTAAGCTAGGTGAATGGCAGCGCACCATAACAGAGCCAGGTTTGTACTTTAAATTACCTTCACCATTACAAAACGTCGTGATGTTGGATAAACGTGTACAGACGATTGAGTCTGGAGATACTGAGCGTATTCAGACCTCTGAGAAAAAGAATTTGATTATTGATTCTTATATCAAATGGCGTATTCAAGACCCGCGTCAGTTCTATATCTCATTTGGTTCAGATACAAAAGCAGCGCAAAATCGTTTAAATGCGCAAATTCGTGATGCCTTAAACGCTTCCGTGAATACGCGTACAGTACGTGCGGTTGTATCGCAAGAGCGTGACATTGTGATGGCGGAGATTTTACAAAATGTTGAATCGCGTGCTAAACCTCTTGGTATTCAAGTGGTGGATGTACGTCTAAAACGTATTGAATTCTCACAAGAAGTTTCAGACTCTGTGTATACCCGTATGCAAGCAGAGCGTAAGCAAGAAGCCAATAGCTTGCGAGCAAATGGTGCCGCAGAAAGCGAAACTATCCGTGCAGATGCTGATCGTCGTGTCCAAGAAGTGTTAGCGGAGGCCAATGCAAAAGCACAAGCTATTCGAGGTGAGGGCGATGCACAGGCAGCCAAAATTTATGCTGACGCTTATAGTCGCAATCCTGACTTTTATAGTTTCTACAACAGTATGAATGCTTACAAAAACGTTTTTTCTTCTAAAAACGATTTGTTAGTGGTTGATCCAAAATCGGAGTTCTTTAAATATTTTAAAGAGTCTAAATGACGATAAAACAGCATGGCATGAAAAGTATTAAGACTTATTTCATATGAAAGAGAAACTTAATACGCTAAATTAATAAAAATTTTGCTATAATGCCGTGTAAGTTAAGAAATGTAAATACGGTCTACTTGCTTACGCAAATAGACCGTTTTTTTATTGGGCTTTCAAGATGAGTGCGCAAAATTGGTTATTGCCAGACTATTTATCGGATATCTTGCCAGCAGAGGCTAGACGCATCGAGGAGTTACGTCGCCGTTTACTTGACCTGTATCGAACCCATGGTTTTGAAATGGTGACACCACCATTGGTCGAGTACACAGACTCTTTATTTGCAGGTCAGCAAGATGCTTTATTTTTACAGACGTGTAAATTAGTCGATCAAATATCGGGGCGCACAATGGGTGTGCGTGCGGATATGACACCGCAAATTACACGTATTGATGCACACTTATTAAATAGAGAGGGTGTAACACGTCTTTGTTATTGCGGTTCGGTCTTGCATGCTAAACCAGCCGGTCTTTTATCAGATCGCGAGCTGATGCAGATTGGTGCAGAGATTTATGGTTATGCGGGTCCAGAGGCGGATTATCAAGTGATCGAACTAGCATTAGAGAGTTTATCTGTTGCTGGTGTTGTCAATCCGCGAGTAGATTTAAATCACCCTGGTATTACGCGAGCATTGATAGAGGCATTTCCTGCTTTTGCCAATGATATTGACACGATTTATACTTACCTTAAAGATAAGGATGTGGCATCTTTAAGCAGTTTGTTAAATCAATATCCAGAATTGCCTGCGACTATTCGAACAGGCTTATTGGCATTACCACAACTATACGGTGGCGTAGAGGTGTTAGAGCGAGCCAAACAGGTATTGCCAGATTTGGAAGGGGTAACAGCGGGTCTAAATGCACTGGGCGAAATTGTCGCAACACTCGATAGTAATTTGGTGAGTATTGATTTGGCAGATGTCACAGGGTATGCCTATCATTCAGGCGTTATTTTTGCATTATATGCGGACGGTTGGCATGAGGCATTGGTACGAGGTGGGCGTTATGATAATGCAGGCGCAGTCTATGGACGTGCACGACCTGCGACAGGATTTAGTTTGGATTTGCGTAAATTATCAGCAGGCTTGACCCCCGCTAAAGCAAGTAGAGCGATTCGTGCACCTTGGTCTAAGGATGAGGCCTTGACGGCTAACATTAAAACCTTGCGAGCACAGGGCAATATTGTGGTACAAGAATTTCCAAATAGCCAATTTGCAGTAGATGAGTTTGTGTTTGAACAAGAACTTGTTTTTGAAGCGGGTGCATGGATTTTAAAGGATAAAAAGTAGTTTACAAAAGCGCATGGTTGTACATAGTAAGACACATTTGCGCTGAATAAGATACGTCATAGAGAGAACATAGGGCACGCTCTCGGAGAAAGGTTTTTGTTGTAGCTTCTATATCCGAGGGATAGTTAAGCAAGATAAAAATAGTCTATAGAGCGTGTACGGTATTTTGATTTGGAGCTTAAGAATATGAGCAAAAACGTTGTAGTCATTGGTACCCAATGGGGCGATGAAGGAAAAGGTAAGATTGTGGATTGGCTAGCTGAGAGCGTGCATGGTGTTGTACGTTTCCAAGGTGGTCATAACGCAGGTCATACTTTATGGATTAATGGTCAAAAAACGATTCTTCGTTTGATTCCATCAGGCATTATGCACAAACACACAACGTGCTATATTGGTAATGGTGTGGTGCTTTCGCCAGAGGCGCTTTTAAAAGAAATTGGTGAGCTTGAGGCGGCAGGTATTGATGTACGCAGTCGTTTAAAGATTTCTGAGGCAGCTACCTTAATTCTTCCTTATCATATTGCGATTGACCAAGCGCGTGAAGCAGCCAAAGGTGATGCTAAGATTGGTACAACGGGTCGTGGTATTGGTCCTGCGTATGAGGATAAAGTTGCTCGTCGAGCGATTCGTGTTCAGGATATGTTCCAGCCAGACGTATTAGATACAAAACTAAAAGAAATCGTTGAATACCACAACTTTATTTTAGCGAATTTCCTAAAAGCACCGACTGTGTCTTATGATGAAATCCGTGCACAAATTAAAGAATGGGCTGAACAGATTAAACCGATGGTGGCTGACGTTGCTTCAGAGCTTTATGATGTTCAAAAAGCAGGTAAAGCCTTATTATTCGAAGGTGCGCAAGGGGCGTTGTTAGATATTGATCATGGTACGTATCCTTTTGTGACAAGTAGTAATTGTGTGGCAGGTCAAGCTTCTGCGGGTGCGGGTGTTGGACCGTCATCATTACATTATGTATTAGGCATCACTAAAGCTTATACCACACGTGTAGGTTCGGGTCCTTTCCCAAGTGAGTTATTAAACGAAACAGGTGCGCATATTGCAAAAGTCGGTCAAGAGTTTGGTTCAGTGACAGGTCGTCCTCGTCGTTGTGGTTGGTTTGATGCGGCGGCTTTAAAGCGTTCTGCCATTATCAATGGTATTAGTGGTTTATGTGTGACTAAGCTAGATGTATTAGATGGTTTGCCAGAAGTAGGTATCTGCGTAGGTTATAAACTAGATGGTAAAGCCATTGATGTATTGCCATATGGTGCCGAAAATTGTGCTAAAGTGGAGCCTATCATTGAGATGATTCAAGGCTGGACAGAAAGCACAAAAGGGGTGACGGAGTATGATAAGTTACCAGAAAATGCACGTAAATTTTTAGCGCGTATGCAAGAAATCTGCGAAGTACCTATTGCGATGATTTCTACAGGTCCTGATCGCAAAGAAACCATTATGTTAAATAATCCATTAAAAGGTTAATGATGAGCCTACCACAAAGTACAGAGACAGATTTATGGGTGAGTTGGTCAGACTACAATCGATTGATTGAGCGTTTGGCATTAAATGTTCACCAGTCTGGTTGGAAATTTGATCAAATCGTTTGCTTAGCGCGTGGTGGTGTACGCGTAGGCGATGTACTATCACGTATTTTTGATGTGCCATTAGGTATTCTTGCGACGAGCTCTTATCGAGAAGCAGCAGGGACAGTACAGGGTCAATTAGATATCGCAAAATTCATTACGATTACACGCGGGACACTAGAAGGTCGAGTATTGCTCGTGGATGATATGGTGGATACAGGGCTAACTTTTAACAAGGTTTACGAGCACCTTTTATCCCAATTTCCAGCGATTGAAGAAATGCGTTCTGCCGTATTGTGGTGGAAAGGACATTCTAAGGTTGAGCCACATTATTATGTGGATAAATTACCGACCAATCCTTGGATTCATCAACCATTCGAAGATTACGATAGCTTACGTCCACACCAATTAGAAGCATGGATTCGTAAGGGTACATCACAAAATTTATAATCTTTGCTTGAAATATCACCGATAGATACCCTATCCGTAGTGGATAGGGTATTTTTAATGGTAACGATAAGTGCTTGACAATATTAAAAAAATTGTGTCATAATTGATGGTTTATAGGTCTAGCTAGTTTTAGTTAGAAATAGTATTAACATTACTTACTTAAAAAAGGTCAGGTGATTTATTAAACCGTCTTTCGTTTTAAAGATAGAGTAGACGAAAGATTATGTCAGTATTTGGTATGGACTAGGCTGACACTTTTTACAGAACACCGTGAGTTATGCTGTAATAATTCACACTAGATTAAAGGATTTTAGAATGCCAAGCGTTCGTCTTAAAGAAAATGAGCCATTTGAGGCTGCTCTACGTCGTTTTAAACGTACTATCGAAAAAACAGGTCTTTTAACAGATTTACGTGCTCGTGAATTCTACGAAAAACCAACAACAGAGCGTAAGCGTAAACACGCTGCTGCGGTTAAACGTCACTACAAACGTATCCGTAGCCAACAATTACCTCCACGTCTATACTAATTTTTAGTATGATTCCTGAATCCTTTGTTCAGGAGTTGCTCAACCGTGTCAATGTTGAGGATGTGGTTGGGCAATACGTGCAATTAAAAAAGAGCGGGGCCAATTTATTTGGCCTTTGTCCTTTTCATAACGAAAAAAGCCCATCTTTTTCAGTTAGTCCTCAAAAACAGTTTTTCCATTGCTTTAGTTGTGGTCAAGGTGGTAGTGCCATTGACTTCTTGATGAAGCATTTAGGATTGTCCTTCCCCGAAGCCGTTAAGCAATTAGCAAGTCGTGTGGGTATGCAGGTCCCACAGAACCAACGGCGATTAAGTCCTAGACAAATAGCGGCAGAAAAAGCCCAAAAAGCCCGTAGTGAATTATTGCATGAGTGTTTAGAAAAAGCACAACAACATTATAAGACGCAGTTGCGTCATGCTACGTCAGCAATTGATTATTTAAAAGGTCGAGGTCTTGACGGTAAAACGGCCTTAAAATTTGGTCTGGGCTGGAGTGGTACGGATCGTCAAGGTTTAAAGACGGTTTTTGAGAACTATGATGATGCTTTATTGGTCGATGCTGGCTTAGTTATTCAGAGTGAGGACTTGCGTAAGTATGATCGCTTTCGCGAACGTGTCACTTTTCCGATTTACAATGCAAGAGGCAAAATTATCGGATTTGGTGGTCGCATTATCGGTAATGGACAACCTAAGTATTTAAACTCACCAGAAACAGAGATTTTCCACAAAGGCTCAGAGCTTTACGGTCTTTTTGAAAATCGACAAGGCATTCATAAAGAGGGCTTTGTACTGGTGGTAGAAGGCTATATGGATGTGGTGAGCCTAGCACAATTAGGACTAGAAAATGCCGTAGCCACATTAGGGACAGCGACCTCAAGTGAGCATTTAACCAAGTTAATGCGCGTCACCCATAAAATAGTGTTTAGCTTTGATGGCGATAAGGCAGGGCGTCGAGCGGCTTGGAAAGCGTTGAATATTTGCTTACCTTTATTGCGTGATGATGTCGCTATGCGCTTTTTATTCTTGCCAGAAGAGCATGATCCAGATACCTATATTCGTGAGTTTGGGCAAGAAAAATTCCGTGAGCAGGTTCAACAGTCTTTACCCTTATCCAGTTTTTTAATCGAAGAATTAAAGCAAAATTATCGATTGGATGAAGCAGAGGGTAGGGCAGCGTGTTTGCATGAAATTCGGGCAATGTTGGTGCAAATCCCACAAGAAGCGATTATTCGTTTACAGATAGAAAAGGATATTGCTAAATTATTGGGTTTGACGCATGAAGAGTTAAAACAAGATTTAGCACAGTATCTTGAAGCACAACAATTGCGACAAGCACAGTATGTTCAACATGGGCAGCAAAGTGTGAGTTCAACCATCGTTGCTCATGAAGATGTCTTTGGGGCACGTTCAAATGTATCTGAATCGTCATCGAGCGGTAAGTTAGTATCCCCCAAAAGACCCACGCCTAAGTTTAAAGGACGTACTCATCGAACAGTGGATCCTTTGTCTTTACGGATTATTCGATTGGTGATTAATCATCCAGAATTAATTCATAGTATGACAGAACGACAGCTTGAAATTTTAAACAAGCAGCCCCATTATGAGTTAGTAGTACAATTTTTGGCGATATGTATGGCACAAGGAACTGCGGTGGTAGGTCATTTGCAGCCATATCTTGCCAATGAAGAAGAAATTCAACGCATTATCATGTCAACGGATAAAGATTCTTTACATGATGAAGTGTTAAATGACCCTATCGCAGAATGGTTAGGGATTATTAAAAAAGTAGAAATCGAAGGCTTAAAACAAGCGCTTAGCGAATTTACCTCAGCTGATTTACAGGACGAACAAAAAGTGCATCGTTATCGTCAACTGACCAAAAGGTTAAATAGACTGAGAGAAAAGCACATATAGCGGAAATATTGTATAATTTAAGGTTACCGACTACTTTTATCTGTTAGAAGTATCAATCAATTTCACACGAAAGCATCACTATGGCAGAAAACAAAAAAGCAGCGACCGCCAAAAAAACAACGGCTCAGTCGGCTGACAAAGTAACAAAAGCAGTAGCAGACGCTACTGTAGAGAAAAAGGCGAAAAAGACGACAGTTTCTGACGCACCGATTACTGAGAAAAAGGTAGCTAAGAAAACCGCAAAAGCGCCAAAAGAAGCGAAAGCAAGCAAAAAAGCAGAAGAATTAGAAGACGATTTTGATGATTTTGACGATTTCGAAGAAGCGCCTAAGAGCAAAAAATCGCCGGGTCGCCCTAAATCATCTTCATCATCAGACGATTTGGATTTTGATGATGATGGTGGCGATGATGATAGCGTAGATATTGACTTCTCTGATAGTAAACAGGGACGTGGTAAGCGCCGTAGCGAAGGTTCTCGCTCGTCTACGCCAGAGCAAATTGAAGCACGTCGTGCCCAGATGAAGCAGCTTATTAAGCAAGGTAAAGATCGTGGATACTTAACTTATGCTGAAATTAATGACTCTTTATCGGATGATTTGGTTGATGCAGATGCTATTGATAGTATTATCAGTACATTCAGTGAAATGGGTATTCCTGTTTATGATCAAGCACCGACAGCTGAAGATTTAATCCTCAACGACAGTACGCCGATTAGTGACGATGATGATGTTGAAGATGAGGCTGAAGCAGCATTAACCACAGTAGATTCTGAGTTTGGTCGCACGACTGACCCTGTGCGTATGTATATGCGCGAGATGGGTTCAGTCGAATTATTAACACGTGACGGTGAGATTGAGATTGCCAAACGTATTGAAGAAGGCTTAAAGGCGATGGTGATGGCAATTGCTGCCTCTCCAACCACTATCGAAGAAATTCTTAATCATATCCAACGTGTACGTGACGGTGAGGCGCAAATTGATGAAATCGTAGACGGACTAATTGCCGATGACGGTGAGGAATACGCGGGTTCAGGTGCTGCCTTAGAAGAAGACGCAGACGATGGTCCAGGTGGTATGAGTAGCAAACAAATCGAAATGCTACACGAACAAGCCATGGTGAAGTTTGACCAAGTCGAAAAAGCTTTCAAAAAAATGAAAGCCGAGTGCGAAAAAGGTGCTTACCAATCCAAAGCTTACGAAGCAGCTCATCAAATCATCCATGATGAATTGCTAGGTGTTCGTTTTACCGCTAAGATTGTAGAAAAACTCGCTAATACCTTGCGTGCCCATGTTGATCAGGTACGTAATTTAGAGCGTCAGATGCTAACGGTTTGCGTGGATCGTGTTGATATGCCACGTGAGCATTTTATTGAATCATTCCCCGGTAATGAAACCAATTTAGAATGGGTCAATAAAGAAATCGCTTCTGGTGCAAAATATGCAGAAAAATTAGCGCGTTTTATTCCAGATATCCATGAAATTCAACAGAAATTTATTGAGCTTGAAAAAGAGGTGATTCTACCCATTCAAGATCTAAAGGATGTGAATAAACGCATGGTTAATGGTGAGGCAAAAGCCAAGAAAGCTAAGCGCGAAATGATTGAGGCGAACTTACGTCTGGTGATTTCAATCGCTAAGAAATACACTAACCGTGGTTTACAATTCTTAGACCTTATCCAAGAGGGCAATATCGGTTTGATGAAAGCCGTGGATAAGTTTGAGTATCGTCGAGGCTATAAATTCTCAACCTATGCGACATGGTGGATTCGTCAAGCGATTACACGTTCTATCGCTGACCAAGCCCGTACAATTCGTATTCCTGTCCATATGATTGAAACGATTAATAAGATGAATCGTATTAATCGTCAGATTTTACAAGAAACAGGCGTTGAGCCTGATCCAGCGACATTGGCACAGAAAATGGATATGCCAGTCGAAAAAGTACGTAAAATTCTTAAAATCGCCAAAGAACCTATCTCTATGGAGACCCCAATTGGTGATGATGACGATTCGCACTTAGGTGATTTTATCGAAGACTTGAGCACATTAGCGCCAGCAGATTCTGCATTGCAGCGTTCAATGAGCGAAGTTTTTGAAGAAGTGATTAACTCACTCACACAGCGTGAGGGTAAAGTATTACGTATGCGTTTTGGTATTGGTATGAGCTCAGACCAAACACTAGAAGAAGTCGGTAAACAATTTGATGTAACACGTGAACGTATTCGTCAGATTGAAGCAAAAGCCTTACGTAAATTACGTCACCCAAGCCGTGCGGATAAGCTAAAGAGTTTCTTAGAGAATTCTTAACTTATTGGAATAAAAGCCCTTTTGGACGTGTAAGCACGATTTGAAGGACTTTTTAAGCGAATACTTAAGCGCCCCACTATAGTTGTATAGTGGGGCGTTTTTTTGGAATTTTGGCATAAAAAGTCTCTAGGACATTTTTGTCATATTGAAAATTTATCTTTCTAGAAATATCCTTTTTGTAAGTTATTACATTGATTCATGTGTATATATGTGTATAATAAAAGGAGTTTCAGAATGAACTCAAAGGATTTGATTAAAGAGTTAAAAGAAATAGGGTGTATTTTTATCAGGTATGGTAAAGGAGATCACCAAATATGGATGTCACCTATTACACATAAGAAATTTGCTATACCTCATCCCAAAAAGGAATTGCCGATAGGGACTTTAACTACTATAAAAAAGCAGCAGGTTTAATTAGGAGATAATGATGTTATTTACTGTGGGTATTGAAACACCTAAGAGTACGGATGAAGCATTTGGCATTGTTGTGCCAGTATTATGTTCTGATGAATATAGCTGTTTTAGTGCAGCAGATACAATAGAACAAATTCACTCACAAGCGATTGATGCTATCTATTCTTTATTAGATGAAATGTTAGCAGATGGCATTAATCTTTTAAATTTAAAGGATTTGGGATTTAGTACGTATAGGGAATTAGACGATTTTAAACATTGTGATGCGTGGTTATTGCTAGAAGTAGATATTAGTGGTTTCTTTGGGAAACGGCAAAGAGTAAATGTTGTATTGCCTCAGTATCTTATTGACCGCATTGATCAGCGGGTATTAACTAATCCAGCGTATCAAGATAGAAGTCATTTTTTGACTATTGCGTCCCAGCATGAATTAGCCATTCCCTCTATTTAACCCCCATCATCGTTGGCAACGAGGGCAAAAGAAAGTCCCTCGCTGACCAATAATACTTTTTTGAATGGGTGTGTCACAAACTTGACAAACCTCACCAACATCTTCTCCATAAATACCATTCATTCTGCATAGCGGAATATTTTGTTTTGTCTTGATTGTTTTTATTATTATATTTTTGCATGATGGATAAAAAGCATCAAAAATGAAACAAAATTAGTGTTAATACGAGTTTTATTTAATGTCGAGTTTTAAGAGAATAGTCAACGAAGGAGGTTGTTGTAATGCAGTAATAAATTTAATTGAATTCTGGAGACATCTATGAAAAAAATGGCTTTAATATGTGCGACTATGGCGACACTACCAACAGTTGTTCTAGCGGACTCTTCCGTAACATTATATGGGGTAGTTGATGGAGGTTATGCTTATAGAGATCAGGTTGTTAAGTTTTCGGGTAGTGGAGGGGCTTCTCAGGGAAGGATAGAAACTACTTCGTTGGGGTTCCGGCATGGCTTACGTAATGGCAATCGTTGGGGGTTAAGAGGAAAAGAGGATTTGGGTAATGGCACAAGTGCTATTTTTGCGATTGAAAGTGGTTTTAATTTAGGAACAGGGGAATCATTACAAGGAGGACGTTTATTTGGACGACAGTCTTTTGTTGGGCTTTCAGGGGATAGTTGGGGGAGTTTGACATTAGGTCGACAATACAATATTAGTGATGTATTTGTGCAACTTTTAGACCCATTTGGTCATAATGGATGGCAATCCTCTACACATGCTGCATTTAATTTGTCGCATTCGTACCGTTACGATAATATGCTGAAATATGTTTCGCCTGCCTTATCAGGCTTTCGTTTTGCCATAGGGGGATTTTATCAAGAGAGTAAAACAACACGATATGATGTTAATAATACAGAAACATTAACGCATAATCGAGATAAGGGTTTTATTATGGGGATGGGGTATCGTAAGGATGGTTTTACGATAGGGATGACAATGGATACCGTTAACCAAACCGTAAAAAATACTATAAATGCCGTTAATCGTCATACGAGAACACAGCAATGGAATGTAGGTATGAGCTATGATTTCAAAGTGATTACCCTTTATATGCTTTATGGTCTTCAACGTGATGGAACGTTTTTTGGAATGGGTTTAGCCGATTATTTGGTTAATCCACAAGGTAAGCGTCATTTATCTAGTGCCTTAAACAGCAAAGGATTTCGTCAACATTCTTGGATGGTTGGCTTGTCTGTGCCGGTAAGTGCTGCATCTAATATCGTATTTTCTTATCAAGGGAATGCCATTAAAAATCCTAAAGCGAATCAGTATGAAAATGCAAGAATTCGGACAGATGTTTATAGCTTAGGCTATATTCATAACCTTTCTAAACGGACGAATATGAGTCTTATCGCCTCGTACGGTCTTTCGGCACTTAACATGAATGATGTGCTTAATCAGAAGCGTAGGCTAAAAGCGATGGATGTACAATTAGGTTTACAACATCGTTTTTAACCTTCAAGTCTGTATTCATCATCGCTGGCAGCGAGGGCAAAAGAAAGTCCCTCGCTGACCAATAATACTTTTTTGAATGGGTGTGTCACAAGCCTTACAAGCTTCATCAGCTCGTCCATAAACTTTATATTCTTGTTGGAAATAGCCACTACGTCCTTCACTATCGACAAAGTCTTTGAGTGTGCTGCCTCCTGTTTCGATAGCACGGCGGAGGATTTTTTGAATGGCTTCCACTAATGTTATACATTCTTTTTTCTTTAGCGACTTTGCTGCTCGTGTAGGAAGAATACCCGCCGCAAAAAGACTCTCATTCGCATAAATATTGCCGACCCCGACGACAACCTCATTATCCATTAATGCTGTTTTAATAGGGCGTGATTGTGTTTTGAGCGTTTGATAGAGATAGTTACCATTAAAGTTATCTTCTAAAGGTTCAGGGCCGAGGTGAGTGAGTAGAGGAATAGCATCATGCTTTTCTTCAAACCATAGAATTGCACCAAAACGACGTGGGTCATGGTAACGGAGTACGACACCATTCTTAAAGCGAATATCCACATGGTCATGTTTAAGAGGAGCAGGGATATTGTCACGGAAAATTCGCAAACTCCCTGACATGCCGAGATGGATAATGAGCGTGCCGATTTCAAATTGGATTAATAGATACTTTGCACGGCGATGACATCCAATAATGCGTTGTCCACGGAGGATATCATTTAAATTATCTTGAATACACCAACGCA
The DNA here is from genome assembly GCF_013133795.1 of Pelistega suis. Taxonomy (GTDB): domain Bacteria; phylum Pseudomonadota; class Gammaproteobacteria; order Burkholderiales; family Burkholderiaceae_B; genus Taylorella; species Taylorella suis. The sequence continues at coordinate 146,555 of NZ_JABGBN010000002.1, forward strand.
GCTGAGCTTGTCTAACCACCAAAGCATCAACAAGCTGGTGGGTAATATAAGGTTCAATACCGCGTAAAGTGGTTTCGACTTCGGGGAGTTCGGGCATGAATTGCTACGGCTGAGTATTTATAAAATAGCCTCAGGTGATTCAGGGAGTATTTGACCACCATCAACAACAATCGTTTGACCTGTAATAAAACTCGCTTCTTTAGAGGCAAGGAAACATACGGCATAGCCAATATCTTCTGGCTTGCCGAGTTTTTTTGTAGGAATAGAGCGTGTCATTTGTCCTAGATATTCTTCACCTTGTGCGGCCAGTCCCTCTGTCAGGATATTACCCGGCATCACTGCATTAATGGTGATGCCTTGATTAGCACATTCTAAAGCCGCACTACGCATAAAACCTAGTTGACCTGCTTTACTAGCACCATAATGACTCCAATTCGGATAACCTGTGATTGGGCCCGTAATTGAGGAGGTGATGATAATGCGCCCATACTCGTGAGGTCGCATCGCTTTTAAGGCGGCTTGCACCATGAAGAAAGTGCCTTTTAGATTAATATGATGAACAAAGTCCCAATCTTGTTCGGTCATCTCACTTAGGCTGGCTTGAGGAAAAACTCCTGTATTCGAGCACAAAATATCTAAGCGCCCAAATGTTTGAACAACCTCATCAATAAGACCTTGGCAAGCCGCTTGTGACGTCACATCAACGTATTTAAAGGCGCATCCTAGCTCTTGAGCGGTGAGTTCCCCTTGCTTTTCATCAATATCCGCAATAATAACCGTGGCTCCCGCATTTTTAAGTACCTTGGCAATACCTTTTCCAATACCTTTAGCACCACCCGTAACAATAGCAATTTGTTGATTTAAATTGAACATAAATGACCCTTGAATAGAAGAGTGTAGGATAAATTTGTCTTATCCTTTCACACGTACAATTTTACGTACTTGAGGTAGAAGACGTATAGCACGAATAACCGAGGCGAGATGTTTACGATCTTCAACTTGAACAGTCAGATGCAAGGTGGCAATTTCTGAGAGCTCATTAGGCATATTGAGTTGGACAATATTGGCATCAGCACCTGCAATTTGGGCGGCGATACGACCAATCATTCCTTTGACATTTTCAATGGTGAGAGTGAGGCGTGTGCTGAGATGTTTGTTGTATTCTTTGTCCCAGCCAACAGAAATCCAACGTTCAGGTTCTTTTTTGCGTTGAGCAAGTGCAATAGGACAATCGTCTGTATGTACCACCATACCAAATCCAGGACGTACGAGAGCGATTAAACTATCACCCGGAATAGGGGAGCAGCAACTTGAGAGTGTGACAGATTGCCCTTCATTGCCTTGGATGAGGATTTGGCTTGCATGTGCTGCACTAATTTCATCAATATCCATGGCGCTGGTGGCAATCATTGGGGAATTGATTAAGAAACGACGTGCTACAACAGCAGCAAGACGACGACCTAGACCAATATCAATGAGAATTTCATCAATAGTTTGAGCTCCTGATTCCTTAGCGATTTTGGCCCATAATTCGTCCTCTCGCTCAGGCATAGGGATATTTAAATCTTGTAATGCTTGGCGAAGGAGTTTTTCACCGAATTTAATCGAGTCATTAAGATTAATTGTCTTAAGGTAATGGCGAATTTCTGAGCGAGCCTTACCAGTACGAGCAAAATTAAGCCAACTGAGGTCAGGTTTAGCCTGCTCTGAAGTGATAATTTCAACCGTATCGCCACTCACGAGTGTCGTCTTAAGCGGAGCAGGCTCACCATTAATGCGTGCAGAAACCGCGTGAGTACCAATCTTGGTATGAATAGAGTACGCAAAATCCACGGGCGTCGCACCACGCGGAAGGGAAATAATCTTACCTTTCGGCGTGAGGACATAGACTGCATCAGGGAAAAGATCTACCTTAACATTGTCTAAAAATTCAGAGGAATCGCCTGTTTGGCTTTGAATATCGAGTAAAGACTGCAACCAACGGTGAGTTTGTTTTTGTAAATCGCTAAGCGACATATCCTCACTTTTATAAATCCAATGTGAAGCAACACCTTCTTCGGCGATATGATCCATATGAGTTGTACGAATTTGAAACTCAATAGGTGTACCATAAGGACCGACAAGCGTCGTATGTAAGGATTGGTAGCCATTGACTTTAGGTAAGGCAATATAGTCTTTAAATTTACCAGGAACAGGGCGATAGAGCTGATGCAAAATCCCTAGTACGATATAACATTCAGTAAGCGTATTGACAATGATACGAAAGCCATAGATGTCCAGTACCTCAGAGAAAGATTTGTGCTGCTCTTTCATCTTTTTGTGAATACTGTATAGCGTTTTTTCTCGGCTAGAGAGCGTTCCTTCGATGCCGTAAGCAGGAAGTGCCGCTTGGATGTTTTCGGTGATTTTATGAAAGAGATTACGACTATTGCCTTGGGCGCTGGCTAAGGCTTTTTTCAGGACACGTGAGCGATGAGGATAGTAAGCCTCAAAAGCTAAATCCTCGAATTCGCGTACTAAAGCATTTAAACCTAAACGATTAGCAATCGGGGCATAAATCTCCAGCGTCTCGTTAGAAACACGACGGCCTTTGCTAGGTTCAACCCCACCAAGCGTACGCATATTATGCAAACGGTCAGCTAGCTTAACTAAAATGACACGTACATCTTTAGCTGTCGCTAACAGCATCTTGCGAAAGCTCTCCGCTTGTTGTTCGGCTTTGCTGGCAAATTTAATCCGTTCTAACTTAGTTAAACCATCGACTAAATCCGCTACATCAGGATTAAAACGCTCGGAGATTTCGGATTTAGAAACATCTTGATCCTCAATGACATCATGCAGAAGAGCGGCCATTAACGCATTAGGGTCAAGCTTCCATTGGGCACAGATTTCGGTGACAGCGACAGGGTGGGTGATATAAGGCTCACCGCTAGAGCGCATTTGCCCTGTGTGAGCCTCGTAGGCAAAATAAAAGGCCTCGCGAATCTTGTCAATATCGGCAGAGGAGAGGTATGTGCTTAGTCGCTCAAGCAGAGGTGTAACGAGTGTCTCTGGAGAATAATCAGGTAATTCTTCTTTTAAGCTCATAAGCACTTCCCCCAATGAAAATATTAAGTAGGTACCTTGCGTAACATCTCTAAACCTGTTTTGCCCTCAGCAACTTCGCGTAAAGCAAGAACAGTAGGCTTATCGTTTTGAACCTCTACGCGTGGTTGATGACCTTGCGCTAATTCGCGTGCACGATAAGTGGCAACAAGCGTTAAATCAAAACGATTTGGGATTTTTTCTAAACTATCATCTACAGTGATACGTGCCATGGTGATAAAGACCTATTTGGAAATATATGAAATACCAAGCTCAGCAAAGAGTTTGTGGTTTTTGACCGCTTGACTTGGATAACGTAAACCAGCTGTCGCGACAATCTGCTCTAATTGCGCTAAAGCCGTGTCAAAACAATCGTTTATGATAACATATTCGAACTCATCTGCGTGAGCAATTTCGCTACTTGCCGCTAATAAACGGCGAGAAATGACACTATCAGAATCCTGTCCACGATTACGTAGACGCTTTTCTAACTCATCGACTGAGGGTGGAAGAATAAAAATATCAATAATATCAGGGAATTGCTTGCGTACCTGACGTGCGCCTTGCCAGTCAATTTCCAGTAGGATGTTTTCCCCATTTTTGATTTTTTCTTCGACAAAAGAGCGGGGTGTGCCGTAATAGTTGCCATGCACTTCAGCCCACTCTAAGAGATTGTTTTCATCACGCCATTGAGAAAATTCATCCACAGAAACAAAATGATATTCACGACCATTAATTTCACCGGGACGCGCTGGGCGTGTTGTGCAAGAAATCGATAAATGAATATCGGTGTGTTTTTTAAGGAGTGCATTAACGAGACTCGATTTGCCTGCACCACTAGGAGCAGAAATCATAAAAACATTACCAGGGTATTTCATCATAAACCTTATTGTTGATGGAAATACCCTTAATGATAACAAAAATAAGAGGGTAATCCTATCTACCAACCTACCATTGGATTAGATAGTAATTGAAAAATTTTAAACAGCTTGATTGAGTTGCTTTTTCCCTATGAAATAGCTTACTTCTATTATGGTGTGGTTGCACAGACGCTAAAATTATCAGAGATTGGTACCAGCCCAGTTGCGGCAGATTTAGTACTCGGTGGTGCGGCAAGTATTCAAGATGGAGATAGAGGTGAAAAAAGTTCTTCTGTTTTGGGTGCGAGTGCCAGAGCCTATGGGCAGTAGCCTTACTGCAAGTTACCTTATTTGGTAAATCACTTTTTGCGGTTGATGCGGGTGTAGGTGGCCAATGGTAATACACGACTAAATCATCTCATATGGAGGCAAGTATTTTGGTGCTTGACCTCGTCAATGAGTGGTTTAACTACCGTGAATCAACAAAGCCATAAATGTGATGAGCATTTATGGCTTTGCTACTTAAGCGATGTTTTTTGTATAAAAAAGTTATTTTGTCGGAAAAACTACTCACTTTCTTCTTGCATGAATCGCTGGGCAATCGCCAAACAGCAGTCATAAAATTTATCCATATATGGACGAATCTCGTCTTGGTGTGTCTGCATATCGAACCATTGTTGTAATGCTTTGATGGTAATCAGTAAACCCATTCCCATACCGTATCGTTTAGTAGGATGTAAGGTGATGGAGTCATCTCGACGACGATAGAAATAACAGATAAGATTGGTTTCTAAGACCTTTGCTGTAGGGTCACTTAAGCAGAGTAGTGTAGTAAAGTGTGCATCTTCTGCTAGAATGCCTTCAAAAAACTTAATTTGATGCTTTATTAAGAAATCTCGCTGAATAATCATTTTGCATACACTGGGTTGCCATGCATCAAGCATTTCTCGTTTGAAGTAGTCTGTAGCGGTACTGAGAACAAACTTCTCTGCAGGCAAAACAGGTATCATAGTTTGTGTGCGATAATCCAAGCGGACAATAGGGGCATTCGCCTTTTTTGCTTTGAATAAAATTTCGATAAGCGGTTGGTCGAGTAAATAATCGTCAGAATCGATAAACTGAATATATTCCCCTCGAGCGAGCTGTAATCCTTTATTGCGTGCTGCGGATAAGCCTTCATTTTTACTATGAATCACGGTAATAAAAGGGTAGCGACGTGCATAATCCATCGCAATGTCTAGACTATTATCCGTAGACCCATCATCCACCAGAATAATTTCTTTATCGAGTTTCTGTCGGATTAGGCTATCAATACATTCGGCAAGATAAGGGGCGACATTGTAGATAGGTACAACAAAACTCATTGCAGGATAATGCTGTTGAGGGAGCGTGATATCGTCGAGACCAATATCGCGTTTATGATAGTAAGTTTTTCCTCGTTGGGTACGCAAGATATCTGATTTCATTTTTAAGGCTTGCGTATATTCTTCTTCCGATAATATCCATCGACTAAAAGGCTCATGATTGGCTTGAGCTATACTGTATCCAGCATTCAGCAGATTCTGGTAGTGACGTGTCAAATCAAGGCGTGTGCTGAGAATACAGTATTGAATATAGCGTGACGATAAGTCATTTTGCTTTTGTGCAATCTCAATCAGTGCTGTGAGATAACGTGCGTATGCATTGATGGATTTAACTCGAATTTCCTTAGAGTTAGAAGCAGAGCCAACACGTTGCTGATAGTGATATAACACATAAGGAACTTCCATTAACTTAAGATCAGTTGAGAGTAGTTGGTAGAAGAAGAGGGGGTCTTCACACACAATTAGGTCAGTTCTGAAGTTTAAGTGCAAGGCAGTGATGACGGAGCGACGGATAAAAACACTGCCAATTGCCCACATATTCATCTCACCGACACAATGCTCTAGGTAGGCCTTACTTGATAAAAAGGTGATTTTATCTTCGCGGGTTTGATCTAGTGTGGGTTGCTTAACACGATTGGGTCTATCACGACCACTCACCATATAAAGCCCTTTAATGATATCGACCTGATGTTGATGAGCAATGGTCAATAAAGCGTGTAAGTCCGTATCGTTAATAACGACATCATCACCGTCAATAAATGCCACCCACTCACCGTTAGCATGAGAGAGGGCGAGATTACGTGCGCTACTCACGCCACCATTCTGTTGATGATAGACATGGATAGTATCGTATTGTGTGGCATATTCCTCAATAATCGTTGCGGTGTCATCCGTGGAGCCATCATTCACAATAATGATTTCTTTGGAAATAGGGAGGGCTAATATGCTATCCAGACAGCTACTGATAAAAGGGGCGACATTATAAGCAGGGATTAAAAAAGAAATGATAGGGTGAGACATAAAGCGATTTTGCGTAGATAAAATTAACCTTTATTATAACTTATTGATTTTTTTACAACAAATATACATTTCTTGACAAATTAAGAAGGGGTGTTTTAGAGATTAATGCCCAAAAATAGCTAAACTGGCGACATGTCAAATTTATATTAGTCGCAAAGCGAACTATTTTTTAGGAATAATGGACATGAATAAAATTTTTAAGACAAAAAAGATCGTCATGGTAAGACAGTAGTATGCTCTGAGCTATCACGTAGTAATGGTAAATTAAAGTCATTAGTATTAGCGATGGCAGCGATTGGTGTTGTACCAGCTGCACAAGCAGCTGATGTTGTTTTTGAGTCATCGATTTCTTCTGTGCAAAATGATGTGTTGGAAAAGGCTTATGTGACTGGGGGTACGTATGGTTATGAGCTAAGCAGAGAAGTATTAAATTATTACAATGTTGAGGATATTATTACGATTACCGGTGCAACAGGTGGTGCGGCAGATTTGTCAGTTACTTTTAACTCTACCAATGCAACAACAGTAAATGCGACCAAATCAAACACATTATCATTGTACCGCCCAGGTTATACCGTTACGCTGGATGTTCCTGAGGGTGATGTGAGTGCGTATTATGCCACTTATACAACCGATCCATCAGTATTGGTTATCCAAGATACGGATAATACTTCAAGTGTAACTAGCACGACCACATTCCTAAAAGTTACGCCACAAACAGCAGTTGCTAATGATGACACTAAAGGTATCGGTGCACATACTGAATATCAATTATCGCTAGATTACAACACAACGCAGTTTGCTGTGGTCGATGGTAAATTATCGCTAGCTGCTGGTGTTGGCGGTGCTCCAGATACTTATTTTCACGTCAATAATACGTCTAACGCTGGTGGTGATGCGACAACCAACCTTGGTGCAGCAGATGTGGCGGCAGGTGCAACTGCTAACTACGCTATTGCAGCAGGTGTAAATACCAGGGCACAAAGCCAAAATGCCATCGCTATCGGTAATGGTACAACAGCTGGTTTTGGTGCAGTCCCTGACTATGGTGTAAACGCTATCGCTATCGGTCAAAATGCGACAGCACAAGCGAAAGATACGATTGTAATCGGTACCAATGCTTCTATTGCTACCACACTGCTTCCAACAGGTGAATATGGTATACCAACTCAAGCTATCACCATCGGTGTGGATAGTTCTGCCACCGCAACAAATGCAACAGCCTTGGGTGCGCATGCGGTAGCAGGTATCGATTTCTTGAATGGTAATGGCACAACCACTGTGGGTGCGTATTCAAGTGCTCTATATGATAGCGCCAGTGCCTTTGGTTACCTAGCAAAGGCCGGTGCAAACCAAGCAACAGCATTGGGTGCAGAAGCTGAGGCGGCCTCATTTGCAACAACGGCAGTGGGCTATGACTCTAATGCATCACAAGACTATGCCACAGCGTTCGGTCATGGCGCAGATGCACTAGCTCGCTCAAGTACAGCGATGGGTGCCAATACAACGGTTACTGCTGATGCAACAGCGGGTATCGCAATCGGTATTTCATCAAATGTAAGTGCAACTTATGGTACTGCGCTAGGTGTTCGTGCAAATGTTACTGCAGCTGCAGTAAATGCTACAGCGATTGGTCGCTTAGCGCAAGCTGATCACGCTGAGGCGGTTGCTTTAGGTAGCAACTCTATTACGCGTGCAGCGACTACTGAGACGACAGCAACAGTAGGCGGTATTACCTACAGTGGTTTTGCAGGTAGTGCACCTAAATCAGTGGTATCTTTTGGTAAAGCAGGTGATGAGCGTCAATTAGTGAATGTCGCTGCAGGTAATATTTCTGCGACATCAACTGATGCGATTAATGGCTCGCAATTGTATATGGTTGCCGCTGAAGTTGCTAAGGGATGGTCATTACAAGGTAATGGTACGGAGGCAGATGCCGTAAAACCAGGTGATACGGTTAACTTTATTAACGGTGCGGCTACTGTTGTGACGGTAACACCAAATGCAGCAGGCACGGCAAGTGACGTTAAAGTTGATGTAGCTGTGGATGGTAGCACCATTAAAATTGTTGATGGTAAATTAACAGCAACGGCGACTAAGCCAAGCGTAACAGCCAATGCAGATGGTGACATTAACTTTGTGAATACGAATACTACTAACGTCACGGTAGATCCTACTACTGGTGATATTAAGATTGATGTAGTAACAACACCATTAACAACTGATGCCACAACAGGTAAAGTGAATACCCCAGCGAATCCAAATGCGACAGCTACAGCCGGTGATATTGCTAATGCGATTAACGGTTCTGGCTTTACCGTAACGGCTCAAGGTGCAAATGGTTCATTAGTCAATCCTGGTGAAACAGTTGATATGAAGAATACTGATGGTAATATCGTGATTTCTAAGTCAGCTGATAGTAATGACGTGGTTTACAATTTAGCGAATGATGTTAAAGTAGGTAACTCTGTGAGCACACCAAAAGTTAATGCAGATGCGGTGACTATTGGTAATGTGACTAATCCAAGTGCACCAAGCACAACTTTAACAACAGTAGCAGGTGGTAATTATAACTCTGCAGGTCAGTTGGTTGATGGTACAGCGACACCGGCATTAAGCGTTGGTGGTAACCAAATTACGAATGTTGCTAACGGTGCGATTACACCAACAAGCACAGATGCGGTGAATGGTAGCCAGTTATATGCTTTAGGTAGCAATATCAATAATAAGATTGATCAAGTGGCTGGTCGTGTAGAGCAAATTGGTAAGCAAGCAGACCGTGGTGCGGCAATTGCAGGTGCGATGGGTATGCTTCCACAACCACATTTACCAGGTAAATCACTTGTGGCAGTAGCGACAACGCGTTATCGTGGTCAACAAGCGGCAGCGATTGGTTACTCTCGTCTGTCTGATAATGGTAAACACATTATCAAAGTGAGCGGTTCGACAGGTGTCAACAGTGGCGCAGGTGGTCGTTCTACTATGGTAGGTGCAGCTTACGGTTATCAATGGTAATTGTCATATCGCCATATAAGTAAAGCGTAAAGCTAGGGTGTTCATCAGAATACCCTAGTTTTTTCTTTTTTTAGGAAAATAATTTATAAAACAAAGCCTTATAATTTTGCTAAGTAGGATAAATGAATCTTATTAATATAGTAGTATAAGTACTAGTATAATTAATAGGCTTGTTAAATTTTTAATGTTCGACATAATAGTATTCATAGAATTTTATTTGCCTTAGTTGACGATGGAGAATGAGATGGCAAAAACGCTTTATGACAAACTTTGGGATGCTCATGTGGTGAGCCAAGAGGAAGACGGTACCTGTTTAATCTATATCGACCGCCAGTTATTGCATGAGGTAACTAGTCCTCAGGCGTTTGAAGGCTTAGCGATGGCGAATCGTCAGCCATGGCGTTTGAGTGCTAACTTAGCCGTAGCCGATCATAATGTCCCGACGACCGACCGTGCTAAGGGGATTGCAGATCCTATCTCTAAGCTTCAAGTGGATACCTTGGATAAAAACTGTGCGACTTATGGCATTACCGAATTCCGTATGGATGATGTTCGTCAAGGGATTGTACATGTGGTGGGGCCTGAACAAGGGGCGACTCTACCGGGCATGACGGTAGTATGCGGTGACTCTCATACGAGTACGCATGGGGCTATTGGTGCCTTGGCTTTTGGTATCGGTACTTCAGAGGTGGAGCATGTCTTAGCCACACAGACCTTATTGATGAAAAAGAATAAAAATATGCTCATTAAGGTCGATGGTGCTTTACCAGTTGGTTGTACGGCAAAAGATGTCGTATTGCACATTATCGGTGTCATCGGTACAGCAGGGGGTACGGGTTATGCGATTGAGTTTGCCGGTAGCACTATCCGTGAATTATCGATGGAAGGTCGCTTGACAATCTGTAATATGGCGATTGAGGCAGGTGCGCGTTCTGGGTTGGTCGCGGTAGATGAGAAAACTATCGAGTATTTTAAAGGTCGTCCTTATGCCCCTAAGGGTGAAAAATGGACACAAGCGGTAGAGTACTGGAATACTTTGCACTCTGATGAGGGCGCGCTGTTTGATACGGTAGTTGAAATCAATGCCGCGGATATTAAACCTCAAGTGACGTGGGGGACTTCACCAGAGATGGTGTTAAGTATTGAGGATTCGGTGCCTAATCCTGCTCATGAGAGTGATGTGGTGAAGCGTAGCGGTATGGAGCGTGCGTTGGAGTATATGGGCTTAGCAGCGGATACATCGATTAAGGATATTCAAATTGACCGTGTCTTTATTGGTTCTTGTACCAACTCTCGTATCGAGGATTTGCGTTCGGCAGCCTCAGTGATTAAAGGTCGTAAAGTGGCGGCTAATGTTAAACAAGCGATGGTTGTACCGGGTTCAGGTTTGGTGAAATTGCAAGCCGAAGAAGAGGGATTAGATAAGGTTTTCTTAGAGGCTGGTTTTGAATGGCGTGAACCAGGGTGTTCGATGTGTTTAGCGATGAATGCCGATCGTCTAGAGCCGGGAGAGCGCTGTGCATCGACGTCAAATCGTAACTTTGAAGGTCGCCAAGGTCAGGGTGGGCGTACGCATTTAGTCAGTCCTGCGATGGCAGCGGCAGCTGCGATTGCGGGTCATTTTGTGGATGTGAGAAATTTCTAAGGTTAAGGGAGCAAAGATATGCAAGCATTTACAGTACATAAGGGTTTGGTTGCCCCATTAGACCGTGAGAATGTGGATACGGACTTAATCATTCCTAAGCAGTTTTTAAAGTCGATTAAACGGACAGGGTTTGGTCCCAATCTTTTTGATGAATTGCGTTATTTAGACCATGGTGAACCGGGTATGGATAATAGCAAACGTCCTTTAAATCCTGATTTTGTGCTGAATAAGCCTCGTTATCAAGGGGCATCAGTACTCTTAGCACGCAAGAATTTTGGGTGTGGATCGAGTCGTGAGCATGCGCCTTGGGCATTAGATCAATATGGTTTTAAGGTGATTATTGCGCCATCGTTTGCCGATATTTTCTTTAATAATAGTTTTAAGAATGGTTTATTGCCTATTCGTCTATCCGAAGAAACGGTTTCTGAGCTATTTGAGGAAGTGAATGCGACAGAAGGCTATGCTTTAACCATTGATTTAGAAAAACAAGTTATTATTACACCTACGGGTCGTGAAATCTCTTTTGAGGTAGAGCCTTTCCGTCGTTATTGTTTATTAAATGGTTTTGATGATATTGGTTTGACTTTACGTCAGGCTGATAAGATTAAGGCGTTTGAAGAAGCGCGTTTAGCAAAAATGCCTTGGTTGGTCGCTTAAAGGATTATTATGTCAAATCTCGTTGCAGTATTACCTGGTGATGGTATCGGTGAGGAAATCGTTGAGCAAGCAGTGCGCGTTTTAGCGGCACTTAAGTTGGATTTACAATTAGAAAAAGCAGATGTGGGTGGTCGTGCTTATGATCAATTTGGTCACCCGTTACCTGAAAGTACGTTAAATTTGGCGAAAAAAGCACAAGCGGTATTGTTTGGCGCAGTAGGGGATTGGAAATACGATACCTTGCCACGTGAGTTCCGTCCAGAACAGGCGATTTTGGGCTTACGTAAGAACTTAGGTCTTTTTGCCAATTTACGTCCAGCGGTGTTATATCCGCAATTGGCCAATGCGTCTACGCTGAAACCAGAAGTCGTATCGGGTCTTAATTTACTGATTGTGCGTGAATTGACGGGCGATATTTATTTTGGTACACCACGTGGTGTACGTACTGCAGAAGACGGTGCTTTCAAAGGGGAGCGCGAGGGTTTTGATACGATGCGCTATGCCGAGACCGAGGTGCGTCGTATTGCCCATATTGCTTTCCAAGCAGCACAAAAGCGTCAGAAAAAGCTTTGCTCAGTGGATAAGGCCAATGTACTCGAAACCTCTCAATTTTGGCGTGACATCATGATTGATGTGAGCAAGGAATATCCTGATGTTGCCTTAAGCCATATGTATATCGATAATGCGGCAATGCAGTTAGTGCGTGCCCCTAAAGAACTTGATGTGGTGGTGACAGGTAACTTATTCGGCGATATTTTATCCGATGAAGCGGCGATGTTGACGGGTTCGATTGGTATGTTGCCATCCGCTTCTCTCAATGCAAGTAATCAAGGGCTTTATGAGCCTAGTCATGGCTCTGCCCCTGATATTGCGGGTAAGAATATCGCTAACCCATTAGCAACGATTTTATCCGCAGCGATGATGTTGCGTTACTCATTTAATCATGAAGCCGCTGCTCAGAATATTGAACAGGCTGTGGCTAAAGTACTCGAGCAAGGGTTGCGTACGGCTGATATTTATGAAGAGGGTACGACTAAGGTGGGTACGGTTGAAATGGGTGATGCCGTGATTGCTGCATTGACGTCTTCATAGCAGATTTAGGTAATAATAAGTGCCTCTTATGTTTCAAAGAGGCTTTTTGGTTTTTTTATTTTTTAAGTGGTATATAAAATGACACAGTCAGTAGGTATTGTTGGTTGGCGTGGTATGGTCGGCTCGGTTCTGATGCAACGTATGCGTGATGAAGGCGACTTTAAACTGATTAACCCAGTATTTTTCTCGACCAGCAATGCGGGTGGTGCTGCACCGAGCTGGGCAGAGGGTGCAGGTCCATTGCAAGATGCGTTTGATATTGAGGCGTTGAAAAAACTGCCCATCATCTTGACGGCACAAGGCGGTGATTACACCTCAGAGGTTTATCCTAAGCTACGTGCAGCGGGTTGGAATGGTATCTGGATTGATGCCGCATCAACACTCCGTATGAAAGACGATGCAGTGATTGTGTTAGACCCAGTGAACCGTCATGTGATTGACGCGGCAATGGCGAAAGGGGTTAAGGACTATATCGGCGGTAACTGTACGGTCAGTTGTATGTTGATGGGTCTAGCGGGTCTATTCCGTGAAGATGCGGTAGAGTGGATGACTTCAATGACGTATCAAGCCGCTTCTGGTGGCGGTGCTAAGCATATGCGTGAGTTATTAACGCAGTTTGGTATTTTAAATGGTGAGGTCGGTGATTTATTAGCAGATCCTGCTTCAGCTATCCTTGAGATTGACCGCAAAGTCTTAGCTAAACAGCATGATGCGAATTTGCCTCGCGATAATTTTGGTGTGCCTTTAGCGGGTAACTTAATCCCTTGGATTGACAAAGACCTAAGTAATGGTCAATCACGCGAAGAGTGGAAAGCACAAGCGGAAACGAATAAGATTCTGGGACGTGGTGAAGGCTTTGATTTACCTATCGTGCCGATTGATGGTCTTTGTGTGCGTATTGGTGCCATGCGTTCGCATAGTCAGGCACTTACAATCAAACTAAAACGTGATATTCCATTAGATGAAGTGGAAGATATGATTAAGTCAAGTACAGACTGGGCACGTTTTGTACCCAATACGCGTGAGAACTCGATGAATGAACTCACACCTGTCGCGATTTCTGGTACGTTGAATATTCCAGTCGGTCGTGTACGTAAGCTCAATATGGGTGGTGACTTTATCAGTGCGTTCACGGTAGGTGACCAACTTCTATGGGGCGCTGCAGAGCCATTACGCCGTATGTTACGTATTGCGATTGGTGAGCTATAAGCTGTGACAACATCACCTAAACGAATGGCATTAGGCATCGCCTATGATGGGCGATGCTTTAATGGTTGGCAGACGCAGCCCAATGGTAATACGGTTCAGGATTACTTAGAGGCTGCGTTGAGTCAATTTACGGCTGAGCCTATTAGTACGATTTGTGCGGGGCGCACAGATACAGGAGTCCATGGTTTAGCACAGGTGGTGCATTTTGATACGCAAGCAGAGCGCAAGTTAATTTCTTGGGTAAGAGGGGTCAATGCCTTATTACCTGAGAGTATCCGTGTGCGTTGGGCACAAGAGGTTTCGGCTGATTTTCATGCGCGTTTTAGTGCGACAGCACGCACTTATGTGTATATCATTCGTAATGAGCCTAATCTTGCACCTAGCTGGGTAGGGCGTGCTGGCTGGGATTTTCATCCGCTGGATTTATCGGCAATGCAAGAGGCTGCCCAATATCTTATTGGCACACATGATTTTAGTGCTTTTCGCTCATCGATTTGCCAAGCGGCTAGTCCTATTCGTACGATGGAGCAACTCTCTATTGAACAAGAGGGTGTTTTCTTGATTTTTACCTTAAAAGCCAATGCTTTTTTGCATCATATGGTGCGTAATTTAGTGGGTGCGTTAGTGTATGTCGGCAAGGGACGCTTTGAGCCGAATTGGATAAAAACACTCTTAGAACAACGTGATAGACGCTTTGCTGCACCGACATTTATGGCAGATGGTTTGTATCTGGTCGATGTGGATTATCCAGCTGAAATTGGTCTGACCAGTCAGGCTAAATTTGTGGCATCCAATGCCTTCCAAAGTCTATTACAAGCCTTATAAGTGTAATAGTTTGTAAAGGTGTGACCAATTTTATACATTTTGTATAAGACCTAGGGTTTATCATAGTATTTTAACGAAATTGCCTTGTGTAATATCCTGAAAAAGTTCCATTTTTATCTCAGGAGATTTCCTCATGCAACGTCGTTCATTTCTTAAAAAAGCCTCTTTAGGTATCGCAGCAACAGGGGGTGCAACACTGGCTGCACCTGTGTTTGCACAAGATGCGCCAACACTTAACTGGCGTTTAGCGTCTAGTTTCCCAACGAGTGCCGATGCCATTTTTAACGGTGGTGTGCATTTCGCTAAATACTTATCAGAAGCAACTGGTGGTAAGTTTAATGTCCGCGTACATCATGCGGGTGAGATTGTACCCGCATTGCAAGTCTTTGATGCTGTACAAAATGGTACGGTAGAGTGTGGTCATACCGCTGCTTACTACTACTATGGCAAGAGCCCAGTATTTTCATTTGATGCGACCGTACCTTTTGGTATGAATACGCGTCAGTTAGTGGCATGGATGCACGCAGGTAATGGTCTTAAATTAATGCGAGAGGTCTATGATAAGTACAATATCGTTAACTTCCCATGTGGTTACACTGGCGCACAGATGGCAGGTTGGTTCCGCAAAGAAATTAATACGGTCGAAGACTTGCAGGGTCTAAAATTCCGTTGTAGTGCATTCGCCGGAGCGGTATTATCGCGTCTTGGTGTGATTCCTCAACAAGTCGCCGGTGGTGATATTTATCCTTCTCTTGAAAAAGGCACCATTGATGCGGCGGAGTGGATTGGTCCATACGATGACGAAAAAATGGGCTTCCACAAAGTGGCACCTAATTACTACTACCCTGGTTGGTATGAGGGTGGTCTTCAAGTGTCTTTATATATCAATAAAGACAAATATAATGAATTACCAGAGAGCTATAAAGCTGCGATTTTACAAGCGTCTAATATGGCTTCAACAACCATGATTAGTACCTACGACCAGAAGAACCCTCAAGCTTTACGTCGTCTCATGTCTGAGGGGGCTAAACTCAAACGTTTCTCTAAAGAGGTTTTAGATGCCTGCTATGCAGAGACTCAAAAACTCTATGCCGAGCTTTCAGAAAAAGACCCAGTCTTTAAGAAAGTATATGATGATTATGCGGCATTCTTAGAAGAGGTAACACCATGGTTTGGTGTGACAGAGTTTAACTTTGATTCGTTTATGATTAATGCTATTCGTCAGAAACGTAATGGTTAATCCGTTATAATGTCCGAACCTATTTATCGCTAAATAGGGGTTAGGAACGATGGGCTTTCCAGAGAAAGCCCATCTCAGTTTAAATCTTCGGGATTTTTATGAAATTTCTTCTTTCTATTTCCAAAGCAATCGATGCATTGATTGGTGCTATTGGTAAGTTAGTCACATGGATTACACTTATCGTGGTGCTTATTAGTGCGGGTAATGCGATTGTACGTAAGACATTCCACCTTAGTTCAAATGCATGGCTTGAGATTCAATGGTATTTATTTGGTGCAATTTTCTTATTGGCTGCAGGTTATACCTTTTTGAAAAATGAGCACGTGCGTGTGGATATTATCAACCAACGCCTATCAGAACGTACGCAAGTATGGATTGATGTGATTGGTGTACTGTTCTTTATGCTACCAGCATGTATTTTGATTTGCTACTTAGCGATTCCGTTCTTTGAGGTAGCATTTGTGTCTAATGAGCAATCATCAAATGCAGGCGGTCTTGTGCGTTGGCCTGTGAAGTTATTAATTCCGGTCGGTTTTTTCTTATTGTCTTTAACAGGTATCTCTCACTTAATCAAATGTTTGGCTTTCTTAACAGGGCATGGTCCTAATCCATTACGCCAGAAAGAAAGTGATGTGACAGCCGAAGAGGCATTAGCACAAGAGATTGCCGCTCGTGAAGCAGCGAAACAATAAGGTGGATTAACATGGAATTTTTAATTGCAAATATGCCGCCGATTATGTTTACGACATTAATCTGCTTCTTGTTATTGGGCTTTCCAGTAGCATTCTCATTAGCGGCAAATGGTATTTTATATACCGTCTTAGGTATTTATTTTGGTGAGTTCACTTTTGGGTTTATTCAAGCATTACCTGAGCGTGTATTTGGTATTGTACAAAATGACTCTTTATTAGCGGTACCATTCTTTACATTAATGGGGCTGATTTTAGAGCGCTCTGGTATGGCAGAGGACTTACTCGAAACGATTGGTCAGTTGTTTGGCCCAATTCGCGGTGGTTTAGCCTATGCCGTGGTGTTTGTAGGGGCGATGCTTGCTGCAACAACAGGGGTGGTGTCCGCTTCTGTGATTTCAATGGGCTTAATCTCACTCCCCATCATGTTGCGCTATGGCTATGATCGTAAATTAGCCACGGGTGTCATTGCGGCGTCAGGTACGCTGTCACAAATTATTCCGCCGTCATTAGTGTTGATTATTTTGGCAGACCAAGTCGGTCGTTCTATCGGTGATATGTACCGTGGTGCGATGATTCCTGGCTTGATGCTAACAGGTGCATATATCCTCTATATTATGATTATGACGCTTATTAAGCCAAAATCAGCGCCAGCGATTCCTGAGCAAGATCGTATCTATCGTGAGGCAGATGGATCATCAGGTCTCAAATCATTATTAGTATTGACAATTTTAGCTAGCATAGGTGCTTATTTTGCCGTTGGTCAGCTATTATCTGAAAAATCTCCAGTCGATGAGCGTATTGTCGTGTCATTGCTCATTTGGGGTACGATTGCTTTTGTGGTGGCAGTGGCTAATAAAGTACTTAAATTAGGTCTTTTATCGAAGATTGCTGAACGTGTGGTCTTTGTGATGATTCCGCCATTGTTCCTCATCTTCTTAGTACTCGGTACCATCTTTATTGGTGTTGCTACACCAACAGAGGGTGGTGCAATGGGTGCCGTAGGCGCTATTTTACTTGCCTTAATGCGTGGTCGTTTGAATCTAAGCTTACTTAAACAAGCGATGGATACCACCACAAAACTCACTAGCTTTGTTATCTTTATCTTAGTGGGTTCGACAATCTTTACCTTGACCTTTACTGGTTTTGGTGGTCAGCATTGGGTTGAGGGCTTATTCTCTGCTTTACCAGGCGGTGAGACAGGTTTCTTAATCGTGGTGAGTATTGCAACATTCTTATTGGCATTCTTCTTAGACTTCTTTGAGTTAGCCTTTATTATTGTTCCTTTATTAGCGCCAGTCGCTGAGAAAATGGGTATTGACTTGATTTGGTTCGGTGTGTTGTTAGCTGTCAATATGCAAACATCATTTATGCACCCACCATTTGGCTTTGCTTTATTCTTCTTGCGTTCAGTCGCACCAAAAGAGGACTACAAAGACAAAGTCACCGGTCAGATGATTCCTGCCGTGAGTACAGGTGATATTTATCGTGGTTCTATCCCATTTATTATCATCCAGCTTATTATGGTGGCCATTGTGATGATTTTCCCATCCGTGGTAACACACTATAAAGGTACTGGTGCGACAGTCGATCCGAGTACAATTGTGATTGACGGTGGTGGTAGTGGCTATGGAGATGATCCTTATGGCGGTAGTGAAGAAAATAAACCGGCATTCTACTGATAGGTAGTTTCTTTAGCTATAATGCAAAGGCGGGCAGTGATGTCCGCCTTTTGTCATAAAGAGAGGATCTAAGAGGATGCAAACAAAAGTCAAAATGTGTGGTTTACGTCGTGTAGAGGAAATACAGCTTGCCCATACCTTAGGTGTAGATGCCATCGGGTTTGTGCTCTATCCAGCCAGTAAGCGTGCTTTAAGTCTTGATGAGGCAATCGCTTTACGATCATCTATCGCGACACCTATGCAGTTAGTGGTACTCGTGGTCAATCCAAGTGTTGATGAGGTGAATGAGATTATCCGCCGCGTAAAGCCAGATATTATTCAATTTCATGGCGATGAAAGTGGAGAATTCTGTGAGCAGTTTGCTTATCCTTATTGGCGAGCAGTACGCGTTGGGGCGCCAGAATTGTGTACGGCAGATGAGCTTAAACACTATATGGCACAGTATCCCAATGCGCAAAAATTTCTTTTTGATGCCTATAGTAGTGGGCATTACGGTGGTTCAGGAATTCGTTTTGATTTAGGTATCCTTGATGCCTTAGAACTCGATGTACAACGCTATATCATTGCGGGTGGTATCAATATCAGCAATGTGGATGAGGTTTTGGGTAAATACCCCTTTATTGATTTAAGTAGTGGTATTGAGGAAGAGGCAGGAATAAAGTCCCTCACTAAAATGAGAGACTTTATGGCGTATATCCATGCTCAGACAACAGACAATACGGTGTGATAATGGTGTTGTATAGCTCCGCGTCGATTATCAATGGACATTATGCAGAGGGCTGCTCATCATTGATTTCAATGGTTTCTTCGGCGATAGGAGGCACAGGGAGAATAGAAATCTTATCCTGTGCGGTTTTATAAGCAGGTCGTGCTTGGATAGCCTCAATAAAATAATAAATATTTGGATGACTGTCCTTATTAACCAAGCCTCTGTTTAAGAGCGTCTCAAGGACATAACTGAGTTGAATATCTGCTAGACTAAAGTAACTATCACAAATCCAACCATGCTGACTAAGCGTGCTTTCAATAGCTGTACATTGTTCTTGTAGCGTACTTTCTGCGGTCTGAATGACAGCCGTGTTAATTACTTTCTTGAGAATAGAGCGTGCAAAGAAAGGGACACGTGTATTGGCTAGTTTCTCACCAGCGAGAAGCTTTTGTAAAAGAGGAACCAATAATCCTTCTGTTTGATAAATCCACTGCTGATGCTCAATATAGCCGATAGAGCTGATAGGTGGACGTAAGCCTTTGCGGTCATATTTGTTCAGGAGATACTCTGCAATTGCCACAGTACCCACAATAATGTGTGAGTCGTCTTTAAGCGTGATAATACAGGCACTCGCTAATGGGTGCGTACTGCTATCTAAAGTAGACGGTGAAATATCGTAAGCTAATTGTAACTCTTCTAATAACCACACGCTACGATAAGCACCGGGGGCATTGACATGATAAAGCGTAATCATAATTCCTCTACCTATATTTTTTAAGTCACCGTATTTTACGCTAAAAAATAATGAAACCCTAGTAAAAACAATATTTTAGATATAAAAAAATTGTGAATAAGAAGAAGGGGTATTAGGGGGGTATCGACTTTATAGCCTTATTTATTTTAAGGTTATTTAGATAAAAAGCTATAAAAAATATTTTAAATATCACTTTTAATCATATATCTTGGTGGTATTTGTGATAATATGTAAAAATTATAAGTAAATAATAAAAAATTATAAAGATAGATAAATTTTTAGGACGATTTTAATTAAGGCTTTTTGCCTGTGAATTCTTAAGCAGTAGTTAATCCATTTAGGCAGTGGTTATTATTTGGGAGGATAATATGAAACGATTGCTTTCTTTAACAGCACTGGCGGCATTTTTGTTGCCAATAGGGGCTCAAGCACAAGATGCTCAATCTATCGAAAGAGGTAAACAAGCTTCTATGGTATGTGCCGCCTGTCATATGCCCGATGGACGAGGCTCAGTCGTCCCTAATGTCGAAGCAAGACCTCGTATTACAGGATTAGATCCTGTATATTTTGTCAAGCAATTGCAAGACTATAAATCGGGTGCGCGCGATAACGCGTCGATGAAGCCCATGGCAACGATGTTGTCAGATAAGCAGATGCAAGATGTTGCCAATTATTTTGCTAGCCTACCTGTTGTGCATGATGTTGCTCAGCCAGCATCAGAAGATATGATGAAATTGGGTGAGCGTCTAGTTAAGCTTGGTGAGTGGGATCGCTTTATTCCAGCTTGTGTATCCTGTCATGGTGCAGAGGCACGCGGTGCAGGTGCGAATTTTCCTAATCTAAATGGTCAGCCAGCGGAGTATACCGAACAGCAATTAATCGCTTGGCAGAAAGGGACACGTAAGAACGACTTGCTTGGTCTAATGAAACCAATCGCAGAGCGTTTAAATGAAAACGAGATTAAAGCATTGGCAGCATGGTTTGCTGCACAACCAGCTCAGAAATAATCGGGAGGCATCATGTTAAAAAAAATATCTGTATTAGCGACCGTATTGGCAAGTGTATGGGCATTTAATGCTCATGCCGTACAAATCTCTAAAATGGGTAAGGATCTGACTGCTGAAGAGCGTGAGACGTTACGTAAGATGTTGCCTAATTTGCCAGAGCCTAAAGACGATGAGTTTGTGCATATTCCACCGACGATGGATGATTTAGAAGCTTCCAAAATGCATCCTAAACTCAAAGAAACCATCCGTCGTGGTTATGATTTGTTTATGAATACGCAGCAATTACGAGGTAAAAACGTATTTAATAATATGAACTGCGTGAGCTGTCATATGGGAGAGGGGCGTCGTCCTTTTGCTGGACAAATCTGGCCAGCAGCGGTATTTTTACCTAATTATCGTCCTAAAAATGACCATGTTAATACCTTAGAAGAGCGTATTGCAGGTTGCTTTAGCTACTCGATGAATGGTAAACCACCAGAGTATGGTAGTGATGATATGGTGGCTTTAGCGGCGTATCATCAATGGCAAGCTAAAGGTGTACCAATGTATCCGGGCGTAAAAGTGTATGGACGTGGCTATCCTAAACTTAAAGACCCTAAGCAAAAACCTGATTTCGCTCGTGGTAAAGACCTCTATATGAAGAACTGTGCTGCCTGTCATGGTGAAGACGGTGCTGGCTTAGTCCAAAACGGTAAAGTGCAGTTTCCAGCCTTGTGGGGAGATAATTCCTTTAACTGGGGGGCAGGTGCTGCTCGTATCTTTACGATGGCGGCTTTTATTAAATACAATATGCCATTGGGACAAGCGCCTAGCCTAACAGACCAAGAGGCATGGGATATTGGACAATTTGTTAGCTCGCAAGAGCGTCCTCAAGATCCTCGTTATACAGGTGATGTAAAAGAAACGCGTGCGAAGTACGAGGAAACATTCCATAAGCATTCGCTTTATGGTACAGAGGTTAATGGTAAATTACTGGGTGATCATAGCAATACAGGTGGCAAGGATTTCTTAAAACCTGATGTCTTACGTCCTCGTGATTTTTCAGGTAAAGCAGCTCAATAAAGTATCTATTTGATTGATGACTGGTGTTTGTCAGCCTCTACCGTAAAGCCTATTCTTTATGGTAGAGAGGGCGCTAAAGCATCCATTACCGCTATCGTAATGGATGCTTTTTTTATTAAAGGAGAGCTATCTGGCATAGATAGCTCTCTTAGATAGGACGATGTCTTTCTGAGTCTACGAGTCGGTGTTTTCGGCTAGGTTCTGATAAAATGCTTTTGCCAAAGGCATAGAGTGAATAATGAATAGGAGAAAAAGTCATATGCAGACGTGGACAGAGGCGATTGGCTCAGAAAAGCAAAAAACCTATTTTATGGAGTTATTGGCACGCGTAAAAGCGGCACGCCAACATGTGACTGTGTATCCTCCAGAGAGCGATGTCTTTAATGCATTTCGTTATACAGAGTTTGGCGATGTGAAGGTCGTCATTTTAGGACAAGACCCTTATCATGGTCCGGGGCAAGCGCATGGTCTTGCTTTTTCTGTTCGTGATGATGTCGCTATTCCTCCCTCATTAAAGAATATTTATAAAGAATTACAAAACGATATTGAGGGATTTCAAATTCCCATGAATGGCTATTTAAAACCTTGGGCAGATCAAGGCGTATTGCTATTAAATACGGTATTGACTGTCGAGGCAGGGCAAGCGAATTCTCATGCTAGTTGGGGATGGGAGCAGTTTACTGACCAAGTGATTAAAGCGCTAAATATGCATAGAGAGGGATTGGTATTTTTATTGTGGGGTAGTCATGCCCAAAAGAAAGGGGCATTTATTGATACCTCAAAACATTTGGTCTTAAAGAGTGCTCACCCATCACCTTTGTCCGCCCACCGAGGATTTCTGGGAAATCGTCATTTCTCAACAACGAATGCTTATCTCGTTGCTAAAGGCAAGAAACCGATTGACTGGATTTTGTCGTAGCGCAGTAAAAGAGTAGACTAACTAGATTTATTTTTTGATTAGAAAATTATTTTATGTTGAATTTAAACTAAAATAGTTTTTTAAATTCAATTAGTTACTTATTATTTTTAGTTAAATTCCACTAGGATAAATTCATCCAATGTGGCTTCTACGAATATCTTTTCTTTATTGACTCTTTCAAACTAAGAACTCCTCATCACTACTATTAAGGAGTTCTTATGTTATTGCCATTTTCATCTTTTTTATCAGAGTGTAGTAGCAGTAAAACAGCGCATTGGCGAGGGATAGCACACCGTACAGCACAAGGTATGGTGGAGTATATCATCGTGGTGGCGTTGGTTGCAGTGGCGGCGATTGGGGTGTATCAACTTTTTGGACAGGTGGTGCGTTCACAAACAGCCGCTATGGCAAAAGAGTTAGCAGGCGAAGACGGTTCTGCCGAATCACAAAATGCACAGACAGCGGCAGAAAATGCGTCAGCACAGACAGCGGCTAAATCCCTAAAAAGCTTTACAGGCAATGCCTCCGCAGGGAATTAGTCATGTGTAAAGCGGCATACCTCGATCATCGACAAGGACAAGTGTTAGTCCTCGGTTTAGCCATGATAGCGGTGCTTATCTTGGCATTTCTCGGTATGTACCGTAATGGCGTACTGATAGGTGCTAAGGTCAAGCAAACTCACGCTGTGGATGCGGCTAGTTATTCTGGTGCATTGATACAGGCTAGAGCATTGAATATGCAGGCCTATATCAATATTGCGCAGATTGGTCATCAAATGGCAATGGCGCATTTAGTGACCCTAGGGTCTTGGGCGAAATGGGCGAGTACCAGTGGACGCTCATTGTCGGCGAATAATCCGCCTGCGTGGGTGATTGCTACGCATTTTGGTGCGACACATGGGCAGTCTTATCGACGAGCAGGTGCCGCTTTATCACTTTCTACGATTGCTCACCAACATCAGGCCTTACACCAGCAATTTATTAAGCATGACGAGATTGTGGAGAAAGTCTTGGCAAGAGTAAGCTATGCCATACGAGATACGATGGAAAATGCTCGGGATAAGGCCATTAATGAAGTGTTAAAGGCAAACTATCCTGATATGACGGTTGATAGAGAGGGGAGTCTAGGCACTTGGTTACAAGGGCAGAAAGAGCAGGAGGGGCAGCATTTATCACCGTCTTTGTCTTGGCGTTTAGATAGTCCAGATTATTCACGATTTAGTGCTGTGTTTAAGCCTCGCGCAAATTATCGGTCGCTATTGTTTGAAGTGAGTGAGTTATATAAGTTTTTAGGCGACCGTGACTTCACCCGCAAAAGCCTATTACCCGTGAGTGAGCGCTGCCCGCATTTACGGCATGAATTACGTCGTCGGGGTAGTACCTTTTTAAATGATCAAGGCAATTGGCAGTCGATGGATACCCAGTCTTACCATGCCTTACGCTCTAATCGGTGGATTGGGTGCTATTTTCGTGAATACCCCATGGGCTGGGGATGGGTGCCAGGACAGTCTAATTCTGTGCCAGAGGGAATTGACTATACCGAAAATCCTCCCGGAGATTTTTCCTCTGATGATTTTTGGCGCTGGGTCAATAAGGCTACGCAATGGAATATTTTAAGCGGTGATAGTAATCCTTTAGCCAACTCTCGTGCGATTAGTGAGCGTCATCGTTGGTCAGGGGGTGGTGTAGTTCCTTATGTCGATATTGTGAATGCCAAACAGCAAGCCAGTCTGAACTTTACCTTATCGCTCAAACAAACATCGCTTAATGGTCATCAATTAGTGACACGTAGCCGTGCGGAGACATTTTTTGAGCGTCCTAGTTATCGCCAAGATAAGCGACAAGAAATGGCAAATCTTTGGCATCCCTATTGGCAAGCACGTTTGATTGGTCTAGAGGATTAAGCTTTAGAAGGAGAGAACAAAATGGATAGGAGGATACAGCTGCAGGACGTTATACGACAAGCGTATGCTGATAATCTGCCGTATCGGCAAGCTCAAGCTATCGCAGAGAGTTTAGTGCTTTTTCTGATTTTATTAAGTTTATTTATCGCTATTCCGTGGTTGGGTAGGCTGCTTGATATTCGTCAGCAACAAGATAACGCGAGTCGTTATGCGGCTTTTCAATGGACAAGACAACTAAATGGGATTGACGAGCCAGCCATCAAAGATAAGTTCTTTTTTGATAAAGCACATCGTTGGCAAGATCGTCAAGGACAAAAAATTCTCCAAAAAGAGAATGTACTATTGCAAATTAATAGGGAGCAGCAATTAAGCAATTTGGCTCAAGCGGCACAGCAAGCCAGTCATGCGCAGACCTTACGAGAACAATGGAATTTGCAAGATAAAGGGATTGTCTCCGCCGTGGTTAAGGTTTTACCAATGTATAGCGCAAAAGGAAAGGCGATGACGGAACTAAATGCAGAGATGGGTTTTTTAGAGCGATTAGTGATTCCTATGCAACGACAGACCGCGATTTTAAGTGATGCAGGGCATAGTGAATCGGATTTAGCAACACATCAACGGACGGGGCAATCTGCATTGGCATGGCGAGATAGCGCAGAAGATGCTTATGCATTAGGTCGGCATATTCAGCGATATGCCGCCCCCGTGGAGGGATTTCATCGAGCAGAACCTGTTTTTGACTGGTTAATGCCATGGACGGGACGTTTACCTAAGCATCATTTGAGTGGGGGGCAGTGAGATGAGATCACGGTTGAGAGCAATGATAAGGATGAGTTTAATAATGAGTAGTGTCTTTTCTATGCCTGAGGCTATGACTAAACCCTTAGTCAATTCAGGTCCTGCATTGTTGGAAAAATTAGGAATTCAGCAGGTGGCTTTATTGAGTGATGGACATTATTTCGGCTTACCGCAAACCGTATGGGGATTTACAGCACAGCAAGGATTTAAGCAATTACTCCAACAGCTAGAAAAAAATCCTCAGCCTTTTCAACAAATTGAGGTATGGGGAGGACAGTTTTTATTGAGTGGAGAAAGAGAATCTCAGCAAGTCGTACTTTGGATAAAACGCCATGCAGAGAATCAGTTTTCCGGTACCTTGACCTTATGGGGAATCCAGCAGGATAAGTCTACCAGTGGGCATGAGAATATTTCATCAATAGTAGCACCGACTGTATCAGGTTTGAGTCAGCTACCCATAGATGCTCAAGTGCTATTAGATATGAGTACCGAACAGCCCAATAAGGCACGTCAATGGATTTATCTATTGCCTTTTACTATCGATGAGGCTCAACGCTGGTTAAGTCAGTTGCTCAATCATCAGCATTGGCGCGAATTGTCAGCAGAGAGTGGCTTACAAGTCTGGCAACGTCAGCATGAGCAGCTTCAGTATCGTCTAGAGGATATTGAGGGTAACACTGCGCTGTATGTCGTAAAAAAGCATATCAAGAAATCGCTTGTATCGAAATAAAGAAGACGTAAAGGAGGTTTTATGCGGATACAACTCACCAAGAAAACGATAGTGTTGATAGGGTTGGCTTTAGTCGCAGGGATATTTGCCGCTTTATCAGCACAACAATATATTCAAAACCGTATTCAAGAAATTGAAGATAAGGCAAAGGTCAGTACGGTGCCTCGCATTGTCGCGGCCTATGATTTACCTGTTGGAACTAAGATTGAATCTGCTCATGTCGCCGTGAGAGAGATTCCTAGCGATTGGGTGGTTAGTGGCAGCCTAAAGCCTGAAGAATTTATTCATATTGAAGGACAGGTGATTACTGTCGCCTTAAAACGCGGTGATCCCTTGCTATGGGCCAATACCGCCACCGTTAGTAAAAGACCTTTTTCTGAGCGTATTCATCTAGGACGACGTGCCGTGACGATGCCTGTGGATAGTATTAATTCGGTGTCGGGCATGCTAGTACCAGGAGATTTGATTGATTTATACGTCTCTTTTGAATACCGACAGCGTCAAATTACAGCACCACTTTTACAAGGTGTCTTGGTGATGGCAACAGGACAACAAAGTCGGCAGAGTGAAGCAGGGGAAGCACAAAGTTTTTCAACTGTAACGCTAGATGCTGCACCAGAAGATGCCGCCAAGCTTGTCGCTGCTCGCCAAGCAGGTGTCATTACTGCGTTATTACGTAATCCTAATGATGATAAGGCTAGTCAAAAAGCCATTCGAGGGGATTTAGCCACTATTTTAGGCTTAGCAACACCACCACCGGTCATCAAGAAAAAACCTGCGATTGTATATGGAGATCAGCAACAACGCCGGTTACCCGCCTTAGCTATTAATAAAGAAGCAGAGGAAGGAGGGGCGACAGTTCAACGTGGGGTGATTGATGTACCTCATCAAGAGGATATTGTGAGTGCATGGATTAATTCTTTACCGCAACCTACACCAGAGCAATTACAAGTAATTGAGTAGTTTTACTAACAGGAGACCAATATGTTAAATCAAAGGATAAAAAAGGTGGCTATAGGGATTTATGTGTTGATGAGTAGTGTAGTTACATCAGTCGCTAATGCAGAGGTACAAACGCCTATTAAGATGCAAATTGGTGATATTAAAGTGATTGCGCTTGAACGTATTGCTCGTGTGGCGGTGGGGGATAGTAAAGTGCTCAATGCCAATACCGACGATGATAAGGAGTTAGTACTCTTTGCACGTGCTGAGGGGCAAACCACCTTAGAGGTTTGGAATACGGAGGGACAGCGACATAGTTACTTAGTGGATATTCGTTCAGCCAAAGCGCGAGAGATTAAGGAAGATATTCGTCGTATGTTAAATAAGATTCCCAATGTTAAAGCCTCTATTGTGGGAGAAAAAGTCATTGTTGAGGGAGATAGATTAAGTGATGCCGATCGTGAGCGGGTTCAAAAACTACTTTCCCATTATCCGCAAATTGTGGATATGAGTAGTCAAATAGGTTGGGATGATATGGTGATGATTGATGTGCAGATTTTAGAGATGCCACGTCACTATATGCAGGAGTTAGGGGTGAAATGGGCATCACAGACGCAAGGGGGCTTTCATCTGGGCGCCGCTTTTGACGCTAAAAGTCAAGGTTTATTAAGTCATCCTGCGGAGGTTTTTATGGAAACAGCGCTAGGTGGTAAAGCCGTATATTCAGGCTTAAATGCCGTATTGAGCTCTTCTATCCAAGCGATGGCAAGCCAAGGGCAGGCCGTAATTTTAGCGCAACCTCAGTTGATGGCACGTAGTGGGGCGACGGCTGAGTTTTTAGCAGGAGGCGAAGTTCCTTATTCGGTATCGGATGGCAATGGTAATACACAAACGATGTTTAAACCTTATGGTGTGAGTTTATACATTACGCCACGAATTGAGAAAAATGGCATTATTCGTTCCAAAATTAATGTGGAAGTCAGTGCC
Source organism: Pelistega suis (assembly GCF_013133795.1). Taxonomy (GTDB): domain Bacteria; phylum Pseudomonadota; class Gammaproteobacteria; order Burkholderiales; family Burkholderiaceae_B; genus Taylorella; species Taylorella suis. The sequence goes on from NZ_JABGBN010000002.1 coordinate 174,748, forward strand.
GTCGATAGTTCTTTAAGTCTTAATGGAGGGCCTGCTTTAAAAACCAGAAGAACCTCTACCGAGTTTAATGTGAAATCTGGTGAGCCTTTAGTACTATCGGGGTTTATCTCGCGTGACCAAACACAAGGCATGGAGCGCTTACCAGGGGCAAGTGATATTCCTATCTTGGGTGAATTATTTCGTTCTCGAAAATTCCAACAAAATGAAACGGAACTGGTGATTATTGTGCGTCCTATGGTCATGTCTGCACAAAATCATCAACTACAAAAGCGGGTGATGCGTAGTCAAGCCATTATTGATAGTAGTTTTGAAGCAGAGCCTTTGATAAACGTTGATTTACTTCCTAAGAATGCAAAGTTTGCGATTGTCAAAAAAGCACCTGTGGTTAAGCCGTTGCCCGTCACAAAGTCCACCAAACCGACCAAGCGTCAGTCAAGACACGGGAGGTAATCATGCAAATTGATGTTCGTTTTGAAGATGGTCGAGAGACATTATTGACATTAACTTTCCCCTACCGAGTTGGGCGAGCCAAGGATATGAATTTTGTAATCAAGTCATGGCGTGTGGCAAAACACCATGCCAACTTTATTCAGCGTGAGGGGGCTGTGTATATAGAAGATCAGGGCGCTTTAGCAGGAACCTTACTTAATGGTGAGCGAGTCCATTTAGGTGGGCCGCTTAAAGTGCGAGATGAAATTATTATTGGTCCTTGCCTGATGACAATTGTGTCTTTGGAGGAAGTAGTAATCAATCCTCCTGCGGTAGCTTATGAGCAAACGCAACCGTCTCTTGTCACACAAGTGCAAGAAAGTGCAGCAGTGCCATTATGTAAGCAAGCATTTAGGCGAGATGGGTTTATTCAAGAGAATGGTCTTTATGCTAAAGCGCAGAAAAGTCATGAGGGATATAGACTATCAAGTCAGCGACAGCAAAGAGAGATTGCCCATCGACAGCGCTTACATAGTAGTGTATTGGAGCGATTGGATTTGCGTCGTCGCAATATTGCCGAGATGAGTGATGAGGCTTTGCGTAGTGAGGTAGAGGCAATTCTCGATAAGATTCTTGAACAAGATGTAGAAATAGAGGCGGAGTTTGATAGAGCACAATTAAAACAAGCTGTTTTAGATGAAGCAGTCGGTTTAGGTCCGTTGGAACCGCTATTAAAAGATGCCTCTATTACCGAGATTATGGTTAATCGTTTTGATGAAATTTATATCGAAAGAAAAGGCTTATTAGAAAAAACATCAACGGTGTTTAGTAGTGAAAAAGCGGTGCTTGGGGTGATTGATCGTATTGTGGCACCCATCGGTAGACGAATTGATGAAAGCTCTCCTATGGTAGATGCCCGTTTGCCTGACGGATCGCGTGTCAATGCTGTGATTGCGCCGATTGCGTTAAAAGGAGCTAGTTTAACGATTCGTAAATTTGCCCAACATCGGCCACAAATGCAGGAGCTAATTGACTTGGGTTCATTAGATTATGCGATGGCAAGCTTTTTAGATTTGTGCGTGAAATACCGTATGAATATGATTATCTCTGGAGGGACAGGGTCGGGTAAGACAACGTTATTAAATATTCTGTCTCATTGTATTCCAGATAATGAGCGTATTGTCACTATTGAGGATGCCGCCGAATTGCGATTGAATCATTCACATTTGGTGAGCTTAGAAGCTAGACCTGCCAATATGGAGGGAAAGGGAGCGGTATTGATTCGTGACCTTGTGCGTAACGCCTTACGTATGCGTCCTGACCGTATTATTGTGGGGGAGTGTCGAGGGGCTGAGGCGTTTGACATGCTTATGGCGATGAATACCGGCCACGAAGGCTCCTTGACGACTTTACATGCGAATTCCACTAGAGATGCTTTATCACGCTTAGAAACCATGATTATGACGGCGAATATGGATTTGCCATTGCATGCGATTCGCGAGCATATCGCCAATAGTATTCATTTCATTGTGCAGCAGACACGGCTATCCAATGGGAAACGTGTAATTTCTTCTATTGCTGAAGTGGGTGGTTTGGAAAGTGGCGTGATTAAAACGCAGGAGTTGTTTGTGTATGAGCGCACAAAACATACAGGAGCATTTGTGGGGAAAGGGATTTTTCCTTCAGCATTTGAACAATGGCGTGAAGCAGGCGAAAGTATAGATATGGACTTATTTAATCAGCGTACGGTTTTAGCGAGCAGTGAAGGAAGAACGTTGTCATCATCAGCTAGCTGAGTGGATAAAGCATTCGTTTAACTATTCGAGGTATGTATTAAGGGCGTTGTGAGAGTATTGAGGGCATTGATGTCGTTAAGGAGGTCATTATGTTGGGATTGGCATTGATTTGCGCCATTATCTGTTTGAGTGTGCTGTTTTTTTTGGGTTTGCGAGCATTTAATCATGCTTTGTTAGCTTATGAGGAGCGGTTTAAAGGTCAGGCACAAAGGAATATGGCAGAAATTTTTCTCTTTTTTGATCCTTTGCAAGTTTGGAGTGCTGCCGTACTATGTTGTGTGAGTACGATGATTATTGTCTGGGTTTTAAGTCTTAATTTAATGCTTTCTCTTATGTGTGGACTTGTTTTGTTAGTACTGCCGCCTTTTGTATTTCATTATCTTAAGCAAAAGCGCTTAAAGCTTTTTATTGAGCAATTACCCTTGATGTTAAGCATGTTGTCTTCTGCTTTAAAAGCAGGATCTGGTGTACAGAGTGCTTTAAAGACGGTGGTGCAAGAGGCTCCAGCACCTTTATCTCAAGAGTTTGGTTTGGTGTTGCGTGAGCAAAGGTTAGGGCTTTCGTTTGATGAGGCTTTATCGAATTTGAGTGTGCGCATGCCGACAGAGGCGACATATCTCGTGGTGTCTTCGCTCAAAATAGCTGCTCAAACAGGAGGTAATTTGGCAGAAGCATTGGAGCGTGTTGCTAATACCTTACGTGCAGTTAAACAGATTGAGGACAAAATTGAGGCTTTAACAAGTCAGGGAAAATTCCAAGCCAAAGTGATGGTGTGTTTACCTATTGTTTTAATGTTTGTATTAAATATAGGTGATGTACAAGTGTTGTCGATGCTATGGACAACCTCTACTGGGTGGTGGGTGCTGGCGATTATTATGTTGCTAGAGATAAGTGGCATTATCTTTATTCGCAAAATCGTTAAGGTGGATATTTAAGCCTCGCCATATTTTGACAATCTCTATTCGCTAATACTGAATAAATTTATATGTTTATTATATGTTTAATACGTATTAATAATATGTTTATTTAATTTGAAATCAAGAGGGATATAACAAGGAGGGGGGTTCGTGTTATTTATTATTAGTGTGCTATTTTCCGCCATATCACTCAGCTTTTTAGTGTATGTGCTACTAAGTCCTAGCCTTAGTGATGAGCATCAACAGACGACTTATTTTAAACATTTTCGGTGGTTGTTCCCGTGGGTGAATGTCTTGAGTTTGTTGGTGATGCCGTTTTTGTCGTGGCGGTATCAAAAAAATATCGAAAAATTGATTGAAACTGCAGGTTACAAGGATAAGGTCTGGCTAAAAGAGATTGTGGGTCTGCAGGCAGTGGGTGGCATGGTGGGTATGGGTCTGTGGGGGATTTTATGGACACAAATCACGTTGCACTATGGATTAGGCTTATTGGGAGCCATAACAGCAGCATGGATAGGAGGATATTTACCGATAGCTTGGCTTAAGCGTAAAAGACAAGCGCGTAAGCTGGACATGCTTAAAGCGTTTCCGTTTTTTTTGGATATGGTGACATTATGTGTTGAAGCAGGCTCCAATTTGCAGACGGCGTTGATGGTCGCCATGCAAAGTATGCGTGAATGTGCTTTACGTGATGAATTGCAACATGCGATTAATGATATGCGGACAGGGACGGGGCGAATTGAGGCTTTAAAGGCAATGGCGGTACGTTGTGATTTAGCTGAGGTAAAGCAATGGGTGAGTAGCTTAGCACAGGCTGAGCTGTTGGGGACGAGTTTGGGGGTGGTATTGAGGGCACAGTCAGATCAATTCCGCCAAGAGCGATTTTTACGTGCCGAAAAACAAGCTGCCAAAACCCCTGTGAAATTACTCTTTCCATTGATATGTTTTATTTTTCCTTGCACATTCATTGTGATTGGTTTTCCGATTGTAATGAAATTACTGGCGATGGACTTATTTTAGATAGGAGTGCATTCGATGAGAATTACCTCGGCGATAAGCTTTTATCAGCGTTTAATGGGCTTATTAAATAGGAAAGACTTATCGCAAGATGAAGGGATGTATTTTCCTCACTGCAATGCGGTGCATACTTGTTTTATGCGTTTTCCAATTATGGTGGTTTTTTGTCGTTCAGGTAAGGTTGTTCAATGTCATCCCTATGTTAAACCTTGGCGATTTTTGCGCTGTGCAACAGCGGATAGTGTATTTGAGTTTGCGGTCTATAGGAAGGCGGGTGACAGTAAGCGACAAACCGATAGGGAGCATTTTTCTTCAAGGCAAATCGTGGAGCCTATGTCTTTTCAGTTGTATCAGGAAGTGCAAGTAATTATCGATGGCTTCTTCTTGGTGTCTGAGTAAACCGTTTTTCTTGGGGATTTCCCCTAAAGTTAGAGAAAGTCGCTAGGTGATAGAAGGGCTTTATCTTATACTTGAGAAAGTAGTTGATGTATTAATAAAAGGAAATCAAAGGAGTACGAACATGACTTTTAAAGCAGCCTTAGACGACTTTAAGTTTAATTTAATGGATATGGGCTTGTTAAAGTCTGTGCAGGCATTGCCGGGTTTTGAAGAGGTGACTGATGATGTTGTCTTGGCTGTTTTAGAAGAGAACGCTCGTTTTGTAGAAGAGCAGATTGCGCCATTAAATGCGGTGGGTGATAGAGAGCATGCGCAATGGTCCAATGGTCAGGTCAAAACAGTCACAGGCTTTAAAGAGGCATTTAAGGCTTATACGCAAGCAGGTTGGCAAGCTTTACAGCATGATGTGAATTATGGTGGACAAGGCTTCCCTAAAACCATTGCAGCAATTACATCAGAGAGCCTACATTCGGCTAACCTGTCTTTTGCGCTTTGTCCATTGCTGACAGATGGTTGTGTAGAGGCGATTTATCAAGCAGGGAGTGAAGAGCAAAAACAAAAATATATTCCGCCTATGCTTGAGGGACGTTGGACAGGAACAATGAATTTAACTGAACCACAAGCAGGTTCAGATTTGGCTTTATTAAATACCAAAGCAGTAAAACAAGCTGACGGTACTTATCGCATTAGTGGTCAAAAGATTTTTATCACCTATGGCGAGCATGATATGGCAGAAAATATTGTCCATCTGGTCTTGGCGCGCACGCCTGATGCTCCTCCTGGTGTAAAGGGAATTTCTCTTTTTATTGTCCCGAAGTTTTTGGTCAATGAGGATGGTTCACTAGGCAAACGTAATGATGTATGGTGTGCCTCTATTGAAGAGAAAATGGGAATCCATGCCAGTCCTACGACGGTCTTAATTTACGGTGATAACAAGGGTGAGGTAGGAGAAGGTGCGATTGGCTATCTTGTCGGTGAGGAAAATGCGGGTCTTGCTCATATGTTTGTGATGATGAATGAGGCACGTTTTAATGTGGGGGTTCAAGGGTTTGCCTTGTCTGAGCGCTCATATCAACAGGCATTAGCGTATGCACAAGAGCGTGTCCAAGGCAATGTAGAGGGGAGTAAAGGTGCTGTGCCTATTATTCAGCATCCTGATGTACAGCGCATGTTACATACCATGCGCGCTTTGACACAAGGTGCTAGAGCGACAGCGCTTTATACCGCTATGCATCAGGATTTAGCGCATCATCATCCAGATATAGAACAACGTAAACAATTTAAAGCGATTCAAGAATACTTAGTGCCTATTGTTAAAGCGTTCTCAACTGAAATGGCTATCGAGGCAACATCACTGGGTGTCCAAGTCCATGGTGGTATGGGTTTTATCGAAGAAACCGGTGCTGCGCAACATTTCCGTGATGTGCGTATTACGGCTATTTATGAGGGAACGACAGCCATCCAAGCTAATGATTTTATTGGTCGTAAAACTTTGCGTGATGGCGGTGCTGTGGGCAAGTATTTTGTGGCTGAAATGCAAAAAACAGTTGCGGAACTACAAGCGAGTGGTAATGAGAAATTGGGCTTTATTGCACAACAGCTCGAGCAGGCCGTGAAGGCTTACCATGTGTCTATTGATGAAGTTTTGGTGATGGCTAAAGAAGGAGCCATGAAAGCAGCATTTAGCGGTAGTGTACCGTTCTTAATGCTGGCGGGGTATGTGCATGCAGGTTGGCATTTAGCAAGAGCTGCTTTAGTGTGTGAGGGCAAGTCAGCGCCGTTTTACCAAACTAAGCAAGCAACAGCGATATTTTATGCTGCACATTTATTGCCTCGTGTCACGGCATTAGCGGCTACGCTGAAGTCTAGCAGAATAGTGGCAGATTTAGGCTTTACCGAATAAACGAGTACTAAGCGTTATTGATTATTCTTCATCAGGTTATATCCTCCGAGGTGCGTCTATCGGTTCTAATCGGATAGGCGAACCAAGGAGTGATGGTCAGTTTAGTATTCGATACACGGTATCATGGTATTGAGGAGTGGTCACTGGTTTAGTATTCGACAAGCGTACCAAGGAAGAGTGTAGTTGGGATAATACTTGCCCACAATAAAGCGGTAATGGCATCACCATAGTAAGGATTAAGTTTGCTTAGTAAGGCATGAAGATCTCTACGTAAGCCACGAGTTTGAGTTGTGCGGACATGTGCCCAATCTTCTAGGTATCGACGAGATACAGCAGGTGATTGTGACGGCTTAATCAGTGAATAAGGTGAAGCATGATGGGTAGTGTTGTTTGAGCGCTTAGAACCTGCATATACTGTGTTATTCATTGTATTCATCATCAGTCCCTCTGTCTAAAAGAGATAAATTTAATTGGTTTATAATGGGTTTATATAGTCTCTATAAAGTAGGCTAAAGTCTGTATAACGATATGACTGTATAAAGCGAACTTTATAGGGTCTTAACTATATAAAACTATGTAAAGTAGGCGCCATCTACCTGTCTATTAGCTCACCAACAGGTAGATGGATAATCAGGACCCTAAACCTGATTGCCTGTTGTCGCGACTATGCTTACGACATTTATTACTGTATATTCAACCAGTACTATTTGCAAGACATTTTATCCAGTACTGGATAAATATTTTTTTGATGTTGTTTTTTTTAAACAGTTCCCTTTTTTAAGCCATAAGGTCTGACATGAAAGGCAATAATTTGGAATAATGTGTTGGAAGTGCTTGAATATACAAGAGAAAAAAGCTAAACTAAAAGGCTAAGTTTTACCCATCCTCTGGCAACTACCATTCTTAAAGGTAAGAGCGGTTATAGATAGATGTCATATCTTTTTATATCAATGTTAGGGTTGCGAATGATGGCATTGAAGGAAAATTCATGAACTTAATTCAAAAACTAGAGCAAGAAGAAGTTGCTCGCTTAACAGAAGGTAAACCAGTAGTTGAGTTTGCCCCTGGTGATACAGTCGTTGTAAATGTAAACGTAGTTGAGGGTAACCGTAAGCGTCAACAGGCTTACGAGGGTGTTGTTATTGCTAAGCGTAACCGTGGTTTAAACTCTGCGTTTATCGTACGTAAGATTTCTTCTGGTGAAGCTGTTGAGCGTACATTCCAATTGTACTCTCCACAAATCGCTTCTATCGAAGTAAAACGTCGTGGTGCTGTTCGCCGTGCGAAACTTTACTACTTACGTGATCGTTCTGGTAAATCTGCTCGTATTAAAGAGAAATTATCAGCTCGTAAAGCTTAATATTAAGCTTAATGTGAGAGGAAGCACCTGCAATAGTGGGTGCTTTTTTTGTATCTAGTATCTATTTTGTATTGTCTGGGTATATGGCACTATCAACTATTCGACACGGCAATCCGACATTTGACCCTCAGGCACAAGAAGCTTTTCAAGCCAATCAAGGCTTATCTGTATTGCCAATGGAGAGAATGAGTATCGCTTTTATTCAAAAGGCATTGAGCTCCCCGCAATTGGTTTCTTTGGATCCTATTATTGAGCGTTGGAATCATGAAAAGCGTCTTATTCATGCGCAGCAACCTTATGCGGAGGCAGCGACCTTAATGTTGCTTGTGGAAAAAGAGCAGGGGGTCGAGATGTTGCTTACACGTCGTGCTATGCACTTAAAAAAGCATAGTGGTCAAATTAGTTTCCCAGGAGGACGCATTGATAAAGAAGATGCATCGGCAGAACAGGCTGCATTGCGTGAGACATTTGAAGAGATTGGTATAGCGTCAAACTCTATTCAGTTACTAGGACAGCTTCCTGACTTCTTTACAGGGACAGGCTTTTTGATGAAACCTTTTGTTGGGATGCTTAAGCCGGATTATGTTTTATCTATTAACCGAGAAGAAGTTGATGAAGTGTTTTCAGTACCCTTGTCCTTTTTATTAAATCCCAATCACCATTTCTTGCATAAAGTCACCGTGGATGAGGGGTTGCGAGAGTATTTTTCGATGCCATGGCAGGATTATTTTATTTGGGGAGCCACCGCTGCGGTTATTCGTAACTTGTATCATGTTTTGGATGTATTCGAGGTGTAGTTAAACCTTAGTGATTATCCCCCACTTCACTTTACCCCCAGTTTCTTAGCGAGTTTGTGTAAGTTACTCGCATCAATATCCAGTATTTTGGCGGCGGCTGTCCAGTGATACTGGGTGTGCTCTAAGGCAGTTTTAATTAGCGTATATTCAAATTGTTGCAAAAGCGGTTTTAGTGGGCCGAGTGAGGGGGTATGAGTAGAAATTTGAATGGTGTGCCGATCTTCCTGTGATGGTGTTGCCGCTACAGCATCTAACGCTAATGCGTGATGTTCTGGATGTATATCTAAGTAGCGAGCTTCTAAAGTCGCAATTTCTTGGCGGTTAATACCAGAGGCGGTGATTTTTAAAGCCGCTCGACTAATAATATGCTCGAGTTCTCGTACATTGCCCGGCCAACGGTATTGCATCAAGAGCTGACTTGCTTCAGGACTCAGACGGATACCACGCAAGCCTAGGCGTACACGGTTTTGTTCTAAAAAATGTCCGGCTAAAAGCAGAATATCTTTATCGCGTTCGCGAAGGGCGGGGACTTGAATTGGGAATACCGATAGTCGATGATATAAGTCCATACGGAAACTACCATCCTCAGAGGCCTTGAGTAAGTCACGATTACTGGCGGCAATAATGCGAACATTAACGTGATGGGTTTGGTCGGAACCTAGGCGTTGGATTTCGCCATTTTGTAATGCACGAAGTAGTTTGGATTGGATAGGAAGGCTTAGTTCTCCAATTTCATCTAAAAAGAGTGTGCCTTTGTCCGCGACTTCAAAACGCCCCGCACGTTCATGTGTTGCACCTGAGAATGCGCCTTTTATATGTCCAAAAAGTTCACTTTCGGCTAATGCTTCGGGTAGGGCAGCACAGTTGACAATCACCATCGGTTGAGCGTGTCGCTTAGAATGTGCATGGATATAATGCGCAACTAAGTCTTTACCCACACCGGTTTCTCCGCTAATGAGGACAGGCACTTCAGCATCAGCTACTACATGAATATCATCGAGTAAACGTAATACAGCAGGGCTATTACCGATGATTTTTCGACTATTTTCAATATTGTGAGGTAATTCGATGGTACTAAAGTGGTGGCGTTCATCCAATTGATGTTCTAAGTCCGCCACCCGAATAGTGGCTTCTAAATAGGGTAAATACTCTTTGAGTAAGGCTTTTTTATCTGTGGTAAAGGTATTGACCATTGCATCCAGAGTCAAAATCCCCCACAGTTGTTGGTTAATATGGAGTCTTATGCCCAAGCAATCATGGACCAGTAGTGGCTCCCCGGGGCGCGTGTTGACCAGACCGTCATAAGGATCAGGTAAAGGAGAGTGGTGGTCAAAATGTACTAAGTCTGTGGTATGGACGATAGTGGATAGACGAGGATGTTCATTCAGTGAGAATTGTCGTCCTAGTGTATCGTGACTTAATCCCTCAGCGGCTACCATGAAGAGTGTGTCGTTATGTAGGCGCAATAGACCCACAGCGCTACATTGGAAAGCTACTTTAATCGTATTGACTAAACGACTTAAGCGCTGGGTAGGAGAAAGTTCAAGGGATAAATCCGCAATAAGGGAATGGATAGTCAAGGTAAAAATAACCTAATAGGTAAAAAATACCCATATATTATAAGGTAAAAAATACCTTGCTTGCTGTAAGTGATTGAAAATAACTTAAATAAAAGTTGGCACGCTATTTGCTTATAAAAAGATGACGGCACTATAAAAGTGCATTGTGACTGCTCATAAGCAATGACAATACGCTAATGGCGCCACTCAATGTTTCATATCGCAGTAGATATTTTTAGGAAAAGTTATGGGAAATTATAAAAAGCTGTGGTTTTGGCTTATAGGTATCTTAATCGTTACCTTTTCAATCTTAGGGTACTTTGGTGCCGATGTTTATCGTAATGCGCCACCGATTCCTGCTCAAGTAAAAGTTGAGGCAACAGGTGAGGTGTTAATGACGCGCGAAGATATTTTGCAAGGTCAGTCGGCTTGGCAAAGTACAGGCGGTATGCAAAACGGTTCTATCTTTGGTCACGGTGCTTATCAAGCGCCAGACTGGACAGCGGACTGGTTACATCGTGAGTTAGTAACTTGGATGAATTTGTTATCGCAAGAGCGTTTTGGTGTATCTTATGAGCAAGCAAATGAAGAGCAAAAAGCTATTCTAGAAGCGGCTGCGAAAAAAGAGTATCGCACCAATACTATCGATGCGAATGAGGTAGTGACAATTTCTGCTCGTCGTGCTCAAGCGATGAAGATGACTGGCGAATACTATAAAGGTCTTTATGGTGATGAGCCTTCATTAAATAGTACTCGCGAAAGCTTTGCGATGAAAACTAACACGCTTGCGGATCCTGCGCGTCGTGATAAATTAGTGAATTTCTTTTTCTGGAGTACATGGGTTGCGGCCACAGAGCGTCCAGGATCTGATGTGACATATACCAATAACTGGCCACCAGAGTCAATTATTGATAATGTACCTTCTGCAGAAAATGTTATCTGGTCAATTATCAGTGTGATTCTTTTAATTGCAGGGGTAGGTCTATTAGTATGGGGTTGGGCATTCTTAAGCAATCATGCTGAAGATGAAACACAAGCACCAAAGATGGATCCTATCACGACATTTAAATTAACACCATCACAAAAAGCCTTAGGTAAATATGCTTTCTTAACGGTGGCATTATTTGGCTTTCAAATGTTAATGGGGGGTGCCGTTGCACACTATACGGTAGAAGGTCAAACATTCTACGGTATCGAATTATCAAAATGGTTCCCTTATTCTTTATTACGTACATGGCATTTACAAAGTGCGGTACTATGGATTGCGGCAGGTTTCTTAACAGCCGGTCTATTCTTAGCGCCGATTGTGAATGGTGGTAAGGATCCTAAGGGTCAAGCATTAGGTGTGAATGTATTATTCCTTGCTTTATTGGTGGTAACGGTAGGCGCTTTTGTAGGTAACTACTTAGCGATTGCAGGTCAAATGCCAGCAGAACTTAACTTTATGTTAGGTCATCAAGGTTATGAATATTTAGACTTAGGTCGTGTATGGCAGTTTGCTCTATTCTTGGGCATTGCTTTCTGGTTATTCTTAATGGCACGTTGCCTTGTTGGTGCATTTAAACAGGGTGGTGATAAAAACTTACTCGCGCTCTTTACTGCGTCTGTTGTGGCTATTGGTCTATTCTACGGTAGTGGTTTATTCTATGGCGAACACTCAAATATCGCGGTAATGGAATACTGGCGTTGGTGGGTGGTTCACCTATGGGTAGAGGGCTTCTTTGAAGTATTTGCAACAGCGGCTTTAGCCTTTATCTTTAGCTCAATGGGTTTAGTATCACTCCGTATGGCAACAACAGCATCATTAGCTTCAGCATGCTTGTTTATGCTAGGTGGTGTACCAGGTACTTTCCATCACTTATACTTCACTGGTGCAACAACACCTGTGATGGCGGTAGGTGCAAGTTTCTCTGCTTTAGAAGTGGTACCTTTAGTGGTATTAGGTTATGAAGCTTTTGAAAACTGGAGCTTACGCAACCGTGCGCCATGGATGGCAAACTTACGCTGGCCTTTAATGTTCTTTGTAGCAGTGGCTTTCTGGAATATGTTAGGTGCGGGTGTGTTCGGCTTTATGATTAATACACCAGTGGCTTTATTCTACTTACAAGGTCTAAACACAACAGCCGTTCACGCACACGCAGCATTATTCGGTGTGTATGGTTTCCTTGCTTTAGGTTTTGTATTACTCGTATTACGCTATATTCGTCCAACGATGCAATTTAGCGATGGTTTAATGAAAGCCTCTTTCTGGGCATTGAACTTAGGTCTTTTAGGTATGATTGCGACCAGCTTATTACCTATCGGTTTATATCAATTCCACGAGAGTGTTAGCGTAGGTATGTGGTCTGCACGCGGTGAAGCCTTCTTACAACAAGACTTCCTTGAAAATTTACGTTGGATTCGTACGATTTCTGACGTGATCTTCTTGGTCGGTGGTTTTGGTGTGGCATTACAAGTATGTAAAGGTGTATTCTTAAACCGTGCGCCAAAATAATCACGATTCATCTTAATCAGTGATATTCAAAGGAACCAGCATCATATGTTGGTTCCTTTTTTATTGGCGTTAATATTTTGCTTTTTAAAAATGGCTTGTGTATAGTAGTTAAAAATCTTTTTAGAGAGGAAATACGATGAAAAAGACGGTATTGATGACAGCATTGATGGCTGTGTTTACTTTGACCGCTTGCGAGGATAAGCAAGCGATACAACAAGCGTCAGAAGCGGTCAATACTCTTGTACAGTTAAAAAAAGACTATCAACAGCTAGAAAGTGCTATGACAGCTAAAGATCAAGAAATTACGCGCTTAAATAAACTGCTGGAAGAAGCACAAACGTCACAGTCCGCTGGTGATGTCGTCGGACTTCATGTCAAGATTAAAGAACTCTACAAAGCAAAAGAGCAATACCTCCTACTTAAAGAAGGCGATGTAGAAGAGGGCGAAGGGACTGTGCAAATCGTAGCTCGTGTGGCAGAAACCAATCAAGCATGGTTAAATGATTTACTCATGCGAGAGATGTTGGTAGAGGCTGTGGATGAGGAAAAAATGAAAGCATTTGACCAGTCTGCTCAAAAAGTCGATGAGGCGACTTTACAGACACATTATGAGGAAATGTTTGAAGAGTATCAAAAAGAAGCGATTGAAAATCGCCTCATCGGTATGCATAATGTGATGCGCATGGACTATATGGGTCAACGCAATCATCTAGCCCAGTTTAGCATATGGAACGAGTCTTATAACGGTGGTGCACATGGTGTACACCACACCAATTATATTGTGGTAGATTTAGCCAAGCAGCAACGCATCACCTTAAACGATGTCTTCTCATCTTCTGTTATGGAAGAGCTTAATCTTCTCTTACAAGGGCAATATTTCGTTGTTCTAAGTCATCATGAACTAGAGGCGTCTTTAGATATGAAAGATTTCCGAGTGTCGGATAACTTCTATTTTTCACCCACAGGAATTACCTTTGTATATCCATTGTATGAGTTAGGACCTTATGTCCTTGGCGAGGTAGAGTTGAGCTTGAGTTATCAACAAATGAACCATCTGCTGAATAAACCTTTCCAACAAACAGAAGCGGATGGCTTTTTTAAAGATGACGATTTTTAGTCACCAATATTGAGCCCTAAAACAATGGGGGTTAATACCCCCATTTTTCGTCGAAATAGTGTTTTCATCTATTGCCCACTATTGCTGGGGACGAGCAGGAGCTTTAGCCTTTAAAGTAAACGCAATACGATAAGATTCAGGTGCAGAGCTTTTTTTGGCCTGTTCAAGCTCTACGCTAGGTTTGTAGAGAATGCGTAAATCGTAAAGCCCATTTTCTGGAATGGTATATTCTGTGTTATTGCTAAGAGGCACGATATTGGTACCGTAAAGAAGCATCTCGATATTGTCAGAAGCTTCTAATTGAAAATGAATCTTTTGCCCTTGTTCTGCGAGCAATTGATAAGAAGAGTATCCCACACCTTGCACATAGCCACGGTATTGTTGCGTATCATTAAGGTCATGTAATTGGATATTTTGGGTCAGATTAGTGAGTGATTTGACGGTGGTTGGATCAAGTAAAAAATCTTGTCCTGCACTTTGCCCGCTGGTATTCGCCACAGACTCACTCGGTAATTCGGGTGTTGATGGGGCAGTGAGAATAACACCTAAAATCGTCGTGGCAATGATAGCAATAATGAGTTTTTTAGAGTTGGTCGTTAATTGCATAATAATCCAGCGTTAACGGTAGTAATCAGCAATTATAAACTGACATTATTAATTTTAAAATAACCTCTCGTTTTTTCGATAAAACTCTCTGTATCATTGTTATTTCTGCCTATATCGGCTATCCTTTCGCTATTGTCTTAGGAGAGGAATGCGCAAATGCATATTTTTGTGTTAGGTAGTGGTGTTGTAGGAACAACAACAGCGTATTATTTAGCTAAAAAAGGGTTTGAAGTGACGGTCATTGATAGACAAGAAGGTCCCGCACTCGAAACTAGTTTTGCGAACGCGGGGCAGATTTCACCGGGCTATGCATCCCCGTGGGCTGCACCAGGGGTACCGTTAAAAGCAATTAAGTGGATGTTGCAAAAACACTCACCACTCATTATGAAACCAACGTCTGATTTAACGCAATACCGTTGGATTTGGCAGCTGATTAAAAACTGCAATCCTAAGAGCTATGCGATTAACAAAGAGCGTATGGTACGTATGTCAGAATATAGTCGTGATTGTATTGACCAATTACGAGCAGAGACAGGCATCGCTTATGAGGGTCGTCAAAAGGGTACGATTCAATTGTTCCGTAAGCAACAACAATTAGATGGTGTGAGTAAGGATGTTAAGGTGCTCGAAGAGATGGGGACACCTTATGAAATTCTTGATAGACAGGGTATTTTATCGTATGAACCGGGTCTCAGTGGCACGATTAATGAGTTCGTGGGTGCTTTGCGTCTACCTAATGACGAAACAGGTGATTGTTTTATGTTTACGCAAGCCTTGGCTAATCTAGCTAAAGAGGCGGGTGTTAAGTTTAAGTTTAATCATAGTATTGACCGCTTTGAATACAAAAATGGTCAAATTCAAGGTGTCTGGGTCAATGGTCAGTTGGAAACGGCCGATGCTTATGTGGTTGCTCTCGGTTCATACAGTACGGCGATGTTAAAGCCGATAGGTATTGATGTGCCAATCTATCCATTAAAAGGCTTTTCATTGACTATTCCTATTTCTGATGAGAGCAAAGCACCACAATCCACCGTCTTAGATGAAACGTATAAAGTCGCATTAACGCGTTTTGATAACCGTATCCGTATGGGAGGTATGGCAGGGGTGAATGGCTTTGATTTAAGCTTGAAACAAAAATATCGCGATACCTTGCATGAGGTCTTTAATCATGTATTCCCTGGAGGTGGTCACTTAGAAGAGGCGACTTTCTGGACTGGTTTGCGTCCTGCGACACCAGATGGTACACCGATTGTGGGTAAGACACGCTATAGTAATCTCTGGATTAACTCAGGGCATGGTACATTAGGTTGGACGATGAGTTGTGGTTCTGCTAAATATCTGGCAGATTTGATGGCGGGTGAACAACCGCAAATTAGTACAGAGGGTTTTGATTTGAGTCGTTATTCTGCCTAGCACCCATGAGGCTTGGGTCTCTACATCGCAAGAGAACGGTTAGATTAACCCCCCCCATAAGTGAAGACTTATGGGGGGTGGTTTCATGGTTTAACGATTATATTTAGGGTCAGCCGCTGCTGTAAATACCACGTCAGTTGATGAGTTTAATGCAGTACCACACGGGTCTTGTACGACCATAATAGACAGACCTACAGCAACCATTTGCATAGCAACATCATGCTCAATATTAAATAAACTTGCTGCCATAGGGACAAGCGGTAATGCGCCTCCGGGTACACCTGAGGCTCCAATAGCACCAATGACAGCTAATAAGACAAGTAATAGCGTCGAGAAAAAATCAACAGGGATTCCTACTGAATGTACGGCAGCAAGAGTCAGTATTGTAATAGTAATCGCTGCTCCTTCCATATTGATAGTGGCTCCGAGAGGAATGGATACACTATAAACCTCTTCTTTTAAGCCAAGTTTTTTACTTAAATTGAGATTAACGGGAATATTAGCGACGGAGCTACGAATAAAGAAGGCAATAATGCCGCTTTCTTTTAGGCAAGTGAATACGAGTGGATAAGGATTCCGTTTTGTTTTGAGAAAAACAATTAAGGGATTGCCGAGAAAGGCCATGAATGCCATCGCTACAACAATAAGCAAAAGAACATGGAGATAAGCATTTAATGCTTGCAAACCTGTAGTAAGGATGGTTGATGTGATTAAGCCAAAGATGCCAATAGGAGAAAGTCGAATGACCCATTGAACAATAGCGCTGATAGCAGAAGAGAGACTATTGAGTAGTTGTTTAACAGGCTCTGGCGACTTTTTTAAGGCTAAGCCAAGAACTGTTGCCCACACTAAAATACTTAAGTAATTAGAGTCAGACAATGCTTTTATAGGGTTACTCGCTATTTTAAAAAGGAGATTGCTAAGCACTTCTCCTAAGCCATTTGGTGTTGGACGATTAGCGGCTTCAATACCTTGTAAAGGAATAGTCACAGGGAATAAGAAACTGATACTGACGGCGATAATAGCCGCCATTAACATACCAATAGCGTATAAAATTAATACTGATTTAAGTCCGTGTGATTTACTTAATGTTGAGGTTTGGTGTTGAGCTATGGCTGAAATAATGAGAATAAACACTAAAACAGGTGCAATAGCCTTTAAAATTTCAACAAAAAGTTTACCCAGTAATTGAGTAATAGCAAGTACAGTATCGTGTGCAACCGTATTTTTTGTTAAAAATGCTAAAAGAATACCAAAGAGGATAACGATAAAAATTTGCGTTCCTAGTCCTAAACGTCTTGCCATGATAAAAATCTTTTATTTAAATAAAAATGGCATTGTAAGCGTTTAGTTCGTAGAAATTAACGAATTTCTTTCAATTTTGATATGTTGAAAAATTATAAGTAGCTTATGTCTATTGTGTTAATAGACATAAGCAAGGGGTATGAGTTATTGTTTTTTCTCACCACCTAAGGCATCGGTGAGGTCGTTAAGCAATGCGTTTAACTCTCCAAACATTAAGGTCATCTCAGCATCAAAATGCTCAATCGCATCATCAGAGTTGAGATTTTCGCGTGATTCTGCCAATACGTCGAGTGGCGTAATACGGCGGATATCACCCGCATCATTTAAGACAAAAGATACGCGGTCATTCCATGTCATGGCGAGGCGAGTACATGTCTTACCCGCCGTGATATGCTTAGATAATTCGTCATGCTCTGGCGAATGATTGGCATAACGAACGCTGATACGAGAGTCAGTCATCGACTTCAATTCGGTATCCTGATCAATTGTAAAGCTATCAGGTGCTGTCTCATCCAATAGCCAACTGGTCATGCTGCTTGTTGGGGATTGCTCGGTCATATAGCTGAGAATAGGTAAGGGATCGAGGACTTTGGCTAATGTACCAATCACCTCATCGGATTTGCTGCTAGCGCCAGCATCTACAATCATCCAATGATTGTCTAAGTCAAACCACACACGCGTTTCGCGATAAATGCTAAAAGCTTTGGTGCGTAGAACAGCAGTGACATCTTCTTTGATTTCTTTCATTTGTTTGCGACCCACTTTATAACCTTGTTGTTCTTCGACTTCTAAGGCTTTGGCTTTAGCAAATTGATTAATCACAGAAGCAGGGAGAAGTTTCTTTTCGACAAGGAGTTTGACAAGGTAATGGCGTCCTACTTTATGGATAAGCGTGCCTTCTTCGTCAAAAAAAGGTGCCCAGCCTAGATTTAAAGGCTCTGATGAAAATTGTCCTGCTTGGAAAGCTTGTTTTTGTAATAGAGTTTCAAATTCTTCCGTACTGGGTTGCCAAGTTGGCGATAAACGGAATACTTTTAGATTTTTAAACCACATAGAATACTCATAGTAATAAGGTAAAGACAGCAAATTTTAACCATTCTTCACCAAGGTATGTTGAAAAAAGACGAGAATACGACAAATGCATTAAAATATAGGATAAACTTATCTTACTGTATGGACATACAGTATATTTAATGGCATAATAGCAAATATCGTCATGGATGTCTATATTAGATAGAGGGTATAAGTAGGTGCTACTTAGGTGCTCTTAATGCATTAATGCTTCTTAATATAGTGACATTGATTAATTTAGTTTTTTAAGGATCCTCGTGATGGATGATAAACAATCAAAAGCGGCATCAGCTGAGCGTGCTAAGGCCTTATCGGCTGCACTAGCGCAAATCGAAAAACAATTTGGTAAAGGTTCGGTGATGCGTTATGGGGATAATGAGGTGGCTCATGATATCCAAGTTGTATCAACGGGCTCTCTGGGTCTTGATATCGCTTTAGGTGTGGGTGGTTTGCCTCGTGGGCGTGTCGTAGAGATTTATGGTCCTGAGTCGAGTGGTAAGACGACATTGACGCTTCAAGTTATCGCTGAGATGCAGAAAATTGGCGGTACGTGTGCCTTTATCGATGCTGAGCATGCCTTAGATGTACAGTACGCGGCTAAATTAGGCGTTAATCTCTCGGACTTATTGATTTCTCAGCCAGATACAGGTGAGCAGGCATTAGAGATTACTGATGCTTTAGTACGCTCGGGCTCTGTGGATCTTATCGTGGTTGACTCGGTCGCGGCACTTGTACCTAAGGCAGAGATTGAGGGGGATATGGGTGATAATCTACCCGGTTTACAAGCTCGCTTGATGAGTCAAGCACTACGTAAACTGACCGCTTCTATTAAGCGTACGAACTGTATGGTGATTTTTATTAACCAAATTCGTATGAAGATTGGTGTGATGTTTGGTAGTCCAGAGACCACGACAGGGGGTAATGCACTTAAGTTCTACTCTTCTGTACGTCTAGATATTCGCCGTATTGGCTCTATCAAGAAAGGTGATGAGGTCGTAGGTAACGAAACGCGCGTTAAAGTCGTTAAGAATAAGGTTGCACCACCATTTAAACAAGTGGAATTCGATATTATGTACGGTACAGGTATTTCTCGCGAAGGTGAGATTATCGACCTAGGTGTTAAGGCTGGTATTGTTGATAAGGCAGGTGCTTGGTTTAGCTATGACGGTACGCGTATCGGACAGGGTAAGGACAATGTTCGAGAGTACTTACGTGAGCATCCAGAAATGGCTCGTGAGATTGAAAACAAAATCCGCCAAAACATGGGTATCATTGAGATGGGGCAGTCTGTTGGTCCCGAAGACGGTGATGATATCGAAGATGACTATATCGAAGAGTAATGTCGAGTCAGTCATTTAATTCTTCAGGGCGTGCACCTCGAGCAGGAGGTGTCAGCCCTGTTGAAGATGAGTTTATCTCTGACGAAAAGGCTATAGATAAATTTTCTACAACCTCTAGTGCGATACCAACACATTCTGCTCAACAAACGGCCAAGCCTGTTAATTTACTGGCTAAAGCCGTCGCTTTATTGTCACGACGAGAGCATTCGGAGCAAGAGCTACGCCGAAAATTGGCTAAGTACACCGATGATGTGCAGCAAATTGATACCGTTCTTGCTCGTCTCCAAAAAGAAAACTGGCAATCTGATGAGCGTTTTGCAGAGAACTTTGTACTTTTTCGTCAAGAGCGATGGGGTAATCAAAAAATTCTCCAAGCCTTGCGCCAACATCATCTCCCTATAGAGACAGTCGCTACTCTCAAAGAAAACCTTCGAGAGACAGAATTCAGTCGCGCTCAAGAGGTATGGGAGCGTAAATTCCATGGGCAGTATCCAACGACGCCACAAGAAAAGGCAAAACAGATGCGTTTTTTGGCGAGCCGTGGATTTAGTGCTGATGTAGTTTATAAAGTGCTTCAAAAGCGATAAGTAAAAATTACTTAATACTTACTGTTTATCAGCGTCGTGCCAAAAAATTCCATCTTTTAAGATAGAGGGGTATCAAGTTTCAGCGTGTATTTCTTGTTCTAAAGAGTCGTGCGCTACTTAGCGTTTAGTTGAGGTTTTAATCCATAATTCGGCATATTTGACAAATACCGAATGAGCGGATAAGACAGCCAGTAAAAAACCATGTTTGCCATCCATAAAACCTCTTTTTAGAAGATACATTCTAATAAACCGTGCGAAAGCATGTGAGCAAGCGTCCCATAGACTGGCTTTTTTGCCTTTTGCGGCACGTTGTTCTGCCCAAGCTTGAGCATAACTAGCTGACTTATTGAGATATTGATGTAAGGTTTTATAAGTGTAATGTAAGAGATGCCCGTCAAGTTTTTTAAGTTTAAACCCAGCAGGAACCACCACACTTTCGTGTACAAGTGAGTCGTCATACTGTGTATCTTTTGTACGATATAGACGAGTCACATAATCTGGATACCAGCCTGAGTGGTGGATTTTTTTGCCAAATACTTCGCTAAGACGATTAATTTGATAAAGTGTATGGCTTTCATCACTAGCCACAGCCGCTTGAATCTGTGCCTTTAATTCAGGGGTTACACGCTCATCGGCATCTAGCCAGAGGACATAATCACTCTTGATATAGGTTTGCGCAAGCTGACGTTGTTTGCCAAATCCGGGCCAATGAGTATTACTATAGACTTTAGCGCCATAACTCTGCGCAATCGCTTGTGTGCCATCAGTGCTACCAGAATCGAGCACAATCATTTCATCTACCCAATCTTTGACACTATTTAAACAAAAGGGGAGTTCTTGTGCTTCATTTTTGACGATAAGTGCGACGGCAAGTGTAGGCATAGTTAATCCGTTTAAGAGAAAATTTCTCGTGGTTCGTGCTTAAAGAGAGCAATAAGTGCTACGACGGCTATCACCACAAATAAGCCTAGCGCCCATAAAGCATACTCAATGCCCAATAAATCGACTTTAGCATCCATACAGCTAGAATAGATACCGAATAACCAAGGCATCATACCATCTAAGCCAGTCCATTTTGCCATAAATTGATCAGCGAATGTCATATCACATGAAAACATATTGGCTGCGACACTATATTGGTACCAAGCACTCAGGACACCCCCAACCGATAAAGCAAAGGTAGTAAAGGCAAAGAGTTTTTGTAAAAAGCCACTACGGAAAAGGTTTGCCAATAGACAAATACCTGCAATAACTAAGAAAATCAGGCGTTGAAAGACACACCAAGCACAAGGTTGCATGTCGAGCACGTATTGAGAAAAAAGTGCAAAACCAACCGCAGTGAGACAGACGATAGCGATAAGATTTAGAATGCGTTGAGTACTCATTTTATTTTGGCCACTTCAGTAAAAAGACTAATAACAAGATCATGGACACCCGCCCAGAGAATTTGTACGCCGACGCATAAAAGAATAAATGCAGAAAGACGCATAAAAATTACGGTACCATTTTGTCCTAAACGATGTAAAAATTGTGCAGCAAAGCGCAAACAGAAAAATACTGTCAATGACACAATGCCTACACCTACCATCGTACCACTTAAGGAGGTAACGGTGGTCCAATTAAGTTCACTGTTTTGTAAGCTAGCACCGACGGTAATGGCTGCTGCAATCGTACCCGGTCCACAGGTAATAGGAAAGGTCAGGGGGTAAAAAGCATTATTCTTAGCTTTGTCGATAGAGTATTCACTATCAATTGGGTGCAAACTGGTATCTGGGTCTTCGGCGTTGAGGAGTTTCCAAGCAGCAGCAATAACCAGTAAACCACCGCCAACACGGACTACCGATAAAGAGATTCCCAGCATACTGAGGACAAAATTTCCCAGAAAAATCGCTGTGACAATCATCACAAACACATTTAAGGCAATGCGTTTTGATAACATTTTACGTGTTTGATTATTTGCACCGCTCGTCATTGTCCAGAAAATAGGGGCAACGGCAGGCGGATTTAAAATGGGTAAAATTGTCGCCAAGACAAACAGTAAGTTAGTTAAAAATAGTGATAACATGGCTTTTATTTAAGTTTGGTCAGTCGATTAAGGGTTTCGAGAATATCACGCTCAAAGGCGAGTTGATTTTTTTCATTACTTAAATGCTGGCTTTCAATCATAAAAACGTCTTCAGCACGCTCACCTAAGGTCATTACTTTTGCCATATGTAGGCTGACATGATGCTTATTAAATAAACTAGCGAGATGATAGAGAATGCCCGGACAGTCTGTTGTGATGATAGAGAGCAGCCAAGAGTTACTATACTCATCTTTCACTAGCTCGACACTTGGGACGATAGGGAAGGTGCGAGAGCGACGTACATCCGCTCCAACCATGAGAGGAGTATGCGTTTTATCCTGCGCAATATATTCAGGTAGCTCACTATTAATGGCCTTAGCGAGATTGACTTCAATAATCGAAATAAAATCACGGGGTTGTTGGATTAGATTCGATGAGATAGAAAAGCTATCCAAAGCGTAACCATCTGTACTGGTATGAATACGGGCATCTAAAATATTGATATTGTGCTGATAGAAGTAGGCCGCAATTTTTTCAAAAAGGTTGGATCGGTCACGCGTAAAAACGACGACTTGAATATGCTCGCTCTTATCGACAGGACGTGCCTTGACAATCGTATCCTCAGTGCTGATATGGTTGTAAAGCGTGCGTGTATGCCATGCAATATCGCTTGCTTCATGACGGAGAAAATAGGCTACATCCATTTTTGACCAGAAACAATCACGCTGTTCATCAGATAGTCCCGCTAATTTAATAATGGCATTAGCGTCTTCTTTGCGTTGCGATAAAATCGTATGGCGATCAAAGGTATCGCCGTCAAAAAGGAGCGCCGTACTTTGATAAAGGTTTTGTAAGAGCTGACCTTTCCACGCATTCCACACTTTTGGGCTGGTACCACGAATATCGGCAACCGTTAATAGATATAATGCTGTTAAGCGACGACGTGTTTTGACGGCTTCACTAAATGCTTTAATTACTTCAGGATCCGATAAGTCTTTTTTCTGGGCAACATTAGACATTAAGAGGTGATTAGCCACTAAAAATTCTAATAAATCCGTATCTTCTTCACTTAATTGATGAAGCTCTGCAAATTGTCGAATATCTACCGCTCCC
This sequence comes from Pelistega suis, assembly GCF_013133795.1. GTDB lineage: Bacteria > Pseudomonadota > Gammaproteobacteria > Burkholderiales > Burkholderiaceae_B > Taylorella > Taylorella suis. Next base: position 198,036 of record NZ_JABGBN010000002.1, read on the forward strand.
AGTGTAGAGTGATCCCCGCCACGCCCTTTAGCAATGTCATGGAATAAAGCTGCAATATAGAGTAACCAACTGCGGTCAAACTCCGCTATTAAGCGAGCGGCCAGAGGGTTTTCTTGTGCGTATTCTGGCATGGTAAAGCGTCGCATATGACGGATTACTTGTAGTGTATGTTGGTCGACCGTATATACATGAAATAAATCATGCTGCATTTGTCCCACAATTTTGGTCCAGATAGGGATATAGCGAGGCAAAATTTTCAGTTTGGAGAGGCGACGGAATGTATGAACAATACCTTGTGGCTGCTGTAAAATGGCTAAGAAGGTTTGTTGATTAATCGGATCTGCTCGGAATTTGGTATCAATCAGTTTGCGATTGCCCCAGATAAGTCGTTGCGTACGTACACTAAAATCCTCTAATTCTGGGTGTTGTTGCAGGACTAAAAAGGCTTTGAGTAATAGATTAGGGTTTTGTTCAAAAGCATCATCTTGACGGACATCGAGTAGCTGACCAACGCTTTGAAAGTCCTCATCAATATGTACAATTCGCTTATCCTGATCAGGGAATAAATAGTCCTTAAAGTTTTGCAACATAAAGTGCGTGATTAAATTCACAATACGTGCTGCACCGTAGTAGTCTTGCATAAACATTTCGGAAGGACGTTTACCTGTTTGTGCCTTATAACCATAAACCTCCGCCAACATAGGCTGTACATGGAACAACACACGGTCATCACGTTTTTTGTGAATGAGGTGTAATTCAATACGGAAACGTTTAAAGCGTTGTTCCGTGGACCGAATAACCTCAGCCTCTTTTTCAGTCATGAGATTGGCGGCAACTAAAGCATCCCAGCCCTCGTTAAATTGATTAGAACGTGCTAGCCAATGAATTAATTGAATATCACGCAAAGCACCAGGAGACTCTTTGCAGTTTGGCTCAAGTGAGTAAGGGGTGTTGTTATACCGTGTATAACGTTGTTTAAACTCTAGGTGTTTAGCTTGGAAAAAGTCCTGTGGATCATGGTGATCCATAAAGGTTTGTTGAAGTTGTTCCACTAAGGTCGCATTACCAAGGATATAACGACACTCTAATAGACTGGTTTCAATAGTGATGTCTTTTTTTGCCTCACTTAAACAATCCTCAATGGTACGGACACTTGCACCAATATCCAACCCCAAATCCCAGAAAGATTGGACAAGACTTTCTAAACGCGATTTATCTTCTTCGTTAGGCTCTTGAGCAAGCAGTAGGAGAATGTCAATATCGGAGAAAGGATAAAGTTCATGGCGTCCATAGCCCCCAACAGCACATAAGGCTGCTCCCTCGGGTAGAGGGAGTATTGACACCACTTCTTTAAATCCCTGATCAATTAATTGACTGTGTTGACTTAAAAATTGATCCGCAGATAATACGCCTTCTTTGTATTGATATCTCAATTGCTCGCGTTGTTCGGCGATGTGTTGGCGAATAGTTAGAAGTGGTGTTGTCATAGGCGTAATAAGCAATTAAGCAGTTTTTACAAAAGCAGGAGGTTTTGGCATGTTCTCTGATACTGTCAATACCTCATAACCTGTCGCCGTTACGATAATCGTATGCTCCCATTGTGCGGAGAGACTACGGTCTTTGGTCACAACTGTCCATTTATCCGGCATGATTTTGGTGGCATAATGACCTGCATTAATCATCGGTTCAATGGTAAACGTCATGCCTTCTTCGAGTTTCATGCCTGTATTTGGTTTGCCATAGTGAAGTACCATAGGTTCATCATGGAAAACTTGACCAATCCCGTGACCACAATAATCGCGAACGACAGAAAATCCTTGTGCCTGAGCATGGGTCTGGATGGCATAACCGATATCGCCTAGCGTTGCTCCCGGCTTAACTTGTTCGATACCTAACCACATGCACTCATAAGCGGTTTCGCTCAATTTGCGCGCTTGTACAGAGGGCTCGCCAATATAGAACATACGGCTCGTATCTCCAAACCAACCATCTTTAATGATGGTGATATCAATATTCATAATATCACCGTCTTTTAAGATACGATCGCCTGGAATACCGTGACAAATCACATTGTTGATAGATGTACAAATACTCGCAGGAAAAGGAGGGTGTCCCGGAGGACCATACCCTATGGTAGCGGACTTGACTTTAAGGACATTATCGATATAGTCAATCACTAAACGGTCTAGCTCACCTGTGGTCACGCCTGCCTTAACAAAGGGTGTGATGTAATCAAGCGCTTTGGCAGCGTCTTGACAAGCAGCGCGCATTTTCTGAATGTCTTCGGGATTTTTAAGAATTGGCATAAAACTTGAACAAATATATAAAAACAGTATATAATTATAGGCTTATTTGAATATAAGTCCAATAGTTCGTTATTGGGGAGATATTTCAGATAGTTTAACCTTATTTTTAAATAGCGTGCATCGCTACATAGGGTGTTGATACTAAGAAATCTACTATCAATGCTGGCGATGTACAAGACATAACCCTGTGGAGTCAAATATGTCATTAATGCGTCAAATGTTAGAAGCTGGTGTTCACTTTGGTCACCAAACACGTTACTGGAACCCAAAAATGGGTCAATACATTTTCGGTCAACGTAACAAAATTCACATCATCAACCTAGAAAAAACAGTGGCTAAATACTTAGAAGCGATGAATTTCATTCGCCAAACAGCTGCTCGTGGTGGTGACGTATTATTCGTCGGTACAAAACGTTCTGCTCGTGAAATCATCGCTGCAGAAGCGACACGCGCTGGCGTTTCTTACGTTAATAACCGTTGGTTAGGTGGTATGATGACTAACTTCAAAACAGTTAAGTCTTCTATCAAACGTCTAAAAGACATGGAAGCTGCTCAAGTTGACGGTAGCGTTGAGCGTTTAAGCAAAAAAGATGCGTTAATGTTCTCTCGTGATTTAGAGAAATTAAACAAGTCTATCGGTGGTATCAAAGATATGAACAAACTACCAGCAGCGTTATTCGTTGTTGACGTTGGTTACCACAAAATTGCTATCCAAGAAGCACGTACATTAGGTATTCCAGTCATTGCTGTTGTGGATACTAACCACTCACCAGAAGGTGTTGATTTTGTTATCCCTGGTAATGATGACTCAGCAAAAGCGATTGAGTTATATGCGGCTGGTGTAGCAAATGCAATTCTAGAAGGTCGTGAGCAAGCACTTAACGGTCTAGTAGAAGAAATTCAAGAGGGTGCAGAAGCAGCGGCTGAATAATCGTCGCCTGTTGAAGTTCCTGATGGTCGGCTCCTTGGAGCCGACTTATGTTATTATGTAGTCTATTTTTTATGCATCATAAAGATGCTTGGTTCTTATATTTAAGAACTCTATCACTTATCTAAAACTGGAGAAAACATGGCTGAAATTACCGCTGCAATGGTAAAAGAATTGCGTGAAAAAACTGACGCTCCTATGATGGAATGTAAAAAAGCCCTAGCAGAAGCTGATGGCGATTTAGCACGTGCAGAAGAAATTTTACGTGTAAAACTAGGTAATAAAGCAAGCAAAGCAGCTACTCGCGTGACAGCAGAGGGTCTAATTGGTTCTTACATCGAAGGTGGTAAGGGCGCATTAATCGAAGTTAACTGCGAAACAGACTTCGTGGCTAAAAACCCAGAATTCGTTGAATTTGTTGAATCTTTAGCGAAAAAAGTTGCACTAGAGAACCCAGCGGATGTTGCTGCTTTAAGCGCATTAGCTTTAGGTGACGGTACTGTAGAAACAACACGTACAGCTTTAGTGGGTAAAATCGGTGAGAACATGACAATCCGTCGTTTCCATCGCGTAGAGACCGCTAACAAATTAGCGAGCTACAGCCACGGTGGTCGTATCGGTGTATTAGTAGAGTACAGTGGTGACGACGAAGTAGGTAAAGATGTGGCAATGCACGTTGCGGCAACAAAACCAAAAGCATTAGATGCAGCTGGTGTTCCTGCTGAAGATATCGAAAAAGAGCGTTCAGTGGCAGCACAAAAAGCGGCTGAGTCTGGTAAACCAGCTGAAATCGTTGAAAAAATGGTTGAAGGTTCTATTGCTAAGTACTTAAAAGAAGTTTCTTTATTGAACCAACCTTTCGTGAAAAACGATAAGCAAACAGTTGAACAAATGCTTAAAGAGAAGAAAGCCGCTGTTCAAAGCTTCGGTTTATTCATCGTAGGTGAAGGTATCGAGAAAGCAGTCACTGACTTTGCTGCAGAAGTAGCTTCTATGGCTAAAGCATAATATAGCTGTTTTAAAATTTGTGAAACCCCATTGGAATTTTCTGATGGGGTTTTGTTTTATTGGTGGCGTACATTGGTACGGTTTAATGCTTAACTAATACACCAAGAATAGACTTATGAGAACTAGGGGTAAGTGTGGTAATCTACCTATAAATTGTAAGTTTACATTTTTTTTAAATTTATTTTTGGTATAAAAATTCTTTTTTATCATATAGTTACGATCACTTTTTGCTTATTCCTGTGCTTGCGAAAAAGGAAAAAGTTTACTATACTTGCGTTCTATATCTTGTGTTATACGCAAGTCGAACAATACTAAATATAGGTTTTAACAAAAGCCTATATTTAGTCCTGTCAATTTATTGCTGCTGGACTATACAATGACTACTCAATTGTTTGTTGTTAAACGCAATGGGTCGAAAGAACCATTGAATTTAGACAAAATTCATCGCGTTATTAATTGGGCTGCCGAAGGGCTTAATAACGTTTCTGTTTCTCAAGTTGAATTGAAATCTCAAATTCAATTTTATGATGGTATGCGTACCGAGCATATTCACGAGACGATTATTAAAGCGGCAGCGGATTTAATTTCACCGTCAACTCCTGATTATCAGTTCTTAGCAGCACGCTTGGCGATTTTCCATTTGCGCAAAAAAGCGTTTGGGGAGTTTGAACCTCCTAGTCTGTTTAGTCACGTGACTCGTCTTGTTGAGATGGGTAAATATGATAAGCATATTCTGGAAGACTATACCAAAGAAGAATTAGACATTTTGGATAGCTATATTGACCATTCACGCGATTTAACATTTTCTTATGCAGCTGTTAAGCAATTAGAGGGTAAATACCTCGTACAGAATCGTGTGACTAATGAGATTTATGAAAGTCCACAGTTTCTTTATATTCTGGTTGCGGCTTGCTTATTCTCTAAATATCCTCGAGAGACTCGTCTTGACTATGTCAAAGGTTTTTATGATGCGACATCAACCTTTAAGATTTCATTGCCAACGCCTATTATGGCAGGTGTACGCACCCCAACACGTCAGTTCAGCTCTTGCGTATTGATTGAGTGTGGCGATAGTCTAGATTCTATTAATGCGACAAGTGCAGCGATTGTACGTTATGTATCACAACGTGCGGGTATTGGTGTTAATGCAGGACGTATCCGTGCCGTAGGTAGTCCAATTCGTGGTGGCGAGGCTCAGCATACAGGGTGTATTCCTTTTTATAAACACTTCCAGACAGCGGTAAAGTGCTGCTCTCAGGGTGGTGTGCGTGGTGGTGCAGCGACCTTATTTTATCCAATTTGGCATTTGGAGGTAGAGTCTTTATTAGTCCTTAAGAACAATCGCGGTGTTGAAGAAAACCGTGTGCGTCATATGGACTATGGTGTACAGCTTAACCAATTAATGTATAAGCGCTTTATTAAAGGCGAGAATATTACTTTATTTTCACCCTCTGATGTGCCGGGTTTATACGATGCTTTCTTTGAGGATCAAGCTTTATTTGAAAAGCTTTATGTTCAATATGAAAATGACCCAAGTATCCGTAAGCGCAGCGTGAAAGCGGTGGAGTTGTTCTCTTTAATGATGCAAGAGCGTGCAGGAACAGGGCGTATTTATATTCAAAATGTGGATCATACCAATACGCATGGTGCCTTTGATCCTAAGGTTGCTCCTGTTCGCCAATCGAATCTATGTTTAGAGATTACCTTACCGACCAAGCCATTAAGTGATATTAATGACGAAAATGGTGAAATTGCTTTATGTACCTTATCGGCTTTTAACCTAGGTGCTATTGAGAACTTAGCGGAATTAGAGCATTTAGCAGATTTAGCCGTTCGTGCTTTAGATGCTTTACTCGATTATCAAGATTATCCAATTAAAGCGGCTTACTTAGGCAGTATGAAGCGTCGCTCATTGGGTATTGGTGTGATTAACTTTGCCTATTATTTAGCGAAAAATGGAGCAAAATACTCAGATGGTTCAGGTAATGCCTTAACGCATCGTACTTTTGAAGCGATTCAGTATTATCTCTTAAAAGCCTCTATGAATTTGGCTAAGGAATCAGGTCCTTGCTTAGGTTTTAATGAAACCCATTATGCTAAAGGTATTTTACCGATTGATACCTATAAAGAAGCGGTAGATAGCATTTGTGCAGAGCCATTACATTTAGATTGGGAATGGTTGCGTGCAGAGATTGTTGAGCATGGTTTACGTAATTCTACCTTGACAGCACTAATGCCGTCAGAGACCTCAAGTCAGATTTCTAATGCCACTAATGGTATTGAGCCACCACGAGGTTTAGTCACGGTCAAAGCCTCAAAAGACGGTATTTTACGTCAAGTCGTGCCTGACTATGAAACGCTCAAAGACAAGTATGAAACCTTATGGGCAATGCCGAATATGGAGGGTTATTTGCAATTGGTGGGTATTATGCAGAAATTCGTCGATCAGTCGATTTCAGCTAATACGAGCTATGATCCTCAACGTTTTGAGGGTGGGCGTGTCGCGATGAAGCAATTGCTTAAAGACTTGCTCACGGCGTATAAATATGGTGTAAAAACCTTGTACTATCATAATACGCGTGATGGTGCAGATGATACCCAAGATGATTTAACTACGGCACAACCTGAAGATGAGGATTGCGCTGGTGGTGCATGTAAAATTTAAAAAAGAGTGTTGAAGATGTCTTATAGTACTTTTTGCCAAACACCTAATGACCCATTAAAAGAGCCAATGTTCTTTGGGCAAAGTGTCAATGTGGCTCGTTATGACCAACAAAAATACGAAACCTTTGAGAAGCTGATTGAAAAGCAACTCTCATTTTTCTGGCGACCAGAAGAGATTGACGTTTCTCAAGATCGTATCGATTATGCTAGTTTACCAGACCATGAAAAGCATATTTTCATTAGTAACTTAAAGTACCAGACATTATTGGATTCTATTCAGGGGCGTAGTCCAAATGTGGCCTTATTGCCTTTGGTGTCTATCCCTGAGCTAGAGACATGGATTGAGACGTGGGCGTTTTCTGAGACGATTCACTCGCGCTCTTATACACATATTATTCGTAATATCACCAATAATCCTAGCGTGATTTTTGATGATATTGTGAGCAATGAACATATCTTAGCTCGCGCTAAAGACATCTCTCGTTATTATGATGACCTTATCCAATTGACTCAGCTATATGATCGCTTTGGTGAGGGTAAGCATGTTATCAATGGTCAAGAGGTTCGTGTGAGCTTATATGAGCTTAAGAAAAAACTCTATCTATGTCTAATGGCGGTCAATGCTTTAGAAGCGATTCGTTTTTATGTGAGTTTTGCATGCTCATTTGCTTTTGCTGAGCGTAAGCTGATGGAAGGTAATGCGAAAATCATTAAACTGATTGCACGTGATGAGGCGTTACATCTTACCGGTACGCAGCACATGCTGAATATTCTTCGAAGTGGGGTGGATGACCCTGAAATGGAATATGTGGCACGTGATTTAGAACAAGAATGTTTTAATCTTTTTAAGGTCGCTGCCGAGCAAGAGAAAGAATGGGCGGAGTATTTGTTCCGCGATGGCTCAATGATTGGTTTGAATAAGGATATCTTGGTGCAATATGTTGAATATATTACCAATATCCGTATGCAAGCTGTCGGTTTACAACCAGCATTCCCGGGTGCTACGCAAAATCCAATTCCATGGATTAATGCATGGCTGACCTCGGACAATGTTCAAGTCGCACCTCAAGAGGTAGAAATTTCTTCGTACTTAGTGGGTCAAATTGACGCTGAAGTCAATACGGACGACTTTGAAGAGTTTGATTTATGAGTTTAGTCATTACGCGCTCACGTAGTCTTGTTTTGCATGCGGGAGAGACCTTGTTAGAGGGTTTAGAACGGACGGGACATGTGGTAGAGTACCAATGCCGTTCGGGCTATTGTGGCTCGTGTCGTACGCGTATGCTAAGTGGGGAAGTTGAATATCTGTCTGAACCACTCGCCTATGTTGCCAATGGCGAGGTGTTACCTTGTTGTTGTGTCCCTGTGGGGACTGTCTCATTAGATGTAGGAACAGAACGAGATTATGAGAGTGATGGTGGAGCTTATCGTACCCAAAGTGAGTTGATTTAAAGATAGGCGATACAAGCTATTTAAAAGATTATAAAATTACCTCTGCATAATTTAACAAAGCAGAGGTAATTTTTTTAGATGAATTATAGTGTTCAGATATTATAGTGTTCAGAGCATGAAGAGAGGGTTTTTATTCATCTGCTTCAGTTTTGTCGTCGGGCCAATGCTTAATATAGGCTTTAAGCATATTGTTTTCAAATTGCTCCATTTCTAATAAAGCACGTGCCATATCATAAAATGAAATCACGCCTAATAGGGTAGGACCGTCCATCACAGGGACATAGCGTGCATGTAGTTCTAGCATAAGACGTTGTACCTCGGTTGCCTCGGTATTGGGCGTCACACTCACAGGGTGGTCATCCATAATACTGCGAACGGTCGCTGAATGAATGTCTTTTTTATGATTGAGGCAGCGCATAATTTCTCGGAAAGTTAGCATGCCAACGAGTTCACCATGTTCTAAAACCACGAGAGAACCAATATCCTGCTCACTCATTATCTGAATGGCTTGCTCGACAGTTGCGTCTGGTGTGATAGTGTAAAGGACATCACCTTTAACACGGAGAATTTCATTAACTTTTAGCATGGTCTATCCCATAAAATCACGTATTCCTTCAATGTACACGAATAAAAGGAAATTATCAACTCAGGTTTTTAAAGGGTTATTAAAGGACTTCTTTGAGTTCAACATTTTCTTTTAAGATTAAACGACTCATCGCACTACGAATTTTATCATCCGCCATCGCTTGATCTATTTCGGGGTTAAGTAAAAATAAATCACTTAATGCCGATAGCTGTTTGTCTGTGGTATTAGCAAGTACCCAGCGTTCAGAGCGTTTGCCTTGAGTATTCACGATGTAACTGAGAGAGCTTAATTGTTCGAGGACATAAAGGGTATGTGTACTATTGCCCCCCATATTTTTTTGTAAATATTGTGTGCTTTTACCGGGTGGGTTGTTATTGCTGTTTTCTGCCAAAATACGTAATAAACGAATGGCTTGTACAAAATCGGCACCTGCTTTATCACTCGTTTCAATATGCCCAAAGCGGATTTGTGGCGCAATAGAAGCAATAATGGCACCAAATAAAATGACTAGCCAAGAGAGGTAAATCCAAAGTAAAAATAATGGAATAGTGGCAAATGTGCCATAAATAACGGTATAAGAAGGAAATTGCGTAATATAAAAAGCAAAGCCATTTTTCATGGCTTCAAAAAGCACGGCGGCAATGGCAGCGCCAATCATCGCATCGCGTAGGTAGACACGACGATTAGGCACGATATAGTAGAGCAAGGTAAAACCAATAAAAGACAGGAGAGTAGGGAAGACTGTCGCAAAGATATTTTGAACAATACTGATATCTACCCCAAAGCCTAATTTGGCTCGTGCGACAAAAGTACTTGCCCAAATGCTCGCAGCGAGCATAAAGGGACCGACGGACAGAATGGCCCAATAGATTAAGACTCGCGTCATTAAAGGGCGTTGTTTTTGTACGCGCCAAATTTTATTAAGCACCTCATCAATGGTTTTCATGAGCAAAATAGAGGTAATCATTAAAAAGACAGCACCAATGGCAGTCATATTACGGGCTTTTTCGGCAAAGCCATTTAAATGGGTCATAATGCTGTCGGACATTGCTTCTGGCATAAGATTATTAGCCAGAAAATGATCCAACTCAGTTTGCAGTTCTTTAAAGATAGGGAAGGCAGTAAACAAAGAGAGGATGACGGCTAAGAGTGGGACGACAGCCAATACGGTAGTATAAGTCAAACTACCGGCGACCTGCGTTAAATTATCATCTGATAAACGGTGAAAAGCGGTCACAACGGCCTGTCTAAAATAAGGGCGAGCATTTTGTTGGACCTGATCCTCTTCAGCTTGTTCTTGGTTCTCTTGAATATCGTTAAGATGTTCGGTATCTTTATCGTGCATCGCTTTAAATTTGAAAAAATTAATAAATGACAAGTCAAAGTATAACAAGATAATGCGATAGACCCAAAAAATCCGTATAATGAATGATATTCTCTACAGATGAGTACAGTATCAATGTCAGACGAGTTAAAACTCAACCCTATATTACGCCTAGGTGCTTTTATCGCTTTATTGGCTTTATTTATCCTTTGTATTGTTTGGGAATTGTGGTTAGACCCACTAGTGCCGGGAGGTAGTATTTATGTCCTTAAAGCTTTACCTTTGATGTTTCCTTTGTATGGTGTGTATAAGGGGAATCTTTATACGATGCAATGGTCATCAATGTTGGTATTGCTTTATATTCTTGAAGGGTCTACACGATGGTATTCGGATACCTCTGTCTTATCACAACGCTTAGGTATGATAGAGTTTTTTCTTGCCTTGGCGGTATTTTTATTTGCTATTTTCTATGTTAGACCCGCTAAGCGTTTAGCAAAAGCCAAGAAAAAAGCGCAAGAGCAAAAAACACACTAAATTTAGGATGAAAACATGTCGGGTAGCTCGTTAGGTAAGCTTTTTACAGTGAGTAATTTTGGTGAGTCACATGGTACAGCGATTGGCTGTGTGATTGATGGTTGTCCTGCAGGGATGGTATTGACAGAGGCGGATATTCAGTTTGAGTTAGATCGTCGTAAACCTGGGACTTCACGTCATGTGACGCAACGCCGTGAACCTGATACTGTTCAAATTTTATCGGGTATTTATGAGGGCAAAACGACAGGGACACCGATTGCCTTATTGATTCAAAATGAGGATCAACGCAGTAAAGATTACAGCAATATTAGCGACTCCTTTAGACCCGGACATGCAGATTTTACGTATTGGAATAAATTCGGCATTCGTGATCCACGTGGTGGTGGACGCTCCTCTGCACGCTTAACCGCACCTACGGTAGCGGCAGGGGCTGTGGCAAAGAAATGGCTTAAAGAGCGTTATGGTGTGCAAATTCGTGGCTATATGAGTCAATTAGGTCCTATTGAAATTCCTTTTGAGAGTTGGGACGAGGTAGGAAATAATCCTTTCTTTGCCCCAAATGCCACCGTTATCCCTGAGTTAGAAGCCTATATGGATGCTTTACGTAAAGAGGGGGATTCTATTGGTGCACGTATCGAAGTGGTGGCAGAAAATGTTCCTATCGGTTTAGGAGAGCCTATTTATGACCGTCTAGATGCTGATATTGCTTATGTGATGATGGGATTAAATGCGGTTAAAGGCGTATCAATTGGTGCTGGATTTAACTGCATCACCCAAAAAGGCTCAGAGCATGGTGATGAGATTACTCCGGACGGTTTTTTAAGTAATCATGCGGGTGGGATTTTAGGTGGTATTTCTAGTGGTCAGGATATTACGGTATCACTCGCCATTAAACCTACCTCAAGTATTCGTATCGAACGTCAGTCAATTAATACTAAGGGAGAGCCTGTGACTGTGCAGACATTGGGTCGTCACGACCCTTGTGTGGGTATTCGGGCAACCCCAATTGCCGAGGCTTTATTGGCATTGGTGTTGATGGATCATGTCCTTATTCAGCAAGCGTATAAGTAGTATAAATCTTGCGTAAAGGGTTGATTGGGAGTAAAATGCACATTAGGAGAATGTAGCGGTGGTTTCCCTACCGCTCACCTTGGCAACTTCTCTTGCTTTAGGTGCTTAGTTATTAATAAGCGTTATGGCTTAGTAATAAAACTAAGATGAGGATAATTACTAGTTTAATGAGCATTATCGTCTCCTAGGATTGCCACCACTTCGACTTAGGTCGGTGGCGGTAACCTACCTAGCAGGGTGTTCCAGCACCCTGTCAGGTAAACACAGTATAGCAGTACAAATAAAGCTAGTGTATTCGTAGAAATGCACTAGCTTTTCCTTTTTAGGTAAAAATTTTTATAAAACAAAGCATTATAAATGCTTGATATAGGATGAATTTGTCCTATGGGTTATTTGTTATTCGACAACATCAATCCTATTGCAATAGCGAGAATCCCAATAGCCTGATAGTTTTGGAAACTTTCTCCTAGGATAAAGACAGAAATCAATACACCAAAAACAGGCATAAGATGAATAGATAAGCCCGTCTTGACTGCACCGACTTTTTGTACGGCTATGGTATAGAGTAGATAGGCGACAACTGAAGGGAATATACCAACATACGCTAACGCTAATAGGGCATTTTGATTCCAAGAAGAATGCGTATCCGTTTGATTAATTTCCCAGATAAGAAGCGGTGCCAAAGCCATTAAACCAAAAACAATTTGTATTCCCATGAGACCACGACGATCGATATTGGCAGGAATATCTTTCATCCATAGTGTATAGAGTGCCCAACAAATCATTGCAAGAAATACGATTAAATCTCCCGGATTAAATGCAAAAGATAGCAGGCGTGACCAATCGCCATGAAGTACGATAGAGAGTACGCCACTAAGAGAGATGAGTAGTCCAAGGAGTTGGATAAAACGAAGTCGTTGTTGATAAAATAGAGCGCCTATCAACATAATGAGAACAGGAATGCAAGAGTTCAATAAAATGGCGTTAGTTGTTGTTGTGCTATGTAGCCCTTTATAAACTAAGGTATTAAATCCAGCAACACCAACAAGAGAAACGGCGATAATTTTAGTGATGTTTTCTTTGTAAAGTCCCCAGTCACGACGTATATAGTGAATAACAAATGGCAATAAAACAATAAGTGCAATCACCCAACGTCCAAAAGATAGGGTAAAGGGAGCAATATCTTCTCTGACGGCACGCCCTACAGCAAAATTACCCGCCCAGAAAAGCGGAGGTAGTACGAGAAAAGGTAATACAGAGAGAAATGAGGGTTTTGAAGATGGCATCGAGTCTACGGCTATGACGATTGATGAGTCTTAAAATAGTATGAATTTAAAATAGTTGAATTATACCGTGTGGCATAAGGCAAAGTAAAATCACATGAGTAATATATAGAATCATTTGTTTTTCATTATTTAACAATAATTCTTATTGGGCTATTTTATAATAATGAAATGATGATAATTTGATGATGTTGTTTTATTTTGTAAGAAAGTAAATGTATATAACGACAAATTATCCGTGTTTTGATAGAAAATAGCTAAAGAGAGGTTTTATGAGCAATTCTGCACAAGGTTACGGAAAGGTAGCCATTGTATTGCATTGGTTAATTGCAGTTGTGATGATTGGTATGATTTGTTTGGGGCTTTATATTAATAAAAATGAAGCTTATCACTTGATGTCTACCCATAAGTCAGTCGGTATTTTAATTTTTGTTTTTGTTGTATGGCGTTTATTATTGCGTCTACTCAAAGGATTTCTTCCTGCATTGGGTTCTACGTCTACTTTTCAACAGATATTGTCGCGTTTAGTGCATTGGATTTTGTTGTTAGGTACAGTATTATTCCCACTAAGTGGTATGGTAATGTCTGCGATGGGAGGGCGAGGTTTACAAGTGTTTGGGACTGAAATTTTTCCGATGAATATGCTTAATGGTCGTCCAGCGGCTATTAATGAGGATGTGTCTGAAATGGCGGCAAATATTCATGAGCTTTTAGTTCCTATTATGATAGCAGCGATTGCTTTACATATTTTAGGTGTGATTTATCATCAGTTTATAGTTAAAGATAATACTTTATCTCGGATGTTGGGCTGTACAAAATGCCATAAATAACTGATTTTTTCATCAGGAGCTGTGTTAAAATAAACCCTTTATTTGACACAGCTTTTTTTATGTCTGCTCCTACGCTTGCCCACTCGCTCAAAGAGTGGCTATCTTATCTTGAAAATCTTCATCACAAAAGTATTGACATGGGACTTACCCGTGTTAAGGCGGTGGCTGAACGCTTAAATCTTCATGATTGGTCTGGTTTTAAAATTGTGGTTGCAGGAACCAATGGTAAAGGGTCTACCTGTGCCATGCTTGAGGCAATTTATCTTGCGGCTGGTTATCAAGTTGGGCTTTATACATCGCCTCATTTGATTGATTTTAATGAACGCATTCGTCTGAATGGGGTTAATGCGTCCGATGAGGCAATTGTTGCCAAGTTCTATGCAATCGAACAAGCGCGTGGTGAAATTAGCCTGAGCTACTTTGAGTATACGACCTTAGCTGCTTTTTTATTGTTTAAAGAAGCGGGTTTGGATGTGTCTATTCTGGAAGTCGGTCTAGGAGGGCGCTTAGATGTGGTCAATATTGTCGATGCTGATTGTTCTATTGTCACTAGTGTAGATATTGATCATGTGGAATACTTAGGCGATAACCGCGAAATCATCGGACTGGAAAAAGCACATGTTTATCGTGCAGGCAAGCCTGCTATTTGTAGTGATCCTCAGCCGCCTGAGAGTTTACTTAACTATGCCAAAGAAATTGGGGCTGATTTATGGCTCTTTGGGCGTGACTTTAACTATGACGGTGATAAACAACAATGGGCATTTGCGAGTCGGATTGGACGCAAAAATGCGTTAGCGTATCCTGCATTACGCGGAGCAAATCAGTTATTAAATGCTTCAGCGGCACTGGCAGCGATTGATGCCTTGCGACCACATTTAGCTGTACCATTGCAGTCGGTGCGTCAGGGCTTATTACAAGTGACATGGGCAGGACGTTTTCAGATTTTACCGGGACAACCCACGACGATTTTAGATGTAGCGCACAATCCGCATGCGGCAGCCGTATTAGCACATAATCTACAAAGTATGTCGTATTTTCCTTATACCTATGCGGTATTAGGTATGCTCAGTGATAAAGATGCTGCCGAGGTTATTCAGAAATTTAAAGGCATTATAGATCATTGGTATCTCTGTGATTTAAGCGGTCCTCGGGGACGTAAAGCGCAGGAATTAGCTGTTTTGGTCGAAAAATTTTTACCCAAAGATGATGAGAATCTACCAACTGTGCAAATTTTTGAAAATCCAGTGGTGGCTTTTGAGGCAGTGAGGGCAAAAGCAAACGATAATGATCGTATTGTGGTATTCGGTTCTTTTTTAACCGTCTCTGCCGTCTTAGAACATATTCGCTAATCTTAGGTGCGTGTTAATCGTATCTCCATTAGCATTAAAGGAAGTATTTAGAGGATTTTATGGGTTTATTTAACAAATCAAACCAACCGCAACGTCGCCAAATTCGTACAATGCATAAAGAGCGCCCTAGCGAGAACAGTGATTTGCAATATAAGGCAAAAAGCAAATTGATTGGTGCTGCTGTGTTGGCGGCACTAGGTGCTGTGATACTCCCCTTTATTTTTAGTAGTGAAGAACCTATTAATCAAGTGACTACGTCAGGTCAAGCGCCTTTAGTCGCACCAGGAGTACAAGCTGAGGCAGGGGCTTCAGGTACGATTGCGATTTCAGCAGCACCAGGTGTGAGTGTACAAAGTACAGAGCAGGGTGCAGCAGTAGCTAGCACAGAGTCAACATCAAGCACAGAGGCTGAGACTTCTGTACAAGGGACGATTGATACAGCGGGCCTAACAACGAGTACAGCGATTCCTCAAAGTATCGCCAATGCCGTGGGGGAGTCTCAAACTGAGGTACCGGCGGTGGCAACGCAAGCTCCCAAGACAACATCTACTCAAAGCGTAGCGGCTAGTACACAAACAAAACCTGCGGTAGAGGTGGATAAACCTACTAAACCAACAGGAGAGCTGAAATCTGTTGCTCCTCGTCAAGAAGTTGCTCAATCTACACAAGAGACTGTGACGAAATCACAGGCACCTAAAGTCGAAGAGGAACCTCAACGTACTGTAGCGACAAAATCAGAGTCTAAAACAGATATCAAAACGATAACCAAAGCAGAAACTAAGGCGGAGTCTAAATCAACAGCCAAGGTGGATAATGTCAAACGTACAGATGATGGTAGTGCTGCACGTGCTTTATTAGAAGGAAAAAAAGTCACCTCGATATCATCTGCTACCCAGGGTAGTGCAAACAGTAATTTTCCTAAGCCACAGTCTGTGACATCGACATCAAAACAACGTTTGACGGTACAAGTAGGCTCATTTACGTCAATGGATGATGCTCGTGCCCAACGTAACCGCTTGAGTTCATCAGGCGTATCCAATGTTTTTGTTCAAAATGCCGTGGTCAATGGTCGTCAAACCTATCGCTTGCGTGTCGGTCCTTTTACGAATCAAGAGTCAGCGCAAGCCGCATTAACTCGCTTACGTGGTTTAGGTCATAATGGTTTTATTACGGGTAATTAATTTTGACTGAATTTGATTATGTTGTGTTAGCCGTTTTAGGGTGTTCTGCCTTACTCGGTTTTATTCGAGGTTTTTTAAAAGAGGCTTTTTCCCTCATTGCTTATGCAGCAGCAGGTTATGCAGCGATACAATGGGGGCCAAGTGCATTGCCTTGGTTCCTCAGTCTTTTTGATAATTATTATGTAAGTGCCGCTGTCGCTTATGCGGTGGTGTTTATTGCGGTGCTTTTAGTGGTGGGATTACTCAATCTTACCTTAAGCTCTATGATTTCTTATGCAGGTCTAGGTCCTGCAGATAGTGGTTTAGGGCTGCTTTTTGGTTTAATTCGTGGACTTATTATTATTTTGCTTGTCGTGATTCTATTGGGGTATACGGATTTTCCTCAGCAAGCATGGTGGCAAAATGCAAAATTCTCTGCTATGTTTGTGGATATGGTTAATCAGTTAAAATTATTATTATCAGCAGATATAGCTAAATATCTTCCTTATTAATTCTCTTTCTTACTAAAGGCTTCTTTACTATGTGCGGTATTGTTGGTATTTCAGGTGTATCACCAGTTAATCAGTTAGTCTATGATGCGTTGCTGCTATTACAACATCGTGGTCAGGATGCGGCAGGTATTGCAACATCAAAAGATGATCATTTTAGTATGTTTAAGGCACATGGCTTAGTTCGAGATGTTTTCCGTACGCGTAATATGCGATCTTTACCAGGAAATTGCGGTATTGGTCAGGTACGTTATCCCACGGCGGGGTCTAGTGATAGTATTGATGAGGCACAGCCTTTTTATGTGAATGCTCCCTTTGGAATCACCTTTGCCCATAATGGTAATTTGACGAACCCCGACGAGCTACGGGAGCAGCTTTTCCGTATTGACCGCCGCCATATTAATACCAACTCTGATTCAGAGGTATTGCTTAATGTATTTGCTCATGAGTTGCAATTGGCGAGTGATAAAAAGTTATCACCTCAAGAAATGATTTTTACGGCTATCCGTGCCTTACATCGTCGAGTTCGTGGTGCTTATGCGGTTGTTGCTGAGATTGCGGGTTTTGGTATGGTAGCTTTCCGCGACCCCAATGGTATTCGTCCTTTATGTCTTGGCAAAAATGAAACGCCTGAGGGTATTGAGTATATTGTAGCCTCAGAGTCGGTAGCCATTGATGGGATTGGGTTTGAGCCTATTCGTGATATTGAGCCGGGTGAGGCCGTGTATATTGATAAGGATAAAAACGTTTTCTTTGAGCAATGTGCAGATAACCCACGTTTAAATCCATGTATTTTTGAGTATGTGTATTTTGCGCGTCCTGACTCCACTATTGATGGGGTAAACGTTTATAACGCCCGCTTAAAAATGGGACAGTATCTTGCGGATAAAGTCGCACGTGAATTACGCTTATCTGATATTGATGTGGTCATGCCTATTCCGGATACTTCCCGCCCTGTAGCGATGGAGTTAGCTTCTCGCTTAGGGTTAGAGTATCGCGAGGGCTTTATTAAAAATCGTTATGTTGGTCGTACGTTTATTATGCCAGGGCAGGCAGTACGTAAGAAGTCTGTTCGCCAAAAACTCAACGCCATGAGTGTTGAGTTTAAGGATAAGAATGTATTGTTAGTCGATGACTCTATTGTCCGTGGTACGACGAGTCGTGAGATTGTCGATATGGCAAGAGCAGCAGGGGCAAAAAAGGTGTTCTTTGCTTCAGCAGCTCCCGCTGTTCGCTATCCTAACGTGTATGGGATTGATATGCCGACACAAACCGAGCTGATTGCGCATAATCGCAGCACAGAAGAAGTGTGCAAAGAAATTGGTGCAGACGGTCTTGTGTATCAAGGTTTAGAGGACATGAAACAAGCCGTGTCTGATCTCAATTCTGCCATTCAGCACTTTGATACGTCTTGCTTTGATGGGATTTATGTTACTGGGGATATTGATCAAGCTTATTTGGATCGTTTAAGTGCAAACCGTCATAAGCCTAAAGAAGAGCCTAAGTCAGGTGGTATGTCGGTAAATATGGGCGTAGAAAACGACTAACGTCAATCCACAAACAAAGAATGAAGATTATTCAAGCCCCGATGGCAGGGGCACAAGATGCGGAATTAGCTATTGCTGTGTGTCGTGCTGGTGGAATAGGTTCTTTACCAGCAGCGATGTTGTCTTTTGAACAGTTGCAAAATGAATTACAAAAGCTACAAACACAGCTTGATAGTAGAGCTCTTTATAATCTTAATTTTTTTGCGCATCAAACACCAACGATTAGTGACTTACAATACCAGCGATGGTTGGATTTGCTAGCCCCTTATCTTGAAGAATATGGTTTACGTATTGAGGATATTCCGCAAGGAAAGGGGAGAGAGCCTTTTAATGAGGCTAGTCTTTCGTTGGTTGAAAAATTTCGTCCTCCTATTGTAAGTTTTCATTTTGGTTTACCCGATGATAAATTACTAGGTGCGGTTAAAGCGACAGGAGCACAAATTTGGTCTAGTGCCACCACTGTTGCTGAGGCTTTATATCTTGAGTCTAAAGGCGTTGATGCTATTATTGCTCAAGGTTTTGAGGCAGGTGGACATCGAGGGATGTTTTTAAATAAGGATCTCAGCCAGCAAGTAGGGACGTTGGCACTCCTCCCTAATATTCGTAAGGCAGTAAATTGTACGGTTATTGCAGCAGGGGGGATCAGTGATGCGAGAACGATGGCTTATGCTAAAGCGATGGGTGCAGATGCGGTTCAGGTTGGGACGGCATTCTTATTAGCTAACGAGGCTAAAATCACTCCCGAGCACAAGGCTGCTTTACAAAGCCCAGCTGCGCAGCATACGGTTATCACCAATTTATTAAGCGGTGGTTATGCACGAGGCATTCCCAATCGTTTTATGCAAGACGTGGGGGCGATTCATGTGGATGCACTACCATTTCCAATGGCAAGCCTTGCCATTGGTCTGCTGAATACGGCAGCAACAAAGCAGGGGAAAACAGATTTTCGGAGTCTATGGGCTGGGCAAAATGCCATCTTGACCCAACCCGGCTCTGCATCAGAGATTATATTACGGCTACAAAATGGTTAAATTTAACTACTAGCTGTAATATAGCGACTTAAAGACACCTTATTTTAAATACCCAAATAAATCTTTAGGGTCTTCTAAATCTGGTACTAAGTCGATGGGTTTCGCTAAGCCTAGACGTAATGCGACATCGTGAATATAACGAATTGCTGAAAAGTCTTCAATCGCAAAACCGACTGAATCAAAAATGGTAATTTCTTCGTTAGAAAGGCGAGCAGGTTTCCCTGTTTTAAAGACATCTGCAAGGTGCTTAACTGGAAAATCTACCGCTTTGTTTTGTAACTCTCCCTCAACACGTGTTTGTGGTTCAAACTCTACATAAACATCGCCCATATCAAGAATACGAGGGTCTAACTCTGTTTTATTGGGACTATCACCACCGACAGCGTTGATGTGGACACCTGCTTCAATCATTGCTTGGGTGAGGATATGGGCTTTAGAGTATTCTGCAGTGACGGTAGTGATGATATCTGCACCTTTGACGGCATCGGCGACACTATCTGCAATAGCAATGCTAATCCCTGTATCTTGGAGATTACCTACCAATTTTTCACTCGCTTGTCGGTCAATATCAAATATCGCTAGTTCATCAATACCTAATAAGTGATAGAAAGCTAAGGCCTGAAATTCACTTTGACAGCCATTGCCAATCAATGCCATACGTTTGCTATTTGGGCGAGCTAAATATTTGGCAACAAGCGCAGACATCGCTGCAGTGCGTAGGGCAGTAGTGATAGTGAATTCACTAATGACGTCGGGTTGACCTGTGTTATTACGCATTAAAGCCCCAAAAGCCAAAACCGTAGAAAGACCTTGTTGTGGATTGTTAGGGTGGCAATTAACATATTTAAAGCTATATTGTTCTTTAGAGGCAATAGGCATTAGTTCGAGTACGCCATTATCCAGATAGCTAGCCACTCGTGCTGTCTTATCAAATTCATGCCAACGTAGATAGTCTTGCAACAAATAATCTGACATACCCTCAAGGGTCGCCTTTATCCCTTGGATATGAATTATTTTTGCTATATCTTGTGGGCTGATAAGCGTTGTTGATAGGGTCTTCATTGTTTGCCTCATTAAGGTGTTATTGTGTTTATTAAATACATAATGCTGTCATCATCTTATGGATAGTTTGGCTTATTTTTATGTCAATGAAAATGGCAAATTATGATAATATTTGCTTATATTTTTACTATTTTGATAGATTAACTTATCATTTTGATAGATTTAATGAGAAACCATGCAAAATTTAGACCAGACTGATCAACGCTTATTAAGTCTCTTACGCGAAAATGCTCGCTATTCCATTGCTTATCTTGCACAGAAATTACAAGTTTCTCGAGGGACGGTGACAAATCGTATAGCTAAATTGGAAGATGAGGGAATTATTCGAGGATATACGGTGGAGCTAAGACCAGAAAATGAGCTCTCCAATGTACATGCTTGGACAAGTATTGTGATAGAAGGTAATATGACACTATCTGTGGTAAAGGCTTTGCGAGGAGACCCTTGTGTGACGGCTATTTATGACACCAATGGACGATGGGATATCTTAGTGGAGTTAAGAGCTTCTTCTTTAGAAGAGCTAGGAAAAGCATTAGAACGTATTCGCTTGATTAAAAATATTAGTAAATCAGAGACAAGTATTCACTTAAAAAGTTATATGTAGGTTATTTTTGTCCTAGTTCACTATTTTTTGAAACCTAGCCAATATCAGCCTTTTGCGAGGGTTTAGTCATCAAAAAGGAAAAAGCAGCGTATTCGGGGAATAGGCTGCTTTTTATTGTACTGCTATACTGTGTTTACCTGACAGGGTGCGACAACACCCTGCTAGGTAGGTTACCGCCACCGACCTAAGTCGAAGTGGTGGCAATCCTAGGAGACGATAATGCTGACCAAGTTAGTAATTATCATCATCTTAGTTTTATTACTAAGCCATAACGCTTATTAATAACTAAGCACCTAAAGCAACCGAATTTGCCAAGGTGGGCGGTAGGGAAACCACCGCTATTTCTCCTAAAAGCTATTTTACTGATAATTATTGGTTTTAGCAATAATGAGCAATATATTCTACTATATTGACTAAACGAACTATACGCTGATTATTCCGCCAAAATACGCTCAGCTTCTGCTTTAACGCGAATAGGGGCTGTACCACCGATATGGTTACGAGCCGATACCGACCCCTCTAGTGTAAGGACTTTAAAAATATCTTCCTCGATAGCGTTATTAAAGGCTTTAAGTTCAGCAAGGCTTAAATCGGCTAAATCAATGCCTTTTTGCTCGCATTCACGGACGGCCAAAGCAACGGTTTCATGCGCATCACGGAATGGTAGGCCTTTTTTCACCAGATAATCTGCTAAATCTGTGGCAGTCGAAAAGCCTTGCAGGGCAGCAGCACGCATATTGTCTTCTTTTACTTTGATACCTGCGACCATATCCACAAAGATAGTCAATGTATCGCGTAGCGTATCCGCAGAATCAAAAAGACCTTCTTTGTCCTCTTGATTATCTTTGTTGTAGGCGAGTGGCTGACCTTTCATTAAGGTGAGTAGGCCGATTAAATTACCATTTACGCGACCTGTTTTACCACGAGCAAGCTCAGGCACGTCAGGGTTTTTCTTTTGGGGCATAATTGAACTGCCTGTGCAGAAACGGTCAGCTAACGTAATAAAGCCCACACGAGGACTCATCCATAAGATTAATTCCTCAGATAGTCGAGAAATATGGGTCATGACTAGGCTTGTTGCTGCACAAAACTCAATGGCAAAGTCACGATCAGAAACCGCATCTAGGGAGTTACGGCACACACCGTCAAAACCTAAAGTTTTGGCAACACGCTCACGATCAATCGGATAAGATGTCCCTGCTAAAGCAGCTGCACCTAAAGGTAATTGATTAACACGTTTACGGCAGTCCATTAGGCGCTGATAGTCGCGACCAAACATCTCCGCATAGGCGAGTAGGTGGTGACCGAAAGTGACCGGCTGTGCTACCTGTAAGTGCGTAAATCCAGGCATAATCGTAGCGTGATGCTCTAGTGCCATTGTGGCAAGTGCCTTACGCAACTGTAATAATAATTCAGCAGAAGTATCAATCTCGGCACGCAACCATAGACGAATATCGGTCGCTACTTGGTCATTGCGTGAACGCCCTGTATGTAGACGCTTACCTGCATCACCAATCAGCTCAACGAGACGCTTTTCGATATTTAAGTGAACGTCTTCTAAATCTAATTGCCATTGTAATTCACCGCGATTAATCTCATCGATAATTTGCGCCATACCCTTTTGAATATCCGCATAATCTTGTGCTGAAATAACACCCACATGGCTAAGCATTTCCGCATGGGCAAGAGAGCCTTGAATATCAAATGGGGCGAGTCGTGTTTCAAAGAAAATAGAAGCCGTATAACGTTTGACTAACTCTGAAACTGGCTCAGAAAAGCGAGCTGACCATGCCTCGCTTTTTTTATCGAATTGATTTTGCGTTGTACTCATGACTTACCTTTTAAAAGACTGTATAAATTTAGCCTCAATTATAATGAATTCGCGCAAAGTATGCTTTAGATATGTGATAATTTATACGTCTTGTTTAGGTTTTTACTTATGTCTTTATCTATCTCTATTGGTTTAGCCCAAATCAACCCGACTGTAGGGGCGTTTCAGCACAATATCGCCTTGATTGTAGATGCAGCAAGCAAAGCTCATCAACAAGGAGTGGAAATCTTGGTGTTTCCTGAGTTAGCGCTTACCTCTTATCAACCAGAAGATTTGATGTACCGACCGCAGTTCTTGCAAGAGCATCAAGCAGCTTTACAAAGTGTGCTAACTCAAGTGAGTGGTTTACAAGGTTTGCGCATATTATTGGGGCATTTGGATGAGGTAGAAGGACAGCTTTATAATGCTGCCTCATTGATTATCAATGGTGAGATTGTACAGACTTATCACAAACAAGCTTTACCCAATTATGGTGTTTTTGATGAACATCGCTATTTTACAGCTGGCTCACAAGCATCTACTTTTGATTATAAGGGGCATCGTTTTGCTATCGCTATTTGTGAGGATGTCTGGTTGACTGAGGTAGCCACACAGGCTAAAGCACAACAAGCACAGACCTTATTGGTATTAAATGCCTCACCTTATACGATGCATAAGGATGAGCAACGTATCGAAGTATTACGCCAAAATGTCAGTACCCACGGTATGAATACATTTTATTGTAATTTGGTCGGTGGGCAAGATGAGTTGGTTTTTGATGGTAGCTCATTAGCAGTAGATGAACAAGGTAATGCGATAGGTGAGTTAAATGCTTTTGTCAGTGCTTTAGGTATTTATGAGGTAGGGGCATCAGGTATTGCGTTTAGGACCGCGATCAGTTTAGTCGAGCAACAACCAGCAGCAATGGGTCAAAGCATGCTAAAAAATGCGGATGAGCCATTAGAGTCAGAGGTTTGGCGAGCATTAGTTTTAGCAACAGGCGATTATTGCCGTAAAAATGGTTTTAAGACGGTCGTTTTAGGCTTATCAGGGGGCATTGATTCTGCTGTTGTCATGGCGATTGCGGTGGACGCCTTAGGCGCAGATAAGGTGCGTGCGGTGATGATGCCTTCACGTTATACCGCGGATATTTCTGTCAATGATGCGGCAGAAATGGCAAAATGGCTTCATGTCCAATATGACGAAATCGCCATCGCACCGATGTTTAATGCATTTTTAGAGGCTTTAGCACCAAGTTTTACAGGTCTTGCTAGTGATACCACCGAAGAAAACATTCAAGCACGTACACGGGGTGTATTATTAATGGCTTTTTCAAATAAATTTGGTTCATTGGTTCTCACGACAGGCAATAAGTCAGAGTTAGCGACAGGTTATTGCACACTTTATGGCGATATGGTGGGTGGTTTTGCCACCTTAAAAGATATTCCCAAAACCTTGGTCTATCGTCTATCGATTTGGCGTAATAGTATCAGTCGTGTCATTCCAGAGCGTATTATTACGCGCCCACCGAGTGCAGAGTTACGCGAGGATCAAAAAGACCAAGATAGCTTGCCTGAATATGATGTATTAGATGCCATTTTAGAGCGCATGATGGAGCTTAATCAGTCGAGTCAAGAGATTGTTGCGGCAGGATTTAAGGCCGAAGAGGTGGAAAAAATTGCACGCTTATTGAGAATCAATGAATATAAACGTCGCCAAGGTGCGCCGGGTCCTAAAATTACCCGTCGAGCATTTGGTCGCGATTGGCGTGCACCGATTACAAATGGATATCGATATTAAACGAGGATAAGATGAAATTAATTACTGCTATTATTAAACCTTTTAAATTAGATGAAGTGCGTGAAGAACTTAACGAGGTTGGTATTAATGGTCTAACCGTCACGGAAGCAAAAGGTTTTGGGCGTCAAAAAGGGCATACAGAGCTATATCGTGGTGCAGAATATGCGGTCGATTTTTTACCTAAGGTCAAAATCGAAATGGTGGTCAATGATGATTTGGTCGAAACGGCGGTTGAAACGATTGTCCGCGCAGCGCGTACCGGTAAAATTGGTGATGGCAAAATTTTTGTGACGAATGTTGAGCAAGTTGTCCGTATTCGTACTGGCGAGATGAACGAACAAGCATTATAGTGATTTATAACTGTAAGTAGTACGCTATAATTTCTGGGTAAAAAGGGATGGATTTTATCTATCCCTTTTGTTGTTACACCCTTTGCAAATTAGGTAATGCCCAAAAGCTCGGTAAAAAACACTCTGTCACCATTAAAGGTAGTGCATTTTTATAAAAAATAGAGCGACGGGCATAATGGGCTTGATGGACTTGTTCTGGGAAATAGCGCTGTAGTGCTGGATAAAGCACAGATGCTGGGTGGATACGGCTTACTTCAAAGTGACTGCGGATAATACGCGGATCATCATAGAGGATTTCAGCGAGAGGGCGTGTATTTAAATGGCGAATCCCTCGCCAAACAGACTGAGAGGCTTGGATTGGTGTTATACTTCTAGCCCAGACACAAGGTAAATCATTAATACTCATCACTATTTCTCTTACCCAAATGACCGTAGTGTGCGGTTGTTGTAGGGCAATTTTGTCTTCTTCGCACATTGGGCTGGGAGACTCGTTCAGAATATGGATTTTTACCTTACCTAATTGACGTAGTCCTGCTGTTAATGCACCTGAGCGGTTTAACCAGTATTTTTGTAAATGGTTGAGCGAACTGGGTGGAGTGCTTTTCCAGAGATTTTGTAAGATAGATACACTCATGGGGCTGTCATCCTCGTTTATAATAGGCGTATGGTGTTGAGAGCGTATAGATATACCTCTTTTTATAACTAAATTTTAATTGAAAAATAATGATGGAAAAAGTTCGAGTTTCTAAAATATTAAGCGAGCAAGGCATTTGCTCTCGTCGAGAGGCGGATGCTTTTATCGAGCGAGGCTGGGTGAGAGTAGATGGTAAAGTAGCGACCTTAGGTACAAAGGTTTTTCCCTATCAAGAAGTAACCCTTGATAAACAAGCCTTAGCCAGACAGGCTCAGCAAGCCACCATTATTTTAAATAAGCCTGTGGGCTATGTATCCTCGCAACCAGAAAAAGGCTATAAGGCTGCGGTGTCTTTGATTACGCCTGATCGTCAATTTGACCGTGCACATAATAAATTTGACCCCAATCATCTTAAAGGCTTAGCGACAGCGGGACGATTAGATATTGAGTCTCAGGGATTGTTAGTGTTGACTCAAGATGGACGCATTGCTAAGCAACTCATCGGAGAGGATTCTGATGTCGAAAAAGAATATATCGTCCGTGTAGAGGGCAAAACCTCTAGCAATGGCTTAAAACTTTTAAATCACGGTCTTAGTCTAGATGGACAGCCTTTACGTGAGGCAGAGGTTGAATGGATTAATGATGACCAATTGCGTTTTATCTTATGGGAAGGACGCAAGCGACAAATTCGACGTATGTGTGAAATGGTAGGTCTAAAAGTGGTTGGACTTAAACGTGTTCGTATGGGGAATGTTACTTTGGCGGATTTACCACAGGGGCAATGGCGTTATCTAAAACCATTTGAACGTTTTTTATAAGAGACAATCATTTTTGGTATTTAGGTTTGAAGTAATTTGTTGCAATAAAAGCGTGATAATCACGAATATGTTGTTATCACGCTTGGTCATTTCTAATAAAATGTTAAGTTATTAGCGAATTGTTTAGCAATTTAGTAGTATTTATTTTTCTTGTTTTCTGTCTATCGTTGGAAAAAGTTATGCGTCTTAGTCGTTTAAGTATCTGTTTAGGTCTTGTCACTGTTCTTTCAGGTTGTCAAGTGATTGATCGAGTTATGGGAATTACATCAGGTTCTACCGCATCGTCGAGCTTGCCGTCAGATATTCCAACAGCACCACCGCCAAATCAAACCCAAACTAAAGCGCCGACGCCAAAACCATCTCAGCAAAAGGTTAGCTCTTCATTAGTTATTTATGTAGGCGCAACATCAGAGGTGTCAGGTTATACGCAAGTGACTCAAAAAGGGCGTACAGTTTATGTGGATCCGACACAAACATTGGTCTATACAGATTTAAGCAATACACTGGCCGTCTTAGATGAGAGTAATAATCCATATGTGAATTTAGTATTCTCTCAAGCTGGGGCTCAAAAATTATCCGCATTGACTGCAAAAAATGTGGGTAAAAGCTTAATCGTGACGTTAAACAATGAACTCATCTCTATCTTAAAGATTGATGCACGCAATAGCAACGGTATTTTACATGTACCAATGAAGAGCGTTAGCGATGCGCAGACAGTCGAGCGTCGTATTTTAGATGGTGAATAATAATTAAAATATCATTGCACTAATAACAAAATCCCCAGATTGTCTGGGGATTTCTTTTGGACTAAAAATCAATGTCATGTAAAAGTGCTTTTACGACATCAAACGGCTTTTTCTATGTCTAAACAATCTCCACCACCACCGGCGTATGATCAGACGGTCGCTCATTGCCTCGAGGGGCTTTATCAATCGTACTGGCAATACAATGTGGCACGAGCGCATCCGAAATCAACAGATGATCAATCCGTAAACCTGCATTGCGTTTAAAGCCAAATTGTCGGTAATCCCACCAGCTAAAGCTTTTTTCTTCTTGTTCAAATAAACGGAAAGAGTCCTTCATACCTAGATTCAATAAGGCTTGAAAATGAGCACGCTCTGCAGGAGAAACAAGGATATCACCTGAGTATTTAGCATGAACATCTCGGTCTTCGGGAGCAATATTAAAGTCGCCTGTCAGTACTAATTGAGGGTATTGCGTCAGTTGAGCTTTAATATAATGCTGTAATGCCTCAAACCACGCCATTTTATAAGCAAATTTATCACTCTCTAATGAACTACCATTGGGGCAATATACGCCAATGACACGCACTATATCACCATTAGCTTTTTCAATATCGGCAGCGATAAGGCGTTGCTGTTCATCTGCATAGAGCGGGTTATTAATTTGGATATTGTTAAGTGCTATTTTACTTAAAATTGCCACGCCATTGTAGGTTTTTTGTCCTGACCAGGCGGCATGATAGCCAATCGCTTTAAAGGCTTCTTCTGGAAATTTATGTGTTTCCATCTTTAACTCTTGCAGGCAAAGCACATCGACTTGGCTACTATTTAACCAATCAATGACTTGTTCTAAGCGAACGGACAAAGAGTTTACATTCCAACTAGCAATTTTCATATTTAAAATTTAGGCGTGAACGGTTATACTGTTTTTAGAAAACTATTATTGTATATCTATTTGTCAAAGGAGATGTTAATGTCTGAGGTTTATGTTGTATCTGCTATGCGTACAGCGATTGCTTCTTTTGGGGGTGCTTTAAAGGATTTTGCACCTCATCAGTTAGGTACCGCAGTAATGAAGGCTGTTTTAGAAAAGGCGGGAGTTGCACCATCAGATGTAGGACATGTTGTTGTGGGGCAAGTGATTAATACGGAGCCGACGGATTTATATTTATCGCGCGTTGCCTCAATTAATGCAGGGGTTGATATCTCAACACCTGCTTTTAATGTTAATCGTCTCTGTGGCTCAGGTTTACAAGCTATCGTGAGTGCGGCTCAAGCGATTAAATTAGGCGATACGGATGTGGCATTAGCGGCGGGTGTAGAGTGTATGAGTCGTGCACCATACATTGCACCAGCGGTACGTTTTGGTGCTCGTATGGGAGATGCTATGCTACAAGATATGATGTTAGGTACCCTGCATGACCCCTTTAATAAAATTCATATGGGTGTGACCGCCGAAAATCTGGCGTGTGAGTACAATATCAGCCGTGAAGAACAAGACAAATTAGCGTATGAATCACATACTCGAGCCTTAAATGCGATTGATAAAGGCTATTTCAAAGAGCAAATCGTGCCGATTATGCTCAAAACACGTAAAGGCGAAGTGGTGTTTGATACGGATGAGCACCCACGCCGAGATGTTGATTTAGAGAGTTTGGCCAAACTCAAACCCGTTTTTGTCAAAGAAAATGGCACGGTCACCGCAGGTAATGCCTCTGGTATTAATGATGGTGCAGCTGCTGTATTATTGATGAGTGGTGAGGCTGTCAAAGCGAAAGGAGTTAAACCTCTTGCACGTCTTGTTGCTTATGCACATGCTGGGGTAGAGCCTAAAATCATGGGGATTGGTCCAGTTCCTGCAACTAAGTTAGCGCTCGAAAAAGCCGGCTTAAAAGTCGAAGATATGGATGTTATTGAAGCGAATGAGGCCTTTGCGGCACAAGCATTAGCAGTTAGCAAAGCGCTTGGTTTTGATCCGGCTAAAGTTAACCCTAATGGTAGTGGTGTTGGCTTAGGACACCCTGTCGGGGCAACTGGCGCAATTATTACCACTAAAGCAATTTATGAACTACACCGTATTCAAGGCCGCTATGCACTGGTTACAATGTGCATTGGAGGAGGCCAAGGTATTGCAGCAATTTTCGAGAGAGTCTAGAGAGATGCAAAAAACAGCGCCTGATGCCGAACGAGATATGCCCACTCTATCAGAAATGGATGGCGTGCGCTGTTTGCATTTTGATAGTCCTTGGATTCAAGGCGCCATGCAGGTATCCAATCCATCTCGTTTAGTATTTTTATATACCCGCCAAATGATGGGGTGGTTACTTTTTTTAGAAACAGCATCGGTTAAACGAATTGATATGTTAGGTTTGGGGGCAGGATCTTTGACACGATATTGCCTCAAGCATACAAAAGCCGATATTCATTGTGTGGAATGGAATCCGACTGTAACTGCTTTTTGTCATCAATTTTTTAAATTGCCTCGACAACATAAGCGTTTATCCATCACCCACGAAGATGCACAATTATGGGTGGCCAATGAGCAAAATCATCATCAATCACAGGTATTATTAGTGGATTTGTATGACTATACGGCACAGGGGCCTGTGGCAGACTCATTGGAGTTTTATGAGAACTGTTATCGTGTTTTAGGCGATTACGGGGTTTTAGTGGTTAATTTATTTGGACACCATCCTAGTTATCGTAAGAATATTAAACATATCCAAAAAGCTTTTTCTCAGAGAGTATTAATATTTGATGAGACAGAAGATGGTAATCGTATTGTCCTAGCCTTTAAAGGCCCCCATTTACAAGTGAATAAAGAGGATTTACTTGCTCGTGCTCGTGTATTACAACGACATACAGAACTAGAGGCTGTAGAGATGGCGCAGATGATTATCCCTCAGATGGAGAAGAACGCCATAAAAAATAAGGTTTACCCTAATTTTTTAGTTGTTTAAAAGCCGTTATATTGTCGGAAATAATGTGGTGAATGCTGAATTTGCCTGGTTTAATCGAATTTATTTAGTTTTAGGAGTAGATTATGTTGCTTAAAAAATTTAAATTATCAGCATTGGCTGTTGTTCTTGGAATGAGTGCAGCTGGTACTGCCTTAGCACAAGATAAATTTGTGGCAATTACAGCGATTGTTGAGCATCCTGCTTTAGATGCTGTGCGTGATGGTGTTATTAAACAACTAGAGAAAGAGGGTTTTGTCCAAGGTAAGAACCTCAAGGTAAAATATCAAAGCGCGCAGGGTAATACCGGTACAGCAGCGCAGATTGCTCGTCAATTTATCGGTGAAAAGCCTGATACCATTGTAGCGATTGCAACGCCTTCAGCACAAGCGGTCGTGGCCGCCACAAAAACTATCCCTGTGGTATTTGCAGCCATTACAGATCCTGTTGCAGCACAACTTGTCAAAGCAAAAGAGCCCTCGGGCACTAATGTAACTGGCGTATCTGACATTCTTGAATTACAACCACAAATTGATCTCATCAAGCAAGTGGTACCTAATGCCAAAAAAGTCGGTGTTGTATATAACCCAGGCGAAGCAAACTCGGCTGTTGTCGTTAAGCAATTAAAAGAGACGCTAGCGACTCAAGGAATGGAACTTGTTGAAGCCTCTGCGCCACGTTCTGTTGATGTAAGTTCTGCTGCACGTAGTCTTATTGGTAAGGTTGATGTTATCTACACGACGACGGATAATAATGTGGTATCTGCCTATGAGGCTTTAGTTAAAGTAGGTAATGAAGCAGATATCCCATTGGTTGCATCAGATACATCGAGTGTCGAGCGTGGTGCGATTGCGGCTTTAGGTCTTAACTACTTTAATATCGGTGAGCAGGCTGGGGTGATTGTTTCTCGTGTCCTTAAAGGTGAGGCACCGGGTACTATTGCATTTGAAACGTCTAAAAACCTTTCACTACATCTTAATAAGAAAGCCGCTGCTGAGCAGGGTGTTAGTTTAAGTGATGATTTGGTAAAAACAGCAGAAAAAGTCTTTGATTAATTATCTCTAGTACGGATGGCGTAATACAACTTGATTACGCCATTCTTCCTTATAAACAGTGGATTTTATACGCTGTTGTGTAGTTTAAAAAGGATATATCTTTTAAATATCTTTAAAAACTAGGCTTATAAATCCATTTTGGATTTTTAGAATATATGTCATTATTTGCATCCTTAGGCGCGTTAGAGCTAGGTTTTATCTATAGTTTAGTGGCTCTAGGCGTGTTTATTTCTTTTAAGGTTCTACGTTTTCCTGACCTAACAGTTGACGGCACGTTTGCGACAGGTGGGGCAGTGGCTGCTTTGATGATTAGCCATGGCGGCGATCCATTTATTGCCTGTATTGTAGCGATGGTGGTTTGTGGTTTTGCAGGCATGGTCACTGGCTGGCTGAATGTCAAATTAGGTATTATGGATTTATTAGCCTCTATCCTTATGATGACGGCTTTATACTCTATTAATCTGCGCATTATGGATGGACCTAATATCCCACTTATTGTGAGTGATACTGTCTTTAGTTTGACGCAATTTAGCTTTCTTGAAGATTATCACTGGCGTCCTATACTGCTAGCCATTGTCGTCATCGTCGTTAAATTTTTAATGGACTGGTTCTTTGCCACAGAAACAGGTCTCGCTATGCGATCAACAGGCTCTAATCTACGCATGGCTCGCGCTCAAGGAGTTTCTACTGATCGTATGGTAATGTTAGGGATGGCTATCTCTAATAGTCTTGTCGGTTTAGGTGGTGCATTATTTGTTCAATCCCAAGGAGGTGCCGATATCTCTATGGGCATTGGTACGATTGTGATCGGTCTAGCAGCGGTCATTATCGGTCAAAGTATTATTACGGCTCGTCGTTTTATTTACATCACGTTAGCCGTTATTGTCGGGGCGATTTTATATCGTTTCTTTATCGCTTTAGCACTTAATAGTGATTTTATCGGCTTAAAAGCACAAGATTTAAACTTAGTCACAGCCGTATTAGTGACAGTAGCATTAATCTTACCAAAACTTAAACACAAATTAAAAAAATAGGGGGAATGGTATGCTAAAAGCTGAGAAATTATTTATTACCTTTAACAAGAAAACACCCATCGAAACACGTGCTTTGCAAGGGATTTCTTTGGAGATTCCAGAGGGACAATTTGTGACGGTTATCGGTTCCAATGGTGCTGGTAAATCTACTTTTTTAAATGCGATTGCAGGTGAGCTATTGGTAGATGAGGGACATATCTATGTAGATAATGAGGATGTCACGCGTAAACGAAGTTGGCAACGTGCTAATAAAGTGGCTCGTGTGTTCCAAGACCCGATGGCAGGGACTTGTGAGGACTTAACCATCGAAGAAAATATGGCCTTAGCTTATCAGCGTGGTGCAACTCGTGGTTTACGATTTGCGGTCAAAGGAGATATGCGAGAGCTTTTCAAAGAGCGTTTGAGTATTTTGGGTTTGGGTTTAGAAAATCGCTTAACAGACCGGATTGGGCTTTTATCTGGCGGGCAACGTCAAGCTGTAAGTCTATTAATGGCCGCC
The DNA here is from genome assembly GCF_013133795.1 of Pelistega suis. Taxonomy (GTDB): domain Bacteria; phylum Pseudomonadota; class Gammaproteobacteria; order Burkholderiales; family Burkholderiaceae_B; genus Taylorella; species Taylorella suis. The sequence goes on from NZ_JABGBN010000002.1 coordinate 230,984, forward strand.
TTACAACCAAGTAAAATTTTACTTCTGGACGAGCATACGGCAGCCTTGGATCCTCGAACAGCAGATTTCGTGCTACAGCTTACGGCTAAAATCGTTGCCGAGAAAAAGCTCACAACCATGATGGTAACGCATAGTATGAAACAAGCCCTTGAAGTGGGTGATCGTACGGTGATGTTACATCAAGGTAATGTGGTACTAGATGTGAGTGGAGAAGAGCGTAAAAATCTAACCGTACATGATTTATTGCATATGTTTGAAAAAGTCCGAGGTGAACAAATCGAAGATGATGCCTTATTGTTAGGCTAATTTACGACAACTTAACAATGTTTGTCCTTCTTTTTATTGGATTTTGCTCTTGTTTTTTAGATAATGTTCGTAGAGATAAAATTCTAGCTTAAGTAAAAAAAGCGGAACTTTATCAAAAAGCAAGAGGGGAAAAAAACTCGAGTAGGCCGTGGTGGCTTACTCGAGTTTTTTATTGTATATATCTGTAAGTCGCCAACCTTTAGTAAAGAGAAGCTCATGTGCTATCATTACGGCTAATATCACCTAAATAAGGGGGGAGTGACGATGTCAATGGACACTATCCTAGAATTAAAACATCTAAAAACACTATTAACATTAGCAGAAACGGGCACAGTATCCGCAGCTTCGCAACGTTTATTTGTGACCCAATCGGCACTTTCTCATCAAATTCGTGCCTTAGAGGAATATTTCAATACTTCTTTATTTGAGCGTAAATCGAATCCTTTACGTTTTACACCAACGGGTGAACGCTTGCTAAAGTTAGCCCAAGATATTGCCCCCATGATTCATGATGCTCAGCGAGATATTGCTCAACTTGTACAAGGGGAGGCAGGAGAGTTACGCGTTGCGGTGGAATGTCATACCTGTTTTGATTGGCTAATGCCTGCGATGGATATATTCCGTCCCTTATGGCCAAAAGTAGAGTTAGATATTGTTTCTGGCTTTCATGCCGATCCTGTGGCGTTATTACTTACTCATCGGGCTGACTTAGCCATTGTTTCTGAAGTAGAAGAACAAGCAGATGTACACTATCTACCGTTATTTTCATATGAAATGGTGGGTATTTGCGCCAAAGATCATCCATTAGCACAAAAAGACATCTGGGAAGCAGATGACTTTAAGGACGAAACCTTAATCACATATCCTGTGCCAGATGATATGTTGGATTTGGTACGTAAAGTTTTACGTCCAGCAGGGATTAACCCTGCACGCCGACATAGTGAATTAACGATTGCTATTATTCAATTGGTGGCGAGCCGAAGAGGGGTGGCAGCTCTACCTTATTGGACGGTAATGCCTTATTTAGAAAAAGGCTATGTTGTCGCCAAACAGATTAGTAGTACACGATTAACGAGCGAATTATATGCGGCTATAAGAAAATCAGCACACGATAAGACCTATTTGACCGATTTTACTCGAATTGTCCAAGAGCAGGGGTTTGCTAATTTACCGGGTTTAAGTCCGCTGAAGTAACAAATTATCGCAAAAAATTCAAATAATTCTGATAATTATTATCATTAAATGATAGAATGCGAGTATTAATTTTTAAATTAAAAGAGAAGTTTAATGATGAAAAGAAGTCTCGCATTATTAGCTGGTTTATGGTTTTTAAGCATTCCAGCACAAGCGGAAGTTGTGACAATCAAGGATACTTTAGGTCGCGAAGTAAAAATAGATGTTCCTGTTAAGCGTCCGATTTTAACCTTTTATTACCCAGATTATATTGCCGCAACAGGCGTGGAAAATTTCCAAAAAGTTGTGGGTATTTCGCGTGAATTCTGGGAAAAATTTAATCCAGGCAGTTGGAGTTTGTTCAGTGAAAAAATCCCGTCATTAAAAGATATTGCTGATGTAGGCTATGTCGTAACAAATACATTTTCATTGGAAAAAGCGTTAACGCTAAAACCAGATGTGCTTGTCATACCTGAAATTCAATTTAAAGCCTTAGAAAGCGAAATTGCGAAGCTTGAACAAATGGGCATTCCTGTTGTGGCTGTCGACTTTAATGATCAAACCGTCGAAAAACATACAGCAAGTGTGCGTATTTTCGGCAAACTTGCCGGTACAGAAGAGAGGGCAGAACAGTTAGCCAAAGAGTATGCTGAGGGTATGGCTGAGATTAAAAAACGTGTCGCTAACGCTAAACAAGCCAAGCCAAAACTTTATTTCGAATTTGGTAATAAAGGACCTTCTGAGTATAGTTACACTTACGGTAAAAATATGTGGGGAGCAATTGCGGAACAAGTCGGAGCAGACAATATTAGCGCACCATTTATTGAAAACTGGGGACATATTAATCCTGAACAGTTTTTGACCTCAAAACCAGAAGTGATTATGATTTCAGGGACGGAGTTAGGTCATGATACGAATCCGGATATTATGTCGATGGGTATTCATATTAGCGAAGAAGATGCACAAAAACGTCTCGCTGGTTTTACAAAACGTGCGGGCTGGGAAAATATGCCGGCCGTAAAAAATAATCGTATTTACGGCTTATACCAGAGTGCATCGCGTTCAATTAGCGATTTAGCTAGCGCACAATTTATGGCAAAAGCTTTATATCCAGAAGTCTTTGCTGATGTAGACCCTTTGAAAACCTATATGGATTTCCATAAAAAATATTTGCCAATTACACCGACAGGTACTTTTTATATTCAGTTAAAGAAATAAATAGGGAGATAAAGCGGCACATGGTGTCGCTTTAATCATTGTAAAACCTCCAAGAAGGCTTTCATTATAGGGAAAATAAAACAATAAAAATCTCGGTATGATCATCATATCCTACTCATAAATAATTCGTATAATGTATATTATGTAAAGTTGAGTATTAGAAATAATATAAGCTATCAAACAATTACACTACTATCTCATTAATTCAAATAAAAATATATCCATATAACACGCTATTAACTGAATCTATGTTTATAATAAGCATTTATTTATTGACAGCTTAATACGTACAGGTTTCTTATCCATGCAGTTAAAAGACGAAGGTTTACTGAAAACTCAGTGTTATATCAATGGCGAATGGTACGAAGCCTTATCCTTTGAACATATTGAGATTCATAATCCAGCCACCGGGGAGCTAATTACCAAAGTTCCCAAGATGTGCCAAAAAGAAGCAGAAATTGCAATTGAAGCCGCTAATAAAGCCTTGCCTCAATGGAAAAAAACACCAGCCAAAGAACGTAGTCGCTTACTTAAGCAATGGTATGCACTTATTATTGAGCATCAAGACGACTTGGCCACGATTCTTTGTGCAGAACAAGGCAAGCCTTTACCTGAGGCAAAACGAGAGATTGTCTATGGTGCGAGCTATATTGAATGGTTTGCCGAAGAAGCTAAACGTATTGACGGGGATATCATCCCTGCTCCAGCTGTCCATCAAAAAGCCTTAGTAAGTAAGGAAGCTATCGGTGTTTGTGCTGCTATTACGCCTTGGAATTTCCCTAATAGTATTGTCACGCGTAAAGTAGGTCCTGCGTTAGCTGCAGGTTGTACGTTTGTGCTTCGCCCCGCCTCTCAGACCCCTCTTTCGGCTCTGGCGCTGGCTGAATTAGCAGATCGAGCAGGTATTCCTGCTGGTGTCTTTAATGTTATTACTGGGACTCATGCCATTGGGGATACCTTTACCCGTAGTCCTATTGTGCGTAAATTTAGCTTTACGGGCTCAACAGCCGTCGGTTCACAATTGATGGCACAATGTGCGGGTACAGTTAAAAAGGTTTCTCTTGAGCTAGGTGGTAATGCGCCGTTTATTGTGTTTGATGATGCGGATATAGAGGCCGCGGTCAAAGGTCTGGTCACAAATAAATATCGTAACGCGGGTCAAACCTGTGTTTGTTCGAACCGGGTTTATGTGCAAAGTGGTATTTACTCGCTATTTATCCAAAAATTACGCGAAGCTGTCAGTCAATTAAAAGTTGGTAATGGCTTTGATCCAGATGTTATTGTAGGTCCTTTAATCGATCAAACAGCCATTCATAAAGTGCAAGAGCATATTCAAGATGCTTTAGCTAAAGGGGCGTTATTAGAGTTAGGCGGTCATCCTCATGTAGCGGGAGAATTATTCTTTGAACCGAGTATTCTATCTGGTGTTACACAGGAGATGAAAATAGCTCAAGAAGAAACGTTTGGTCCCCTCGCCTCTATTTTTAAGTTTGATACAGAGGAAGAAGTTATTCGCTATGCCAATGATACGATTTATGGTTTAGCCGCTTATTTCTTTTCAAAAGACTTAGCACGTATCTTTCGGGTATCAGAAAGCTTAGAATACGGCATGGTTGGAGTAAATACCGGAACATTATCCAATGAATTAGCGCCTTTTGGTGGTATTAAGCAATCAGGTATCGGTCGTGAAGGTTCTAAATATGGAATTGATGATTATTTGGAACTAAAATATACCTTACTATCAGGTGTTTGATAGAAATGCTCACTTATTTTAGTGAGCATTTTTTATTGATGCAGATTATTCATTATTTCATTTAAAATCAAATTATTATAAAGTATATCAATAAAATAGATTAATTATTATTCTTAGTGCATTGATTTTAAAAAAAATTATTTGTAAAAATATAAAATACATTACCATATATTTATAACTTATTGAATATAATAAATATTTATTTATACGTCTTAAATGTTATGTGACAATAAAATATCGACAAACAACTTTAAATAATAGATATAACTACATGATATTAAATAATAATTAATACAATATTAATCTACAGGTTTAAATTTATTTTTTATCTTGTTGATTATTATGGATTTATTATTGACCAGATGGCATTCTAAGATTGACTCGTTCAATAAAAAAGCCAGCTTAACTTAGCTGGCTATCTCTGTGGTGAAGCATAGAGACTATGGCATTACTTCCCTGTCCACTCTTCCACAAATTCTGTATAAGATTTACGCTCTTTTTTGGGAATAGCCACCTTAGGTGTACCTACCGCTAAGAATCCCATAAAACGATAATCTAATGAATCAAATCCTAAGGCTGCCTGAAACTCATCATCGTAAGTAGCAATGCCTGTACTCCAGAATGTCCCATAACCCAATGCATTTAAAGCATTCATCATATTCATAACAGCACAACCTGCTGATAACATACGCTCTGACTCTGGAATTTTGGTATTGCTATAATCAATATGGCAAGCAACAGCAATAATTAATGGTACTTCTGATAGCCATTGACGAGACGCAGCCACCTTTTCCTCAGGAAACGGATTGTCACTACGTTGGCGAATAGTAATCCCTAAATCAGCAAATTTTTGGATATTTTCACCACGAATCAGTTTAAAACGCCAAGGGGTCAAGTTACCATGGTCTGGGGCAGCAACAGCAGCTTGTAATGCCAAGGCAAGTTCTTCGTCTGACGGTGCTGGTGCCACGACCATTTTCATTGAGTTGCGGTTGATTAATAATTCCACTGCTTCTAGGTTTTTCATCTTTATCCTTTTCTATCAAGCTCGCCTATATGAAGATGCTCTACTTTCGTAGGTTAAGCATCATATCAGGCGATTAAACTTTTGCCGTTAATAGAGCTTTCATATCACGGACAGCTTTTTCCCAACCATCAAAAATCGATTGCGCCACAATGGCATGACCGATATTTAACTCGCTAATGCCACCCAGAGCCACAATCGCTTGTACATTCTGATAGTGTAAGCCATGTCCTGCATTGACTTTAAGTCCACAGGATAAAGCAAAAGCAATCCCTTTTCTAAGACGTTCAATCTCATCAGCAATTGCTTGCTCACCTACCGCTTCTGCATAAGCACCTGTATGTAATTCAATGATTCTTGCCCCCGTTTTAACGGCCGCTTCAATTTGCTTTTCGTCAGGATCAATAAAAAGAGAAACTCGTGAGCCACTTTCTTCCAATTGGGCGACTGCATCACGGGTTTGCTCAAAATATCGAAGCACATCTAAGCCTCCTTCGGTCGTCAGTTCTTCTCGACGCTCAGGAACTAAACAGACATCATGTGGCTTAACATCACATGCGATTTTAAGCATTTCAGGCGTAATAGCACATTCAAGATTCATACGTGTCATCAATAAAGGACGCAATTCATAAACATCTTTATCTTGAATATGACGACGATCTTCTCGCAAGTGCAAGGTAATTAAATCCGCCCCAGCTTGCTCTGCTAGTAAGGCGGCTTTAATAGGATCTGGATATGCACAATGACGTTGCTGACGTAAGGTTGCAACGTGATCAATATTGACACCTAAATCAATCATTTATTTCTTCACCACATCTGTAGCAGACCAACCTCCACCTAGTGCTTTATATAAGGACACTTTGTTTTGTAAAGAAGCCAACCCTACAGATAAAAAGTTTTGTTTAACATTTAATACACTTACCTGAGCAGATTGTACCGCTAAGAAGCTATCAATGCCACTAGTATAACGTAATGTTGATAATCGTAATGATTGCTCGGCTGCAGCCGTTTGCTCTCTTAAGGCGTCTAATTGCTGCTTGTAGGTACTCACACCAATTAATGCATCATTCACTTCGCTAAAAGCTGTTTGAATCGTTTTTTCGTAATTAGCAACTTGGACTTCTTTACGCAATTTAGCGACATCTAGGCTATTTTTTAGTGCACCAAATGCATATAAAGGCATTGATACCGTAGGACTAAATGTCCACGCATCGCGTCCTGAACCAAATAAATTACCTAAATCCATGCTCGCCACCCCTAGTAAGGCAGTTAGGCTAATCGAAGGGAAAAATGCTGCACGGGCTGCACCAATATTAGCATTGGCTGCTTTTAATTCATGCTCAGCACCGATAATATCAGGACGACGTGTTAATAAGTCTGACGGTAAGCCAGCTGGAATAGTATCCATTAACACATCTGCCCCGAATTTAGGTGCTTTAGGTAAGTCTGTAGGCAATGCATGGCCAACGAGTAGCTCTAAGGCGTTCATTGCTTGCGCTTTATTGCGCTGGGTTTCTGCAAGTGCTGATTTTGCGCTATCCAACGTCAATTTCGCTTGATTGACATCGAGCATTGACGCAACACCGGCTTTAAAACGGGCATGCGTCATCTGATAAGTTCTCTCGTAAGCGCCCAATGTTTCGCTCACAAGTTTCTCCATCTCTTCTAACGTACGAATGGTGAAATAGGTATTCGCTACACTCGCGACCAAATTAATCTGAGCGGTACGTTGCGCTTGTTCTGTCGCAAAGTAACTTTGTAAAGCGGCTTCATTTTGGTTGCGGATTTTACCAAAGAAGTCAATCTCAAAATTAGACACCCCAATGCCAGCGATATAGGTACGAGAAATATCTCGTACGCCACTAGCATTCATATCTGCTGGTAAGTTTTGCGCCGACTGCGTCGCACTCACCCCTACTTTAGGAAAAAGATTACTCAGCTGAATACCATATTGTTTTTGGGCAATTTCAACATTTTTGGTGGCCATTAATAAATCACGATTATTCGCTAAAGCCAATTCGATGATTTTCTTTAAACGGATATCATGAAAAAAGCTTTGCCAACCCAAATCCGCCGCTGTCATCACAGCATCACTTGAACTTACCTTATACGCATTAGCCACGGGTGACTCTGGTGTTTCATATTTAGGTGCAAAATTACATGCCGCTAAAAGTACTGTGCCACTTAATACGGATATACGAAAGATATTCATTATTTATTCTCCGTTGGTGCTGAATAGCTATCCATATCAGCATAAATTTCATCTTTAAATTGACGCTCTGCTTGCGCTTCTTTAAGTAGGTTTTCTTGTTCGCCTAGTAAGCGTGGTTTTGTCTTAAATAAACGTAAAATCACCACAAAGAATACGGGCACAAAAATCACCGAGAAAGGTGTAGCTGCCAACATACCACCTAATACAGCAAAACCTACCGCTTTTTGACCAGCAGCGCCCTCACCTGTCGCAATGGCTAATGGAATCACCCCCATAATAAACGCAAAGGATGTCATTAAAATGGGGCGGAAGCGTAAGTGTGCTGCCTCAACAGCCGATTCCACTAACGATTTGCCTTCAGCATAGAGGTCTTTGGCGAATTCGACAATCAAAATGGCATTCTTAGCCGATAGACCAATAACGGTAATCATCCCTACTTGGAAATAAATATCGTTAGCCATGCCTAATAGATAGGTCAGAGCTACCGTACCTAACATACCTAAAGGCACAATTAATAAAGCAGATAAAGGAATAGACCAGCTTTCATACAAGGCGGCTAATACAAGAAATACCACAAGAATAGCTAAACCCATCATAATAGGCGCTTGGCTACCTGCTTGAATTTCTTGATATGATAAGCCAGACCATTCAAAACCAATCCCCTCTGGTAATTCATTACGAATAATGTCAGTTAACACATTCATAATGTCACCATTGGCATACCCGGGCGCTGCACCACCAGAAAGACTGATTGAGTCGTAGCTATTAAAACGCTTAACTTGTGATGGGCCATTAGTCCATTTCACATCTACGACGGTACTTAAATCGACTAAATTACCTTCTTTATTGCGAACTTTTAGACGTAAGACATCCTCTAGTGCTAAGCGACCATTAGCATCGGCTTGTACCCAAATATTTTGCATACGACCGTTATTGGGGAACTTACCGATAAAGCTAGAACCCACCGCCGTAGAAAGTACGGAACGGACATCAGCTACAGCCACACCAAAAGTCGCTGCTTTATCACGATTAATATCAATCGATAATTGAGGGCCAGGGCCTAAGCCTGAAATACGCGCATTCACAATCTTACCCGATTCATTGGCTTTTTGAATCAATAATTGTGCCGCATTACGTAAGGCTTCTTGACCTAAATTACCACGATCTTGTAACTCTAAAGAAAACCCTGATGAGTTACCTAATGCAGAAATGGCGGGAGGGATAATACTAAATACCGTGGCATCAGGAATGCCATAGAGTAATGCACCTGTTGCTTTACCTGCAATCGCTTGCGCGCTACTTTCAGGCGTTGTGCGCTCTTTAAAGTCTTTTAATGTCGTAAAAGCCAAACCTGCATTTAGACCTGTACCACTAAAGCTAAAACCTTGAATAGCAACGATATTGAGCTTTTCAGGAACTTTGCTGTAGTAATCTTCAACGTGTTTTAATACTTGACTGGTACGATTAGCTGAAACACCTGAAGGTAATTCAATGTTGGTAATGGTATAACCTTGGTCCTCATCAGGCATAAACGAACCCGGCAATTTCGTAAATAAATAGCCTGCTCCAGCCACTAATAAGACATAAATTAACATCATGCGGAAGCTGCGTTTAATCAATGCCGCTACCCCTGCTGAGTATTTATGTGTCATCTTATCAAAAACACGATTAAACCAACCAAAAAAGCCTTTTTTCTCCATATGGTGATCCTTAGGAATAGGCTTTAATAAGGTGGCACAAAGTGCTGGTGTAAAAGTCAATGCTAAAAAGCCAGAGAAGGCAATAGAAATTCCCATCGCCACGGCAAATTGTTGATAAATCACCCCTGCCGAGCCTGACATAAAGAGTAAAGGGGCAAATACCGTCACAAGTACTAAGGTAATACCCACAATCGCCCCAGAAATTTGAGGCATGGCCTTCATAGTTGCCTGAACTGGCGGTAAACCCTCTGTAGCCATGATACGTTCGACGTTTTCTACGACAACAATCGCATCATCCACCAGAATACCAATCGCCAATACCATCGCAAACATGGTGAGTACGTTGATTGAGTACCCTAATACCAGTAAGACCGCAACAGTACCAAGTAAAGCAACAGGCACGACCAAACTTGGAATAATGGTATAGCGAACGTTCTGTAAGAAGATAAACATCACGATAAAGACTAACACCATCGCCTCAAGCAAGGTATGGAATACCTTATTAATCGATGCCTCAATGTAAGGAGCGGTATTATATGGAATCGTATAGCTAATGCCGTCAGGGAAATACTGCGACAAGTTATCCATTGTTTCTTTCACTAAACGCTCAGTTTCTAGCGCATTTGCCGTGGGAGAAAGTGATACCGCAAACGCAGCGGTTGGTTTACCATTAAGACGAGCACCGGTTTGATAATTATCTTGACCAATTTCTACTTTTGCTACATCCATCAAGCGTACGATAGCACCGTCAGAGTCCGAACGTAAGACGACGTTATTGAACTCCTCAACGGTACTCATCTCACCATTAGATCGAATAATAGCGGAAATCGTTTGTGAATCTGGTGCAGGAGGAGAACCTAAGGTACCTGCAGAAATGGTGACATGCTGAGTCGCTAAAGCTGTATTTACATCGGCGATCGTCAGATTATATGCACTTAATTTATCAGGATCAACCCAAACACGTAAAGCTTTTTCAGCACTAAATAATCGGAAGCTCCCCACCCCTTTTAGACGAGAAATACTATTTTGAACATTTCGGGTAATATAGTCAGCAATATCAGAAGCAGTATAATTACCATTTTCTGAAGCTAACGATACGACCATTAAAAAGCCCGAGCTTTGCTTAGAATATGTCAACCCTTGTTGTGTCACCGCAGAAGGTAAACTCGAGGTCACACTGGCAACGGTATTTTGCACATCAATTTGTGCTTGATTGTCGTCTGTACCCGGCTGAAAGGTAACGTCAATACTCGCATTACCATAAGAGTCACTGGTGGATGAGTAGTAAAGTAAATTATCTACCCCATTGAGTTTGTCTTCGATAATACTGGTGACCGAACGAGAAACCTCTTCGGGTGAAGCACCCGGATAACGAGCGGAAATACTAATTGTTGGAGGTGCCACATTAGGATATTGAGCAATGGGCATGCTCGGTAAAGCAAGCGCACCAAATAAGGTAATCAAAATCGCAATTACCCAAGCAAAAATGGGGCGATGAATAAAAAATTGAGCCATTTGTTGTAACCTTTGCTTGGAAATTATTGTTTTTGTTCAGTAGACGGCGTACTATTAGTCGCTTTATCGGTCTTAGCCGCCTCTTCCGACTTAGGCGTAGTAGCTGGTTCGGTAGTTGTAGTTTGTTGCGCCTGAGGATCTTTTGCCCAAGGTAAGGCATTCACTGGCATGCCGGGACCAATTTTGGTAAAACCCTCAACGATTAATTGATCACCTGCAGACAACCCAGAAGTGATTTGTGTTTTATCATCAGCGACCTCACCTAAGGTAACAGGACGAGCCACTACTTTACCTTCTTCAATAACATATACTAAGCTACTACCATCCGCACGACGTTGGATGGCTTGGGTCGGAACCATCACAGCGGCTTTATTTAAACCACGCTCTAGTTGTACACGGACAAACATTCCTGGTAATAATAATTCTTTAGGATTTGGGAAGGTCGCACGTAAATTGACTTTACCTGTATTTGGATCAACAGCTACACCACTAAATAAAAGCTTCCCTGTTTTATCATAAGTGCTACCGTCTTCTAGAATTAAGCGAACAACCGCACTATTATTATCGACACGTTCAAGCTCACCATTTAAAAAGGCTTTGCGTAATTGCGTCATTTCAATCGTCGATTGCGTAAAGTCGACATAAACCTCACCTAGCTGTTGCACTTTAGCTAGTGCTGTTGCTCCAGTTGCACTTACCAAGGCACCCTCTGTCACTAATGCCTCACCAATAATACCGTCGATAGGTGATGTTACACTAGTATACGAAAGATTGATTTTCGCAGATTCTACAGCTGCACGGGCAGATTCAATACTGGCTTTCGCTTGGCTAGCGGCTGATACTGCATTATCATATTCTTGCTTACTAATCGCATTTTCTTTCACTAATGCCTGATAACGAGCGGCTAAAGCACTTGCACTTTTGGCACTCGCTTGTGCTTGATTAAGACTGGCTTGCGCCGCATTTAAATCTGCTTGATAAATAGCAGGGTCAATTTTAAAGAGTAACTGCCCCTCTTTTACTCGACTTCCTTGGGTGAAATTAATACTTTGTACAATACCATTCACACGAGCACGAACTTCGGCATCTTTAATCGCTGAAATCCGTCCTGGTAATGTTGTAAAAATACGCACTTCTTCTGTGCCTACAGTTATTGCCGCCACATTCATCGGTGGGCGTTGTTGAGCCTGCTGTTGTTCACTTTTACCGCAAGCCGCTAAAACAAAAACAGGGGTGAGAGCTAATACTAATAATTTATGTTTGAAATTCATTTTTTCACTATTAATCGAGTTAAATTTTTTACAGTGCTTATTTACTTAAAAATCTGAAATGTATAGTAAGGGATAATACTAATTTTGGCATTATATGAAAAAACTATCTGCTTAGGCAAGTAATTAAGTGTAAAATAGTTTCATCTTGTAACAATAACTAGAATAAAGACTCATGAATCAATGGCTAAAAAAGAAAAACCTAGTTTTAGTAAAACTAGGTTTTTCTTGAGAGATAGATTATCTCCGCCAAATTTAACGAATAACTGCGCGAACTCGACCGTTGTTTTGACGACTTGCCTGAATTTTATCTGACGATGGTAAGTCTTGCCCTCTACCTGCTTTGCCTGAGTTATTAAAGACTAGACGCTGATCAGAGCCAGCCTTTCCTGTCTGATGATTCACCGCTAAACCATTGACACGAATTTCGTAATGCAAATGCGCTCCCGTCGAACGCCCAGTATTCCCGCTTTTAGCGATAATCTGACCTTTGTTGACACGGCTACCAACTTTAATGCCTTGACCAAAACTATGTAAATGTCCGTAGACGGTACTATATGTATTGTCGTGTTTAATGACAATCAATTTACCGTAACCACTCATCCATCCCGCATAAACAACCTGACCAGATTGCCCTGCTTTTACAGGCGTACCTGTGGGTACGGAAAAATCAACACCATGATGGAATTTCTTACGTTTTAGCACAGGATGAATACGCCACCCATAGTCTGAAGAAACCTTGGCATTACCGACGGGCTTCTTGAGAATACTATCAAAAGTGACGACATCAAAATTTAATTGCTCTTTACAATTTTTATTACACGTTACTGATATATCGCTATCTAGGACGCTAATATCAAGGTCAGGCTCATCAAAACTGGTTTGAGCAATAACTGTTTGGCTAAATAGTGTAAGCAATATAGTTAGAATATGTTTTTGCACGCTAATTATCCTAAGTTAATACACAAATCCCTGCATTATCCACACAAAAAATTTTTCGCGTCTATAATACAGCTCAACGATTATACTTTATCAAAGCAAATATGAAACCTTTTTTTTCACTTTTACAGAAAAAGAAACTTTTCTTAGTTTTTTTTAGCTGTTTTTTATTGATTGGGTGCATGGCAGAGCCTTATCCACAGGCGATTCAGCAAGAGTTGTTGAGTATCTGTAAAAACGGTATTAGCTCTGGTATGACTGTTGTTCATCATGGTAAAGATAAAGCACTCTCAAACGAGGATATTGATAGGCTTTGTCAATTCCGCCTCACGGCGTTCATGAAAGAGGTTTCATTAGACAAGTATTTGAATTTAAATAAAAATATTTATGAAAATTTTGCTAGAGCTTATTCGCACAAATATATTTTAAAAGATATTTATGACACTTTATCTCCCGATGATAAGCAAACAAATGCCAAAATCGCGACAATCATTTTAGGTTTGGAGAGTAATGATGCGAAATAAGTTTTTGTTATTTTGTGGTTTTTTTATAATCCATTGTACTAGCTGGGCACAAGACATTCCGCTTGAGCCAGGTTATACCGATTATGATAAACACAAAGCGGTTATTACTTGTATGCAATATATCTATGTAGAAAAGCATCAACAAGCGCCTGCAGAAGAAGATGTCTTTCCTTTATGTGAACAACGGTTCTTATCCTTATCAAGAACATTATCGCATGATGATTTTGCGAAAGCGCTTGCAGCTAGCGATGAACAACTATTAAAAATTTATTATGACACGCTTTTTGGCATCCCTTCAGAGCCTGTTCCTGCAGATACCCCCTCTATCCCTAGAGCACTTGATGCGCCTACAGTACCCAATTCAAATTAATTTTTTAGCTATTTACAATTCAAAAAGGTAATCTTATGAAAAAATGTAATCCTTTAAAAGCATTATTATTGAGCTTAAGCCTATTAGGGAGCATAGCTTCAGCGCAAACGGCAGTAGATAAATGGCCTGAACACGAATTAACGCTACTCGTTCCTTTTGGCCCTGGCTCTAATCCAGATATTGTTTCTCGTTTGGTGGCAGAACATGCAAGTAAAACACTTGGTAAAACGATCGTGGTTGAGAATAAGCCTGGTGCAGGGGGTAATATTGCGACAGCAGCAATTGCTAAAGCAAAACCTGATGGTTATACCTTTGGACTGAGTATTAATGGCCCTCTCGTATACAATCAATTTATTGTTGATAATCTAGGCTATGACCCAGAAAAAGATCTTGCCCCTCTGACACTAGCCGCCACACAGCCTAATATTATTGTTACCTCTAACAGCACAAATGCAGCCAATTTAAAAGAACTGGTTGATGCATTAAAAGCAAATCCTAATAAATTTAACTTTGCTTCTGTGGGTGTTGGCTCTGGTTCGCATCTTACCAGTGAGCTCTTATTAAAAGCCACAGGTACTGATGCCGTTGCTTCGCATTATAAAGGCTCACCTGATGCTGTCGCTTCTGTTCTAGCGGGCGATACACATTTTGCGACATTAGCCCCTGGTGCTGTGATAAAGTTAGGTGAAGAAGGTAAATTGCGCGTATTAGCTCAAGCAGGTGAAAAACGCAGCGCTGCTTTACCTAATTTACCAACGATTACAGAAACAGGCGTTGCAAATATTTCAAGTCAAGCTTGGAATGGTTTTGTGATTTCTAGCCAAGTGGATCCTGCTATTCAAGCTAAACTACAAAAAGCGTTATACGATGCTTTAAGCTTACCTGAGGTTCAAGAGAAGTTACGTGCACTTTATATGGATCCAATTCCTGGTACACCAGAAGAATTTAAAGCATTTATGCAAAAAGAAAAGGAAGTTTGGCAGCCTATTATTGAGAGTCTAAACCTCAAACAAGCACAATAAATCTGTAAATATTAAATACCCCTTGTTAAATAACAGTACACTACACTGAGTACGGACAACAAGGGGTATTATTTAGGTAATCTATCTAGTGTGCCACTTTATCAAAACAAAACGGATAACCCACCATCAACAGTCAATACCTGCCCTGTGATGTAACTACTCAAAGTACTTGCCAAAAAGACAGCCACTCCACCTATTTCCTCTGGTTTTCCCCAACGCTGCATAGGAATACGGCTACTCATATGTCCACCTTTAATGGGGTCCGCGGCTAGCGCGTGATTAGACTCTGTTGCAAATGCTCCGGGAGCAATGGCATTTACTGTAATTTCTTGACTGGCATATTCAACAGCTAAAGAACGCGTCATTGCTACAATACCTAATTTAGTAATGGGATAGATAGCATCGCCCTTACGAGCAATATTACCTGCTACTGAGCTCATAGAAATAATGCGTCCCCCCGCTTTCATCTGCTTTGCCATACGTTGTGATAAATACATAGGGGCAAGCAAATTACTCTCTAATAAATATTGCATCTCTGAAAACGCTGTATCCGCCCACGATTGACGTAAACGCAAACCAAGATTATTAATCAGGATATCGCAAGTTTGATGCGTTTGTTCAAAAAAATCCATGAGATGATTGATATCATCTTTATCAGACATATCACCACAAAAGTGATGCAAATCTAGTGCTGGGAATGAGGCAATAAGCTTATCTAATTTTTCTTGTTGTCGTCCATTGATATAAACCTTTGCTCCACTTTTGGCTAATGCTAAAGCCATTTCCAAACCAAGTCCTTGGCTAGAAGCTGAAATAAAAGCAGTCTTACCTACTAGACTAAATTGTTGCATATAAGAACTTATCATCACTCTTCACTACTTTCCATTTATTCATTTATTTTTAGTATAAAATTTCACAAAATAACTTTGCTAATAAAATCAGTATGAGTCAAGAAAAAAAAACCTTTAATTATGCAAAAGAGCTACAAGCCATCGCTAAAGGTAGCAAAAAATCCTTACAAAGCTTATATGAGCAAGAGGCATCGTATATGCTTGCTTTTGCATTTAAGGTATTGCAGCACTACAAATTCGCTGAAGATACTGTCGTCGAAACCTTTGGCATTATCTGGAATAACGCTAAATATTATGATGAATCATTTAATCATCCACGCGGTTGGATTTATGCAATTTTCCGTTATCATCTGAACAATACGCTGCGCAAAAACTATCTTGCACTCAAAGAAAACAAAAAAGAAAATCCTGTTCTTGGTGATGTTTGCACGAATTTACATGCTGGTGTGCACAGTTTTATGGAACAAGGCTCTTTTTATCAAGTCTTTGAGGAGTTACCTGAAGAAACTCAAAAAGTACTCATTACCACGTACTTTAGTGCAGAAAGTCTAGCAGATACTGCCACCTTATTAGAAATGCCTTTAGGTCGCCTAAAAGAAAATATTTTATTAGGTTTGCGCCATATCGCACAAAAACGAGAGCCTTTGGCATTTAAACATGACCATACCATTTTTATTGGTGAATTTGTTTTAGGTAGTCTCACAGATACTGAACAGCAAAAAGCGAATACACTCCTGTCTGAAGACCCTGTTGCTGAAAACATGAGTCTAGTCTGGGAAGAAGAGTTTTTAAACTTCACCTCACAGCTCATCCTCGAAAAGACGCCTGAACCATTATGGGTGCGTGTTAAACAAGTCACCGTAGCTAGTGATAAAGATAATCATACCGATAACCAAGAATTAGAAGATGAGTTGCAACTCTCTCATGATCAAAGTAGTGCAACTGGCTTTTTTGATAAATTATTACTAACATTGAGAAAGTGTTGGATTAGTCGTAATTTTTGGCGTATGACCAGTCTGGTCTTACTTGGCGTTATCGCTGCATTATTGGTGATTCGTCCTTTAGAAAATCCAATT
Source organism: Pelistega suis (assembly GCF_013133795.1). Classification (GTDB taxonomy): domain Bacteria; phylum Pseudomonadota; class Gammaproteobacteria; order Burkholderiales; family Burkholderiaceae_B; genus Taylorella; species Taylorella suis. Next base: position 247,935 of record NZ_JABGBN010000002.1, read on the forward strand.
AAAGCGACCGCCACACTGAACTCCTCTACTCAAACTAATCAAGTGGGCTTTATTGTTAAGCAAGACAATAAACTGACGATTATTCCTATTATTCGTCAAAATTTAGGGGATCAATTAAAATTACAATTATGGCACCGTGATGCCCAAGGTTTTACTCGTTCATTGGGTATCATTAATAGTAGTGACAATACGGTTTTAGCCGCTAATTCAACACTAAAAACAGGTGATTTACTATTAATTAGTCTAGAGCCTACCTCACAAACTAGCGAAAGCATCACTGGGCAAATTCTTTACCAAGGAGTAATTGCTAGTTTTTAGCAGATTTTATGATGTTTTAGTTGATTTTTAAGTGATTTTGAATATTGTATTGCGCAACACATCAAAAAACACCTAGCAAAATCAAACTTTTTTAAAATCACCACTAAAATTAGGGTAGTTGTGTATAATTTCTGCTAAAATGACAAAAAATCTTATTTTTATTGTGAATTTGGCGGCTATCCATACATGACCTTATCTTTGCTTATCCTTTTGCCTTTTTTTGGTAGTATTCTTGCAGGATTACTCCCCCAAGATGCTCGTAATCGGGAAGCGCTGCTATCAGGCCTTATTGCTTTTAGCTGTGTTGTCATCGTTGCGTGGTATGCCCCAGCTATTTTTGCTGGCCAAGTCATTGAGCAACATATCGAATGGCTCCCCTTTCTCGATTTAAATATTGTCTTTCGTTTAGATGGATTTGCATGGTTGTTTGCGTTACTAGTTTCATTAATGGGTGTACTAGTCGTTATTTATGCACGCTACTATATGGATCCTGCTGACCCAGTCCCTCGTTTTTTTGCCTTTTTCCTCGCTTTTATGGGGTCTATGCTTGGCGTAGTATTGTCAGGCAATGTTATTCAATTAGTCATCTTCTGGGAGTTAACGTCACTCTCCTCTTTTATGCTGATTGCTTATTGGCATCATCGTCCCGATGCTCGTCGAGGGGCGCGTATTGCCTTGACTATTACGGCGGGTGGTGGTTTTTGTCTGTTAGCAGCGATGTTACTTATCGGGCAAGTGGTTGGGTCTTATGAGCTAAGCGTTATTCTCGCGTCGGGTGACTTAATTCGTCATGATGAGCACTATACGCTTATTCTCGTTTTATTTGCTCTCGGTGCTTTAACCAAAAGTGCGCAATTTCCTTTCCACTTTTGGTTGCCCAATGCGATGGCTGCCCCTACGCCTGTATCAGCCTACTTACATTCAGCCACACTTGTTAAGGCAGGTGTATTTTTATTAGCTAGATTTTGGCCTGTATTAGCTATGACTGACCAATGGTTCTGGATTATTGGCTTAGCTGGTCTTTTATCCCTAACCGTAGGTGCTTATGTTGCGACTTTCCAAAATGATATGAAAGGCGTACTTGCCTACTCAACGATTAGTCACCTTGGTTTAATTACGCTTTTACTTGGTATGAATAGTCAGTTGGCACTGATTGCTGCTGTATTTCATATGATTAATCATGCGACCTTTAAAGCCTCTCTTTTTATGGCGACAGGGATTGTAGACCATGAGACAGGGACTCGTGATATGTCTGTGTTGTCTGGACTACGTCGTTCTATGCCTCTTACTGCCACCTTAGCTACAGTAGCAGCTGCTGCAATGGCAGGTGTTCCATTGCTTAATGGCTTTATTTCTAAAGAAATGTTCTTCTCAGAAACCTTATTCTTAGATGATACTCGTCGCTATATTTTGCCTGTATTAGCTGTCGTTGCAAGTACCTTTAGCGTGACGTATTCTTTACGTTTTATTCTTAAGGTGTTTTTTGGGAAAGAAGCTAACAATTTACCTCGTACACCACATGAACCACCTAAATGGATGCTTTTCCCTAGTACCGTCTTAGTATGCTTATGTATTCTTATTGGTGTTCTGCCTGGAATTGTTATTGAACCGACACTAACACTGGCGACCACTTCCATTCTTGGTGCCAATCATCCTAGCATTGATTTAGCGGTATTTCATGGTATCAATATCCCTCTTATTATGAGTGCGATGGCATTGATAGGTGGTATTGTTGTTTATTTTGTATTACGCCCTTATTGGCAGAGCCATGCAGGTCATACATTGGGATTCCATATTGAAGGTCGCGAAGTTTTTGACAATTTAATTAATCGCTTAGATAGTTTTGCGGCGACAGTCAACGAATACATTTCCTCTCATCGTGTTCAAGTACAAATGTTCTGTATTGTGCTTGTTACCTTTATTGTGGCACTTATCCCTCTTCTTCGCTATACCGATTGGTTGATGTGGCCTCGAACTAAATTTAGTCTTTCTTTTGCCATTTTATGGGTTGTGGGTGCAGCTTGTGCCATTGGTGCTGCACATCAAGCAAAATATAATCGTTTTCGTGCCGTAGTGTTTGCAGGTGGTGCAGGTATTGCCACAACAGTCACCTTTGCTTGGTTATCCGCCCCTGATTTGGCGTTGACTCAATTAGTCATTGAAGTCGTTACTGTCGTACTACTGCTTTTAGGTTTACGTTGGCTACCTCGTCGCAATAATGACGGTGCCACAAGTGTTTCCGGTGCTGAGGAAACTGTCAAACATTTACGTCATATCCGAGATGCTATTTTAGCGGTTGCTGTCGGTCTAGGTATGACCATTTTGACTTATGTAATTACTACACGTAATACTATCTCAAGTATTGGTAATTTCTTTACCGAAAATGCTCTCCCCAAAGGTGGTGGTACGAATGTGGTCAATGTCATTCTGGTTGATTTTCGTGCTTTTGATACTTATGGTGAAATCACTGTCTTGGGTATTGTCGCTTTGACAGTTTATGCCTTATTACGCCGTTTCCGACCACCAGAAGAAAGTCTTTATGCGCTAGAAAAAAGAGATAAAACTGTAGCGCCTGATTTGGCAAAAATCAAAGAAAATGAGGCCTTGCCTCGGGGTACTTTATTAGTACCTAATGTTTTAGTGCGTTTGTTAATGCCGATGATTAGCTTAATTGCTATCTTCTTCTTTATGCGTGGACATAACCTACCAGGGGGAGGATTTATTGCGGGTGTCATCTTTGCGATTGGAATCATTGTCCAATACATGATTAGCGGTATTCATTGGGTAGAGTTGCGCTCACGCATTAAGCCACAAAATTGGTTAGCTGCAGGCTTATTTATGGCACTTTCTGCGGGTATTCTGCCTTTATTTTATGGTTTGCCATTCCTTTCTGCCCTAGCTGGAGATATTCACTTACCACTTATCGGAGATATTCATTTATCCAGTGTGATGTTATTTGACTTAGGTGTTTTTGCTCTCGTTGTAGGTTCATCAACCTATATGTTAGTGGCACTGGCACACCAATCTCTTCGTTCACAGCGTCAATCAAAAGGAGCTAAATAATGGAAATCGTTTACGCCTTAGCGATTGGCATTCTAGCCGGTTCTGGTGTTTGGTTAATTTTACGCCCTCGTACCTTCCAGATTATTATCGGCATTACCTTATTATCCTATGCTGTCAATTTATTTATTTTTGGTACAGGTCGTTTATTTGTAGGAGCACCTCCTATCATTAATAAAAATGCACCTGTTAATACTGTTCTTTATGCAGATCCTGTACCACAATCACTTGTGCTAACAGCCATTGTCATTGGTTTTGCAATGACTGCTCTTATTTTAGTTGTTGTAATGGCAAAACGTGGACTCACCGGTTCTGATCACGTGGATGGTGAGGGGCAATAATGACTATGTTTTGGGAAAATCTACCCGTCTTTAGTATTCTCATTCCTATGTTTGCTGGAACGATGATGGTATTTCTTAAGGAAAAACGTCGTCAGCTCAATAAAACATTAGGTCTACTATCAGCAATTGCACAATTAGCCATTGCTGTCTTATTAATGTTAGGTGTGACGGGTCAATTAGCCTCAGTGGAGTGGACCCACAATATTGGGGTTTATTTGCTTGGCAACTGGGATGCCCCTTTTGGCATTACCTTGGTTGCTGATCGTTTATCCGCATTGATGTTAGCGCTTTCAGCGGGATTAGGTCTCATGTGCCTTATCTACTCCACCTCCTTATGGGATCGCGCAGGGGTTCACTTTCACCCCCTCTTCCAATTTATCATGATGGGATTAAATGGCGCTTTTTTAACAGGTGACTTATTTAATCTTTTTGTATTTTTTGAGATTTTTCTTGCTGCTTCTTATGGTTTACTTCTACATGGTTCTGGTGTAAATCGTGTCAGCTCTGGTTTTCATTATATCGTCGTAAATCTCATGGGTGGTTTTTTAATGCTGATTGGCATTTCCATGATTTACTCTGTGACCGGATCGCTTAATTTAGCGGACATCGGTATGAAAGCGGGTATTTTAGCCGCCAATGAGCGTATTTTATTTGAAACTGCATGTGCTTTCTTAGCGACAGCTTTTCTAATTAAAGCAGCGGCATGGCCACTTAGTTTCTGGCTAACCAATGCCTATGCTTCTGCTGTTTCCCCTGTTGCCGCGATGTTTTCCATTATGACTAAAGTCGGTATTTATGCCCTTTTACGTGTAGGTTCTTTACTTTTACCTACAGGAGCTCCTGCTGGCTTTGGTGGTGAATGGATGTTCTATATTGGCTTAGGTACGCTTTTCTACGGCACAATGGGGCTCTTAGCAGAGAAAAATCTAGGACGTATGGTCTCTTTTTGTATCGTTATCTCCTCAGGGACATTATTAACAGCGCTTGGTATGCCAGGAGTCGCTTTAACAGGCCCATCACTTTACTACCTCGTTAGTTCTGTGGTGGCATTAGCAGTTGCTTTCTTACTCGTCGAGATTATCCGCCGCACAGAAGCCGTACAAGTTAGTGTACTTTCCGTTTCCTTAGAAGCCTTTGGTCTTGACCAAGACAAGTCATCAGACTACGCTGGTGAAGTCGTCGGTGTACCTATTCCCGCATCTATGGCATTTTTAGGTTTAGCTTTCTTTACTTGTGTGTTAATTGTAGCGGGTCTCCCTCCATTCTCAGGCTTTCTGGCCAAATTTGCACTCTTATCACAAGCCATTACCCTTACGCAAATGGACTTAAGTTCTCCCACCTATAATGCATGGATTTTAGTAGGCTTTATGCTGGCATCTGGTATGGCTACCGTCATTGTTTTAGGTCGTACAGGTATCCGTGTGTTTTGGGGTTCTGGGACATTAAATACACCTAAATTAACCTTACGAGAAGCCTTACCTATTGCCATTTTATTATGCGCATGCTTGTACATCACTATTTTTGTCAGCGATGTGATGACTTATATGAATTACACGGCACAATCTCTCGATGAGCCTAATCAGTATATCGAGGCCGTTTTGCAACAGCGTGCCGTACCTAGCCCATTTGAAGGACATTAAGCCATGATAAGTATGTTCTTTTGGATTCCAATGACTGCTCTACTCACGCTGATTTGGTTATTATTAGCCAATTCCATTAGCTTAGGACAGTTTTTGTTAGGATTCATAGCGAGCTTTGTGCTTGTTTTACTGTCCTTGCGTATGCGCCCTGATTTAGCCTATCCTCGTAGGGTATGGCTAATGCTGGTTTTAGCGTATCGTTTTACTATCGATATTATTAAATCTAATTTAGCAGTCGCTAAGCTTATTTTACAATGGCGTCGCAAAGACTTTACCTCAGGTTATGTCTACATCCCTCTTGAGGTACGTGACCCTCATGCTTTAGCCTTTTTAGCGTGTATCATTACTTATACCCCTGGTACAGTATGGTCAGGTTTAACTGAAAAAGACTATATTTTACGCTTACATGTACTGGATTTAAAAGAAGAAGCCGAGTGGTTCGATATTATTAAGAACCGTTATGAAAAGCTTTTATTGGAAATTTTTGAATAATGACTGTGAACTATATTTCCCTTGCAGCACAATTTGCTATTGCTTGTTTTGCACTAGGTTCTTTAATTTGCACCATCCGTATGTTTAAAGGTCCTAGTCCTCAAGACCGCGCATGGGCACTTGATGCCATGTATGTCAATTGTATGTTACTCATTGTGACCTTAGGCATTTTATTTCGTACTTCTTGGTACTACGATATAGCCTTATTAATTGCGTTGTTTGGATTTGTAGGTACTGCAGCTTTAGCAAAATTCTTATTACGCGGTGAGGTAATTGAGCCATGACCAATATCCCCTTCATCCCAAGTCTTATCATCGCCACTTTATTAGTATTAGGTGGTATAGTAACCTTAATTGGTTCCTTAGGCTTGTTGCGTTTTAATGATTTTACAGGGCGTATCCATGCGACAACCTTGGGGAATACCTTAGGCGCTTTATTTATTCTTGCTGCCTCAATGATGATGTCTTGGCATATCAATGATCGAGTATTCTTGCATGAAGTAATTATCGTACTCTTTCTCTTTATTACATCGCCTGTATCTGCCATGTTATTAATGCGTTCATATACTTTACGCCAAGAGCGCATGGAGTCTAATTAACGCTTGCATTATGAATCATCATAAGTCGTATCCTTTTTCTTTTGGCGTCATCGCATTAATTGCCTCAATGATTTCTCTTTGCATGGGAACATCATTTGCCAAAAGTCTTTTTAGTGAGATTGGCGCACAAGGGACGACTTTCTATCGATTGATATTCTCTGCTATCTTATTATGGATTATTTGGCGCCCATGGCGTTTTAAATTTACGCGAGCCTATATTTTCCCTATTATTTTTTATGGGGTCTCTTTAGGTATGCTGAATTTCCTCTTTTATATGGCTTTGCGTACTATTCCTTTAGGCATTGCCATTGCTATTGAGTTTTGTGGACCTTTAGGACTGGCACTCTTCGCTTCGCGCAAAAAGATTGATTTTCTCTGGATTGCTTTAGTAATTATTGGCTTACTCTTTCTCATTCCTAATGAATCGACTAGCGCTACTTCTTTAGATCCTATCGGTTTGATGTACTGTGTTGCCGCCGCTATATTCTGGGCAATCTACATTATTGCCGGTCAGAAGATGAGCAATATTCATCCAGGACAAGCCAGTACATTGGGTATTACCATGGCGGCATTGACAGTTATGCCTTTTGCCATAGCAAGTATCGGTGTTGAGGGTTTATGGCGAGTCGAGTTGTTTTGGGTGGGCTTAGTAGTGGGTATTTTATCCAGTGCCTTACCCTATTCTTTAGAAATGATTTCTTTACGTTCACTTGACCGCAAAACTTTTGGTGTATTACTTAGTCTGGAGCCTGCTTTCGGGGCTATTGCTGGCGCCATTGTGTTACATGAATTTCTAAGCATTCAGCAAATTATCGCCATTATCTGCATTGTCAGTGCGTCAATGGGATGTACATTAACCGCAAAAAGAGGCAAAAAATGAGTATTTTCTATACTTTTTCCGCACAGCAAAATAATGGGGAAACTTTACATTTTTATGATTTACAAGAAAAAGTTGTGCTTATTGTGAATGTTGCCTCTAAATGTGGTTTTACTCCTCAATACAAAGAGCTTGAACAACTTTATCAGCAATTTAAGGATAAAAACTTTACGATACTAGCCTTTCCTTGCAATCAATTTGGACAACAGGAACCTGGAACTGCCGAAGAAATTCGTTCTTTTTGTGAATTGAACTATGGTGTCACTTTCCCCTTAATGGCAAAAATTGATGTCAATGGTGCAAATGAACACCCTTTGTATCATTGGTTAAAACAAGAGAAAAAAGGCTTGCTCGGCGGTAGTATAAAATGGAATTTCACAAAGTTTCTCATTAATCAAAAAGGCGAAGTGGTTGACCGCTTCGCCCCGACAACATCGCCATCTAAGCTACAAGATAAGATTATACAAGTTATCGAATACTCGTAATACGCATTGTATAGCTTGAGTTTTGATAACGAAAATCCGTTTGCATACTCAATCCTTGCTCAGGACAATACCATTCGGTTACCCCCAAAGTTTTTGCTTCAGGTGCTTTGGTGCGTCCACTTAATGACTCATAGACTGTACCGCTCGAGACTTTTGCTTGATATTGAATAGGTAAACAAGGCATAGGACCAAGTGCCGTATTTAAGTTTTTCGCGGCACCGACTTGAGCGGCTCCCGCTGAGAAACTCGCATTATTGATGCTCGCCTCTCCCATTTTAGGTAAACCTTGCGCAATAAACATATCCGCATTGGCGTTTGCACTATATTGACGTGCTGGTACAGATTGTCCTGCAATAACTTTTTGTACGGGTTTGAATAATAATCCTTTTAAAGCAACGGCGACGGATGATGTTGCAAAAGGTGCCGCATTCTGTCCTGTACTTAATTGACCATTAAGCTGGGCATTATTATTACGTACATTCAAGGTAAATTGACCACCTGCAGCAGGAATAATTAACTTAGCAAAAGTATTCAGACGGATATTTAATTGAGCTGTACAGTTCTGTGCATCCTGACGCTTGACAGATAGGACATTGATACTAAAAGCTGCCGTATTTTGGCTAATTTCCCCTTCGATTTGCTTGCCCTCTACGAGCCAAGGACTATCACAAAACGCTTGATCAGCCGCTTGTGCATTGGGCAGAAAAGCTAAACTTAATAGTGATGCTCCTACCAAAACAGTTTGACGCATTATTTTCCTTCCAATAAAGACACAATAGACGAAAGCTTCATTTCTCTTGCCACATCTAAGGCATTCTTACGCTGCTGATTGATTGCTTTAGGATCAGCACCCGCTGCTAATAAGAGTTTCACCACATCGGCTTTGCGTGAGGTTACGGCGAGTAATAATGGAGAGCTACCGTCAGCTGCAGGCGCATTGGGAAAAGCACCATGCTCTAACAGGAGTTTCACCATTTTGGCTTGTCCGCGAGAGGCCGCATAGTGCAAAGGAGCCCAACCGAGTCGATTGACCTGTGCTCCACGCTGAATTAAGGCTTTCGCAAAATCAACATCACCAATAATAGCCGCATACATAAGAGGCGTTTCATCAAAACGATTAGCTAAATTCACATCGGTTTTAGGATTTTTAGCCAAGGCCATATAAGCACGTTTTGAATCTTCACGTACGGCATAGATAATCGCAGGATGTCCATCTTCGTTAAGAATGTTGGGGTCCTGTCCTTGTTCAATCGCTGCTGTTATAGAATTGACTCGATCATTTTTGACATCATTCCACCAGCTATTCGCATAAGCAATTTGTGATGATAATACGAATGTTAATGCAGCCATCCCTGCCCTTAGTTTCTTCATGCATAATCCTTTTTAAAAACTTTTGAGTTTTTGCCCAAAAGTGGAAACGCTGATAGTTTACGTGATATTCCTAAGCGGTGCCGTTAAGAATTGTGAAGACTATTTCAGCACGCTACACCGGTTCAATCGGTGTTGGTTTAACCTTATGAAATAAACGGTAAAAATTCTCCGTACTTGCTTGAGCCACCTCTGCTAAGGTAATACCACGTAACTCCGCAATTTTTTCAGCAACATGAATCACCTTAGAGGGATCATTGCGTTTGCCACGATACGGTACTGGCGCTAAATACGGTGAATCTGTTTCAATCAATAAGCGATCAAGTGGCACATAGGCAGCGACTTCTTGGACTTGCTGTGCACTTTTAAATGTCACAATACCAGAGAGAGAAATATAAAACCCTAGATCTAATGCTTGAGCAGCCACCTCTTTGGTTTCTGTAAAGCAATGCATCACCCCACCACAATGTTGTGCCCCCTCTTCTTTCATTAAGCGAATGGTATCCTCACTGGCATTACGCGTATGAATAATTAAAGGAAGCTGTGCTGCAACAGCAGCTTGAATATGTGTGCGAAAACGTGCCCTTTGCCATTCTAACGGTTCTGATAGTCGGTAATAATCAAGCCCTGTTTCGCCAATAGCGACTACTTTTGGATGTTGAGCCAGACGAACAAGCTCCTCCACGCTGGTCTCAGGCGTATCTTCGTAATCGGGATGAACACCTACCGAGGCACTCAACTCTGGATGAGGCTCTACCATCGCCATAATACCTTGCCAATCAGGCATATTGACGCTAACACATAAGGCATGCTCAACTTGATTTTGACGCATATTCGCCAAAATATGAGGCAAGTCTTGTTTTAGTTCTGGAAAATCCAGATGACAATGTGAATCAACAAACATAATTTTGAGCTATTTAATACAAGTCAGCATAATACGCTGCAGGGTGGAATGAATAAATAATTTAGGGTTTAAAGGATGTGTCGCTAGACGTTGTTGCCCTACTAAATAAGGAATTAATTGCGCAATCTTAGCTGGATTGGCCCTACGTGCAATATGTTGTAAATCTTCTTTTATCGCCGCATAAAACCGTGGCTCTAACTGATGCTGTATCAAAGATAAATCCGTCATAACGCATTGTAGACTATTAATCCAGTCACGATGAGGTAATTTTTCAAGACGAGCGACAAAATCATCCATATCCGGTAATTGCTGCTGCGCGAGTGCATGCACAAACTCTTTTAACCAATAAGACAAAGGCTCAAAGGGTGATTCACTTTGTTGTAAAGCCTTTAAAGGCGCTCCTGAACTAGCCGCTAACCAAAGTGCTGCGTCATTAACACCCTGTTCTTTTAGCCATGAAAGACTTAACGCTTCGTCTGGTATGGGTAGAGGTAGACGGCGGCAACGCGATAAAATCGTAGGTAATACTTTTTGAATCGCATGCGTAAAAATTAAAAAAACAGTATTTTTAGCAGGCTCTTCCAAAATTTTAAGAATCGCATTGGAAGATGCCGCATTAAGACTCTCTGCAGGCCCCAATACAATCACCCGATATCCCCCTCGTAAAGTACTCACCGTCATAAACTCCTCAAGCTGACGAATTTGTTCGATGCGAATTTCATTGGAAAGCTTACTTTCCTCGCTATCTGTCGTTGAGTTTTCCTCTGTACTTAAACCCAAAGACTCTTTTAAGGCATCGGGTAATACCAAGCGATAATCCAAATGATTTCCTAAAGCCATCCAATGGCAAGATTGACAATGACCACATGCCAAACCTTGTTGTGGATTTTCACATAGCAAAGCCTTAGCTGCGGCTAGGCAAAAATTCAATTTACCAATGCCTTCTTGCCCATGAATCAGCCAAGCATGTGCAAAACGCTCTTTATTGGAGAGCCATTGCTTTGCCATATCAATTTGCCATGGATAAAATTTTGCAGAACTCATACCGCTAATCTTTCTGTTAAAACAGTTTGTAAATACGTACGAATACTCTCGATGGATTGTGTAGAATCAATCACAACAAAACGCTCTGGATAATGTTTAGCTAAGTTTAAATACATTGCTCGGACGGCTAAAAAAAAGTTTTCTTGCTCTTTTTCAAAGCGATCCATCACGCGTGTCGCCGATAAGCGTGCACGAGCGACTTCCAAAGGTACATCAAATAATAACGTCAGCTGAGGTTGAATATCGCCATGAACCCACTCGGCTAATTGCTGGATACGCTCAATAGGATAGGCTCGTCCACCTCCTTGATACGCCATCGTGGAGTCTGTAAAACGATCACTAATCACTACTTTGTCGGTACTTAAGGCAGGTTTGATAATCTGCTCCACGCTTTCTTGACGTGCTGCAAACATCAGTAAGACTTCGGTAGTTTGACTCATCGTCTCTTGAAGAAGTAAGTCACGCAGCTTTTCTCCTAATACTGTCCCACCTGGCTCACGTGTGAGCACAACCTCTTTGCCTTTTTCTTTAAAGAAATTGACTAACCAATCCGTATGCGAGCTTTTACCCGCACCGTCTACTCCCTCTAGTGTGATAAATAAGCCTGCCATTATGGTTGTCCTTTCTTTAAAATATACTGTTGCACATTACGATTGTGCTGGGTTAAATTCTCCGCAAACTCACTCGTACCATCACCTCGAGCCACAAAGTATAAGAATTTATGCTCCTCAGGATGTAAGGTCGCTTTTAATGCCAACTCTCCCGGACTAGCAATTGGAGTGGGTGGTAAACCATTACGTGTATAGGTATTCCAAGGGGTGTCTGTCTGCAAATCCACTTTGCGAATTTTACCTTGATATTTATCCCCCATTCCATAAATCACGGTTGGGTCTGTTTGTAGGGGCATTTTAATTTTTAAACGATTTACAAATACCCCTGCCACGCGTGCTCTATCTTCACCATGCCCTGTTTCTTTTTCAACAATCGACGCAAGGATTAATGCCTCATAAGGTGATTTTAGTGGCAGTCCTTCTGAACGGGAATTCCAGTGCGCCATGAGTCGCTTAGTTCCTGCCTCATAGGCTTGGCGTAAAATATCAATATCACGATCGCCCGGTGCAAAAACATAGGTATCTGGAAATAACAAACCTTCTAATGAGGAATATTCACTCGGCACACCAAGCATTTTCATCAAAGCACTTTCGTCTTGCTCTGATAGCGTTTGTTGAATATCTGGATGTTTGGCGACAGCCTGTCGTATCTGTTTGTATGTCCACCCCTCTACAAATAAAATGGAGCGACGACTCACCTCTCCGTTAGCGATCATAGAAAGGATATCCATACCAGTCTGACCTTTTTTAACCTCATAAGCTCCTGCTTTTAGTTGAGAGGCTTGCCCTGTATAACGTGCATACAAAGTAAAAATCAAAGGATTGGTTTTAACACCATTCTTTTCTAAAATATCCACCACATCCTTCACAGAACTTCCTCTTGGAATACGAACATCTACTTTATCAGTCGTCATCACAACAGGCGAACTCTGCCACCGCCAAAATTCATAGCCAGCAAAAGCACCTACTGCTAGGACAAGAAGCAATAAAAAAAGGAAGATTTTTTTTAGCATAAAGTCGTCTTTCTTAACAAAATAAGGTTCTATTTTATCAGTCTTTAGTATGGTTTATATTCTATTTTTCAGAAAACTCACGTACTATATTACAATCCAAATTTTTTAAGATATAGGTTTTGTATGTCTATCCATTATGCCCCTCTTTCTGAATTTGCTGTATTAAAAATCGAAAACGAAGACAGTGCAAATTTTTTACAAGGTCAATTAAGTCAAGATATTAATGCTGTTCAAGGTGATAAAGCGTTATTAGCAAGTTACTCAAACCCCAAAGGACGTGTCTTTGCTACCTTATTACTCTGGCAAGACACCCATATCAAAACGACTTATTATGCATTGGTGACAGCCGATAATGCTGCTTTTCTGCAAAAACGCTTAAGTATGTTTATCTTGCGGTCAAAAGTCAAAATCACTCAACTTAATCCCTCTATCATGGGAATATGGAGTGCAGACACTCAAGCACTTCAAGCACATTTTGAAGATTTTACTCCCCTCTGGCAAACCACAACGACTACGGATAATAAACCGCAATTTATCGTCGCTGCCGTAGACAATCAGTATTTAATACATTGTCCAAGTGCAGATAATATGACTCGTGTTTTAAGTATTAATCTTGCTGAGAATACGATTGTTACAGATAGTTTTAGATTAAGTGATAGCAAGGTATGGCAGCAACAAGACATTTTGGCGGCTATTCCTTGGATTGGTGAACGCACACGAGAAGTATTTGTAGCTCAAAGTATTAACCAAGATGCCATTGGTGCGATTAACTTTAAAAAAGGTTGCTACCCCGGGCAAGAGGTGATTGCACGTAGCCACTATCTTGGTAATTTAAAACGCCGAACGCTTATTGCTATCCTTGACTATGCCGTAGAGGATATTCAAAACTTACTGGCAAGTGATGTCCTTGAGGGAGATAATCCAATTGGGCAAGTTGTCAATGCCGTTTCTTTAAATAATAAGACTTATTTGCTAATTGAAGTACAATTGCGTAGCGTCGAAGACGGAGCAAACATCTACTTGGCCAATGTACCAGACATTGCGTTACAAACGCAAAACGTGCCTTATTCATTAGATAAGCCAGAGTAAGCTCCGCTGTCACTGGCTATACTAAATCCGCTAAAGGATGCGGCTGATTAGCTGGCATAGGATCCTCATAAAAATACTCGATTTGCTCTCGAGTTACCTCTGCCACGCTCGTCGGTGACCACTGAGGATTCTTATCCTTATCGATTAATAAAGCACGGATACCTTCTTGGAATTGACCTAATTTAGCACTATGCACAGCCGCGTTGTACTCTAAACGGAATACATCTGCCAAAGACGCATGTTTAGTTTTTTCTAATAAATCCATGGCCAAGACAAAGGATAAAGGAGCGCCTTTAAGCATGGTTTTAGCTGCACGTACTAACCACTCATCGCTGTGATTGGCAAGCTCAGCATATACTTGGTATTGCTGTACAATATCCGTATGTCGCGATAAAGCATTAATCTGTGCATAATGTGTCTCTACAGGACCTGCACCGCTGACAGATTGTGCGGGGTAAGAAGACAATACCGCGGCAATAACTTCATCATTGTGCTGGCGATGCTGTGGGGCAGACCAATTCGCCTTTTTGAGTGCAGTGAGAACAGTCCCCCAGTTAGCTCGATCAATGAGGTAATCGCCTAGGCCTAAGAACATCGCATCTAAGCCACCGATTTGCGCACCAGTCGCTGCCAAAAACTTACCTGTTTTGCCGGGTAAACGGTTAAGAATCCAACTCCCCCCTACATCAGGAAATAGCCCAATACTGATTTCAGGCATCGCCATACGCGTCGTCTCTGTCACAACACGGTGACTTGCTCCAATCATCAAGCCCATACCACCGCCCATGACAATACCGTCACCGTAGCAAATCACCGGTTTAGTATAGGTATGAATATGGTAGTCTAAGCGGTATTCATGCTCAAAAAACTCTCGTGCATGATGATTGTCCCATGCGTTCCCCTCTTTATTTTCTAGCATGGATTTGTATAAGGCATGTAAATCACCACCAGCACAAAATGCCTTATCACCAGCCCCAGTCAAAATCACCGCTACTACTGACTGGTCTTGCTCCCACTGGGTCATTTGTTGCTGTAATAGCGTAGCCATCTCATATGAGAAACCATTTAGTACTTGAGGCTGATTTAAAGTGGCGACGCCGATGTTAAATCCATTATCTGTCGCTATCGTATCAAATAAAACAACTGAACTCATTGTGTCTCCTTTTTTCATTAGAAAGGTTATACAACAAGTTCAGTTATCTGTCTATCCAGTAAATTACCTAGACAATACCTAAGCGACGATTACGCTCTTTGTCTTTTTTGTACTCTTCAGCAACCTCTTGAGTATATTCTGGATAAAGTGCGGGAACATCTTCAGGAATGAGTTTTGCACGAATAAGTGTTTGTCTAGCATCTTCATGCTTTTTCTTAGCAAACTCAGGTATACCAAAATTATTTTCTTCAGAATTAACAGTCGTTACTTCTTTTTCGTTTAGATTTTTCATGATTCTTTCCTATATTTAATTAAAAATGAATCAAAATCTAAATTCACGCTCTCATCTAACTTAAACAACTCATCATTTACTATACCGAATACTTCAACATATTGAGAAATTTCAGGATAGTATTTTCTTAATCTCATTCTATATAAGCGTGTTCGAGATTTTGTATTTCCTTTAAAAAAGATAATAGCTTTAGGATTATTTTCTAAAAAATGCTTAATAATGAGAACGATTGTTTTTAAAACCTTATCTGTATCACCATTATTACTGACAACCAAATCATCAATTTCATCCGATGTATTTATCCTAGCTAAAAACTACCCTTCATGCACATCCACATCAATTTTACGGGCACGATCAGGTTTAAGATGCTTACGCTTTAAAATACCTGCATTACGGTGTGCTGCACGACGTTTACGCGACACCATAGGATCAAAGGTCAGATGACGGCATAGCTCGATACGGTCAGCATCCATCAATACATAATTTTTTGCGACCTTACGCCCAAATACTGAAAAGCCTAGTGTCTCTACATCAATCGAAGGATATTGTTGAGTAAGTCCACAAAGCTCAAAGGCATCTGCTAGTGTACTACCCTCTTTTAATCGTACAGATTGTTCCCACAACTCTGTTGAAGTATGAGCATAGATAAATTGAATGGTAATCATTGCCATATATTTATTATCCATACATCGTTTGCGCGCGTTCTGTAAAAGAGTCAATAAAACTATTGGCTATTTTATTAAAAATCGGACCCACTAATAATGATAAAGCTTTACTGCTAAAGTCATAATCCAATGAAAAAACGACTTTACAGGCTGTATCATCTAAAGGAATAAACTCCCATGTTCCTTGTAAAGCAGAAAAAGGACCGTCTACCAACTGTAAATGAATTTTATGAGGATAGTCGTGAGTATTTTTTGTCGTAAATTTCTGCGTTAACTTAGCAAAACTAATCGTCACAGACGCTACCATACCCGTATCATCTTGCTCTAAAATCTGTGCGCCGCCACACCATGGCATAAACTCGGGATACTTATCCACAGCCGCCACCAAATCAAACATCTGCGCCGAGGAATAAGGAACTAATACTGATCGTTTGACCGTCTGCATACTTCTTACCTAATCTGAGTTATAGACGATTATTTTTCATGATGCGCTCTTTTTCTCGTTGCCAATCACGATCTTTAGCGCTATCACGTTTATCATGGAGTTTTTTACCCTTGCCTAGACCAAACTCTAATTTAATTTTGCCATTTTTATAGTGTAAGTTAAGCGGCACCAAAGTATAACCACGTATATCTACTTTACCGATGAGTCTATTGATCTCTTGACGGTGCATCAATAATTTACGGGTACGTGTGGCATTGGGGTGAATATGTGTTGATGCTGTCGCTAAAGGACTCACGTGCATATTGAGTAGATATAATTCAGCATCACGCACAATCACATAGCTCTCGCCCAGTTGTACCTTACCAGCACGGATGGATTTTACTTCCCAACCCTCTAAGACAAGACCCGCTTCAAAGCGGTCTTCAATAAAATAATCATGACGGGCTTTTCTGTTTTCTACAATACTCATAATACGGTTTTCTAATAATTGTTGTTAGAGTGCTATTATACCTGCTCAAATACTATTTTCCAGCACTTATCACATCCCCGTGGAGACAAATAGCTCGCACAGCATTACTTACCTAATACACAATTAGCAATTAAACGCTTGTTAGTAAATACCGTACTATCTCTTAAGGTTTTATATGCAGCAACTGCATGCTCGCCCTCTACGAGCAACTCACTCACATCATGAGGAATTGGGCATTCCTCCGCTAATGTCCATTCTAGGATAGAACTCACTTCAGACATATTCTTTTCCTTTTTATGACTTTAAATTTTTTATTAACCGCATCACTTCTTTAAAATGTGGATGCTCACCGCTTTCCAAGCATTCAAATAAAACCATTTCTGTCGTTAATAACGATACGCCCGCTTTTTCTGCTCGTGCTAAAGCAACAGATTTATCTGTGGCTTTGCGTGATCCACAAGCATCTACCACTAAGTAGCACTGATAATCCCCTAGTATCTGTGCTTCTAATACACTTTGTAAAACACAAACATGTGCCTCACAACCAAAAAATAAAAGCTTTCGTCTATATCCTGCTTCGCTAATTTTCTGTAATGCTTTTAGAAAAGCAGGTTCTCGCATCGCACTAAAGGTAGTTTTGCTAATCATCTCCCCTTGATAAGGTATAAGCTGATGAGCTGTACTACCGATTTTTTCAGGATAATGTTCCGTCGTTATTACAGGAATAGATAATGCATTTGCTGTTTTCAATAAAGCATAAGCGGCTTGCATGACGTAATCCGCACCGTCAATCGCAGGGATAAGTTTCGTCTGCATATCAATCATGACAAAAATACAGTCTTCTGTTTTTAACAGCAAAGGCGTCTCCCATTAAAAAGATAAACAGTCACTCGCTTTCTACGTATAAAAAGTCCAGATTTAATGACAAAGCACGGCTAAATCGAACTACTTTTTATTTCTGTTGCTTAATCACCGTCATCGCAGAAGCAATCATCCCACCCATATCCGAGAGATTTGCAGGAAGAATCAAGGTATTCCCCTCTTTGGCAACACCAGCAAATGCATCTACATAACGTTCGGCCACTTGCAAATTAATCGCTTCCATACCACCGGGTTGTTGTAGGGCATTAGCCACTTTACTAATAGCTTCGGCTGTCGCATTTGCGAGTGCAACTGTCGCTGCTGCCTCACCTTCTGCTTTATTGATTTGGGCTTGTTTTTCACCTTCAGAGCGAGCAATTGCGGCTTCACGCTCACCTGTCGCAATATTAATCTGCTCCTGACGACGTCCCTCGGATGCTGCAATTAGGGCACGTTTTTCACGCTCAGCCGTAATTTGTGCTTGCATCGCACGGAGAATTTCTGCAGGGGGTGTCAGGTCTTTAATCTCATAACGAAGTACTTTTACACCCCAATTTAATGCAGCTTCGTCTAATGACGATACAATACTACTATTGATAAATTCACGTTCTTCAAAAGTACGATCTAACTCCAAGCGACCAATCACCGAACGCAAGGTCGTCTGTGCTAATTGAGTAATCGCACTGATAAAGTTAGATGAACCATAAGAAGCACGCATTGGATCGGTGACTTGGAAATACAACACGCCATCGACTTGTAATTGCGTATTATCTCGAGTGATACACACCTGACTCGGGACATCTAAAGGAATCTCTTTGAGTACGTGCTTATAAGCAATTTTTTCAATAAAAGGAATAACAAACCGCGGTCCGGGTGCTAGCGTACGGTCATACTTACCCAATCGCTCGACTACCCAAGCATGTTGTTGCGGTACAATGGCAACAGACTTTATGATAACCGCTATCGCCAATACTACCACCACTAGCCAGAACATTTCTATTTCCATTATGAACCCCTCACTCGGTTAAAATTAAATCAAGTCGTTTTTTCTAGAACTTTAGTTTTCTAAATGATTAGGGCTTTATTTAGGTGTCAAAACCAGAATCACCCCTTTAATATCCACAATAATATGGGTTCCTGCTTTTTCCGTATAGGCATTGTCTGCCAAGATAGCCTGCCAACTTGCCCCACGATAATTGACATAAGTATGACGATTAGACCATTCGGCGACATAAACCTCTGAACCAATATCAAGATTAACATTGGCATCACTAGTCGCAGTACGTGTTTTGCCTTGTTTACTAATCCCAAATAAACGAAAAACAAAAACACAAGAAAGTGAAGTCACAATAAAAGCAAAAATTGACCAATAGACAGAAAGGTCAAACCAAGCAACCACCCCTCCCATCACCAGTCCTACCGCTAAGAATAATAGATAAAAAGAGCCTACCAATAACTCTAAGGTCAGACAAATTCCTGCTAAGACAAACCATATCCACATTATCTATCGCTCCTTTATTATAACTATACTCTTTGACATCTTCCGGCTCTAAGACAGGGTGTGATGATGATAAAGAGCCAATAAAACTGAAGGGCCTTAATAGCCCTTCTTTGTATATTATTATTCTACATTGAGTAACTCGACTTCAAAAACTAAAGTCGCATTAGGTGGAATCACACCACCAGCACCACGAGAGCCATAGCCTAACTCTGCAGGGATTGTTAATTTACGGACACCACCTACTTTCATACCAACAACACCTTGATCCCAGCCTTTAATGACATGCCCAGCCCCTAAAGGGAAAGCAAACGGCTCATTACGATCTTTGCTTGAATCAAATTTTGGACCATCTAATAACCATCCCGTATAGTGTACTGTGACATAATTGCCGCTTTTTGCTTCAGCACCTTCACCTACTTTAATATCATCGATAATTAAGCTCATTTCAAACTCCGTCTGATAGAAAACGCTGGACTCAAAAAGCCAGCGTAGTCAATATATCACTTAGAAAATGAAAGGATAGCCCTAACAATACAAATCACTAGGGCTCTTCCCTCCAACTTAGCTGCATTAATCAGCTAATTTTTGCCATGTATCTACCACCGTATCTGGGTTTAAGGACATAGATAAGATACCTTTGTCTTTTAACCACTGTGCTAAATCTGGGTGATCTGATGGACCTTGACCACAAATACCAACATATTTACCTGCTTTCAAGCATGCAGAGATAGCGCGCTCAAGCATAAATAATACAGCTGGATCACGCTCATCAAAATCGGCCGCTAATAACTCCATACCAGAGTCACGGTCCAGACCTAAACTTAACTGCGTCATATCGTTAGAACCGATAGAGAAACCGTCAAAGTACTCTAAGAACTGCTCTGCTAAGATAGCATTACTAGGTACTTCACACATCATGATAAGGCGTAAACCATTTTCACCACGTTTTAGACCATTTTCAGCTAATAAGTCTACTACGCGTTGTGCTTGCTTTAATGTACGCACAAATGGAATCATGATTTCAACATTGGTGAGACCCATTTCTTCGCGAACAAAACGTAATGCCTCACATTCCATACGGAAACATTCTGCAAAGTCTTCTGAGATATAACGAGAAGCACCACGGAAGCCTAGCATTGGGTTCTCTTCTTCCGGCTCATAACGTGAACCACCCACCAATTTACGGTATTCGTTTGACTTAAAGTCAGACATACGAACGATAACGGGTTTGGGATAGAAAGCGGCCGCAATCGTTGCTACACCTTCAGCAAGTTTCTCAACGAAGAAAGCACGTGGGCTTGCATAACCACGCGCAGCAGATTCAACTGCTTTTTTCAAATCACTCGCTACATTTGGATAGTCTAATACCGCTTTAGGGTGAACATTAATATTGTTATTAATGATGAACTCTAAACGTGCAAGACCAACGCCACTATTAGGAATTTGAGAGAAGTCAAAGGCCAATTGTGGGTTACCTACGTTCATCATCACTTTAACAGGGATTTGAGGCATTTCACCACGGCGAACTTCTTCGATCTCAGTTTCTAAGAAACCGTCATAGATACGACCTTCGTCGCCCTCTGCACATGATACCGTCACCTCAGCGTTTTCGCGTAACACCTCTGTACCATTACCAGTACCTACTACCGCAGGAATACCTAACTCACGCGCAATAATCGCAGCGTGACATGTGCGACCACCTCGGTTCGTCACAATCGCTGCAGCACGTTTCATTACAGGTTCCCAGTTAGGGTCTGTCATATCCGTCACGAGAATATCACCCGTTTGAACTTGATCCATATGGGCAATATCATGGATGATACGCACTTTACCCGAACCAATTTTTTGACCAATTGCACGACCCGTTGTCAATACAGTCCCAGTCGCTTTTAGTTTGTAGCGTAATTGAACATCATGACCAGACTCTTGTGATTTAACCGTTTCTGGGCGTGCTTGTAGAATATAGAGTTTGCCATCAATACCGTCACGACCCCACTCCACATCCATAGGACGCTGATAGTGTTTTTCAATAATAACGGCATAACGTGCTAATTCAGTCACCTCTTCGTCAGTTAAAGAGAAACGATTACGATCCGTCACAGGTACATCTACTGTTTTAACCGCATTTTCACCAGGTTTACGGTCTTCGTTAAACTCCATCTTGATAAGTTTTGAACCGATACGACGGCTGATAATTGGGTATTTATTATTTGCTAATGCCGGTTTAAATACATAGAATTCGTCCGGATTAACCGCACCTTGAACGACGGTCTCACCTAAACCATAAGACGACGTAATAAAGACAACATCAGGGAAACCAGATTCAGTATCGATAGTGAACATCACACCTGCGCTACCCTTGTCAGAGCGTACCATGCGTTGGATACCCGCAGACAATGCCACATCTGCATGAGCATAACCCTTATGGACACGATAAGAAATCGCACGATCATTGTAAAGCGACGCAAATACGTGACGGATTTTATCTAATACATCATCAATACCTGCAACATTCAAGAATGTCTCTTGCTGACCCGCGAAAGAAGCATCAGGCAAGTCCTCAGCTGTTGCTGATGAACGCACCGCAAATGTTCCTTTGCCATCAGTATCCAACTTAGCAAATTCATCACGGATTTGTTTCTCAAACTCAGTTGAAAATGGAGCATCAATAATCCATTGACGGATTTCTTGACCTGCTTGAGCTAAGGCACGCACATCTTCTGGATTAAGTGTAGTTAAACGCTCTGCGATACGCTTATCTAAACCAGCGTCTTTTAAGAAGTCTCGGAAAGCTTGAGCTGTTGTCGCAAAACCGCCTGGTACGCGAACTCCTGCTGTCGATAATTGGCTAATCATTTCACCTAAAGAGGCGTTTTTACCACCAACAATCTCAACATCGCTCATGCGAAGGTTTTCAAAAGGAATAACATAAGACATTGAAGTCTCCCAAGTAAAAAAAAGCTTATTTATTCAAAAAACGATAAGATTTTCTAAATAAATGAGCCTTTCTCCTGATAAAAACTTAAATATGCGTTATTGTAACCCCATACAGAAAAGAATTGGGCATTTTGAAGGAATTTTTTTTATGTCACTACCCCAAAAAACCGTTTTCATTATTTCTGATGGTACAGGTATCACCGCAGAAACCTTTGGTCACTCTGTACTCAGTCAGTTTACGCATGTCTATACCTTTAAACAAGTGCGTGAGCCATTTGTCACGACCATCGAAAAGCTCAAAGAAATTATTGCGCGTATTGATGCCTTAGCGGACGAAGGCAATCCGCCCATTATTTTCAGCACCATGGTTGATCATGACCTTGTGGAGCACCTACGTCGCTCAAAAGGTATTTTCTTGGATATCTTTGGTGCCTGTGTGAATACATTAGAACTTAGTTTAAATGTTCGTTCTCAGCCAACCGTTGGTCGTTCACACCTTGATGCTAATTCCGAAGCGTATCATAAGCGTATCGAAGCCATTAATTTTACCTTAGCGCACGATGACGGTCAGTTTGTTCATGGTCTACAAGAGGCAGATGTGATTCTCGTTGGCGTATCTCGTAGTGGTAAAACACCGACGAGTCTTTATTTAGCCATGCAATATGCACTCAAAGTGGCTAACTTCCCTCTTATTCCAGAAGACTTTGAGCGTGGTCAATTGCCTAAAACTATTAAACCCTATCGCCATAAGCTGTTTGGTCTCTCAATTCAGCCTGAACGATTGGCAGAAATCCGTAGTGAACGTCGTCCAAATAGTCAATATTCCTCTATTGAACAATGTCGTTATGAAGTGGCTGAGGCAGAGCATCTGATGCGTATGCAAAACATCTCATGGTTATCATCAACTAGCAAATCCATCGAAGAGATTTCCACCACGGTACTGCAAATCTTAAAATTGGATCAAGACACTTATTAACCCTGCATTTATCTTAGTGCTATTAACTGGAAAAGGCTTGTTGTCGGTATTGCTCATATAAAACCAGACTACAAGCCACCCCCACATTCAAAGACTCTACTTTTTCATTCTGCGGAATAAAAATCGTCTGATGTGGGTAATGAAAAAAGTAAGCGGCAACACCCTGTCCTTCATTCCCCATCACCCATACCACATCTTTAGGTAGGCGGGTCTGATATAAATTGTGTGCTTGATTATCCAAATACGTGATATAGAGTGGTAAGGGATTACGAACGAGAAAATCCTGACTATCCACTTGCGTGTAGATTTCTAAAGCAAAATGTGCCCCCTGACCACTTCGTAATACTTTAGCCGACCAAGGATTCACACAGCCTTTACTCATGTACACCGATTGAATACCAACAGCCACACAGCTCCGTAGCATAGTGCCTAAATTCCCCGGATCTTGGATGCGGTCAAAAAATACCGTCGTTTGCGTTGGCATAGGGCAATGCTCTGGCTCCACCACGGCAATCCAAAACATAATTGCCTGTGGACTATCGACATGATTTAAGGATTTAAATAAGCTAGGACTAAGCTGTATATAATCTGACGGAGAAGTATCGGCTAATAAAGCTTGCCACTCTGCTCCTGAATAATCCGCTCCCTCCAGCAGGATAACCCTGAACGAAGATTGCCCATATGCTTTATACATCTGACAAAGATGATATCCCTCTAATAAGGCTTCTGTTTTTATCTTATTTTGTGCTACTTTGAGGAGTTGTTTATAAAGAGGATTATCTTTGGAGGTAATATATTTCACAAAAACTCTACCGTCTAAGTCACTAAAGGTTTTCATTATAACCCAATCCCCAATAATGCCGATATGGACACAAAGCACAAGCTATCCTTTTCTTTAGAAAAAATACACCCTCTTCTATTAAAAAACATAGCAAAATCGCCGATACACGTTTCTTATTAAAAGCAATATGTATCGGCGATGAATAGTTTAAGGGGTTAGTTCTTGTCTTAAACGACTTGCTCCGTCGGCTGACCTTTAAAATCTAACCATTGCTTATTTTTAAAATCATACAGTTTGCAAGCTCGTGCGGTACGGAAATACCACGACCATGAAAATGGCTGAATCACGATACGCTCTGGCAACATATGTTCTAAAGTCGCTTGGGCTTCTTTGAGCTTATACAATGGAATGGACATATCAACATGGTGTGCTGTATGTTCCATAATATGATGCATTAGAGCACCTATTTTAAATTTAAACAATAGATGAACTGTTGTCGAAACAAAAGGTTGTGCCTTAGCCCATTCTACTTTGTCATCATGCCATACCACCTTAGTATGCGTATGGTGGACATAGACCACAAAACCAATCATGGAGAACCAGAAGAACAATGGAATAAACCATGTAAATAATAAGGTAGTCCAGATAGATTGCTCAGTCGCCATCGCTGCCCATGCCGCAGCACCAGCCCATAGCACACCAAAAACAGCGCATAATAAACTATCCCAGAAGAAAGACTTACGCTGCGTTCCCATCGCTGATTTAGAAGGGAACATCATTTTCTTCCACCAGATTTCATTAATATAGTAAAGTCCCGGTGCCCAACCACTACGATAAACTCGTTCTAGCCATTTACGACCATTACTCATTGCCGCATACTCTTCTGCAGAAGCTGGTGCCCAAACGAAATCCACACCTTTTAGATTGGTATAACCATGATGAACCACATTATGTCCCACATCCCATAAGCTATACGGTGACACCGATGGTAAGAATGCAATTCGTCCCAGCCATTTATTTAATTTACGATGAGGCGTAAGACTCTGGTGGCAAGCATCATGACCAATAATAAAAATACGCCCAATCCAGAAGCCTGCTACTAAAGCACACAGCAATTTCGCCCACCATGCGTGGAAATAGACCGTCCCCACAAGTAGTGCCGATAAAATACACAAATCCAACGCTAATAGCATAATCGCTCTTGTCGTATCCTTTGCCGCAAGAGGAATTAACCAGCTACGGATAACTTTACGATGAGGCAATTCTGCTTTAGGATCAATGGGTTGTAAAGAAACTTCTGTTGTCATAACTATAAATTTAAACTCTGTTTGAAATTGTGTTTGTATTTTAGCTTAAAAATGCTATGCCTGCACCATAAATAGCGTAAATAAATGATAGATACTTGATTAATCTCAAAACTACGGCTAAAGATGATAAACAATTTAAATTTCAAGCGTATGACGGAGAGTATATTTTTAGGGATTCCTTTTCACCATTTTCCCTGAATCTGTGGCTTGACGCACAGGCGCAAAGCTTTGACGATGCGCAGGAGTCGGTCCTAAAGTAGTTAACTTAGCAAGATGTAGCGCTGTACCATAGCCCTTATGTTGATCAAAGGCATAGTCAGGATATTGTTGATGAAGTGCTAATAAAGAAGCATCTCTCGCTGTTTTCGCTAGTATAGAAGCTGCCGAAATCGCAGGTTCGGTCAAATCCCCCTTTACAATGGCTTTAGCCGGTAACATTAATTGTTTAGGTGTGCGATTACCATCAATTAATACAAGTTCTGGACGAATAGTTAATCCTTCGACCGCTCTTGTCATGGCTAGCATAGTTGCTTGGAGAATATTTAAGGTATCTATTTCCTTGACACTACTACTCGCAATACTCCATGCTAAGGCTTTTTCTTTAATTTCTACGGCAAGTACTTCTCTTTTTTTTTCTGAAATTTTTTTAGAATCTGTTAATCCAGCAATAGGTTTAGCAGGATCCAAAATAACAGCTGCCGCATAAACATCACCTGCTAATGGCCCTCTCCCCGCCTCATCCACACCAGCAATGAGCTCATAAGTTTCTTCTTCAAACAGTGAGTGCGTCGTCATTTTCGCTATAAATTAAAATCGATTGGCCAATTGGAGAATAACATCTGCGGCAATTTTGGCAGTATCTTGCTTTAAACTTAAATGAAGCTGCATAAACTCTTGTTTAAGCTTAGCAATATACATCTCATTTTCTAATGCATTGATACAGGCTTCTACTAAATTTTCAGGCGTACAGTCCTCTTGCAAGAGCTCAGGCACGGCAAAATGACCTAATAGGACATTAGGCAATCCAACCCAAGGAACATAAGGCTTACTTTGCCCTGATTTCCACTCCATGAGACGTTTCATCATCGGCGTTAATTTATAAGCAATCACCATCGGTCGCTTATATAATGCCATCTCTAATGTGGCAGTCCCACTGGCAACAATCGCCGCATCACACGCTTCCATCACATCCCATGAGATAGGTGTTTGTGCCAGCTTGGTATCATAAATATGTAAATTAGGTACAGGGATTTCTTTAAGAATCTGATTGAATTGCTGACGACGCTCTGCATTCACTATTGGAACAATAAAATGCAAAGAACTGTCTCTTTCTGCCAATAACTGTGCTGCACGTAAAAAAGGCTCAGCCAGAAGTTTAATTTCTGACGCACGACTACCCGGTAAAATCGCAACAATTTTAGCATCAACGGGTAAGTTTAAACGTCTACGAGCAGCGACTTTATCAGGCACTAAAGGGATTTGCGAGGCAGTCGGATGCCCTACAAATGTTACTGGTACGCCCTCTTTCTCATAAATCGCTGTTTCAAAAGGAAAAAGCACCAGCATATGTGATACGGCTTCACGTATTTTTTGGATACGCTCATAGCGCCAAGCCCAAATAGATGGACCAACAAAATGCACCGTAGGAATACCTTCTACCCGTAAACGACGTTCTAGCCTCAAATTGAAATCTGGTGCATCAACACCCACAAAAACATCGGGACCTTGCTTTAATAAGTTTTTTTCTAACCCCTTATAGGTATGAATCAACTTAGGTAAAGACTTTAAGGCATCAACATAACCAAATACCGTTAATGCATCCATGGAGTATTGAATATCCATCCCCATCTCTTGCATATGAGGACCACCAATACCTGTGAAATGCACATCTTGTTGTGTCTCTTTTATCCCGCCAATAATGCGAGAGGCCAGTAAATCCCCTGAAGGTTCACCGGCCACAATAGCGATTTTTTTTGTCATATCGTTTTACTTACGACCGAGACCGCGATCAGATTGAGCAAAAAAGTCTAAAAACAACTGTAAATGCGCCGCCGAATCAGGGTTCTCACTTTGTAAACGTTTAATATCCACCAAAGCATCTGCTAAACTGAGCTGACGCAGATAAATGGTTTTATAAGCTTCTCGTAATACCTGAATTTGTTCTGCGGTAAAACCTCGACGTTTTAAACCCTCTGAGTTAATACCCGCTGGTTTGTAAGGCTGCCCAGCGCCTAAGACAAATGGTGGAATATCTTGACGAATAGATGACATGCCTCCAGTCATAGAATGCGCACCAATACGAATAAATTGATGTGCTGCTGACATACCACCAACAATCGCCCAATCACCTACATGGATATGACCAGCCAATTGTACGGTATTCGCTAAAATGGTATGGCTACCGATTTGACAATCATGCGCAATATGTACATAGGCCATAATCCAGTTATCATCACCAATACGAGTTACGCCAACATCTTGTGCTGTACCCGTATTGATGGTGACAAACTCACGAAACGTATTGCCGTTCCCGATTTCTAGTCGAGTGACTTCGTTCGCATATTTCTTGTCTTGAGGAATACCGCCAATTGAGCAAAAACGATAAAAAACATTGTTCTCACCAATAGTCGTATGACCATCAATCACACAATGCTCACCAACCTTTGTACCCGCACCAATTTTAACATTAGCATGGATAACGGCATAAGCCCCTACCTCTACGCTTTCATGTAATTGTGCACCTTCATGCACAATTGCTGTACTATGAACAATAGCCATTATTCACCTATATCACGAATTGCACACATTAGTTTTGCTTCTGCCACCACTTGACCATCTACATAGGCTTTAGCATCATATTTACACATTACTTTGCTAATACGTAGTGCTTTGACTTCTAAGCGTAATTGATCACCCGGTACGACAGGTTTACGGAAACGTGCTTCATCCACACCTACCAAATAGTAAGCGGTCGTATTGCTATCCAGCGTTGTTTCTCCATCTGCCTTAGAGAAAGAAAAAATTGCTGCTGCCTGTGCCAAAGCTTCAATGATTAATACACCAGGCATGACCGGTAAATGTGGAAAATGACCTTGGAAGAAAGGCTCGTTAATACTAACGTTTTTAATTGCGACAATACTCTCACCAGGTACCATCTCCACGACTCGATCCACTAATAGCATAGGGAAACGATGAGGAATATGCTCCATAATACCGCGAATATCTAATTCCATAATTCTTCCAATAAATTCTAGGTGAATTCCTAAAGTTAATTAATCTTCTCGTTGAGTTAAGTTTTTCTCTAAGTCTTGTACACGACGACGAAGTTCGTAAAGGCTGTTTAATGCACCGGCATTTTTCTGCCAAGCACGATGTTCCATAATTGGCCATAGCCCCGTATAACGCCCTGGCGTAGTAATGCTTGACATCACTCCCGAACCGCCCGAAATATGAACATCATCACCGATTTCAATATGCCCAGATACCATTGAAGCACCTGCTAATGTGCTACGTCGACCAATTTTGCTCGAGCCTGCTACACCAACGCAGGCTGCCATTGCGGTATGCTCACCCACTTCACAATTGTGAGCAATCATAATTTGATTATCTAGTTTGACACCACGGCGAATAATCGTATTGCCTAAAGCACCACGGTCAATCGTCGTATTAGCACCCACTTCGACATTATCTTCGATAATCACTTTACCGAGCTGCGCAATCTTAGACCAAGCACCTTTTTCTACTGTATGGTCAGGAGCAAAACCAAAACCATCTGCACCAATTACCGCACCACTATGAATAATGCATGCTTTGCCAATTTGTACGCCATGGTAAAGTGTGACATTAGCATAAAGACGTGTACCAGCCCCAATGTGTACATTCTTGCCTACGACAGTTCCGGCACCGATAGTGACGTTATCACCAATCACCACACCTTCTTCAACAACAGCTAAGGCATGGATACATACATTTTGTCCTACTTTGGCTTCAGGACTTACTACGGCACTAGGATGAATCTTTCGTTGCTCACCAGCAAATAAAGCTTTTTCAAACCATTGGCTGATACGTGCATAGAGTAAATAAGGCTCTTCACATTGTACAACAACAAATGGAAGCTCCTTAGGTAAGACATCCACCGCTCGCTTAGGTAAAATAACCGCTGATGCTTGCGTAATTTGTAATAAATCAAAAAACTTGGGGTTGGCTAAAAAACCAATTTCATTGGGCACAGCATCTGACAATGAGCCTATGCCTGTAATCTTAGGTAATTCACCTGTAAAAGGTAAAATCTCCCAAGTCAAACCGTGGGTATCCACTTGACTCAATAAAGTATCCAGCGGTAGCGCTTCGCTCAATGTCAGAATTTGTGTCATAAAATATTATTTTTTTGCGTTTAATGCTTTAATAACGTCATCGGTGATGTCAACGCGTGGGCTGACAGTAACCGCATCTTGTAGGATGAGATCGTAATTTTGTTTTTCTGCAATTTCTTTGATTGCAACATTTGCTTTTTCTACGATGGTAGCAAAAGCATCATTACGGCGACGGTTAAAGTCTTCTTGGAACTCACGACGTTTACGTTGCAAATCCGTATCTAGGTCTGTCAATTCACGTTGTGCTTTATTACGATCCGCATCTGACATAACAGGTGCATTTTTATCAAAGTTTTCAAACTTTGTGCGCAACTCATTAGCGACTTTTTGTAAATCAGCGTCACGTTTTTTAAACTCTTCTTCAATCTTAGCTTCTGCTGCCTTAGCTGGAGCAGATTCACGTAGAAGTTTTTCTGTATTGACAAAACCAATTTTAACCGCTGCTTGTTGCTCTGCCGCTGGTTTTGCTGTTTCTTGCGCTAAAGCTACATTAACTGAAGCACCCATTGCTACAGCTAAAAGTGTTTTTGTTAATGCATTAACAACGACTTTACTTTTTGTTGAATGGAAATTCATAACAACCTTCAAAATAAAAACAATAAAACTAGTTTAAAAACATTCTTTAATTTAAACGAATGCTAAAAATTCCTTAGAATGATGTACCAATTTGGAATTGGAATTGTTGCTTATTATCACCTGGTTTAGAACGAATTGGGCGAGCATAAGACAACTGTAAAGGACCTAATGGTGAATTCCAAGATAAACCAATACCCGTAGAATAGCGCCAACCGCAAGGATCTGTCACAATACCACCATATTGTGCATTACCCACCGAACACGTCTGAGCACCCGAAACTCCTACTTTACCTGCATCTGCAAATAAGAACCAACGTAAAGAACGGTCGTTTTGAGTACCCGGGAATGGTAAGAATAACTGCACATTAGCTAAAAGACGTGTATTACCACCAAGATAGTCACCCGATACTGTATCGCGAGGGCCTAATGAAGCACCGTCATAGCCACGAACAGAGCCGATACCACCCGCGTATAAATTCTTAATCACAGGGAATGGTTTGCTAGAGCCGTATGTACGTCCCCAGTCTGCGGTAACGTTAAACGCTAAAGTGAAGTCCTTATTAATCGGCCAGTAGTATTGTTGTTGCGCACTTAAGAGATAGTATTTTAAGTCACCAACACCAGCCACCGCATTAAGCGATGTCATATAACCGCTGGTTGGTGCAATCGCACTATCACGCGTATCTTTAGTCCAACCGATATTAAACATGATTACATTGCTCTTTTCGCCGTAGTTCGATACGAAGTCTCGATACGCCTGAGGAATAATCAAACCACTATTTTCAGCTGGTAAGCGAATTTTATTTTGTTCGAAAGTTGCTCCTAAGAACACACGATCATACTCAGAAATAGGTACCCCAAAGTTCAAACCAATACCTGTTGAACGAACTTGATAGGTATCTTCGTCTTGGTTAACTGAACTACTATAAGGTTTATCTAAACGATAGTAAGCGCTTGTAGTTTTACTAATACCACTTGTTGTCCAGTAAGGATTCGTATGCGTCAAAATAACGTTACGATTCGTCTTAGATGTACTAAAACTTAAACCTAAGTTTGTACCTGAACCGAAAATATTGTCTTGGCTAACACCCGCTTGGAAAGTAAGCTTATCTGTCGAGCCATAACCGACTCCAAAGTTCACCATCCCTGTTGGTTTTTCTTTAACAGTCACATTAACATCGACTAAGTCATCAGAACCTTCAACAGGCACTTTAGTCACTTCGACATTATTAAAGTAACCTAAACGGTCAATACGATCACGCGATGTCGCTAAACGTGTTGCATCATACCAAGCAGACTCAGATTGACGCATTTCACGACGAATAACCTGATCTCGCGTACGCACATTACCACCGATATTGATTTGGCGAACATAAATGCGTTTACCCGGATTAACAAAATAAACCACATCCACCTCTTGCGTGCCTGCTACAGGCTGAGGGACAGGATTAACTTCCGCTAAAGCATAACCTAACTCACCTAAACGCATGCTGATGGCATTAGCTGTTTGACGTGCTTTGGTGATATTAAATACCTCACCTGGTCTATTTTCGATAAGACCTTGGAGCTCTTCATTCATCCCCATTAAGTCGCCAGCTAATTGAACTCGACGAACGGTATAAGGCTTACCCTCTTGAATTGTCATATTGATGCCGATTTCTTCTAGGTTAGGAGAAATGGTCACTTGCGGACTATCGACTTTAACATCTAAATAGCCACGATCCATATAGTAATCACGAATTTTTTCGACATCTGAGTTTAACGTCTCGCGAGAGAATTTATCCGTACCTGTATACCATGTCATAAACCCTGGTGTGGTGAGATCCATTTCGTCTTCTAAATCAGAAGATGAAATTGCCTCATTACCAACGAAGTTAATATCAGAGATATGCGCACGTTTCCCCTCATTCACTTGGAAGCTCACACCAACACGATTATTGGGTAACGGTGTCAATGTAGATTTCACCTCCACGCTATAATTCCCCTTTGAGACATATTGGTTACGTAACTCTGTAACCGCACGATCTAACAAGGCTGGATCATACGCACGCCCCTCTCCAAAGCCCACGCCTCGCAAACTCTCGAGTACCGCATCATCTTTGAAAGCATTCATTCCTTCAAAAAGAATTGATGAAATCATTGGACGCTCATCAACAACAATATTAACTACCTTCCCTTGCGTCGTGATTTTGACATCATTAAACAAACCTGTCGCATAAAGACGGCGTAAAGAATCTGTCGCCATTTCTTGATTAAATGTAGAACCTACACGGGCTGGGATATAGCTAAACACCATACCAGGTTCTGCACTACGTAGACCTGTGATGCGAATATCTTGCACAACAAACGGTGTGAAAGCACTCGCTGCTGAAGGCAATACCAGCGCAGAAATCAGCGCTGCCATCGCTTTTTTGTTGAATTGTTTTAATGAGCGAATATCCATTCGTACATTCCTTGAAGATGAGTATCCAAATTTAACGGCTTATTTTAAGCGATAAAGTCACTCTTTGTCAGTAACTTAGCCTTTGTCCGCTAATAAAAACTATATTTCTATGGGTTTAACTAAAAATTCTCATCAAATCATTGCTAAAAGCAAAAACCATCAAAGCAAGTAATAGCCCATAACCAACTTTCATCAACCCGGTAAACACCGAGTCTGGTAAAGGTTTACCACGAATCATTTCAATAAAATTCACCACCATTTGCCCACCATCTAAACCAGGAATAGGCAATAAATTCAAAACACCAATGCTAATGCTAATAAGGGCAATAAATTGTACAAAATTCATCAAACCATGTTGAGCCACTTTACCCGAGTAATCCGCGATAGTTAAAGGCCCACTAATATTTTTAAGTGAAGCCTCTCCAATCAGCATCTTACCCATCATTTTGAGAGAAAACCATGCTGTATCCCATGTTTTACTACTTGCCTTGACTAAGGCATCAATAGGCCCATAACTAACGTCTGTCATGGGATAAGCCGCCCGAAACTCTGTTTGAATTCGTCCAACGGTACGCCCATTATCCAAAGTCACTTGTTCTGGTACAACCGTTAAATTGATAGTCGCACCGTCACGTAGAATCGTGAAAGAAAGTAACTGACCTGCAGAAAGCTGAATTTGCTCAATTAAGGCAGATAATTGTTTAACTTCCTGACCATTTAGTGCAAGTACGATATCCCCTTCTTTCAGACCTGCACGCTCTGCTGGACCACTTGCAATGATACGTGCCACTTCAGGATTTGGGGCTTGCAAGACAAGGCCTGCTTCTTTGAGTAAGTTCACACTTTCTAAACTACCCACATAGGACTGAAAAGGCATTTCCACCTCTTCAAGCTGACCGGAAGGACGTTCGATTGTCAACGTTGTGCGCTGTCCCAATGTCAATGGTCCTACTAATTTATCTACCGCTTCAGACCAACTAGCAACATCGGTATGATTGACAGCAACGATACGATCACCTTCTATTAAACCTACTTTAGCGGCTACCGATTGTGGTGCTGGTGCCGCAATAACCGCTTTAGGATGTTGCTCACCAATCATAAAAACGACTGTGTAAATCATAATCCCTAATAAAAAACTAAATGCAGGACCAGCCGCATAAATAACGATTTTTTCCCAAGCACTCCGTTCAGCAACAGACTCACCGACTTTATAATCAGGATGATGGGGTCTAGGCTCGGCGAGAGGCTTTACATAGCCACCTAATGGCAACATAGAAATAGCCCATTCTGTCCCTTTTTTGTCCGTATATTGATAAAGCACCTTACCAAACCCCACGGAAAAGCGCTCTACATGGTTGCCATAATAACGCGCCGCTAAATAATGTCCATATTCATGGAACACTACAACAATACTAATCGTGATAAGAAAAGTAAGTAAACTAAACATATGTCCTTTTAAAGCAAAACAAGCCAATAGGCTATACTAACTCGTTAGCTTGCTAAATAATCTTGAGTCTTAGCACGAACTTCTTGGTCAAATACCAAGACCTCATCAATCGAACTTAATGTAGGTGCTTGAATTTTACTTAACATACTCTCTATGGTTTGAGCAATCTGCGTAAATTTTATTTGACCATCTAAAAACCCTTGTACTGCAATTTCATTACTTGCATTTAATACCGTACAAGCACCAATCCCCTCTTTCATCGCCTCAAATGCCAATCGTAGGCAAGGGTAACGAGTCAAATCAGGTGGCATAAAATCCAATTGGGACAAAGCGCTCAAATCAAATTTAGCCGCATTGTGCGTAATACGCTCTGGGTATGCCAAACTATAAGAAATAGGAATTCTCATATCATGATGCCCCAATTGTGCCAACAAAGAACCATCAATAAATTGCACCATAGAGTGAATAATACTCTGTGGATGAATGACCACTTCAATCTGCTCCGGACTCAAATCAAACAACCACTTAGCCTCAATGACCTCTAAGCCTTTATTTAACATTGTCGCAGAATCAACGGAAATTTTACGTCCCATGCTCCAATTGGGATGCTTACACGCCTGTTCGGGTGTCACATGCTCCAACGCATCTACAGAAAATTGACGAAACGGTCCGCCAGAGGCAGTCACAATAATTTTCTCTAAATGTTGTTTGGGATTTTGGCTAGGTAAACATTGAAAAATCGCATTATGTTCGCTATCCAGAGGCAATAAAGTCGCTCCATGAGCCCTAACAGCATTCATAAAAAGCTCACCGGCAGTTACTAAGACTTCTTTATTTGCCAATAAAATGGTCTTACCTGCTTTTGCTGCTGCATAAGCACTTGCTAAACCCGCCGCACCAACAATAGCACAAACCACGATATCTGCCTGCTCATCTTGAGCCGTCTTGCATAAACCGTCTTGACCTACGCGAATTTCTGGAAAAACACCGGTATTATTTAACCGTATAAATTCCTCTTTAGCTTCCTGAGTAGGAACAATCACCACCGCTGGGAGAAACTTAGCCGTCAGTCCCACTAACTTTTCTACCCGAGAAAAAGCACTCAAGGCATATACCTTATATCTATCGGGATGAGAAGCAATAATATCGAGAGTGCTATCACCGATTGAGCCTGTCGCTCCAAATACAACCACTGACTTCATCATCAATTACTGAATATATAAGAGGAAGACAAAACACATGGCAATCGGACTAACGGCGACTACCGAGTCCAAACGATCCCAAAAGCCACCATGTCCCGGCAATAACTGACTGGAGTCTTTTACCCCTGCACGACGTTTTAAGAGAGATTCATACAAATCACCAAAAATAGAGACAACCCCCATTAATACGCCTACAGCGACTGCACCTAATAGACCTATATGTTTAACTAAAAGCGCTGAAAAAGAGTTTTCAATAAAGGCACTCACGGTCATCCAAATAGCTACGCTAATTAAACCACAAATAGCACCTGAGCGTGTTTTGCCCGGACTAATCGCAGGTGCTAATTTCTCCCCACCGAAATACTTACCCCCAAAATAAGCAAAATTGTCTGCACACCAGATGATACTTAAAAAGCTTAATAAGAACCAAGCTCCTAAAAAGACATAAATAATCAATATCGCAAACCAAGTTGTAAAGGCCGCAAAAACCGCTAAAATACTATGAAAAACGCTGTTATAACTCACTTGAGTTTTGGCCTGATAAAGTACCATCGGCACAATAAAAATCCAAACAAAACTCACAAAAAACTGCAGCATAATCAGCAGCGAAAACACCACAGTAGACCAAGGATTAGCTTGAAACACCGTTGGTTTACTCAAGGCAACCAGAATATTATCCTCGCCCTCACCCGGCATCATTAAAAAGTACAAAGCGAGAAAAATGACAAAAGTCATGATAGCAATCATAGCGGCAGTTAGCTGCTTTTTTGCGCCATTTAGACTAATCCGAAGCCATTCAAAAAGCGTCAATGCTGAGGCTAAGCTAATAAAAATGGCAAAATAAACAGGATTACTCAAACTGATAAGCACAGCGAGAATGGCTAATAAAACCACGGCTGTGATGATGCGAGGAATTAACATAGGAGCTTACACTTCTTGTAATTGAGCTGAAGTACGCCCAAAACGACGTTCTCGTTGAGCATACCAAGAAACCGCATCATCAAAATCTGCGGACGAAAAATCTGGCCAATACTTATCGGTAAAATACAATTCCGTATAAGCTAGTTGCCAAATCATAAAATTAGAAATACGACGTTCACCACCCGTACGAATAAATAAATCGGGCTCTGGTATATCCGACATACACAAATACGGAGAAAAATCTGACTCCTGAATAGATTGTGTCGCTAATTCAGGATTTGCTGATAACATACGCTGAATCGCTTGCATAATATCCCAGCGACCACCGTAATTTGCTGCTACGGTCACTGTCAAGCCGGTATTATTCGCAGTAAGATTTTCTGCTTCTTTAATTAATTCTTGAAGTTTTGGGTCAAATGCCGATAAATCACCCACGACTTTCAAGCGCATATTATGTTTGTGTAATTTAACTGACTCTTTTTGCAAAGCCTTTACAAAAAGCTTCATTAATAAGCCTACTTCTTCTGCTGGACGACGCCAGTTTTCAGAGCTAAAAGCAAATAAAGTGAGGTAAGGAATATCGTTTTTAGCACAATATTCCACTGCCCGACGAACTGCCTGAACACCACGAATATGTCCCGCCGTACGAGGCAATAGACGCGCCGTCGCCCAACGACCGTTACCATCCATAATAATGGCAACGTGACGAGGTTTATCAGCCACATGAGGAATCGTTTGGGTAGAACTTTGC
Source organism: Pelistega suis (assembly GCF_013133795.1). Lineage (GTDB taxonomy): Bacteria > Pseudomonadota > Gammaproteobacteria > Burkholderiales > Burkholderiaceae_B > Taylorella > Taylorella suis. The sequence continues at coordinate 284,875 of NZ_JABGBN010000002.1, forward strand.
GTCATTACTTTAATGCTTACTACACTTTCATAATCTCGGCTTCTTTTTCAGCCACGATTTTATCGATTTCAGCAACGTATTTATCGGTCATTTTTTGAATGACATCTTGTGTGCGACGATCATCATCTTCGGAAATTTCTTTGTCTTTGAGTAGACGCTTTAATGCATCATTGCCATCACGACGAAGATTACGCACAGCCACTTTAGCGTCTTCACCTTCAGAACGCACCACTTTGGTCAAATCACGACGACGCTCTTCCGTTAGTGGTGGCATAGGTACGCGAATAGAATCGCCTAACGCTACTGGATTTAGACCCAAATCAGACTCACGGATAGCTTTTTCAATTGGTGCTGCCATATTTTTTTCCCATGGCTGCACATTTAATGTACGTGCATCAACAACAGAAACGTTAGCCACTTGACCCACAGGGACTTGAGAACCGTAATAATCCACAGTCACATGATCAAGAATACCTGCGTGTGCACGACCTGTACGGATTTTTGATAAGTTAAGTTTTAAATTTTCAATCGACTTACCCATACGAGTTTCAGCCGACTTTGTAATCTCAGAAATACTCATTGTTTACCTTCTATTTTTAATGTTAATTTGTTTTAGATATGAACTAATGTACCTTCGTCTTCACCCGCAATAGCGCGCTTTAACGCACCAGGTTTATTAATAGAAAATACATTAATAGGTAATTTTTGATCACGGCATAAAGCAAACGCAGTAGCGTCCATGACTTCGAGACGTTTGCTAATTGCCTCATCAAACGAAATACGTGCATAACGTGTTGCGTTAGGGTCTTTCTTAGGGTCTGCCGTATAGATGCCATCCACTTTAGTGGCTTTTAGTACAATTTCTGCACCAATTTCTGCACCACGTAAAGCAGCCGCTGTATCTGTCGTAAAGAATGGATTACCTGTGCCTGCTGCAAAAATCACTACGCGTTTTGCTTCTAAATAGCGTAAGGCCTTAGGACGAATATAAGGCTCAACCACTTGATCAATATTTAAAGCCGATTGTACGCGCGCAACTACACCATGATTTTTAAGGGCATCTTGCAATGCTAAGGCATTCATCACGGTAGCTAACATACCCATATAGTCTGCTGTCGCACGATCCATACCTTGTGCACCCGGTGCAATACCACGAAAAATATTACCACCGCCGATAACAATAGCGAGTTCTACACCCTGTTTAGCTACTTCAGCAATTTCCTCTGTCATACGGATAATCGTTGAGCGATTAATACCGTAAGCATCCTCGCCCATAAGTGCTTCACCAGATAACTTTAAAAGCACGCGTTTGTATGATGTGGCCATCTTAAATCCTTTTTATCGACAAAATAACAATCAAATGCCGTATATTATACGCTAAATTCCCTTAACAAAAGGGTAAAAATGCCTCTTCAATTAAAGTAATATCTCCTGCATTTAGGCGTTTAACATCCGATAGCAAACGACGAAAATGTCTAGCCCCCTGCTGACCATTCATCAAACCTAGCATTGGCTTGATTACTGCGCGCAATGGCGCACCTTCACTTAATGCTTTTTCTGCATAAGCCGTCATTTTTAGCATGACTTCTTTATTATCGGCCACCGCTACCTCAGGCCAAATCGCTTGGCTGATATCCCTTAACAAGTAAGGCTCATGCCATGCCGCTCGGCCAATCATAATACCGTCAAAGTCCGCTAATAAATCTTTAGCCTGTTCAAGCTGATGAATACCACCATTTAAAATAAACAAGGCATCAGGAAAATCTTTTTTCAGCTGAGCAACCACCTCGTACCGCAATGGAGGAATTTCACGATTATCTTTGGGTGACAAGCCTTTTAAGACAGCATTACGTGCATGAGATACAAAAACTCGACACCCCACATCATAAATTTTCGCTACAAAATCTCGCACAAAAGCATAGCTTTCATCGTAATCCAATCCTAGTCTGTGTTTTACCGTCACGGGGACAGTCACCGCATCTTGCATAGCCTTAATACAATCTGCGACTAAATCGGCTTCGGCCATTAAACACGCACCAAATGCACCTTTTTGTACACGCTCCGAGGGACAACCACAATTGAGATTAATTTCGTCATAACCCCACTCTTGTCCTAATTTGGCACAATGCACTAAAGCCTCTGGCTCACTACCACCTAGCTGTAATGCCACAGGATACTCTTCTTGATTAAACATTAAATGACGAGGCACATCCCCATAAATCAATGCTCCAGTGGTCACCATCTCTGTGTACAACAAAGCTTTAGGCGCTAATAAGCGATGAAAATAACGGCAATGCCTATCTGTCACATCCAGCATCGGCGCAATAGATAATCGCCACGATTTTTCAGGGGCTTGATAAAGACCGAGTAAAGAGTTTTGCATATTAAAAATTAAGAAAGACGAATATCAACCGCTGTCTGTACGCTACGGTCATTTAATTGTTTAAGTTCACTATACTTACGTAACACATCGGATTTATAAACCACACCAAGTAAGCGCGGAGGGTCGTTTAAGTCCACAACGGGTAAACGCTCTCCTGCAAAGTTTACAAACGCATCCTGTGCCTGATCCAAATTCATCCCTATATGTAGAGGCTCTAGGTAGGTGCGCTCTATTAAATCAGGCGGAATAGATCCACTTAAATCCTGTCGTGATAATAACACACGTGTAATATTAGTATGTGCAATCGCCCCTAAATACTCTTGTTGTTCATTCACAATATAAATGAATCGCACACTTTGCTCAGTAAACAAATCTACAGCATCCTGCAAGGTATTTTGAGGTCCTAGAATCGTATTCGTAGGATGTAATAAGCCTTTTACTTTTAATTTTGATAAAGCTAGACGAACCGCATCACTCTTATCTCGTTGTTCAATAACTTCAAACATTACGCGCCCCGTTATTTTACGAGAAACAAAATAAGCAAGCACCGTAGCTAAAATTAAGGGAGCAATCACCGAAAAGCTATGGCTCATTTCAACAATCAATACAACCGCTAGAAGTGGAGCACTTGTTGCTGCTCCCAAAAAAGAGCCCATACCGATAAGTACAACCAAAGGGGCGTAGACACTCATTTCAGGAAAAATAATAGACAATAGTTGCAAAATAAATAAAGAAACGCTCGCTCCCACGAGCATAACAGGAGTAATTACTCCGCCCACCGCACCAGCACCAACACTGAGCCCTGTTGAAATGACTTTCAGCAATAAAATAATCGCAATCGCACTTAATCCCCAAGGTTGTGTTAAGTAGGAATGAATAAGTGCGTCGCCTTTACCTGCTGCCCATGACTCCACAATAAAAACAAGCCCTAATAAAAACCCACCCAAGCCAAAACAGAGCACTTGTGGTAATTTTAACTTAGCAAAAAGATGACGACAAACATCCAAATACTTTAAAAATAACGGAGATAAAACACCTGATAGCAAACCTATGAGTACAGCAATCCAAATATAGCGTGTCCCTACCAATTCAATCGCTGGAATTTCATACAACCACGACTGGTAACCTAAACTTGAAATCGTGATAAAAGAACTAGCCGATGCTACTAATAATGGTGCTAAGATATGACTTGCCATGCTTCCCAACACAATTTCTGCCACCAGTAAAGCACCCGCAATTGGAGCAAAATAGGCCGCAGCGACACCAGCAGATGCGCCACAAGCCACTAATAAGCGTAAATGGGTAGGTGCTAATCGAAAAAAACGTCCAAGCGCAGAGCCAACCATCGCGGCTAGGTGAATAATCGGACCCTCTCGTCCCAAAGACCAGCCTGAGGCGGATACACTTAAAGAAGAGAATACGCGCAACATCCCTTGTCGTAACGACAAACGACCATCTCCGATAGCTACAGCCTCCATGTAGTCCGAGTTGGCATCAACCTTAATGCGTGATGCTAAATACAGACAAAGCCCCGCAATCAAGCCGCCTACCGTAGGAATCAATAAGCGCTCTGCAACTGTCCACCCCCCTGCTATTTCTACTGCATCACCAGAAACACCACTATGCAGAACCTGTAATAGCTTAATCGACTCATGAAAGGCCGCTGTCGTCAATGCTCCCGCTATCCCTAGAATAGCCGCCCAGACCAATATCGCCGCCTGTGTAAATAACACCGGTTTATTAGCAAGAAAAGAACGAAATCGCAAGACGTTTTTCTTTAGCATAACGTGGTTTTAAAAATTCTTTGAGAATAAGTAAGAAATAAATGAACAAAACATTTCGTAAAACACCTCTCATTTTAAACGGATTATTCCCAGATACCGTCTATTTTGGGTGAATTTTAGGGATTTTTTGATAAAATACATTTTATTTTTCTAGTATCTACGTCGAAATGGCTGTTTTCACCTCTATCACTAACGAACAAGCACAAGCCTACTTGCAAGAATATAATCTCGGTGAGCTTGTTTCTCTACAAGGCATTACAGCCGGTATTGAAAATACCAATTTTTTTCTCAATACCACCAAGGGTGAATATGTCCTAACAATTTTCGAAGTACTTACTTTTGAGCAACTTCCTTTTTATATCCAATTAATGCACCACTTGGCAAGTAAAGGGATTAAAGTTCCTATGCCGCAAGTACGTAAAGATGGTCAATTAATTGGAAAACTCATGGGGAAACCTGCCAGTATTGTCACGCGTTTAATGGGTGGATACGAAGCTACCCCTAGTAAAGCGCATTGCATTCTAGCGGCAGAAATTCAAGCACACATTCATCTTGCGACACAGGATTACCCTATCCATCAACCTAACTTACGAGGTTTGACTTGGTGGCAAAGTAATTATCCTAAAATTGAACCTTTTTTAAGCCCAGAATTAAATAGCTTTTATCAACAAGCCTTAAACGAACAAATTGAAGTACAACACTCTAGCGCTTGGGAAAACCTTCCCGGTAGTGCTTGTCATTGTGACTTATTTAGAGACAATGTCCTTTTTGCAGGTACATACCAAAACCCAACCATGGGTGGTGTCATCGATTTTTACTTTGCTGGTGTCGATAAATGGATTTTTGATGTCGCTGTAGCGGTGAATGACTGGTGTATTCAACGCGATACTGGCGAGTTTATTCGTCCCAACGTAAAAGCGTGGTTACAAACCTATCATAAGATTCGCCCATTCACTGATGATGAACGTGCTTTATGGCCGCAAGCTCTGCGTGCCGCAGCACTACGCTTTTGGACATCACGGCTTTACGATTTCTATTTACCCCGTGCAGCAGAAACTTTAAAACCGCATGACCCAACACATTTTGAACGTGTTCTCAAGCAACGCTTCAAAGGTTATATCCCAGAGCTTCCTTAAGAATTTATCATGGTTCCTATTATTCGCTCCTATTCCCCTACTGTAGCCATAAGTTGGTTTAAACAAGGTATTGCACTTTATAAAAAGCAATTTATCCGTTTATCCCTTGTTTTTATTGTGGCATCCATGCTGATGTCAATGGCAACCGTATTACCGATTATTGGTTTATTGCTAGCACTAGTTTCTGTGCCTCTTTCACAGATGCTACTTTTTAATGCGGCTTATGGTACTCGTTTACGAGGTCATTTTCTGATGAGTGACTTACGCCAAAAACTGCACACATCTAAAATATGGTCAAGGCTACTCTTTGCGGCTTTTATTAATGTGGCTATTGTGTATATGATTTTGTCGATTACAATGCCAAGCCTCCCGCTCTCTCCGGAAGCCTTTCTCAATCTTTCTAGTGAAGAAATGCAAAAGATTGTTGCGCAGACATATACCTTATCTAGCCTAGCTACACCATTTTTTTGTATTTGCGTTTATTTACTGCTATCTTTCTGGGTATATCCTTTAATTTGCTGGGAAGATAGCCCTGTCGTTCGTGCCTTTATTCAGTCATTTAAAGCATCAATGTCCAATGCCTTAGCACTCTCCCTTCTCATTGGATTTTTTGTTGGTTTAAGCATCATTGCTATTTTTGCCACACAAACAATTTTTGCTGCTCTTTTGCCTGGTGCTTTTATGACAGCAGCATTATTTGTGATAAATACGATTATTGTTGCACTCTATATTTGCCTTTTTGTCGCTTATATGGAAATTTTTTACGGAAAAGAATAACGTTTTATTTTTAATGAGGGAAATTATTATGAAAAAACTCGTTCTAGCCACAGTATTAGGTACAGTAGCATTGACTGGTTGTGCTAATTTAGACGTAGGTAGCGTCATGAACGTAGGCGGTAGTCTATTTAAAGCCGCTACGCTTTCTGATCAAGAGATGCACGCTATTGGTCTTGCTACAACACAAAAATACGATGCAGAAAGCAAAGTTGCTGGTTCAAAAAGTAAATATACTCAACGTTTGAATAAATTAACACGCAACCTTAAAACATACGAAGGCAAGACGCTTTCTTATAAAGTGTACTTATCTAATGAAGTTAATGCTTTCGTGACACCAAGCGGTGACGTGCGCGTGTACTCTGGTCTCATGGATAAAATGACAGATGACGAATTAGTATTCGTTTTAGGTCACGAAATTGGTCACTTTGTTCATCAACACAGCAAAGGTCGTGTTCGTACACAATATTTAGCTATCGCAGCACAACAAGCAGCTGGTTTAAGCTCTAATGCTCTTCTGGCTAGCCTCTCACAATCACAATTAGGTGAGTTAGCTAAAGGTGTCGTCAATGCACAATACTCTCAAAGCAACGAGTACGAAGCAGACGCTTATGGCTTAAAGGTATTAAAAGAAACTAACCGTAATCCTCAAGCAGCGGTAACATCATTACGTAAATTAGCATCGTTAAGTGAATCTGGTGGTTTAGCAGAAGCTTTATTAGGCTCTCACCCTGACTCAAACAAACGTGCTGATCGTATCGAAAAAATGTTGGCATCTGGTAAATAATTGTCTGATGTAAAAACATTGCACCTAATCCATAAACCCTTCGCGTAAACAGCGAAGGGTTTATTATTGGTCTATTACTTCCCAGATATGCTAATAGCCCACTATATATTTTATATAGTGGGCTATTTTAAGCCAATGGACTAAACCATTGTCATAGCATTAAAGCGCTTTTTCTAACTCTGGAACAGCTGTAAATAAATCAGCAACTAGACCATAGTCAGCCACACCAAAGATAGGTGCTTCTGCATCTTTATTGATGGCAACGATAACTTTAGAGTCTTTCATCCCTGCTAAGTGCTGAATCGCACCAGAAATACCCACAGCGATATAAAGTTGTGGCGCAACGACTTTACCGGTTTGACCTACTTGGAGATCATTCGGTGCATAGCCAGCGTCTACTGCAGCACGAGAAGCGCCCACAGCAGCACCTAATTTATCAGCGACACCATCAAGAATCTTGAAGTTTTCTGCACTACCTAGACCACGACCGCCTGATACGATAACAGATGCTGCCGTTAACTCAGGGCGAGCACTCTTCACAACTTCACGACTCACAAACGCACTTAAACCACTATCCGCAACAGCAGCGACTGACTCAACGGTTGCCGTACCACCTGTTGCCGCCACCGCGTCAAATGCCGTTGTACGCACAGTAATTACTTTTTTGGCATCAGCACTCTTAACTGTCGCAATAGCATTACCTGCATAAATAGGACGTTCAAAAGTATCTGCATCAACTACTGCGGTGATTTCAGAGATTTGTGCTACATCCAATTTGGCGGCAACACGAGGAGCCGTATTTTTACCAGAAGCTGTCGCTGGGAATAAGATATGCGAATAAGCACCTGCTACTTGAAGCACTTGCTCAGCCACATTTTCAGCTAAGTCATTGGCTAAAGCATCACTGTCAGCTACTAGAACTTTAGCTACGCCAGCCACCGCTGCCGCTGCTGTTGCCACTGCATCAACGCCCTTACCTGCAACTAATACATGAACTTCACTATCTAATTTAGCTGCTGCCGCTACTGTATTTAACGTTGCCCCTTTTAATACACTATTATCGTGTTCTGCAATTACGAGTACTGTCATCTTAAATCACCTTTGCTTCATTCTTTAATTTATCAACAAGTGTCGCTACATCAGGTACTTTAATACCAGCTTGACGAGCAGCAGGCTCAGTTACTTTTAAGACACTTAGACGTGGTGATACATCCACACCTAATGCTTCTGGAGTCAATGTCTCGAGTGGTTTTTTCTTCGCTTGCATAATCTTAGGCAATGTGGCATAGCGAGGCTCATTCAAACGTAAGTCTGTAGTAATAATTGCAGGTAGCTTAAGACTTAACGTCTCTAAACCACCGTCAATTTCGCGCGTCACTTTAACACGATCACCTTCTACGACAACCTCACTTGCAAAAGTCGCTTGTGGCCAACCTAGTAAAGCAGCTAACATTTGACCTGTTTGATTAGCATCATCATCAATCGCTTGCTTACCTAAAATAATCAGCTGTGGCGCTTCTTTGTCTGCCACGGCTTTTAATAATTTAGCGACTGCTAAAGGTTGCAATTGGGCATTAGTCTCTACAAGAACACCACGATCAGCACCAATTGCCATGGCCGAACGAATTTGTTCTTGGCATTGTGATACACCGCAAGATACAGCAACAATCTCTGTTGCTACACCCTTTTCTTTTAGACGAGTAGCTTCTTCAACCGCAATCTCGTCAAAAGGGTTCATTGACATTTTTACATTTGCAATATCCACATCTGTGTTATCAGACTTCACGCGTACTTTGACGTTATAGTCAACAACACGCTTCACAGGTACTAATACCTTCATCCACTATCTCCTCGGATAAAATTAAAACCAAATTGTTACTATATGATACACCGTTCAACACAATTTGCCAAACGATATACCTATTAAACCCTTGCTAGCGTTTTAATATGCTCTACGGCACTACGCCCTAAAGCAGATAAGGCATATCCGCCCTCTAAGAAACTAATGACTCTCCCTTCGCAGTAGCTATCGGCTACTTGCATTAATTGCTCAGTCATCCAGACAAAGTCCTTTTCAACTAAATCCATCTGCCCCATTTCATCTTCACGATGCGCATCAAATCCAGCAGAAATAAGTAATAAATCTGGCTGATACGCATGCATATCCGGCAACCAATGTTCTGTCACAATACGCTCCACCTGTGCCATACCTGTAAAAGCAGGTACGGGGGTATTAAGCATATTTTTCGCCACATTTTCTGTACCAGAATGAGGGAATAAGGGATGTTGAAAAAAACTATACATCCGCACAAAGGGATGATTTTCAAAGATTTTTTCTGTCCCGTTACCGTGATGGACATCAAAGTCCACGATAGCAATGCGTTTTAGACCATATTTTTCAATGGCATAAGCGGCTGCGACGGCCACATTATTAAAAAAACAAAAACCTGTACTACGGTCTGGTTCAGCATGATGTCCAGGTGGTCTTACACTACAAAAGGCATTTTTTGCTTTTTTAGCCATCAACTGATCAACCGCCAAAATACCAGAGCCTGCTGCATGCAGAGCTGCCGTATACGTATGAGGATTAAGACAAGTTTCCTCGGTATCCACATTAAAATAGCCCTCAATCGGCGTATTCTCTCGAATAAAATCAATATAAGATACCCGATGAACACGTGATAAATCTAGCACCGATGCCTTTGGGGCTTCCATATGATTGACATAATCACTCACCCCACTCGCCACCAAACGATCACTAATCGCATCTAAGCGCTTAGGTGATTCAGGATGCCAACGATGCATCATATGCAAGCGACATGCAGGATGGGTAATAAATAATGTATCCACAGTCTTCCTTTTAAAATCCTTGTCTACTCCTAGAGGATAACTTTTTTTTATATGACTGTCTTTTAGTGTTTCCACCGATACCCGTTTACTTGAGGTCTTAACCTTCCTTAACATACGCACAATGAATTACTGGTAAACTCTAGCTATCTTTTATTTGGGGAATACTACTGTGAAAACCAACACACTTTCTCGTCTGCTGATGGCGAGTTCAACTGTACTATTACTTGCAGCTTGTGCCAGCAACTCATCGTCTTATGAGTCAGACTCCTCCTCTGTCATAACCAATACTACTCAACATAAAAAAACAGGTTGGCAAGTAGAAAACTCCCCACTGAGTATGAATCAACAAACCTTTACTCAACAAGTTTCTCAACGCTATAACATTCCCGAAAGCTTTATTCAAAATATGCTTTCTCAAGCCAATGTTAATGCTCGCGTGATTGATTTAATGAGCCCTAAAAAAACGACTGCTATTAAACGCCATTGGCAAACTTATCGTAATCGTTTTGTTGAGCCGATTCGCACACGTAAAGGAACCGCCTTTTGGAATATCCATCGCGCAGACTTAGCCGCTGCCGAACGCCAATATGGTGTGCCTGCCGCCATTATTGCTGGGATTATCGGTGTTGAAACAGTCTATGGTGAACAAATGGGTTCATTTAGTGTATTAGATGCACTCTACACGCTAGGTTTTAGCCACCCAGACCCGTCTCGTCCCGAGAAAAGTCAGATGTTTCGCAATCAACTGGCAGCACTCATTGAGCTTACCCATAAAGGCAAGTTTGATGGTTATACGGCAACAGGTTCATTTGCGGGTGCCTCTGGTCTAGGTCAATTTATGCCGATTAGTATCCTACATTATGCCGTCGACGCAGACGGTGACGGCAAGATAGATTTACGCAATAGCACCAAAGATGCAATTTACTCCGTTGCCAACTTCCTTGTTAAACACGGTTGGCAGTCTAACATGCCTGTTTTTGCACCAGTCCGTCTACCGAGCTCCCCAGCTAATCTTGTGGATGGAGGTCTAGAGGCCAAAATGTCTTGGGCACAACTACAAGCAAAAGGTGCTAGTAGTAGTACAACGGGAGCAAAATGGCAAGACGGTGTACGTTTAGGTGTGATTGACTTACGAGATGATGTTCGTGGCAATCACGAGTACCGCACAGCCACCCAAAACTTCTTTGCCATTACCAAATACAATCGTAGCTACTTCTATGCAGCCTCTGTGGCTGACTTAGCGTCAGTATTAGCCAATGAGCAAATTCGTTCTGGTCATCAAGTCACTCGACCTTGATACTTAAAGCTCATCACCTTAAAAGCTTAACTCCTTAATACTCAGCAAAAAGGGCTGTGTTCGATAAATCGAATTCAGCCCTTAAATTTTTAAATGTTCACTTCTTAAGAGTCTACTAAAAACAAGCCCATACCAAATCAGCGAAACTCATCACCATATCAGGTCTAAGATAGAGTAAGAAAATAGCACTTAATAAAGCCACTCCTAAGAGATAAAAGAATACTTTTTTTATCAACATTTTCTTCTTCCTAAGCCATCACCGCACGCTTAATCGGCCCCTCATTCATCGGAATATGCACTAAAGCAGAAACAATACTCAACGCAATGGCTATATACCAAACTAAATCGTAATTACCATATTGGTCATACAAATAACCACCGAGCCATACGCCAAAAAAAGAGCCTATTTGATGACTACAAAAAACGCTTGCGCTCAGCATAGAGAAATGTTGCACCCCAAAAATTTGGGCAACAATCGCATTTGTCATCGGTACTGTTGATAGCCATAAAATACCCATTACAGCAGCAAAAATATAGACACTCATCGCACTCAATGGCAAAGTGATAAATAGGATAATCGCTACCGCCCGTAAACTATAAATACTGAGCAATATAAAGCGTTTTTGATACTTTTGTCCAAGGAGCCCTACACTATACGTACCAAAAATATTAAATAAACCAATCAAAGCTAAGGCAATGCTGGCGACATGCGGTGCCATCCCAAAATCTTTGACATAGGACGGTAGATGAACGCCGATAAAAACCACTTGGAAGCCGCAGGTAAAATAACCGATCACTAGCAATAAGAAACTACGGTAAGTAAATGCTTCTGTCAATGCCTGCAAAATACTTTGCTGTCCTGCACCATGACTACCCGTATAATTCGGCTCACGTAAACCACGTGCCAGCACAATAATGACAAGACTCAGCACCGCACAAATGACTAAAGCATTTTGCCAATTAAACCAATCAATCAATACATTCTCTACCGGCACCATAAAGAACTGACCAAATGAGCCCGCTGCTGCAATGATTCCCATCGCCCAAGAGCGCTTTTCGGCAGAAACATTACGCCCTAATACGCCATATACCACTGCATAAGTCGTACTCGCCTGCGCCAGTCCAATCAAACAGCCCGTTGTGAGAAAAAAAGCAAGTGGTGTACTGGTATACGCCATTCCCAATAAACCAAGTGCATAACACAATGCCCCCATAATCAACACGCGATAGGCACCGATACGGTCAGCAATCATGCCAATAAAAATACCAAAAAAACCCCAGCTTAAATTCTGTAACGCCAACGCAAAAGAGAAGGTTTCTCGGCTCCAGCCATTTTCAGTAATAATCGGTAATTGCCACAGACCAAAACCATGACGAATGCCCATCGCAATAGTAACGATAATAGAGCCACAAAGCAATAATTGACGCAAAGGAATAGCTGGCGGTGTCTGTGTCGTACTCATAAACGTTGTCTCTAATCTTTCTTATTAAACCTAAACCCTAAGAGGCCTTATTGATTCTTAATAATAGGCCATGCCTTATGCATATAATAAAACATTGACCACACAGTCAGCACGGCAGCAATATACATGAGAATACTCCCTAGCCATATCGTATTGATACCGTACAGAGGTTGAGCAAACATTAATAAAGGAATCGCACTCATCTGTGCTGCTGTTTTAAATTTGCCTAACCAATGGACCGCAACGCTACCTCGAGAACCTAATGTTGCCATCCATTCACGTAAGGCAGTAATCGTAATCTCACGACCGATAATAATCAGCACAATAAAAGAATCTACGCGATTTAAATCTAATAAAATCAGCAAAGCAGCACACACCATCAACTTGTCTGCCACAGGATCTAAAAAAGCCCCAAACGATGTTGTCTGATTCCAGCGACGCGCCAACCAACCATCAAACCAATCAGTTAATGCAGCAAAAATAAATGCGACAGCACCGATAAAGTCTCGCAGATGTACTCCCATCCAGTCTGTCGGCAAATAATATAGTGCCACGACCAAGGGTATCATCCCTATCCGCATCCAAGTTAAAGCTAAAGGAATATTCATAAAAGTCTTCATAGTGTTCCTATGCTACCACTAACGTAACGATTCGTATATTTTTTCTGCTAATTGTTGTGAAATACCTTCAACCGATTGCAAGTCTTCGATGCTAGCATTCACAACTCCCGTAAAACCACCGAATCGGGCTAATAATTTCTGGCGACGTTTAGCACCAATACCCTCAATTTCTTCTAAACGAGAGACATTGCGCTGCTTAGCACGTTTTGCGCGCATACCCGTCACCGCAAATCGATGTGCCTCGTCACGAATCTGTGCTACCAACATTAAAGCTGCTGACCCCACTCCCAATGCTAAAGAAGGTCTACCATCCGTAAAGATTAACGTTTCTAAGCCTACCTTACGTCCCTCTCCTTTAGCCACACCGACAATTTTACTCGTATCTAAACCATACTCTTCAAAAACCTGACGTGCCATTTCAATTTGTCCCTTGCCGCCGTCAATCAAGACAATATCTGGCATTTCAGAGGCATCTTCACTCGCCTTGGCATAACGCCGCTGTAAGGCTTGTTTCATCGCCGCATAATCATCACCGGGTGTAATACCGGCAATATTAAAGCGGCGATACCGTGAGGACTGCATATCATGGTGCTGATAAACCACACAAGAAGCTTGTGTGGCCTCTCCTGCACTATGGCTAATATCAAAACATTCAATCCAAAGATGATTTAAACCATCGGGGTCTTGTGGCAAGCCAAGCAGCTCCGCTAATGCTAGAGTCTTTGCCTCTTTTGCACTCGTTTCTGATAAGGCACGTCCCAAAGCCAAATGGGCATTTTGCTGGGCTAGCTCTAACCAAACCTTTTGCGTTTCATTAGGACGTAATACAATTTTAGTCTTACGAGATTGTTGTTCTATTAACAAATCTAATAAGGTTTTATCAGGCAAGGCATGCGATAAAATCAGTTGTGATGGTAATTGATTTTCTAAATAGTGGGCCGCTATAAAGGCACTTAACACGTCTTCTTCACTATCACCATTTACCTGCGTAGGAAATACTGCCTTATCGCCCAAGTGGCGACCTCCTCGTACCATAGCGAGATTGATACAACACTTTCCACCCTCAAACAGCACGACAATAATATCGGCATCCACCTGCGCATTCAATTCCATCGATTGACTATGCATCACTGTCGCTAAGGATTGCATTTGATCACGATATAAGGCAGCTTGTTCAAACTCCAAAGCATCAGAAGCCTGTAACATTTTATGCTCAATGCTTTTAATCACATCTGTCGCTTGCCCATCGAGGAATCGTAAAGCATTTTGTACATCTTGCTGATAATCCTCTACGGAGATTTTTTCTACACAAGGCGCTGTACAACGGTTAATTTGATGCAATAAACAAGGGCGTGAACGGTTACTAAACACACTATCTTCACAGGTTCTCAAACGAAAAACCTTCTGTAGAATCTGAATAGAATCTCTTACCGCATAAGAATTAGGAAAAGGCCCAAAAAAGCGCCCTGCCTTGTTCGTAGAACCGCGATAATAAGCGAGACGTGGATACGCATGCCCACTAAACATTAAATAAGGGTATGACTTATCATCCCTAAATAAAATATTATATTTAGGGTGTAAACGCTTAATCAGGTTATTTTCAAGAATTAAAGCCTCTGCCTCAGAGCGGGTCACCGTGACTTCCGTGCGTACCACTCTCGCAATCATATGCGCAATACGAGGACTCGCCAGATTTTTTTGAAAATAGGACGATACCCGTTTTTTTAAATCCCTTGCCTTACCGACATATAAAACCTCATCATTTTCGGCAATATGTCGGTATACACCGGGCAAGTGAGGCAAATCATTTAGAAAAGATTTGAGCTTGGAAGGATCTTGCATCTTTATAGCGTTGATTATCTTGTAATTCAGTCCAGCTCATAAAGCGCTGACTAGGAATAAGGCGCATGAGGCGCTGGATGGATTCCTCTTTAGGGATGACATCTAACTCCGCCAATAGCTGATCCACCAAGTCAGGACGATTGCACACCAGTACCATATCACAACCCGCACTCAGCGCAGCCTTAGCACGCTTTGTAATATTACCCGCAACACTTGCCCCTTCCATCGTCAAGTCATCGGAAAAGACCATCCCTTGATAGTTTAAGCGTTGGCGTAAGATTTTCTGAATCCATACTTTAGAAAAACCTGCATTTTTCTTATCCACTTTGGGATAAATCACGTGCGCTGGCATGACTGCCTGCAATACCATATCACTTAACCATTCGTAAGGCATGGCATCTTCCGTCAGAATATCCTCTAACTCACGTTCATCCACAGGAATAGCAATGTGTGAATCCGCATCCACAAAACCATGTCCGGGGAAATGTTTACCACAAGACGCCATCCCCGCCTGAGCCAGACCTTGGATAACAGCACGAGCAAGCATCGCAACGACTTTAGGGTCACGATGGAAAGAACGTGTACCAATCACTGTACTCACACCGTAGTCTAAGTCTAATACAGGTGCAAACGTAAAATCCACACCACAAGCACGTAATTCTGCCGCTAAGACATAGCCAACCTCTGTCGCTGCACGCATTGCCCATAATGGATTACGCTCCCAATATTCACCAATCTCTCGCATCGATGGCAAATGCGTAAAACCTTTGTCTTTAAAGCGCTGTACACGACCACCCTCATGATCAACGGCGATTAATAAGGAGCCTGAACGAGCCTGACGAATTTGCTTTGTCAGTTTCTGTAACTGCTCAGGATTCTCATAATTACGAGAAAACAAAATAACGCCACCCACTAAGGGATGTTTTAACCGTTGCGCTTCTTCTTTTGTTAATGTTGTCCCTTGTACATCAACAAGCACAGGGCCAGGTAAAACTTTTGTCATAGATTACTCATAAAAAAATCAACTACTTCCCCTCAACAATCACATAGGCCATCACCAAATCAGATTCATCAGTTAATGACACATGTACTGTTGAAAATCTTTCTTCAAACCATGTTTTTAAAGGATCAGATAACACCACCATCGGCTTACCACTCGGTGCATTGAGCACTTGCATGCGCGACCAAGCCATAGGAGAGCGAATACCTAACCCTACAGCTTTTGAAAAAGCCTCTTTGGCAGCAAATCTTGTCGCCAGAAAACGGATTCCTCGCTGCTGATCGCGTGCATAACGTGCATGAAATTTGTCCTGTTCCTGCTCACCAAGAATACGCTTAACAAAGCGCTCTCCAAACTGCGCAAAGGCTTTTTCTATCCGATGAAGATACAGTAAATCTGTACCAATGCCAGCAATACTCATTAGGCTTCCATTTTAAGGAAATGCTCACGATAATGTTTTAGCTCATCAATCGACTCATGAATATCAGCCAATGCCTCATGACGTGCTTTTTTCTGGAAGCTCTTATACACATCTGGTCGCCAGCGTTTAGCCAACTCTTTAAACGTACTCACATCAACGGTACGATAATGTAAAAAAGCCTCCAGCTTAGGCATATATTTATACATAAACCGTCTATCTTGACTGACTGAGTTACCACAAAGTGGTGAGGTTTTCTCTGGTACATATTGCTTTAAAAAAGCTAATAATTGCTCCTCGACATCTGCCTCTGTCAAAGTGGACTCTCGCACTTTCGCTGTCAAGCCTGTCCGACCATGGGTGTCCGTATTCCATTTATCCATCCCATTTAAGACTTCATCGCTCTGATGAATCACGAACACGGGCGCTTCGGCTACAATAGTTAAATCGGACTCCGTAACCACAAGGGCAACTTCAAGAATTTTTTCTTTTTCAGGGTCTAATCCGCTCATTTCCATATCGAGCCAAACAAGACGTTGAGAATTATTTGCCATGAAGAGTATTTCCTATAAAATTACCGTTATTTTCTCATAACTACCTAATTAAAGTGATGACCATTACAAGTTTTACGATTATTTTTATTGTCCTACTCGTCAGCCAAACATTGACGCAGTTTTACTTATCTTCTCGTCAAGTCAAAGCTGTCAGTCTACATAAGGATCATGTCCCCCTTGAGTTTGCACATAAAATCAGCTTAACGAGTCATCAGCGAGCTGCCAAATACACGATTGCTCGCCAACGCTTACACCTTATTGAGATTCTTGTTGAAGTTGCTTTACTGCTTGGTTTTACCCTATTTGGTGGCTTAACTTGGCTCAATAATCTATTAGCCACTCACATCAGTTCTGCGATTTGGTATCAGATTGCCTTAGTCTTGTCTGTGTTTGCCATTAGCGCTATCGTGAGCTTACCTTTTTCACTTTATCGTACGTTTGGACTAGAAGCCTCTTTTGGCTTTAATCGCATGACCCCTGCTTTATTTGTCATGGATTTAATCAAAAGCACCTTACTCAGCCTAGTGATTATGGTACCTCTCCTCTATGGTCTATTTGTTTTCTTAGATAATTTCTATAGTCCTAATTGGTGGATTTGGGTTTGGGCAGGATTTGTTGGCATCACCTTATTATTGATGTTTATCGGCCCTAAATTTATTATGCCTTTGTTTAATAAATTTACACCATTAGATAATCCAGAGTTACAAGACCGTATCCAAGCTTTAGCCAAACGCGCTGATTTTGGTTTAAAAGAACTCTTTGTAATGGACGGTTCAAAACGTAGCTCACATGGCAACGCTTTCTTTACAGGTTTTGGTAAAAATCGCCGCATCGTTTTCTTTGATACCTTATTAAATAAACTCAACCCTTCTGAAATCGAAGCGGTACTCGCACATGAACTCGGTCACTTTAAGCATAAGCACATTCTTAAACGGATGATAATGAGTTTTGTGATGAGCTTTATCTTCTTTGCCATTCTTGGTTATCTCATCGATAAAACATGGTTCTATGCAGGACTGGGCGTATTTCCGGGTATTAATCAACCGATTTTTGGTATGGCTATCGTTCTCTTTTCTATCGTATTACCCGTCTTTACCTTCTGGTACACCCCTATCAGCAGCTTTTTATCACGCAAAGATGAATTTGAGGCAGACCGTTATGCAGCCAGCCAAAGCAATGCTAATGATTTAATCTCTGCATTAGTTAAGCTCTATGATGACAATGCCGCCACCTTAACCCCTGATAACTTACACTCTGCTTTCTACGATAGCCACCCTCCAGCAAGTGTTCGTATTCAACACTTAAAAATGGCGAGTTAATCATGCAAGGTCGAGTGATTACGGCTTACGGTCGCCACTTTATGGTAAAACTTAGCGACGGTACAATACGCCAAAGTTATATGAAAGGTAAAAAAACAGGGGTTTGCGTGGGTGATTATGTGCGTGTCGCACTACAAGGGAATGAAGAGGCACGCATTGAAGAAGTCCTTGAACGCCAAAATCTCCTTTATCGCTCAGATGAAATGCGTTCTAAACAGTTTGCGGCTAATGTTGATCAATTACTTATCGTCGTGGCTGTGCAACCAACTTTCTCGGATGACTTGCTCAGCCGTGCGATTGTCGGTGCAAGAAGTGCGCATATAGACCCTATTATTCTACTCAATAAAGTTGACTTAATAGAAGACTACCCCCAAGCCAAAGAGCGTCTTAGTATCTATGCACAACTTGGTATTCCTATTATCGAAATCAGCACATTAGATGCAAATCAACTCAAAACGCAATTACTTCCCCTGCTGCAAGATAAAACAAGCCTTTTGTTTGGTCAAAGTGCCATGGGAAAATCTAGTATTCTGAATGTCCTAGTCCCTGAAGCAAAAGCACATACCCAAGAATATTCCGTGGCACTAGGTACAGGCAAACACACTACGACAACAACCAGTCTTTATGAATTACCTGATATCCAAGGCTATCTCATTGATTCACCCGGATTTCAAAGTTTTGGTTTACGTCATCTAGGACAAAGCGAGGTAGCATTGGGCTTTCCTGAGTTTAGCGAGTTTGTTGAACAATGCAAATTCTACAACTGTACCCATCTACATGAACCGGGGTGTGGTGTACTTCGTGCATTAAACGAAGGAATTATCAGCACAAAACGCCACGAAATGTATGAACGTATCCTACTAGAGTGTACGGCGCCAGAGAAATATTAGTACTCCGGAAGAATATTCTTTAAGCGTAAGATATTGGAAAGCTCTCATTTGCTCGGTACACAGAGGATGAGATATCTTCAGCACATCCCATGCATATCCGTCTTTACAAGCTAAACAAGCGCTGTTTGAGTTTGTTTAGCTTATCTCGTACAGCAGCCGCTTGTTCAAACTCAAGATTTTTCGCATGATCAAGCATTTGTTTTTCAAGGCGCTTTAGCTCTTTCGCCATCGCTTTTTCATCCTCTAACAACACATCAATATTGTCTTCTCGTTTTTCTTCTTGGGCAGCTGGCGATAATACACCGTCAATCAATTCCTTAACCGCTTTTTTCACCCCTGTCGGCGTAATACCATGCTCTTGGTTAAATGCCACCTGCTTTTGTCGACGACGTTCTGTTTCATCCATCGCCTTTTTCATGGAGTCGGTGATTTTATCAGCATAAAGAATAGCTTTACCGTTTAAATTACGAGCGGCTCGTCCTATGGTTTGAATAAGACTACGTTCTGAGCGTAAAAAGCCCTCTTTATCTGCATCCAGAATAGCTACCAAGGATACCTCAGGGATATCCAAGCCTTCTCGTAATAAGTTAATCCCTACCAATACATCAAAATGCCCTAAACGTAAGTCACGAATAATTTCTACACGCTCTACTGTGTCAATATCTGAATGCAAATAACGCACACGCAACTGATTTTCAGTCAAATAGTCCGTTAAGTCCTCAGCCATCCGTTTAGTCAGCGTGGTAACCAATACTCGATCGCCCTGTGCTATCCGTAGCTTTGCCTCACCTAATAAATCATCCACCTGAGTAAGCGCTGGTCGCACCTCAACAATAGGGTCTATCAACCCTGTAGGACGAACGACTTGCTCCACAACATTATCTGCATGCTCATTTTCATATTCTGCTGGTGTCGCAGAAACGAAAATAGATTGACGCATACGTGCTTCAAACTCCTCCATTTTTAGCGGACGATTATCTAAAGCACTAGGCAAACGGAACCCAAACTGCACCAAAGTTTCTTTACGAGAGCGGTCACCACGATACATCGCACGTAACTGTCCCATCATCACATGACTCTCATCAAAAAACATGATGGCATCTTTAGGTAAATAATCAATTAAGGTAGGTGGCGCCTCACCAGGAGCCGCGCCTGAAAGATGTCGCGAGTAATTCTCAATCCCCTTACAGAAACCCAATTCCTGCAACATTTCTAGATCAAACCGTGTTCGCTGCTCAATACGCTGGGCTTCCACTAGCTGATGATTATCCAGAAAAAACTTTACGCGTTCTCTCAGCTCCGCTTTAATCGTCTCAATTGCCCGTAAAATGGTATCGCGAGGCGTGACATAATGAGAGCTTGGATAAATCGTAAACCGTGGCACGGCTTGACGCACCTTACCTGTTAAAGGATCAAATAGCTCAATGGTTTCTATCTCATCATCAAAAAGATTGAGCCGTACAGCAAGTTCAGGGCTCTCTGCAGGGAAGATATCAATCGTATCCCCTCTCACCCGAAAGTGTCCTCGCGTAAACTCCACATCATTACGTTCATACTGCATCGACACCAACCGTGCGAGGATTTCTTGACGTGCCATCGTATCTCCCTCGCGGACAATCAAAATCATCGCATGATAATCACTTGGATTACCAATACCATAAATTGTCGAAACTGTTCCGACAATAATCGTATCTCTTCGCTCTAATAAAGATTTAGTTGCTGATAAACGCATTTGTTCAATATGCTCATTGATATTGGAGTCTTTTTCGATAAATAGATCACGACTGGGTACATACGCCTCAGGTTGGTAATAATCATAGTAAGAAACAAAATACTCCACCGCATTTTTTGGAAAAAACTCACGCATCTCCGCATAAAGCTGTGCCGCTAAGGTTTTATTTGGTGCCAGTACTAAGGCTGGTCGACCTAAACGTGCAATCGTATTTGCCATCGTATACGTTTTCCCTGACCCCGTCACCCCTAATAAAGTTTGATACATCAAGCCATCTTGAACGCCCTCAACTAGACTGGCAATCGCTGTCGGCTGATCACCTGCTGGAGGATAAGGTTGATAAAGTTGGAAAGGACTATTCGGAAATTCAACGAAACCAGCTTGACTCATGCTATTATTTAAAAAGTTTGTGCTAAACCTTTCTATTTTAACAGATAGCCATGACTTAACATGTTCGCACTTGTTTTCATAGAAGGTCTTGTGTTTAGCCATATCCCTCTTTAAGTCAATCTTTTTTATTTTTACGGAAAATACGATGTCTATTTTTGCAAAAGTAGAGCTAGCCCCTCGTGACCCTATTCTAGGCTTAAATGAACAATACAATGCGGATACTCGCTCAACAAAAGTTAATCTTGGTGTGGGTGTGTATTACGATGAAGATGGTCGTTTACCTGTATTAAAAGCGGTACAATTAGCAGAACAAGAGCGTGCAAAACAATCCGCTCCGCGCGGCTATTTACCTATCGAAGGTATCTCTACATATGATAAAGGTGCGCAAGCCCTTTTACTTGGCAAAGATAGCGAACTATCGGCTTCTGGTCGTGCCTTAACATTCCAAGCATTAGGCGGTACGGGTGCACTTAAAATCGGGGCAGACTTTCTCAAACAAGTTAATGCCAATGCGACTGTTCATATCAGCAACCCTAGCTGGGAAAATCACCGCGCCTTATTTGAGCGTGCTGGCTTTAAAGTAGATAACTACCCCTACTATGACGCAGCAACACATGGCTTAAATTTTGATGCTATGGTGGCTTATTTAGAGCAATTATCTGCGGGGGATATCGTTGTTCTACACGCCTGCTGCCATAACCCAACAGGTGTTGACCCAACAGCAGCACAATGGGAAAAAATCGCTAACATCATTAAAGCTAAAGGTCTTGTTCCTTTCTTAGACATCGCTTACCAAGGTTTTGGTGCTGGCTTAGAAGAAGATGCGCAAGTGGTTAAACTATTTGCAAAATTAGATGTACCAACCTTTGTCAGCTCTTCTTTCTCTAAATCATTCTCGCTATACGGTGAACGTGTAGGTGCATTGACTGTTCTATGCGCTTCTAAGGATGAAGCTGACCGTGTATTAAGTCAAGTTAAACGTACTATTCGTACTAACTACTCTAACCCACCAACACACGGTGGCACGATTGTGAGCATGGTACTCAACAATCCTGAGCTTTTTGCATTATGGGAAAAAGAATTAGCAGAAATGCGTGATCGTATTCGTACAATGCGTGCTCAACTCGTCGCTAAACTCAAAGAGCATGGTGTTACACAGAACTTTGACTTTGTCCTTGAACAGCGTGGTATGTTCTCTTACTCTGGTTTAACGCAAGAACAAGTGGAGCGTTTACGTAACGAGCATGGTATTTATGCAGTAAATAGTGGTCGTATTTGTGTGGCAGCGCTTAACTCTCGCAATATTGACGCTGTTGCAAAAGCGATTGCTGCAGTTCTTTAACGAGCACTATCATCCAAGGTTAGAACTGAATATATCGTCCTCACTGCAGAACATTGTGTATTGATTAGACCACACTACAGACAGTTCACTCTTGCTCCGGAAAGTGCTTCGCCGTTTCCAATGTCGCTGCGAGTAAATGTCTCTCCGTGTGGGCTGGTGTTCGTTAGCACTATCACAAGCATCCACGGAGAGAACTTGATGTACCGAGCGAGTTTGCAAACGGCGAGCGATAGCGAGGCTCTGTTCGAGCGACTGCGCGGAACGTGCAGCGAACCTTGTTGTTAGTTAGTCAGTTTTGCATCATTACTGCCCACACTGCAGACAGTTCACTCTTGCTCCGGAAAGTGCTTCACCGTTTCCAATGTCGCTGCGAGTAAATGTCTCTCCGTGTGGGCTGATGCTCATTAGCACTATCACAAGCATCCACGGAGAGAACTTGATGTACCGAGCGAGTTTGCAAACGGCGAGCGATAGCGACGCACTTTGCTGTCCGAGCGAATACACAATGTTCTGAAGTGGGTGATTGTGATTGATACAAGTAGCGACTGACAAAACACTTGCAATTTCTACAAAATCCGCTAGAATAACTGTATATTTGTACAGATTATTCATAGACCATGAACACAAAACTTACCCAACGTCAGTTAGAAGTCCTGACTCTCATCAAAGAGACTATCGAACGCACAGGCATCCCCCCTACCCGAGCAGAGATTGCACGTGACTTAGGCTTTAAATCACCCAATGCCGCAGAGGACCATATCAAAGCCCTTACCAAAAAAGGCGCGATTATTCTTAACCCGGGTGCTTCTCGTGGTATTCGTTTAAATCCTGACTTTATCGTTGATGTCTTTCCTGATAGTGCTGATAGTCTTGTCAATAAAGCCAAATCTGTGGTTAAAGCAGCCAGCCAACAACTTTCTCAAGCCGTCCAACAAACTACTGAGCTCATCAAAGACACACGTCTTAGCTTACCTATCGTCGGTCGTGTTGCTGCGGGTAACCCGATTAACGCTATCGAACATCACGAAAATACCCTACACCTTGACCCTAGTATTTTCTCTGCTACCCCTGATTATCTCCTTAAAGTAAAGGGTGAAAGTATGAAAGATATTGGTATTCTTGACGGTGATTTACTCGCTGTAAAAAAGACGTCCTCTGTACGCAATGGTCAAATCGTTGTTGCTCGAATCGATGAAGAAGTCACGGTAAAGCGTTTCCAGAAAAATGGCGCTATTATCGAACTTCACCCCGAAAATAGCGACTTTAAACCTATCATCGTCGATGGCTCACAACACTTTGAGATTGAAGGTATTGCGGTAGGTCTTATTCGACCAGATACGATGTGGCATTAATTATCTCTACATTGATATCTTTGTAATAAACCTCAAACAAAAAGCCGTTAACCCAACATTAACGGCTTTTCTACTTTTAACAACCTTGCGTATAAAAAACGTTATTTCAACAATCCTACTTCACGATAGTATTTCTCTGCCCCAGGATGTAGAGGAGCAGATAAACCGTCTTTTACCATATTCTCTTTAGAAAGATGCGATAATGCCGGATGTAAGCGTTTAAACTCATCAAAGTTTTCAAAAACGGCTTTGACCATTGTATAAGCCACCTCGTCAGACACTTTTGTTGAGGCAACAACTGTCGCCAGTACACCATAGGTTGGCGTATCATCAGGATTATGAGGGTATAGACCTCCGGGAATACTCACTTTAGCATAATAGGGAAACTGTGCAACAACCTTATCCACGTCAGCCCCTACAAAAGGAACTAATTTAGCGCCACATGTCGTAATGGGATCCTGAATAGTAGCAGCTGGGTGACCAATCGCAAAAATAAAGCCATCAATTTTGCCATCACATAGTGCTGGACCTTGCTCATCTTGGCGTAGCTCAGATGCTAGCGCAAAGAATTTATTATCTAGCCCTCTAGCTTGCATATATTGCTCTAAGAAAGCACGTGTACCAGATCCTGGGTTACTAATATTAAAACGTTTACCTTTTAAATCATCAAAACTTTTAACATTCGCTTCTTTACGTGCCAAAATGGTTAATGGCTCAGAATGTAGCGAGAAGATGGTTCTAAGCTCTTTATAGGGACCTGCACTTTCAAAATTACCTTTCCCCTCATACGAATTAAAGACTACATCAGATTGCGCAAACCCAAAGTCCAACTCACCTGCTCTAATCGTATTCACATTAAATACTGAGGCACCTGTGGATTCTACTGAACAACGTAAACCATGATTGGCTCTATCTTTATTAATCATCCGACAAATGGCACCACCAGCCGCATAATACACTCCAGTCACACCACCTGTCCCAATGCTAATAAATTTTTGTTGAGCTTGAGCTCCAGTAGGCAATAAAAGCGCCGATGTCACACCCAAAGCACCTACTGCCAACGCTATTTTTTTCATCACAGTCATCAAACCGCTCCTTATCTTTGTAATTTGCAAATCATAGGTATAACAGAATTTTTAATAAAAATAATCTAGGGTTTATGCTACCTCCCTTTCTTGCTACGCTTCCCTCTTTAATCACTTCCCTAGGCTCAAACACAATGATTACAACAGACATAACAAAACCGCTTACCCATTACTGAATAAGCGGTTTTCTTATATAAGGTCTTAGCGAGAAAACTACGCCAATTTTTCTTGACGACGCATTCTACGACCTTGTACCATCCATACTCCAGCGATTAATAATAATCCTGGAATAAAAATAAGAGTTTCTGTTGGACGATCAGGATTAGGTACCATCACATCAACCACATCCCAACCTTGCTCCCAACTTGCACGAGCCGCTTGCGTACCAAAACGAACATTCGCGACTTGCATGGTGCCACCAAAGCCCATAAAAGTTAAACCTGCTTGGCGTAGGCGTTCACGACCGATTTGTTCCTCGCTCATCCCCTCTGTTTTCTCTAAAGCAGGTACATTGACCGCCACTAATTTAGTGAGCTCATCCCCTTCTAAATTCATCCCTTGAATTTCTGCCACAAAACGCCCACCTTCGGGTAATTTTGCAGCAACAGAATACAACTCAGTGACTGGTCGAGGAACATATTCATCATACATACGATTCATATACCAATCAGGACGGAAGAACATAAATGACGCAATTAAGAGAATTAATGCCTCTAACCATGTACATTTGGTTCGGAACCAACGCAAAGTCGCCGCAGCAAATACCATAGAAGCAATGGTTACTCCAACAACCACCGCGATCAAATGCGGCCATGTATCAACACCAATCAATAATAACATTGGGTTAAAGACAAAGATAAACGGCAGCACGGCTGTACGTAAAGCATACGTCACACCTTGTAGACCGGTTTTAATCGGATCTTCTCCAGAAATCGCTGCAGCGGCAAACGTTGCAAGCCCTACAGGAGGTGTAATATCCGCCATAATTCCAAAGTAGAATACAAAGAAATGTACAGCAATGAGCGGAATAATTAATCCACTTTGAGCCCCTAATTCCACCACCACAGGCGCCATCAAGGTTGCCATTAAGATATAGTTTGCCGTCGTTGGCATACCTAGACCTAAAATCAAACATACCGCCGCTGTAAAGAATAACATCACTAGG
This sequence comes from Pelistega suis, assembly GCF_013133795.1. GTDB lineage: Bacteria > Pseudomonadota > Gammaproteobacteria > Burkholderiales > Burkholderiaceae_B > Taylorella > Taylorella suis. The sequence goes on from NZ_JABGBN010000002.1 coordinate 311,058, forward strand.
ACATTACCCATTGAAACAAGTTCAACAAAGGCGGTCATTCGCAAACCTAAACCTGTCAAGGTAATAGCACCCACAATAAGACCGGCAGTACCGCACGCAATCGCGATACCAATCATATTGCGAGCCCCTTCCTCTAAACCTTGAATGGCTTCCGTAAAACCTCGTTTGGCTTCGGGAGCAACCGTTTGACCACGGAAAAAAGCAATCAGCGGACGTTGAGTAATTAGTAAAAAGAGCAATGCCAGTACTGAATAGAATGCCGATAAGCCAGCTGACAGCATCTCTACACTTAAGCACCACACCAAAATACCGATAGGAATTAAGAAATACAAACCTGACCGTACGGTTGGCCAAATTTCTGGTTTAATTGGGTTGGTAATATTAATATCTGTCGGTAAATCAGGATACTTTGCCGATACTTTTAGCAAAAACACATAAAGTACCAATAATAAAGCCAGTAAAATCCAAATCGCAGATTCCCCTGCCACCGCTTGTACACCTGTACCGATATAGTAGAACCCTGCCATTACCAACAAAGTACCTGAAATCCCCATGCCCCAGCCAGCTAATTTTTGGATAGCGGTTTTAGGTTGACCTGCTGACATCATAGGTTCAATACCCAGTTTTAAAGCCTCTAAATGGACAATATAAAACAAAGCAATATACGAAATCGCCGCAGGCAAAATAGCATGACGAATAATCTCCGTATAAGGGATACCAACATACTCAATCATCAAGAAAGCCGCCGCTCCCATTACTGGGGGCATAATTTGACCATTGACAGACGATGCTGTTTCAATCGCACCTGCACGGATACCGCCATAACCTGATTTTTTCATCAAAGGAATCGTGAAAATACCGCCTGTCACCACATTGGCGACAGATGAGGCGGATACAAGACCATTTACTCCAGACGATACCACTGCAACCTTAGCAGGACCGCCTCGTAAATGCCCTAACATGGCAAATGAAACTTGCATCATATAGTTGCCCGCACCGCAACGGTCTAATAAAGAACCTAGCAAGACGAAAATAAAAATATACGATACGGATACACCCAAGGCTACGCCATAAGTTCCCTCTGTCGTCAGCCACATATGCGATACAAGACGCTCTAAAGACGCTCCTCGATGTGACACAACCTCAGGTAAATAAGGCCCTAAAAATACATACGCTAAAAATACAATCCCTAAAATCGTCATTGGTAAACCTAATGAACGACGCGTAATTTCTAGCAATAAGACAATCCCAATAGAACCCGTCACCACATCTAATGTTGTCGGAATTCCAGGACGTAGAGATAGTTCTTGATAAAACAAGAATAAATAAGCACCACAAAAGCCTGCGATGACAGCTAATACCCAATCATAGATAGGCATTTTATTCGATTGGCTTTTAAACATTGGGTAGGCTAAATAACCTAAAAACATCGCCAAACCTAAATGAATAGCACGAGCCTCAGTATCATTAAAAATACCCAAATTGACACTAAACGGAATAGGTGACGCAAACCATAGCTGAAAGAAAGACCATAGCAAAGCACCAATAGCCAAGACACCCCCTGTGATGCCTCCGACTTTACGCCCACCTCGATCAACTTCTGCCACCAGTTTTTCTAGCTCTGCAATTTTTTTAGCATCCGCTACCATAAAAACCTCTCTAAATTATGACTTCGACAAAACGTAAGAAGCGGACAAACACCTTGTCCGCCTCCTTTTGTTTTTTAATAACGCTCATGACGGAGTAATGTCATTCGACTTACACCATGAGACGCTAGTTAATTATTTTAATAAACCAACTTCTTTGTAGTATTTCTCAGCACCGGCATGTAATGGTGCAGAAAGACCATTTTTCACCATATCTTCTTTAGATAGATGAGCTAAAGCTGGGTGTAGCTTTTTGAAATCATCGAAGTTTTCAAATACCGATTTAACGATTTGGTAAACCACATCATCAGGTGTTTTAGTTGATGCAACAACAGTCGCTAACACACCGTATGTTGGTGTATCGTCTGGGTTGTTTTGATATAAACCACCTGGGATAGTGACTTTTGCATAGTATGGATACTGAGCAACGATTTTATCAACTGCCTCACCAGTAAATGGCATTAACTTCGCACCGCAAGTCGTCGTTGGGTCTTGGATATTGGCTGATGGGTGACCAACACCGAAGATAAAGCCGTCAATCTTGCCATCACATAAAGCAGTACCATGCTCGTCTGGCTTTAGCTCTGACGCTAGTGCAAAGAAAGAATTGTCAAGACCACGTGCTTGCAAATATTGCTCTAAAGAAGCACGAGAACCAGAACCTGGGTTACCCACATTAAAGCGCTTACCTTTTAAATCATCAAAACCTTTGATATTCGCCTCTTTACGAGTCAAAATCGTTAATGGCTCTGGGTGTAAAGAGAATACAGAGCGTAAGTCCTTGTAAGCACCACCCTCTTTGAAGTTAGCCTCGCCATTGTAAGCGTTATAGGCCACATCAGATTGTGCAAAACCTAAGTCTAACTCGCCCGCTTTAATAGTATTTACATTAAATACTGATGCACCAGTAGATTCTACAGAACAACGCAAACCATGTTGTGCACGGTCTTTATTAACGATACGGCAGATAGCACCACCCGCAGCGTAATACACACCTGTCACCCCACCCGTACCAATGCTCACAAATTTTTGTTGCGCCATTACAGTACTCGGTGCCATAAATGCAGATGCCATTGCTAAAGCACCTGCTGCTAAAGACATTTTCTTCATTAGTTTCATAAAAACTCCCAAACTAAATTAATGATGACAAGACCGTCAAAAGGATAAGATTTCTAGAATTATAGTCCCTAAGATATCACAAAGCGCACCCAAAAAAGAAATCTAGGGTTTATCCTGATAAAGCACTATATGTTTTATGCTTATTAGCTTAACTCAATCTACTGCAATACCCAAAATCAATAGCGAAAAAACTACATAGCCACTAAATTGGTGCATTTTCTTAACGACATTGAGCATATTGCGCACCATAGCGCTCTGCTCGTTCCTTCACTCGTTGCGCAACGTTTTTCAGCCAAGCTTTATTTTCATATGTCTGTTGCGCATAGCCTGTCCACCCCTCATGATAATTAAGATATTGACTATACGCGTCCCATTTAGACACACCATTAACTTGCTGGGTTTTACTCATATACCAGCCAATAAAGTCCACAGCATCAGCAAAATCATCACGATCGGCTGAGGTATTTTGCGTTTGCTTTTTATAATCCCCCCAAACCTCGTCTTTTGCTTGAGGATAACCATAAGCAGAACTCTTACGTCCGACAGGAATGATACCCAAGAAATAACTCATGGGTGGCTGTGCATCATGCTTAAAACTAGACTCCTGATAAATAATAGACAGGATAACTTGTGGTGGTGCTCCCCATTTTTCGCGAGACTGTTCTAATGCTTTTCCCCAATCGGGTTTTTCTTGCACAATTTCACACATATTTTCAGGTTTACTTGGTGGTGTTGTGCTCGCACAAGCGCTTAATAAGCCTGCAACAATTGGTAATAAATAATAATTAAATTTCATACAAAAGCATTTCCACAAAATTCTCGGAATGTATTAGTTGCCCATTGTATAATGAACCCATCAAAAATCCATTTTCCTAATGTTAACTTATGCAAAATAAAAATCGCGTATTCTACGCATTCTATATAGGGTTTCTACTCTTAATTAGTGTTGGTTTCCTCTATCTACTCTCCCCCTACTTCTCTGCTATTTTCTGGGGGGTTATTTTTGCGGTTCTTTTCCGCCCTATTTATAGAAGACTCCTAAAAGTCATGCCAAATTACCGTAATAGTGCTACTGTGCTCACATTGATGATAGCCATTTTTGTGGCTTTCGTTCCCCTTAGCATTATTACAGCCTCGCTAACCAAAGAAGTTGTCGTTCTCTATAACCGTGTTCAATCTGGTGAACTAGACCTCGGACTCTATGCTGACCATGTTTTCCAAAACTTACCGGTTTTTGTTAAAGATATTCTAGAGCGTTATCAGATTGACAGCGTTTTTGGTATTCGTGAGAAACTGATGGTATTTTTTAACAATGCCAGCCGTTTACTCGCAACGGAATTAGTTAACTTTAGCCAAAATACGTTTTCATTCCTTATCTCAGTAGGTATCATGATGTACCTATTGTTTTTCCTCTTACGCGATGGTAGCCATATTCAAAATAACCTAAAGCGCCTGGTTCCTCTGAGTTACGAGCATAAAGTTCATCTTTTTGATAAATTTCTCACCGTTGTGCGAGCCACCGTCAAAGGCAATATGCTAGTCGCTGTTGTTCAAGGGGCTTTAGGTGGTTTTATTTTTGCTTTATTAGGTATTCAAGGCGCGTTATTGTGGGGAGTGATTATGGCTTTCCTCTCCCTATTACCGGCTGTCGGTGCCGCCATTATTTGGTTCCCTGTCGCCATTTACTTCCTGGTGACGGGTGCTTACTGGGAAGGTGGTGTACTCATTGCCTATGGTTTTTGCGTCATTGGTCTAGCGGATAATATCCTTCGCCCTATGCTGGTAGGAAAAGATACCAAGCTACCAGATTATCTCGTACTCATTAGTACACTAGGGGGTTTAACGGCTTTTGGTATTAACGGGTTTGTGATTGGCCCCTTACTGGCCGCCCTTTTTCTAGCATTCTGGGATGAGTTACCCAATGCAATCGGTTTACTTGAACCCTTAAAACCTCAAGACCCAGCCGTCATAGAAGCCTTACAGACAGAAAAAGCAAAGAGTTTTGTCGAGGAAGGCGAGGATACTCTTGAAAAAGATATAGTTGATGAAGACCCTTCAGAAAATGTTGCAAAAAACTAACAAACAAACTTCAAAAAAGAGAAATAACTTGCGAAAGATGATATAAGTCTGTATAGTTATATTCTTCAAGCGAGCGTGGCGGAATTGGTAGACGCACTGGATTTAGGTTCCAGCGCCGTGAGGTGTAAGAGTTCGAGTCTCTTCGCTCGCACCAAAATGCTAAAAGGATTTGAGAGCAATCTCAAATCCTTTTTTATTTCAAGCACTTATAAACTCTAGCCTTAGCATTTTTTCTCCTTTTAGCCTATTTTTTGGGGTAAAATTCAAGGAAATTGCACACCAATTGTATGAATTTCTAACAAAACCATACCTAAAACAACATTATTTCTCCACATGAATTTATGCAAACTTTTAGAACACCTCTTCGTATTCTAATTTTTAGTCTTATTACCTTTACTATCTGCAGACTCTTTCTTTATTATAGTTATCCAGACTATTTTTCTACACTCACGGTAGAACAACTTTTAAGAGCACTTTTAAAAGGTGCACAATTTGATAGTGCTACCCTTGTCTCTAGCTGTGTTTTATTCTTTATTTTGCTAACACTTCCATTTAATACGCTTCAAACGTATAGGGTGCGTCGCTTTAGTCTTTACTTTATCTTCGCTATTTTTTTCCTATTACTCAGCTATACCTTAGCTGATATTAGCTATTTTGGTGAAGTTAAACGTCATATTGGTGCAGAAATACTAAATATCAGCGCAGATATTGAAGAAATGACTTCACTCGCTATCAACTCTCGCTTAAGCGATATTATCCAAAGCATCATTTTTTTAGTATTTGTTACTATCACATGGTATTTTTTCATTTTAAAACCTGAAAAAAAACAAAGGATTCAACTCCCTACGAGCTTTGTTAAGCGTTTACTCTACTGGCTTGCTACTGTGGGTTTTATCATTTTTTGCATCCGAGGATTTATTCCAACAGGTCGTCCGATTAATATTGCAGATGCTTTTATAAAGAATGGTTCTATTGCCCAAGCCAACCTCAGTCTTAATCCTGCTTATTTATCTTTTAGAGAAATTCAAAAGCGTCAATCTCAACAAGCATTAGCACTTAGTAGCGAATCCTCTGTTAAAGCATTTGTTCAACAAAATCCTGCTATTTTTAATTGGCAAAGACCTAATGCTATACCAACAGGTAAAAACGTTGTTCTCATTCTGTTAGAGAGTTGGAACAGTCGCCATATTGACAGTTTAAGCGGAAGCTCTTATAAAGTTACGCCTTTCTTTGATAGCCTTGTTCCAAAATCACACGTTTGGAGACAAAACTATGCGGCAGGGCAACGCAGTATTGTAGGTATTCAAGCTGTTCTTTCGTCTGTTCCTGCTCTACCTAGTTTTGGTACGATTGGTTTTGGATTGGAAATCAAAAACTTCTCTCGTATTGGCGAAATTCTCCAACAAAATGGCTATAACAGCTTAATGATGCAAACATCTAAACGCCGCTCATTTCAGATGGAAAATATTGCGACCGCTTTAGGGCTTGAAGAATATTATGGTCAAGAGGATATCCCTCTATTATTGGATTATCCTCAATCGCAACCACCATTCGGCTGGGATTATGATGGTCTACAGTTTTTAGCTCAAAAACTATCTGAAAAACCGGACAATAAACCTTTTTTCGCCTTTATTTTTACCGGTACAACCCATGAGCCCTTCCCTCGTCTACCTGATGAGTTTGAGCTTTACCCTCATGATTTACGTGCGGAATCTGGTTACTTAAATGCCTTGCGTTACAGTGATTGGTCTTTAGAGCAGTTTTTCAGTCGTATTGAAAATGAACCTTGGTTTAATAATACTATTTTCATTTTGACAGCCGATCACACTTTAAATCTACAAAAATCCGAAAAGGACGTAAAAGCACGCCCTCTTTCTCGTGAGGATTTTCATATTCCTCTCTTAATTTACACCCCTGACGGCTCTCTACCACCAAAGCAATTCAATCATATCACCTCTCAATATGATGTTTTACCTACTATCACAGATCTTTTAGGCTTTAAACAAAAAATTTCCACTTTTGGTCAATCGCTTTATGACACTCCACAAAACGAAGAAGCTTATGTTTTTGCTAGTGATAATTTCGGTCTGATTACACCAACACAAACGATATTCTTTAGCGAAGAAAATTCGCAAGCACAAGACAAAGGTTTATCACCACAAGACAGTCAAGCTTTAAATCATTTAAAATTAAAGCTTCAATACGCCGATGAACTATTGCGCAAAAATCAATGGACGGATTAATATGAACCCGCATTTAGACTTACTACAACCCTATCCTTTCGAGCGATTACGTCAGTTATTTGCCGATGCGAAACCGAACGGTACATATAGCAGCCATATTAATTTATCTATCGGTGAACCCAAGCACGATACGCCCGAGATAATTAAACAAGCGATTGTCAATAATCTATCAGGTCTAGCGAATTACCCTGCAACCAAAGGCGATTTAGCTTTACGCACAGCCATTGCCAATTGGATTGCGCGTCGTTATGATATTCCTGCACCTGACGTTGAAACACAAATTTTGCCTTGTCTTGGCTCTCGAGAAGCACTCTTTTCCTTTACGCAAAGCGTATTAGATGGTCAGCCTGATAGCATTGTCGTTAGTCCCAACCCCTTTTATCAAATCTACGAAGGTGCGGCTTACCTCGGCGGTGCTCAACCCTATTTTGTGAATTCCAACCCTGCACGTAATTTTGCCCCTGATTGGGATAGCGTACCAGCCAGCGTTTGGGAAAAAACACAACTCCTCTTTATCTGCTCACCAGGCAATCCTGCTGGTAATGTGACCCCATTAGAAGAATGGAAATATCTCTTTGATTTAAGTGAAAAATACGGTTTTGTCATTGCCTCTGATGAATGCTACTCAGAAATTTACTTTGATGAAAAACCCCTCGGTATATTACAAGCGGCTCGCCTCTGCGGACGAAATGACTATAAGAATATGGTGTGCTTCTCAAGCCTCTCTAAGCGTTCCAATGTCCCGGGGATGCGCTCAGGTTTTGTAGCTGGTGATGCAGAACTGATGAAAAAATTCTTACTCTATCGTACCTATCACGGTAGTGCTATGAGTGCTGTAGTCAGTGCAGCTAGCATTGTTGCTTGGAATGATGAAGCTCACGTCGCAGAAAATCGTGCGCTTTATCAGGAGAAATTTAAACGCGTTTACCCTATTCTTGCACCGGTCTTAGATGTCAAAATGCCTGATGCTTCATTTTATCTATGGGCTGGTACACCGATTGATGATACGGCATTTACGAAAGCCCTCTATGAACAGGCTAATGTTACCTTATTACCCGGTAGTTTCTTAAGTCGCCCCGGCTCTGCTGACGGGGTGAACCCGGGATTCAAACGTGTCCGCATCGCCCTTGTCGCCCCTTTAGAGCAATGTGTTGAAGGTGCAGAACGTATTGCGAAGTTTGTGAGGGAGTATTATTGATTAATCAACACCTTTCGCTCTCTTAGGTAAAAAATATATGCAACATGCCAATAGAATTAAAAAAACTATTGGCATTTTTTAAAACTTTCCTCCTTTGCCAACATTGCAAATGGCATTAGACTAAATAGAATTTCAGTTAAGGAATTTATATGACTAAATCGGAAATTGTTTCTTCGGTGACGGAATATCTCACCTTTATGACCGCCACAGGCGAGAGCCAAGTCAATGCCATTTATGCCGACGAAAATGTCTGGCTGAGTCAAAAAATGATGGGGCAGCTTTATGATGTTGAAGTGCCTACGATTAACTATCATCTAAAAAAGTCTTTGATGATAATGAGTTAGTGGAAAATTCAGTTATTAGAAATTTTCGAATAACTGCCGATGACGGTAAACATTACCAGACAAAACACTAATTCGTCTATCGGAACGCAAGTTTTACCAAAAAATCACCGATATTTATACAACTTCCATTGATTACGACCGTACTGCCACAGCGACCAAACGCTTTTTTGCCACGGTGCAAAACAAGTTACATTGGGCAATTCACGGTCATACTGCTGCAGAATTAATTGTAGAACGAGCAAACGCCAGCAAGCCAAATATGGGCTCAACCGCTTTTTAGATGCTACCGACCGAGCCATATACCATCCACCCTCTACGTATTTCTACGTACATCACCCTCGATTTTCTCATTCCCCCCCATTGCATTGAGCCAATATCCTTGTGCAAAATAAAACGACAAACCCCCTTTTTATAAAAATCATATTTACAAAATAAACATTTTTGATTATTATTTAGAAAGAAAATTCATGAGACAAAGCGAATTTTTACGTTGGTTCCTACATCAAGGCGTCAGCACATCACAAGGTTCCAATCATATAAAGCTCTATTACAAAGGCAAACAATCCGTCATGCCACGTCATCCCGCTAAAGAGCTAGCAACAGGAACGGTAGAAGCCATAAAGAAACAACTTGGTCTTAAATAAATTAAAAGGAAATACTATGCTTTATCCTGCTATTTTTACCAAAGAAGCGAATGGTTACAGCGTTATTTTTCGTGATATTCCAGAAGCCATTACCTGTGGTGATGATTGGGAAGATGCGATGTTTATGGCAAAAGATGCACTCATTACTGCACTCGACTTTTATTTTGAGGATCAACGCACCGTCCCTCCTCCAAGTCCTGCTCAAGCAGATGACGTTCTCATTGAATTACCGGCGAGTCTTTACGCCAAGGTCCTCTTACTTAATGAAATGGTCAAACAAAAAATCTCCAATGTTGAGCTTGCCAGACGCATACATGTCAGACCACAAGAAATGCAACGCATCACCAATCTCAATCACCCCACCAAAATTGACACCATTGCAAAGTCCCTTTCTGCTCTGGGCAAGCAATTAATCCTTGAGGTTGCTTGATTTAGCTCTCTGATTCACCTCTCTCGTGGTAAAATCCCCCTACTTTTATCGCTCACCGATGACCGATAAAATGGCTTTCAATTATCTGGACAAGCTTGTCCAATCTACATGAGCAAATGATTATGACGCAACAATTACAATCTATTCTTGAGCAAGCATGGGAAGACCGTGCCAACATTTCTATTGATACCGCTTCAGCAGAATTAAAAGATGCGGTCAACACCGTGATTGCAGGTCTGGATACGGGTACTTTCCGTGTCGCAGAGAAAATCAATGGCGACTGGATTACTCATCAATGGATTAAAAAGGCGGTGCTACTTTCTTTCCGCTTAAACGACAATATTGTCATGAACAATGCGCCGTTGCAGTTCTACGATAAAGTGCCTTTAAAATTCCAAGACTATACGCGTGATGACTTTAAAAATGCAGGCTTCCGTGTCGTGCCACCAGCTGTTGCTCGCCGTGGTTCTTATATTGGTAAAAACGTTGTTCTTATGCCGTCTTACGTGAATATCGGTGCTTACGTAGATGAAGGTACGATGGTAGACACATGGGCGACGGTAGGTTCTTGCGCACAAATCGGTAAAAATGTTCACTTATCTGGTGGTGTCGGTATCGGTGGTGTGTTAGAGCCTCTACAAGCAAACCCAACAATTATTGAGGACAACTGCTTTATTGGTGCACGTTCTGAAGTGGTTGAAGGTGTTATTATTGAAGAAAACTCTGTGCTCGCGATGGGTGTATTTATCTCGCAAAGCACCAAAATCTACAACCGCGAAACAGGTGAAATCACTTATGGTCGTGTACCGTCAGGTTCTGTCGTAGTACCGGGTTCGTTACCAAGTGCTGATGGTTCTCATAGCCTTGCATGTGCTGTTATCGTTAAACGTGTCGATGCTCAAACACGTGCTAAGACAAGCATCAATGATTTATTACGTGCATAAGGTCTATTATCCATGAAAACCTCTACGATTGACCTACTCGTTGATCTGATTAATCGTGACTCGGTAACCCCTGAAGATAAGGGGTGCCAAGAGCGTCTAGCCGATGAGCTTCAAGAAGTAGGCTTCAAACCTGAATGGATGCCATTTGAAGAGGTAAAAAATCTCTGGCTCCGCAAAGGCACTGAAGCACCTCTTGTTGTTTTTGCTGGACATACCGATGTTGTGCCGACAGGTCCTATTGAACGTTGGGAGACCCCTCCTTTTACAGCGACTATCAGAGACGGTAAGTTGTATGGTCGTGGCGCTGCCGATATGAAAGCGGGTGTCGCCGCCTTTACGATTGCTTGTCGCGAGTTTGTCGAAGAAAACCCCAATCACAAAGGCTCTATTGCGCTACTCATTACTGCCGATGAAGAAGGTCCTTCTATTAATGGTACGGTTAAAGTCTGTGATACGCTAAAAGCTCGTAACGAACAGCTCGACTACTGTATCGTTGGTGAGCCTACGTCTAGTCAGGTCTTTGGCGATACGATTAAAAATGGTCGTCGTGGTTCATTGACAGGCACGCTAACGGTTAAAGGTAAACAAGGTCACGTGGCTTACCCAGAAAAAGTCCGTAACCCTATTCACCTCAGTGCTGCTGCGATGGCTGAACTCGTCGCCACCGAATGGGATCGTGGCAATGAATACTTCCCTGCCACAACATTCCAGATTTCTAACTATCATTCGGGTACTGGAGCGACCAATGTTGTACCGGGCGCAGCGAAAATTGTCTTTAACTTCCGTTTTTCGACAGCTAGTACACCAGAAGGACTTAAAGAAAAAGTCCACGCTATTCTTGATAAACACGGCGTCGACTATGACCTAGAATGGGTACTCGGTGGTGAGCCTTTCTTAACAGAAAGTGGTCCTTTGACAACCATTGTACAAGAGGCTATTTTGGCAGAGACTGGTATCAAAGCCGAATTAAGCACCACAGGTGGTACATCTGACGGTCGCTTTATCGCTAAAATTTGCCCGCAAATTTTAGAGTTTGGTCCAATCAATGCGAGTATCCACCAGGTCAATGAACATGTTGATGTCAATGATATTGAGACATTAAAGAACATCTACAAGCGTGCATTAAAGGCGCTGTTGACATAAGCATTAATCAGTAACTGCACAAAACTTACCCTTTTAACCACTCACTTTCACAAAGGACTCATGATGAGCACTCAAGACTACGATGAACTACAAACCGTTCGCGACATCATCCGTTATGCCGTGTCTGAATTTAATCGTGCTCAACTCTTTTTTGGGCATGGTTCAGACAATGCGTGGGATGAGGCCGTTTATCTCACCCTATTTTCTTTAAATCTGCCCTTAGACAATCTGGATCCTTTCTTAGATGCTCGTCTACTTAAAGAAGAAAAGAAACGTTGTCTAACATTGATTCAGGAGCGTGTTAAAAAACGTGTTCCTCTTGCCTATTTGACAGGTGAAGCTTGGTTACAAGGGCATCGTTTCATTGTGACAGAGGATGTTTTAGTCCCTCGTTCCCCTATTTCTGAGCTGATTGCCGAGCAATTGCAACCTTGGGTAGCCGACCCTGATGCTCCATTAAATATCCTTGATATGTGTACAGGTTCGGGCAATTTAGCGATTCTAGCCGCTCTAGAGTTCCCACATTCACACATTGATGCTGCCGATATTTCACCTAAAGCATTAGCTGTCGCCAAACAAAATGTGGAATTATACAAATTAGGTCTACAAGTTCACCTACATCAAACTGACTTGTTCAAAGACTTGCCCCCTAAAGCCTACGATGTCATTATCTGCAATCCGCCTTATGTGAATAGCACATCCATGGAAGAGCTCCCTGCAGAATACAAAAATGAACCGGCGTTGGCATTAGCCGGAGGTGAAGACGGTATGGATGTAATCCGCAAAATCCTCTACGCTGCCCCGAACTATCTCAGCGAAGATGGCTTTATGTTGCTAGAAATTGGACATGAATATGAGAATTTCCTCACGGCATTCCCCTCTATCAGCCCAACGCTTTTAGAAACAGAAACCACAGATGAAAGCATTTTATTGTTGACGCGTGAAGAATTATTAATGCTCGATTAAGACAAGCAAATGACTCCCCTCCCGAAAGGAAAGCCACTACTATGATCCGAGCCTCTGGTCTAACACTACGTCGCGGCACTAAAGTTTTACTGGATAACACCGAGTTTGTTGTCCACCCTGGTGAACGCGTAGGTATCGTGGGTAAAAACGGTGCAGGCAAATCTAGCCTATTCGCCCTCTTACTCGGCGAGATTGACCAAGATGCTGGTGAGCTTGATATCCCTCAAGCGTGGCGCCTTTCTCATGTTAAGCAAGACACACTGGTCGGTGCGCAGAGTGCGCGCGAGTTTGTCATCGATGGTGACACACACTTGCGTCACTTACAAGCCCAACGTGCGGCAACATCCGATGAAGACGGCCAGCGTATCGCGGAGTTAGAAAGTGAGCTCACCGAAGCGGGGCATTGGACAGCTAATTCTCGTGCCGAGCAATTGCTAGCGGGGCTAGGCTTTACCCCTACGCAATGGGAACAATCCATCGAAAGTTTTTCTGGAGGATGGCAAGTCCGTCTGGCTTTAGCACGTGCCTTGATGAAACCGTCAGACTTATTGCTACTAGACGAACCCACCAACCATCTCGACTTAGATGCGATGTTATGGCTAGAAAAATGGCTACAACACTATCCAGGCACGGTCATTCTTATCTCGCATGATACCGAATTTCTGAATGCGGTAGCACGTACTATTTTAAACTTTGAAGCACAAAAACTGATTCGCTATAAAGGGGATTACGATAGCTTTTTAACACAAAAAGCTGAACGTATTCGCCAACAACAAGTGGCGATTGACCGTCAAGCGAGAGAAACACAACGTCTGCAAAGTTTTATTGATCGCTTTAAAGCAAAAGCCACGAAAGCCAAACAGGCACAAAGCCGTGTAAAAGCCTTAGCGAGAATGCAGGTGTTAGCCCCTATCAAAGCGGAACACAGTATTGATATCAAAATTCCCAATCCACTCAATATGCCTGACCCATTAATGGTGATGGATAAATTCAGTGTCGGTTATGGCGATAAAGCGATTTTAAAAAATATCACCCTCATGCTACGCGGTGGTGGGCGTATCGGTGTGCTCGGTGTCAATGGTGCAGGTAAATCAACCCTCATTAAAACGATTGCCCAAGAACTCCAACCCCTATCAGGTGAATTCCGTCCATCCAAGGGATTGTCTATCGGCTATTTTGCCCAACATCAACTGGATATGTTGGATATGCAAGCCACCCCATTAATGCATTTGCAACGTATTGCCGACCCTAATATCCGTGAGCAAGAACTCCGTAACTATCTCGGGATGTTTGGATTTAGTGGAGATGTCGTCAATAGCCCTATTACCCCCTTTTCTGGCGGAGAAAAAGCACGTCTCGCCCTATCCCTCGTCGTTTGGCAAAAACCTAACCTCTTACTGCTTGACGAGCCTAGCAACCATCTGGATGTTGAGACTAGAGAAGCCTTAGCGACCGCCTTGGCAGAATTTGAAGGTAGTGTTTTGATGGTTTCGCATGATCGTCATCTTTTACGCACAACCGTCGATAGTTTCTGGATTGTTGCGGATGGAACAGTCGCCGAGTTTGACGGCGATTTAGAAGACTATCAGCAATGGTTAGCCAATCGTCAGCAGCAGCAAAAACGCGATGAGCGTGACGAGCGAAGTCAACAACAAAGTGACAATAGCATTAACCGTAAAGAGCAAAAACGCTTTGAAGCAGAAGAACGTCAGCGTAAAGCTGCTCTGCGCAAACCACTCGAAAAACGTTTAGCCGTAGTCGAAGCTCAGGTTGAAAAAAATCAAATGCGTATTGCTGAAATAGACGGTTTTATTGCCGATGAAAGCTTTTATAGCGATGAACGCCGCGATGAACGCGTCAAACTTCTTGAAGAACACGGCACCCTCACCCGTGAGACCCAATCCCTTGAGGAAGAATGGATGACATTGCTTGAGCAGATTGAAGAGATTAATGGGTAATAGACTACCTGTTTGCCTTATTTAACTGTGTGACAAATTTGTCCTCCCCCCTCTTTTAATCCTTTATCAATTTTCCTATAGTTAGAGTCATTACTTTTATGATGAATATTTGCAACTATTTTTTAGTTGCTTTAAAATAAGGAATTGACAAATGAGTACTATAGAGAAACTATACGAACGACTGCGTAAGATTCCACCACCAAAAGATTTTAAATTTGAACAACTTATCACCTTATTGACACATTTTGGTTGTTCTTTACATGAACAGCGTGGAGGATCCAGTCATAAGTATTTTATTTTTAATTCTTCAAGATACGGTATAGTTCGCCTAGATATGGCAAAACCACATCCAAGTAGTAACTTAAAGCCCTATCAGATTAAAGCTGCTTTGCTATTCATTAATAAATATGGGATTATTTAAATGGACATTCTTAAATATCGAGGATATGAAGCGAAAATTCGTTATAGTGCAGAAGATGAAGGTCTTGTTGGTGAGATTCTCTATATTAATGATGTCATTCATTTCTTCGGCAAAAATCACCAAGAAGTTCTTCTTGCTTTTCATGAGGCGGTTGACAGCTACCTTGCTCTTTGTGAGGAACGCGGAGAATCCCCTAATCGACCTTTTAAAGGTTCATTTAATATCCGCATATCGCCTGAATTACATAAAGAACTAATCCGCAAGGCAGACCATTTAAACATAAGCCTAAATCAAATGATTGCCTCTGCACTAGAACAGTTTATTTCGCATGGCAAGCATTAATTACCCCCATATCCAAATACCTCCCAAAACGGTAATACCTCAATGGTTTTGCCATCAACGCGTATTTTATCGCTTTGATCTAAGGTGATGATATACCCCTGGTTCAGCTTAAAATAGTTCATGGCATCGAGTAGTCCATCCTGCTCTCGCCTAATATTTTCTGAATTGAGTTGCCAACACACTTGAATAACTTTTAAAGGTTCATGATTCTTACAAACAATAAAATCACACTCTTTATTGTTTTCATTGTAATAGTACAGTTCCTTATATGCTCTTCTTAATTCCCAAAAAACAGCGTTTTCTAATTTTCGCCCCAAATCTTGCGTAAAAGAAGGTGTAATTATTCGTTGTAACCCATTATCAATAAAATAAATTTTACGCGGATTAACTAACTGATTTTTATAGGAGTAAGAAAATTTTGGTAATAAATGGACAATATACGCCTGCTCTAAATGTGACAAATACTCTAATACTGTCGCTGTACTCTTCAATTCAATACTCTGTTTTAATTTATTGGCAGAAACTAAATTACCAATATTAGCGACTAAAAATAATAGCAAGCGTTTTAATGCTCTTTCATCACGGATACCATAACGGACAACAATATCACGATACAAAAGATCATTAAGCAAGGTATTAAGAATTTCATCCTCGCCTAATTGTATATATTGAGGAAAGCCACCTTGTTGTAGATACTCTTTTAGTGATGATACATTCTTTTCTTTATTCAAAAAGTTACAAAACTCAGCAAAAGAAAAAGGAAATAGCTCTTTACTGATATGCCTACCTGTAAGTTTTGTACCTAACTCACGACTTAACAAAGATGCATTCGATCCTGTCACCACTACTTGGAATCCTCTATCTAGGATACCTCGAACATAAACTTCCCAACCCTTAACGACTTGAATTTCATCAAAATACAGCGTTTTAACTTCTGGTCGCTCCGAGATAAGTTCATCCAACAAAGCAAAATCATCAAACTCAAAATTGAACAACTGAGGCGTATCAAAATTTAAAAAAAGAAATTCATTATTCGCTTTTCTTTCAATAAGCTGCGTCAATAAAGTACTTTTACCACTACGCCTTATACCAGAAATGACCAAAGCAAAATCAGGTAGCATCTTAATATCTGAAAGCATTTTTCGAGGATAGCTTTTTTGTAATATCAATTGCTCCCGTTGATATGCTATGACTTCACTCAGTTCTGATTTTCTCATCATGCTATTAACCTTAAAATTATTCGTTAATAATAAAAACTTATTTTCAATAATAACAAACAATATTGTTTATTAGCAATAAAAACTATGACGAAAGATATAAAAACATCACCCACCCAGCGCCATAATCACCACAGTTAATATAGAACCTAAAACTGCCATAACAATCCCAACGCGCAAGGGATGTGCATGCCCAGCATAGCGAGCAAACGCCACACCACAGCCAAATAGCATACCTAGGGCAATAAGACGATAAATTTGCATGGCTAAGGAGAGGTCAGCAATAAAGATAAACGGTAAGGCTAAGGGTATGGTCGTCAAACTCACTAATAAGAAAATCAGCAATGCCGCAACATAATCATCTGCTCGTAAGGTTTTTAAGGCATTAACTTTTGTACTTAGTAACCGTTGTCGCATCGACTCTACTTCATCATCCCCCACCAAAGGAGCAAGCTCTTCAGACAATGCCTCTTTCAGTAATTGCTGTCCTTTAAGCTTATCCGCCTGTTGAACGTTTTTAGCCAAATGGATATGATGGGCACGTGTTGTCAAGGTACGAACCAAATACATCACCCCATCCACAAGCCCCCAAGCAAGGTTACACCCCAGCACAGACAGCAATACCATGCGCACATCTTGTTGCCCAGCATTAGCAATCGACAAAGTTCCCAAAATCGTCATCGACATTAATAAACCAAACAGAATCTCTGAGGTTCGATCAATAGGATCTAAAATATCTTTAAACTGGCTAAGGGATTTCATACGACGTACGACTCAATACACTATGTCAATAATAGGTGTCATTCTACCAATATATATCCCTAACTTTCTGCTAATGACCAAATCTCATCGCTTTCCAAAATGAACTGTCCAAAAGGTTTCTGTTGAACGGCATGAATTAAAGCCGTCGCCAATACGCTTGTCGGCATAGGTTTCATAGACATCAATAGCCCTATCGCATTCAACCCTTTTAAAATCGCAATAGACCATCGCTCTCCTGCTCTATCGGTATTAGGACGAATCAAAGATGGAGGACGAAATATCAATAATTGCGCAAAACCTAATGCACTCATAGCGTCCTCTAATTTCCCTTTCATCTGCGTATAAAACGCTCGGGATTGGCTATTAGCATACGCCGAAGATACTAAGACACATCGGCTAACGCCATTCTGATGCGCTATCTTTGCCATCTCATATTGATAGTCATAATCTACGCGCCACTGAGCCTCCTTACTCCCTGCCGCTTTTAAGGTCGTCCCCAAGCAAGAAAATAATACATCGCCCTGAACCTTATCTTGCCACAAGGTAGGCTGATTAAAATCAACAACCTCGACGTGTAATTTAGGATGTTGCAAGGCAATGGGTTGACGGACAAAAACCTGTATTTGTGAATAATCGGTATTGTCGAGTAGCTGTTGCAACAAGGCTTTTCCTGTCGCACCTGTGGCTCCAATAATAATGGCTTTCATCACTATCCTTTAATTTTTATTGCGTTTTTTCCATCGCTTTACGAGAAAGCTTAAGCAATGGTTTGCGAGGCATAAATGGTAACACCTAATTGGCTATGAGTTTCAAGCTTGCGTTGTTTTAAAATTTTTGCTTTGTTAATACGACCAAATACTGCTCTTGGTGTTTGACAATGTCGTGCCATGGAAGACTTATACAAAGCTGGTAAAGCACGTGTCATAGCCGTAAGCAACTTTCACACAGACCGTGGTCATGGACTTAATCACTTGCCATGATATCGTGCCAGCGGTCAATCAAATTCAAACTCACCCTTTTTATCAACGTGATGAGGAAATCGCTTTTCACCAAGAATTAGGCGTTGTGCAACAAGCGTGAGCACCGCTCGCAGAAGGTAAATTCGGTATTTTTGAAAACCCTGTATTAACCGCTATTGCTAAAAAGCATGATAAATCAGTTGCGCAAGTTGTCTTACGTTAGCTCAATCAGCGTGGTATTGCCGTCATCCCTAAATCCGTTAAAGCTGAACGTATGCAAGAAAATCGCCATATTTTGGACTTTACATTAGATGCGCAGGATTTAGCACAGATTAGCACGCTTAATCGTAATGAGATTATCTTTAATCACCGAGATCCAAATATGGTGAAATGGTTAGCAGAATATCGCGGGTAGTCACTGTCAGACAACAAAGCGATAAACCGTCCGATAATCAAGGCTTAGACCAATGGCGAATTCGTCTAAGCCTCGCCAAACAATGGGCTGATGTCGTCAATAAATATGGTGGTAAAGTCGAGGTAATTGAACTACCTACGGTTGGTATTAAAGGTAATACCCATTTCCCAATGCAATCTACAAGTGGCAGAACATTTGGAGGGGTGGTTGAAAGAGAAAGGGTTGGATTAGTTAGGGGAATGCCGTCTGAAGCTTAGAGTTCAAACGGTATTTATCATAGCCCCATTTGAGAAAAAGGAACATAAATTCTCCCTTCTCTTGATGCGATTTGTTTTTTTCGATTTATTAAAGTAACAAAAGAAATTCTTTCATCTAAAACAGCCATTAAATCCGAACCATCCATAAGAATCATAACTTTATCTGAAGATTGAGAAGCAGTTATACCATCTTCAGAAAATCCATCAACGGATAAAAATAAACCTAAAGTATTTTCTAACTTAGATTTTATTTTTTCTTTAAAAATTGCCAAATCTGCACTATTGATTGGTGATCTGACCCATTTAGCCTCAAAAAGGAATTCTGTACCATCCAAGGTAAAGGCTCCATCAATTTGTTGTCCTACAACTTTAAAAGAAGCTTTAGGATCCAAATCATTTAAGGTAAATAGCCCTTTCATTAGACGTTCCAATTTAAAGCCTCGCTGCTGATTATCCTGACTTGCAGCCAGTGCAAAAAACTCTTGTTTTAAATTCAATAATTCATCTTGATAATTTTTAAAAGTTTGACGTTTCTCTTCAACTGCTTTCTTTCGCTGCTTTTTTAGCTCTTCAGCTTGCTGCATTTCTTGATGAGGTATTATAAATTGCTTTAAATGATTTACTGAGCTCATTGCAGCACGAACCTTCTCTTCCGAATTCTCAAGATAAATCAAATGACTGAAGTCCTTAAATTGACAAATATCTTGAGCTAACTGTAAAAGAGTCTCTGTGTAATTCAATTTAAATAAATAATCAATAACTGATGATGAAATTTCTCTTTTACTTAAATTCCAATCAATTCGACTGATATTAATATTTTCGGGTAAACTTTTGAATAAGAAAGATTTGAGATCTTTCTTATACCAATAAATATGGATAAGAGCTTCTTTCAGTGCAACTACGGCTGCTGGACTTAATTTTTTATTCATAAATAATCTACTTAAGAAATTAATATACTTAACTCACTAAACACCATACAACAAGAACACTTACAACCTAATCTTACTACTCCAAAACAATCCTCAAAAACTCCCTCAAACTCAAACACACCACCCCCTCAAAAGTATTGCCATCAAACTCATCCATCGTCACGACATATTTCGGATAGTTATCTTGAATTTTAAGCAGGTTACCAAATTCTCGCTCAAGCGTTTTTTCTTCGTTAATGGTAAGCGTTGCTTGCACATAAATACGTTCACCATTTTTCTCAGCGACAAAGTCAATTTCTTGACTATTTAAACCACCGATTTTGACATCATAACCTGCGATTTGTAGATGATTAAAAATACAGTTTTCAAGCAATTTGCCTCGGTCTTGCACTCGATAACCAATCAAGGCATTTCGCAAGCCTAAATCTTCAAAATAGTATTTCTCACCAATCTCAAAAATACGTTTTCCCTCTATATCATAACGAGGCACTTTGTGAATCAAAAAGGCATTAGCAAGGTATTCTGCATAGTTTTGTACTTGTGTACTTGATGTTGTGATTTTCTGTGATTTTAAGAAATCAGAGATTTTTTTAGCAGAAAACAGATTGCCGATATTACTCGCTAAAAACTGCGTAAGTTGTTCTAAAAATTGTACATTTCGCAATGAATAACGATTCACAATATCCCGAATCGCAATAGTGGAATAGATATTTCGCAGATATTCAAACACAATATTATCTTGCAATGGTAGATCTTTTAAATAAGGTAAACCACCATATTTTAAAAATAACGACATCGCTCTATCGCTATCTTCCAACTGCATAAATTCAATAAACTCAAAATAAGAAAGGGAATGGACATTGATTTCAATTGCTCGACCACTCAAGCTACCCGCAATATCTCGAGAA
Source organism: Pelistega suis (assembly GCF_013133795.1). GTDB lineage: Bacteria > Pseudomonadota > Gammaproteobacteria > Burkholderiales > Burkholderiaceae_B > Taylorella > Taylorella suis. The sequence continues at coordinate 331,982 of NZ_JABGBN010000002.1, forward strand.
AGTAAATGAGCATTGCTACCTGTGCAATACAAGTCCAGCTCATCATCTAATAAAAGTGACCGTAATGCTCGGTCAAAGTCTGTAATTTCTTGAACTTCGTCGATGAAAATGTAATTTTTTTGCCCCTTTTTTTTCTGCTCTTGTACAAAATCATTTAGGTTTTCTGCCGTTAAAATATGACTAAATGCCAAATCCTCTTTGTTGATATAAATCATATGGGTATGTTTATCCGCTGTTTGAATCTCTTGCATAATCTGAAACAGCAAATAACTTTTCCCTACACGACGTTGCCCTGTGAATACCTTAATCAAATTTTTACCAATAAATGGACGCACCATATCGAGGTATTTCTGGCGGAAAATTAAATCTTTTTTCACATCAAATCCTTTTATTTATAATTGATACTTTACTATCAAAACAAAAAAGTTTCAATTATGATTGAAACTTTTTCAAAAGGCATTCAATGTTATAACGATGAAATATCACAACGATACAACGGCACATTCACCAACCAGTCCTGTTCTCGATAATCTGCCATTGATAAGCGAATAGCTTGTTCTGGTTGGTATTGATCCACATAGACTTTTAAACTCTTTGCCTTAAGATTTTCTTCTGCTTTAACCTCAATGGGAATAACTTCTTGTTTGCGTTGCAATACAAAATCCACTTCTGCAGTCCCTTTTTCGGTTGCCCAGTAATACACCGTATTCTCCTGAGTAGCCACAAGTTGTTGTAAGACATATTGCTCGGTTAATGCCCCTCTAAACTCCGTAAAGATACGATTACCCTCCAATAAAGTGCTGGCGTTCAAATGACTTTGTGCGGCCAGTAAACCAACATCCAATCCATAGAGTTTAAAAGCACTATCTTGATAGGCGGATAAAGGCAAATGCGGTTTTTTTACTCGTGCCACCGCATAAACTAAACCTCTATCCTTTAACCATTGCAAAGCGATTTCATAATCTCTACTTCTCGCCCCTTTTTGCATTTGCGAATACATAAATTTTTTATTTTCTTTTGCCAATTGCTCAGGAATAGAATGCCAAATTGAGCGAACTCTCTGCACAGTTTGCCCATCAGAAATATGCTTAGAAAAGTCCTGCTCATAAGCCATCAGTAAATTTCGTTGTATTTGACGTACTTCATCCAGATTCTGAGTTTCAACAAAGACATTGACAGCCTCAGGCATCCCTCCGACAAAATAATATTGACGAAGCAAATCAATATAGCCGGTCTTCATCGCTGTAATCAGATCCCAATCTTGCATATCAAGCAACTGAACCCAATCCTTTTTACCTAAGGCAAGAAGAAACTCTTGAAAAGTCATGGGATAAAGCGGCAAGAAGTCCACCTTACCCACAGGAAAAGAAATCTGATGATGCAACGATACACCAAGTAATGAACCGGCTGCGACAATATAAAACTGAGGTGCATTTTCATAAAAATACTTCAGTGACGCCAACGCTTGTGGCACTTCCTGTATTTCATCAAAAATAATCAGTGTATTATCCGCTTGAATATCTACGCCACTTTCGATTTTTAGCCCTAAAATTAAACGGTTAATATCATAATCACCTGCAAATAATGCTTTCATTTGCGGATTATTATCAAAATTAATATAGGCTACTTGCTCGAAAGTTTGCTCACCAAAATGCTTCATCGCCCAGGTTTTACCAACCTGTCTTGCCCCTTGAATAATCAACGGCTTACGATTTGATTTTGATTTCCATTGGATTAGTTTATCTACAATAGTACGCTGCATAACGAATTTCTTGACGAAGATTTAGTTTATTTTAGGTAAGATAAACATTTTTTTTCAACGAAAAATATCCAAATAAAACATTTTTTCCAATGAAAAATGTTAACAAAGCACACTTTTTCAAATGAAAAATTGAAAATATAGCCAACTGATATTTATAAAACGCCCTCATAGACTACTTATTATCTTTCACTTGGCGTTACACCAAAATAACGTTTATATTCGCGACTAAACTGGCTAGGACTTTCATATCCGACTTGATAAGCAGCCGCAGAAACGGCGATATTTTCTTGGGTAATTAATCTTTTTGCCTCGATTAACCTCAATGATTTTTGATACTGCAATGGCGACAAGGTCGTCAACACCTTAAAGTGATGATGAAAACCTGATAATGACATACCCGATAGCTCTGCCAATGTATCCATTCTCACAGTCTCACGAAAATATTTCTGTAAATACTGCGTTGCCTTAGCAATTTTTTGTGTGTTTGAGTCAAAATTCACCATCTGTCTTAATTGTTCCCCCTGATCACTTTGCAGTAATCGGTAATAGATTTCTTGCTGAATCAATGATGCAATAAAGTGCATATTCTTTGGATTTTCATGCAAAAGCAATAAGCGCTCAAATGCGTTTTCCAAATGCCTATCTAAATGCCATGGCATAAATACCTCCGAAACTCCCTTATGCTGAACAACATCGATTTTTTGATGAAATAAAAGTTGATTCACCATCGCCAAATCAATCTTCATCGATAACACAACAAATGGATTCTCTGGTGTTGCCTCAAGCACCCTACCACACATAGGAACATCGACAGGACAAAACATAAAATGTCGTGGATTAAAGTACAAACTTCTCTCCCCTAACCTAACCTCACGCTCACCATGCACTACGATACAAATACTCGGCTCTTGGATAATATTTTCATAAGAAAATGGCTTATCACTATGATAAATAATCAAACCATCAAGCGGAGAATGATAAGCCGCATTATGAGGAATTATCGCTAATAATCGCTGCAAAGTATTTTCTGAAAACATATTTTTTTGGATAAATAGGCAAGTAATTTGGAGAAATAATAGATAGATTACGACCAAAAATCAATATAATGAACGTATTCAAACAGCACAAACCGATTAAATTAACAAAGGAGTTTTTAATGAAGATTTTTTACAAAACCTCAGCAACTGCTACTGGTGGACGTGAAGGACATACTCAAGTCGATGACGGTTCAATTGGCTTTGATTTAGTGAGTTTCCAAAATACTAGTGGTAAAGTCGGCACCAACCCAGAACAACTCTTTGCAATGGGTTATGCCGCTTGCTTTGATAGTGCAATGAACCACGTTGCACCAAGCTTAGGCTTAAAACCAACATCTTCAAGCACAACAGTGGGCGTAGGTATTGGTCAAAAGGCTGACGGTGCATTTGCCTTAGATATTGATATCACCATTACTGTAGCAGGTTTAAGTGAAGACGATGCACATAAACTTATTGAAAAAGCCCATGCTGTCTGCCCTTACTCAAATGCTACTCGTGGTAATGTCGATGTACGTTTACATGTGAAGGTAGTATAAACTACTGATAAGATATTTCTAATACGTCAATACTCCCTCCTTTCGGTACGGTGACGTTTGTTAAGCTATTCTCTTTAACAAACGTCGCATTTTCGTCCGAAATCACTAACAATAATATCACCTATTTTTCAATACTTTCTGGGGAGGATATTAAATATCCCTCGGCGCCCAATCTTTTCCCGCCAACGGAGGCAACCACGCCCCACCCTGCACACACATTCCCCACAACAAATCAGGAATGCCATAATGGTCTTCCTTGCTCGGATCTAATACTGTAACAATCTCATTTTCACGATCATTAGCCATAAGTGTCGCAATCGTAGGATTAATCATCACTGTTTTACCCATTGCGATAAACTCTGCCCAGCCTGTTTGGTAGGCGTTTAACGCATCTTCAGCTGTAAAAATATTACCCACACCAATCAGCGGTAACTTACCATTGATACGCTCATGCACTAACTGCAATCGAGCCAATGAAGTATCCGAACCACGGCGCGCTTTTTTATAAAAATCCCACAGAGATATATGTAAATACTGCAATGGTTTTTCAACTAAAGCATCTATCAATGCAAATGTTTCCTTCATTGTTAAACCATTATCACCAGGCTCTTCTGGTGAAAAACGATAACCTACGATAAAGTCTGGGCGATTATATTTGGCACGCACTTCCAATACCGCATCCAGCACAGCCATAGGAAATGCCATACGTTTCTCAAGACTACCACCCCAAGCATCATTACGACGATTCGTTTGCGCGGAATAAAATTGTTGAATTAAATAATTATTGGCACCATGAATCTCTACACCATCGAAACCAGCACGAATAGCCAAATCAGTAGCGCGTCCAAAGCCAGCAATAACGTCAAGAATTTCTGCCTCTGTTAAAGCACGAGCCCCTGCTTCTACATTATCGCTTGGAGCAACTTTATCCAGACCATTTAATAATTCAGCAATCGCCTTATCTCCACCGTGATGTATTTGTAAAATCGCTTTTGCACCCTGATCTTGAAGTAGCTTTGCTGTACGCTTTAAACTATCCAAATGAGCATCACTAATCGCCTCAGGTTGTCCATAAAAGGCTTTACCATTTTCAGTGACCAAGGTAGCTGCTGTAATAAACATACCTATATCGCCTGCACGATTACTTAAAAAGCGCTGCTCTTGTTCACTTAAGGTACCATCTGGATTAGAGGCAAAGTGCGTCATTGGTGCAACAACTAAACGATTTTTAATTTCAATACCGTTATTCAGTGTATAAGGTTGAAAAAGCGGTTTAAATTTTGAATTCATTTCAGGGTACTTTGATTGCTAATAATTAAATCCCTTCATTGTAAGTCATTCCCTCTTTTGATGAATAATTAGCCCTAATCTCAGTAATACATTAAATCTAATCACCTATTCCAGCGATTCAACAGAGCCACTAGAGACAACATCACTGGGACTTCTACTAGCACACCCACTACAGTAGCTAACGCAGCGCCAGAATGTAGCCCAAATAAAGAGATAGCTACCGCAACCGCCAACTCAAAAAAGTTACTTGTGCCGATTAAACAAGCAGGTGCTGCCACTTGGTGCGGTAATTTTAGCCACTTGGCTAAACCATATGCTAAAAAGAAAATTCCGTAAGTCTGTACCAATAAAGGAATAGCAATAAGTCCAATTACTAAAGGCTGACTTAAAATAGTTTGCGCTTGAAAGGCAAATAACAATACAACGGTTAATAGCAACCCAGCCATAGAAAATGGTTTTAATCTTGCACTAAGTTGCTGAATTGTACTCAGTGACTGTCTTAAAACTCGACGTGTAATCCACCCTGCTATCAAAGGCAATAAAACATACAAAACTGTACTATACAACAAGGTCTGCCAAGGGATTTGAATATCACTCACACCTAAAAGAAACCCAGCAATAGGAGCAAATGCCACAATCATAATAAGATCATTAATTGACACTTGCACCAATGTATAATTCGCATCACCTCGTACCAATTGTGACCAAACAAAAACCATTGCCGTACATGGAGCAACACCCAATAAAATCATTCCCGCAATGTATTCAGTCGCAGATTGAACATCTACCCACTCAACAAAAAAGACTCGAAAAAATAACCATCCCACTAATGCCATAGTAAAAGGTTTAACCAACCAATTAATAAATAACGTTAGTGCCAAACCCTTCGGTTTTTTACCTACATCTTTAATCGCTGACCAATCAATTTGAATCATCATAGGATAAATCATCAACCAAATCAGCACGGCTACAGGCAAGTTAATATGTGCCACTTCAAGATTAGCAATCTGTGCAAATAATTCGGGTTGTACCGTTCCCAAAGCCACACCTACCGCTATGGCTAAAGCAACCCATAGTGTTAAAAACCGCTCAAAAAGTCCCATGATTTATTTTCCCCCTGCTAGAATAAGCTCACCGTCCTCTTTAACAAAATCCACCTGCAAAGGCAAAGGTGCAATTTGTAAAAACACTTCAGAGGGACGACATAATCTAACCCCTTTATCTGTAACCACAATAGGTCTATTAATAAGAATGGGGTGGGATAACATGGCTTGAATTAGGACATCATCATTTAATGTCAAATCATCTAATTTGTTCTCTAGATAAGGAGGTACATTCGTTCTTAACAATTGACGTGGTGTAAACTCCATTTTTCTTAATAAATCACGAAGCGTTTCTTCACTTGGTGGCTGCTCTAAATAATAAATAATCGTCGGCTCTATACCCATGTGACGAATAAGTGCCAGCGTATTTCTAGAAGTACCGCAATTAGGATTATGATAAATAGTAATGTTTGTCATATTCTTCTCCTATTAGTTTATTATTTCAATAACTCTTGAAATAATAGAATAAATTTTTTTAATGGTCATCTATAGAGCAGCACTCTTTCGTATTCTTACAACAATTTTGCGTTAAAAAAGCCGTTAAATGGAGCATTAACCCAACATTAGCGTAATATCGAACAAACCGCCCTTCTTGGCGACTATGCACAAGTTCTGTTTGACTTAACTTATTTAAATGAAAAGATAAGTTGTTCGGAGCAAGATTGAGTTGTCTTGCCAAATCCCCTGCAATCATTCCTTTTGATCCCATCGCAGACAATTCTTGAAAAATCATTAACCTAATGGGTGATGATAGACTTTCAAATAAAAAACTAGCTTGGTCTATATTCATAAAGTAATAATATCCTGATTATTTACCATCCTACATTTATATATGTAAAAATACCATAGCACGGTAATGAGTTTTGTCGATTTGATAAAAGTTAGTCACTGCACTACAAGGAATGTGTTAATGAATTTTCTTATTTTTTTAGGTTCAGTACGAGACAGCACACCACCCAAACCAGCAAGGCTCGGACAACGTGTCGCGATCGCTTGTCATCATTATCTACAAGCCGCTTTTCCAAACATTCATATTGAAATCATTGACCCACTCGATTATCCCTTAGAACGCGTTTTTAAACCGCATTTTGCCTATGCTAAAGGTAAAGCGCCTGATTCTTTAGAACAACTAGCAACAAAGATTGCTCAAGCTGATGGCTATGTGATGATAAGTCCCGAGTACAATCACTCTATGAGCCCAGCATTGATGGATTTACTTAATCATTTTGGTAGTTCATTATTTTCATTTAAGCCTAGTGCTATTGTGACTTATTCTGCAGGACAATGGGGTGGGATGCGAGCAGCGGTGAATATGCGCACCTTTTTATCAGAATTAGGTTGCTTATCGGTATCAGCGATGATTCACATTCCTAAAGCTCAAGAAGTACTTGATGAGCAAGGCAACTTTATTGATGGTGTAGAGGCAAGCCAGTGGCAAACGTATTTTGCTCGTACCTTTTTGCAGCTACATTGGTGGGCACAAGCCACTAAAGCCCAACGTCAAGTCAGCAATCCATTTGAAATGACTCCACCTTTTTTAATATCACCAACCCAACGTAATGCACCATAGAAACCCAATATGTTATTAGCTACCAGTATCTTTGTTTTAACGCTTATTTTTGTGATTTGGCAACCCAAAGGTTTGGGTATCGGTTGGACGGCGAGCATAGGTGCATTGCTTGCCTTGCTAACTGGGATTATTAGCACTACTGATATTCCTGTAGTGTGGCATATCGTATGGAATGCCACATTTGCCTTTATTGCAATTATTATCACCAGTCTTTTGCTTGATGAAGCAGGATTTTTTAAATGGATTGCTCTACATGTTACCAAACTCGCTAGAGGTAGTGGCATAAAGCTATTTATCTTTATCGTGCTACTAGGTGCTGTCGTGTCTGCTTTCTTTGCCAATGATGGAGCTGCGTTGATTCTCACACCTATTGTAATTGCGATTCTAACCGCATTACGCTTTAGCCCAGCAACTACATTAGCATTTATTATGGCAGCAGGCTTTATTACCGATACTGCAAGCTTGCCCTTGGTGATTTCAAACTTGGTGAATATCGTATCAGCAGATTTTTTTAATGTCCCATTTGACCGTTATACTCTGGTAATGACCCCTGTTAATATTGTATCGGTTATATCATCTTTGGGAATCCTATACTTTTTTTATCGCAAAGATATTCCGCAAGTATATGAGCTAAGTGCAGTAGAAAATCCATCCTCTGTCATTACTGATAAAACTACCTTTATAGCAGGTTGGATAGTATTAGCCGCATTGTTGCTTGGATTTTTTGTGTTAGAGCCGATGGGCATTCCAATTAGTGCTATTGCAGGACTTGGAGCAGCCGTGTTACTAGTATTGGCATATTTGGGTAAAAAATTACCGTTAACGCCAGTAATTAAAAATGCTCCTTGGCAAATCGTGATTTTTTCATTAGGGATGTACTTAGTGGTGTATGGACTAAAAAATGCAGGTCTAACTAATTATTTAGCTAATCTGTTACAACAATTATCACAACAAGGCATTTTAATAGCAACCGTGAGTACAGGAGTTTTATCCGCCATTTTATCATCGGTGATGAACAATATGCCAACCGTACTGATTCAAGCATTAGCGATTGATACTGCCCATATAGGCAATCCAATAATTAAAGAAGCGATGGTGTTTGCCAATGTGATTGGTTGTGATTTAGGACCTAAAATTACACCTATTGGTTCACTAGCAACCTTGCTATGGTTACATGTATTATCCACCAAAAACATTAAAGTAAGTTGGGGTTATTATTTTAAAGTTGGCATTATTTTAACTGCCCCAGTATTATTGGCAACCTTGGTGGCTTTAGCTATATGGTTAACAATACTTCATTAGCCATAACATATATAATGTTTTTTCACAAGAAACGGGTCGATTTTACAGCACAACTCCCCTACACTATTTCCATCACCACATATCATTCTCTTACTATGCGTGTTAAAGACCACTATCACCGTATTCGCCACACAATCGAGTATTTATATGACCATGCAGAACAGCAACCCAGTCTGCATGAATTAGCTCAACACGCTCACCTTAGCCCAGAACATTTTCAAAAGACTTTTAAAGAATATACCGGTCTAAGTCCGAAACAAATGCTCTCTTACTTGAATATTGAAACTGCCAAATCGCATTTATTAGCACATAAAAACTTAATACAAACAGCATTAGAGACGGGTTTAAGTGGCACAGGTCGTCTTCATGATTTATTTATTAAAATTGAAGGTATGACCCCTTTTGAATATCAGCAAGGTGGTGCACATTTAACCATTTACTACGCATTCCACGACACACCACAAGGCATCCCCCTACATCTCAAAGGCACGCCTTTTCAGCTCAAAGTTTGGCAAGCCTTATTAACCATCCCTCGTGGTCATTTGAGCACTTATAGTCAAATTGCCGAACAGGTAGCGAATCCCAATGCCCAACGTGCCGTCGGAAGTGCGATTGGTAAAAATCCAATTGCTGTCCTCATTCCTTGCCATCGAGTGATTAGAGAAACAGGCATCATTGGGCAATACCGTTGGGGACGTGCCCGTAAAATAGTGTTATTAGCACAAGAACAGGCAAACCAACAATGATGAATTTAAACTTGTTTGATACGCCAGCGCAACCAGAAACTAATCTGCTCCCTTATGATGGCATTGTCAATGATTACGGTATTATTTTTGATAACGATACTGCCCACCAGTATTATCAAAAACTGCTACATGACATTGCTTGGCAACATGATACGGCAGTTATCTTTGGTAAGCACATCACCACTGCACGTAAAGTAGCTTGGCACGGTCATACCGATTTCGATTATCATTATTCTGGCTCGGTGAGAACCGCCCTGCCTTGGACCGAGGACTTATTAGCATTAAAGACTATCGTTGAAACCCATCTCGCTCGAATCAGTCCCACTTCTTTTAACTCTTGCCTACTTAACCTATATGAAAATGGTCATCAAGGTATGGGGTGGCACAGTGATGATGAGGCATGCTTAGGCAAAAATACCATTATTGCCTCATTAAGTTTTGGGGCAACACGTAAATTCGCCTTTCGTCATAAACAAAGTAAACAAAAGGTAGAGTTACTTCTTGAACAAGGTCAACTCCTTGTAATGCGCGGAGGTACGCAGACCTACTGGCATCATGCCATTATGAAAAGTACACGCATCACTCAACCTCGCATTAATCTGACTTTTCGAACCATGTTGACGTGAGTTGTTGGTTTAATGAGTAAGTTAATCTTTAACTCGAGTAAATAACAAAACATTATGTCCCCACGGTAATTGTCCAACAAGCTGTTGGACAATTTCAAAATCACTCCAAGCCTCAGCAAATGCCCTCATATACAATAAATTTGCGCGCGAAAATCCTTTCATCTCAGGAAATGCCTCACGCAAATCTCGCCCTAAACGATCAATGACTTTACTACCCCAACCTTGTACCGCTTGCCGTTCTAAAATATCTCGCCCAATATGCCAGTAAAGAGCAATCAACTCCGTATTTGCCGCCAATGCCGCCTTTTGGCGAGCAGCCAACACACGCCCCTTGATATCGGCTAGCCATTGCCCATAATCCGTTGGTAATAATAAAGCTTCGTTATCCATTGCTACAGACTCCACTCAAAATGATTGTATTTCAGCAGTTATTCAAAAATTTCGAATAGCTGCATTTTCAGCTAACTCATTATCATCAAAGTAAGCGCTTTTCCATCATTCACTTTGGTGATGTTTTATCTCCAATTGATGATATTTTTCGCTAATAGCTTGCGAACGTTCGATAATATCTTGTAACTCCATAATTTCCTCTATGCTCTTCCTGTACTCAACCCAGCTTTCCCGTTTTCCCAAAGGGTTTTAAACAAGACTTTCCATGGTGATAGTTTCAGGTTAGGCTGTTTCCCTTGTCCAATTAACGCCATTTGTGCCATATACCAATCCATCTCCAACACGGCTCCGAGTTTTCTATCTAGCATTGTAACCCCTGTTTTAATCCTCGGCGTTAGACATGTTTGATAGGATTGATTTTTAATTTTGTTGGGTAAATCGGGCTGTAAAGCAAAAGGTCGCGCAATACCGATAAAATCCAGATGTCCACTTTGAAGCGCCTCATTCATGGCACTTTCACTCCGAAAACCACCGGTGATAATGAGTGGGACAGGACAAATAGCACGAGCTTTTTCCGCATAATCCAAGAAAAATGCTTCTCGCTTTCGCGTGCTATCTTTCACCGATAGCATTTCAGGATTTTCATAATTCCCCCCTGAAATCTCAATAAAATCAATACCTAATTCTGCCATCTTTTGGACGACTTGAAGACTATCCGTTTCATCAAAACCTCCTTTTTGAAAATCTGCTGAATTAAGTTTTAAACCAACTAAAAAGTCTGGTTGCACTACCGCTCGTATAGCGTGATAGATATCGACTAAAAACCTCATACGATTTTCAAGACAACCTCCCCATTTATCTTGACGGCGGTTATGATGAGGAGATAAAAATTGACTGATTAAATAGCCATGCGCCGCATGAATCTGTACACCTGAAAACCCACTTTTTTCAGCGATTTTTGCCGTCGTCGCAAATTGTTGAATTAAGGTATCAATTTCAACTTCGGTTAATGCTCTAGGAGGATTGATAAAACCATCCATTCCCTGTAATGCCACCTCACTCGGTGCAACAGGTGTAGGCGATAGTACTTTGGGAGATTGCTTACCTGCATGGTTAATCTGCATAATCAGCAAAGTATCATTTTGCGTACCTGCTTTTGCCCATTGTTGCAAGGTTGGTAAACTACGTTCATCTGTGAGCACCACATCATTGATTGAGCCTTTACCATTTTCAGCAACCATCACATTACCCGTTACCAATATACCCGCACCACCCTTTGCCCAAGTGTCATAAAGCTGCACCAACGACATTGTCGGTTGATTTTGATGCGCAAGTTGCTCTTCCATAGCAGATTTAAAAAAACGATTTTTAGCCGTTTTGCCATTAGAAAATGGAAATGATTGAAATAACATGAGATTCCTTGTTAAGATTATAGGTTTAAAAATATAAACCTATTAAAATAAAAAATAAGGCTATACTAGTGAAGCCTATAAAGCGCTATCTAAGCGTCATTAAAATAGTGGCGAGTTATCCAAGGGTTTAATGCAACCATCGGCAACAAATGAAGCCATCAAGCGCTGAAAGCGTTCACCTGCTTGTTGTAGACTAACCGTGTAATAACGCTCTTTACCTTGTTGATCAACACGAACCAACCCTGCATCCAACATAATTTTAAGGTGATGCGACACCGCTGGTCGCGATAAATGCAACCGCTCAGTCAAATCATTGACATTCAAGCTACCGTATTCAAACAAAATATGTAATATCATCAGGCGATTCTCATCGCTCAAAACAGTAAATGTCGGAATACACTCACGCAAAATATCAACGGTTTTTTGGCTCATCTTGTTTATAGGTTTAAAAATTTAAACCAATATTACAGAAAATACCTTACATTGTAAAGTAAAAATTATTAATTCAATATTTATTGAATTAATTCATTATCCCACTCTATAATCAGATACACATCATTTTTAATCATACCAATGAATATCGAACAAGCCAGCCAATTATTCGAAAGCCTATCATCACCTAGTCGTTTGGCGATTTTTCAAGCATTATCAGCGATGGGCACACAGGGAATGATTGCAGGTGATTTAGCAAAACAGCTGAATCTTGCCCCAAATTTGCTTTCATTCCACCTAAAATCACTACAGCATACGGGACTGATTCGCAGTCAGCAAGAAGGTCGATTTGTCCGCTATTATGCTAATCTGACCTCGATGATAACGCTAACTCACTATCTCACCCAAAATTGCTGCATCCACAGTCAAGAGCAATGTTGCTAAAATTTTTTGGGTCATCAATGATCAAGCGAACAAGTTTATGCTGACTGATTAGCATTGCGCCAGTTTTCTTTATTTTCAATACCGTTAAAAGGATAACATAATGAAAAACATCACCATTTATCACAATCCCGCTTGTGGCTCTTCACGCAATACTTTAGCACTCATTCGCCACATAGGGATTGAGCCTCAAGTCATTCATTATTTGGAAAACCCACCCTCCGAGGCAACTTTGCGTGAGCTATTATCAGCAATGCGCTTTACGCCACGCCAATTATTACGCACCAATGTGCCTGAATTTTTGTCTTGTGGATTGGATAATGAAGGACTTGATGACGATACAATCATCAATGCGATGCTCACCCACCCGATTTTAATCAATCGCCCAATCGTCGTCACCAATAACGGCGTGCGACTGTGTCGTCCACCCGAAGTGTTTTTAGACATTTCACCAATGCCACTTTTGCGTGATTTTGTCAAAGAAAATGGCGATGTCATTGTCGCAAGGAAATAACTATGGGGATTTTTGAGCGTTATTTAAGTTTATGGGTGGCATTAGCGATTACTTGTGGTGTTGCGCTAGGGCTACTTATGCCCAATGCTTTTGGGCAAATTGCCAAACTTGAGATTGCTCATATCAATCTACCGGTGGCGGTACTGATTTGGCTGATGATTTATCCGATGATGATACAGATTGACTGGTCAGCCATCAAAGATGTCGGCAAAAAGCCCAAAGGACTGGCGCTGACATTGTTTGTCAATTGGCTCATTAAGCCTTTTAGCATGGCACTCATTGGGTGGTTATTCTTTCGGGTGCTGTTTGCTGATTTGGTCGATCCAACATCGGCAAGCGAGTATATCGCAGGTATGATTTTACTGGGTGTCGCCCCTTGTACCGCCATGGTATTTGTGTGGTCTCAGCTCGTCAAAGGAGATGCTAACTACACACTCGTTCAGGTATCGGTCAATGATATGGTGATGATTTTTGCATTTGCTCCGATTACTGGCTTTTTGCTTGGAATGAGTGATATCAGCATTCCATGGCAGACGTTGGTCTATAGCACCATTTTGTATGTGCTACTGCCTTTGCTCGCTGGGGTAGTAACTCGACAAGTACTCAAAGCAGATTCTAATAAGATTGCACAGCTCAGCATGCGTCTTAAGCCATTTTCAACCGCAGGATTATTATTAACCGTGGTACTGTTGTTTGCCTTTCAAGCGCAAACGATTTTGGATAATCCACTCATTATTCTGTTAATCGCCATTCCGTTATTGGTACAGACTTATGGGATTTTCTTTTTGACTTATGTCTTAGCAAAATACCTTAAACTCCCCCATCAAATCTGTGGTCCTGCGTGTCTTATCGGGACAAGTAACTTTTTTGAATTGGCGGTGGCAGTGGCGATTTCACTATTTGGTTTACATTCTGGAGCAAGTCTAGCTACTGTGGTCGGTGTACTTGTCGAAGTGCCTGTGATGCTTTCACTTGTGGCATGGCTAAATCGTCAGCAATGATAAATGAATCAAAGCCGTTTGAATAGAGCATTCAAACGGCTTTTTTGCTTAACCCATCAATTCATCAACTAGTTCCTGCACACTTTTGACACGATCAATCGCAGAAATCCCATTGCCCACCGACACATAACCATGTTCAAAATCCCCTTCTAGCATACCCAAACGCATACCCGTACCCGCATTCATCACTTTGGCAATTTCAGCACGAGTTGCCCCATTTTCGCTCATTTCAAAGCATTTTTTAGCGACTTCGGTTGGCAAAGAGCGGTAATAATACGGCTCGGTGCGGAACAATAACAAATCATTGGCCGTTGATTGAACAATCCACTCTTTCACTTTTTGACTAGCTCGGCATTCGTGCGTCGCGATAAATGCCGTCCCCACCCACACGCCTTCTGCACCGAGCATAAACGCGGTCTGAAGCGCTTTTTTATCGGCAATACCACCAGCGAGCATCATCGGCAAATCCACCTTACCCACAAATTCAGCCAATACATTAAAACTGCCGATTTCTTTCATCGGCAAGGTTCCGCCTTCATCAAACCCTGTCAGCACCAAAATATCTGCACCCAATTTTTACGCTTTTAAAGCGTCTGGCAAATTCGGATTGCCCAAACGGCAAATGATTTTAATGCCTGCCTGTTTGAGTTTGGCGTAAATCGCTTCATCCAACCAACCATTATCCAGCACCACAGGCACTTGCTCTTCAATCAGCAAATCCACCATCAGCGGAATGAGCGAAAAATCATAAGACAAAATAAATGGTACACCAAAAGGCTTATCGGTCAAAGTTTTGACTTTGCGAATTTCAGCACGCATACGTTCTAATACATCTTGATTGGACGTTGGATTGGTGGTTTGCCCAGCGTGTGGGGCTAAAAAACCCAATCCGCCAGCGTTGGCAACGCTCGCCACTAAATGCGCATCAGTCAGCCACGACATTGGGGCTTGGACGATGGGATATTTGATGTTTAGGATTTGGGTAATGCGATTGTTTTGCATAATTTTCTCTGAGTTAAAAAATGGAATAAGCGTATTTTAGGTTATTCAAATTGAGAAAAGAATAGCGATTTTTGGGAAGTTGATTTTCAAAAATGGAAATTAACTTTCAGGTAGCCTGAAACTTATTTTGCAAAACTCCCAAACAAAAACACCGCTTTATCAAAAGCGGTGTTTTTGAGGTCGTTTTGTCATTGGAAGAAGCCTGCGGAGCTGTGGTCTACAACTTGCTTTTGCGCAGCCGCAGTGCGTTGCCGACCACGGATGCCGAGCTTAGGCTCATCGCCAGTGCGGCAATCATCGGCGAGAGCAGCCAGCCGGTAAAGGGGTACAGCACGCCGGCGGCAACAGGAACCCCTAGGCCGTTGTATAAGAAGGCAAATAACAGGTTTTCCTTCATATTGCGCACGGCGGCCTCAGACAATTTGCGTGCGGTGGCAATACCCCGCAAATCGCCTTTGACCAGCGTGATTTGCGCACTGCTCATTGCCACATCGGTGCCGGTACCCATTGCGATGCCGACATCGGCTTTGGCCAGTGCGGGGGCATCGTTGATGCCGTCGCCTGCCATTGCGACCACCCGCCCTTCGTTCTGAAGCCGCTCGATCAGTGCCAGTTTGTCGGCGGGCTTGACTTCGCCGTGCACTTCGTCGATGCCCAGTTTTGCGCCCACGGCGTTTGCCGTGGTCAATCCGTCGCCGGTTGCCATAATGATGCGCAGGCCGGCTGCTTTGAGCGAGGCCAATGCTTCGGGGGTGCTGTCTTTTACAGGATCGGAGACAGCAAGCAGTCCCGCAAGATGTCCGTCCGCAGCCAGATATATCACGCTGGCACCTTCACTGCGCAGGGATTCGGCCTGCTCGATCAGTGGTTCGACGCTAAGCCCGTTCTGCTGCATAAACGCCGTGTTGCCCAGTGCCAGCGCACGCCCTTCAACCACGCCGCTCACGCCGATGCCGCTGCCTGAATCAAACTGTTCGGGTTTGCTCAGCTTCAGCTGTTGTGCCCGTGCGGCCTGCACAATGGCGTCGGCCAGCGGGTGTTCGCTGCCCTGATCCAAGCTGGCGGCCAAACGCAGCACTTCTTCGGCGGAAAAGCCTGCTGCCGCAACGGCACGGTCAAAGGCGGGTCGGCCTTCGGTGAGTGTGCCGGTTTTATCAATCACCAAAGTGTCTACTCGCCGCAAGTTTTCGATAGCGGCGGCATCACGGAACAATATGCCCCTGCCTGCCCCGCGTCCTGTGGCGACCATCACCGACATCGGCGTGGCCAGTCCCAGTGCACAGGGGCAGGCGATAATCAAGACCGCAACGGCGTTGATCAACCCGAACACCCAAGACGGTTGCGGGCCGAACACGCCCCAGACAAAGAAAGTGGCAACGGCGACGGCGACAACCGCCAGTACGAAATAGCCTGCCACCCCGTCGGCCATACGCTGCATCGGTGCTTTGGAGCGCTGCGCCTGGGCCACCATCTGGACAATCTGCGAAAGCACGGTTTCCGAACCGATGCGCTCGGAGCGGATGACGAGCGCACCGCCGGTGTTGAGCGTGGCGCCGATGACTTTGTCGCCGGTGGCTTTGCGCACCGGCAGCGGCTCGCCAGTCAGCATCGATTCATCTACCGAGCTTGCGCCCTCAACCACCACGCCATCGACAGGCACTTTTTCGCCGGGACGCACACGCAGAAGGTCGCCGATGTGGATGTGGCTGAGCGGCACATCTTCTTCAGCACCGCCCGGGCCGATACGCCGTGCGGTTTTGGGCGCCAGTCCGAGCAGGGTCTTGATTGCCGCCGAAGTCTGCGACCGGGCTTTGAGTTCGAGCATCTGGCCGAGCAAGGTCAGCGAGATGATGACGGCCGCCGCCTCAAAATACACGCCGACCCGCCCCATCGATACAAACGATGCCGGAAAGATGCCGGGTGCAGCGGTGGCAACAACGCTGTAAACGAAGCCTGCACCCGTTCCCAGTGCAATCAGCGTCCACATATTGGGACTACGGTTTGCCAGCGACTGCCAACCCCGTGAGAAAAACGGCAGCCCCGCCCACAGCACGATCGGCAGCGACAGCACCAGCTCTACCCAGCTTTGTGCGGCCATATCCATCAGGTTCAGACGCTCGCCGAACATCGCCAGCACCAGCACTGCCGCCGTCAGGGGCAGCGTGTACCAAAAGCGTCGGGAAAAATCACGCAGCTCCGGATTGTCGTCGTCCAATTCAGGCATCAGCGGCTCCAATGCCATACCGCAAAGAGGGCAGTTGCCGGGGCGGTCTTGCCGGATTTCCGGATGCATCGGGCAGGTGTAGCCCGAAACAGCCGCTGCATCGGACGGTGTCTGCACAGGGAGGTGCTGTCCGTGTCCGTGTCGGCACTCGTGGTGTTTGGGCGGTTTGTGTGTTTCTTGCTTCATCACAATTTCTCCTGTTGGGTTCATAGGGTCATCACCGGTCGTTTACCGAAAAAGCAGGTACGGATTGGGTTGGTCAGAATGACGGTTTTTTCAGGCTGCCTGCAAATACCGATGCCGTCTGAAAAAGCAGAAGGTTCAGAACATCGCTTGCCGATGTGCCCGACAAGTCGGCATCATCATTTCCTTGGGGCTTGTTTTAAAGGCTGCCTGAAAACCCCAAATGCCGTCTAAAAAAGCCTTAAACCTGTTTTCAGACGACCTCAAAAACACCGCTTTATCAAAAGCGGTGCTTTTGCCTTATTGCCCCTACTGTTTTAGCCAGTCTTGCATCAGCTTGATTTCAGGCTCTTGGGCTTTGATGATGTCTTGAGCAAGCTTTTTCATTTTTTCGTCTTTGCCGAACTGTAATTGCACTTTTGCCATCTCGACCGCCCCTTGATGATGCGGAATCATTGCTTTGGCAAAGGCAACATCAGGGTTTGTCTCATTGATTGCCGCCATCATCGCCTCGTGGTGCGCCTTGCCTGCGGCATAGGCCTTGGCGTGCGGGGCTTGCAGGTTTTGGGTTGCGGTGTCTTTACCCGCCAGCCAAGCGTTCATCAAGTCGATTTCACTTTGTTGTCCATCAATAATCGCTTGGGCAAGTTTTCTCATTGTTTCGTCTTTGCCAAATTCAAGCTGTACTTTTGCCATCTCAACTGCTCCGATATGGTGCGGAATCATACCTTTGGCAAAAGCGGTATCAGCATCGGCAAGATTGCCCGCTTTGCTCATCTCATCGCCCATCTTGTTCATCATTGCAAGATAGGCTTGGGTATGGGGCGGAGCATTTTGAGTATCCATCGCCATAGCAGAGTGGTTCATATTGGCGTGGTTCACCGCTGCGTGCCCGTTTTGGTTATTTGGGCAGTCGTGGGTGGTTTGGGTGTAGTTATTGTCGCACGCCATCGAGTGCGTCGGCACTTCGTTTTTGCCGTCGGCAAAAGCGGTTGAAGTCGCCAAAACAACAGCGGCAGCGACAAGATGTACGGCACGGTTTTTGATGAATGTCATTAGATTCTCCTTGTCAAAATGGGCATTGATAACATTGGGCAAATGACAGATTCGCCCAATGTCCATTTCACTATTTGGTTTTACGATTCACACGCACAGCCGTTGCAAGTGCAGTCATCACAAATGCAGGGCTTGCCGTTTTGGCATTGGCAGTCCGGACGGTAGTTTTGCCCCGTGCAAGACTGGCAGCCGCAATGGGCGTGTCGGTTTTGAACAAAATCAGCGTTCATAACAGTTTCTCCGAATGTTAAGTTAAAGTGGATTATCAAAACAAAGTGCTTTTAAGCGATTAAAAGCATTGCTTTTTTGTTTTGATGTACGTATCATAAACTATAACCTTACGTTAGGGTCAAGGATTATTTTTACTTGATAACATTTTTTTACACACCACTCAATAAGGAGCAACAATGAACATCGGACAAGCGTCTAAATCTACCCAACTTTCCGTCAAACAAATCCGTGATTATGAAAAAGCAGGCTTATTAATTAACCCATCACGCAGTGAAGCAGGTTATCGGATTTATAACTCCAATGACATCGCTCGGCTAAAATTCATCGCCAAAGCCCGCAGCGTCGGTTTTTCGCTTGCACAGATTGGCGAGCTTTTGGCACTGCAAGACAATCCACACCGCACAAGTGCTCAGGTCAAAACGCTCACCGCCAGTCATATTAATTTTTTATCCAATAAAATCAAAGAATTAAAATCAATGCAACACACCCTGCAAGCGTGGAGTGATGCCTGCGGGGGCGATGGCAATCCCGACTGCCCCATCTTAAAAGGCTTGAGCGACTTTTAACCACCATCAAAGCAGATGAATGCCATAGCTTGATAACAGCCTTTTACGATGGCACTTGTGGGCTGGTTGTTTTTTAAGGTGTTTTTTGCTGGCTGGGTAGATGAACAATCGGCAAGCGAGTACATTGCAGGTATGATTTTGCTTGGGGTTGCACCTTGTACGGCAATGGTTTTTGTTTGGTCTCAACTGGTCAAAGGCGACCCCAATTACACGCTGGTGCAAGTGTCTTTAAATGATGTGATTATGATTTTTGCCTTTGCCCCGATTGCAGGGCTACTTTTGGGTATGAACGACATCACAATCCCGTGGGATACGCTGTTTTTTTAGCGTGTTGCTGTATTTGGTGTTGCCTTTGCTTGTGGGAGTTGCCACTCGCAAATCTTTGCAAGATGAACACAAAATGCGCCAATTCAGCCAGCGTTTTAAGCCTTTGTCTATCTTGGGATTGTTATTGACGGTGGTGCTGTTGTTTGCGTTTCAGGCACAAACCATTGTGGATAAGCCGATGATTATCCTGCTGATTGCCATTCCTTTATTGGTGCAGACTTACGGCATTTTTGCCTTGAGTGCGATTTGGGCAAAATGGCTTAAATTGCCCCACGCCATTTCCGCCCCCGCTTGCTTAATCGGCACAAGCAATTTTTTTGAATTGGCGGTGGCGGTGGCGATTGCTTTATTTGGTTTAAATTCAGGGGCGGCATTGGCAACGGTGGTGGGCGTGTTGGTTGAAGTGCCTGTGATGTTGTCGCTGGTGTGGTGGATAAACCGAAAATCGCTGGAAAATAAAGGGGTGTAGGTTTTCAGGCAGCCTGAAAATATTTTGCCAATTTCCAAACAAAAACACCGATTATCATCACGATAAACGGTGTTTTGCCCAAGCAATCTTACCCATTTGTCCGACCAAATACCTGAAAAAACGGCAGCACTTCTATGGTTTTGCCATCAATTATCATTTTATCTTCTTGATTTAAAGTAATAATTTTTCCTTGTTCAAAACCAAAAAAATTCATCGCATCAAGCAAACCATCTCGCTCTCGGACGATGTTTTCGGCATTAAGTTGCCAGCAGACTTGTATGAGCTGTACCGGCATACTGTTTTGGCACACCACAAAATCACATTCTTTGTGATTTTCATTATAATAATACAGTTCTGCAAATTGCCGTCTTAATTCCCAAAATACTGCATTTTCCAGCTTCCTACCCAAATCTGGGCTAAAAGACGGGCTAATCACACGCTGCAAGCCATTGTCTATAAAATAAATCTTGCGCGGATTGGCAAGTTGCACCTTGTAAGAATAGGCAAATTTGGGCAACATTTGTATGACATACGCTTGCTCCAAATGCGAAAGATATTCTTGTACGGTGGCTGTACTTTTCACTTCAAGGCTTTGTTTGAGCTTGCCTGCCGTGATTAAATTACCGATATTGCCCGCCAAAAACAGCAGCAACCGTTTCATTGATCGCTCATCACGAATGCCAAAACGGACGATAATATCCCGATACAAAATATCGTTAATCAGAGCATTTAAAATTTCGTCTTCGCCCAACTGCAAATACTGTGGAAAACCACCTTGTTGCAGATAATCTTCAACTGCGTTGGCATTGTTTTGCTTACCCAAAAATTCACAAAACTCCACAAATGAAAATGGAAAAAGCTCTTTGCTGATGTGCCGCCCTGTCAGTTTTGTTCCTAATTCACGGCTTAATAAGGACGCATTAGAGCCTGTTACCACCACCTGAAAATTTTGGTCAAGTTTGCCCCGTACATAAATCTCCCAACCTTCAACCACTTGAATTTCATCAAAATATAAGGTTTTAATTTCTTTGTTTTCGGCAATGATTTCATCCAATAAAGCAAAATCACCAAATTCAAAATCAAACAACTTTGGCGTATCAAAGTTCAAAAAAAGATAACTATTTTGTTGTTGTTTTTCAATCAGTTGAGCAAGTAACGTGCTTTTACCGCTACGGCGGATACCCGACACCACCAACGCAAAATTTGGCAAAATTTTTATTTTTTCAAGCATTTGGCGTGGATAGGTTTGCCCTGTTAATTGCTGTTTTTGAGTTTCAATGGCTTGTCTGATTTCGCTTTTTAAGAGCATACAATTTCCCCTTACCAAATAGCTTTCAATACTAATAAACACTATTTTACAAGAAAAACAAGACAAAAACAATATTATTCATTACTAATGAATGGTAGTGTTTGATACTAACGTCAGCCCCTGCAACCACCGCTTTTCCTGCATAGTTATTAGGCATACGCACATTACCCAACCAAGTCAATGTTGGTGTGGTTGATTGGCGTACAAGCCACGCCAAGCGAAGTCAGTGTTAATGCCATTAAACTGATTTTAAAAATTTTTTCATGGGTTTTCTCTGGGATTAAATGGAATAAGTGTGTTTTAGATTATTGAATTTGATAAATGAATGGATTAATATGAGAAAATATTTTCCAAAAATGAAAACCCTATGAACCTAAACGCCCTATCCCTATTTGTTTCTGTCGTCCAAGACGGCAGTCTCTCCAAAGCATCGGAACGGCTAAATGTGCCGATTGCGACCATTAGCCGTCAAATCACAGAACTAGAAAAATCGCTCAATATTCAACTATTTGACCGCAAAAAATCAGGCGTCAAACCCACAATGGCAGGGCAACAACTCTATGAGCAAGTGTATCAAAATATTGATAATTTATTGCAAGTAGAAAAAACCTTGGCTGACAATCAAGAAATTAGCGGAAAACTGCGGATTTCCACCTTTACAGGACTAGAAGAAGTATGGGCATGGATAGATGAGTTTTGCACTTTATATCCCAAAGTGAGTATTCATTGCCAAGTAACCGACCGAGTTTTGGATTTGGTGGAAGATAATATTGATTTTGCTTTTCGGGCAGGAAATTTGCATACAGATAATGCAGTCGCGCGTTTGGCTATTATGGCAAAAACCAAATGTTTGACACATCCTACTATTTTAGCCAAGTATGGCACACCCCAAACACCTGATGATTTACAACATTTTCCTTATGTCGGTTTTGCCAAAGCCGAACAAAAAGAATTGATGATTTCATTAGAAAATAAGGTATTGAAATTACCTTGTGTATTTACTTCCAACGATGTGTATGCCATCGCTTATTTAATTCAACAAGGGCGTGGTGTGGGATATTTACCTGAAACGATTGCCAATCGTTTAATTCATGAATATGGTTTAATTGAAATATTATCTGATTATCCTATGCGGGCTTATCCCGTACATTTATTGTATTTAAAACATCGCTATCCGTCTTCGGTGATGCGTGCGTTTTTGGATTTTGTGAGCAGTAAATTGGAAGTTCAGGCAGACGCCATCAAAAGAATCGACCCAATTTCTACCAAATCAAAGGCTTATTAGTTTCAATTACAATCAAATAAAACCATAAAAAAATGCTGAGTTTTCACCCAGCATTTTTTATCTCAAGACAATGCGTTTAGCACTTGGTATTACTTACGCTTTTTCTGCGCAGGTAAATCCGTGCACGCACCATGAGCGACCTCAGCGGCTAAACCGACCGACTCACCCAATGTTGGGTGTGGATGTACCGTTTTACCGATATCGGTAATGTCAGCACCCATTTCAATCGCTAAGCAAACTTCACTGATTAAATCGCCAGCGTGTGTACCGACAATACCACCACCGAGGATACGATGCGTTTCCCCATCAAAAATCAGCTTAGTAAAGCCCTCATCACGACCGTTGGCAATCGCACGACCAGACGCGGCCCAAGGGAATACGCCTTTTTCAATGGCAATACCTTGTGCTTTGGCTTGATCTTCCGTTAAACCAACCCAAGCCACTTCAGGATCGGTAAAGGCAACGCCAGGAATAACACGTGCATCAAACTCGGCTTTTTCACCAGCAATCACTTCGGCGGCCACATGTCCTTCATGCACGGCTTTATGTGCCAACATCGGCTGACCCACAATATCACCAATCGCAAAGATATGCGGTACGTTAGTACGCATCTGTGTATCCACAGGGATAAAGCCACGTTCAGTGACTACCACGCCTGCTTTATCGGCCGCGATTTTCTTACCATTTGGTGAACGACCTACCGCTTGTAACACTAAATCATAGCGTTGAGGCTCTTTAGGTGCGCCCTCACCTTCAAAGCTAACATAGATACCATCAGCTTTAGCTTCGGCAGCAACGGTTTTTGTTTTAACCATAATATTGTCAAAACGATGTTCGTTTTTCTTCTGCCAGACTTTGACCAAATCACGGTCTGCGCCTTGCATTAAGCCATCCATCATTTCAACGACATCAAGGCGAGCGCCTAACGCCGAATACACCGTACCCATTTCTAGACCGATAATACCGCCACCGATGATTAGCATTTTTTGTGGGACTGATTTCAGCGCTAAAGCACCTGTTGAGTCCACAATACGCTCATCGTCTGGTAAGAAAGGCAATTTCACCGATTGACTACCTGCGGCGATAATCGCATGTTTAAACGCCACTTCCTGTGTACCACCTGCTGCTAACTCCACGACAAAATGGTGATCGTCTTTAAACTGTGCTGTACCTGTGATGACAGTCACTTTACGGCCTTTTGCCATACCACTGAGACCACCCGTCAACTTAGCTACCACACCGTCTTTATAAGCACGAAGTTTATCTAAGTCTACTTGTGGTTCGCCGAAACTAATACCATTTGTCGCTAAGTGTTTAGCCTCTTCCAAAACAAAAGCATTATGTAATAAAGCTTTTGATGGGATACAACCCACATTTAAGCATACCCCACCTAATGTTGGGTAACGCTCGATTAATGCCACTTTTAAGCCTAAATCCGCTGCACGGAATGCCGCAGAATAACCACCAGGACCCGCACCTAATACAACGACATCATAAGCATCGTCACCAGCTGAGCTTTTTGCCCCTGCTGGTGCAGCAATAGGTGCTGCTGCCGGTGCTGCCGCTTTAGAGGCTTCAGCTTTAGGCGCTTCTGTCTTAGGTGCAGCTGCTGCGCCCTCAACTTGTAGAATAACAGAACCTTGCTTAACTTTATCACCGACTTTAACAGAAAGTGCCGTCACTACACCGGCTGTATCGCTAGGGATTTCCATCGAGGCTTTATCAGACTCTACGGTAATGAGGCTCTGGTCTGCTTTAATGGTATCACCTACATTGACCAATACCTCAATCACTTCGACTTCGTCAAAATCACCAATATCCGGTACTTTAACTTCTATACTCATAGTCCGCTCCTGATTACACCATCATACGGCGGAAATCGCCAAGTAGCTGTGCTAAGTACACGTTAAAACGTGCTGCCGCTGCACCGTCAATCACACGGTGGTCATAAGATAATGACAATGGCATTGTTAAACGTGGCTCAAATGCTGAACCATTCCATACCGGTTTTTGGTATGAACGGCTAACACCTAAAATTGCTACCTCTGGCGCATTAATAATCGGTGTAAAGTGTGTGCCACCAATACCACCTAATGATGAGATAGAGAAACAACCGCCTTGCATTTGCGCTGGTGATAATTTGCCTTCGCGAGCCAGTTTCGCTAGTTCAGATGTTTCTTTAGCGATTTCAGAAACTGATTTCTTATCCGCATCACGCACCACCGGTACCACTAAACCATTTGGTGTATCTGCCGCAAAACCGATATGGTAGTACTGTTTCATCACTAGATTATCGCCATCTAACGATGCGTTAAACTCTGGGAATTTTTTCAAACATTGGACAATGGCTTTGATGAGGAAAGCCAACATCGTAAACTTCACGCCCGCTTTTTCGTATTCTTTGTTTAATTGAACACGGAAAGCTTCTAAATCCGTAATATCTGCCTCATCATTATTAGTCACATGAGGAATCATTACCCAGTTACGGTGTAAGTTCGCACCAGAAATCTTCTTAATACGAGATAATGGTTTAGATTCAATAGGACCAAACTTGGTGAAATCTACTTTTGGCCAATCTAATACCGATAAACCACCACCAACTTGGCTAGAACCTGTATTCACATTATTATTAGGTGCCACTGAGAGCGCTGCTTTTACGAAGGCACGAACATCATCAATGGTAATACGATCTTTGCGACCAGAGCCTTTTACCTGTGTTAAATCTACACCTAACTCACGGGCAAAACGGCGTACTGACGGCGATGCATGTGGTAAGTTACGGAACTCTGTCGCACCCAAAGCATAAGCTGCTGTAGGCGATGCTCTAAAAGAAGACGCATCAACTGCTGGTGTGGCGCTTACCACTGGTGCTGCCACAGGCGTTTCTGCTTGGGCAGCAGGCGCTGGAGCAGCCACTGGTGTCGCTACTGATGCAGGTGCAGTTGATACACCACCTGTTGCCTCTACTTTTAATACGATAGAACCTTTAGCAACTTTATCACCCACCTTCACATTCACAGCCACTACTTTACCTGCATGACTTGAAGGAATCTCCATCGATGCTTTATCAGACTCAACGGTGATTAAGCTTTGATCTTCTTTGATGGTATCGCCAACATTCACCAATACTTCGATAACCTCAACTTCGTCAAAATCACCAATATCAGGCACCACTACATCCACGGGTCCCGCTGATACGGCCGGTGCTGCTGGTGCTGTTGGAGCAGCAGCAGGTGTCGCCGCAGGAGCAGATGCCGCAACAGGTGCTGGCTCAGCTGCTTTAGCGACTGGAGCAGCACTACCACTCGCTTCAACTTCCAATACAACAGAACCTTGTTTAACCTTGTCACCTACTTTAATACTAATAGACTTCACTACACCTGCTGTATCGCTAGGAATCTCCATGGAGGCTTTGTCAGACTCAACAGTAATTAAACTTTGATCTGCTTTAATCGTATCACCTACATTGACTAATACCTCAATCACTTCGACTTCATCGAAATCACCAATATCAGGTACTTTGACTTGAACTAATTGACTCATATTCGTTCTTCCTTATGCGTAATGTGGATTTGCTTTATTCACATCAATGTTGTACTTCGCAATTGCCTCAGCAACTTTAGCGGCAGGTAATTTTCCTTCGTCTGCCAATGCTTTAAGTGCTGCAAGTACGACAAAATAGCGATCCACTTCAAAGTGATTACGTAATTTGAAACGGAAATCAGAACGACCGAAACCATCAGTACCAAGCACACGATATGTACGACCCGCAGGGATAAATTCACGAATTTGGTCAGCAAAAATCTTCATGTAGTCAGAAGATGCAATCACTGGACCCTGTGTATCTTGCAATAATGATGTCACATAAGGTACTTTTGGTGTTGCTGTTGGGTTCAATAAGTTAGCACGGCTGCAATCTAAACCGTCACGACGTAACTCTGTGAAGCTTGGGCATGACCATACATCAGCCATCACACCCCAATCTTGTTCCAGCAAGTCTTTTGCAGCTTGTACTTCACGAAGGATAGTACCTGAGCCAAGTAATTGCACGCGGAGATCGCCTTTTGAGCCCTCTTGTAACTTATACATCCCTTTGATGATACCTTCTTCATCACCTGCTTTTAAGCCAGGATGAGCGTAGTTCTCGTTCATCAATGTGAGGTAGTAGAACACGTTTTCCTGATTCTCAACCATACGTTTGAGACCATGCTGCATAATCACAGCCACTTCATGCGCAAATGTTGGGTCATACGATACGCAGTTAGGAATGGTTGAAGAAAGCATATGGCTATGACCGTCTTCGTGCTGCAAACCTTCACCATTTAGCGTTGTACGACCTGCTGTACCACCTAATAAGAAACCACGTGCTTGCATATCGCCTGCTGCCCATGCTAAATCACCCACACGTTGGAAGCCAAACATTGAGTAGTAGATAAAGAATGGAATCATAATACGGTTATTCGTCGAGTACGATGTTGCCGCCGCAATCCATGAACACATAGCACCCGCTTCGTTAATACCTTCTTGTAATAACTGACCGTTAGCTTCTTCACGGTAGTACATCACTTGGTTTTTATCCACAGGGATATATTTCTGACCTTCTGGTGCATAAATACCGATTTGACGGAATAAACCTTCCATACCAAAGGTACGAGACTCGTCAGAAAGAATCGGTACTACACGCTCACCAATATCTTTTTCACGCAATAATTGATTTAAGAAACGAACAAAAGCTTGTGTCGTTGAAATAGAACGACCCTCTGCTGTCGGCTCTAAAATCGCTTGGAATTTATCCAAAGCAGGTACTTTTAATTTTTCATCTGCTTCTTGACGACGACGTGGGTAATACCCCCCTAATTTCTCACGTTGTGCACGTAAGTATTTCATCTCAGCAGAATCTTCTGATGGTTTGAAATATGGCACTTCTTCCAATTTATCGTCAGGAATTGGAATATTGAAACGATCGCGGAACTCACGAATCGCTTCTGTATCGAGTTTTTTCTGTTGGTGCGCAGGATTTTTACCTTGTGCAACATGACCAAGACCATAGCCTTTAATCGTTTTCGCTAAAATGACAGTTGGCTGACCCTCTGTTTTCATCGCAGCATCAAAAGCCGCATACACTTTGTTAGGGTCATGACCGCCACGATTTAAACGCCATACCTCTTCGTCACTCATACGGCTAACCATTTCTAATGTACGAGGATCTTTACCGAAGAAATGCTCACGTACAAAAGCACCATCATTTGCCTTATAAGCTTGATATTCACCGTCCACGGTCTCTTCCATAATCTTACGAAGTGCACCGTCTTTGTCACGTGCTAATAATGGATCCCAATAAGAACCCCAAATCAGCTTAATCACATTCCAACCACTACCACGGAAATCACCCTCTAATTCTTGGATGATTTTACCGTTACCACGTACAGGACCATCAAGACGTTGTAGATTGCAGTTAATCACGAAAATTAGATTGTCTAATTTCTCACGTGCCGCCAGACTAATCGCACCTAATGATTCTGGTTCATCCATCTCACCATCACCGCAGAAGCACCATACTTTACGTTTAGATGTATCTGCAATACCACGCGCATGTAAATATTTAAGGAAACGCGCTTGGTAAATCGCCATCATAGGACCTAAGCCCATTGATACCGTTGGGAATTGCCAGAAATCAGGTAATAATTTAGGGTGCGGATATGATGGCAGACCTTTACCGTCAACCTCTTGACGGAAATTATCTAATTGCTCAGCAGAAATACGCCCCTCTAAGAATGCACGAGAATATACCCCCGGTGACGAATGACCTTGGAAGTACACTAAGTCACCACCGTGATTCTCTGTCTCAGCATTCCAGAAATGGTGCTGACCGCAACCAATCATCGTCGCTAAAGAAGCAAAAGAAGCAATGTGACCACCTAAACTACCCCCATCTTCTGGATCATGGCGATTCGCACGAACAACCATCGCCATTGCATTCCAACGTACATACGCACGGATACGAGCTTCCAATTCTAGATTACCCGGATTAGGTGGCTCTAATCCTGGTGGAATAGTATTCACATAAGCTGTATTAGGTGAATAGGGAATATTAGAACCTGAGCGACGTGCCAAGTCCGTTAATTGCTCAATAATAAAATGAGCGCGTTCTGGACCTTCACGATCAAGAATTGCTTCTAAGGCTTCTAACCATTCTTTGGTTTCTACCGCATCTACGTCTTTTGGTGTTTGACTCGTAGCCATGCATTGCTCCTATTTCAATCGCAAGTTGTTTTAAAAACACCATGTACACATCCTAAGAGAGAGTTTTATGCATACTTTGGTGCTAATTTATCTGCTGATTATGCCATACTTTTTTTAAACTTTATTTATAGAGTTGTTTACTTTTTTTATATAATGGGAATAAATTTCACATTATGAAAAATTTGTTTAAAAAGCGCTTATTTGCTGCTATGCAACATTTTTTATCGCTTAAAATCGTTAAAAAAACCGATTATCACGCGCAGCGAAATAGGCGTGACATTGTTTAAACCCAAACAATTTCCACACAAGGTAAAATAAAACTTTTACAATACTCTCGACTTACAAAACTTACAAAGTTTGACAAAAGATTTTTACTCACCACATCATGCACGAAAACAATCAAAAGAGTCTTATCAGTAAATCACTCAATTACTCCACAAAATCTCGACGCTTACATTGGTTAGCGCCTGTCTTTGTGATTGTGCTCTATATTGTCGTAATGATGACCTTTTTTAGTCTGCAACGCATTCAGACGAATCTGCTCCCCTACTTTGTCAATAATAATGAAGGTTTACAGCATCTACTGAATCTCATCATTATTGCTTTATCCACCATCATTATTTTCAGTCTATTTTTAATGTGGCGCTATACGCGTCAGCGATTAAAAACAGAACAAGCGCTTGAGACGGAAACAATTTTCCGCCGCGCTATGGAAAACTCTATGTCCACGGGGATGCGCGTGATTGATATGCAAGGTCGTATTATTTATGTAAACCCTGCTTTCTGCCGTTTGATTGGTTGGGATGAGTCCAGTCTTGTTGGTAGCGCCCTTCCCTATCCTTATTGGATTCCTGGACGTCACAAAGAACATATGCGCACCATGGAAATCGTCTTATCCGGCAAAACGCCTAGCTCGGGTTTAGAACTTGAAGTACAACGCCGTGACGGCTCTCGCTTTACCGCCAGAATGTATGTATCGCCCATGCGCAACCCTGATGGGCATCAAATCGGTTGGATGACCTCCATGACCGATATTACCGAGCCAAAGCGTGTAAGAGAAGCCCTATCTGCCGCTCATGAGCGTTTTATGACCGTACTCGAAAGTCTAGATGATGCTATTTCTGTTGCAGCAGACACACCTAATGGCATTGAGTTATTATTTGCCAATCGTACTTATCGTCGTATGTTTGGCTCTCAACCTTATGGTCATCAAGAATTGCTTAAGCAACGCACCGAAAGTCATGATGACGGTAATCAATACTTTATTCCTACCATTAATATCTGGTTTGAAGTACATCATCGCACACTTAGCTGGACTGATGGTCGCAAAGTACGCTTACAAGTCGCACGTGATATCACTGAACGCCTAAAACATGAACAAGAATCTCGTAACCAACAAGAAAAGATTCAACTGACCAGTCGTCTAACCACCATGGGTGAAATGGCGTCCACACTTGCACATGAGCTTAACCAACCGCTGACTGCCATTGTTAACTATAATACCGCTGCGATGAATCTGCTCAAAGCAGGTAAAACAGACAACCCTATGCTCATCACAGCATTAGAGAAGTCTGCTACACAGGCTGAACGAGCTGGTAAAATTATTAGTCGTATTCGCGCCTTCGTAAAACGTAGTGACCCTCGCCGCCAAACTGTCTCCATCGAACGCATTGTATCCAATACGCTTGATCTTGCCGAGATTGATGCCCGCAAACATGGCAAACAAATTGAGTCTTATATCGAGCCAGATTTACCCGATGTTTATGCTGACCCTATCCTCATTGAACAAGTTTTACTTAATCTTATTAAAAATGGCTTAGAAGCAATGATTCAAAATCAGGAAACCCTTGTCAAAGTGCATATTGCACGAGTTGAAAAAGAGGTGGAAGTTTCTGTGATTGACCGAGGACATGGACTAAAAGAACCTGAACGCCTTTTTGAGCCATTCTTTAGTACTAAAAACGAAGGGCTTGGTATGGGATTAAATATCTGCCGTACGATTATTGAATCCCACAACGGTCAGTTATGGGCTGTTCCAAATCCAGAAGGTGGTACTATATTCAAATTTAGACTACCATTTAGCAATCAACAAACACATAGTCAACATTGATGAAAAGGAAATGTGATGACAACAAATAGCACTATTTATATCGTAGATGACGATGATGCCGTTCGTGACTCACTACGGTTTTTATTAGAAACCAATGGCTATAACGTCTTAACGTTCTCCAGCGGCGAAGAGTTTTTAGAAAAATATGACCCTACGCTTGTCAGCATTCTCATTACTGATGTTCGTATGCCTGGTATGAGCGGTCTTCAACTACAAGAAGAGCTTAACGCACGCAAAGTCAATATCCCTATCGTCTTTATTACGGGTCATGGCAATGTCCCTATGGCGGTGAATACCCTCAAACAAGGGGCAATGGATTTTATTGAAAAGCCCTTTAATCTTAGTGATATCCAAGAGGTGATTTCTAATCTCACTTCTGAGGCACAAGCACGTGCAGATGCTGCTCAAAATCAGCGTGCCAACGAGGAGCTACTCAATCGACTCACCTCTCGCGAACAACAAGTATTAGGACGTATTGTGGCGGGGAGATTAAACAAACAAATCGCTGATGACCTTAATATTAGCATTAAAACTGTCGAAGCTCACCGTGCCAATATCATGGAAAAACTTCAAGTCTCAACCGTTGCTGACTTAATGAAAGTCGCACTTAACTCACAAAAGGAAGCTTAACAAATGACTGCTACTGTAATTGATGGTAAAGCACTTGCTAACCAAATTAAAGAAGAGCTTGCTCAACGTATCCAGACGCTAAAAAACAAAGGTGTTATTCCTGCATTGACGGTTATTCTTGTGGGTGATGATCCTGCCTCTGCTGTCTATGTAAATAGCAAACACAATACTTTTACGCAATTAGGTCTAAAAAGTGACGTTCTCCGTTTTCCTGCAGAAACTAGTCAAGAAGAATTGTTAGCGAAAATTCGTGAACTCAATAATGACAAAACGCTACATGGCATTTTGGTACAACTACCACTGCCTAAACATATTGATACCAATACAGTCATTGACACAATTTCTCCTGAAAAAGACGTAGACGGCTTCCATGTCAGCAATGCTGGTGCTTTAATGACGGGAAATCCTCGTTTTATTCCTTGCACACCCTATGGCGTGATAAAAATGCTGGAATCACAAAATGTCAATCTTAAAGGCGCTGAAGCAGTTGTCGTTGGTGCAAGTAATATCGTAGGCAAACCCATGGCATTACTTCTCCAAAAAGAAGGCGCGACTGTAACCATCTGTAATTCAAAAACAAAAGATCTCACCTCACACACCAAAAGAGCTGATATTCTAGTTGTTGCGACAGGTCGCCCAGAAATGGTGACTGGCGATATGATTAAACCAGGTGCTGTGGTGATTGATGTAGGTATTAATCGCGGTGCTGACGGCAAACTTAAAGGTGACGTCGAATACGCTTCTGCCGCTCAAGTGGCAAGTGCCATTACACCAGTACCGGGTGGCGTAGGCCCAATGACAATTGTGATGTTATTAGTAAACACAATTGAGGCAGCGGAGCGTGCTTAATTAGCAATCTTGTACACTGCTCGCTAAACAAGTTTAGTGAGCACTTACTATTTGATTGACGCCAATCTGCCTATATGTTTTATACATCAAAACATCTCTGGCAGCTTGGCGTTTATACACTTTTAAAACAAACACATTAAAATGACTATGACAAACCCTTTACTCTCCTCCCCCCTAGATTTTATTGATTATGCCGCCATTAAAGCAGAACATATTGTCCCTGCTTTAACGCAATTACTAGAAGAAAACAAAGCATTAATTGAACAGGTGGCTGCAGAACCAGCACCACTCACATGGGAAAGTTTTGTAGAGCGTTTGGACATTGCCTCCACCCCACTTTGGCGTGCATGGCATGTAGTCAATCATCTTAATGCCGTTGTCAACACATCTGAGCTACGTGCTGCCTATAATGAGATTCTACCTAAGATAACAGAATACTCTACTTGGTTGGGACTAAATAAAGATCTTTATCAACACTATAAAGCCCTCAAAGACTCAGCAGAATATGCTACGCTGACACCTACTCGTCAGCGCATCATTGATTTAGCCCTTCGAGATTTCAAACTCAGCGGTGTTGAATTAGAAGGTGAGGATAAAACTCGCTACGCACAAATTAGCGAGCAATTAGCCAACATCTCTCAAAAATTCAGTGAAAATGCCTTGGATGCAGTTGATAATTGGGCATATTTTGTAGAAAGCCGAGATGAGCTTGTTGGTATTCCAGAGGATACCCTTACGGCAGCAGCAGAGGCAGCTAAAGCAGAAGGAAAAACAGGTTATAAATTTACCCTAAAAATGCCGTCTTATCTTCCTGTGATGCAATATGCACAAAATAGTGCCTTGCGCGAAATTATGTACCGCGGTTACAGTACTATCGCTTCTGAACAAGGCGACACACGTTTTGACAACTCCAGCAATATTGAGCAATTATTAGCCCTACGCCAAGAAGAATCGGCTTTATTAGGCTATAAAAACTTTGCGGATATGCAACTTGAAACCCGTATGGCTGACAACGCAGCTCAAGTCATTGCTTTTCTACGTGACCTTGCTAACAAAGCTAAACCTTTTGCGCAAAAAGATGTCGCAGAATTAAAGACCTTTGCGCGTGAACATCTTGGCATGGCTGAGCTGAACCCATGGGATTATGCTTATGTATCAGAGCAACTTCGTCAAAATAAATACGCTTATTCTGATGAAGAAATCAAGCAATACCTACCAGAAGATACCGTACTCACTGGTTTTTTTGCCATCATCAAAAAACTTTTTAATGTCGATTTTACGCCTATCAATGCTTCAGTATGGCATAAAGATGTCACGGCTTACGCTGTACAAGACCAAGGTGACACTATCGGCTATATCTATTTTGACCTTTATGCTCGTGCAGGCAAACAAAGCGGTGCATGGGTAGGCTCAGAACGCAGTCGCCATGTCTATGGTGAGACTACCGTTACGCCAACGGTTTATTTAACCTGCAACTTTACCCCTCCCACAGGCAATAAACCCGCCTTACTTTCACCCGATGATTTAATTACGCTTTTCCATGAAAGTGGTCATGCCTTACATGCCCTTTTATCTGAAGTAAGAGATCCTGCTGCCTCTCCTTTCTCTAGTGTAGAATGGGACGCAATTGAATTACCATCACAGTTTATGGAAAACTTTACATGGGAATGGCCAGTCATTGAGCAGCTAACACGTCATTGGGAAACGAATGAATCGCTACCTAAAGCACTTTATGAAAAAATGCTCGCCGCCAAAAACTATCAAAGTGGCATGCAAACTGTACGTCAAATTGAATTTGCCTTGTTCGATATGCTGATTCATCAGTCTGTTAACCCGCTATCGATTCAACAAGTCTTAGAGATTCTTCATCAAGTACGTCAAGAAGTTGCCGTTGTGATTCCTCCAAGTTGGAATCGATTCCCACACAACTTCTCTCACCTTTTTGCTGGTGGATATGGTGCAGGATACTATAGTTATAAGTGGGCAGAAGTTCTCTCTGCAGATGCTTATAGTTTATTTGAAGAAAATAAACTCGCTGATGGTAGTACTTTAAATAGCGCTATTGGTGCACTATTCCGCAAGGCTATTCTCGCCGTAGGTGGTTCAGTCCCTGCCGCAGAGTTCTTTAAAAATTTCCGTGGACGCGACCCACAACCTGACGCATTATTGCGCCACAGCGGTATGTTAGATGCATAAGGATAACAATGTTTAAACGTAGTCTATTATCTCTCTGTCTAGCGGCAAGTACGCTAACAACTCCCGTCACCGTCGTTGCTCAAGAGAGCAAACCGACAACTGTTTACAATATCAAGGGCAATCTCCCTGATTTAAAATTTGAATTACAGGGTCTAAATCGCACGGTTAAGACAGAGGACTTGCAAGGCAAAGTCGCATTGGTATTTTTTGGCTATGCATCTTGCCCTGATATTTGCCCTACGACAATGGCAGAGCTCGGCGTTCTCAAAAAATCATTAGGTGAACAACAAGACAAAGTTAAAATTGTTTTTATTAGTGTTGATCCTCATCGTGATACACCAGAAATCCTCCAAGCTTATGTGGATGCGTTTGATAACGATGCTTTAGGTCTTACAGGTAGTGCTGAGCAAATTGCAGAAATCGCCAAACGCTATCGTGTCGCCTATCAAATTGAAAAGCCTAAGCCCGGTGCAGATGCTAACAACTACGAAGTCATGCATGCTCAAGGGATTTATATCTTTGATGAAAAAGGCAAAGCTCGTTTTCTTGCTTCAAATGCTGAGAATACCGAGCTACTAAAAGAGAAATTATTGCAGCTTTGGTAAAAGGTGTGCGGAGACGTTTCGATGCATAAAGCGGGTTAGGCGAACGTAGTGAGGCTCTGTTCGAGCGACTGCGCGAAAACGTGCAGCGAACCTTTTGTAGCAATAGGTACTGCCTGATATAAACAGTTCGCTCTATATCGTCCTCACT
Organism: Pelistega suis; assembly: GCF_013133795.1. Classification (GTDB taxonomy): domain Bacteria; phylum Pseudomonadota; class Gammaproteobacteria; order Burkholderiales; family Burkholderiaceae_B; genus Taylorella; species Taylorella suis. Next base: position 367,577 of record NZ_JABGBN010000002.1, read on the forward strand.
ACAGAACATTGTGTATTCGCTCGGACAGCAAAGTGCATCGCTATCGCTCGCCGTTTGCAAACTCGCTCGGTACATCAAGTTCTCTTCGTGAGGACTGCCAGTAGCTAGCACTATCATCTAAGCCAGATTGTCGGAGAATATAACTGATTGTTAGCAGTACAATGTTTACTCAAGCACTTAAAGGTTTGCGGAGACGTTTCGATGCACAAAGCGAGTTAGGCGAGCGATAGCGAGGCTCTGTTCGAGCGACTGCGCGGAACGTGTAGCGAACCTTTTGTGGCAATAAGCACATGGCAGTTTTAGTCTTAATCGTCTTTACTGCAGAACTTATACATTGATTAGACCATACTGCAGACAGTCCACTATATATCGTCCTCACTACAGAACATTGTGTATTCGCTCGGACAGCAAAGTGCGTCGCTGACGCTTGCCGTTTGCAAACTCGCTCGGTACATCAAGTTCTCTCCGTGAGGACTGCCAGTAGCTAGCACTATCATCTAAGCCAGATTGTCGGAGAATATAACTGATTGTTAGCAGTACAATGTTTACTCAAGCACTTAAAGGTTTGCGGAGACGTTTCGATGCACAAAGCGAGTTAGGCGAGCGATAGCGAGGCTCTGTTCGAGCGACTGCGCGGAACGTGTAGCGAACCTTTTGTGGCAATAAGCACATGGCAGTTTTAGTCTTAATCGTCTTTACTGCAGAACTTATACATTGATTAGACCATACTGCAGACAGTCCACTATATATCGTCCTCACTACAGAACATTGTGTATTCGCTCGGACAGCAAAGTGCGTCGCTGACGCTTGCCGTTTGCAAACTCGCTCGGTACATCAAGTTCTCTCCGTGAGGACTGCCAGTAGCTAGCACTATCATCCAAGCCAGTCTACCGGAGAGGTTTTTAATCACAAAGCGAGTTTGATGAACGAAGTGAGACACTGTTCGAGCAACTGATAAAAACCTGTAGGTAGATTGGCGTATGCGCTCGGTACTTCAAGTTCTCTCCGTGAGGACTACCAGCCGCGAGCACTATCACTCACAAATACACCATATTCTGCAGTAAATAATCGTGATTTAATCTCAATATAACTTGTGTTTTTACCACAAATTATATTGCAACATTAAATACTTACTGATATAATAGCCGTTTTGCTGAATTAACTTAATAGAAGATACTCATTATGGCCAATACTGCCCAAGCTCGTAAACGTGCTCGCCAAGCTGTAGCACGCAATAAACACAACTCTAGCCTACGTTCTTTACTACGCACTTCTATCAAGCGCGTACGTCAAGCTATCGAAGCAGGTGATCAAGCTAAAGCTAACGAAGTTTTCTCTCGCGCAACTAGCGTAATCGATCGCGTTGCTGATAAGAAAATCATTCACAAAAACAAAGCTGCTCGTCATAAAAGCCGTTTGGCTGCAGCTATCAAAGCCCTAGCTTAATTTAAAGGTAAATATTAAGTTGCGTTGGTAGTCCTCTCTAAATAATTACCTCAACGCTTAGGGTTCAGCAAAAAAAGACGCTATTTCAACAAATAGCGTCTTTTTTTATCTACAAAATTTGAACAAGCATGAATATCTTGCCCCCATAAAGATTAAAAATTTGAATATAAAACAGTCCCAAACCCTCATCAATAGCATCTTACCCCCAAAAAACCTTCCTCCATATCATCTCATAGACATATCGATGTAGTAGACATTAAAAAAGCACTCTATTTGAGTGCTTTTTATCATTCAAACTCGGACTCTCCGATGGTTTCAATCGTCAAATCATTATCCACCGCAAAATCATTCACAAATTTCCAAGCTCGAGGCTCTAACTGCCGCAAACGTTCATCGACAATTAAACACTTGTGGCCGTCTTTATCACTAGGAATGACATAAGGAGAATAAGTAAGATGACTAGACTGAATACCCGGTGGACGAAACTGAGCCATCACACCTGCAAGTCGCTCCGCCCAATCGCTAGGACGAAACTTCTGCCCTGATTTCGTTAAACCGTAAATAATTAACTGTTGCACTTGCGTAAACTCTGCAAAGTCTTAAAAGAGTTATTTTATTCTATTTACGTCAGAATTTCGACAATTTTTCATAATATTGGTATTATTAACTTTCGTTAGTTTTTCTGACTATCGCAGTAGCTTTTTTAGTGTCTGCCATAGCAAACAGGATTTATTTTTTTATTATTCAATGTGTGTTGCATATGACTACTCCAAATAACTCTAACGCACCAATGCGTCATTTCTTACAACTAACTGATTTTTCAGCCCAAGAAATTCTTTATATTTTGGATCGCGCTCGCTATATCAAACAAAAATTCAAACGCTATGAGCCTCATATGCCACTACACGATCGTACCCTTGCGATGGTTTTTGAAAAAGCCAGTACACGCACTCGCGTTTCATTTGAAGCCGGTATGTATCAAATGGGCGGTCTTGTCATCAACCTGACATCAAACGACTCTCAGCTAGGTCGCTCAGAGCCTATCGAAGATACGGCACGTGTCATTACCCGCATGGTTGACATTGTGATGATTCGCACCTTTGAGCAAACACGTCTAGAGCGCTTTGCTGCACACTCTCGTGTTCCTGTTATCAATGGTCTCACTAATGAATTCCATCCTTGCCAAATCCTTGCTGATTTACTCACTTATGTCGAACACAAAGGCAGCATTAAAGGCAAAACTGTTGCATGGATTGGTGATGCGAATAATATGGCTTATACATGGTTACAAGCCGCTCAATTACTTGGCTTTAAACTGCATGTTTCTGCACCAAAAGGTTATCAATTAGATCATGATCGTATTGGTTCAGTAAGTCCAGAACATCTTCAAGAATTTGACGACCCAATGGAAGCAGCCAAAGGGGCAGACCTCATCACTACCGATGTTTGGACTAGCATGGGCTATGAGCAAGAAAATGAAAAACGTCGTGTAGCATTTGCCAACTGGATGGTGGATAAAGAAATGATGTCTTTAGCCAATAAAGATGCCATCTTTATGCACTGCTTACCTGCCCATCGTGGCGAAGAAGTCAGTGCGGACGTTATTGATGGTCCTCAGAGTGTGGTTTGGGATGAAGCAGAAAATCGTCTACATGTTCAAAAAGCACTTATGGAATTCTTAGTTTTAGGTAAACAAGATACTCCAGCCGCATAATCGCTTTTTTTCTATTCGATTAAAGCGTAAAATATGACGGTAATTTATTTTTATTAATATATTTTGTTGGATACACAAATGAGCGATATTAAAAAAGTAGTTCTCGCCTACTCTGGCGGTCTTGATACATCAGTCATTTTAAAATGGCTACAAGATACTTATCAATGCGAAGTTATTACATTCACTGCAGACATCGGTCAAGGTGAAGAATTAGAACCAGCTCGCCGCAAAGCGTTAAACTTTGGTATCAAACCAGAAAATATCTTTATCGATGATTTACGCGAAGAGTTTGTCCGTGACTTCGTCTTCCCGATGTTCCGTGCTAATGCCATCTACGAAGGTGAATACTTACTGGGTACTTCTATCGCTCGCCCTCTTATCGCTAAGCGCCAAATCGAAATTGCTAATCAATTAAATGCGGATGCTGTATCGCATGGTGCGACAGGCAAAGGTAATGACCAAGTACGTTTTGAATTAGGCTACTATGCGCTAAATCCAAATATCCGTGTTATCGCCCCATGGCGCGAATGGGATTTACTCTCTCGCGAAAAACTCTTAGATTATGCTGAAAAAGCCGGTATCGAAATCGATATGAAGCACAAGCAAGGTGGCGCTCCTTACTCTATGGACGCCAACTTACTTCATATCAGCTACGAAGGTCGTCACTTAGAAGACCCTAATGCCGAAGCCGAAGAAAGCATGTGGCGCTGGACTGTATCACCAGAACAAGCACCCGATTCTCCTGAGTATATCGACTTAGAATACGAACGTGGCGATATCGTTGCCATCAACGGTGTACGTTTAAGTCCAGCCGCCGTATTAACTAAATTAAATGAGCTTGGTGGTAAACATGGTATTGGTCGTTTAGACCTAGTAGAAAACCGTTATGTCGGCATGAAATCTCGCGGTTGCTACGAAACTCCGGGAGGCACCATTATGCTCAAAGGTCACCGTGCGATTGAATCAATCACATTAGACCGTGAAGTTGCTCACCTTAAAGATGACTTGATGCCACGCTATGCATCTTTAGTCTATAACGGTTACTGGTGGTCACCAGAGCGTAAAGCTTTACAAGTCTTAATTGACCACACACAACAACATGTTAACGGTTTTGTACGCCTCAAACTTTACAAAGGCAATGTCTATACCGTCTCTCGTGACTCAAAAGATAGCCTGTTTGATAAAACCATTGCTACTTTTGATGATGACGGTGGTGCTTACAATCAAGCGGATGCTGCTGGCTTCATCAAGCTCAATGCATTGCGTATGCGTATTGAAAGCAAAGCCGGTCGTAAATAAACGATAAGCTTTACACAAAGCCACTTCTTAACATCACCCTCAACTTTTATGAGGTCATTGTTTGAGGTGGCTTTCTTTTTTAAAAGTGATTTTTGAGCTTTATTCCAGTCGCCTCATTCCAGAATCACTTATCCTAACATCATCATTTACTAAAATTCATATGTCTACAGCTATTCAACATCTTACTGTACAAACCCTCAAACAATGGCAAGATGAAGGAAAAGACTTTACCCTACTCGATGTTCGTCAAGATGATGAAGTCGCTTATGCTCATATCAAAGGCTATCAGCATATCCCTATGCACCTCATCCCTATCCGTCACGCGGAGATTTGCGATGATAAGCCATTAGTTATTTACTGCCATCATGGTATGCGCAGTTATCAAGTCGGTTTATTTCTCGCCAATATGGGCTTTGAAGATGTTTATAACCTCCAAGGTGGTATTGATGCATGGTCAAAGGAAATTGATCCCTCTGTTCCTCTTTACTGATACTACCCCTCATCGCCAATCCAAGTGATGGAATCCCTATCCTAAAGAATACGGTTTAGCAGCAAATAACTGATAAATATCGCACAGTTTCCACACTACGGTTTTATTTCCTTGAGAAATATAAATTTAAGTGGTATGATTTATGATAATTATTCTCATTTATATTTCGGAGGATTCCTGATGAGATTTTCAACGGTGTTAAAACCATTATTTGTGGCATGCGCTCTAACCGCTTCTATTGCACAAGCCGCAGAAGTCAATATCTATACAACGCGTGAACCAGGTCTATTACAACCTTTACTAGACCAATTTACTAAGGATACTGGCATTAAAGCCAATACTGTGTTTGTTAAAGACGGTTTAGCAGAGCGTGTTGCTAACGAAGGTGATAAATCACCTGCTGACGTACTCATGGTAGTTGATATCGGTCGTCTCACAGAGTTAGCTGAAAAAGACCTTGCTCAACCTATTCAATCTAAAGTATTAGAAGAAGTTATTCCTGCACAATACCGCGGTGCTGACGGCAAATGGTTTGCCCTCTCTTTACGTGACCGTATTTTATACGCTGCAAAAGACTTAGACCTAAAGAGCTTTACCTATGAAGAACTTGCTGATCCAAAATGGAAAGGTAAAGTATGCATTCGCTCAGGTCAACACCCTTATAACACTAGTCTAATTTCTGCTTTTATCGCACATAATGGTGAAGCAAAAACCGAAGAATGGTTAAAAGGCGTAAAAGCCAATCTAGCACGTAAAGCCGCTGGTGGTGACCGTGAAGTTGCTCGTGATATTCTAGCTGGTATTTGCGATATCGGTATTGCTAACTCGTACTACGTAGGTCGTATGCGTAATGCAGAAGAAGGGTCAGAGCAACGTCAATGGGGTGATGCCATCAAAGTTATTCGCCCAGTTTTTGCAAGTGCCAAAGACGGCGGTACTCATGCTAACGTCACTGGTGCCGTTGTTGCCAAACACGCATCTAACAAAGAAAATGCCGTTAAACTGCTCGAATACTTAGTTAGTGAAAAAGCACAAGCCATGTACGCAAAAATCAATTACGAATACCCTGTTCGTGCCGGTACAGAGCTTGATCCTGTTGTTGCCTCATTTGGTGAGTTTAAAGCAGATGCCTTACCAATGGCAGAAGTACCTAAATATCGCAAAAAAGCGAGTGAATTAGTGGACAAAGTTGGTTTTGATAACTAATTTCACGCTATACTAATGATGTTTTGTTAAGGGGGGTATTCTACTCCCCTTTTTCCGTAAATAAATATCCATGCAACTGCAGAAAAATAATAAACTTACCCTATGGCAAATTCTGGCTGGTTTGGTTGTGTTCAGCGTCGTTGCGCCGATTTTGACGCTACTGATTATCGCCTTAACTGGTCATTTTGATCATTGGTATAGTCTTATCCAATACGTCATTCCCAACTCCCTCAGTAACACGGCTATCTTATTAGTAGGCGTTGCCATTATGGTAGGACTCATTGGGACTGGCAGCGCATGGTTAACCTCAGCATACGATTTCCCTACGCGCAAGATTCTCATGTGGGCATTGCTTTTACCATTAGCGGTGCCAACTTATATCATGGCATTTGCCTACTTGGATCTCATGCACCCTCTCGGTCCTATCCAAGGACTCATTCGCGACATCCTAGGCTATTCATCACCCAGAGAGTTTCGCCTTCCTGATATTCGCTCTATGCCGGGCGCCATTTTTATTATGGGTTTGGCGCTGTATCCTTATGTCTACCTCAGCGTCCGTGTAATGTTTATGAGCCAATCTGCCAATCTTGTCGAGGCCTCTCGTACCTTAGGATGTACACCCGCACAAACATTCCGTCGTCTCATTTTACCGATGGCGCGCCCTGCTATTGCCGTAGGTATTAGTTTAGCCTTACTTGAAACACTCAACGACATTGGCGCTTCAGAGTTTTTAGGTATTCAGACCCTGACCGTTTCCATCTATACCGCATGGGTTACGCGTTCAAATCTTGAAGCTGCGGCGCAAATTGCCATCTTTATGCTCTTTATTGTGACCGCCATTATCTATGTCGAACGCCTAAGTCGTCAGCGTCAGCGCTATGCTAATACACAGCGTCCACGCCCCATTCAAGCACAAACACTCACCGGTAGCAAAATGATTGTTGCTATGGTTCTAGGTTGGCTTCCGGTGATAACAGGCTTTATTTTTCCTACACTTTATCTCATCGTAGAAACGATTAAACGCCTAGATATTGTCGGAGCAGTTTCGCACGGGTTACTCACCAGCACGATTAATACAGTGATTTTAGCCATTGTAGCGACTTTTTTTACTGTCATCTTTGGTTTACTTATCGCATGGGTCGTACGTCAACCACGCTTTGCCTATAGCAAGATAATGGTTCGTCTAGGCAGCTTAGGTTATGCTATTCCCGGCTCGGTACTGGCTATTGGTTTATTAACCCCTATCGTATTGATAGATGATATCATTAGCAAGGTGATGAACCTTTTATTTAATTTTCCCCCACAACTCTATATTATGGGAAGCATCGCGGGCTTGGTGATTGCCTATTGCATTCGTTTCTTAGCCATTAGTATTGGCTCTATTGAAGCGGGCTATACGCGTATTCCCCTCTCTCTTGATAATGCCGCACAGACCTTGGGGCATACCTCCAGCCAAACCTTTAGAAAAATTCATTTTCCTTTATTAAAGCCCGCCCTAGGTGCTGCTGCTCTATTGGTATTTGTGGATGCCATGAAAGAACTCTCTGCGACACTCTTATTGCGTCCACTCAATTTTGAAACCTTATCAACATGGCTGTACGCAGAAGCTGCGCGAGGCACTTACGAAGAAGGCGCTATTGCTGCTCTGCTTATCGTCCTTGTTGGCTTATTACCCGTTATTTTCTTAGCGCGCACACAATTTAAAAACTCTTATTAAGCGAATTTTGATATGACACACTTACTCGATTTAATAGATGTAAAACTCGGCTATCCACAAGGCAAAGTGTTTAAAACTATCGTTCATCAACTTTCGCTACAACTTGATAAAGGGGAAATTGGATGTCTCCTAGGACCGTCGGGCTGCGGCAAAACAACAGTGTTAAGAAGTATTGCTGGGTTTGAGCCTGTTTACGCAGGAAGCATTCAATTAGAACAACAGACTATCGCTGAAACAGGTCGTATGGTCCCCCCAGAGCAACGTCATATCGGGATGATGTTTCAAGACTATGCTCTGTTCCCACATCTGACAATCGAAAAAAATATTGCTTTTGGTCTGAATAAGCTTCCTAGAGAACAAGCGCAAAAAATCACTCAAGAAATGCTAGAACTCATCGGACTACAACAGAGCGCAAAAGCCTATCCACATGAGTTATCTGGCGGACAACAACAACGTGTGGCCTTAGCTCGTGCTATTGCCCCCTCGCCTAAACTCTTATTATTAGACGAACCCTTTTCTAATCTGGATGTCGATACACGTGAGCGTCTAGCCTTAGATGTGCGTGCGATTCTGAAAGAAAAACAACTTAGCGCTATCTTAGTGACACATAGTCAAATTGAAGCATTTGTCTTTGCTGATAAAATAGGCATTATCCATCAAGGCAAGCTAGAACAGTGGGCAAATCCTCAAACACTTATCAATGCCCCTAATAATGCCTTTGTTAAAGAATATATCCGTCAAGATGCCATTCAAGCGTATCAAGCCTGCTCTACCGATAAAAGCTGCTTTTGTGAGGAGTAATTAGATAAGCTTAATCATCTTTGAGCAATAAAAGCCTCTCTATAGGGGACTTTATTAAGTCCCAAAAATGCAAAAAACCAGCTCATCTAAGGGCTGGTTAATCAATCTTTCCGTCTAATTGATGGTGGGTGCTACAGGGGTCGAACCTGTGACCTACGCCTTGTAAGGGCGCCGCTCTACCAACTGAGCTAAGCACCCATCAACTGGGAATATACGATACATCTAGATGGTGGGCGCTACAGGGGTCGAACCTGTGACCTACGCCTTGTAAGGGCGCCGCTCTACCAACTGAGCTAAGCGCCCATCTGTATGCGTCGTAAGAATTAAATTATAGATAAGTTAATGGTATTTGACAAGCATTTTCAGGATTAAATCTCTTTTAACACTTGTGTTGTTGTTTTTATGCAAATTATCGCCTATCATCAGCACACGATTCTTTCTTGATACTTATCCATACCAGTTTAAAGCTTTTGAAACAAAAAAGACCAACTTGATCGTTGGTCTTCTAAAATTCTGTCAGAAAAAAATTATTTTTTCTTACGTGCAGCTTTTACATTAACCGCTTCTTTTAATGCTTTACCTGGAACAAACTTAGGTACTGTAGCTTCAGCGATTTGAATTACTTTACCAGTTTGTGGGTTACGACCTTGGCGAGCACCACGTACTGCTACACGGAAAGTACCGAAACCAACTAATGTTACGCTGTCACCCTTTTTAAGAGTTTCTGTTACTGTTGCAACAGCTGCATCTAATGCACGAGCAGCAGCAGCTTTAGAGATTTCTGCTTTCTCAGCAATTTTTTCTACTAATTCGGTTTTATTCATTATATACCCCTATTTCTAAGAACAACTAAAAGAAAACTACTTCCATAATAATCGCTTGATTACGCCCGCCTGTCAAGCATTCCAAGCAAAAAGCCGTGAATTCTTTAGAGAGTTTTACATTTCGTAAAAAGTATCCACTGCAAATGTAGGTTTTTATTCACAGGTGTTTAATTTTACACGTTTTTTATCCCTCTTATTTCAGCATAACATTGGCGTACGCTCGCTCAATATCATCAATGAGATCAGCCACATTTTCAATACCCACAGAGATACGCAATAAATTATCTGAAATTCCCATTAATGCGCGTTGCTCAGCACTAGACTCAGCATAAATGGTTGGTGCAACAGGTAAGCATAGGGTTCGATTATCACCTAAATGCGTCGCTAAAATAATGGTTTGTAAACTATTCAAGAACGCAACTAAATCAATATCCTTTCTCAAAGACGCCGCAATCAGAGAGCCATACCCTATATCCTTGAATAAATCCTTTGCCAAACCATGTTGTGCATGGCTTTCTAATCCGGGATACTTCACATCAGCAAAGATAGGACTCTCTTGCATATAACGAGCCAACGCTAGCGCATTATCATTGCTTTTTTGAGCGCGCAAAGTAAAGGTTTCCATACCAATCGCAATACGATTAGCCGCCTCTGAGGATAAGGTAGCCCCCATATCACGCAACCCTTTTTTCTTTACTTGTACAAATCCCCAGTTTTTGACTGGATACGATTTATACATGTCTTGGATATTCGGATAATGTGACCAATCAAATAAGCCTGTATCCGTAATAGAACCACCCAAAGCATTAGCATGACCACAAATCGTTTTAGATAATGAGTGCATGACTAAAGAGGCTTTAATATCTTTGCCCTTTAAAAGATAAGGCGTTACCATTGTCATATCGACAAAATACAGCAGCCCCATCTCTTCACAAAAGTCTCCCATGGCTTTTAAATCACTAACCTGAGTAACAGGATTTGCAATCGTCTCCGTAAAGAGCATTCGGGTATTTGGCTTAACCGCCGCTTTAACCGCTTGAATATCTGTGGTATCTACCATCGTGATTTCAATGCCCAAATTTTCTAGCGTACTTAATAAACTTTTCGTATTGCCAAAAATATAATGGCTAGAAATAAGATGATCACCCGCTTTTAATAAGGTCAGAAATACGGCTGAAATCGCTGCCATACCAGAAGCAAAACACACCGTGTTAATACCCTCTTCGAGTAAGGTAATTTTTTGTTCTAATGCCGTTACTGTCGGTGTGCCTTGACGCGAATAAGCATAGCCCGGTGTATTACCAAAAACAGCGATTAAATCTCTTACATCAGCAAAGGAGTATTGTGCAGCAATATGAATGGGTTTATGAATCGCATTGTGTTCGACTTTTTGTTGGCGATCTGCATGTAATATTTGGGTCGTTATATCTTTACTCATCAAAAACCTCTTAAATTAAACCCCTAATAAGCGTTGACGGCGTGTCTCATAAAGACAAACAGCACTAGCCACACTCACATTTAAACTTTCAACAGAGCCTGCCATAGGGATACGAACTAGTTCATCACATGTTTCTGCTGTCAAACGGCGCATACCCTCACCTTCTGCCCCCATCACCCATGCCATTGAGCGCTTACCGTCTACCTGATAAATATCGCCCTCAGCCTGATCTGTCGTGCCCACTAACCACACATCACGTTCTTTGAGCTCGCGCATGGTACGAGCTAAGTTAGTCACCATTAAATAAGGAACGGTATCGGCTGCTCCACACGCAACGCGTTGCACCGTAGACGTTAAACCTACTGCTTTATCTTTTGGTGCAATAACGGCGTGTACTCCAGCAGCATCTGCTGTGCGCAAACAAGCGCCTAAGTTATGCGGGTCTGTCACCGAGTCCAAAATTAAAAAGAACGCAGGACCTGTAATGACATCTAATACATCATGTACATTGACAGCCAATTGACGTGGCTCAGCCAATGCGACCACGCCCTGATGACGCACGCCTTTTGCTAAGCCATCCAAACGATCCATATTGACCGCATAGATTTTAACTTGTTGGCGCTCTGCTTGTTCGACTAACGTCAGCATGCGTTTGTCTTTACGAGAAGTTTCGATATAAATTTCTTTAATAGAATCTGGGGCATGACGCAAACGCGCGGTTACGGCATGAAAACCTGCCAATATTTGATGTGTTGCCACTTGTTGATTACCTTTTAAAACTACAATAATTAAATTACATAGAGACTTCCTAGTCACTAAGCACTAAGAAGTCCCCCTATCTAGCGTCGCTGTTTACGTGGTGACTTCTTGGCACCTGTTCGCTTTTTAGTTGACGATGAAACCGTCTTCTTTACAACGCTATTATTCGCTTTTTTTTGCTCTCGCTTTAAAGAGGCTCGACGTTGTTGGGCTGTTTGTCCTTTTAAAGCACTAGGTTTAGGTTTTGCTGGGCGTTTAAAATGTCGCTCACCCGAAACTTCACCGCTTAACTCTTTTTGAACTGCCGCATAACTTAAGCCCTTGACAGGGACAAACTCAATACGGCGAGCTTCTAAATCCACTCGTGCTACTTGAATTTGCACACTATCTCCAAGGCGATAACGCTTACCCGTACGCTCTCCAATGAGCTCATTGCTCACCTCTGAGAAATTAAAATAATCCGAACCTAATTCAGAAATATGAATTAATCCCTCAACAAATAAGGTATCCAAGGTCACAAACAAACCAAAGCTGGTAACCCCTGTCACTTTACCACTAAACACCTCGCCTATCCGCTCGCGGATATACCAGCATTTTAGCCAAGACTCGACATCCCTAGAGGCATCATCTGCTCGTCGCTCTGTTGAGGATAATTTAACCCCCAAACGATCCCAAATAGCGTGTTCAAAATCCTCAAGCGGCTCGCCTTTTACTCGCTCAACACCATCGACACTAGGCATATAGTGCTTATTCGCTAAAATCGACTTAATCACACGATGCACTAATAAATCAGGATAACGACGAATGGGTGAGGTAAAGTGAGTATACGCTTCGTAAGCCAAACCAAAATGTCCTACATTATCTGGACTATAAATAGCTTGCTGCATAGAGCGTAATGCCATTGTCTGAATAATGTGATAGTCTGGTCGCATGCGTGCACTATCTAATAAGGCTGCATAATCCTTGCCGTGAGGCTCCGTACCACCCGCTAAATGCAAACCGAGATGTTTTAAAAAGTCGCGCAAACTCGCTAATTTATCCACCGTCGGTCCCTCATGAATGCGGAATAAACCCATACGCTGATGACGCAAAATAAAATCGGCGGCACAGGTATTAGCGGCAAGCATACACTCTTCAATCAAGCGGTGCGCATTATTGCGGACAAAAGGAACAATTTGTTCGATTTTGCCCATAGCATTACTGATGATTTTTGTTTCTACCGTCTCAAACTCCATCGCCCCACGCTTACGACGATAATCAAATAATAAATGATAGAGCTCATATAAATCATTTATCTGTGGAACAACATGCTTCAGTTGTTTTGCTGTCGGACCGTCAGGCTGCTGTAAGCAATCCCATACTTGAGTATAGGTAGTACGTGCGTGAGAATGAATAACGGCATTGTAGAACTGATAAGCCTGTACCTGCCCTGCTTTTGCTCCCGTAGCAGGAATCACCATATCGCAAACCAATACTAAGCGATCAACTTCTGGATTAAGCGAGCAAAGCCCATTTGATAAAACCTCGGGAAGCATAGGAATCACACGGCGAGGGAAATACACCGACGTGCCTCGTTCCAAAGCATCTTTATCCAAAGCATCTTTGGGGGTAACATAATGCGAAACATCCGCAATCGCAACTAATAAGCGCCATCCTTTACGCTTACGCTTTTCTGTGCCAAGATTAACCTCTTCGGCATAGACGGCATCATCAAAATCGCGAGCGTCCTCACCGTCAATCGTAATAAAAGGAATATCTCGTAAATCAATACGTCCTTTTAAGTCAGTTTCCACCACATGATCGGGTAAACTATCTGCTTGCTTTAGTGCTGCTTTAGAGAATTCTGCAGGTACTTCAAACTTACGAATAGCAATCTCAATTTCCATGCCAGGGTCATCGATTTCACCTAAAACCTCGATAACCTTACCGATAGGCTGGGTATAACGTGTAGGTTGAGTGACAATATCCACCACCACGACTTTGCCATGGTCAGCATCAAGAATATCCGCTGCGGGGATAAGAATATCATGCTTAATGCGTTGGTCTTCAGGGACAACCACCCATTGACCTTGCTCATAAAGGATGCGCCCCACTAAGCGCGTCGTTCCTCTTTCTAAAACCTCTAAAATGCTTCCCTCGAGTCTTCCTCGATTATCTCCAGTGACTTTAACACTGACTTTATCTCCATGTAATACCTTAAGCATTTCACGGCTGGCCAGATAAATATCCTCACTACCGTCATCAGGAATAAGAAAACCGAAACCATCGCGATGACCTTGTACTTTACCAATCACGACGCTCTCGTTTTTTGTATTAATCTTATAACCTTGACCGACCGCCAGTAACTGACCATCTTTGTACATAGCACTTAGCCGTTTTTCTAAGCCACGTACCCCCGCCTCTCGTAACACACCAAAGTGCCGTGCCAATGCGTCTACACTGATTTGTTTTTTATATTCTCGCATAAACGTCAAAATCTCTTCACGACTCGGCACGTCTGGGTCAAATTGCTCGCCCATATTAATGGGTGTGTTGGTATTACGTATATTCAAATGAATTTTCCTATTATTAAAATTTCTATTATTTTACTTGGTTATGATGACAGTTTTCGGTAAAAATCAAAAACATCAAGATATAACGCTATCTTTTCTTACTTAATAAAGTCTTTCAAACAATAAAGTCCTCATCGATGACTTCTTTGAGGACTTTAATTCAACACTTAAAACTTACCGTATAAATAACGTGCTACCATCAGAAAGCACATCACAACCACTAGAGGACGGATAAGTTTGGAACCATTTTTAATCACCATCAATGAGCCAAGATACGCCCCTAAAATTTGCCCAATAATCATCACTCCACCGACTAACCATACGACCTTACCACTCACCACAAAGACCACTACCGCGGCGATATTACTGGCAAAGTTAAACACTTTCGCATTGCCTGTGGCAGTAATGATTTGTTGTCCTCGCAGCGCAATATTGGATAATGAAAAAAATGATCCTGTCCCCGGACCAAAAATACCGTCATAAAAACCAATACCCGGAACAACTGTGGTATTAAATAGCTTTTCTTGCATACGGGGTTTTTTCTCAACATCTCCAATATTTGGAACCAACAAAAAATACAAACCAATCATTATCAATACGATAGGGACTAAAATATCCAATACACTCACATCAATATAATGCACACAAATCGTACCTAACGTTGCCCCTATAAATGACATAAAAGCAGCAAACCAGATTTTGTTAAAATCTACCACCCCTTTCTTAATCATCGTCATTGAGGCAGTAAAAGAGCCTGCCATGCCCTGAACCTTATTGGTCGCAAGCGCATTAATCGGTGGTAACCCTGATAATAACAATACGGGAATGCCAATTAATCCACCACCACCGGCGATTGAATCAATAAAACCCGCTAAAGCCGCTGCTGCAAAAAATAACAACAACATTTCCCACCCAAAATTAAATTCCATTTTCTTAAAACCTTAAACTTAATAGACGAATTCATATAAACTTACTTATCTTACGCTATATTACGATTTAATGGTAGCGATTCATCTTCTCTTACTTTAGGTTTATAAAATGAGTGAATATTATTTGGTGTTTAAACATATTCATATGAGTTGTGCTTACTTAAGTATCACACTCCTATTAACCCGTATTTTTTTATCGGTGACTAAACCGGCGATTTTGCAACAAAAATGGGCCAAAATTCTCCCCCACCTTATTGATACCATTTTATTGAGCTGTGCTATTCTGATGGTCATGGTACTAGGGCCTCACCACCCCTTTATCCTCGTGAAGATTATTCTGCTATTGTTATATATTGCTTGCGGCTATATCACCTTAAAAATTGCCCAATCCCTTATCGGTAAATTGGTTGGTGCGGGACTTTGCTTGACGATTTTCTTTATTATTGTAGGGGTCGCCAAATATAAAAGTCCGCTTTCTTGGTGGGCTGCCTAATGATATGAAACCTATCGTTTATTACGCACCTTGGTGCCCTGATACAAAACCATTTTTTGATGAACTTAATCGTCTTGGGGTGGAATTTGAAGCGCTTGATATGGTTGGTGTATCAGCTAACCTTAAAGCATTTTTAAAGTTACGTGATACGCATAGTGCTTTTAATATAGCAAAACAAAACGGCTCTATTGGTATCCCTGCACTCGTACTGGAAGACGGCGAGGTTTTATTGGATAAAAATAAGTTAGCGGATATTTTTGCTTAGTTTCTTTAAATCGTTTTTTATTAAAGGAATCACATAAAGCGTTACTAGCTACTCACACTTATCCATACAAAAGGCATCGTACTTTTTGATACGATGCCTTTCTTTTTATCATATGAAAAAACTTATTTTGTTTGCTCTTTCATTAGTTCCATGTATATTTCACACCTACCGTACCACGATAACCTTCACGTTTTGCACCACCTAATTCACGCTCATAACGAGCATCCCCGTAGATATGAGTCTGCTTACCGATGGGTAATTGCATACCAATTCCCACCTCTGCCCATGTAGAGGTATGCTCTTCACGAAGTTTATTGCCTGCTAATTTAACTGAGGTTGGTTTAACAAAATCATGCCAAATATTAGCTACCGCATAGAACGTATCTGTACGATAAGCCCCATTTGTCGGCTTTTCATGATAGGCTAAACGAGCACCAATACGTCCTCGCAAGCCATGTTGTATACCTTGATCAACACGACGAACACCGTCATTAAAGCCTTTTAAATCCACCATTTGATAAATCAATTGTGCTTGAGGCTCAATCATCCAACCTGATTCCCCAGGCTGACGATCACTCAAAGCATAAGGTTTACCGACCTCTGCAGATAAAACGACACCCATACCATTTTGGCTAATATCATTGTATTTACGAGGTTCATACTTATTACGATAGAACGATACTTGACCTACCAAGTCTAAATAAGCACCAAATGGAGAATAACGCGTATGCGTTACACCTAATGACCACGCATCACTCTTGCCCTTACCTGCTGTTTTATCTGCAAGTAGTTCACCATTTTCTCGACTAAACTCGTCTTTAAATGTCGTATTGGCATGGTTATATGACACATAAGCACCTGTTAAACGGTGGCCGCCCTCATCAGTACGACTGATGGCAAAATCATGACCAAATTGGAATCCATAGCTCTTTGTTTCAAAACCTAAACGATACTTGCCGTCCACTTCTAAGTTGCTACCAATCAAACGACCCCATGTCTGTCCATTTGCTTGCTCACCACAAGTACCGCAATTATCCCAAGCTAACGTTTGATTCTCGCCGCGACGCTCGTGCAATGTACGTAATGTCGCATATCCCTGCTCCGTATTAACGCGAGACATTAATACATATCCTGGGACACGAGGATCATATGTCGGATTGTTTGGTACCACTGGTCCAACAGGAGTTTTTATACTATCAATTGTCCAAAAATACTGATCAACACCATTGACAACACGCTTAGCAAGTTGAGCTTCAATACCACTTGGTGTCACCGCACTTCCCATAAAGACTCGCTCACTGCCTGTTTTACCTACCGTAATCACAGGAATAGTATTGATAACTGCACTAATTTGCTCAACATCACCTGAAATCACGCGCTCTACACCATCACTACTCACAGGAATGACTCTCGTTTGTCCAGTCGCTGAGCCCGTAATCGTTAATATGTCAGACGTAGAATTAGCACCGCTTGCATCACCTGTCTTATTCCAAACGGTATTCATTTTGACTTGAGAGCCTAATCCACCTACATAATCCCCATCAATAGTCAGCGTTTGTGATGCCACATGACCATCTTTGGTAAGATCAATCGTACCCGAATTATTAAGAATATGACCGGTCACTTTTGCAGATTGACCTGATACGGCTAACGTGGCATCACTATCAATCGTCACCCCTACTTGCATGCCATCCTTACCTTTACTTGTCATCAACTCACCAAGCAATGTCAGCTCAGTCCCTTTCAGATTGATACGTTCCCAATGACGAATATTATCTCCGTTCACTGTCACTTTAAGACCACTTAAATTGAGTGTATCAATCCAACCATCTGATACATCAGCATCATCACCACCATCAAGAAGCTGAGTACCGTCATATTTACTGGAAGCGACGGTTACTGTATCCGAACCGATACCACCATTTACCCCCCCAACAGACGAATGACCTGACCATGTAATACTATCATCCCCTGCTTGTCCATATACCGTCCCATTGACGACCGCCGTATCCGTTATGGTGATAGTATCATTGCCGTCTTTATTGGTACTATTATCCATCCCACCATGGCCACCATAGACATCACTAGACACTTTGGCATCCGAATTAATCAGGATAATATCTGATCCACCTGCACTTTCTATCTTAGCCAGATTAGCACCAGACGTGACCGTAATAGTATCGTCCGACATACAACCTAAACCATCATAAGTGGATGCAGTAAACCCACTGCCTACTTGATGAGAGCCATTACTACACACACTACGCAAATACCAATCATTGCTATCTATACCCGTCGTATCTACACCCGCAGGAATACCATTATCTGTCCCTGTTCCAGGATGATTTAAAGTGCCTTGATAAAGACGATAAGTAAATTTATGCTTATTATCTGCCCCAATCGTTAAGCTATCATCAGAAACGATACCATCCCCCTTAAGCACATAATTTGTATTCGTATCCGATGCACCATCTACCTGAACAACTTTAATCCCTTGCTGTGTAAGATTCCCTAGACTACCTGACACAGGCGTTACTTCTACGGTATTCGTCCCTGCACTATTACCCATGACATACAATAAATCGGTTTGAGATGAATCATCACCTAATACCGTATCTAAGAGCACCTTACCATTTTCCGCGGTATAGTTGGTTGTAATAGTTAATATATCCCCCGCTTTTGCCTGACCATCTGTCAACAAAGCTGTCGTGGTCTTATCTGATAAACGGATAAGACCTCCTTTAGAATCCACATTCCCCTGTAGCGTAAAGGTAGCCGTGCCATCCCCTTTAATTGCATTGATACTAGCACCATTAGTTAATGTCGTAGTATTAAATGTCGCTGTTTTTACAGAACTACCATCTGCAGCCGTATGCTCACGCAGGTTCCAAGCGAAATGATTGTCTAAATTAAGATTTAACGTAGACGTCTCTGTTTTATTCGTTAAGCCTGTCATCTGACCTGCATCAGTAGCATTAACTTGTAAAACACTGTTAGCATCGACATTTACTAAATAGGCTTGCGTAGACGCAATTGCCTCACTCTTATCTCCTTTCAGACTAAAGAGCGCATTTGTACCATTACTCATTTGAATCAATGCGTCTCTCGTATCATTCGATGTTGTAATTTTAGTGTCTTTAAATAAGGCTTTTTGGTTATTATTCACCGTTGAAAATATGGAATCCGGAGCACCAAAATGAATGGCCGTACTTGCTGATTTGATGTCGCCACTACTCGTATCATAATCCGCTTTTAGTAAGCTATTCTCACCCACTAGATTGACGGTTGAAGCACTCTTTGCCGCTGTCGTATCTAACTCCATATGTCCTTTAGACTCAATCGTACCTCCACCAGTCCCTACAGATCGACCTTTGCCAATCCTCAAAGCTGACGCAAATTGCCCATCTATGGCTACTGTTTCAATGAGAATTTTTGAGTTATTGAGCACAACCTTATTATTCGAGGAGGGCCCTGATATATAAATACCGTTAATATAAGCTGCTGTTTTCGCATCACTTGAATCAAAAACATGAATATTTACGTCACCTGTAGATTCAAAATAAGCCGCCGACGTCCGACTATTACCTGGACTACCGCCATTAATGACTCGAATACCTGTGAGTTGATGATAAAAACCTATCGAATCCGCTGTATTGGTCAACGAGATATTAAGATTTTCAACCTTAACGACAGAGGTAGCATCTACTCTCTTATCATCCCCCGTTTGAGCCGTACCTACTTGAATCGCATACGACTCCGTCAAACCTCCCATATGATTAGACGTTACCGCATTAATCGTTAAATCCTTACCCTCAAATTTAGCCCCCGCAACGGTGTATAAACCAATAACAGGAACATCTGTAGAGGCTCCTCCTTTCTGTTTGAGGTTAATAGTGACATGATGATTCGTCGCCGTAACATTGCTAGTCTGTGTCAAATCCTGACCTATACCACCATGGATAGAAATGCCTTTGGGATGATAAGGACCTCTAATGGCGGTTAAATCAAACGTTAAATCAGATTGAATACCCACATTTATTGTTCGCGTAGTAGTGGCACCCCCTACAGATAAACCGGCACTTCCGTTACTAACATCGGCGACTTGTGTGGGTGATGTAATTTCACACGTTATATTGGTATTAATATTCCAGGAGGGACACTCATCTGCCTTTACGGTATCTATGCTACCTAGGAACGCTCCCCCTAGCACAACAGCTCTCAATACCACTGACCTTGCTGCTTTACTGCATGATTTAACTAATTCCGAACAAACCACATAGCGCTGCGTATGAGCACTCCACTTGATTTTATAAATCTTATTCACTCAATACCTCTACCTAATAAAATGACGAATTTTTTGACCATTCTATATGTAATGACATGATGAGCAATATTTAATTAGTAATACTAAATTACATTTAGACACAATCAAAAATAGCCTTTTATTCTCTAACTATCTGTAAATACTCAAAAAAAAAAAAAAAAAAAAAAAATAAAAAGTTACAAAAAATAACTTTTTATTAATTTTTAAATGCTGTTCCTTAAACAAAGAACCCACTATAGCCGTCTCTGTTATATTCCAGACTACATTTTCGCGTCAATACATACTAAGCGCATATCCTTATGCTCTATCCCTGCATCCAGATAAATATCCCCTTCCGCCACAAAACCATACTTGGCATAAAATCCCATCGCATGCGTTTGCGCCGAAAGAACAAATTCTTTAAACTCTCGTTTTTTTCCCTCGTCAATCAAAGCTTGTAAAACAAGGCCACCGACACCTTTGCCTCGAGCCACTTTTGCTACTGCCATACGACCGATGTGTCCATCAGGTAACAAACGCCCTGTCGCCACAGGCTCTACTCCATCAAACACCACCGCATGTAAGGAAACAGCATCAAACTCATCTAGCTCAATCTCTTCTGGAACTTTTTGCTCATCGACAAAAACATCAAATCGAATTTTTGACGCAGGTTCGGCTAACTGTGCCCAATCACCTAATACCAATTGCAAATCACTCATTATCCGCTCCTTAAAATTGTTTAATCTCATATTCCCCATTGCCTTTTAACTGCAATAAGTGCGTATGATGGGTATGTAAGGTACTGCGATGACCAATACTGACTAAACGTAGTTCTGGGAATGTATCTCGCAATAATTTATACATCGTGTACTCTAACCCCTCATCCATCGCCGATGTCGCTTCATCAATAAAAGCTACCTTTGGACATGTCAATAAGATTCGAGCAAAAGCAATGCGCTGTTGTTCACCCAAGGATAAGGTATGCGACCAATTTAACTCTTCATCTAAACGATTTTCTAAGTGAGGTAAACACACCTGATGCAATATCGCTTTCGCTTGCTCATACCCATCCGCAGGAACCTCTGCAGGATAGAATAAGGTATCAATCAAGCGACCTTCTGGTAAATACGGTTTTTGAGATAAGAATAATACCTCTTGATCAGGGCGAATAATTTCTCCTTCACAATATGGCCATAAGCCAGCGATGCTTCGCAATAAAGTCGTTTTACCTGAACCTGATGGCCCCTGAATCAATAAGGCATCCCCAGGATTAACGGTGAGAGTTAAATCCTTAATCAATTGACGACCATTCGGTGTAGTAATACTCACATTCTGTAAACGAACCTCATCACCCTCTGCCCGTACATTAGGTACAGGCAAATTATCCGCTGCATCAATATTTTGATGAAACCCTGTCAAACGATCCAAGACGGCACGGTATTGTGCAAAATTATCATACGCTGTACGAAAAAAAGACAAGTTATCCGCCAAATTACCAAAGGCTTGTGCCGTTTGTACCATTCCTCCTAGCTCAAGCTTACCCGCAAAAAAACGAGGAGCTTGGATAATAAAGGGGAAAATAACCGCTGTCTGTGAAATAAAAAAGTTAAAGCCTTGAAATTTCACATTCCGATGCACTATATCCCAGACATTACTAATCACCTTACTAAACCGTTGGCGTAATTTACTACCCTCGATTTTTTCACCGGCATAAAACGCAATGCTCTCTGCATATTCACGCACACGAATCAAAGAGTAACGGTAGTTCGCATTTAAGCGTTCATCTAAGAAATTCAATCGAATTAAAGGGCGTCCAATTTTAAAAGCAAAGACGGTTGCCACTAAAATATAGATAAATAATAGGAAAACCATACCTCGTGGAATGGTCACCCCAAAAATCTGCATCTCATCAGACAATCCCCATAAAATCAAGGTAAATGCCACCGCAGACACCATAGAAGAAATCACCCCTAAGGTTAATTCTAACGACAACTTGGTAAAATGCACGACATCTTGTTGAATACGTTGATCAGGGTTATCAATCGGATCGTTTAAATAATAAGAACGATAATAGCTTTTTTTATCCATCCAACGCGATAGCATCTCTTCATTAAGCGTCTCACGCCATTTAATGGTAAAGCGTTGTTGTAAATAATAGGACGATAAGGCACGAATAATATGGATACTTGCCAGTACAGCAAAGACCGCCATCTGTATCCAGAAGGTATTTTCGTCGAGCTTTTGCAAAGCCGTATACATGGTGTTGTACCAGTTTGAAAACAACACGCTCACGCGAACACCAAATAAACTCAGCAAGAGAATAACCACAAAAGTCACCAATGTCATCGGTTTTTCTTTAGGATTAAAATAATGCCCTGCCAGCATCCAAAACTGAGAAGCCCATCGTGTTGTTTTTATCAAAATAAAACCAAACACTACCAATAGTACGGAAGAAATGACAAATGCCTTTCCAACCCATAAGGCGCTATCTAATAATTCTTTAGACCAATCCATTATAATTTTCCACTCAAGAGAAGGATTTTTACTGATTAACGAGCATTATATCTTAATGTCCCCTAGTATAAAGTCAGCACTAAGATACTTTTGTCACATAAAGAAATCGTTTTTTTGTACAATATCGGCTAATTTACCTTTACCCTAACTCATCATTATGAATTTTCGAGAACAAGCATTGTTTGCCCTTCAGCAAACAGTGATTGAAGATAAAGTGGCTCTTGTCAATGCGATTTCGCTTGATACCCATTCGCTTGAGCCTGCGCAAATTCTCTCCAACACCCTCCCTCTTCCTGGTCGTCCTCAAAAACCTGAATTAGTCGACCCTCGAACCGTCAAAATGCGTTCAGTGGGTTCACTAGAGGGGCGCGCAGCCTTACTCCATGCCATTGCGCATATTGAGTTTAATGCGATTAATCTCGCCCTTGATATTATCTGGCGTTTTCCTCATATGCCTGAAGCATTTTATACGGATTGGCTTAAAGTCGCCAAAGAAGAGGTTTATCACTTTGGTCTGATTCGTGAGCACCTCGAAAGTCTGGGTTTTCACTACGGTGATTTTACGGCCCATAGTGGTCTATGGGATATGTCAGAAAAAACCACGGACAATTTAATTGCTCGTCTGGCACTTGTGCCTCGCACACTAGAGGCCAGGGGTTTGGATGTCAATCCGGCGATGCAAGAAAAACTCCAACAAGTCGGAGACGAGAAAGCCGTCGCCATTCTAGCGATTATCCTACGTGATGAGGTAGGTCATGTTGAAATTGGTAACCGCTGGTACAAACATCTCTGTACGCTACATCAGCTAGACCCTATTCAACATTATGCAGATTTATTAGCCCTCTATGGCACTAATAAGCCTAAAGGCCCTTTTAACATTGCCGATCGTCTAAAAGCAGGGTTTACTACCGAAGAAATCGATTGGTTACAACGTTCATAGGAAAATTATGCAAGTCTTTGTTTTAGGTGCCGGTATTATTGGTTTAAGTACAGCTCACGCTTTAGTTAAACAAGGCTATTCAGTGACTGTTATTGATAAACACCCTGACGTTGCCCAAGGTACTACATTTGCCAACGGCGCTCAACTTTCTTATAGCTATGTTGCACCTCTCGCTGGACCTGGCGTTATTGGAAAAGTACCAAAATGGCTATTAGATCCTAGTTCGCCCTTACGCTTTACACCAAGTTTAAAACCCGCCGATATGTGCTGGAACTTACGCTTTTTAAAAGCATGTAATGCTACTCGCAGTGAACAAACAACGGCTGAGTTGCTCAAACTAGCCTACCTGAGTCGTGAACATTATCATCAATTATTCACACGCCCTGAATTTCAATCGATTGACTTTAGTGCTACAGGTAAATTAGTCGTTCACCGCTCTCAGGCCTCTATGGATGGTGCAATACGTCAATTAGATGTACAACAACGCTTAGGCAGTCTACCTCAACAAGCCTTATCGCGTGAAGAATGTATTCAAAAAGAACCTGCCCTGGCTCCCATTGCCCATCAATTAGTCGGCGGGATTTTTACGGAAAGTGAAGAGGCAGCGGATGCCTTTAAAGTATCTCAAGCCTTTAAACAATACTTAAGCACATTGGGTGTGCAGTTCTTATTGAATACGTCTATCAAAGCCTTAGAAAAACAATCTAACCATACCGTCACCATTCGCCTAACATCAAATGAAACACTCAGTGCAGATAAAATTATCGTTTGCTTGGGGGTAGAAAGTGCGAACTTATTAGCACCACTAGGTATTCATGCCCCTGTTGCCCCATTAAAAGGGTATAGCCTAACCTTGGATATTGAAAATGAGGCAATGGCACCAACCGTCAGCATTACTGATTTTGAACGAAAAGTCGTCTACGCACGTTTGGGTAATCGCTTACGTTTAGCGGGTATGGCGGATTTAGTCGGTCTAGATTATCGTATCGACCCAAACCGTATCAATGCACTCATCAAAGAAGCTGAAGCGGTATTTGCTGGAGCTGGCGATTATCAAAAAGCACAACAATGGGCAGGCTTACGACCAGCCACTCCATTGGGCAAACCGATTATTGATCAAACACCCTATCGCAACTTATACCTGAATATTGGTCATGGTGCGCTAGGTTTTACATTAGCGACGGGCAGCGCTGAATTACTCGCTGCGCTTATTCATCAACAACCACACGCTTTACATTCACACTTTGATTTAGCCGCTGCTAAGGGCTAAGTGAGGTTTTATTATGCAAAAAATTCTTATTCCTATCGTTATCTTTATCGCCGTACTAATCGCCTTAATGTTTGGCGAAGGTTTACTCGTTACGCTTTTCCATTTCTTAGAAAATATTTTTGGTTTTGTTTTTGAATATTGGCGTAATTTTTATGCGTATGCTTACGACTTTATTCAAGCCAATCCATTTAAATTATTACTCGCTATTATCATCACAGTGATTGCTTCATTCTGGGTCTTTAGCAAGCATGGCGATGAACTAAATGCACCGGGCAACAGACGTAAGATTGCCATTATTCTAGCGATTTTCCTAGGCTGGTTAGGTGCTCATCGTTTTTATCTCAATCAATATGGCAAAGGTATTTTATATATCATTCTCAGTATGATTTTTGCGCCATTAACCGTATTAGTGAGCTTTATTGATGCTGCACGTTTTGCGTTTAGTACGGATGAAGAGTTCAAACTTAAATATCGTGTGTAACTAAACCATATAAAGGCTCAAGGTTTCTCTTGAGTCTTTTTTCGATTTTCAAAACAAATAAAGCTTTAATCTACTCATTTTAATGAAATAAATATGATGGAAATTCAAGATTTAACCGTTCCCAGTGAACATTTAAAAGCCAAAGAATTATTAAAAAACTGGGCATGGTTATTTGAACCACGCTTAGAAATCGTGATGATTACCAAATTGGGGGATGCTTTTCTTATTGAACCCCAAAGCGGTGAAATATTCTTTTTAGATACGCTAGACGGTGAATTAGAGTCTATTGCCGACTCTATCGCTGATTTTCGCGAACTCTTAAATGATAGAGAGTTTGTCATTGACTACTTCTCTCTCGAACTCCTCGCACCCTTGATGCACTTATCCATGCCAGACAATACCGTCTATAGTTTTAAAGAACCACCAGTCCTCGGTGGTGAAGTCAGTAGTGACAATTTAGAACTATTCGATATTGCGACGCATTTTGATGATATGGGCAGACTATGGTGCGAAATCGATCAATTAGCTCAAGAAATGGAAGAGGAAAATCCAGATGCAACCACATAAGCTTGCAAACCCAACTGACTTAGTTTATCAACTCGAAGATAAGCCCCCTTTTTTTAGTGCCTTTTTAAGTGCATTAACGCACTTATTAGCCATCTTCGTCCCTATGGTTACCCCTGCTCTTATTGTAGGCGGTGCACTCAATCTATCCACAGAGATTACCGCCTACCTTGTCTCCATGGCTATGGTAGCCTCTGGTATTGGTACTTACCTACAAGTCAATCGCTTTGGGATGATAGGCTCTGGTCTATTGTCTATCCAATCCGTTAACTTCTCTTTTGTTACCGTAATGATTACTCTCGGTCTTGGTATGCAAAAAGAAGGCTTAACTGAAGATATCGTTATCTCTACTCTACTAGGCGTTTCCTTTGTGGGTGCTTTCCTTGTCATGGGGGCTGCTTGGGTATTACCTTATCTTAAACGAATCATCACCCCTACCGTAAGCGGTGTTGTCGTAATGATGATTGGTCTTAGCCTCATTCATGTCGGTATTACTGATTTTGGTGGTGGTTTTGGTGCAAAATCAAATGGTACTTTTGGCTCTTGGCAAAATCTTGGCTTGGCCAGTTTAGTGCTTGTGATCGTTTTGGTTTTTAACTGCTTTAAAAATCCATTCCTTCGTATGAGTGGTATTGCCATTGGCCTAATTGTCGGCTACATCATTGCGCTTTTTATGGGTATTGTTGACTTTAGTCCACTACAAAATCTACCCCTCATTACAATTCCTATTCCATTTAAATATGGCTTTAATTTTGATTGGCATGCCTTTATTCTTGCTGGCACGATTTTCTTATTAAGTGTCTTTGAGGCGGTCGGTGATTTAACTGCAACAGCGATGGTATCAAACAAACCTATCGAAGGTGAAGAATATACCTCTCGTCTTCGTGGCGGTGTTATGGCTGACGGTTTAGTTTCTGTCATTGCAACAGCAGTAGGCTCTTTACCCTTAACGACATTTGCCCAAAACAACGGTGTCATTCAAATGACTGGTGTGGCTTCTCGTCACGTGGGCAAATATATCGCGGCGATTTTAGTGATTTTAGGGCTATTCCCTGTCGTGGGTCGTTTCTTCACGACAATCCCTAGCCCTGTGCTTGGGGGAGCCATGGTATTGATGTTTGGTCTCATTGCCATTGCAGGTGTGCGTATTATTATGACAAACGGTATTAACCGTCGTGAAGCGATTATTTGTGCAACCTCTGTGGGTTTAGGTTTAGGCGTTGCCTTTGAGCCGACTGTATTTGCACAGTTACCTATTCTCTTTCAAAATCCAATTTGTATGGGCGGTATTGCTGCTGTTGTACTCAATATCATTTTGCCTGAGGACAAAATGAAACGTGTGTATATTGAAGGAGATTTAGAGGCTTAATGGAATGTCTCTCCGTGTGGGCTGGTGCTCATTGGCACTATCACAAGCACCCACGGAGAGAACTTGATGTACCGAGCGAGTTTGCAAACGGCGAGCGATAGCGAAGCACTTTGCTGTCCGAGCGAATACACAATGTTCTGAAGTGGGTGATTGTGATTGATACAAGCACTCAAGGTTTGCGAAGACGTTTCGATGCACAAAACGAGTTAGGCGAACGAAGTGAGGCTCTGTTCGAGCGACTGCACGGAACGTGTAGCAAACCCTAGTACTGATTAGCACTTTTTGCGTTGTACAGCCCACACTGCAGACAG
Organism: Pelistega suis; assembly: GCF_013133795.1. Taxonomy (GTDB): domain Bacteria; phylum Pseudomonadota; class Gammaproteobacteria; order Burkholderiales; family Burkholderiaceae_B; genus Taylorella; species Taylorella suis. The sequence goes on from NZ_JABGBN010000002.1 coordinate 395,262, forward strand.
TTCACTCTTGCTCCGGAAAGTGCTTCGCCGTTTCCAATGTCGCTACGAGTGAATGTCTCTCCGTGTGGGCTGGTACTAAACTAGCATTACCCCTTAATGCCCTAGGTATGCCTTGCGGACATCATCATTGACGAGTAAATTCGCCCCTGTATCATGCAACACAACCTTGCCAGTTTCTAACACATAACCACGATCAGCCACTTGCAAAGCCTTATTTGCATTTTGCTCTACCAAGAATACCGTCACACCCTCAGCACGAATCGTTTGAATAATCTCAAAAATCTGCGCAATAATTAGTGGCGCAAGTCCCAAGGTAGGCTCATCGAGTAGTAATAACTTCGGACGACTCATTAAAGCACGGCCAATAGCGAGCATTTGTTGCTCACCACCTGACATAGTCCCTGCACGTTGATTAGCACGCTCTTTTAAACGAGGGAATAATTTAAACGCATGTTCAATCCCCTCTTCAGTTTCTTGGGTATTTAAAAAGAAACCACCCATTTTAAGATTTTCTACCACCGTTAAGGCTGGGAATACACGACGCCCCTCAGGCGAGATTGCAATACTATTACGCATAATCAAATGCGTTTCGTCATGGGTAATATCTTTACCAAACAAGGTAATCTTACCGCTTGATGCACGGGGATTCCCACAAACGGTTTTTAAGAGTGTCGTTTTCCCTGCACCATTGGCACCAATAAGCGTAACGATTTCACCCTCATTTACTTCAATACTGACATTATGTAACGCTTGAATAGCGCCATAATGTGCACTCACATTCTCTAACTTTAGCACGCTATTCTCCTAGATAAGCCTTAATCACTTGAGGATCATTACGAACCTCCTCTGGCAAACCCGTCACTAATGGTTTACCCATTTCCATTACCATAATACGGTCTGAAATATCCATAATTAAGCTCATATCATGCTCAATAAGTAAGACAGAAATATCAAACTCATGGCGTAATTGATCAATCATACGCGCTAAATCCTTTTTCTCTTGAGGATTTAAACCTGCCGCTGGCTCATCAAGCAACAATAATTTGGGTTTAGTAATCATACAACGGGCAATCTCTAAGCGACGTTGATGTCCATAGGCTAGATTACCAGCCTCACGATTAGCCATATCTCGTAAACCCATAAAGTCTAGCCATTTCACCGCATTTTCTAAGGCAGCTTTTTCACTTCGCTTATAAGAAGGTAAGTTTAAAAGACCGGCAATAAAACCTGCCGATAAATGGTTATGCTGTGCGACTAATAGATTTTCTAAAGCCGTTAAATTTTTAAATAAGCGTACATTTTGGAATGTACGTACTAAACCATGATTAGCTACCACATGACTCGGTTTACCGGTGATATTTTCACCAAATAAAGAGATTTGTCCTTCAGAGGGGGAATAAAAACCGCTAACACAGTTAAATACTGTAGTCTTACCGGCACCATTAGGGCCAATAATAGAAAAAATCTCATTTTTCTTTACATCAAATGCGACTTGGTCTACTGCTACTAAGCCACCAAAACGCATGACTAGATTACGTACGGACAATACGACTTCACTCATGACGAAATCTCCACATGCGGACGTTTAACTGGTAGTAGACCTTGTGGTCTCCACATCATCATCAGTACCATCACAAGACCAAAAATCAACATACGATACTCTGCAAATTGACGCGCAAGTTCTGGCAATACCGTCAATAAAATAGCCGCAAAAATCACACCAACTTGAGAGCCCATGCCACCCAATACCACAATCGCTAAAATTAAGGCAGATTCAATAAAGGTAAATGACTCTGGATTAACTAAACCTTGGCGAGCAGCAAAGAATGCTCCACCAAAACCGGCACACATAGCACCTAAGGTAAATGCTGAGAGTTTAACCTTGGTTGGATTTAAGCCTAATGATCGACAAGCAATTTCATCCTCCCGTAAGGCCTCCCATGCACGACCAATCGGCATGCGAACCAAACGATTTGATAATAATAAAGTGATAACGGCTAAAGCAAGTGCCATTAAATAGAGATAAATAACGACATCCATATTATCAAACTTCCACCCCATTAATTGATGAAAAGTTTGCTCACCCTCTGGTGCACGGCGCGCCATCGTATAGCCAAATACACTAGGCTTTGGAATACCCGAAATACCATCTGGACCACCCGTCCATTGATTAAGATTGATTAATAATAAACGAATAATCTCACCAAACCCCAAGGTGACAATCGCTAGGTAATCGCCTCGTAGACGTAACACAGGGAAGCCCAATAGGAAACCAAATAAAGCCGCTCCTGCACCAGCCAAAGGCAATGCCTCCCAGAACCCCCAACCTGCCCAATGGAATAATAAGGCATAAGTATAGGCGCCCACGGCATAGAAGCCCACAAAGCCCAAGTCAAGTAAGCCAGCGAAACCGACGACAATATTTAGTCCTAAACCAAGCATAATGTAGATTAAAACTAAGGTCGCAATATCCACAGAAACGCGATTACTAAAGAAAGGCCAAATCGCAGCAATGGCTACCACAAAGAATAAAATTAAATTGATTTTCTTTTGGCTTAGTGTAGGCCACTCAGGCAATTTAATACGGCTTACTGTTTTGTTTCGTGCCAATAAAGGACGAACAATCATTTGAAATAAAAATACCGCTAAACATCCCCATGCAACAAGGGCATAGTTTGTTTCGACAACCGTATTAATCCCTTGGCGTGTTAGCGTTAGACCAAAGATAGGCACAGCTAAAATAGCCGTCATTGCCGTGCTAAAAAAAGCATCTTTTAGATTTTTCATCATACTTTTTCTACCTCCGGCTTACCTAACAAACCACTTGGTCTAAATAATAAAATGAGAACCAATAAACTAAAGGCAACAATATCTTTGTATTCAGAAGAGATATAAGCCGCCGCCATTGTTTCCGAAATACCTAACAATACCCCACCTAAAATCGCTCCGGGGATACTGCCAATACCACCCAATACTGCTGCCGTAAAGGCCTTAATACCCGCAATAAAACCAATAAACGGATTAAGCTTACCAATCGTAATGGCAATTAATACGCCACCAATCGCTGCTAATACCGCACCAAGAACAAAGGTAAATGAAATGACCTTATTGGTATCAATCCCTAATAAGTTTGCCATTTGCATATCTTGCGAACAAGCACGCGATGCACGTCCCATACGAGAATTTTTAATGAATAATGTCAACGCCACCATCAAGCAGAAGACCACGACAATAATCAATAAACGTGCATAAGTAATCGTGATAGAAAACTCTTCACTAATTGCTAATTGAAATGAGCCTGGAAGGATATTCGGTACCGCCGTATCTTTGGCACCTTGACCTAAAGCCACCCAGTTTTGTAAGAAAATCGACATACCAATCGCTGAAATAAGCGATACTAAACGAGGACTGCTACGTAAAGGTCGATAAGCGACTCTCTCTACGGTATAACCGTAGCACCCTGTCACAAAAGCAGCGATAACAATCATGCTCATGATAAGCAAAGGAAGTGGCACCTCACCTCCAACCCCCAATGCTGTCAAAGTAATCAGACCAACATAAGCGCCAATCATATAGATTTCGCCATGAGCAAAGTTAATCATACCAATGATGCCATACACCATCGTATAACCAATCGCAATTAAGGCATAAATAGCCCCTAGCGAGAGACCATTAAATAATTGCTGTAAAAATTGTGGTAAAAATGCGTCCATTCCCACTCCCGAAAAAAACTACGAAAATGTCGATGACTAAAATCGAATCGCCCTATTCTACTCGCAGTCAGCCTATTTAGCCTATTAGGGTTTAACCTTGCTTTATATTGGTGCATTTTCTAGAAAATTCAGCCTAATTCTTTAGACAATTCTCCTGCTCGACGCGCTGCTGCGACCATTGCGTCCTCTACAATCTTAGGTAGGCCACGTTCATAAAAAACTCCTAAAGCGGCTAATGTTGTCCCCCCTTTAGAAGAAACATTTTCTCTTAATTTAGCAGGTGTCTCTCCTGTTGTTTCTACCATCTTAGCTGCCCCTGCGACCGTTGCCACGGCCATCTGCTTTGCTTGCTCTTCGGTAAGTCCCATTTTCGTAGCACCTGCAATAAGCGACTCAATGAAAAGGTAAATATAGGCAGGCCCACTACCCGATAAAGCCGTTACCGCATCAATAAGACTTTCTTGATCAACCTTAACAACTCCCCCCATATAGCTTAGCGTTTCCTCTGCCAGCGCAATATCCTCGCCACTCACTACGGAAGATGCAAACATTCCCGTCATCCCCATACCTACTAATGCAGGGGTATTTGGCATCGTACGAATAATACGCTCATGTCCAAGCCATTGTTGCATAGAGGCCATACTAATACCAGCAGCCACACTAATAATTAGAGTATCCGCTTTTAAATATGGCTTAATCGACTCACACACCTCTTTTAAATTCTGCGGCTTAACTGCCAAAATCCACACTTTGCACTCCGACAAGGTCGCTGAAGGTGCTAATCCCGTTGTAGCTCCCCAGCCTTGCCATTTCTCTAGCGTTTCTGGATTACGATCCATCACATAAATCGTCTCTCCGCTGCCTTTGGCTGTCACAATACCTCGACCCATAGCTTGAGCCATATTTCCACCACCGATAAATGCAATTGCTAATGTCATCTTTATCCCACACTTCTTCATTAATGAAATTGACGAAACCCTTTAAACGAGCATCAACTTTCCAATCAAGCCCGTACTCATAAACGCTTAATATTACACGTCAAATTTTGCTTCGCAAAGTATCTATTGGACATAAGCGCATAACCCCACCATCAAAATCTAGGGTAAACCCTAGATTTTGGTAAAAATAATATTTTCCTCTTCACACTTTTGTAACATACGAGTAATATTATGTTGTTCAGTCGAGTTCTGCTCGGCAATTTTTTTGAAAAATGTTTAGCCCTATTTATGGAGAGGCAATAATGAAATTTATCCCTAAGGCTTTATCATTAGCTGCATTATTAGCAGCCACTAACAGTGCTTATGCAGCAACAGAAATTTCTTTCTGGCACTCAATGGAAGGCACACTAGGTGAGCGCGTTAGCGAAATCGTTGAAGGTTTTAACAAAAGCCAATCTGACTACAAAGTAACAGCAACTTACAAAGGTAACTACGGCGAATCAATGAACGCTGGTATTGCGGCTTACCGTGCTGGTCAAGCGCCTGACATTATTCAAGTATTCGAAGTGGGTACTGCAACAATGATGTACTCAAAAGGTGCGATTAAGCCTATCCAAGAAATGAGTGAAGAAGCCGGTAACCCAATTGACCCTGCGAAATTTGTACCAGGTATCGCTGGTTACTACTCAGAAGCAAGTGGTAAACTAGCTTCTATGCCTTTTAACAGCTCAACACCTGTTTTTTACTATAACAAAGACCTATTTGCTAAAGCAGGTCTCGATGTTAATAACCCACCAAAAACTTATCAAGAAATCCGTGAAGCCGCTAAAAAACTTAAAGCCGCTGGCGTAGAGTGTGGTTACACAACTTCTTGGCCATCATGGGTTCTTGTAGAGAACTTCGCTGCCTTACACAACATTCCTTACGCTTCTAAAAATAACGGTTTTGCTGGTTTAGATGCTCGTATTGACCTAACTCAAGATGCTTTTGTTAAAAACTTTGAGTTATTAAACGAAATGTCTAAAGAAGGTACGTTCACATACGCTGGTCGCGGTGATGCGGGTAATGCCCTATTCTCTTCTGGTAAATGTGCGATGTTCACAGGTTCAAGTGGTTCTCGCGGTAGCTTTGTGAAAAATGCTAAATTTGAATTCGGTATTGATCGCCTACCATACAATAGCGAAATCGTTGATAAACCACAAAACAGCGTTATCGGCGGTGCTTCGCTATGGGTGTTTAACAAAAAATCAGCTGAAACATACAAAGGTATCACTGCTTTCTTCCACTACTTAGCAGGTACTGATGTTGCTGCGAAATGGCACCAAGATACAGGTTACGTGCCTGTGGTTAAAGCCGCTTACGAGAAAACAAAAGAATCGGGGTTCTATGAGAAAAACCCAGGTACTGATGTTCCTTTCCTACAATTAAACGTAGAAACAACCGACGCATCTCGTGGTGTTCGTCTAGGTTTCTTACCACAAATCCGTGATATTCAAGAAGGCGAAATGGAAAAAATCTTCTCACAAAAAGTTTCTGTGAAAGATTCTCTAGCTGAAATGAATAAACGTGATAACGAATTGTTAGCTCGTTTTGAAAATAGCAACAAATAATCCTTATTCATATAAGGCTTTGCTATAATAACGTTGCGGAGGTCTTTACCTCCGCAATTTTTGTTATATTTTTGGTACTCATTTATGGAAAAACGCGTTGTCTTCACGCATAAAGTGCTACCGTACGTACTGCTAGCACCTCAAGTTGCCATTACACTGGTCTTTTTCTTTTGGCCAGCGGGGCAAGCCATTTGGCAATCTTTCTTCTTAGAAAGTGCTTTCGGTGGTGATGCTGAATTTGTCGGTTTTGAAAACTATACTCGACTCTTTAGCGACCCTAACTATTATGACTCTTTCTGGGTCACCATTATCTTCTCTGTGTTAGTAGCAGGAATTGGTCTAGCTGTAGCCCTCTTATTGGCTGTCATGGCAGACCGAGTCATCAAATTTGCTACCACCTATAAAACGCTGATTATTTGGCCTTATGCCGTTGCACCTGCTGTAGTAGGTGTCTTATGGGCATTTATGTTTTCTCCTGCTGTAGGTACTGTGGCCGTTTATCTCACCAATTTAGGTTTTGATTGGAATCCTCGCCTTAATTCAGGTGATGCCATGTCACTCGTTGTCATGGCGGCTATTTGGAAGCAAGTTTCTTATAATTTCTTATTCTTCTTAGCCGGTTTACAAGCCATCCCTCGATCTCTTATTGAGGCTGCTGCCATTGATGGCGCCTCTCCTTTCCGTCGTTTCTGGTCAATTGTATTTCCTCTACTATCGCCTACGACCTTCTTCTTATTAATCATCAATATGGTATATGCCTTCTTTGATACCTTTGCGATTATTGATATTACCACCCAAGGCGGTCCAGGTTCGTCAACCAATGTGCTTGTTTATAATGTTTATAAAACGGCCTTTAAGTCTTTTGACTATGGCTCATCAGGTGCACAATCGGTTATTCTTTTATTAATGGTGGTTGCTCTAACGGTTATCCAATTCCGTTATATTGACCGCAAAGTACAATACTAGTTAGGAGAGTACAAATGGTAGAACGTCGCCCCTGGCTAGATGTACTAGCCCACGCCACATTAATTATTGGCCTTATTTTAGTCGCATTTCCTCTTTATTTAGCGTTTGTTGCTTCGACACAAACCGCTCAAGAAGTCGCTAATGCCCCTATGTCGCTTATTCCTGGCTCTCACCTAGTAGAAAACTACCGTGACGCCTTATTTGGCGGTGGTCGTGCCAATGCTGTCCCTGTCGGCAATATGCTATGGGTAAGCTTTGTCACCGCTATGGTCATTGCCATCGGTAAAATCACGATTTCTATGCTCTCAGCCTTTGCAATTGTGTATTTCCGTTTCCCTTTCCGTATGTTCTTCTTCTGGATGATTTTTATTACCTTAATGCTTCCAGTTGAGGTACGTATTTCACCTACTTTTGAAGTGGTATCTAATCTAGGTTTAGTCAATACCTATGCCGGTTTAACCTTACCTTTAATTGCTTCAGCAACCGCTACTTTCCTATTCCGTCAGTTTTTCTTAACCGTACCTGATGAATTGATTGAAGCAGCTCGTATTGACGGTGCAGGTCCAATGCGCTTTTTTAAAGATATTTTATTCCCACTGTCTCGTACCAGTATTGCTGCCCTATTTGTGATTCAGTTCACTTATGGCTGGAACCAATACTTATGGCCTCTTGTCATGAAAACCTCTGAGGACTTTACCCCTATTGTGGTGGGTATCCGTACAATGATTGGTGGTGGTGATAGCGTAACAAGCTGGAACATCGTGATGGCAACAGCAATTCTTGCCATGATTCCTCCCGGGCTTGTGGTACTACTCATGCAAAAATGGTTTGTGAAGGGTCTTGTGGACTCAGAAAAATAGGATTTAAATAAAATGGCAACCTTAAGTTTTAAACAAGTTAAAAAAGTATACCCGGGTGGTGTAGAAGTTATTCACGGCGTAGATTTAGATGTTAAAGACGGTGAATTCATTGTTATCGTCGGTCCTTCTGGCTGCGGTAAATCTACCTTAATGCGTATGGTAGCAGGTCTTGAATCAGTCACAAGTGGCAATATCGAAATTGATGGTAAAGTGGTAAACAACCTTGAGCCAGCCGATCGTGATATTGCCATGGTGTTCCAGAACTACGCCCTCTACCCTCATATGTCTGTTTACGAAAATATGGCTTATGGTCTCAAAATCCGTAAACTCAGCAAAGAGGAAATTGACAAACGCGTACAAGCAGCCGCTAAGATTCTTGAGCTAGGTCACTTATTAGAGCGTCGTCCTCGCCAGCTTTCAGGTGGTCAACGTCAGCGTGTGGCAATGGGTCGTGCGATTGTACGTGAGCCTAAAGTCTTCCTGTTCGATGAGCCTTTATCGAATCTTGATGCAAAACTCCGTGTACAAATGCGTCTTGAAATTCAAAAGCTACATCAACGCTTAAAAACAACGAGTCTTTATGTGACTCACGACCAAGTAGAAGCCATGACACTAGCAGGCCGTATGGTGGTGATGAATAAAGGCTATGCTGAGCAAATCGGTACACCTGTCGAGGTATTTGATAAACCAGCATCAACTTTCGTAGCGAGCTTTATTGGCTCTCCTCCGATGAACCTTATTAATGTGGCTGTCGATACCAATGGTCACATCAAAACAGAAAATGGTATTGATTTAGCTATCAGTAATCAAACTATCCAAAACAGCGTTAAAGGTAAAAAAGCGATTTTAGGTATTCGTCCAGAACACTTAAGCTTACATATTCCTCAATTCCCTGTAACGGTGGAAATGGTAGAAATCCTAGGTTCTGAGCAATTAATTCACTGCTCATTAGACGGTCAATCGCTAGTATTACGTGCAGATTTACACGAAACCGATGAGCATCCTATCAAAGCAGGTGATACGATTAAGATTGGTAGCAATCAAAAATTCCCATTGCATTGGTTTGATAGCGAGACAGGTCGCCGTATTGAAGATTAATCTTCATAAAAAAGGGAGCGTATCACTACGCTCCCTTTTCCTTTCAACTTAAGAAATTACTTCGCTATGCTCTTAGAGCCGTCTTTGTGCCATGTAAACACATCGAACGCAAAGCTTGTTAAGTCGCCTGATTTCTCCCAACTCAACTCACCAATAACGGTATTCACCTTATTAGCGTGTAGCCATTCAGCCACTTTCTCTGGATCTGTGCTCTTAGCACCTTTAATCCCCTCAACAATCACTTGAGTAGCGGCATAAGCCGTTAATTGGAATGCACCTGAAGCATCACGACCTTTGTCTTTGAAAAGCTTAGCGATTTCAGCATTTTCTGGTTTAGCCGAGAAATCTGGCGGGAAAGTCACTAACATGCCTTCAACTGCATCGCCAGCAATCGCATTAATGTCAGCATTACCCGCACCCTCTGGGCCCATGAACTGAGCATTAAAGCCTTGTTCACGTGCTTGACGTAGTAATAAGCCTAATTCTGGGTGATAACCACCGTAATAGACGAAATCAACGCCTTGTGATTTTAGTTTAGTAATGACTGAAGAGTAATCTGACTCACCTGCATTGATACCTTCAAAAAGAACCGCTTCAATACCGTGTTTTTTCAAGTTATCACGCGTTGAGGTTGCTACACCTTGACCGTAAGATTGTTTGTCGTGTAGTACAGCTACTTTAGCAGGTTTCTTGCCTGCGATAAAAGCAGCTGCCGCTGGACCTTGTTGATCGTCACGACCGATAGTACGGAAAATAAAGTTATAGCCCTTACCGTCAGTAATGGTTGGTGATGTCGCACTCGGTGTCACCATCACAATACCTTGCTCATCAAAAATAGGCGCAGAACCTAGTGTTGCACCCGAACATACAGGACCAACAACAAAGCCAATTTTCTGGTTTACTACAGAGTTTGCTGAAGTAGGCCCTTGCTTAGGTTCACATGCGTCATCCACCGTCACCATTTCAAATGTGTGACCGTCAACACCTCCCTCTGCATTGATTTTCTCAATAGCTGTCATGATACCTTCACGTACCATATCACCATATTGTGTGACTGGTCCAGTAACAGGACCTACAGCCGCAATTTTAACCACATCAGCGTGTGCGGTAGCTGCCATCATTGATAAGCCTAGAGTGGCTGTTAATGTCGATAAACGGAATTTCATCTTCTCTCCTCGTAAAACATCTGATGTGTTTAGCATACTGAATTGATTCACTATGTAATATTATGAAAAACCCTAATAGCCGACATACAGCCACTCCTAAGCTTGAGGAATTAGGCGCCTACAATACCTCCGTCATCACGCCAAATAACCACTGTAGCGGCTCGTGGACGACCGCCACTATTTTCGGTATCCTCATTATCTCCCATCGGCCATTGCGAAAATGCTAATGGTTGATCTTGAGGATTGACCTCTTTTGGTGCACGAGGATGCTTACCATATTCACCCGGGTGTTGAATATTTACAAAAACAAATTTTTGGTCGGGCGTAAACGTAATGCCTGTAATCTCACAACCAGAAGGACCCACCATAAAACGGCGAATTTCACCTTCTGTTGATCCTGTTTGAGGTACAGCGACTAACATTTGGTTATTTCCCATACCCTCATAAGCACCCGTATTAGAGAAATTGCCGTCAGTCTGAATCCAAATACGGCCATCTTTATCAAAAGCAAGACCATCCGGGCTATTAAATAAGTTTTTGCTCGTCATATTCGCTGTACCTGCCATGAGATTACCTTCTGGATGAATAGATGGGTTACCTACAAGCAAGTAAACATCCCAAGTAAAGCTCAATGCCGCTGCATCTGTATCTTGCTCATTCCAACGTACAATTTGTCCATATGGATTTTTGACTCGAGGATTAGCATCATCCACACCAGGGTGTTTTACACCTCCCATCCCCTTACGCTCTTTATCGCTACCACGGTCTGAGTTATTAGTCAGCGTTACATACACTTCTTTGGTTTGCGGATGTACTGCTACCCATTCCGGACGATCCATTGGCGTTGCACCCACTAAATCAGCGGCTTGACGGGTTTTTACTAAAAGTTCACCTTGTGTCTTAAAGTGTTCTGCTAATTTTTTACCGTCTACTCCAACAGTATCCAACGTCAAGGCAATCCATTTCCCCTCACCTTTTAAATCACCCTTGGTTGCCCCATCTAGAAACTGAGCCACATAAAGCGTTCCTTCGTTTAATAAATCACGATTAGCCGCTTGATTATTCGCATCGTATTTATTTTTTGAGACAAACTTATAGATATACTCACTACGCTGGTCATCACCCATATAGATGACAACATGACCGTCATTACTCACAGCAAATGCCGCATTTTCATGCTTAAAATGACCTAAAGCCGTTAATTTTTTAGGTTTCGATTGCGGGTCAAAAGGATCAATTTCAACAATCCAACCATGACGATTCCATTCATTGGGTTCTTCTACCACATCAAAGCGTTTATCAAATAACTCCCAACGATAATCTCCGTCAGAGGCTTTTGATGACACGCCATAACGCTGCATATGCATATCCGCCTTGACACCTTCTTTGGTAGTACCGAAATAATCGGTCACGTTTTCTTCACAGGTAAGATACGTATTCCACGGTGTAAAACCATTACCACAATTCCCAAACGTACCATACACGACAGTACCTGTGGGATCTGCATGAGTTTTCATTAAGTCTTCACCCGCCGCAGGCCCTACGATAACCATTTCTGTATCATGCGCATTAATGCTACGGTTATAACGTGAATCTAATACACTTTGCCACTTCTTGCCATTATCAAGGCGAATATGAACAACACTCACCCCTTGGGCACGTTGTGATTTTTTCACCCAGTCAGCATTCCACCCTTCTCCAGCCACTTCTACGCCTTTTGGAAAAATATACGCTGGATTAATATATTCATGGTTACGAACTAATAAACCCTCATCCGCTTTGCCATCAATCGGGAAAAATGTCATACCGTCATGATTATCACCCACTTGCAAGGCTTGTGCTGCAGAGTCTTCTGTTGCATCACCTTTCCATTTAGGTGAGTTTGCAAAAAGAGGATCCCCCCAACGAGAAATCACTTGATAACTATATCCCTCAGGAACAATGATTTTATCGCCAGTACTTGCCTCTACACCTTTAAATGACATGGTGGCTAAGGATTTCGTATCTGTCGTCTGTGCAACCGCTTGAGCAGCACAATTCAACCCAAAAAATGCCATCGTACTACCTACTACCCCTGTTTTTAATACAGTTCGGCGAGAAAGTTGAGTCGCAAGTAACTCATTAAATGCTGTTTGCTGACTTGGATTACTTGGGAAATCATCATTATCTAAAAACAGTTGCATCGTATTTATCCTTGAGTAAATAAGGGGTTAGTATTGATGGCAGGATTATAGAAAACAGATATGACAACTTTATTGCACTTTGCTGATAAAAGCTGGAAACACCATGAAGAAAAATCTACCTTTTTATCAATTTTTAGACGAAGATAATCATTAATTAGCATTTAATCCATGCAAATTAAATTATTTGACCTAAACCATTAACTCTTTTATACTGAAAAGAATTCCATCACTTATTTAAGGAGAAGTATGATGTCAAAGAAAACAATGAGTGCTGTATTAGCGGCTTTATTTATGTTAGGTCTAGCAGGTTGTCAAACTACTCAAGGACTTGGTAAAGACATCCAAAATGCTGGTCAAAAAATGGAAAAAGCTATTGAAGGCTAATTCATCCTATTTTTCCAAAATATACCAAAAACAAAACTCGCTACCTTGCACAAGGTAGCGAGTTTTTATATTATCTCGGCTGAGAAAATGCGCTAATTAAGCAAAATTCGCTTCTGCAAATTTCCAGTTAACTAATTTCCAGAAACCACCTAAGTAGTTAGGACGAGAGTTACGGTAGTCGATATAGTAAGCGTGTTCCCATACATCACAGGTTAATAGCGGTTTGTCTGCAGTTGTTAATGGTGTCGCTGCATTGCTTGTATTAACAATATCTACTGAACCGTCTGCTTTTTTCACTAACCATGTCCAACCAGAACCAAAGTTACCTGCTGCTGATTTATTGAAGGCTTCAACAAATGCATCAAAACTACCAAATTTTGCTTTAATTGCATCTGCTAATGCACCTGTTGGCTCACCACCACCGTTTGGTGATAGGCTATTCCAGTAGAAAGTGTGGTTCCAAATTTGTGCCGCATTGTTAAAAATACCACCTGATGATTTTTTAACGATGTCCTCTAAAGATGCATTTTCAAACTCTGTACCAACGATAAGATTGTTAAGGTTAGTCACATAAGTTTGGTGATGTTTACCATAGTGGAACTCTAAAGTCTCTTTAGAGATATGTGGTGCTAATGCATCTAAAGCATAAGGTAATGCTGGTAAAGTATGTGTCATAAGTAAATCCTTTTCTTTAAAAAGTTAACGCCCTTTTATTCTAACACGAGAAATTAATTTTCTTCAGCTAAAACCACAACTTCAAGCTGACCATTACCCAACTCAATACGTAATTTTTCACCCGCTTTCACGGTATTTGCGTGTTTCACCACATGAGCTTGGCTATTGTAAGTAATTGAATATCCTCGTTTTAAAATGGCGCGAGGATTATAGGCTTGCAATGCTTCTTTTTTGGCCTGTAACTGTGCGTGTTTTTTTTGTAATACCAAAGGCATCATGCGATTTAATCTCGTCGTCAAATGACCAACTTTTTGATAATAACCTTCCACCGCTGGAGATGCCGCTTGTAATGCCCTTATCTCTTGTGATAAATCAGAGGCTTTTTCTCTAAGCATTTGTTGTATCGCTTGGTGTAACGTCTTTTGCAAATAGTGATATTTTTGCTGTAACTGTGCTAATCGTTGCTGCGGTGAAACCAACCGCATACTCACCCTATCAACACGAATAGAGAAATTCTGCATACGATGCGCAAAGCCACGCGACAATCGCTGTCGATACCCCTCTAAAAGACTTAACCAGCTCTCTGTCGTTACGGATACCAACTCCGCTGCCGCCGTTGGGGTAGGTGCACGCATATCAGCGACAAAATCTGCAATCGTAAAATCTGTTTCATGCCCTACACCACTTACCACCGGCATGGGCATATCGGCAATCAAGCGAGCCAGACTTTCATCATTAAACGCCCATAAATCTTCAATACTTCCCCCTCCTCGCACAAGCAGTAATACATCCACCTCTTGTCGTTGCTTTGCTTGCATTAAAGCATGACTTAATGCATAAGGAGCTTCCTTGCCTTGTACTAAACTAGGATAAATAATAATATTGATATAAGGAGCGCGTCGGCGTATGGCTGTGAGTACATCCTGCAGCGCTGCTGCACCTAATGAAGTCACAATACCAACCGTTTTAATAAAACTAGGTAAAGACTTCTTACGATGGCTATCACATAAGCCCTCTTGCATTAATTTATTTTTAATACGCAAAAATTCTTCATGTAGATTACCCTTACCCGCTTGACGCATTTGCTCAATAATAAACTGGTAAGTACCACGTGGTTCATACAATCCCACCTGCCCTAAAGCTTCAATCTCTAAACCATTTTGCGGACGAAAACCCACCGAGGCTGCCCGACCTCGAAACATCACACTTGAGACCATAGCGCTATCATCTTTAAGGGAAAAATACCAATGCCCTGACGCCGCTATAGTTAAATTAGAAATTTCTCCTTTTACCCATAACATCGGTACTTGCTGCCCCAATACTTGAGCCACATACCGATTTAAGTCCGCTACGCTAATGACTTCTTCTTGTTTTGTTGAGAAGGAGTCTATATCCATATACTCCGCTCTAGCATAATTTTTTTGAAATTGCATCTTTTTTCTTTAAAAAAACATTAAATTTTTCCACAGCGAGAAAAAATCAATCACCTAGCGTTTTTTTCTAGCAATTAGCGTTAAAACATAAACTTTTTCTTCAAAATAAATTCATAACTATATGATTTTAAAAAATTAAATTTATTTCAAAAAAATTGCACAAGATTTAAGCAACACTAAGCGCCTATTAGTAAATACTAGATTAAAGCAAGTTTTACACAACATTATCCACAAAAAATGGGGATAACTTTATCCACCTAGTTATCCAAAAAAAACTGTGGATAACATATTCAAATAAGCACATTATTCCAGTTATTATTCCCTTAGTGTACCCAATTTTTGAAGTGGTTTGCTATACTAACGCTACTCTTTATATTTATAAATAGCTTCTACTCGACTCTCCATGTTTTCTGCTATCGCTACCACTGCCAGTCAAACCATCCAAAAACTTTGGCTATCCAAGGGGTGGTTCAGTAGTACATTATTGCCTTTGAGCAAATTAGCCGAATACATCGCAAAGAAAAAACGGCTCGCCTATCTGTCTGGACAAAAAAAATCCTATAAAGCGCCTGTCCCTGTCATTGTTATCGGCAATATTTTTATTGGTGGCACAGGTAAAACACCACTTACCTTGGCTTTAGTTGAAGCATTAAAGGAAAAAGGACATCGTCCCGGTATCATTAGCCGAGGTTACGGTGCTACACTTAAGGATGATGCGCGATTTGCTGATTTGTCTACGACTCCACATACCCTCCCCAAACAAGCTAACTTATCAACCTTGAGTACCTTTATCGGTGATGAGCCAAGTTTATTAGCACAAGTCGCCCCTATTGCGGTGCACCCACAGCGTCAAAAAGCCATTGAATGTTTACTGGCCAATCGCCCTAATATCACCGTTATTCTCAGTGATGATGGTTTACAACATTATGCGATGGCACGTGATATTGAAATTATCGTTCAAGATAGTCGTGGTATCGGTAATGGGCTTATGCTACCAGCAGGCCCTCTACGCGAACCCGCTTCTCGACTTACCTCAGTAGACTTTATCGTTACCAATGACACGACACTTTTTGAGCAAGCACAGACTTCTATGCTACCTGTTACTGGTCAGCCACGTGAAGTGTATATGCATCTTGCCTTAGTGGAATTTGAGCATTTACAAACTGGTCAAAAACTCTCGCTAGACACATTTAAGGCTAAATTCGCTCATCTTCCCATGAGTGCCATTGCTGGTATTGGCCATCCACAACGTTTTTTTCAAAGTCTACGCCGCATTGGTTTATCTCTTATCCAGACACAATCATTTGCCGATCACTACGCTTTTAGTCCTGAGGATTTTCGTAACTATACACAAGGGCTACTCTTAATGACGAGTAAGGATGCGGCAAAATGTCAAGGCTTTGCACAGTCAAACTGGTGGGTAGCTCATGTTAAGGCGCAGTTCAAACCTACGCATTTTTTTGAGGATATCTATCAACAATTGCCGCCATTGACGCATTGATTCGCTTATACTTGTGGTAACTTTATCTTTCTTATTAATCTTGATGATGATGAATCCAGAACACTTTAAAAAACTCCTTTGCCCTGTCGCTAAAAAGCCTATGCGTTACGATGCAGAAAAACAAGAGCTTATTTCTGATGAGGCACAACTCGCTTATCCTATTAAAGATGGCATTCCTATTCTTTTAAAAGAGCAAGCACGTTCGCTCAAATCCTCTGCTGACTAAGTCTTCCATCATGTCTACGCCTTTTATTGCTATTGTTCCAGCACGTGCCGCCTCAACACGGCTACCGGGAAAAATGTTACTTGATGTCGCGGGTTTACCGCTTGTTGTTCGTACGGCTCAACAAGCTAAAAAATCATCGGCAGCACAAATTATCGTCGCCACCGACGATACACACATCCAAAACGTTGTAGCAGAACATGGTTTTGAGACGTTATTGACATCACCCAACCATCCGTCTGGTACTGATCGTCTGTCTGAAGTGGTTACGCAACTTAATTTATCGGATGATACCGTTGTAGTAAATGTGCAAGGTGATGAACCTCTTATCGACCCTCAACTAATCAATCAAGTGGCTCAAGCGCTCATCCAACATCCAGAGGCATCTATTGCGACATGTGCCTACCCTATCAGTGAGGTAGATAAGTTTTTTAACCCGAATATCGTTAAAGTGGTTTGCGATCAACGCAGTTTTGCTCTGTATTTTTCGCGTGCCCCTATTCCTTGGGCAAGAGATGATTTTGCTAGGGATAAATCCCAATTACCAAAACCTGATTTTGCATTGCATCATATTGGTTTGTATGCGTATCGTGTCAGTTTTTTAAAACAATTCCCCCAATTAAGTACAGGAATACACGAAAAACTCGAATCGCTAGAGCAATTACGTGCACTAGAGCATGGTCATCGCATCTTTGTATTAAAAACAGCTCAAGCACCATTACCCGGTGTAGATACGGCTGAAGACTTACAAAATATGCGCGACTATTTTGCAAAGCACCATCTATACGCAAAGTAAACGTACATAATTTAACATTTTTTAACATAAAACTTTTATAATCATATTTTAAAAATCAACCATTTTTCAGGAGAACCTTATGCGTCTAATTCTTCTTGGCCCTCCAGGTGCGGGTAAAGGTACACAAGCTAGTTTTATCACTCAAAAATATGGTATTCCACAAATCTCAACTGGTGATATGCTACGCGCTGCCGTTAAAGCACAAACCCCTCTCGGTATTGAGGCCAAAAAGGTTATGGATGCGGGCAAACTTGTTTCGGATGACATCATTATTGGTCTTGTCAAAGATCGTCTGACTCAAGCCGACTGTGCTAATGGTTATCTTTTTGATGGTTTCCCTCGTACTATTCCTCAAGCTGATGCCCTCAAAGACGCTGGGATTAAATTAGACTATGTCGTTGAAATTGATGTTCCTAGCGAAGACATTATTGAACGCATGAGTGGTCGCCGTATTCACCCTGAGAGTGGTCGTAGCTACCATGTCAAATTCAACCCACCTAAAGTAGAGGGCAAAGATGATGTGACAGGCGAACCACTTATTCAACGTGATGATGACAAAGAAGAAACCGTTCGTAAACGTCTAGATGTCTATCAAGAACAAACACGTCCTCTTGTAGATTACTACGCTAACTGGGCAAAAAATGACGCCGCAACGGCACCTCGTTACGTTAAAGTATCTGGTGTAGGTAAAGTAGAAGAAATCACTCAACGTATTGCGGATGCATTGAAATAAAATTTATTAGGAGACATGTGATGGAAATTCAAAATAAAGTCTTTATCGTAACAGGTGGTGCTTCTGGTTTAGGTGCAGGTACTGTCAAAATGCTGGTTGATAACGGTGCCAAAGTCGTTATCGCTGACGTACAAGACGAAGCAGGTACAGCTTATGCCAAAGAACTCGGTCAGACATTCGTCCATTGTGATGTATCTTCTGAAGCAGATGCCAAGGCTGTCGTTGCTAAAGCGGTTGAACTAGGTTCACTTTTTGGTCTAATTAACTGCGCTGGTATTGCACCTGCACATAAGACAACCAGCAAAAACGGAGCTCATCCACTCGATTTATTCCAAAAAGTCATCAATATTAATCTTGTGGGTAGCTTTAATATGATTCGTGTTGCGGCTGAAGCCATGGAGAAAAATGCACCGGAGTCTACGGGTGAGCGTGGCGTTATTATCAATACCGCCTCAGTCGCTGCATACGAAGGTCAAGTGGGTCAGGCGGCGTACTCAGCCTCTAAAGGTGGGGTCGTTGGTATGACATTACCTATCGCTCGCGACTTAGCACGCTCTGGCATCCGCTGCAATACTATTGCTCCAGGGATTTTCGGTACACCGATGATGTTTGGTATGCCACAAGAAGTCCAAGACTCTCTTGCTGCCAATATCCCATTCCCATCACGTCTAGGTCGTCCAGAGGATTATGCTAAATTAGTTCATAGTATTATCACTAATGATATGATTAATGGTGAGACAATTCGTATTGACGGTGCGATTCGTCTACAACCACGTTAATGGTCTACTTTATTTGAGTATTGTATTGTCTCACGCTAATTGATTTTGACGTTATTTCATTAGTCAATTAAGTCGATACTTATCCTCCAAACCAGTGCTTTAGCACTGGTTTTTTATCATAGCGACAAGATAAATTCTCTTTGTTATGGCTACCTCTTTATTACTTAAAATTCTTTCATATAGAGATTTCTTGCAATCTGTTAAAATAGACTTCTTTCTATTTTCATGCGCTTGATATGAGTTTACTTCGCTCTGCCGCCACCATTAGTGGTCTTACCCTATTATCTCGCATTACCGGTCTTATCCGTGACATTCTGATTGCCCGGACTTTTGGCGCCAGTCCTTTGACAGATGCGTTCTGGGTGGCTTTCCGTATCCCTAATTTACTTCGTCGTCTTTTTGCCGAAGGGGCTTTCTCTCAAGCCTTTGTCCCTATCCTCGGAGAGCAAAAAGCCAATCAAGCGCCTGAAAAAGTCAAAACTCTACTAGATCATGTCGCTTTGGTGTTATTTATTAGCTTATTGGTCGTCACCATTATCGGCATTATTGGTGCCCCTATCGTTGTCTGGGCGATGGCAACAGGTATGCGTCAAGGTGAAGGAAGCGGTTTTGCTGAGGCTGTCTGGATGACGAGGATGATGTTCCCCTACATCCTTTGTATGTCACTCGTCGCCTTTGCCTCTGGCGTGCTCAATACTTGGAAAAAATTTGCTATTCCGGCTTTTACTCCTGTTCTTCTTAACTTGGCAATGATTTTTGCCTGTTTCTTTCTCATCGGGACTTTCACACAACCCATTTATGCCTTAGCAGCAGGTGTGATGCTGGGGGGCATTGCACAACTGACTGTACAATGGATAGCATTAGCCAAAATCGGCTTATTACCTAGCTTTCGCCACAAAATCCGTGACGCTTGGCACAATCCTGATGTACGCCGTATTATCAAACTAATGGGGCCTGCAATTCTTGGGGTTTCTGTTGCTCAAATTTCCATTCTGATTAATACCAATATCGCCACATGGCTACCCGCAGGCAGCGTAACATGGCTATCCTTTGCCGATCGTTTAATGGAGTTTCCTACGGCATTATTAGGTATTGCTATTGGGACAGTATTATTGCCAAGTCTTTCGGCCGCTAACGCTAAAGAAGATGTTCAGACCTATAGTCGCTTGTTAGACTGGGGACTACGTTTAGTCTTTCTCTTAGGCCTTCCTTGTGTACTCGGTCTTGCCCTACTAAGTGAAGGCCTAGTCGCCAGCTTATTCAACTACGGCGCATTTACCCACAAAGACGTACTTATGACTCAAACAGCCGTAGTTGCCTATGCAGTCGGTTTGATTGGTATTTTATCGGTTAAGATTCTAGCGCCCGGTTTTTATGCCAAACAAGATATTAAAACACCGGTTAAGATTGCTATTTTTGTCCTTATCAGCACACAAATTTTAAATCTTATCTTTGTTCCTTATTTCCACCATGCGGGTTTAGCCTTATCCGTAGGTCTAGGTGCCACAATCAATGCCTCTTTTTTATATATTGGTCTACGTCGCCGTCAAGCCTATATTCCACATTCTCGCTGGCTGCCTTTCTTTGCTCGTATTCTACCCGCATTAATCGTCTTAGGAGCATGGCTATATGGCGCTCAACATTTTATTGATTGGCAAATGCAAGACCCGAATAGTCTAAATCAATCGCTCAGCCTATTTCTAAGTCAATGGTTAGGTAATGGTCATTGGGTTGCAAGTAGCAGCCGAATTATGGCTTTACTGATTGTTTTGGTAATAAGTGCCATCATTTATTTTGCGACACTTTTCATGATGGGTTTTCGTCTTAAAGACTTTGCTAGACAGCGATAATCGCTCTATCCCCCCCTATTCCTCCTTCAAAGCGGGTATTACGAGCAGTAATATCCGTTTTTTTTATGCGGATACACGTATAAACCCTATTCTATTTTGACGTGTTTTTATGCTATCCTGCAAAAAATAATTCTGCAATGCAAACAATATTCACCTAAAGGAGACCCCATGAAAAAGTTATTACGTCATTCTATTCTGAGCATAGGTGTCTTGGCGTCTAGTTTTTTACCTGCTATCAGTACAGCCGCAGATAACTTCCCTAGTAAACCTATTACCTATATTGTCCCATTTGCCCCAGGAGGTGCCAGCGATATTGGTGGACGTATCCTCAGTGAAGCCTTAAGTAAAGAGCTTAAACAAACCGTTGTAGTTGAAAATAAAACAGGGGCAGCAGGGACAATTGGTTTAGGGCAACTTATTCGTAGTGCACCCGACGGTCATACCTTATCCATCGTCGTGCCACCTAATTTATTAGCCCCTTATTTAATGCCTACAGCACCCTATGATTTATCTAAAGATGTCAAAGCGGTTGGGCTTACTTACCTTACCCCAACGGTGATTGCTATCAATCCCAAATTTCACCCTAATATCAAGGATCTCAATTCCTTAATTCAAGCGGCCAAAGACAGCAAAAATGGGCTGAACTATGCCACTGTCGGTGTAGGTAGCACAGGACATCTGAGCATGGAATTATTAGCAAAAGATCTCAATATCAAACTAGAACATATCCCATTTCGTGGTAGCAGCCCAGGAGTCACAGCTCTTCTAGCAGGAGAGATTGATTTTATGTTCTCTGATATTGTGTCATTATTATCACATCTTGATGCAGGAACCTTAATCCCTATCGCTGTAGGTACTGATGATCGTCTCTCTCAATTGCCTAATGTCCCCACAATCAAAGAGCAAAATCCTAAAGCCAATACAATTTCAACATGGACAGGGATTGTCGTACCTGCCCAAACACCTGATGCAATTGTCGATAAACTTTCCGCTGCTCTAAAAAAAGTCCTAGAACGTCCAGAATTACAAGAGCGTCTCACCGCTATCGGTGCCATTCCTTATTATCGTGACGGTGCTTTTATGCAAAAGCGCATTGTCGATGATTCTGCTTTCTGGAATAAGATTATCCAAGATAATAATCTTCAACAAAAAAATTAACTCATTATCTTGATGACTCATATTCAACATAGCAATTCATTCGATTAGACCATCAATCAAGGAGACATTCATGAAAAAACACCTAAAGAAGTTATCACTCACTCTGGCTATACTGACAGGACTAGTACCACCAGCTGTCAGTATGGCTCAAGCCGATAACTTCCCTAGTAAACCTATTACCTATATTGTCCCATTTGCCCCAGGAGGTGCGAGCGACATTGGTGGACGTATCCTCAGCGAGGCATTGAGCAAAGAGCTTAAACAATCTGTCGTAGTTGAGAATAAATCAGGGGCAGCAGGTACTATTGGTCTAGGACAACTAATTAGAAGTGCTCCTGACGGTCATTATATCTCTATTGTTGTTGCGCCAAATTTAGTCACGCCTCTACTTATGCCCACACCTCCATATGATTTAACTAAAGACGTAAAACCCTTAGGAATGATTTACGAAACCCCTACGGTACTCGTTGTCAATCCTAAATATCAACCTAAGATTACTAGCCTAGATAGTCTTATTGCGACGGCAAAAGAAAATAAACATGGCTTGAATTTTGCCACCTCAGGTGTAGGTAGTACAGCGCATCTCACCATGGCAAAACTCGCCAAAGATAATAAAGTAAATTTTGAACATATCCCTTTCCGCGGTAGTAGCCCAGCGATTACCGCTGTACTCGCAGGTGAAATTGACTTCTTATACTCTGAAGTACTTTCCCTATTGCCACATATCCAAAATGGGTCTCTGCGACCGATTATGGTGGGGACAGTTAAACGCTTAGAAAGTCTACCCGATGTCCCTAGTATTAAAGAACAGAATATCAATATGGATACCCGTACTTCCTGGACAGGACTGGTTGTGCCTAAAGATACGCCAGATGCGATTGTCACTAAGCTCGCTACTGCTATTGAAAAAGTAATGAATAGTGCAGATATCCAAAAGCGCTTTAAGGATTTAGGTGCTATTCCTGAATATCGAAACCCTCACATCATGCAAGAACGTATCGCTGGTGATAGTGCTTTCTGGGGTCAAATTATCAAAGATAATAATATCCAACAAAACAATTAATGTTTTTAAATATTACTCATCTTATTAAATGACTTCACCGCTAATAGTATCAAAACTATCAGCGGTGATTATTTTTTAATTAGACATGCAGAATATTCGCTCTTTCGTGCTAATCCTAGCCATCCAATATCTCATTAAGCATTTAACCATTCTTGGTAACTAGGTAATGCGAGTAGGCGTTGCTGATAGGCTAATGCTTGAGTACTAAAATAAGCCTCTAAACCATAAGTTTGAATACGGCCAGCCACAGGCACAAAAAAAGCATCTACTGCGGTAAAACACTGACCCGCTAAAAACTCACCACCAAATAGACGTAAACCCTCTTCCCATAATTGATTAATGCGCTTTAACTCTTGCTCAACTTCCGCTGGAATTTGGGGTAAGGAGATTTTTTCCAAAGGACTAAAATTACATATATCACGTAAATGAGTGAATCCTGAATGCATTTCAGCACAGGCACTACGAGACCAAGCACGTGCTTTTTTATCCTCTGCCCATACCTGAGGATAGGTTTCTGCGATATATTCTACAATCGCCAAACTATCCCAAATTACGCTACCTTGATGATGAAGTACAGGAATCTTTGATGTCGGTGAAAATTGAGCAAACTGCGCTCGTTGCCCTTGCAAATTATCCAGATAATAGACTTGCTTATCTTCAAAAGGAATATTTAATTCCTTTAATAAAATCCATGGTCTTAATGACCAAGAGGATTTAGGTTTACTCACATAAAGTTGGTACATAAACTTCCTTTCGATAAAGGTAACAGTATATACTTATTTATAATTTAGTTATTCACGCAAAGCATTAGTGCCATCATGAAAAAACTCTATCAACAATTCATGCAATTTATCCTCGCAAAACCAGATGGTCCAGAAGCACTCGATATGGCAATGGAAAACCTCATGGAAAAAGCACAAAGCGGCGATGCAAACGCAGAATATGAGATAGGACGACGCTACTTTGTTGGTGAATACTATCATCAAGATATTCCTGCTGGTTTGCGTTGGTTAGAATTAGCGGCAAAACAGCATCATATCGAGGCACAATCTCTCTTGTGCCAATATTACTATCCTCGTCTAAATATATATCCTAACTATACCGAAGCGGTCATTAATTGGTCTGCACAGGCTGCACATCGTCAAGATATAGAAAGTCTGGCTATCTGGGGAGAGATTCTCATCACGGGTTTAGGTTCGCAAACAGCCTCAGCCGACTGTATCTTTTATTTGCAAAAAGCAGCCAATCAGCATCATCTACGTGCTAGCTATCTACTGGGTACGCTCTATTTACATGGCAAATGGGTAGCACAAGATTTGGAAAAAGCACGATATTGGATTGAAAGAACAGCCAAACAAGACTATATACCTTCTCAGCAAATATTAAGCGATATGTATCGTCAAGGCATTGGGGTTTCTCAAAGTACAACTGAAGCTGATTTTTGGCAGAAACAATGGGAAAAATCTCAACAAACCAAAGAATCTACATAGCACATCACAATGTGCAAATATTAAAGCGAGCTTATCCAAAAAAGGGCGCACTTATTGGGGAAAATGACATTCATATCGCCGCTCATGCACGTAGTAAAGGTTTGTCACTAGTAAGCAATCATATGAGGGAGATGATTCCCTAACTCTCGGGCTATCGTTTTTTTAGGATGAAAATGCAAAAGCCTCTCACAGGCTTGCTCTTTAATAGATACTGATATCTTCATATGTTGGACTCCTTTGTGTCCAAAATATCCGTACCAGTTTACCTTGATCGCTATGCAGTAACGCGTGCGGAGCAACGCCTTTAAAGCTCAGTATTTTTAACGTCTTTAACGCTAACTGCTGATTGTGTTGCTTACCATAGCACCACGCCACAATGGAGCGGTCATATAAATCCAATATCAACGAGAGGTAACCCCAGTGCCACTGATTATCTTCATAATAGGGCACATAGGTCACATCAGCGACCAACTTACTCCTTGGGCTTGCCGAGCTAAAGTCCCTATTGAGTACATTGGCAGCTAATCCCTGCGTTTGCACACGACAGCTCTTTTGATACGTCTTGCGTTGCTGACGTATCTTGGCATTGAGTTCAAACGCCTTCATCAAGCGACCTATCTGCGACTGCCCCAATTTTAAGCCTTGGGCTTGCTCAAGCAATACCCCCATGCGACGACGACCTATCGTATAAAAACATGCTTGTTGTATCTGTGCTATCCACTGCGCTTTTTGCTCATCACGTCGCATCGACTCGCTCGGATGCTTGGCCGCATAATAGCTACTTCTTGGCACACTCAATACTTGGCAGGCAGCCTTGATGCTAACTCATCACGGGTTTAGGTTCGCAAACAGCCTCAGCCGACTGTATCTTTTATTTGCAAAAAGCAGCCAATCAGCATCATCTACGTGCTAGCTATCTACTGGGTACGCTCTATTTACATGGCAAATGGGTAGCACAAGATTTGGAAAAAGCACGATATTGGATTGAAAGAACAGCCAAACAAGACTATATACCTTCTCAGCAAATATTAAGCGATATGTATCGTCAAGGCATTGGGGTTTCTCAAAGTACAACTGAAGCTGATTTTTGGCAGAAACAATGGGAAAAATCTCAACAAACCAAAGAATCTACATAGCACATCACAATGTGCAAATATTAAAGCGAGCTTATCCAAAAAAGGGCGCACTTATTGGGGAAAATGACATTCATATCGCCGCTCATGCACGTAGTAAAGGTTTGTCACTAGTAAGCAATCATATGAGGGAGATGATTCCCTAACTCTCGGGCTATCGTTTTTTTAGGATGAAAATGCAAAAGCCTCTCACAGGCTTGCTCTTTAATAGATACTGATATCTTCATATGTTGGACTCCTTTGTGTCCAAAATATCCGTACCAGTTTACCTTGATCGCTATGCAGTAACGCGTGCGGAGCAACGCCTTTAAAGCTCAGTATTTTTAACGTCTTTAACGCTAACTGCTGATTGTGTTGCTTACCATAGCACCACGCCACAATGGAGCGGTCATATAAATCCAATATCAACGAGAGGTAACCCCAGTGCCACTGATTATCTTCATAATAGGGCACATAGGTCACATCAGCGACCAACTTACTCCTTGGGCTTGCCGAGCTAAAGTCCCTATTGAGTACATTGGCAGCTAATCCCTGCGTTTGCACACGACAGCTCTTTTGATACGTCTTGCGTTGCTGACGTATCTTGGCATTGAGTTCAAACGCCTTCATCAAGCGACCTATCTGCGACTGCCCCAATTTTAAGCCTTGGGCTTGCTCAAGCAATACCCCCATGCGACGACGACCTATCGTATAAAAACATGCTTGTTGTATCTGTGCTATCCACTGCGCTTTTTGCTCATCACGTCGCATCGACTCGCTCGGATGCTTGGCCGCATAATAGCTACTTCTTGGCACACTCAATACTTGGCAGGCAGCCTTGATGCTAACGCCTGCTTGAGCTGCTCGTGATATAGCTGCAACTCTTTTTTTTTGACCTCATCCTTGCAATCACTGAGTATCTCTTGGAATAAACACTCGTAGGTAATTAAAATATCATTCACCTCTTTATCCAGCTGCTCTTTGGTCTTAGCTCTGGATAAGCGCTCACTGACCATTTTACGAATTCGTGCTTTATCAACCATTGCATCTCCTGTCCCATGCCATCTTAGGCAATCCCATAACCGTATTTTATCAGGCAAATGCTCAGAGGGACTATGTGCGATATAACGTTTAATCTTTGTGTATAAGTCAGAGGGACGAATGCCAAATAAACGGGCAACATCACTGTAACCTATGGGGTAATGCTCTATCCAGTACAAAATCGCTTGATGCTGCTGTGCTTTACGTGTCAGGACACTACGCTCACTTATCCAAGCAAAGTCACCTTTGTTGACAAAAAAACTCCAGTCCCGAACGACACTGGCTGAAATCCCTAACTCTCGGGCTATCGCTTTTTTAGGATGAAAATGCAAAAGCCTCTCACAGGCTTGCTCTTTAATAGATACCGATATCTTCATATTTTGGACTCCTTTGTGTCCAAAATATCCGTACCAGTTTATATGATAGGCAATAAAAAAACCTCTCTAGGGATTATCTAGAGAGGTTTTTGATGTAATTAGCTTGACGATGCCCTACTTTCACAGGTGTCCACCCACTATCATCGGCGCAAAGGCGTTTCAC